>OZ255629.1:3120000-3227500 GCA_965276785.1 Acetobacteraceae bacterium
GGCGAGACGGCCGAGCGCAAAGCCGACGCGTTGCGCCGCTGCGGCGCAGACGTGACCTGCGCCGCCACATTCACGCCGGGTCTGCTGGAGGGCTGCGCAATCGCTATCGGCGCCGAGGCGGGGGAGAGCGATCTTGCCGCCTTGGTCGCCGCCGCAACCGAACGCGGCGTCCCGGTGAACGTGGTCGACCGGCCGGCGCTGTGCAGCTTCATCACTCCCGCCGTGGTCGACCGCGCCCCCCTCACCATCGCCGTGTCCTCCGCCGGCGCGGCGCCCGTGCTGGCGCGGCTGATCCGGGCCAAGATCGAGGCCTTGCTGCCCCCAAGCCTCGGCCGCCTGGCCGCCATCACCGACGACTTCAAGCACGAAATCCGCCGCCGCTTTCCTAACACCGCGCTCCGCCGCCGCATGTTGGAACGCGCCCTCACAGGACGGGTCGCCGACTTGGTGGCTGCCGGCCACGAGGACGCTGCCCGCGCCGAAATGCAGCGTGAGATCGATGGCGCGGCCGACCCGGCTGGCATCGTCTACCTCGTCGGCGCCGGCCCAGGAGCGGCCGACCTCCTGACCCTCCGGGCGCAGCGGCTACTCGGCGAGGCGGACGTCATCGTGTATGACCGGCTCGTCGGCGACGAGGTGCTCGACATGGCGCGACGCGATGCCGAGCGCATCTATGTTGGTAAGGCTCGCGCCAACCATTGCCTGTCGCAGGACGGTATCAACGAACTGCTCGTCCGCCTCGCCCGCGCAGGCCGCAAAGTGGTGCGGCTAAAGGGCGGCGATCCGTTTGTGTTCGGCCGCGGCGGCGAGGAGGCGGAGGCCTTGGCGGCCGCCGGCATCGCCTGCGAGGTGGTGCCTGGCGTCACCGCCGCCCTCGCCTGTGCCGCGCAAGCCGCCATCCCGCTCACCCATCGCGACGCCGCCCGCACCGTCACCTTTGCCACCGGTCACACCAAGGACGGCAAGCTGGAGTTAGATTTCGCCCAACTCGCCCGCGGCGGCACGATTGCCGTCTACATGGGCATTGTCACCCTGCCTTTGCTGCGGGACGGCCTGCTGGCGGCGGGGCTCGACCCGTCAACCCCCGCGGCGCTGATCGAGCGTGGCGGCACCAGGGCGCAGCGGCTGCTTCAAGGCACGCTCGACACGCTCGTGGAGGAGGGTCCGGGCTGGTCTACCGGCGGCCCGACGCTGGTGATGATCGGCGAGGTCGTCGGGCGCCGGGCCGTCCCCATTGCGGCTGCGAGGCAAACCGTGGGCGTATAAGCGCCCGAGCGAGGTCAGGTCGCCGTCCAGCCGCCGTCGATCGAAAATGGGCTGCCGGTGATGGTGGCCGCGGCGTCTGAACACAGGAATACCGCCAAGGCGCCGATCCCCTCCGGGGTCGAGAACGCTGCCATTGCCTGCTTTTCCGTCAGGAAGCTGTGTGTCACCTCCGCCACGCTGCGGCCTTCCTGCCGGGCACGAGCCTCGATCTGCGTTTCCACCAATTGCGTGCGCACCCAACCCGGGCAGATCGCGTTGCAGGTGACACCATCATTGGCCAGCTCCAGCGCTGTGACCTTGGTCAACCCAATCACGCCATGCTTTGCCGCCACATAGGCCGATTTCTGCGGGCTCGCGACCAGGCCATGCGCGGATGCGATGTTGATAATCCGCCCCCATCGCCGCCGCTTCATAATCGGAACCGCCGCCCTGGTGGCGTGAAACACGCTGGACAGGTTGATGGCGATGATCGCGTCCCAACGCTCGGCTGGGAAGTCCTCAATGGGGGCGGTAAATTGAATACCGGCATTGTTCACCAGCACGTCGAGCCGTCCAAGCTCCGCCTCCGCCCGCGCCACCATGGCGGCGACGGGGCCGGCTTGGCTCACGTCGGCGCCATCATGCAGAACGCGAACGCCATGCGCTTCGGCAAGGCTGGTGCGCAACCGTTCGATCTCCGCCGGGTCGCCAAACCCGTTCATCATGACGTCGGCGCCCTCTGCGGCCAAGGCGCGGGCGATGCCCAGGCCGATCCCGCTGGTGGACCCGGTGACCAACGCGGTCTTGCCCTTCAAGGCCATGGCTTGCTCCTCCACTGCGGTGCTGCGCGGGCCACATCTTGCGACGACGCCATGAACACAGCAACAAGGCGCTCTCGCTTCTCTGTTACGGAGCCAAATCGTATGGACGCTGGTCCTCTCAATGACAGCAATCGCCGGCCATGGCGGCCCGCCGGGTGCGACCGGGTGAGCTTGCTGCTGCAAGGGGGTGGCGCTTTGGGCGCGTATCAGGGTGGCGTGTTTGAAGGCTTGCACGAGGCGGGACTGGAGCCGGATTGGATTGCTGGCGTCTCAATCGGCGGGATCAACGCCGCACTGATCGCCGGCAATGCGCCCGAGCATCGGCTGGCGGCGCTGCGCGAATTCTGGCGCGTCATCACGTTGCGGCCGGTCTGGGGTTTCCTGCCCGGCGGCGACGACCTGCGCAAGGTGCACAATTTCTGGTCGTCCTTCATGACCCTGTCGTTTGGTCAGCCCGGCATGTTCACCCCCAACATTCCCTCACCCTGGCTGCGGCCGCGCGGCTCGGAAGGCGCCACGGCCTTCTACGACCCCACCCTGCTGCGCGAGACGTTGAAGCGGCTGATCGATTTCGACCGCATCAATGATGGCGACATTCGCTTTGCGGTGGGCGCGGTGGACGTTGCAACCGGTAACTTCGCCTATTTCGACAACGCCCGCATCACGATCACGCCCGACCATGTGATGGCCAGCGCCGCGTTGCCGCCCGCCTTCCCCATGACGCAAATCGGCACCGATTATTACTGGGATGGCGGCGTCGTCTCCAATACGCCGTTGCAGCACCTGCTGACCCATATCGATGGCGAGAATGCCCTAGTGTTCCAGGTGGACCTGTTCAGCGCCCGCGGGGCCGTGCCGCGGGACATGGCAGAGGTGCTTGGCCGGTCTAAGGACATCCAGTACTCGTCGCGCACCCGCCTCACCACTGACCACTACCGCGAACTCCACACCATGCGGCTGCAGATGCGGTCGCTGCTGAACCGCTTGCCGGAGGAGCAGTTGAGCGAAGCTGAGCAGGCGCTCAAGCAGCGGCTGAAGACCCTGCCGGCCATCAACATCCTGCAGCTGATCTATCAGCAAGCCGCCTTTGAGGGGCAGGCCAAGGATTACGACTTCAGCAAGTCCTCCATGCGCGACCACTGGGCCGCCGGGCTGCGCGATACCCGCACCACTCTCGCCCGACGCGAATGGCTCACCATGCCGGCCGCCGAGCATGGCATCGTGACCCATGACATCCACCGGGCGCGAGGATAGCACGCCCGCTGCCGAACCCCGGGACAGGTGCCACGTTGTGCCGGCGACCATTGAAGGGAGCTAGCCATGGCAAGCCCAAAGCGTGAGCCGATGCCGTCCGACCAAACTGAGGGCGGCGTTCATTTACACAACACTCGCAACAACCAGAACGCGAAGGCGGTTTCGATCGAGTTGTTGCAGGCGCGGCTCGCCGACGCCATCGATGTGGCGCTGATTACCAAACAGGCGCATTGGAACCTGAAGGGCCCGCAATTCATTGGCGTGCACCTCATGCTGGACAAGTTCCGCGACGAGCAGGACGAGTATGTCGACGAGATGGCCGAGCGCATCACCCAGCTCGGCGGCACCGCCCGCGGCACGGTGCAGGAAGTGGGCAAGAAGACCGCGCTCGAACCCTATCCGGTGAACATCTACCAGGTGAGCGACCATATCCACGCCTTGATCGACCGCTACGCCACCTTCGCCAATGCCATCCGCGCCAATATCGACGAGGTGGACGAGGCGGGTGATCCCGACACCGCCGACCTGTTCACCGAGGTCTCCCGCGGCATCGACAAGCAACTCTGGTTCCTCGAAGCCCACACGCAGGAGCGTTCGGCCAGCGAGACCTTCCCGACCCACCAGTAGCCCTTGCGCCCGACTCCCCCGCAAACCTAAGGTGCGGGGGAGCCACGGGAACACAGCATGAACGACCTGTTCGGCGGCGCCAAGCCGGGAGCCAAGGTGAGCTCCAAGGCCGGGCAAAGCCAAGACGCGTATTCGGCCAAGGACATCGAAGTCCTGGAAGGCCTGGAGCCGGTCCGGCGCCGCCCCGGTATGTATATCGGCGGCACCGACGACAACGCTTTACACCACCTCGCGGCGGAAATCCTCGACAACGCCATGGATGAAGCGGTCGCCGGCCACGCCTCCTCCATTGAGATGGCCGTCCAGACCGGCAATTGGCTCAGCATCCGCGACAACGGCCGCGGCATCCCGATCGACCCGCATCCCAAGTTCAAGCCGCTCAGCGCACTCGAAGTCATCCTCACCACGCTACACTCCGGCGGCAAATTCGGCGGCGACGCCTATACCACGTCCGGCGGGCTCCACGGCGTCGGCAGCTCCGTGGTGAACGCGCTCAGCGAACGCCTGGAGGTGGAAGTCGCACGCGACCGCACGCTCTGGCGCCAGAGCTACGCGCAAGGCAAACCCGTCACCGGCCTGGTCAATGCCGGCCCCGTGCAGAACCGCCGCGGCACCACCATCCGGTTCAAGCCGGACCCGGCGATCTTCGGCCCGCTGCCGTTCAGCCCGGCGCGGCTCTACAAGCTCTGCCGTTCCAAGGCGTACCTGTTCCGCGGCGTGCAAATCCGCTGGGCCTGCGACCCGGCGTTGCTCGCCGGCCGCGACGACGTTCCGGCCGAGGCCCTGCTGCATTTCCCCGGCGGCCTACGCGACAGCTTGGCCGAGGATATCGGCGACGCCGCCCTGACCATCCCGGAAATCTGGGCCGGTGAAGCTGAACTGCCTCCGCGCGAGGACGGCCGCACTGCCGGCCGCGCTGAATGGGCGGTCACCTGGCTGGAGCACGCCGACGGCTTCGTCCATTCCTACTGCAACACCGTCCCAACGGCACAGGGCGGCACCCACGAGGCCGGGTTCCGCGCCGCGTTGCTGAAAGGCGTGCGCGCTTGGGGCGACCACCGCGCCAACCGTCGCGCTGCGCAAGTCACCGCCGAGGACGTGACCGGCGGCATGGCCGGCAAGCTCTCCGCTTTCGTGCGGGACCCACAATTCCAAGGCCAGACCAAGGAGAAGCTCACCAGCCCCGAAGCCGCTCGGCTGGTAGAGGCGGTGATGCGCGACCGCTTCGACCATTGGTTGGCAGGCAACCCGCAACAGGCCGACAATCTGCTCGCCGCGCTGATCGAGCGCGCCGAGGAGCGGCTGCGCCGGCGGGAAAACAAGGATGTCGCCCGCAAATCCGCCACCAAGCGGCTGCGCTTGCCCGGCAAGCTCACCGACTGCACCAGCGAGGTGCTGACCGAGACCGAGCTGTTCCTGGTAGAAGGCGACAGCGCCGGAGGGTCGGCCAAGCAGGCGAGGCGGCGCGAAACCCAGGCCGTGCTGCCGTTGCGCGGCAAAATCCTCAACGTTGCCAGTGCGTCGGTGGACAAGCTGCGGCAAAACCAGGAGCTTCGCGATCTGGTCGAGGCGCTCGGCTGCGGTGTCGGCAGCCAGTTCGATCTCAAGCGGCTGCGCTATGGCCGCATCATCATCATGACGGACGCCGATGTCGACGGCGCCCACATTGCCAGCCTCTTGATGACCTTCTTCTACCGCGAATTACCCGAACTCGTCCGGGAGGGGCACGTCTACCTGGCCCAGCCCCCGCTCTATCGCCTGACCCAAGGGGCGAAGTCGGTCTACGCGATGGACGACGCCGACCGGGAGCAGCAGATGAAGAGCTTCAAGCCGGGCACCAAAGTGGAAGTGAGCCGCTTCAAGGGCCTGGGTGAGATGCCCGCCGCCACGCTGCGCGAGACCACCATGGACCCGGCGCGGCGCACTCTGCTCAAGGTGGTGGCGCTGCCGGAGCGCCGGGCCGAAACCAGCGAGCTGGTGGAAAGCTTGATGGGCCGCAAGCCCGAACTCCGCTTCCGCTTTATCCAGGACCACGCGCGCGAGGTGACCGCCGACGAGGTCGATGTATAGTTCGCCCCCGAACGGGACCAAGCGGAACTGGACGCCGTAATCGCCGCGCTGGAGGCCTCGCCGCCTGTCCCGCTCTACTCCTCCAGCGTCACGACGACGCGCGTGCCAACATGGCTGGGGTCCACGTTAACCCCCGCCTTGGCGCTCCGGACCATCGCGTTCACGATCATGGTGCCAAGCCCGGTTCCCTTCGGCGACGCGCCGGTCTGGCTGCCAACCCCATCGTCTTCCACCACCAACTGGATGGCGCCCTGCTCGCGGCTGAAGCGGACGCGGATGTCCCCGTCCCGGTCGGGATAGGCGTATTTCAGCGCATTGGTCACCAGCTCGTTCACGATCAGCCCCAGTGATACAGCCTTATCGGTGTGCACGCGGATCGGCTCGGCGGTCAGCTTGATCCGGATGATCCGCTCCTCATTGCGCGACAAGCGCCCGAGCTCCTCCACCAGGCCGGCTAGGTATTGGTCCATGTCCACAGCTTCGACGTCGTTGCCGTTGTAAAGCCGGCGATGCACCAAAGTGACTGCCTCAACCCGGTCGGCAGCATGCTTGAGCATGTCACGTGCCGCCAGGTCGGTAATGCGGCGCGCCTGCAGTTCGATTAGCGAGGAGATCAGTTGCAGGCTGTTGGCGATGCGATGGTTCACCTCGCGCAGCAGCAGCGCTTGTTGGTTCGCCAGCGTCTCTAGCCGGTTGCGGCTCTCCTGCAACTCTTCAAGCGCCGCCTCGCGCTCCCGGCGCAGGCGCAATTGGTCTTGGGACTGGCGGATGGAGCTGGCCAGGAACTCCATGAAGGTGCCCTGCACGTCCTTGACCACGTAGTCAAACGCGCCCTCCTTGAGCGCGGCAACGGCAATGCGGGGTTCTTCCGCCGCGGTGACGAAGATCACTGGAGGCGCCAGCGGCAGGCGAAGCAGATCGGCCAGCATGTCCAAGCCGTCTTGGCCGGGCATGTAGTGGTCGAGCGCGATTGCGTCGAAGCTCTGGCTGCGGGCAAGGGCCAGGCCGGTAGCGGCGTTGTGCGCGACCGTCACGGCAAACCCATCCCGCTCCAGATGGCGGCGCACCAGGCGGCAGATGCCCTCGTCGTCATCGACATAGAGCACGTGAACGGCGATCACAGGGTTCGGCATCCAGCGGCTCAGGCGGGTTCCGGCACCTGCATCACGGCGAGGAACAGGCCGAGCTGCCGGATCGCGCTGGCAAAGCTCTCATATTCGACGGGTTTGGTGATGTAGACGTTGCATCCCATGTCGTAGCAGCGCTGGATTTCGACCTTATCGTCCGTCGTCGTGAGCACGATCACCGGGGCGCGGCGCAACACCGGGTCCGCCTTCAGGCGGGTGAGGATGTCCAGGCCGCTCATGTCAGGCAAATTCAGGTCGAGCAGCACCAGAATCGGCAAGTGCACCCGGCGCTTGCCGGCATCGTCGCCGAACAGGTAGTCGAGCGCGGTGGTGCCGTCGCTAAAATGGGTGATGACGTTGTTGACGCCGGCCCGGCGCACGTTCTTCTCGATCAGCCGGGCATGGCCGGGGTCGTCCTCGATCAGCAGGATGGTGACCGGATTGGCGTTCAAGCCGCGATCTCCCTCGTCTCTTTTGCCGTTGCCGGCAGCCGAATGGTAAAAGTGGTTCCCACGTCAAGCGTGGAGTTGCAATCAATTGTTCCGCCAAGCCGACGAATCAAGGCGCGTACATGCGCCAGGCCGATTCCCTCCCCCGGCACGGTTTGGTCCCCGGCGCGGCGGAACAGTTCGAACACCCGCTCGTGATCGCGCGCGGCGATGCCGCGGCCATTGTCGGAGACCTGGTAGATCACCCTGCTGCCGCTGCGCCGGCCGCTGATCTTGACCTCGCCCGGTACACCGGAACGCAGGTATTTCAAAGCGTTGTCGACCAAATTGCCGAAAATTTGCTCGAGCGCCAGCCGGTCGGCGATGACATCGGGCAGGTCGCCCACGGTTATGCTGGTGTCCTTGCTGGCAGCCTGGTGCTGCATCGTGTCGGCGATGCCGCCAAACAGCCCGCGCATGTCGACCGGCTCCGGCGACAAGACGCGCCGGCCCTCGCGCGACAGCTTGAGGATGGCATTGATCAGCCGGTCCATCTTACTGGTGGAGCTGCGGATGAAGCGCAACGCCTCCGGAATGTCCTCCGTGGCAGCCTGGGTCAGCTCCCCCGGCGCCCCCTCGGTCACCACATACCGGGCCACTAGCGCGCTGGCCTGCTCCATCTCGCTGGTGAAGCCCATGATGTTGACCAGTGGCGCCCGCAGGTCGTGCGACACGATATAGGCGAAACGCTGGATCTCGTCATTGGCCGCAGTCAGGTCCGCCGTGCGCACCTGCACCATCTCGTCCAGCCGCTCGTTGTTGCGCTCCAGCTCGCCATAAGCCATCCGGGCCGCCTCCCGGGCCTCGGCCAGGCTAGCGAGATAGCGGCGAATCGCGCGGGCTATCTGCCACCCCAGCAAGGCGATGATCACCAGCCCTGCCAAGTCGATGAGGATGACCAACCGGTCATCCTCAAACACCAGCCCGACCTGGCGCAGCAATTCAGCATCCAGCTCCGCCTGGAACTCTCCCACCAGGCGGCGCAACGTCAGCATGTTGTCGTTGCCGACATTGGTGCGGACGAGGGCCAACGCATCCGCCTGGTCGCCATTTTGCTGCAATCGCACAGTTTGCTGCAGCTCGGCCAGCTTGGCAGTGACCACCTGCCGCAAGATGCTGAAACGTAGATCACCCGCGCGGTGCATCGCGACGGCCCGCAAGAGCTCCGGCATCACGCTCGCGGCATGCTCGAGCGGCGGCAGGTAGCTCGGATTGGTCGTCAGCAGGAATCCCCGCTGCGCGGTTTCGGCGCTTTCCGCCTCAATCATGATGTCGGTCACAGCGGCACGCCGCAGCCGCAAGTCCTGGGCGTTCTGCAGCACCGTAGCGCTGCGCCCCGCCGCCCAGATCGACCCCGCGCAGATAGCGACCAGCAGCAGGCCGCTGCCAACGATCGCCACCACGCCGAAGCGACCCAGCGGGCGCTGCGCCGCGCCGCGCGAGCCTGAGTGCGGCACGGGCGTATCAACGACGGATTGTGCAACCTGCAGCATGGTGCGAACAATACCGGATGTTGCATCCCTCGCGCCAGAACAGGCCGTGTGTTGGTTCGAGCGGGATCGCGACATCGTGAGCGGGCCTCAAGTTCACACGGCATGAAAACAAAAGCTTTACGAGCCAGGCAGCGAAACCGCTCTTAGGGTGCCGTTTTGCCGGTTCGCGCGTTGTGGGCCCAACACGCCAATGGCCGGGCGAAAGCCCGACTAAACGAAGGAGCCAAAGATGGATCAGCCGGTGACTGCTCAGCCCATTTCCGCCTCGCAGCACGGCGACATCGATCGCCTGGCGATCAATACCATCCGCACCTTAGCCATGGATGCGGTGCAGAAGGCCAAGTCCGGCCATCCCGGCACGCCGATGTCGATGGCTCCGGTCGGCTACACGCTGTGGCAGCACGCCCTACGCTACGACCCGGCGGACCCGCATTGGCCTAACCGCGACCGCTTCGTGCTTTCGGTCGGCCATGCGTCCATGCTGCTGTACTCGCTGCTGCATCTGGCACGGGTGGCCTCCGACCCGGAGCACAAAGACAAAGGCCCCTATGCGGTCACCCTGGACGACATCAAGCAGTTCCGCCAACTCTCCAGCGTCACGCCGGGCCACCCGGAATACCGGCTGACCTCCGGGGTGGAGACCACCACCGGGCCGCTGGCGCAGGGCGCGGCCAACAGCGTCGGCATGGCCATCGCGCAGCGCTGGCTGGCGCAGCGATACAACCGGCCGGGCTTCGACCTGTTCGACTACCACATCTATGCTCTGGCCGGCGACGGCTGCATGATGGAAGGCGTTTCTAACGAGGCAGCGTCGTTGGCCGGGCACCTGAAGCTCGGCAATGTCACCTGGATTTACGACAGCAACCACATCACCATCGAGGGCGCGACGTCCCTCGCCTATGGCGACGACGTAGGCGCGCGGCTGCAAGCCATGGGCTGGCACGCCTTGCATGTGGCGGACGCCAATGACACCGCGGCTGTAGCCGCGGCCTTGGACGATGCCAAGGCAGAGACCAGCCGCCCCACCATCATCGTGGTGCACAGCGTGATCGGTTTTGGCGCGCCCAAGAAAGCCGGCACCCGCGAGGCGCATGGCGAGCCGCTCGGCGACGAGGAGATCATCGGGGCCAAGCGGAGCTATGGCTGGCCGGAGGACGCGCAATTCCTGGTACCAAAGGGCGTGCAGGACCGGTTCACCGAGGTGATGGGCGCCCGCGGCGCCGCTGCCCGAAAAGAATGGATGGCGCTGTTTGCCCGCTATCGCGAACAGTACCCGGAGTTGGCGCGCGAGGTCGAGATGATCGACCGCCACGAACTCCCGAAAGGCTGGGACGCCGACATCCCCAGTTTTCCCGCCGACGCCAAGGGGGTGGCCTCGCGGGATTCGTCGCAGAAGGTGTTGAACGCCATCGCCCAGCGCGTACCTTGGCTGCTCGGCGGCGCGGCGGACCTGGCGCCATCCACCAAGTCGAACCTGACCTTCGAGGGCGCCGGCAGCTTTGAGGCAGACAATTACGGCGGCCGCAACCTGCATTTCGGCATCCGCGAGCATGCCATGGGGTCGGTCTGCAACGGCATCGCCCTGTCCGGCATCCGCGCCTATGGCAGCGGCTTCCTGATCTTTTCCGACTACATGAAGGCGCCCATCCGGCTATCCGCCATCATGGAATTGCCGGTGATCTACATCTTCACGCATGACAGCATCGGCGTCGGCGAGGACGGGCCAACGCACCAGCCGGTCGAGCAGATCGCAGCGCTACGGGCCATTCCCGGCATGATGGTGCTGCGCCCGGCGGACGCCAACGAGGTGGCCGAGGCCTGGCGGGTGGTGATGCAGTTGCACGACAAGCCCGCTACCCTCGTGCTGAGCCGGCAGGCGCTGCCGACCATCGACCGCAGCAAATACGCGTCAGCCGCCGGGGTCGCCAAAGGCGCCTACGTGCTCGCCGATTGCGACGGCACGCCGCAGGTAATCCTGATGGGGACCGGCAGCGAGATTTCCCTCTGCATGGCGGCTTATGAGACGCTGAGTGCTGAGGGCGTGCGCGCCCGCGTGGTGTCGATGCCGTCCTGGGAGCTGTTCGAAGCCCAGGGGCCGGAGTATCGCGAGCAGGTGCTGCCCACGGGTGTGCCGGGCCGCGTGGCGGTGGAGCAGGCGGCCACAATCGGCTGGGACCGCTATCTCGGCTGGGGTGGTGCCATGATCGGCATGCATAGCTTTGGCGCCTCGGCTCCGTTGCCGGCGCTGCTGACCAAATTCGGATTTACCAAAGAGGCCGTGACCGAAGCGGCCCGCGAGCAAGCCAAACGCGCCAAGTAAGGAACCACCAAAATGGACATGCAAACCGAAGCGCAAGCCGGCAACCCGCTGAAGGCGCTGGAGCAATATGCCCAATCGCCCTGGCTCGACTTCATCGAGCGCAAGTTTCTGACCGACGGGTCCTTGCAGAAGATGATCGCCGAAGACGGCCTCAAGGGCATGACCTCCAACCCCTCGATCTTCGAGAAGGCGATGGGCCATGGCGAGAACTACGACGCCGGGTTCAAGGAATTGGGGGCGAAGGGTGACCTGAACGCACAGACGATTTACGAATCGCTTGCGATTCAGGACATCCAGCAGGCCGCCGACCTGTTGCGCCCGGTATACGACGCGAGCCACCGCACGGATGGCTACGTCTCGCTCGAAGTCTCGCCCTATTTGGCGCTGCGCACCGAGGACACTATCGCCGAGGCGCGGCGGCTCTGGAAGCTGGTCGGGCGCGACAACCTGATGGTGAAGGTGCCCGGCACGGTGGAGGGTACCCCCGCAATCCGCACGCTGATTGGCGAAGGCCTGAACATCAACGTGACGCTGCTGTTCAGCCAGCAGGCCTACAAAGATGTCTCCGAGGCGTTCGTCGCCGGGCTGGAGCAGCTCAAAGCGACCGGCGGCGACGTGAGCCGCGTAGCCAGCGTCGCCAGCTTCTTCGTCAGCCGCATCGACTCGCAAATCGACAAGAAGATCGACGACCGGGTCAGCGCTGGCGGCACCGACGTGGCGGACCTCAAGCGCATCCGCGGCAAGGTCGCCATCGCCAACGCCAAGCTCGCCTACCAGCACTATTTGGGCCTGATCGCGAGCGAGCGATGGAAGCCGTTAGCAGCCGCCGGGGCCATGCCGCAGCGCCTGCTTTGGGCCAGCACGGGGACTAAGGACAAGGCCTATCCCGACACGCTCTACGTCGATGAGCTGATCGGGCGCGATACCGTGAACACAATGCCACCCGCAACCATGGATGCGTTCCGCGCCCACGGTAAGCTGAAGGACGCGCTGGTGGAGGATGTAGCCGGCGCCAAGGAAGTGCTGCTCACCGCCCAGCGCCTCGGCCTAGACCTCGACGGCGTCACCCATGCGCTGGTGGAAGATGGGGTGAAGCAGTTTGCCAAGGCGGCGGACGACCTGCTCGGCGCCGTTGCCGCCAAGCGCAACGCCATGTTGGGTGACACGCTTGCGAGCGTGACCTCCACCCTCCCGGAGCCGATGGGCAAGGCGGTCGAGAAGGCGCTGGACGACTGGCGCGCGGCCGGCACCGTGCGGGAGCTTTGGGCGCGCAACGCTTCGGTCTGGACCGGTGGAGATGAGGCCAAGTGGCTCGCCTGGTTGGACGTGGTGGACGACCGCATCAAGGATCTTCCGGCGCTGGTGGCATTCCAGAAGGACGTGCAGGCGGCTGGCTTCACCGACGTGCTGCTGCTCGGGATGGGCGGCTCCAGCCTCGGCCCGGAGGTGTTCGCCGAGACCTTCGGCCATCGCGCGACCTGGCCCAAGCTGCATGTACTGGACAGCACAGACCCACAGCAGGTGGCCGCCTTCGAGCAGAAGGTGACTCTGGCGACCACGCTCGTGATCGTCGCCAGCAAGTCCGGCGGGACACTGGAACCAAACATCCTCAAGGCATATTTCTTCGCCGCCATGCAGAAGGCGGTCGGCGCGGACCAGGCCGGCAAGCATTTCGTCGCCATCACCGATCCCGGATCGCACATGCAGAGCGTGGCCGAACAGGATGGCTTCCGCCATATCTTCTACGGCGACAAGGCAATCGGCGGCCGCTACTCCGTGCTGTCCAACTTCGGCATGGTGCCGGCCGCGGCAGCCGGACTCGACATCGAGGCGTTCCTGAACACCACCGCGCTGATGGTGCGCGCCTGCGCTGCGGGCACTCCGCCGCTGCAGAACCCCGGCGTGCAGCTGGGCGCTGTATTGGGCACGGGCGCCATTTCCGGCCGCGACAAGGTCACCATCGTGGCCTCACCGGGCATTTACGACATGGGCGCCTGGTTGGAGCAACTGCTGGCGGAGAGCACCGGCAAGCAAGGCCACGGCATCGTGCCGGTGGACGAGGAGCCGCTCGGCGGCGCCTCAGTCTACGGCACCGACCGCGTGTTCGCCTATCTGCGCCTGAAGGACGCGCCTGACCCGGCGCAGGATGCGGCCCTGGCGGCGCTGGCCAAGGCGGGCCAGCCGGTGGTGCGGCTCGACCTCGCCAGCAAGCTGCAAATCGGCCAGGCCTTCTTCGTCTGGGAGTTCGCCACCGCGGTCGCCGGCGCCATCATCGGCATCCATCCGTTCGACCAGCCGGATGTGGAAGCCAGCAAGGTCGAAACCAAAAAGCTGACCAATGCCTACAACGAGAGCGGCTCGCTGCCGGCGGAGGCGCCGTTCCTGACCGAGGGCGCGCTGCAGTTCTTCACCGACCCCAAGAACGAAACCGTCCTGTCGGGCGCCGGCAAGACGGCTGCGGCCGTGGTGAAGGCGCATTGGGCTCGGCTCGGAGCGGGAGACTACGCCGCCCTGCTGGCCTATATCGAGCGCACGCCTGCGCACATCACCCTGTTGCAGGACTGCCGCACCGCGATCCGCGACGCCAAGAAGGTGGCGACCGTGGGCGAATTCGGCCCCCGCTTCCTGCATTCCACGGGGCAGACCTATAAGGGCGGCCCTAATAGCGGTGTGTTCTTGCAGATCACCGCCAATGACGCCGCCGACCTTCCCGTGCCCGGAGAACGTTATAGCTTCGGCGTGGTGAAAGCGGCGCAGGCCCGGGGCGACTTCGACGTATTGGCCGAACGCGGCCGGCGCGCCCTGCGGGTGCATATCACGGGCGATCTCGAGTCGGGCCTGGCGCAACTCGCCACCATTATTCGCGACGCGGTCTGACGTTTTATCGGTCTTGGGAGTGAGCGCATGAAGCTGGGCGTAATCGGTCTTGGCCGGATGGGCGGCAACATCAGTATACGGTTGATGCACCACGGTCATGAGTGCGTGGTGTTCGACCAGAGCGACAAGGCCGTCGCCAGCATCGCCGGGCAGGGCGCTGCAAAGTCCACCGGGCTTTCGGACATGGTGGCGCAGTTGCCCAAGCCGCGAGTGGTGTGGGTGATGCTCCCCGCCGGCCACATCACCGAAGAGACGGTGCAGGCGCTCGGCGGCATGCTGGAGCAGGGCGATATCGTCATCGACGGTGGCAACACGATGTATAAGGACGACATCCGCCGCGCCCGCGAGTTGCGTAAGAAAGGTATTGTCTACGTCGATGTCGGCACCTCCGGCGGCGTTTGGGGCCTGGAGCGCGGCTATTGCATGATGATCGGCGGCGAAGTGGAAGCGGTGCAGCATATCGACCCGATCCTGGCCGCTCTAGCGCCGGGCGAAGGCACCATCGACAAGACGCCGCACCGCGAGGGCCGCAACCCGACCGCCGAACAGGGCTACCTGCATTGCGGCCCCGCCGGTGCCGGGCACTTCGTGAAGATGGTGCATAACGGCATCGAATACGGCATGATGCAGGCCTATGCCGAGGGCTTCGACGTGCTGAAGAACAAGAACAGCACGGAACTCGCCAAGGACGAACGCTTCGACCTCAACATGGGCGACATTGCCGAAGTGTGGCGCCGCGGCTCGGTGGTCTCGTCCTGGCTGCTGGACCTGACGGCGCAGGCGTTGGCAAGCGATGAGAAACTGGAGAGGTTCACCGGCGACGTGTCGGACAGCGGCGAGGGCCGCTGGACCATCGACGCGGCCGTGGAAGAGGCGGTGCCGGTGCCGGTGTTGGCGGCGTCGTTGTTCGCCCGCTTTCGTTCCCGGCAGGCCCATACGTTCGGCGAGAAGATGCTCTCGGCGATGCGGTTCGGCTTTGGCGGCCATGTCGAGCCCAAGGCATGAGCGCGTCCGGGCAGATCAGCGACACCACGGCACTCGCCAAGACAGCGGCGCCCGCTCCCGCATGCACGCTCGTCATCTTCGGCGCCAATGGCGACCTCACCAAACGCCTGCTCATGCCGGCGCTCTACAACCTCTCCGGCGGCAAGCTGCTGGACGACACGTTCAGCGTGATCGGTGTCGACCGCGCGCAGAGCAGCGACGAGGATTTCCAAGGCCGCCAGAAGCAGACCATGGAGTCGTTCACTCCGGCCGCTGGCGGGGAATTTGCCGAGAAAACCCTCAACAGCGAATGGTGGGGCTGGCTCGAACAGCGGCTGCACTACATGCAGGGGGACTTCACCAAGCCGGAAACCTTCAACCAGATCGGCGACCGTTTGGGCGAAGGCTCCGCGGTGTTTTACTTGGCGGTCGCCGACCGCTTCTTCGGCGGCATCGTCGAGATGTTGGCTGCAGCAGGACTCACCAAGGAAAGCGAAGGCAGATTCCGCCGCGTCGTGATTGAGAAGCCGTTCGGCCATGATCTTGCTTCGGCACAGGCGCTGAACACGCAAATCCTCGCCAAAATCAGCGAGAACCAGGTGTTTCGGATCGACCATTTCCTCGGTAAGGAAACCGTCCAGAACATCATGGCACTGCGCTTCGCCAACGGCTTGTTCGAGCCGCTGTGGAACCGGGACCATATCGACAGCATTCAAATCACCGCGGCGGAAACCGTGGGGGTGGAGGCGCGCGGCTCATTTTACGAGGTCACCGGCGCGCTGCGCGACATGGTGCCGAACCATATGTTCCAGCTGCTCGCCATGACGACGATGGAACCGCCGAATTCCTTCGATGCCGACGCGGTTCGCAGCGAGAAAGCCAAGGTGATCCAGGCGATCCACCCGCTGTCGCCTGAGGATGTCGGCAAATACGTGGTGAGGGGACAATACAGCGCCGGCCACATGCAAACGGGCGACGTTCCGGCCTATACCCACGAGGCGAACGTTGAGCACGACTCCAAGGTGGAGACCTATGTCGCGCTCAGGCTGATGATCGACAACTGGCGCTGGGCCGGCGTGCCGGTCTATCTGCGCACGGGCAAGCGGATGTCGACTCGCAAGACCGAGATCGCGATCCACTTCAAGCAAGCCCCGTTCGCGCTGTTTCGAGACACGCCGGTGGAGAAGCTCACGCCCAACGTCATGGTGCTGCATCTGCAGCCGCATGAAGGCATCTCGCTCCACTTTAGCGCCAAGCAGCCCGGCCAAGTGGTGAAGCTCGATGGCGTGCGGATGGATTTCCGCTACGAGGACTTCTTCGAACTGCGCCCCTCCACCGGCTACGAGACCTTAATTTACGACGTGCTGATCGGCGATGCGACGTTGTTCAACCGGGCCGACAACATTGATGCCGGCTGGCAAGGCGTGCAGCCCGTGCTGGACACCGTGGCGGCAGGGGGCGACCAAATCCACAGCTACGCCGCCGGCAGCGACGGCCCAGCCGCAGCCGACGCGCTGCTATCGCTGGATGGGCGGCGCTGGCGGAAGCTAGACTGATGCCGATCAAGCTGGTCGTTTCGGACGTCGACGGCACGATGGTCACCACCGAAAAGACGCTCACGCCCGCCACAGTCAAGGCGGCGGAGCGGCTGCGCGACGCAGGCATTCCGCTCGCCCTGGTAAGCAGCCGGCCGCCCCGCGGCATGGCGTTCATCCAGGCCGAATTGGGGCTCACCGGCCCGCTCGGCGGCTTCAATGGCGGCACCATCCTGGCGCCGGATGGCGCGGTGATCGAGGAGCGGTTCGTCCCTGAGCACGCCGCGCGGACCAGTCTGGCATTCTTCGCGGAGCGCGGCGTCAGCGCCTGGGTGTTCGCCGATGGGGAGTGGTTCATCAACGACACCGGTGGCGATTATGTCGCCAAAGAGCGCATGACTGTCCGGTTTGAACCGGTCGTGGTGGGTGATTTCGAGCCGTTCCTGCAGCGTTGCGGCAAGATCGTCGGCGCCTCGGCGAAGTTCGACCTGCTGGCCGACTGCGAGCATGCCCTGCAGGACGTGCTCGGCACCACCGCGCACGCGCACCGCTCCCAGATCTATTACCTGGACGTGACCAACCCCACGGCAGACAAAGGCACGGCGACGCGAGCATTGGCGAGCTGGTATGGCTTGGACGTGGCGGATGTTTGTGTCATCGGCGACCAGGCCAACGACGTGCCGATGTTCCTCGTCGCTGCCACCAGCATCGCTATGGGCAACGCCCCTCCCGCGGTGGCCGCGCAGGCCAAACTGCGCACCACCTCCAACGAGGAGGACGGCTGGGCAGCCGCCATCGACCGCTACGTGCTGCCAAACCTCGGTTAGGCCGAACCTTGATTAGGAATCTCCTGATGGCCCGCCCTCGTCCGCCCAAGCTCACTCTGCTCCTCGCCGATGTGGATGGCACTCTGGTGACCAAGGACAAGGTGCTGACCGAGCGGGCTCAGCACGCCGTGCAAGCACTGCACGAGCGGGGCATCCGCTTCGCCGTCACCAGCGGCCGACCACCGAAGGGCATGGCGATGCTGATCGAGCCGTTGCGGCTGAGCACCCCCGTCGCTGGCTTCAACGGCGGCCTGTTCGTCAAGCCTGACATGACCATCATCGAGAGCCGCACGCTCGACCCGGCGGCCGCCAACAAGGCCGCGGACCTGATCGAACACGCCGGGCTCGATGTATGGGTGTATGCCGGCGACGAATGGCTGCTGCGGGATGCGGACGCGCCGCACCGCGAACGCGAGGAGACTACGGTTAAATTCCCGCCCAAAGTGGTGAGCGGCTTTACCGAGGAACATTGGCACTCCGCTGTGAAGATCGTGGGGGTCAGCGACGACCTGGACCGGGTGGCGGCATGCGAGAAATTGGTTCAGCAAGCGTTGGGCAACACCGTGTCCGCGGCGCGCTCGCAGCCCTACTACCTGGACGTCACCAACCCGCAGGCCAACAAGGGCGCGGTGGTGGACTATCTCTCGCGCACGCTCGGGCTGCCCCCGGGCGAGATCGCCACCATTGGGGACATGCCGAACGATGTTCTGATGTTCAAGCCGAGCGGGTTCTCAATCGCCATGGGCAATTCGAGCCAGGCCGTGCAGGCGGAGGCAGACGCTGTGACCGATAGCTACGACGATGAAGGATTCGCCAAAGCCGTCGAGCGGTTTCTGCTCTCATGACCGGTGAACTGAGCGTCCAGGCGGACGGGGACGCGGTGGCCCGCCAGGCCGCAGAATGGGTGTTGGCGCGCGCGTTGGCAACGCCGGGCCGGTTCGCCTGGTGCCTATCGGGCGGCTCCACTCCCAAGTCCACTTATGCTTTGCTTGCCAGCGACGAGTTTCGCAGCCGCTTTCCCTGGAATCGAACGCATCTGTTCTTCGGTGACGAACGCTTTGTGCCGCCGGACAATCCGGACAGCAACGAGCGCATGGCGCGCTTGGCTATGCTAGAGCACGTGCCTATTCCGCCGGCGCAAGTGCATGCCTGGCACACCACGGGCGAGGACCCCGAGCACGCGGCGCTGCACTACGCCGATACGCTCAAGCGCTTCTACGGTGCCGACACTCTGAACCCGGCGCGCCCCTTGTTCGACGTCACGTTCCTAGGCCTCGGCGAGGATGGTCACACCGCGTCCTTATTCCCCGGCGTGGCCGCGCTCGCCGAGCGGACCGCATGGACCGCCGCGGTGATTGGCGCCAAGCCCGAGCCGCGCCTGACTCTGACCTATCCGGCGCTGGATAGCACCAAGGCGGCCGTGTTCCTCGCCGCGGGCGCCGGCAAACGCGATATCCTCGCCCGCGCCCTGAACAACGATACGTCGCTGCCCGCGGTCGGCGTGCAGCCACTGGGCGAGTTGCACTGGTTTGCTGACAAGGCCGCCGCCGGGCAATGACCGAGGATTCGCGCGCCGCGGAGAAGCGAGAAGCCGCGCAAGCCGCGGCGGACCTGGTGCAGGATGGTATGGTGATCGGCCTTGGCACCGGCTCCACGGCCACCTTCGCCATCGCGCGGCTGATTGAGCGCGTTCAGAGCGGCTTGCAGGTTCGCGCGGTGCCAACGTCCGAGCGCAGCGCCACGCAAGCGCGGGACGGCGGCATTGCCTTGGTCGAGCTGGACGAAGGCTTGCGGCTTGACCTGACCATCGATGGCGCCGACGCCGTTGCGGAGAGATCGCTTGACCTGGTGAAGGGCTTAGGCGGCGCCTTGCTGCGGGAAAAGATCGTGGCCGCCGCGAGCCAGCGCCTGCTCATCGTGGTGGATGGCAGCAAGATTGTGAGCCAATTGGGCGAGAATTCCCCGATTCCGGTGGAGGTCACCCCGTTCGGCTGGCGCGCCACCGCCGGGCGCATCGCGGCTCTCGGCGCGCGGCCGGTGCTGCGGCATGAAACCGCCGGCGGCCCATTCCGCACCGACGGCGGTAACCTCATCCTGGACTGCCATATCGGGCCGATCGAGCACCCGCGGGTGTTGGACGCAGCCTTGCAAGCCATCGTCGGCGTGGTGGAGACCGGGCTGTTCGTCGGCCGCACCAGCGAGGTGTTCCTGGCCGGCTCCGCCGGGGTGCGGCGCTTGTCTACTGCCCGCTCGTGAGCCGCGTCGTCGTCATCATGGGCGTGTCCGGCTCGGGCAAGACCACGGTCGCCGAGCATGTGGCCGAGCAGCTTGGCTGGATGTTCCAGGAAGGCGACCTGCTGCATCCCGCCGCCAACGTCGCCAAAATGGCGTCCGGCCAGCCGCTGGACGACGCCGACCGCGCGCCCTGGCTCGCCATCATTGCGCAATGGGTAGAGGCCCGGCTGGCGGCGGGGCAGAACGGCATCGTCACCTGCTCGGCGCTCAAGCGGGACTACCGCCGCCAGATCGGCAACGGCAAACCCGGCGTGCAATTCGTCTATCTCTATGGCGACCGCGCTACGCTGGAGGCGCATGTGCGAAGCCGCCACCACGAGTTCATGCCCGCCACGCTGCTGGCGAGCCAATTGGCGACCCTGGAAGAGCCCGCACCGGATGAACACATCATCACAGTCGACGTCGGCGCCACGGTGGAACAGACCGTGGCGACCGTCATCGCGCAATTGCAGGAAGCATAGCCACCTAGCTCATCCGGTGTAGGGCACAGAGCTTGTTGCCATCCGGGTCCCGCAAGTAGGCGAGATACAAGGGGCCAAACGGCGCCTGGCGCACACCTGGCGGGTCCTCGACTGCCTCGCCCCCGTTCGCCACCCCGGCCCGATGCCATGCATCGGCTTCCTCCGGGCTCTTGGCGGCAAACCCGATCGTGCCACCATTCGCCCCGGTGGCAGGCTCGCCGTTGATCGGCTTAGTGATGAGCAGGCGCCCGCCACCATGGTTATAGACCAACCGCCCCAACGGATCCATCTTGCCCGCTCCGCACTCCAGCGCTCCGAGTACGGCATCGTAGAACATCTTAGCCCGATCGAGGTCGCTGCTGCCGATCATGATGTGACTAAACATGGGTCTCTCCGTTGTTGTGCGTCTATGCTGGCACTTCGCGCCGATACGGCCGCGCCTCCCGCCCGATGAGCAGCACCGCGCCCAGCCCGATCACGCCGGCGACCGACATCCAGGCGCCCGGTGCGGCCTGGTCTCCCAACGTGTGGATCAGCCAGGTGGCAATGGCTGGAGTCATGCCGCCCACCACGGTGGCCAGGCTGTAGGCCAAAGAGAAGCCGGACGTGCGGACCTCCTCCGGCATGATTTCAGTCAGATAGACCACCATGGCGCCATTGTAGCAGGCATAGAGGGAGCTGAGCCACAGTTCGACCATCAGCAGGTGAGCAAACGAGATATTCGCCACCAGCCAATGCATCACCGGGTAAGCGGTGAGGATGGCCAGCAGCGTGGTGCCGATCAACAGCGGCCGCCGGCCCACCCGGTCCGACACCGCGCCGCTCACCGGAAGCCAGAACAAGTTGGAAAGCCCGATGCAGACCGTGACCACCAGAACATCCGCCGCGCTCAGGTGAAGCTCTTCGCGGCCGAACGTAGGGGTGTATGCCGTGATGAGATAGAACGACACCGTGGTCATGACCACCATCATCATGCCAAGCGCCACGATGCGCCAGTTCACCAGCATGGACGCCAGGATTTCTCTGGGGGTCAGGCGGCGCTTGCGGGCGAGGAAGGCTTGCGTCTCTTCGAGTGAACGGCGAATCAGAAACAAGAACGGAATGATGGCGCAGCCGACCAGCAACGGGATCCGCCATCCCCAATCCTGCATGGTGTCGGAGCCGAGGGTCTGGTTCAGTACCAGGCCGAGTAGGGAGGCGAAGATCACCGCCACTTGCTGGCTGCCGGACTGCCAGGACACGTAAAACCCTTTGTTACCCGGCGTGGCGATCTCCGACAGATAGACCGAAACGCCGCCGAGTTCGACGCCGGCGGAAAATCCCTGGATGAGCCGGCTTACCACCACCAGAAACGGCGCCGCAACACCGATCGTGGCGTAGCCCGGCACGATGGCGATTGCGAGCGTGCCGACCGACATCAGCGCCAAAGTGAGGATCAGCCCGGCGCGACGGCCACGGGCGTCGATATAGGCGCCGAGCACCAGAGCCCCCAGCGGCCGCATCAGGAAGCCGGCGCCGAAGGTCATCAGCGACAACATCAACGAAACGAAGGCGGCGTTGCTGCCCGAGCTGGGGAAATAGGTCCGGCCGATTGCAGCGGCGAAATACCCGAACACGAAAAAGTCGTATTGCTCCAAAAAATTGCCGCTGGAGACGCGGATCACCCCCATCAACTTAGACTGCCGGCCCGCCACCATCTCCTGCTTCTCCTGCTCCCCGGAGTGAGCATAAACGCTGCTGCCAGCTTGGCCAGAGCGGATAAATCCTGCGGTCTGCCGGCCGGCAGTCGACTCGATTCAGCCTCCGTTAATCCGTGCCGTGGCACTTTATAGGGAGCGAACGGATAAGGGCTCCAACGTGATAACCAGACTGCCTGTTGCACGACAATTCATGGTCTTGGCGTTCCTCGGCATGGTTCTAACCATCGCGGGGCTCGGCCTTACCCTCAACCGTAGCCGCGATCTCGCCTACGAGGCCAAGCGAGCTGAAATCAAGCACGAGACGGAGGAGGGAGCCGCCATTATCCGCTACTATATTCAGCGCGAACAAAGCGGCGCGATGACGAGAGAGGAGGCGCAGAAAGCTGCGCTGGAGGCGGTCGGCGCCATTCGCTTCGAGTCTGTAAATTACGTCGGTGTGCTTAGCTTTACTGGCGTTTCCCTCGCAAATGGCAATAAGGACATCGTTGGAAAGAACATTATCGACCTGAAGGATCCGGCTGGCCACTTTCTCGTTCGCCAGCAACTGGGCATTGCGATGTCGGGCAAGCCTGGCTTTACTGAGTTCTTGTGGAAGAAAATAGGAGAGACAACCCCGAAGCTGAAGATGTCGTATAACATCGGCATCCCCGAATGGCAGATGGACGTGACCGCTGGGGATTTCGCCGATGACATCGACTCGATGCTTGTCAGCGGCATCGTTCAGTTACTGGAAATTTTCGTTCCATTTTTCCTGGTGTATCTAAGCATTGTTTATGTCATGCACCGAGGCCTGTCCAAGCTCCTCGGCTCACTCTGTGACTCGATGACGCGGTTGGCCAAAGGTGATCTCGCAACCGAGATAGTCTGGCGAAAGCGGCACGATGAAATCGGGCGCATGGCGGATGCACTGATGACGTTCCGCCAGGCAGCTCATGACAAGGCGCAACTCGAAGCTGACGCAGCAGAGGACCGTCAGCGGGCGAATGACGAACGGTCCAGGCGGGACCAGACGCAGGCTGCGGCCGCCGGCGAGCAGAGCCGGGTGGTGGAAGCTCTGGCTCATGGCTTGCACACGCTGGCGGAAGGCGACCTTACCGTCCGCCTGGCGGACGAGTTCGGGGCCGATTACGACAGGCTGCGGCAGAATTTCAACGCCGCAGTTGAGAAGCTGCAGGCAACGCTGCAGGTGATTGTCACCAGCACACAGGGTATCCGGTCCGGTTCAGGCGAGATCACCTCTGCAGCGGATGATCTTTCCCGCCGCACCGAGCAGCAGGCGGCCAGCCTGGAACAGACCGCGGCGGCGCTCGACGAGATTACCGCCACGGTCCGAAAGACCGCTGAGAGTGCCGACCACGCCCGTCGCGTCGTGTCTGCGGCGAAAGGCGAAGCAGAGACCTCCGGTGCTGTCGTGCAAAAGGCCGTGGCGGCGATGGATGCGATAGAGAAGTCGTCAAGCCAGATCGGCCAGATCATTGGCGTGATTGATGAGATCGCTTTCCAGACCAATCTCCTGGCCCTCAATGCGGGCGTAGAGGCAGCACGGGCGGGCGATGCCGGGCGGGGCTTCGCAGTGGTGGCCTCGGAAGTACGGGCGCTGGCACAGCGCTCGGCCGGTGCCGCCAAAGAGATCAAAAGCTTAATTTCCATGTCGACCGGTCACGTTACCTCCGGCGTGAAGCTGGTGGACGAGACCGGCCGCGCCCTCGCCCGCATTGTCAGCCAAGTGGCCGAATTGAATGGGGTAGTCCTGGAAATTGCCTCCTCAGCGGCGGAGCAAGCCACCGGTCTTGGCGAGGTCAACACCGCAGTAAACCAGATGGATCAGGTGACCCAACAAAACGCTGCTATGGTCGAGCAGACGACAGCGGCAAGTCACTCGCTGGCTCACGAGACCGACGATCTCTCGGCCTTGATCGGTCGTTTCCGGGTGACCGCGGATAATGAAAGTCCGGTGCAACGCGGTGAGGCGAATGACGCCCTTGCCGTGAAAGCCGTCAGTAGCTCCGCGGCATCCCCAGCACGTGCTCGGCCACGTATGACAGCACAAGGTTCGTGCTGATCGGCGCTACCTGATACAGCCGCGTTTCACGGAACTTGCGCTCAACGTCATATTCTTCGGCGAAGCCGAAGCCGCCATGGGTTTGAATGCAGGCCTCACCGGCGGCCCAGCTCGCTTCCGCCGCCAGCATCTTCGCCATATTGGCCTGCTCGCCGCACGGCAGCCCGGCCTCGAACCGCTCCAATCCGTCGCGCACCAGCAACTCGGCAGCCCGCATCTGGGCATAGGCGCGAGCGATCGGGAACTGGATGCCCTGGTTCTGCCCGATCGGCCGGCCAAACACCTTGCGGTCGCGGGCATAGGCGGCGGACTTGGCGGTGAACCACCTGGCGTCGCCGATGCACTCGGCCGCGATCAGCAGCCGTTCGGCGTTCATGCCGTCCAGGATGTAGCGGAAACCCCGGCCTTCCTCGCCCAATAGCGCCTCGGCTGGGATGTGCATCTCATCGAAGAACACCTCGCACGAGTTGTGGTTCATCATCGTGCGGATTGGGCGGATCGTCAGGCCCCCCCCTTGCTGCTGGACTGCCTTCATGTCCACGATGAAGGTGGACAGGCCCTCGGTCTTCTTCGCCACCTGATCGCGCGGCGTGGTGCGGGCGAGCAACAGCATCAGGTCGGAATGCTCGGCGCGGCTGGTCCAGATTTTTTGGCCGTTCACCACGTATCCCTCGTCGGTCCGCCGCGCCGTCGTGCGCAACGCCGTGGTGTCGGTGCCGCTGCCGGGCTCGGTGACGCCGAAGGCCTGCAGGCGCAACTCGCCGGAGGCGATCCTCGGCAGGTAGCTTTTCTTCTGCTCTGGCGATCCGTGGCGCAGGATCGTGCCCATCGTGTACATCTGGGCGTGGCAGGCCGCCCCGTTGCAGCCCTCCGCCTGCACCGTTTCCAGGATGGCCGCCGCCGCCGAGATGCCCAGCCCGGAGCCGCCGTACTCCTCCGGAATCAGCACCGATAGATAGCCGCTCTCCGTGAGCGCGGCGACAAACTCGGTCGGGTAGCCGCGCACTTCGTCCAGCTTGCGCCAGTATTCACCCGGGAAGCCGCTGCACAGCTTGCGGACCTCCTCGCGGATCTCGGCGTGGTCGTCTCGGGTCGGGAAACCGACGTCCATGATCGCGTCCTTTGCTTGAAGCTAGACCGGGTCCCACCCGAATACGTCTTGGCTGCGATCGAGTGGAACCAGACTGGGTTGGAAGGCCGGGCCGGCATGTTCGGCGATCAGCTCCGGCGTCCAGCCTTCGCTTCGCTGCACCGACCGCATCGGCCGGTTCTGGCTCATCAGGAAGATTTCGTGGTGCCGGGTCGCGAACACCTGCCCGGTGACGCCCGCCGCCGCGTCGGACGCCAGGTACACCGCCATCGGCGCGTTCTTGTCCGGCGTCATCTGCTGCAGCTTCGCTACCCTTGCCTGCTGCTCCGGCGTTTCCGCCGGGATCGAGCTCGTCATCCGGCTCCAGGCGAACGGCGCGATGCAATTCGACCGCACGCCGAAGCGCTGCATGTCGAGCGCGATCGACTTCGACAGCGCCACCACCCCCAGCTTGGCCGCCGAGTAGTTCGCCTGCCCGACATTGCCGATCAGCCCCGACGTGCTGGTCATGTGCACGTAGGCGCCGCTGCCCTGCTTGCGGAAGTGCTCGGCCGCGGCACGGCTGACGAAGAAGCTGCCGTTCAGGTGCACCGCGATCACGCTGGTCCAGTCCTCGGGCGACATCTTGTGGAAGATCATGTCGCGCAGGATGCCGGCATTGTTCACCACGGCGTCGATTCGGCCGAACGAGTCCAGCGCGCACTGCACGATGCGCTGCGCGCTGCCCCATTCGGCGACGCTGTCCGTGCTGATTGCGGCACGGCCGCCGCGCTGCTCGATGATCTGCTTGGTTTGCTCGGCCGGCGTCGCGGACAGGCCCTCGCCGCCGAGCGAGGCGCCGACGTCGTTGATGATCACGGCGGCCCCGGCCAGCGCCATGGCGACCGCGATCTCCCGCCCGATGCCACCGCCGGCGCCGGTGACGACCGCGACCTTGCCGGCCAGCATGCTTCCTTGCTCCATCGTCGTTCCCCTAACTCGGCAGGTTCAGGACGGACTTGGCGAGGATGTTGCGCTGCACCTCGTTCGAGCCGCCATAGATCGTCACCGGCCGGGCCTGGATGAACTGCCCGGCCGGATTCAGCTCCCGGTTGCCGCCGATCGGCTCCAACAGGGCGCTATTCTCGCCCGCGATCTCCAGCATCGCCTCGGTGATTCGCTGGTAAAGTTCGCTTTGGTTGAGCTTCAGCATCGACACGTCGGCCCCCAACAACTCGCCCCGGCGCAGGCGCTCGACATAGCTCTCGTATAAGGAGATGTGGTCGGCGAGATCGAGGCGCAGTCGCACGTAGCGGTCCTGGAACGCATCATCCTCCCAAACGTCCATGTGCTGCGCCAATAGCCGGAGCCGATCGAGCGCATAGGCCGACTGCTTCGGCGACCCGATCATCACGCGCTCGAACCCCAGCAACGCCTTCGCCATGGTCCAGCCCTGGTTCACGGTGCCGACCAGGTGGTCCACCGGCACGCGGACGTCGTCGAAGAACACCTCGCAGAACTCGTCGTGCATATCGAGGTTGATGATCGGCCGCACTGTGATGCCCGGCGCGTCCATCGGAACGAGCAGGAAGCTGATCCCCTCCTGCTTCTTGGCTGCCTTGTCGGTCCGCGCCAGCAGGAAGATCCAGTTCGCGTCGTTGGCCAGCGTGGTCCACGTCTTCTGGCCGTTGATGACCCACTCACCATCAGCCAGCACAGCCGTGGTCGACAGGCTGGCAAGGTCGGAGCCCGCGTTCGGCTCGCTATAGCCCTGGCACCAGATGTCCTCGCCCGCCAGGATGCGCGGCAGGAAGCGCTCCTTCTGCGCTTGCGTCCCGTAGCGGATCAGCAACGGCCCGAGCATGACGATGCCGTGGTCGTTCAAGCGGGCGGCGCCGAAGCGCTCGAACTCCTCCATCATTATAAGCTGGCGGGCGCCGGACAGTCCCAGGCCGCCATGCTCGCGCGGCCAGCCCGGCGCAATCCATCCCTTGCGGGACAGTGCCATGTAGGCCGGCTTGTTGTCCCGCCAATGCAGCCGCTTGGCGGGATTGCGCAGCTCGGGTGGGTAGTTGGCCTGCAACCACGTCCGGAGCATAGTCCGAAAAGCCGGTTCGTCCATCGCATCGAGGTCGCCAACGTCGCGAGTATCGTCTGCAAGCATCATCTCATTCCTCGACTTGTTCCGGAGCGACAGCGGAGTAGCGCGCCCGGTGCAGCCGGGCTGACCCGAAGGCGTTGGCGAGCACCATCGCGCGGCGAAGATAGAGGCCGACGTCATACTCGTCCGTGTAGCCGATGCCGCCGTGCATTTGGATGCCCTCTCGGGTCACCAACAACGCCGCAGTTGCGGCCCGGGCCTTGGCGCGGGACACGGCGGCCTGGCGCTGCGGCAACGGTGCGCCAGAATCCAACACTGCGGCCGCACTCTCGACGCTGGCCCGGGTCAGGGCGCATTGCAGCTTCAAGTCCGCCGCCCGGTGCTGCAGCGCCTGGAAGCTGCCGATCGGCCGCCCGAACTGCTTGCGCGTGCGCAGGTAGTCCAAGGTGAGCTCGAAGCTGCGCTCCATGACACCAAGCAGGCCGGCCGCCGTCAGCAACGTCGCTTCCTCAATGGCATTAGACAGGTCACCCGCAATCAATCGTCCAGGCGCATCAGTCAGGGTCAACGTACCATAGTGCCCGCCGTCCTGTGTGGTCGCGGTCGCCAGGTGCACGCCCGGCGCATCGGCCCTGACCAGCGCGAGCCCGCCGCGGACGGCCACGAGGAAGGCGTCGGCACCGGCCGCCATCGGCACGAACACCTTGCGGCCGGTCACGCGCCCGTCGGCGAAGGTGGTGTCGTCGCCCGGCTCGACGGTGTCCGGGCGCTCCTGCCAAGCCGGGACGATGATTTGCTCCCCGGAGAGGAGATCGGGCAGATCCTCGGGCGGCAGCGCCCGGGCCGAACAGGCGCATGTGATCAGCGGCTCCGGCGCCAAGCCGGCGGCGAGCTCCTCCGCGATGGCGCAGAACTCGGCCATGCCCAGCCCGGCGCCTCCGTCGGCCTCCGCAACGCGAAGGCCGAGCCAGCCCATCTCGCATATCTGCCGCCACACGGCGGGATCGAAGCCAGGCACGCCGAAGCGTAGGGCGCGGATCCGCTTCAGGTCGCCGCCCCGGGGCGCCACGGCGGCGACGCTATCGCGCAGCATGCGCAGGTTCTCTTCGCGTTCGGTGCTCATGGCACTGCTCCGAACACGGCGAGGCCATGGTCGACCACCACCACGTCCCGCTCGGCCACGCGGGCACGGAACGAGCCGTCGCGCCATATCTCGGTCCTGATCGTCTCACCGGGGAATACCGGGGCGGAGAACCGCAACCCGACCCGGCGAAGCGTGTCGGGCTGGTAATCGCCCAAGGCGCGTAGCAAGGCATGGCTGACGATCCCGAACGTGCAGAGGCCGTGCAGGATCGGCCGCGGGAAGCCGGCGCGGGCGGCGACGTCCGGGTCTGCGTGCAGCGGATTGTCGTCGCCGTTCAGCCGGTAATACAACGCCTGCTCCGGCCGCGTCGGCAGATCGACAACGATGTCGGGCGGCGTGTCCGGCATGCGGTGGGGCTGCGGCGCTGGTGCCGTGCTGCCGCCGAACCCGCCATCGTCGCGGAGAAACGTAGTCGCCGCCGTAATGGCCAGGAGTTCGCCGGTGGCTGCGTCCGTGACTTGCTTTTCGGTGAACAACAGCGCCCCCCGCCCGAAACCCTTGTCGATCAGCCCCGTGACCCGCGTGCGGCCGACCACGTCGCCTTCGACCGGCAACGACCGATGGATTTCGATGGATTGTTCGCCGTGCACCAGCCTCACCGCATCCACCCCGGTGCGTTCGTCTGCCAGCCAGAACCCGGGATGGCCGAGCACCACCGCCATCGAGGGCAACGCGCGCAGGGCACGGTGATGGTCGACGAAATCGAGTTGCTTCGCCTCGGTCGGATCCTGCCCGAGCCCGACGCTGAGGGCGTAGAGCATGACGTCGCGCTTAGTAATGCGCTGACGCACTTCTGGGATCGGGTAGGTCAGGAGGCGCTCGGGATCGATGGCCATGTCGGGCTCAGACCGTCGCCGCGCTGCCGAGCAGCGCAGTGACCTGGCTCGCGAGGGTTCCGCCGTTGCCGTGGCATAGCGCCACGTCGCATTGCGGCAGCTGCCGCTCGCCCGCGGCGCCGCGCAGTTGCGTCACCGCCTCGACAATGAGGAACAGGCCGTACATGCCCGGATGCACGCAGGACAGGCCGCCGCCATTGGTGTTCACCGCCAGCCGGCCGCCCGGGGCGATGGCGCCCCCACCCACGAAGCGGCCGCCCTCGCCCTTGGGGCAGAACCCGAGATCCTCGAGAAATAGGATCGTGTTGATGGTGAAGGCGTCATAGACCATGGCCAGGTCGACGTCGGCCGGCGATAGCCCGGCCATGGCATAGGCGCGCGGTCCGCTCTCGGATGCCGCGGTGACGGTCAGGTCCGGCATCTGTGCGATGGAGCGGTGCCATTGCGCACCGCCGACCCCCAGCATGTAGGCGGGTTTTTGCGGCAGGTCGCAGGCCCGGTCCGACCGCACCAGCACGCAGGCCGCAGCGCCATCGGTGACCAAGCAGCAATCGCGCGCGGTCAGCGGGTCGCTCACCATGCGGGCGCTGAGAACATCCTCGCGCGACAGTGGGCCGCGCGCGAAGGCATCCGAGTTCAGGTTTGCCCAGGCGCGGGCGGCGACCGCCACGTCCGCCAGCATCTCCCGCGTGGTGCCGAACTGGTGCATGTGCCGGGCCGTGGCCAGCGCGTAGGCAGTGATCGGATGGCGCGGACGGTAGGGCGTTTCGTGCCATACCGGCTCGCTCATCGATACGAGCCGTCCGCCAGCGGTGCGCTGGTTGGAGCCGTAACAGACCAGGGCTGCGTCGCAGAGCCCGGCGTCGAGCGCCAGGGCGGCCTGCAGCAGGTGCATCTCGAAGCTGGACCCGCCCACGTTGGTCCCATCGAAGAATCGCGGGCGGATGCCGAGGTGGTCCGCGACGGTGAGCGTGGGGAAGGCGTGCGTGCTGGTCGCCGCGAAGACGCCGTCGATGTCTGGCAACGAGAGGCCGGCGTCTGCTACAGCCGCGACCGCCGCCTCGCACATCAGTTCCGTTGCCGACCAGCCTGGCGCTTCGCCCATGCCGGCCGTCGCGATGCCGGCGATGGCGGTCCTGCCGCGAAGCGGGTGGGCCATGTCAGGCGTCCGCCGGATTGAACACGACCACCGGTTCCTCCGCCGCCATCGCGATGCGGGCGCGGACCGGGGCGCCGATAGGAAGGGTTTCGACCCCCTCGACCCGGCTCATCATGCGCGGTCCCTCGGCCAGGTCGATCAGCGCCACGTTGTAGGCGCCGTCCCGCGAGCGGTTCACGGTGATCGAGTGGACGGTTCCCAGTCCCGACGCCTCCACCCATTCCAGATCCTGCTCACCCGTGCCGGGTGCGGCTACTCGCGGATAGAAGACGTGGCGGCCGGTCGAGCGGCTCCGCTGGATCATGAAACGGCCGGCACGCAGGTGGGCGAGGTATTCCGCTTCGGGACCCGCCTGTCCGTTGTCGTTCATTGCCGTTATCTTCCCTTGTTGGCAGGTAACATATCTTCCGAATGCAGGAATGCAATCCGACTTCTGAATGGACCTTCCGATTCGCTACCGTTGGGCGACTTGGTTCAGCCGGATAGCGAGGGTCGGACCGGGAAGAGCGAGTTGCCGACTGTTCCAGCAAGGTCCTTTAGGTCGCGCCCGAGATCGGCGAGACGTTCAGGCGATTGCTGGCCGGATATGGATACGCCGCTGAACCCAAACCGGGGACGCCGCTCGGCATCGACGACCAGGGCGGCGACGACGCTCAGGCCGCGGAACAACCGGCCATCGTCGAGCGCCCAGCCGGCTCGGCGTGTCTGGGCGACCTGGGCCTGGTATTCCGAAAAGGCGAGCGGCGTTTGCCATCGCAGGCCGGCGAAGCGGCGCCGGAGTTCCGCCGCCGGAAGTTGCACTTCCGCGGCGACACACCGGCCGATCGCGCCCGCCAAAAGGGGTAGACGATAACCAGCAGTGATTTCAACCCGGATCCCGGTTGGGCTGTGTGCGCGGTCGATCAGCACGAGATGGTTGTCGTCCGTCACGCGCCACAGCAGGATCAGGGTCTCGTAATTCAGCGCGAGCCGCTCGAGCTCAGGGCGGATCAGCTCAGCATGGCTGATGCCGACCAGCCCTACGCTCAACTCAGCCAGGGCCAAGCCCAGCGAGTAGGTCTTGTCGCTCGTGTTGAACGACGCGAACCGTGCGCGGACTAAGGTCCGCAGGATATTGAAGCAGGTGCTCGTGCTGATCTTGGTGCCGCGAGCAACGGCGGCCACGCCCACGGGAGACGTGCTCGCCGCAAGGTATTGCAGGATTTGGAGGGCGTTTACGACGGCCCCGACATCCCGCTGCGCGCTCGGCTTGTCGGGGTCACCGGCGGACTGCAATGCTGCGCTCAGAACGGCGTTCCCCATAATGCAAGGGCCAATCGCCCTCTCGCGCATTATGGCAGATGGCGGGGATGTTTCACAGCGAGGCCGGGCGCCATGGCGGGATTAATGCAGGTGGGGTTTATCGGACTGGGCCAGATGGGCCGTCCCATGGCCGAGCGGCTCCTCTGCCCCGAGCTGTCGCTCCACGTGTTCGACCCCGATGTCGCCGCCATGGAACGGTTGACCATCCTCGGCGCCGCCGGCCGCCCCGACCCGGCATCCATCGCGAATGCCGCGGTCTTGGTCCTCTCCTGCCTGCCCAGCCCGATGGTTAGCGAGGCGGTGGCACTTGGACCGAACGGCATCGTCAGGGGTCAGGCGGTCCGCACGTATGTCGAGATGTCAACCATCGGACGCCGCACGGTCGGCCGGATCGCCGACGGGCTTGCCGAACGCGGCATCGGGCTGCTCGACGCGCCCATCAGCGGAGGGCCACCGGGCGCCAGGGCCGGCACGCTCGCCATCATGGCGTCCGGCTCGGACGACGACCTGCGCCGGGCCGAGCCTGCGCTGCGGCGCATCGGACGGTCGATCCATCGTGTGGGCCAGCGCCCTGGGCTCGGTCAGGCGATGAAGCTGGTCAACAACCTGGTCGTCGCGGCAAACATGGCCTCCACCTTCGAGGCCCTGGTGCTGGGCTCCGCGGCCGGCCTCGACCCGCAGGCGATGACCGATGTACTGAATGCCAGCACGGGGCGCAGCATGGTGAGTGCCGAGATGGTGCCGAACAGCATCTTGAACGGGCGTTTCAACTTCGGCGCCACCATCGCCATCATGGAGAAGGATGTTGCGCTAGGCCTCGCCGAGGCGGCAGAGCCGGATATACCGCTGCACGTACTGACGGAATCGGCACGCCTATGGCGTTCCGCCCTGGATGATGGGCGAGGAGCGGAGGACATCACCGCGCTCATCTGCCGGATGGAGCAGAGTGCCGGGATCATGGTCCGAAGCACCGATCCTTCATGCGGTTCAGATCGGTGAGTCGGGCCTGAACGCCGGTTTGCGCTTGTCCCGGTGGGACGCAAGCCCCTCCCGCACGTCGGGACCGCCGAACCCCATGAACTCCATCGCCAGGGAGGCGTCGAAGGTGGGCCCGGCCTGCCGCAACCAATTGTTCAGGGCATACTTGGTCCAGCGAATGGCGGTCTGCGCGCCGTCGGCCAGGCGACCCGCGATTTCGACGGCCCGGACGTCCAGGGCGTCGTCGGCCGGGGCCTCCGTGATCAGACCGATCCGTTCGGCCTCGGCGCCCAGCAGCGGCTCGCAGGTAAGCAGGTAGTATTTCGCTTTCGCCATGCCGCACAGCAGCGGCCAGATCATCGCCGCGTGATCGCCGGCGGCCACGCCCAGCCGGGTATGGCCATCGAGGATCCTGCAATCCGGGGTCGCCAGCGACACGTCCGCAAGTAGCCCGCACACCAGGCCGGCCCCCACCGCGACGCCCCGCATCGCGCTCACCACGGGCTTGGAGCAGTTAATGACGTTATAGACGAGGTCGCGCGCTTCCTTCCAGCCGCGGGCGCGGGACTCGAAGTCGTCGATGTGCGCCTGCACGAGCGAGAAGTCGCCGCCGGCGGAGAAGGTGCGGCCGGCGCCAGTCAGCACGATGGCGTTGGCGTCTTTGTCAGAATCCACGTCCCGCCACACTTCTACGAGCTCCCGATGCATCACACTGTCAGCCGTGTTCATTTCGCCATGGTCCATCATGATCCGCAGGACGCGCGGGCGCGGCCGGTCGAACCGGAGCCGCTGGTAGCCATCGTAGCGACTGGTTTCGTTGCCCATTGAATGTCTCCGCGCTCCGATGGTGGCGATCCTACAGCGGGCACGCAGTCCCGCAACCTGCCTGCGGTCGCTCAAACACGAAATTCGCGCGAACGTTCATTTTGAGTTTTCACTATCAGGAATGGCATGCTACCGTCGGCATTATGCACGGGCTGAGCTTGGAGCCGTGTTTCCACCGCCGCATCGAGTAGCCCATAAAACCATAAGCCACCCCGCGCCCCTGGGCGCGAAAGGGGTCAAGAACGGGAGGACCTGACATGGTGACAGAAACATCTGCGAGTCCGGGCGAGTGTCCCGATCTTACAATGATAACGCTTAATCGTCGCGCCGTCCTTGCAGGCCTCGCCGCGGCAGTCAGCGCACCACTGCTGGCTTCAGCCGCGCGGGCCGAGGCTGACCCGGCCTGGCCGACAAACTTGACCGCGATCGAGGCGTCTGTCCGTATTCGGAATGGCGATTTGACTGCGGAAGGTTATGCCGCAGCCCTGCTTTACCGTGCTTCTCGGGTCCACGCCCTCGATATTTTCATTTCCGGAACCGCGCAGGCACTGCTGGAAGCAGCCCGCGCGATCGATCTACGCCGCCAGCATGGCGGCCGGCTGGGTGCCTTGGCGGGCGTGCCCCTGATCGTCAAAGACAACATAGACACGGCCGCGTTCCCCACTACCGCGGGAACGCCCGCGCTGGCGAACAACCGGCCGACCAGTGATGCCCCAGCGCTAGCGGCACTATTCCGGGCAGATGCGTTGCTGTTCGGCAAGGCCAACATGCACGAGTTGGCTTTTGGGGTGACGAGCGACAACGCCGCTTACGGGGCGGTTCACAATCCATACGCGTTCGACCGCATACCCGGGGGCAGCAGCGGAGGGACGGCAGCGGGTGTCGCCGCGCGCGTTTCGCCGGCTGGCCTTGGGACCGATACCGGAGGCTCCGTCCGGATTCCAGCTTCGGCCAGCGGCGTGGTTGGGTTCCGGCCATCGACCGGGCGATACCCGCAAGGCGGCATCGTCCCATTTAGTCACACCCGGGATACGATCGGGCCGATTACGCGACGGGTGTCGGATGCGGCGCTACTGGACGCAGTGCTGACCAACCAGGCGATGCCCAGGGCACGTCGGCTCGAGGGACTCCGGCTCGGGTTGCCGCGCTCGTATTTTTGGTCCGATCTTGATCCGGAGACCGAGGCCGTGGCGAACGAGGCCGTGATCCGGCTTCAGCACGCCGGCGTCGTGATAGTCGAGGTGGATTTGCCTGGTCTACAGCCTCTTCTTGATGGCATTGCGCCTATGCTTCCCTATGAGGCAATTGTCGACTTACGAGCTTACCTCAATCAGTCCAATACCGGACTGAGCGTCGAGCAATTGGTTGCACAGATTGCCAGCCCCGACGTCAAACAAGGTTATGAGTTCTTTCTAAGCAGCCCTCCTGCCTATGCCTCCTATACCGCTGCCATCAGTTACTATAGACCCATGCTGCAGGCTCTGTATGCGAACTGCTTCGCAAGCAATGCAATCGAGGCCTTATGCTTCCCGCCCCTTCCGATCACCGCACCGCTGATTGGGCAGGCGAACGTCCGCCTCGGCGGCACGGATACGCCGGTCATGTCGGCTTATTTCCACAATGAAAATCCCGGCTCCGCTGCGGGACAACCCGGCCTGGTGTTGCCGGCCGGCTTGTCCCGATCTGGTTTGCCGGTCGGGTTCGAACTCGACGGCCCAATCGGCAGCGACACGAACCTTCTCGAAATAGGCATGGCATGCGAGGCGGTGCTCCAGCCGGTCCCGAGACCGCCTTCATACTAGCCCTAATCTCCAAGTCGCAGTTACGGCCGCCTCGCCCTCCCTGGTTTATTTGCATCATGGAACGTCGGACTAGGTTGAGAGCCACGACTAGCGACTCTCCTACACGGCAGGAAACGCGGAGTCGGACATAATATGCTCGTCAAACCACTCTCCTTTGCGGCCGGCTTTGCCGTTCTCCACCTTCTTGCGGTTGCGGCCATGGCACAGCCGACGGTGAAAATCGGCGTGCTGACCGACATGAGTTCCTCCTATGCCGATTACGGTGGTCCGGGCTCGGTCATTGCCGCCAAGATGGCGGTCGCGGATAGCAGTATGGCGGACAAGGTGCAGGTCGTTTCCGCCGACACGCTCAACAAGCCTGACAACGCCTCCGCGTTGGCCCATCAATGGTTCTCGGAAGGTGTTGACGCAATCTTCGACGTTCCGACCTCCAGCGTCGCGCTTGCCGTAAACGGTGAAGCCGGCAGGTCGCACAAGCTTGTCTTCTTCAGTACCACGATCAATGACCGGATCACCGGAGATCAGTGCAATGGATACGGCCTCGCCTGGGTCTGGAACACCTATTCTGTTGGACGCGCCGAAGCCCTTTCGCTGCTGAAAGCCGGCAAGGACACTTGGTTCGTCATCACGCCGGACGGCGCGGCGGGAACTGCGTTGGAACAAACCGCCCGTCAGGCGGCGACAAACAATGGTGGCCGCATCTTGGGTGCAGTACACCACCCCATAGGTGTCGAGGATTGGTCGTCGTATCTGCTGCAAGCGCAGGCGTCCGGCGCCAAGGCTGTCCTATTCGGCTCAGGCGGCGCTGACTTAGTCAGCGGCTTGAAACAGGCTCGTGAGTTTGGGCTGCCGCAATCCGGCATCGCGATCGGTGTCATGTATGCCGTCATTACTGACGTGCACTCGCTGGGGCTCGAAGCGATGCAGGGATTAAACATCGTGACAGCGTTTTACTGGGACCGTGATGACCAGTCTCGCGCGTTCAGCAAGCGTTTCCTGGCCCTGCATGGTAAGATGCCGACCATGTTCCAAGCCGGTGTCTACTCCGCAGTTCTCGAATACCTGAAGGCGGTGCAGACGACGGGATCGACTGACGCAGACACGGTGCGGTCCTACATGCTGCGTACGCCGATGGATGATGTCTTCCTGAAGCACGGCAAGCTGCTGCCAAATGGTCAGATGCTGCATGACATGCTGCTTGCCCGGATCAAAACACCGGCTGAGTCGCATTATCCATGGGACTACTACGACCTCACCGGCATCGTTCCGGGAGACGAAGCCTTCCTCAAGCTCGCGGACAGTGGCTGTCCGCTCCGGAAATGACGCAAACCTTTACACCGTTGCGGGAGCGTTGAGCTCATGGACCAGCAGCAGACTCCGTTTTGGCGACCCGACCCCGGAACAATCAAACGATCGCAGGCCAGCCGTATTGCGCTTCTACTCGGCCTCAGCAGCTTCGATGAATTATGTGCGTTCGCAACGGAGCACCCCGATCGCTATTGGCAAAGCCTGATGACGACGCTCCCAATCATATGGTCCAAGCCCTACCGTGACTATGTCGACCTCACGGATGGGCCACCGTTTCCAAAGTGGTTTGTCGGGGGCGAGCTCAACTGGACTGACACGGTGTTCGCGCCGGGCCATCCGGAGGACCGTCCGGCGGTGATTGCCGAGAACGAGGCCGGCCACGTCGAGACAGTCAGCTACGGCGAGCTCCGACGGCGCGTGTCGCGCCTCGCCGCGGGACTGCACGCGATGGGCATCCGGCGCGCAGACCGGGTCGGCCTGCTGATGGAGATGGGCGTGGAGGCGACCGTCTCCGTGCTGGCCGTGTCATGGCTGGGCGCCATTGCGGCTCCCCTGTTTAGCGGTTTCGGGCCGGAAGCGATCATCTCCCGCCTGCAATCGGCCGGAGCCTGCGCCTTGATCGCCACCAGCGGCTTCCGCCGCCGCGGCCGATGGGTGGACATCGCGGCGGTCGTCCAGGCCGTCCGCGCCAAGGTGCCATCGCTGCGCCACGTCATCGTCAAGGACGCGGAGGGGGCGTGCCCCATCCCCGACGCGCTGGCCTTCCACGACGTGGCGGGCGGGACGGCGGAGCGGGCCGCCGAGCGCATGGATCCGAACGATCCCATGATGGTGATCTACACGTCCGGCACGACCGGCAAGCCGAAGGGAGCAGTGCACACCCATGGCGGCTTTCCGCTGAAAATCGCGCACGACGCGGCCGTCCACTTCGACGTTGGACCGGGCGATGTGTTCTTCTGGCCAGCCGACCTGGGTTGGGTCGCGGGATCGCTCACTATCGCCAGCGCGCTGATGCGGGGCGCGACCTTGGTCTGCTACGACGGCGCGCCGGATATGCCCGACTGGTCGCGCCTGTCCCGCATCGCCCAAGCGCACCGGGTCACTCATCTCGGCGCCTCGCCGACGCTGATCCGCGGGCTGGCCGCAAACCAGTCGCTGGCGACCATGGGGGATTGCAGCAGTGTCCGGCTACTGATCACCGCCGGCGAGGTCATCGACCCGGAACACATGATCTGGTTCGCCGACAGCTTCGGAAGAGGCACGTGCCCGGTCATCAACTACACCGGTGGAACGGAGGTGTCCGGCGGCCTGCTCGCCAACGTCGTCGTCCGCCCGATCGTGGCCGCCGGGTTCAACAGCATCTCGCCGGGGGTCGCGGCCGACGTGCTGGACGATGACGGCCGCCCGGTGCGCGACCAGATCGGGGAGTTGTCAATCCTCAAGCCGTTCGTGGGCATGACGCAATCGTTCTGGAACGACCGCGAGCGTTACCTGGAAAGCTACTGGCAGAAGACGCCCGGCATCTGGACCCACGGCGACCTGGCGCTGCGGACGTCCGGGGACGTGCTGTTCCTGCTCGGACGGTCCGACGACACGCTGAAGGTGGCCGGCAAGCGGGTCGGCCCGGCCGAGATCGAGGACGTGCTGATCGAATTGCCGGGGATTGCCGAAGCCGCGGCGATAGGGGTGGACGATCCTGTAAAGGGGCAAAAGCTGATCGTGTTCGTGGTTCCTTCCAGTGCGCCGGAAGTGCCAGAGGCTGACCTGGAAGCAATCGTCACGACGACCATCGCCACGCGCTTGGGCAAGCCTTTTCAGCCCAGCCGCGTGCACGTCGTGACGCAGCTGCCCAGGACGCGCAGTTCCAAGATCATGCGGCGCGTCATCCGGCGCGCCTACACCAATCAAGACCCCGGTGACTTATCGTCGCTCGAGGACACGGCCGCAGTCGAGGTAATCCGCGACGCGGCCGCCGGCAGCAAGGTTTACAGCTGATGGCGGCACCGGTCCTTGCCGGCATCCGCGTGCTCGACATCGGCCGTTACATCGCCGGCCCGTTCTGCGCGGCCTTGCTCGGCGATCTCGGCGCGGACGTGATCCGGGTCGAGCGGGTGGAGGGAGGCGAGGACCGTTGGGTCACCCCGGTTGCCCCAGGTGGAGAAGGCGCGTTGTTCATGCAGGTCAACCGCAACAAGCGGTCCCTGGCGCTCGACCTCGGGTCGCCACAGGGATTGGAGGTGTTGCAACGCCAGATCGCACGAGCGGACGTTGTCGTGGCGAACATGCCTTTGCGGACCCTGCAGAAGCTGGGGCTCGATTACGAGCATCTGTCAGCAGCCCGGCCGGACATCATCCTCACGACTGCGACGGCCTTCGGGCCGGGTGGATCGTCGTCGGACAAGGTCGGCTTTGACGGCGTGGCGCAAGCGATGAGTGGCGCGGTGCACATGTCCGGGCCATCGGGTCAACCGTCGAAGCTGATGGTGTCCTACGTCGACTACGGCACCGCCCTGTCCTGCGCCTTCGGGACCGTGGCAGCACTCTACCAGCGCCGCGCAACCGGCCTTGGCCAGCTCGTCGAAGCGTCGCTACTGGGAACCGCCCTCACGATGGCGAACAATTTGCTGATCGAGCAGTCCCTGCTCGGGCTGGACCGGACGGCGACAGGCAACCGAAGCCCGTTGGCCGCCCCGTCCGACATCTTCGCGACGCAGGATGGCTGGATCATCGTGCAGGTGATCGGGGACCCGATGTTTCGCCGGTGGGCGGCCTTGCTCGGGCGAACCGATCTCCTGGTAGGATCGGCCTACGGGAGCGATCAGGCTCGCGGCAACAACGGCGAGGCGCTCAGCGCCGTGATGGCGGCCTGGTGCGCCGAACGGACCCGGTCGGCTGCCCTGGCCGAATTGGCGACCGCGAACATCCCCTGCGGCCCGGTCTATGGTCCGCGTGAAGTGCTGACCGATCCGCATATCCGCGAATCGCAAGCCTTCGTGCCGGTTGATTTCCCCGGCCTTACAGCGCCTGCGCCGGTCGCCCGGCCGCCGGTGAGCCTCAGCCGCTCGCCCTTGGCGATCAGCCGCCGCGCGCCGCTCTTGGGTGAGCACACCAGGGAACTCCTCGAGGAAAGCGGTTATGGGCCGGAGGAGATTGCAGCGTTGGGCAAAGCGGGGATCACCAGGGACGCGGCCAATCCAGCCAGCGCGCCCGTGGCGTGACCGTGTGCGCCAATTCCTTGTCAAGGAGTAGCCATCCTCGGATCTGGGCTGAAAAGCCTGCTCGGCGGGATCCGCGGCGCCACAAAGGCTGCTGAACACCCGGCAGCAGTGCCCCCCACCGACACGTCAGTGTTCATATCCAGTTTGGACGCCGTGGAGGCTTGCATGCGGCTCAACCCCTGAGAAAGCCGCTGTCCGGATCGATCCAGTCCTGACGCGGCGGGTTGAACACGTCGTATTCGAGCGTGTCATCCAAAGCCTCGACCCCATGGAGCAGGTTCGACGGAATGACGATCACCTCGACCGCGTTGACGAGCACCGCCTCGTCGCCCGCCGCGCCCAGGGTGAACCGGAGACAGCCGCTCACGACATGGGTGAACTGCTCGTGGACGTGGGAATGCGCCGGCACCACAGCCCCCTTCTCGAAACGTACCTCGCCGATCATGACACGCTCGCTGGTGACGAAACGGCGGGTGATGCCACCGCGCAGGTGCTCCAACGGTTGTTCGTCCCAACGGTAATGGGCGGCTTGCGGTGACATGTTGATCGTCTCTCCTTCGGGGCCGTCCGACCGGGTCCGCGGCCTGCGAGAGGTCGCTCGGGTAGAAGCGAGAAAGGTCACCGGGGTTGAGGACGTCCGCGGGGCGCACGCCACCCGCCTCCAGTTTCGCGGACAGCCGACCTCCACCAGGCCCATACGCCTGCAAAGAACCGCTGCCAGTGTCGAACAGGATCACCTTGGACCCGGACCCGGCTGCGGCGCTGCCTCCGCCGGGGGGCTCCTCACCCCGGCGATCGGTGCATTCCCAGCCTTGGCGGACCCACGTGCGGGACCCGTCTTGCCCGGCCCCTTGACGGTCGACGCTCGCTTAGGGAGTTTGGCATTGGCGGCAGACCCTTTGCTCGCCATGGGGCTATCGGTCCGCGGCATTGCTTGCGCGGCGGCAGGCGGAATGCCTGTCAGCAAAACGGCCCAAACCGCCAGGCCTATCAGCGCAAGCATGGCCCGGCTCGGGACGGGCGGACGAGGGAAGGCGTAACCCATTCTGCGGGCTGGAATGCAGGCACCCGGCATCAGGCGGATCCCTTGAGCGGGAGCGACCGGGCCCGCCTTCCCGTCGCTGCAAACATAGCATTAGCGATTGCGGGTGCGGTGGCCGGCAAGCCTGCCTCCCCGGCGCCGCCGATTTCTCCGCCGCTTTGGATCAGATAGATCTCGATCCTGGGCGCCTCCGCCATGCGCAGGACTTGGTAATCGTAGAAGTTGCTCTGGCTCACGCGCCCGTCCTTGATCGTGATCTCTTCCTTGAGCGCCGCGCTCACGCCCATGGTGATGCAGCCCTCCATCTGCGCCACGACGCTGTCAGGATTGATCGCGATCCCGCAATCGATCGCGCCAACGATGCGGTGGACCTTGGGCGTGCCGTCCTGCACAGACACTTCCGCAACCTGGGCGACAAAGCTTCCGACGCACTCGGAAAAGGCGATGCCCTGGAACCGTCCTGCCGGCAAGGCCCCGCCCCACCCTGCCTCGGTTGCCGCCTTGTCGAGTACGGCCAGTGCACGCGGGCTGTCCCGTAACAGGCGCCGGCGGAACGCGTATGGATCTTTCCCGGCTGTCGCGGCGAGTTCGTCGATCAGGGTTTCGATAAAGAAGCCGTTGTGGGAAGCGCCGACGGCCCGCCAGTAGCCAACGGGCACGTGCGTCGGCTGGAAGGCGAACTGCACCAACACGTTGGGAATGGTATACTGTTGCAGCTTGCCCGGCGCGCTCGATGTCTCGGTCGAGATCCCAAGCAGCGCCGCCGGATCGGCTCCCTTGATCAGCGCGGTGCCGATCGTGTGTTCGATAATCGAGGGGCCGACCAGCCGGATCGTCATGGCCGTAACGTCGCCGGCCGCGTCCAAGGCCGCCGATAGGCGGGCCGACATAGCCGGCCGATAAAAGTCGTGCTGGACGTCCTCCTCCCGGCTCCAGATCAGCTGGACCGGGCGCTTCACGGCCTTCGAGATCGCCACCGCCTGCGCCACGAAATCCTGCTCGAACTTGCGGCCGAACGCGCCGCCGACGAGGGTCGCGTGGGCAAGGACGGCTTGCACCGGCAGCCCGCTCACCCGGGCCGCGACGTCGGCCGCCGTCGTCAGGTTCTGGGTGGGGATCCACAGCTCACAGCGCGTATCCGTGACATCGGCCGTGCACGTCATCGGCTCCATCGGTGCATGATAGAGGAACGGCACCTCGAAGTCGGAGGTGACCACTTTTGCGGAGTTCGTCAGCGCTCCGGGTGCGTCGCCAGCCTCAATGACGGCCGGAACGCCCGGCGCGGTTAGCTGCGGCTTGCGTTGCCCGGCGATCCGCTCAGACGAGACGGCCGCTTGCGGCACGTCCGAGAACACCACATCGAGCCCTTGGACGGCAGTCTTAGCCCGCCAGAAGCTGTCCGCGACGACTGCGACTGCGTCTTGCAGCTTTACTATGTCGATGATGCCCGGCCGGCGCACATTAGCGTTGCTCACAGACACAAGCTTCGCGCCGAAGACCGGAGCCTGCCGGATGGCCGCATACGTCATGCCCGGCACCCGAACGTCGATGCCGTATTTGGCTGAACCGTCCACCTTGTCGGGAAGGTCGAGCCGCGGGACAGGCTTGCCAACGATCGTGAACGCTGTCCGCAGTGGCGGATTATCGGGTATCGGCAGGCGGGCGGCAGCAGCGGCCAAATCGCCGAACGATGCGCTGCGCCCGCTCGCCTCGTGGCGCACAACGCCATCGCCGACGATGCAGGCTGATGCGTCAACGGACCAGCGGCGGGCTGCGGCCTCTGCCAGCATCGCGCGTGCCGTGGCCGCGGCCTTGCGCAGCGGGACAAACCAGCGCCGAACCATCTGACTGCCCGACGTGCTCTGTACTGGGCGGCCCGGAACGCGAAAGCTGGGGTCGAGCGGTGGCGGCTGTATCGCAACCCGGGCCCAGTCGGCTCCCAGTTCGTCGGCGACGATCATCGCCAGCCCGGTCATCGACCCCTGGCCGAGTTCGAAGCATGGCGTGATGACGGTGATCCCGCCATCCGTGGCGATCCTTATGAAGGCCCCGAGCTGGGTGGCGGCTTCAGCCGTTTGGGCGAGGCCTGAAGCAGGCAGTCCGATTGCGACCACCAAGCCGGTCATGCCGGCGCCCGCGAGCATCGTCCGGCGGCTCACGCCCACTCGTTCGCCGGCCATGCTGTGGGGTTTCATACCCGGGCCGTCCGATGGATCGCGGCCCTGATCCGCGAATACGTGCCACAACGGCAGATATTGGTCATCGCCGCGTCGATCTGCTCATCCGTCGGCTGCGGGTGCGCCTCAAGCAGCGCCGCGGCCGCCATGATCATGCCTGATTGGCAATAGCCGCATTGCGGCGTCTGTTCGGCAATCCAGGCCCGCTGCACGGGATGCGACCGGTCCGGACTGAGCCCCTCGATGGTCGTGATCTTACGCGCGCCGACCACCGCCACTGGGGTGATGCAACTCCTGGTGGCCTTCCCGTTCAGATGCACGGTGCACGCGCCGCACAGGCCGACGCCGCAGCCATACTTGGTTCCCGTCATGTCCAAGATGTCCCGCAGGACCCAAAGCAAGGGCATCTCGCCCTCCACATCGACCCGGCGCGGTTTCTCGTTGATGGTCAGCTCGAACATGCGGTCCAAATCCCCTGATGATCGTCGGTCATCGATGAGCCAGCTCGTCACGCGCCGTGCCGACCTGGGCCAGGCTCCAGTCGTCCGGATCCATTCCGTACTGCTGTTCCCATTGCACCATCCTTCCGTCGGCCTGCGCGCGGAGGATGAGTTCGTTCAACTTGGCCAAGAATGCCTCGTCGTTCTTGCGGACGCCGATCTGGAAACCGTTGACTTGCAGCGGCTCGCCAACGACCGCGTAGCCGCTCCACTGCGGATCCTTGACCTTGAGCCTGACGAGGATTTCGTCGAAAGCGAACCCCGCGCAGCGCCCGGCCGCCAACGCGTCATAGGCCTGCGAGGCATCGGCGAACTCGATCATGTGGGCGCCGAAGCGGCTTGTGATCGCCGGGTTGAAGTAGGATGCCGCGATCCCGCAGATGTCTTGGCCTCGCGTCGTCTCCCATGACGTCACCGGTCCGCCCTTTGGCGCCATGAGCGTGCCGCCGCCCGGCCGCAGGTACGGAATGGTCGCATCCACGATCTTAAGCCGCTCCGGCGTGGTGACCATCGTCGCCAGGATCATGTCGATTTTGCCGGATAGCAGGTAATCGACCCGGTTTTTGAACACGACGGGCACAAACTCGATTTTCGCCGGGTCGCCCAGCAGTTGCCCGGCGATAAACCTCGCGAGCTCGACCTCGACGCCGGCATTGTTGCCCGAGGTGTCAATGAACCCGAGCGGCGCGTAGTCGGTCTTGACCCCGACGATCAGCTTGCCACGAGAACGGATGTCATCGAGCGTCCCGGCAACGGCCGTCGTCGAGCACAAGACCTGAGCCAGCAGCCAGATCGCCGAAAGCACTGCCGGAACTATCAACGCGCGGCGGCCCAGACCATGGTCCCGCACCTGCTCGGTTCCGCCATCACGCTCACTCGGCCGTGACATGGGCGTCCCCTGCGATCTTGGCCCATTTGCCAATCTCGTTGTGCAGGAACGAGGCAAGTTGCTCGGGACTACCACCGGCGGGCTCGATACCCATTTCGGTTAGCCGCGCGCGCACCTCCGGCATGTCGAGGACTTGTTGGATGCCGTGGTTCAGGGTGGTGACGACATCGGCGGGCAATTTCGCCGGCCCGAATACCGCGTGCCAGGATCCCACATCATAGCCGGGCACGCTCGCCGCCACGCTCGGGACTCCCGGCAGTGAGGACACCGGTCGGGCGCTACTGACGGCAAGCACTCGCAGGGACTTGCTGCGGATCAGCGGCAGGACGGCTGGTACGTTAATGAAGGCGAAATCGACCTCCTCGCCTAACAGGGCGTTGATGGTGGGCGCGTCGCCATTGAAGGGGACATGCGTGAGCTTGAGGCCCAGCTTCGTCGCGAACAGCTCGGTGGCGAGCTGGTTTGAGGAGCCGATGCCGCCGGAACCAAAGGTGACCGATCCCGGCTTGTCGTGAGCGAGCCGGATCAGGTCGGCCATGCCGTTCACGGCCAGGCCAGGCCGCACCACGACAGCCATCGGCACCGTGTTGATCAGGATGATCGGGGTGAAGTCCTTCTCGGGATCGTACGAGATGTTCTTGTAGACGCTGTTGTTGATGGCGTGGCCTGACGGCACGAACATGATCGTGTAGCCATCGGGTTTCTGCCGGGAAAGGTACTCCTCGCCCACCACGCCGTTGGCGCCAATCCGGTTGTCGACCACCATGGACTGACCCAGCAACGGCCCCAGCCGCGCAGAGATCAGCCGGGCGATGAGGTCCGTCGTTCCGCCGGCGCTAGACGGAACCACGACTTTGATCGTCCGCCTCGGGTAGTCCGCCGCCGCCGCCGGCGGAACTGCCCAGCAGAACGACAGCAGGAGTGCGGCGACGACGCGGATGGAGCTGGACATTTTTCCACCTATCCTTGTTGTTGTTATGGCGCTGCGCCCGCCGGAGAAGCCCGGGACTGGTCTCATACCAGCGCCCGCATGGCCTGACTCACGGGGGCTATGCGCGGTCACGGTGGGTGTGATTCGGTTTCCTGAATGGTTGATGGGGATTGGTCATGCCTGCTGGGGTGAGGGTTTGTGCTGAGAAGTGTTCGGCGCAGGAGTTGCGGCTTGCGGCGAGCGGCTGCCGTGATGCCAATGCGGTGCGTCGCATGCTGGCCATCGCGCTGTTGCTGGAAGGTCATTCGCGTGGCGATGCTGCGCGCGCCTGCGGGATGGAGCGCCAGACGTTGCGCGACTGGGTGCACCGGTTCAATGCGAACGGCCTCGCTGGGCTTAGCAATCGCTGGGGTGGCGGCTGTAAGCCCAAGCTTGCTCAACCGCAGACGGACCGTCTGGCCGAGCTGGTGCGCAACGGCCCCGACCTTGCCGTGCATGGGGTGATACGCTGGCGTCGGATCGACCTGGCCCGAGCCATGCACAAGGAGTTCGACGTCACGGTGAACGAGCGCACCGTGGGCCGGCTGCTGCGCAAGCTTGGGTTCAGCCGGATATCGGTGCGTCCGCACCACCCAAAACAGGACGCGGACGCCCTGCAGGCGCATAAAAAAACTTCGCCGAGTTGGTCGCCGCCGTCCTGCCGCCCAGCGCGGCTGGCAAGCCGATCGAGCTCTGGTGGCAGGACGAGGCACGCGTCGGCCAGCAAGGCTCCTTGACCTATGTCTGGACGGACCGAGGCAGCCGTCCGCCCATGCCGCGCGACCTGCGATACGAATGGGCCTACATCTTCGGCGCCGTCTGTCCCGCCCGTGGCTGCGGTGCGGCCCTGGTCTTGCCGGAGGTCAACGCCTCGGCCATGAACCGGCACCTGGCCGAGATTAGCCGCAACGTCCAACCCGGCGCGCACGCCGTCGTCACGCTCGACGGCGCGGGATGGCATCAAACCGGCGGTAAGCTGCGCGTGCCGGACAACGTAAGCCTGCTGCATCTACCGCCCTACTGCCCGGAGCTGAACCCGGTCGAGAACGTCTGGCAATATCTCCGGCAGAATTATCTCAGCCACCGGGTCTTCCCCCACTACGACGACATCGTCGATGCCTGCTGCAACGCCTGGAACGCTCTCATGGCTATGCCCGAACGCATCACGTCCATAACGTCTCGCGCCTGGGCATAGGTCAAACCATGCGGGCGCTGGTATCATACGCCGGGCCGCGCATCTTCGGCGCTGGTCACGAGCAATGGCGCGCGCGGCGCCCAAGCAAGGAAGAGCTGCAGTGCGACAATGGCCAGGCAGAGTGCGAGGAAGGCGGCGCTCAAAGGGTGCTCGACGAAGGTCGCGAGGTCACCGTGGGAGAGGATGAGCGCGCGACGGAAGTTTTCCTCGATCAGTGGGCCGAGCACGTAACCGAGCAGGATGGTGGCCACCGGGAAGTCGAGCGCCAGCAGCACGGCGCCGAACAACCCGAACGCCAGCACCTCGCCGACGGCGAACAGGGTGTTATCGGTCGCATAGACACCAATGGCGATGAAGAACAGCGCAGACGGGAACAGGAATTGGTAAGGCACCTGCAGCATCTTCACCCAGACACCGATCAGCGGCACGTTCAGCACCATCAGCAGCACATTGCCGACCCAGAAGCTCGCGATCAGACCCCAGAACAGGTCCGGATGGTCATGGATCAGCATCGGTCCGGGCTGGATGCCCTGGATGAGCAATGCGCCGAGAATGAGGGCCATCACAGCATCGCCCGGGATTCCAAGGCTCAGGGTCGGGATGAAGTCCACCTGCGTCTTGGCGTGCGCGGCGGCCTCGGGGCTCGCGACGCCCTCAATCGCCCCACGACCGAAACGGGCCGGGTTGCGCGCGATGCGTCGCTCGATCGCGTAGGCAATGAAGGTCGTGATCGTGGGGCCGGTGCCCGGCATCGCGCCGAACAACGTGCCCACCAGCGTCCCACGAACCATCGGCAGGAAGGAGGCCTTCAACTCCGCCCCGGTCGGCCGCATGTCGAGGAGGCGCACGCGCGGCCCGGCGCTGACAGTGGCCATGCGGTTCACGCTGCTAATGAAGTCGGCGACGCCGAATAGGCCCATGGCGATCGCGACGAGCTCGATCCCGCTGTCCAGTTCCGTGATGCCGAACGTCATCCGTGCGGCGCCACTGTTGACGTCCGTGCCGACGATGCCGAGGAGGAGCCCGACGCACGTCATCGCGACGCCCTTGAGCGCGGAGCCGCGGCTCATCGTGGCGCCGGCGGTCAGGCCGAGCAGCATGACCGCGCAGATCTCCGTGGGTCCGAACTGGAAGGCGAACCGCACCAGCAACGGCGAGGCGAATATCATGACGATGATGCCGACGGACGCGGCGAAGAACGACGACAGCATCGCCACGCCCAAGGCTGCCCCACCGCGCCCTTGTTGCGTCAGTGGGAAGCCGTCCAGGCAGGTGATCGCGTGCGGAGGATGGGAAGGCATGTTGAGCAGGATCGCGCCAATCGCGCCCCCGTACTGGGACCCATAGAAGATGCCGGCGAGCATCAGGATGGCCGGGATCGGCGGTAAGGTGTACGTCAGCGGCAAGAGCATCGATATGGCCGTCAGCGCGCCCAGCCCCGGCAACACCCCGATCAGGTTGCCGATCAGCACGCCCACCAGCGACCACAACAGGTTGTTCGGCTGCAACGCGACGCCGAAGCCGCCCCACAGGTCCGTAAGCGCGCCGATCATTCGCCAGACCCGAACGTGAACAGCGGGAACTGCACCTGCAAGCCCCACCAGAAGACCAGCAGGGCTACCAGCACCATCGCCGCGGCCAGGAGCAGCGCGCTGCGCCAGCCGTTCCGCCGGTCGGCGAAGGCGGCCACAAGCACCAGGCTGAAGGTCGCGGGCAGCAACCCGGCCTGCTCGCCAACCACGATGAACGCGAGCAGGCTGAGTGGTATGAGGGTCCAAGCCCGAAGGTCCGGAGCTCTCACCCGATCGGTATTCAGAGCGGTTCTGCGCAGGCCGGTCAGGACGATTGACACGCCGGTCAGCAGCATGACGGCGCCGATGGTGGTCGGGAAGAAGCCCGGTCCCATTCGGGCCAGGCTGCCCAACTCATGGCTGCGTGCCGCGGCGATGGCGCCCGCCCCCAGCAAGGCGACGAGCGCCCCGCCCAGGCAGTCCTTGTTGAATAGGTAGGCGCGGAGCGTCATCGCCGGGGCGCGTAGTGTCATGTCGCGCGGCGGTGGACGGCGCCGCCATCGATGGTGATCACCTCCCCGCTCGTGTAGCCGGACAGGCCCGACGCCAGGAACGCGGCCATGGCGCCGATTTCCTCGGGCAGCCCGGCCCGGCCGAACGGCAGCGCCGCCAGCAACTCCCGCCACCGGTCCGCGTCGCCGAGGCTGGCGGCTGCCCTGCGCCGAAAGATCACCTCATGGCGCTCGGTCGCGATCGGGCCCGGGTTGATGCCGATCACCCGGATCCCGTCGGCCGAACTGGTACTGCCCAGGGCCTTGGTGAAGGCGATCAGCGCCGCGTTGCCGGTCGAGCCGGCGATGTAGTTGGAGTCGACCCGCTTGCCGGCCGAACCGATGATGTTGACGATGGTGCCATGGCCGCGGCCCTTCATGGCGGCGTAGAAGCGCCGGGTCATGTTGACGTAGCCAAAGACTTTCAGGTCCCAAGCCTGCCGCCATGTGGTTTCGTCGACCTCGTGCAGCCGCCCCGCCGGAATCGCGCCTGCGTTGTTTACCAGGATGTCGATATCCGGGTGGGCGGCAGCGAGCCGGTCCACGTTGCCGCTGTCGCTAAGGTCCAACGGCGCGACGATCGCCGTGCTTCCGCACGCTTCCACGCGCGCACGCACGGCGTTCAGCGCCGCGGCATCGCGGGCGACCAGGACCATGGAGCAGCCTTCCCGGGCCAGTGCCTCGGCGCAAGCAGCCCCGATCCCCTTGGATGATCCGGTCACCAGCGCCTTGCGGCCACTCAGCTTCAAGTCCATGCGGACGTTCTTCTCCCCTGCCATCGGCTGGCGGCTCGTGAGCAACGGCCAACTCTTATCCCGGTCTTAGCATGTCATTCACTACCTCGAAAGAGCAGATTTCTACCCGGTTCCCAGTGACCGCGTACGCCTGCGAATGCTAGCTTGATCGCATCGTGGCGTCCCAGCCTTGGACTGGCATGCCGAAGCACATCTCTTTTTACCGCAGGTAAACGGCTCCCATGAGAATAGCATTGATACATATCCAGATGGTCTCGGCGGGCCCTATGCTGGACGCCTTCGATCGCTGCTGGCCGGAAGCCGAGGTCACAAACCTTCTCGACGAAGGCCTATTCGCGTCGCCCGCCCGTGGCGCCGCTTATGTCGTCGAGCGATTTAGGTCCTTGGCGCGCTATGCCGCGGACGCGCCCGCAGACGCCATTCTGTTCACCTGCTCAGCGTTCGGCACGGCGATTGTGGCGGCGCGCGACGCGGTAGCGCCTATCCCGGTGTTGAAGCCGAACGAGGCAATGATCGAGGCGGCCGTCGCGACCGGCGGCCGCATCGGCCTGCTGGCAAGCTTCGGCCCGACCCTGACATCAATGCCAGCTGAGTTCCCCCCTGGCACGCTGACGGCCCTGGCCTTGGCGGAAGGTGCGTTCGATGCGCTCAATGCGGGTGAGATCGCGGGGCATAACAGGTTGCTGGCGGAAACTGCGGCGCGCGACTTAGGGGAATGCGATGTGATCGCGTTGGCCCAGTCCAGCATGGCGCCTGCAGCGCGTGCTGTCGCTCAAGCCACTGGCAAGGTGGTGTTGACCTCTCCTGACACTGCAGTCGCCAAGCTGCGTCGTGTCCTTACGGCGAGCCGAGACGACCTACCCCCGGAGCTAAACACGGCTCACCATCGAAATTGAGCGAGCAGTGGCCTGTAAGAACTAAGGCGAGGCTTAGCGGCATGATCGTGTTCCGTCCCCCCCAAGAAATCGTTCTCCGCCGCCCCGCAGCATTCGGGCGTTGCCGAAGCCCCCAGGACCCGCGTAGTCCAGGGTGCCAACGCCCGAGTGACGAAACGATACACGATCAGTTGGTCAGCCGCCGCGGTCGTTGACGATCTGGCTGACCAGCAGGTGGATGCGTGCTTCCTGGCCTTCTGGCGGGATGCGGCCGCCATGACGCAGGACCGCTAGGCCGTGCAGCGCGGCCCAGGTAACTTCCGCCCGCAGGTCGGGATGCGCATCAAAGGGCTTGAGCGCGCCGACCAATTCACCGAAGGCCGCCTTCAACGATGACGGCGGGTCTTCGCTGCCGAATCTCACATCGATCGGCAACACGAACATAGCTTGATAGAGCGCCGGCCGCTCGGCCGCGAACGTCAGGTAGGCGCTGCAAACCGCTCGCAACGCCAGTCCCGGCTCGTCAACAGCCGACTGCGCCTGACGCAATTGGGTTGCAAGGTCTGTGAAACCCTCGATCGCGACGGCGCGTACGATCGCGTCCTTGCCATCGAAATGGCTGTATAGCACCGGCTGGCTGTACTCCACAAGCTCGGCCAGCCGACGCGTGGTCACCGCCTCCCACCCCTCGGCCTCGGCGAGATCGCGTGCCGCCGCAATGATCCGGTCGTGACGGTTGGCGCGTTCGCGGCGGCGGCGGTCTGCGACGGACATGCGCTTGCTCTACTGACGCTTGGAAGTGTGTCAACGCTAAGACTGTCATTGACATAATTCGTAGCATAGATAGAATCACGCGCGCAACACTGGAGGGCTCGTCATGCTCGCCACTATGGCTTCCATCGTCCCGGGCGCGATCGGAGCGATGAAGACGTCAGTCAGCCGACACAGTCCTGACCTTGTGAAGGGGAGAAAGCGCATGGCCTATCAGCCGGTCAACACGGTCCTGCTACATCGCGCACCATCAGCAACCGCAATCTTAGATATGGACCATACCAAAATGCGAATCTTTACGATTAGAACGTCGACCACGGCATCAGTCCGCCATCGCTCAAGACACTGAAAACACGCCTTCGGCGCAGGAAAGGATGACGACATGAAGGCCATTCGCATCGAGCAGTATGGCGGACCGGAGGTGCTCCGGCTCCAAGACATTCCGACGCCCAATCCCGGCACAGGCGAGGTGCTGGTGCGGATGGCTCATGCTGGGATTAACGTGATGGACGTGGGAACGCGCAAAGGCGTGTTCGCGACCTCGCGGACCTACCCCGTCCAGCTGCCAACTACCATCGGCATGGAAGGGGCGGGAACGGTGGAGCGGGTCGGCGCCGGCGTGAGCGGGTTCAGCCCCGGCGACCGGGTGGCCTACTGCCTTGTCTGGAACAGCCATGCCGAGTTCGCGGTCGTGCCGGCCTGGCAGCTCGTCCACGTGCCACAAGCCGTGCCGCTTTCCCTTGCTGCCGCCGCAACATTTCAGGGATTTACGGCCCACTACCTGGCAACAGATGTCGGCCGCCTCGGGCCCGGACGGTCATGCCTCGTGCACGCGGCGGCGGGAGGGGTGGGGCAGCTCCTCGTCGGCTTCGCGGCGCGTCTAGGAGCCCAGGTCTACGGCACGGTGCGCCATGAAGACGACAAGCGGATCGCGCGCGAACGGGGCGCCCGGCAGGTGTTCCTGTCAGCCAATGGTGGCTTCGTTGCACCGTTGCTCGAACTGACCAATGGCGCCGGGGTGGACGTGGTGTTCGACTCCATCGGCAAGCCGACGCTGCGGGACGATTTCAAAGTGACGTGCAAGCATGGGCTGGTGGTGAGCTTTGGGTCATCGGGCGGCGCCGTGGACGACCTCAACCCAGCTGAGCTGGGCGAAGCCGGATCACTTTATCTGACCCGCCCTCGGTTGAAGGACCATCTGCCTGACGCGGACACCATACAGACACGCGCGGCCGCGCTCTACGCCGGGCTCGCTGATGGCGCGCTGTCGCTAGCGCTGGGCGGGCACTACGCCATGGAAGATATCGGCCTGGCGCACACCGACGTGGAAGAGCGCAAAACGGGAGGCAAACCACTGCTCGACATCGCTGTCGATACAGCCTCGTAGCGCAAAATTAAGCGAAACGCAGGCGTGAGACCCATCGAGGTCTCGAATGGATCAATTCTAGGCTTCTTAACCAGGTCGACCGATGCGGCCGTGCGCGCTGAATTGGGATACTCAGTAGGGTTTCGGGTGCCGCGGGCGTAGCAATACATGACGCCAATGAGACCCTTGCCGTAATTTCCGCCCGCTTGCTGCCGTGGGCCTATTTGGCCCCCTCAGACCAGAAAGCCGCCGCCATCGTCGATCACTCTCGCGCCTGCGTTCGATTGAGGTCCCGGATGGAACCAAACATCGATCCACAGAGGTTGGCAACACTGAACCCGCCATTACTGCAACGCTCCTGCGCTTGATGGCCTGGCTGCAAATGCCGGGGTCATCTTCCCCATCTGGTTGAGCATAAAGCCAGGAGCCATTCGGCTCATCACCTTCAGCACGTTGGCAAGACCCGGCCGGATTTCGAGCTTGCCAGCTTCGATGCCGGCAATGGCCTTTTGAGCGAACACGCGCGCCTCCATGCCTTTCGGCACCTTCATCTCCTTTGCGAATTCATCGCTCCTGAACAGCGGCGTTTCGACGCCCGGCGGGATCAGCTCGACGACCGTGACCCCGGTGAACTTCATCTGCACGCGCAATGATTCTGTGAAGGAGTGAATGGCGGCTTTGGCTGCGCTATAGACCGGCGAGATCGGAAACGGGATCAGGGCTGCTCCGGACGACACGTTGACAAGCAGCGCGTCCTTGCGGGTCTTGAGATGCGGCATGAAGTGCTGGACCATTCGGACCGGCCCGCTGAAGCACACCTCGATCTCGCGTGTGATGTCCTCCATCTCTTGCTCCTGGTTGAATTTTTGGACGCGCATGATCCCGGCATTGTTGATGACCGTGTCGAGCGCCGGGAACTGCCCGACTACGCGATCTCGCAGCAAAGCGATCGCCGCCGGATCGCCGACGTCGCTGTTGAAAAGGTGCACTGCGGGGAGCGCCCGTTTCGCGCGTTCAAGCTTGTCATCGTTTCTACCTGTGATGATGACGGTGTTGTGCCGGTCACGCTCCAAAAGCTGCCTTGCCAGCTCCAGACCCATGCCACTGGTTCCACCGGTGATCAGTACCGTCCTGTTCTTAAGTTTCATCTAAGGCCTTCTCCTTTGCGATTTTTGGCACGACAGCAGATTTCTTCACGTGTCCCAGCACGCCGCTGGTCGGACGGTGCAGGTGAACGGCACTTTGTTAGTTGAATTACCTGTCCAAGCGTTCGAGTTTGGCCAAAATCCGGGCTGCGCCGCCTTGCACCCCAGCCACTGCGAGCGAAGAGCCAAGGGCCTTGATCGCAAGATGCTCGATCTCGCAGACGTCCTTAAATCTCGCGAAATCATGAATGAAAGCGGTGTGGATTATGCCTCGGCACAGGCGGCTCCACGCCACAAGGTTTCAACATCCTCGATGGCACCCCGATGGACACCGGCGGGGGTGAGCGACTTGGCGGTCGAGTCCAAGCGAGCCAATCCAAGAACCTGACGGCTCGCTTGAATGAGCTCCCGGACAATTGCAGAACCGACCAATCCCGTAGCACCGATAACGAAAACACCCACGCTTGGCCCCTATGTGAAAGCGGTCGGTTTCTCTACACCAACCTTGGACCTTAGCTTAAAATGTTAAAGTAGTGAGATCTAACTAGTATAAAGACTGACAGGATAAGCGTGACCCTACTCGCTGACGACAATCTGCTGTGGGTCTACTTCAAGGACCGCCAGGCGCGGCTTGATGCCACGGCTTTGGACCTATCTCCCTCTCGCCAGCGCACGCCCGGGCTCCGGTGAGAAGAGATGGCGCAACGCGCCAATGTCAGCGCGACCTGGTACACGTGGCTGGAACAGGGGAGAGAGGGCGGTCCGTCACTAGACGTGCTCGATCAACTCCCCCGCGCGCTGACCCTCACGGCCGCAGAGCGTGACCATCCTACCCCCTGGGTCGCGAACCAGAGCACGCACCGGGCGCTTTGTTTCTAGAAGGCACCTAGCGACAGCGCCACCCACTCTGCCGATGCGTCCGAAGACGAGAAAGATCGGCTTGCTCCTGATAATTCAGCCCACGCGATAGACGCGGTGCTCGAATCCCATCACGCCTGGACCGGCGGGCCGCAGACGACCCTCGCCGACGAACACCGACTGATTGACCCAGGCGTATCGCGGATCACCCGTCTCCAGCAGCCAGTGGGAGCGGATCGATTGGTCGGAGAACTCGGTTGGCGTGGATGTGGCCAAGGCCTCGTTCAATTTTTGGTTGGCCTCGGCCGGCCCAAAGTAATGGGCACAGATGATCGCGCCATCATCGGTCTCGATCTGGACGCGGACATCCATGCGCATGAACCCGTCGCCGCCGACGAGCATCCAGTCACTCCCTGAACCGAGCAGCTTGCCGGTCAGTCTTTGGCCCTCGACCGACCCGCTCTTCATCTCGTAATACTGCCGGTGACCATACGGACCAACGCCCACTTCGTTCGGCGTACCGGTAATCGAATGATAGGTGAACTCATGCACGAGTTCCGCAGAATGCTCTGACGCGAATGATCTCCGTTCCCAGTGGCAGCAGTCGCCCCCGCGACTGTTAAGTCTGCCGAGTGAATGTTTTGAACAGCGACAATAGGCGGCAGTCTCTACTTTCCCAGCAGCACCTGAACGTCTCCAGTGAACCAGGCGTTGCTGATGACGACCCGGCGCATGCGCCACACAGTCGCTTCCCTGACCAAGTCCACGTCGTACCAGTTCATCATCTGGCAGCGGCGGGAATGGTCGCTTCTCGGTAGGTGCGTCGCATCGATCAAGGTGCGGAGTATCGCCAAATCCCCATCAATCCGGGCCCGACCATTGGTGATGACGTGCGACGTCGTCTGCTTCTCGGCGTTGCTACACAGGAAGCCAACAATTGTTGCTCCCCCGGTCAGCACGGGGAAATCCAGGCCCATCGCGCGACCGCAGGGACCGAAATCCACGACGGCGTCATCGCTGAAGGCCGTCGCAAGCAAGTCAGCGTCGTTGTGATCGACGCCTGAACCGAAGCGGTATAAAGCGTCGATCACTTCGAGTTGCTCGGCTGCCCGAGCGACAGCGGCATGGTCGAGAGTCATCATTTTCTCCTCGCGTGACGAGCCGTTGCGGGTAGAAGGCTCACGCCTCTCACGCGGCAACGGGCAAGCTGAACCCGAGATCGAAGCCGTACATTTGTCGGCCGATCGCGAGACATGCGCCGGTCTCCTGACTCGTGCGCTCCTGCATGCGCGCCTCGAACTCCGCCACGGCCGAGGTTACGTCCCCACCCGGCGCGTTGGTCAACGCATTGGCGAGTTCGAGCGCGTCCAGCATCGCGAGGTTGACCCCCTTGCCGGTATACGGCGGCATGACATGCGACGCATCACCCAGCATCGTCAGACCAGGCTGCGTTTCCCACCGGTAGTCCGGCGGCATGACGGAGTTGGGCCAAAGATGGAAGTTATCTTGAACCTGCGTCAGCATCGCCATCAGGTCCGGCGACCAGTCGCTGTAAGCCTCACCGATCGCTGCTACTACGGCCGGCGTATCGTCCAAAGTAAAGCCGGCCGACTTCGGCCAGCTCTCGGCGACGTGCAACGAAAAATAGAGGAGGATCAGGTCGTGATTGCAGCGTTGCGTGAACACAGTCTTTCCGCCGCCAGCGAACATCACCGAGCCCTCACCAAGGATCTTGTCGATCTCGGAGCCGCGCCAAAGGTCCTTGCGAATATTGGCTGCGATCATGTTGACCCCCGTATAGACGGGCTGAACCGATGTCAGACGGCGCCTGACTTTCGATCCGATGCCGTCGGCGCCCACCACGAAATCGGCAACCACGGGGGCTTGGCCCTTGATGTCCAGCCGCCAACGGCCGTCCGTTTCGGGATGAACATCTTCGACCGCATGTCCCCAAGCAATGGTTTCGGGAGCGAGGGAGTCGATCAGAAGTTGGCGCAGGTCTTTGCGATCGATCTCCGGCCCGGGATCTTCGTGGGTGTCTTCGCCCATCCCAGGCATCTCCTTGCCCTGGGAGTCGATCATCCGGAAGGCCTTGGCTTCATCGCGAGAGAAGCGCGCGAAAACATCGCCTAACTCGGCTGCGTCAATGGCGCGCTGGCCGGAATCGGGCCGAAGATCGAGGCTGCCACCCTGCGGCCGTGCCGTCGATGATGCGTCCCGCTCAATCACCTGCACGGTGAAGCCGCGCATTTGCAGGAGCCGCGCAAGTGTCGCGCCGGCCGGCCCGGCGCCCACGATGGCCACGACGCCGCTTTGACGAAGATCTTTGGAAGACATCATGTTGAGTACTTTCTATGTGGAATCAAAAGTTAGCTCATCTCGACCGTGGCGCGAGCTGCTCCATGAGCCGCTCCCAGTCAGCCGATCCGATGGCGGACTTCTCCGCCTCGGTTAGCGGCGCATTCTCCAGGAAGGTCTGAGCCTTGCCGCCGCTCGTGTCTCTGAAGGGGTCGTCGGTGGAGACCATGATGCCATCGATGCCGACGACCAAATCCTTGACGACGGTGTTGGCGGCCCCTCGACCTTCTCCAGCCTCGCCTCCTCGCCCTCGATGTTCCTGACCGCTGCCCTCACGGTCATGCTCTTGCCGTCCTCCTTGCGGTGCTTGATCGTCGCGCCGAACTGCGGCATGGCCTGCTCCAATAGAGATGGGCTTGGATCCCGGATCAGACTAAACCGTTCGGTCTCGTGTCTGGTAAACTCGTGCGGCGTGGAATAGTTTCAAGGGGCCGCACATCGACGGCCGGAGCCGAGCATGCCGACGCCTGCCGCCCTTACAGCCGAGAAGCGCCAATCCATCCTGGATAGCGCGCGAGACGCCTTCGCCGAGCATGGCTATGAGGGCGCCAGCATGTCCGCGATCACCCACGCCGCAGGGGTGTCGAAATCGACCGTCTATCACCACTACCGCAGCAAAGCCGAGCTGTTCGGCGCATTCGTCGAGCGCGAGTGCGCACGGATGCTGGCGCAGCATTTCGACGATGGACAGACGCCGTCCGGAAATACGGCTCAGACGCTCCATGCCATCGGGATCGGAATGGTCGAGCTGATCACCTCCCCCGTATGCTTGATGATCGACAGGGTCGTGACGTCCGAGGCCGAGGCCTTCCCCGAACTGGCAGAGTCGTTCTACGCGGCGGGGCCGCAGCAGGCGATTACGCATCTCGCTGGCTGGCTCAAGGCACAGACGGAGGCCGGCGGCTTAGCCGTACAAGACGCGCAGTTCGCAGCCGATCAGTTTTTCACGCTTGTGCAGACCAGCATTTACTATCGATGCCGATTGCGTCTTGGCCGACCCTCATCGCAACACACGGCACATGTCGTCGAGTCGGCCGTTGCCATGTTCCTTGGCCACTATGCGACGGAACCGGCTGTTACGAAGGTCGCCAGCGTGGGATAGCAGCGAAGGCAAAACTGCATTTTAGCTCTCGAACTTGATCGATGAATCCCAGTCGTGGGACGTCGCGTGCAAAATGCAACTCTTTACCGAGCCGATGTCGGAGAGCTATCTACGCCTGGTGGCTTCCTACGCAGCCGCTTCGAGAGGCCTTTCGACGCGCGCATTGCGGCGCATCGTCTGCGGCGGTTGCCCATAGGCCCGCAGGAATGCGCGCCGCATCCGCTCGCGGTCGGCGAAGCCGGTCTCGTTGGCAACGATGTCGATCGAATGCCGCCCCTGTTCCATCATCACACGGGCTGCTTCAACGCGTAGGTTTTCGACGGCCTTTGCCGGGGACTGACCTGTCTCCGCATGGAACGCCCGGCTGAATTGCCGCGGGCTCAAACGCGCGGCGTCGGCCAACTGCTCGACCGATAGCGGTGTACGAAGGTTACGCTTAGCATACTCCAGCGCGCTCTGAATGCGGTCCGACTTGGCATCGAGCTCAAGCATCGCTGAATGCTGTGACTGGCCGCCCGCACGGCGATGATGAAGGACGAGCGCCTTGCTCACCACCCGAGCAAGCTCCGCGCCGAGGTCTTTCTCGACCATGCTCAGCGCGAGGTCGATGCCGGCGGACATGCCGGCCGAGGTCCATACCGGTCCGTCGGTGATGAAGATGCGGTCCTCCTCCACCTTCACCGCCGGGTAGCGCTTCTGAAGGTCCCGCGCATGCGCCCAGTGGGTTGTAGCGCGGCGACCGTCCAGGATCCCAGCTTCGGCGAGCACGAATGCGCCCGTGCAGACAGCGGCGACACGCCGCGATGTTACCAGGGCGTGTTGCACGAAAGCCAGGATGGCTGGCGTGGTCGGGAGGAGGCCAATGCTGCCGCTCACAATTACTGTATCGAAATGGCTTCCATCGAACGCGTCGGTATGGACGCTCACACCAAGCGAACTACGGACCGCGGTGCCAGTCTCGGACAGCAGACGCACATCGTAAAAGGGGCCGCCGGCAGAGAGGTTGGCGAACTCGAAGACGGACAGCGCCCCCAAACCCATCACCTGGAAGCCGGGAGCGACGATGAAACCGAGCCGGAGCATGTGCTCTCCTAAAACCTGATGGGCCGTGTCCTAAAGAGTGGTATATATGACATTCGGGTCAAGAGCTAGTGGGCGTAGGTAAGCGTTTAACACCGGCATCCGCTTGGTGCCTTGATGTCTCGGCCAGATCATTCAACCAAATGGAACCTGATCATGTATCTCAACAAATCGAACGACACGACCCCTGCCATCTCCGCCCTCGCTGGCAGGCTGACCGCCAACACGATCACGACACGCGATGGCACGGTCCTCTACTACAAGGATTGGGGCAGCGGCCCGGCGGTTGTCTTCAGCCATGGCTATCCGCTGTCGTCGGACGCCTGGGAATATCAGATGATGTTCCTGTTGCAGCACGGTTTCCGCGTTATCGCGCATGATCGCCGCGGCTTCGGCCGCTCCAGCCAGCCCGGCCAGGGCTATGACTATGATACTTTTGCCGACGATCTAGCCGCGCTGATCGATGCGCTCGACCTGAAAGACGTTACCCTTGTTGGCCATTCCATGGGCGGAGGAGAAATCGCCCGATACATCGCCCGCTATGGTGAACAGCGCGTATCGAAGGCCGTCTTCGTTGCTTCCGTCACGCCCTTCCTGTTGCGCACCGAGACAAACCCGCACGGGGCGCCAGCGGAGGTCTTCGCCGAGATGCGGGCGGCTGTCCAGGCGGACCGGTCGCAATGGACCAAGGATGTCACGACGCCGTACTATAGCTACAACCGTGCTGGCGCCAAAGTATCCGAGGGCGTGCGGGAGGACTATTGGCGTCAAGGAATGGCGACGGGCATCCTGGCGGCTCACTATGCTATCACCGCCTTCTCCGAGACCGACTTCCGGGAAGATTTGGCAAAGATCAACGTGCCGACATTGGTCGTGCACGGAACTGACGACCAGATCGTTCCAATCGAAATCTCCGGCAACTTGATGGCGAGCATCGTCAAGCACGCACAGATCGCTGTGTACGACGGCGGCTCGCACGGCCTGCTCATCACGCAGAAAGATCGACTGAACGCCGATCTGCTCGCCTTTCTCCAGACTTAAGCATCGCTGCTGAGCTGGGCAGCCGCTCATGTAGCTCAGCAGCATCCTGACCCGAGCGGTCCGCATTGGTCCCCCGCGGGTCAGACAGCTGGTCTTCTGCGGCGTGCTGTGCGCTTGACGCCTCTGCCGAGGCCTCAGACAGCGAAGGGCGGCGACCGGATGGCTGTCATGTGTGGCGAACTCAAAAAGAACAACAGGTTGAAGTGTGATGGACAACAATCAGACTGATTTTACGCATGATGTCGGCGATAGCCTATCACCCTTCAGGGATCAATCATTTAGGGCCCGTGCCGAGTTCCCTTCGGTAACAGCAGATGCGTCGCATCTGCTGCAGCCGCCGCCGGCCCTTGATCGGCATACCGACTATCTGGCCACATCGGGTCAGCCGCAAACAGAGCCAGCCATACGCAACAGGCATATCCTACGGCGCGTTACTCTCTCCCTTGGCGGTCTCGCCGCCATTGCGGGAAGCTTCTATTTCGGCCGGGAGTACTGGCTGGTCGGCCGTTTTCATGTTTCAACCGACGACGCCTACGTTCAGGCCGACACCATTACGATCGCGCCGAAAGTGCCGGGCTATCTGGTGCAGGTGCTCATTGGCGACAATGAGCCGGTGAAGGCGGGTCAGGTACTCGCCCGGATCGACGCGCGCGATTACACTGTCGCGCTTGATCAGGTGCGGGCCGATGTGAGTGCTGCCGCCGCGGCGATCACGAGTAAGCAGGCGGCCATCGACGCCCAGCAGTCGAATGTCGAGTCCGCCAAGGCCACAATCGCGGTTGATCGTTCCAACCAGGTCTTTACGGATCAGGAAAGCCGACGCTACGCCTACCTGGCAACAACCGGCTTCGGCTCACTCCAGAACGCCCAGCAAACGGCATCACGGACCGCCGCGTCGCTGGCCGGCATTCAGCGTGACGAGGCGGCGCTGGCTTCCGCGGCAACGCAGGTCAGCGTGCAGCGGGCGGAGCTTGCCCAGGCGCGTGCCGCCCTCGCCCATAGCCAGGCGGCGCAAGACCAGGCGGCGCTCAACCTTGGCTACGCCACTATAATCTCGCCCGCGGACGGGACGGTGGGCAACCGGACCTTGCGTGTCGGCCAATACGTCCAAGCCGGGACAGAGCTGATGTCGGTCGTACCGACCGCAGCCATCTACGTCGTGGCCAACTTCAAGGAAACGCAGCTTACGGACGTTCGTCGGGGTCAGCCGGTCAGGATAAAGGTCGATATGTTTCCGGCTCGGATCTATCACGGGCGGGTGGATAGTCTGGCGCCGGCCAGCGGCCAAACTTTTGCGCTGCTGCCACCCGACAACGCAACCGGAAACTTCACCAAGGTCGTCCAGCGCATCCCCGTCAGGATCACGCTTGATCCACACGACGCAGGCTTGGAGGACCTCAGGCCCGGCATGTCGGTGACCCCCGCCATCGACACCAAACCCGGCGCCGGAGCAGGCACAGCGAAGGATGCGGCGTCATGAGCCCCGCGCCGTCGCCGGGTGCGAGCACGAGAGACTGGATCGCCGTGCTCGCGTGCATGATCGGCGCCTTTATGGCAATCCTGAATATCCAGATCACCAACGCATCGCTGCTCGACATCGAGGGGGGCATCGGCACGGGCGTCGACAATGGCGCCTGGATCTCGACCTCCTACCTGATCGGCGAGATCGTGGTCATCCCGCTGACCGATTACCTGAGCCGGGTGTTCTCCTTCCGGCGCTATCTGCTGGTGAACGCAATTATGTTCCCGCTGTTCTCAATCGGCTGCGCCTTCACCCATGATCTCGGGTCCATGATCGTTATGCGCGCCCTTCAGGGCTTCGCCGGCGGCATCCTGATCCCGATGGCGTTCACCGTGGTGCTGACCAAGCTGCCCAAGCGGCAACAGCCGATCGGCCTGGCGCTGTTCGCGCTGTCCGTGACCTTCGCCCCCGCAATCGGGCCGACCATCGGCGGCTATCTAACCGAGACCTATGGCTGGCAGACGATCTTCTTTATCAACGCGGTGCCGAGCGCCATTATGGTCGTGGCCCTCGCATTGACGCTGGAACGCCAGCCGATGCAGCTTGGCCTGCTCCGGGAGGGCGACTGGGCTGGCATCGTCACGATGGCAATCGGTCTGGCCGCCTTCCAGACCGTGCTGGAGGAGGGCAACAAGGACGACTGGTTCGCCTCGCCCTTCATCCTGCGTCTTGCGGTTGTCGCGGCCGTGTTCCTTGGCGCCTTCATCTGGATCGAGCTAACGGTCAAGAAACCTCTCGTGAGCCTGCGGCTACTCATCCGGCGCAATTTCGGCATTGGCGTCATCGCCAATGTGCTGGTCGGCTTCGCGCTGTTCGGGACCGTCTACATCCTGCCGCAATACCTGGCCCAGGTGCAGCGCTACAACGCCGAGCAGATCGGCAACGTCCTGGCCTGGACCGGCCTGCCGCAATTGCTGCTGATCCCGCTCGTCCCATGGCTGATGAAGCGCTTCGACGTCCGCTACGTCGGCGCCCTCGGTATCAGCATCTTCGCCGTAAGCTGCTTCATGAACACCACCTTGTCGCCCGACACGTCCGGTGACCAGTTCTGGATGCCCAACATCGTGCGGGCGATTGGTCAAGCGCTTGTGCTCACGCCCATCAGTGCGATCACCACCGCCGGCCTTGCCGCAAGCGAAGCTGGTGCCGCGTCCGGCTTGTCGAACATGCTGCGCAATCTTGGGGGCGCCGTCGGAACGGCGACGCTCGCGACGATCCTGACCAAGCGCGAACAGTTCCACTCCAACATCATCGGCCAGGCGGTGACGCTATCTCGCGACGAGGTGCGTCAGCGTCTCGCCACAATGGCTGGCTACTTCACGTCGCACGGAGTCACAGACCCAGCCCTGGCGACGCACAAGGCGATCGTCGCCCTGGGTGGCGTCGTCCGGCGACAGGCTCTGATCATGGGGTTTAGCGACACCTTCGCTGTGATTGCCGTACTGCTTAGCGTTGCCGCCATCGCGCTGCTGTTCGCTCGCAAAGCAACAGGAGGTGGCAGTGGGACGGTTGCGCATTGATCGGGCGGATACAAGCCGCCTTTCCAAACTCAAAGGAGCCGTAAACTTGTCCCAATGGGCTTTGTGCAGGCGGGCACTGACATCATCCGATCTCCAGGCGGCCAATCCCATCCGAAGAAAGGGTGAAGCCGTAGCGCAACGTCGCCGGGCTGCCCGGGAAATTGCCCGATACCAGGCCAGACACAATTGTCCTGCCGTTAAGTTCCTCGGCCTCCTGCGGTTCAATCGTCACACAGTATTTCCGCGTCGTCTCGACTAGCCATGCGCGAATGGCGACATGGCCCCCATGCTCCTCGCCTTCGTCAAGCACACTCGCTTCAGCAGCGAACGGCATCAGCATGGCGTCTATATCGTGCCTATTGATGGCCAGGAAATAGGCGAGTAGGGGTGCTGGGAGCCGGATGGTCATGGTATTATCCTTACAGGCGTGGACGTGCAACGCGGGATCGGGCCACCGAGCTGACTTTTGCCGTGAAAGCGGCCAAACGGGCATCGTTACTTGGCCGCTAACGCCTCGATTGAAGCCACCTCGAAAGCTGATTGCTCTTTCGTGGAAGGGACCTTGGCGAACAGCATGCCGAGCCCTTCTGCCATCGTGGGATGGGCCAGGATGCCGTCGCGCAATGCCGTGTAGGGCAGGCCGCCCAGCATCGCCAGCTGCACTGCCGCCATGACCTCGCCTGCCTGCGCACCCAGCATGGCGAAGCCGAGAATTTGGTCGTCCTTTACCGCCACCAGCGCTTTCATAAAGCCCGTCCGCTCGCCGAGCGTGCGCGCGCGAGGGATCGGGTCTATCGGCATCGTTGCTAACCGGTAGGGGATGCCGGCTTGGCGCGCCTCCGTTTCGCTCAGCCCAACGCGAGCGAATTCGGGATTGATGAAGACCACGTAGGGGACCATCCGCCCGACTGTCGTGCGGTTCGCGCCTACGATGCCGCTCTTCGCCACGCGATAGTCATCGAGCGAGACGTGCGTGAACATAGGGCTGCCGGCAACCTCGCCCATCGCCCAGACGCCGGGCGCAGTGGTTTTCAGTGTTTCGTCCACTCGAACATAGCCGCGCTCGGTCAGCTCGATCCCGGCGATGTCGAGCCCGATTCCGGCCGTCATCGGTGTTCGCCCTGCCGCGACCAACACGTGCGAGCCGGAAAAGCTGCGGCCGTCCTCCAGGCGAAGTGTCGCGCCGGTCCCGGAGTGGCCCGAAACCTCAGCGATCCGGGCCTCCAGCGCGAGCTCGATCGCGTCTGTCCTGAACAACTCGGCGATCGCCGCCGCGACATCCGCGTCTTCGCGCGCCGCGAGCTGACGGCCCGCTTCAATGACCACGACCTCGCTGCCGAGGTGGCGAAAGGCCTGAGCCATCTCCATGCCGATGTAGCCGCCGCCGATCACCAGCAGCCGCGTGGGCAGCACGTCGAGCCTCAACGCCTCGACATGGGTAAGCGGATCCGCCTCGCGGAGGCCGGGGATGGACGGAATGGCGGCCTTCGTGCCGAGATTGAGGTAAATGCGATCACCGCTGATGTGCCTTGGACCTGCCTCGGTCTCGATCTCAATGACGCGCGGACCGACGAAGCGGCCCCAGCCGAGCAGCAGATCGAACCCGCTCGCCGCGAATGCCGCTCGGTTCATTGCGACCATACCGGCCACGACCTCCGCCGTATGTGCGGCAATGCGGCTCATATCGGCGGTGACGGGACCGGTGTGCGTGAGGCCCATCGCGTTGGCGCGCTGTGCCTGCTCGACGAATTGGGCGCTGCGAACCAGCGCCTTGGTCGGAATGCAGGCAATGTTGATGCAGGACCCGCCGATCATGCCAGCCTCGATGACGGCAACGCGCTTTCCTGCGTTCGCCTGGTCCATCGCGAGTGTCTTGCCGGCCTTGCCACCGCCGAAAACGACGATGTCGTAGTGCTTGCTGGGCAAAGCGGCGGCGCTGGGCACCGGGTCATTTGTCTTGTCGATGTACATAATGTTGTTCCATACGTTTGAGTGTTCCGGCGGCGTAACACGGCCGGAGCATGGGAATCGTCAACTACAGACCCGGTCAACCGGGACACATGATCATGGGCGTGATGGCGTACATGACGCTTTTCCTTGTTGCGACGATTGATCCAGCTGCGGCTCGGGGCTGGGAATGAGGCCGCCTGTGTCAGGCGCGGGATGAGCTTGCCCGCCTCGATCAACTCCGTCGCGTTGCTCAGGAGCGTGAACACGCCAGAGTAGGTGCCGGACCGGAACGACAGCGGCGCCAAGGCATGCGTGCCCCAACCGAGTGCGCTCACCACCTGTCCAAATCGCCGAACCGACGCAAAGGAGGCATCCAACACCGCTCCGCCAACGGCATCGTAGACGAGATCGAAACCGCGGCCGCCGGTAAAAAGCTGGACCTGTTCGTCGGCAGCCACATCCCGGTCGATCGGCGTGGCGCCGTTGGCGCGCAGAGCGTCAGCCTTCGCCGCCCTGTCCGTGGCGAACACCTCGGCCCCAAAAGCGCGTGCGATCTGTATTGCCACATGCCCAACGCCTCCTCCGCCGACCTGAATCAGCACCTTCTGCCCTGCCGTCACGTTTGCCCGATCGACCAAAGCCTCCCAGGCAGTGATCACTACCAAAGGCAACGCGGCCGCCTCGCGCATCGAGAGATTCGCCGGTTTGCGTGCCAGCAGGTGAGCATCGACGGCCGCGTATTCCGCAAGCGATCCTTGCACGCCGCCGACGCCGCCGGTCATTCCATACACTTCGTCGCCAAGCCGAAACCGGGTGACGCCAGCGCCCACCTGCTCGACTACGCCAGCCATGTCGATGCCGAGGATGCCGCGCAAGGGATGCCGCGCGTGGACGGCGCCCCCGGCCCGGATCTTGGTGTCAAGCGGGTTCACGCCACTGGCATGCACGCGCACCAGAACCTGGCCGCTGCCCGGCACCGGGCAAGCCACATCCGCCAGTCGAAATGGCGCGTTCTCGCCGTCTAGCATTGCTGCCTTCATGGTGTTCACGGTCATGGGCTTGATCCTGATGCCGTCGTTTGGCGCGCTATCGATTCCAAAAGTCTCTAGTTCACGAGCGACGCCTCACCATTGCCGAAGGACCAGTCATCGGCATTTACTGGTATCAAACTGATAACGACATCTTCCCGCCGCACCCCGAGCCGGTAATGCAGCGAGTCTGTGACCTGCCTATAGAAGCCGCGCTTCTGTTCGAGGGACCGGCCCGAAACCAGGGTGAGCTGGATGAAGATGCAGCCCGCCGAGCGATGGATGCCGAGGAACTCCGGATCGAAGACGAAGTCCGAGGGGTCGTGCTCGGCGATCACTTGAAAGCGGTCGCCTGCTGGTGCCTTCAGCACATCGATCATGGCCTGATACACCACGTCACCAACCCCCTGCCGGAACTCGGTAGACTTGCCTTTGATCATGTCGATGCGCGCGAGCGGCATATGCTATTCCTTGATCGGTCACTGATGGACAGGGTGATGCGGCCCCGCTCTATGGCGCCAGGCTGGTCGTTATGCGCTCAATGTCCGCAGCTCGCCGCGCGCGAGCCCCACCAGGGTACGCAGCAGCAACCCGGCGATGGTGACGGTCGCAAGCCCCAGCAGTGCCCATGCGATCACGTCAGTGAAGGCTCCCGGTTCGGCCGCGGCGAACTTCAGGGCGGCGATGGCACAGACGGCAAGCGGGAAACTGACCGCCCACCACGAAACGCGGAACGGGCAGCAATGCGCGAGGCTGCGAAGGCGGTTGAGCAGCACGGCCAGCATGAACAGCGTCAGCACGTAAAGCGACTCGGCGAACAGATCGACCTGCCCAGTCGTTGCCACGTAGGTAGAGAAGCCGACCGCGAACGGCGCGACCAGGATCAGCAACGATGGCTGAAGCGCGTCCGGCATCGGCGGCTCGAACACCAGCCGCGAGAGGATCAGCGTAAAGAGTGGAATGGCGAAGAACAGGCCGACCGCTAGGCCCAGCACCATCACGCCGTGCATCGGCGGCAGGCCGAGGCCAGGCAGTGCCAATGGCACGTCCAGCAGCCCGACGACCGGGATGATCCAAGCCGGCGTGGCGTGGGCGATCAGCTGCCGGTCACTCATCCAGCGGCTGACGATCAGCCAGGCAAACACCACCATGCCGATTGCGCCGACGCCCCACATGATTCGCGCGGCCAGCAGGTTGAACGGCGCCAGCAGGATCGGCAGCAGCAGCAGGCTAATCAAGATTGTACCGAACAGGTTGCCGGCAATCGGATGACGAAACTCAGCCAGCACGGCACGAGGCGCCGTCGCAAGCTTCACCAGATATCCGCATGTCATTAGGATGAACGCAGCAGCCGCGACGACGGCCACCCCTTCGGCCGCCCAGCTCGGCACGCCGTATCGCACATGGGCCAGGCGCCATGCGACGGAGAGCCCGGTCAGGCCCATGACGGAGCCGAAAAGGCCAACGGGAAGGTAGCCGAACTGCCATTTTGCCGGCATCTGCGTCGAACTGAGGGTGGCGGCGCTCATGGCTGAACGGCTTCCATGACCAGGCGCTGCGCCGGGTCCAAACTGTGTGCGAGGTGGTCGCTTCGTCGATAAGGGGAGCTGGCCTGGAACTCGGCGGAGAGACCGAGGTTGGTGCGATAGTCCAGGTTGGTGGCGAAGACCTCCGGCAGCCCACCCTCGGTCTCAACCCGCTTCGGCTCACGATAGCCGATGCCGGCGTTGTGGATCACCGCGTGGAATTTGCGACCCTGCGCGCCGGCGATGGTCATGAGCGGTCCTTCTGCTGGGAGCGGAGTGACCATGCGCCTTGACGAGACTTGCGCAGCACGCGCTCTTGTCACTCCCAGCATGACGGAGGTGCGGGCTTAGCATGAGCTTCGATGGGCGACTTCTGAGCGGAATCGGCGTCATGGCGGCCGTCGTGGAAGCCGGTGCCTTCTCGCGCGCCGGCGAGACGCTCGGGCTGTCGCAATCCGGGGTGAGCCGGGCGGTAGCGCGGCTGGAAGACCGCGTGGGCATCCGGCTGTTCCATCGCACTGCGCGAGCCGTCAGCCTGACCGACGAGGGGCGGCGGTTCTTTGAGGAGGTTCGCCCGCTCATGGCGGGTATCGAGGATGCCGCAACCGAGGCGGCGGGTGCCGATGCCGCCGTGCGCGGCCGTCTGCGCATCAACGCAGATACGGCATTCGGTCAGTTCATCCTGGCGCCAAACCTTCCGAAGCTTCTAACGATCCACCCCTGGCTCGAGATCGAACTCGCCATCCGCAGTCGTCTCGGCGATCTCGTTGCCGACGGATTTGATTTGGCCATCCGGTTCGGCGAGCCGGAAGCGTCCTCGCTCGTAGCGCGCAGAATTTTTGCAACCCGCGTCCTCACCTGCGCCGCACCCAGCTATATCGAGCGCCATGGGACACCGTTGCAGCCGTCCGACCTGGCCGAAGGCGCGCACGAGTGCATCCAGTTCCGTAACCCGGTAACTCACCAGCATTTCAGGTGGCAACTCAAGGGACATGGGCGAACGGTCCCGGTCGTCACGCGCGGGCGGCTAACCGTCAACGATGCCGGCGCACTGCTCGCTGCTTGCCTCGGCGGCCAGGGCGTCGCGCAGCCTCTGGAGATGCACGCACGCGAGCATTTGGCCACGGGAAGGCTCGTCCAACTCCTGCCGGACTGGGCTGACGAGCGTTTTCCGCTGTTCGCCTACCTGCCTACCCGGAGATTGCTGTCCGCGAAGTTGCGAGCCTTTCTCGACTTCGCGCTGACGCTCGCTGACTAGTGCAACGGTTCCGAGGTTCTGCACCTGTGGGGACGGTCGGCGTGGCTGCACTTCAAAGTTGGTCGCGCGGGCGACGAACTTTGGAGGCAGTACACTGGGAATACGCGCGCGATTTGCAGACCGCCAAGGTGTCCATGTCCATGTAGCCTCTCAGAGTTGAGTAATGCCGCCATCCGCAACGAGGTCGATGCCCGTGCTATAGCTGCTGTCATCGGAGGCGAGGAACAGGATGGCAGCCGCCATCTCCTCAGGCTGGCCGATGCGGCCGAGCGGCGTGATCTGCTTGAACATCGCGCGGAAGCCGTCCGCGTCTTCTTTCGTCGCGAACTGACCCTCAATGATCGGCGTCTCGATCAGCCCCGGGCTCAGGTTATTCACCCGGATGCCGCGGCCCTTGAGGTCGGCCGCGAAACTCCTCGCGAAGGATCGGACGGCCGCCTTAGTGGCGGCATAGGTCACGTAGCCGGGCTCGCCCTTCATATGCGCGCCGGAGGATACGAGGACGATTGCGCCGCCGTCGCGCATCAGCGGCAACGCTTTTTGGACGGAGAAGAAAGTCCCACGGGCGTTGATGCCGAACATCTTATCGAAATGCTCCGGCGTGACGGCCGAGGGAGGCATGATTTCCGCGAGGCCGGCGTTGGCGACGAGGATGTCGAGCTGTCCCTTTTCGCTACGAACTTGGTCGTACAACCGGTCGAGGTCGGTGAGGTCGGCAATGTCGCCCTGGGCGACCGAGACGTTCCGTCCGATCGCGGCCTTGGCCCGGTCAAGCTCCGCCTGACGCCGGCCAGTGATGAAGACATAGGCACCTTCCTCGACGAACCGCTTCGCGGCCGCAAGCCCGATGCCGGTGCTGCCGCCGGTGATGAGGGCAATCTTATCTATGAGTCTGTTGGCCACGGTACCGAGCCTTTCATGGATTGAGAAAATTGGGATGCAGGCTTTGAAGTTTAGCTTCTCTGCCTGTCCAGGAGGCGGCGTTGGCTCCAAGCGACTACATCCCGGCGCCGCCGGCGACGAACAGTGACTCGCCCGTGATCCAGCTCGCTTCGTCGGAGGCAAGAAACGCGACCGAGGCCGCGATATCCTCGGGCTGGCCGGGGCGTCCAAGCGGTGTATTGGCGACCGCATACGCCTCGAACTCACCCCCGACCATGCCGGCGGAATGCGTTCCTTCGGTAAGCACGAAGCCGGGATTGACGCCGTTGACGCGTATCTTCCTGGGCGCCAGTTCCTTCGCAAGCGACTTGGTGATCGAGTCGACCGCGCCTTTCGTGCCGACATAGATCGCGGCTTCAGGGGGTGCCATCGTGCTGACGACGGAGCTGATGTTGACGATGCTGCCGCCTGTCGCCGGGAACAGCGGCCCCGCCGCCTTCGTCACGAGCAGCAGGCCCAGCACGTTGGTGTCGAAGTGCCGGTGGTATTCCGAGACCGAGAGGCTTTCGATCGGCTTCGGGTCATAAACCCCGGCATTGTTGACAAGCACATCGACACGGCCGAACGCGCGGCGGACCTCCTCGAACATCCGGGCTACGTCGGTCTCGTTGGCCACGCTTGCGCCTATGGCGATCGCCTTGCCGCCGGCTTGCACGATGTCACCGACGAGCCGGTCCGCACCATCCTTGCTCGATGCGTAATTGACGACGACCGACGCGCCTTCTGCCGCGAGCCGTTTCGCGATACCCGCGCCGATGCCCTTCGAAGCACCAGTGATGACGGCGATCTTATCGGTAAACCTTGCCATGGCGGCATTCTCCTAACCCGATGAATTGGAGAGATCGCTCCAATAATTCTGGAAATGGAGCGGCGCGGTCCTGCAATCAAGGAGACTTTGAAGCGACGACAACAATTATCGAGAGGTTGCGCTTGCCGGGGCGTAATCAGCGCAGCTTGCTTTGCCGGAGAGATGCCGGTTCCGGGGCTTGGGCGCTCGTAAATGATGATCGCGCCCGTGACCTCGAGCGATTGGCTCGAGCGGGCTCACTCGGCGCCGTAGGCCACGCGCGCATAGCAACTTCGACGATCTCCAGAAGACGCTCGCGAGACGCCCCATCGCGTGCCTGGACCACCATCCCGCGCGACAAAGCGCTGTAAAACGCTGCCAGCGCTTCGACATTCGTATCCTTGGGCACATCACCTTCGTCGATGCCTCTGCGAATGCGGTCGGCCATGGCCGACTGCGCGGCTCCCCGATACCCAGCCATCCTGTCCCGCAAAGCGGTGAGCGCCGGGGGGACGTGCGTACCGGCCAGCGAGATCATGCAGCCCGCGGGCATGTCATCCAGGGTGGCCTCGCGCGCGGTCGCCTTCAGAAGCTGGTGAAAGGCAGTCTTCGCATCCGTGGCGGCCTCGAGTTCGCCAGCAAACCATTCGCCGGAATGCGCCATGAAAGCCTCCGTAGCTTCCTGGTACAGCCGCTGCTTACTGCCGAACGAGTTGTAAAAGCTGGACGGGCTGATACCCATGGCGGTGATGAGATCGTCGAACGACGTGCCTTCATAGCCGCGCTCCCAGAACAACGTCATCGCCTGATGCAGGGCCATCGGGCGATCGAACTTCTTGGGCCGGCCACGGGCGCGCTTTAGGCTCTCGTTTGCTTCTGTTGCCATCGCTCCAAACCTCACCGCATGCCGATACAGCGCCAGCGGTGAGATATAGGAGCTGTCGCTCCAAATTAAAAGCAGATGGCATGTGGCAAAGCGCTCCGCCTTGATTGCATGAGCCGCGCCGGACAGGTACCCCGAAGCGCGCGGCTGGACCGAAATGCTGGCGCGCTTCGGCCAAACCCTGCACCGAGGGAAATGATCGTCGGTGCAGCTGATCGAGCGCACGATCTCGGCGCCCGCTCCGTGTCTGTTCGATGGTAGCGAATGGGTCGGAACCGGCGCGCTAACCGAGTTCGCCGAAACCTCGCTTTCTATTACGGCTCAGCAATGGACTCTCCAGTCGAACTTGCTGCCAAGGCAAGCCGCGCCAAAGCGGGAAGCGACGCCGCGCCGGTCCTGTGCATGATTGAGGCCCGGTGGTTCTCGACGGTTCGCTGGCTGATGCCGAGATCGGCCGCAATGTTCTTGCTTGGATGACCAGCAAGGACCAAGCCCATAATTTCGCGCTGTCGTGGCGTCAGCCCGGCTATCTGAGCTACCGCCGAAGTGTGCCAAGCCGCGAGCTTGGCGGCGTCAAGCGACCGCTCCATTGCGCGGGCGACACTGGCCAGCAGGCTCGGCCGGTCGACTGGCTTTTCGATGAAGTCCGACGCACCCGCCTTCATCGCGCGGACAGCCATGGGCACGTCGCTCTGCCCGGTGATCACGATCGCTGGGACCGCATGCCCCGCCGCACGCAGCCGCTCCAGCAGATCGATGCCGCTCATGCCAGGCAGTTCCGCGTCGATCAGCAAGCAGGCTGCTTCAGCAGGCTGGAAAGCTGCGAGGAACGCCTCGCCACTCGGGAAGCCCGAGACGGCCCGGCCATCGCTCTCCAGCACCTCCATAATCGCGCCGCGGACGCCGTCGTCATCATCCACCACAAAAATCACCGGCGGCCCGCCTTGCGGGGGCGCCAGCACGCGCGCGACCGCCGCTTGCAGCTCGGAAAAGCCGACCGGCTTGCTCAACACGGCACATCCCCCGAGGCTCACGGCGCGCAGCGTGGCGCTGGAGATGTCCCCCGTAAGGATGATCACCGGCAGCGCGCGGCCGGCTGCCGTCCGGATCTGCACGGCCAACTCCAGCCCGTTCGGCCCGTTGGGAAGGTTGTAGTCGGCCAGGATCAAGTCGGGCATGCTGATCGCTACGCAAGTCATGGCTTGCGGGCTGTCCATCGCCGTCGTGACCCGGTGACCCTGACTGCGAAGCACCTCCCCAAGCATCTCTGCCAAGTCGGAGTCGTCCTCAACAACCAGGATGCTGAGCCCGGCATCCCTCCCGACCACGTCTGGATGGATCGCGAAAGGACGTGCTGCTTGCGCCGGGTCAAGCCGCGGCAGCTCGATTGAGAAGCCGGAGCCGTGGCCGAAGCGGGATAACACCTTGATGGGGTGACCCAGCAAATCGCTGAGGCGCTTGACAATAGACAGCCCCAGTCCGAGGCCGCGGCTTCGCTGCCGCGCCGCGTTTCCCACTTGGTAGTATTCGTCGAAGATCGCTCCGAGGTCCGCGGCCTGGATGCCAAGTCCGGTGTCCCAAACCTCGACGGTGAGGGCGCCAGCATGCCTGCGGCAACCGAGCAAGACGCGGCCTTGCGACGTGTATTTAATCGCGTTGGACAACAGGTTGCGGATCATCTGCTCCAACAGCTTGGGGTCGCTCCGCACCTGCTGGGTGCAGGGAACGACGCGAAGCTCGATCGCCTTCGCCTCCGCATGGTAGGTGAACTCCCCGCGCAGCCGCTCCAACAGGGCATCGATGGGGAACATCGAGATGGCCGGCTGCACCGCACCTGCCTCGATCTCGTTGATGTCGAGCAGGGTGTCGAGCATGCCAGTCACCGTGCTCAGCGTAGTGTTCTGCCGGGCGACCAGGTGGCGCGCCTTCTCGCCGGTGACGGCCTCGGCCAGCAAGGCTTGTAGCAGGGCGAGCGTTTGCAGCGGCTGGCGCAGGTCGTGACTGGCGGCGGCCAGGAAACGCGATTTCGCGGCGTTGGCCGCTTCCGCCTCCAGTTTGGCGGCCTCCAACGCCCGGCCGGCGGCCTTGCGCCCCGTGATGTCGGTGAAGGTGATCACCACGCCCTCAACCCGGCCACCGCCCGTGCGGTAGGGCAAAATGCGACGGCGGAACCACACGCCGTCCGCCGCCTCGATCTCGCGTTCGAGCGGCTCCAGCCGATCCTGCACCGCCTGCACGTCGCCGGCCAGGGCGCCGTCGGGCGCCAATGCCGCGAAATCCGTCAGCTTGCGGCCCACGTCGCTCGCAATGATCGCGAACAGCGCCTTGATGGCGGGGGTGAAGAACCGGATCCTGCCGTCCAAGTCGAGGAACAGGGTAGCGACATTGGTGCTGTACAGCACATTCTGCAGGTCATCGGATGTCGTGCGCTGGCGCTCCAGCGTTTCCTGCAACTGGCTGTTGACCGCGGTCAGCTCCTCGTTAAGCGACTGCAGCTCCTCCTTCGAAGCGACCATCTCCTCGTTGGTGGATTGGTATTCCTCGTTGACCGACAGCGCCTCCTCGCTGGTCGCACGCTGCTCCTCGCCCGAGAGTTCCAGGTCCCGCACCGTCCCCTGCAGTTCCGCCCGGGTCGCGTCCAGTTCGCGTTCAAGCTCCACTACCCGCGACGCCTGACCCGGCGGCAGCGGAACTCGATCGCCGCGTTCTGGCCGATCCGCGGCCAGAAAGCAGACCAGCAGCATTTGCTCACCGGCCTCTACAACAGGGTGCACAGCCAGGTTGAACGGCCGGCTGCCGTCGTCACCGACTATCAAGCCGCACTCCAGCACGCGTGCTTTGCCGTCGCGCGCCTTCTGCAACGCTTCGCGCAGCTTGCCGCGCAATCCCGGCCGCGCCATCGCCAGCAGGTCGTGGGTCGCGTGGCCCGGCGGCAGCCGGAGGTAGCGGTCGGTCGGCCCGAGCGAGAACAGCACGGTGTTGGCCGTATTGATCAGGACGGAAGCGGGCGCGTAGGCCTCCATCACCAAGCGGCGGCCGAGTTCGGCCAAGGCGGCCGGTCGTACGGTCGCTGCCGGTGGGGAGGCCGGCCGCACCCGCCGCTCCTCGCCGGGCCTGACGAGCGCCGTGGCGGGGCGCGGCGCGGCCTGCCCAGGCTTGCTGAGCGCGGTACGCACGATGCGCCGGTAGATGCGCTCCCCTTTCGCCACAGCCTCGAACCGGCCCTCGGTCGCGGCTGGACTTTCGGCCGAACCAAGCAGCAGCATTCCCCCGTCGCGCAGCGCGAAATGCAACGCCTCAATCACCCGCGCCTGGGCGTCCGGACGCAGGTAGATGAGCAGGTTGCGGCAGGACACCATGTCAAGGCGGGCAAACGGTGGATCGGCCAGGAGATCCTGCACCGTGAACACGATGGCGGCGCGCAGGTCCGAGTTGGCACGCCACCCGGCATTCTCGCGCTCAAAGAACCGCGCCAGGCGCTCCGGCGAGACGACTTCCTCGATCGTCGCAGGATAGGCGCCGTCACGCGCGGCGGCGATCGCCTCGACATCCGCGTCGGATGCAAACACCTGCAGCTTGATTGGGCGCCCTGCCGCCTCGATCTGCTCCAGGAGCAGCATGGCCAACGAGTAGGCTTCCTCGCCCGTGCTGCATCCGGCGACCCAGGCGCGCAATGGCTGTTCGGCCGGATGGGCTCTTACCAGGTCTGGGATGGTCGTCCGTTCCAGGGCGTCGAAAACCGCGCGGTCGCGGAAGAAGCTGGTGACGTGGATCAGCAGGTCGCCTGCTAGCGCGTCCAGTTCGGCGCGGTTGACGCTAAGCATGGCTTGGTAGCCGGCTATGTCGTCGGGTCCCAGCCTGGCCAACGCCATGCGCCGGGCGATCCGGCGCCCCAGAGTGCCTGATTTATAGAGGGCGAAGTCATGGCCCGTCTCGACCCGCAGCAGCTCAAGAATGCCCGATACTCCTCCCGCATCCATCTCGAGAGAGTGCCCGGCGTCCGCCTCGCGATCCACCGGGTCTGCGGCGGCGATCCGATAGGCGGACAAAGCGCCTGGGATATCGGCGAGCGGCAGCACGAAGTCCGCCAAGCCGGTGTGGATCGCGCTGCGGGGCATGCCGTCATAGCCTGCCTCTGCCGGGTCCTGCACCGCGACGATGCCGCCATGCGCCTTGATGGAGCGCAGGCCGTCGGTGCCGTCCGTCCCGGTGCCGGACAGCACGATGCAGCCGGCCTGAACCCCATACTGCCGGGCCAACGAATAAAGCAGGAAGTCGAACGGCATGCGGGCGCCCTGGCGCACCGTCGGAGTGGTCAGGTGCAATACGCCTCCGCCCGCGGACAGGTAAGCCCCGGGCGGTATGACATAGAGGTTGCCGGGCGTGATCGGCGCGCCGTCCAAGGCCTCGGAAACAGTGAGCGCAGTATGCGGCGCCAACAGGGCCGCCATCATGCTTTGGCTGCTTGGGTCGAGGTGCTGCACGAGGATGAACGCCGTTGCGCTATCCGCCGGCCAGACCTCGATCAATCGGGTGACCGCTTCAAGCCCACCGGCGGAAGCGCCGATGCCGATGACGGCCAAGCCTGCTGGTCGCGGCAGGCCGTTCGTCGGTGAACGGGATGGATGGACTGCTTGGGACAGGACCTCAGACAAGCTGGCCCTCCGGTGCTGTTGAAGCTGCCGAGGCGAGGGTAGCATACCCTTCGGCGATTTGGCTGCTCCTGCTCGCGGCGATGCGCTCGTGAGTAGTTTCCGCCCCTGCCAGGGTCCGGCTGATCCCTTTATTAAAGGTAGCATGGCCCTACGACATGCCGATGAGCGCGCTTCACGCATCCAACCGGCGACTGCGTTCCGACTCGCCGACCCTTGGACGCAGCCGTCACGATTGAAGCCAAAGCCGCTGGATCGGCCACAGACCCTCCTGCAGGAAGAGATCAATGCCTGGGTCAACGAGGGCGGCCGGGGCGATGATGAAGGGCCATGAGGCGGCTCCGCATCTTGCTGGTCGAGGATGATGCCGTCATCAGCGCCCTTGTCGTCGACGTTCTTGCCGAGCTGGGACATAAGGTTTGCGGAACTGCCAGGACGGAGTTGGAGGCTATCGACGCAGCCGAGCGTCACGCGCCCGACCTCATGATCGTCGATGCCTACCTACAGGCGGGCAGCGGCGTATCGGCGATGGATGCGATACTCTTGCGCATCGCCATGCCCCACATCTTTATGACAGGAGGCTCGCGGCAAATCATCCCGCCGAAAGCCACCGTGCTCTACAAGCCGTTCGGCACGGTTCAACTGACGGCCGCGCTGCAGAGCGTTGCCGGGCAGATCGCGGCACTCAGGGGAGACCCCGCGCATGCCCAGCCGTGACGTCTTCGCCCTCGACCAGTCGGGGTTTAATGGCTTCCTGTTTGCCGCCATCGGCACCGAGGCAGGTGGGTCACGCCTCACTGTGCTGTCCGCGTTGGCAAGGCTCGGCGAAGATCCTTGGGCAAAGGCGGCGATTTGGGCGCGAATGCCCAGAGCCGCTTCCGGTGAGGAGCTTGCCGCCACCATCGCTCAGATGCCGGTCACGCCCGAGGACCAGCTGGCCGCGGTGCACACAGCGGCGCGCCTGGTTCAGCTCCTTTCGCCGCCAGCCAAGACAACGCTGCAGCAGCCAGGCTTCTCCTGGAAGCCGCTAACGCCCAGGCTCATTATGATACTGGCGATCTGCATGGCGACCCTGCTTGGCGGCGCCTGCTTGATTGTGCGGCAAGGCCGGGGGATACAAGGACCGTCGGCCGAGTCGGCAGCGCCGCACATCCCTTGACGGCTACAGAACGAAGAACCCGATGGTGGCGGCGGCCATGACCGCGGTCGCCAACCAGCCGCCAACCAGGGTCGGCTGCGGCAGCGTGAGGCGGCCCATGATGCGGCCGTTCGCGGCAACCAGCATGACGGCGGCCATGACGGGCGCCGCCAGCACGCCGTTGACCACCGCGCTCCAATACAGCGCCTTCACCGGATCGAGCCGCGTGAAGTTCAGGCCGACACCTGCCATGGTGGCGACGGCGATCGTGGCGTAAAACCACCTGGCCTGCAGCAGCCGCAGATCCAGCCCTTCCCGCCATCCGAACGCCTCGGACACCGCGTAGGCCGCCGACCCGGCGAGCACCGGCACCGCGAGCAGTCCGGTCCCCAGGATGCCTGCCGCAAACACGGCGAAGGTGAACTCGCCCGCGATCGGCCGCAGCGCCTCGGCCGCCTGCGACGACGTCTGGATGTCGGTCACGCCTGCCCGATGCAACGTGGCGGCCGTTGCGTAGATGATACACACGGCAATCATGTTGGAGACGCCCATACCCACAATCGTATCGGCCCGGATGCGGGCGAGCTGCGCCTTGGCGGCACGCGGCGTGAGGCAGAGCGGCCGCGCCTTTCGCGCTCGCAGGTCCTCGACCTCCAACGCCGACTGCCAGAAGAACAGGTAGGGGCTGATCGTCGTGCCGAGCACCGCGACGACCGCCATCGCTTCCCCGGCACCGAACGAAAGATGGGGCACCAGGGTGGCGAGCAACGCCTGATGCCAGGGCACGTGCACCATCAGAACGACCGCCACATAGGCGAACAGCGATGCCGTCAGCCACTTCAGAAACCCTGCATACAGCGCATAGCTCAGGAATGTTTCGGCCAGCACGCACATCATGCCGAACCCGACGGTGTAAAGCCGCGAGTTCCCCCCGAGCAGCAAGGTGAGGGCCGAGCCCATGGCGCCGAGGTCGGCGCCCAGGTTGATCACGTTCGCCACGAGCAGCAGCACCACAACCGAACGGACCAGCCACGGGGAATAGTGCCGCCGCAGGTTCTCCGCGATGCCGCGTCCGGTCACGGCGCCGATGCGCCCGCTGATCTCCTGAATGACAATCATGAACGGCAGGCTGAACAGCATGGTCCAGGCCAGGCCATAGCCGAACTGCGCCCCCACTTGGCTGTAGGTTGCAATGCCACTGGGATCGTCATCCGCGGCGCCCGTGATCAGGCCCGGCCCAAGCCGGCGAACAAGCCCGACGCGCGGAATGGCGACCAGCTTGGCGCGCACGCTCGACGATGGCTCCATGCTCACGCTCAAGGTCGGTCCATGCGCCGTTCTAGGTCAACACGGTCCGTTTGTCGTGCGGAACGTCCGTGAGTAGTTTCCGATCCTCCCTTCCCAAGACCCGACGGCGTAGGTGAGCGCTGGTGAAACCACGCGATGGCGGTCCTCAGCAACGGGAGAAGTCGATGGCCCAGGATCATGACTTGCAGCGCGCGGTGCTCGCAGAATTGGCATGGGAGCCAAGCACGATCGCTGACGTGATCAACGACATCACCGTGAGCTGAGCGGCACATGGCAACCGAGAGTCCCACGCTGTTGGTGAACTTGGAACCCGGGCAGTCCAATGCTGGGCTTCTTCAGGTGGCAGGCAACCTTGCCGACCGCCTCGGCGCGGCCGTCATCGGGGTCGCCGCGCGGCAGCCTAGGCAATTCGATGTCTCCGGCACCTGCTACGTGTCGCCAGAACTCGTCGACGAAGAGCGCGCTGAAACCGACGCGGAAATAAGCGGCGCTGAAGCCGAGTTCCGCGGCGCGTTCCGTGGCACGGCCGTCGACTGGCGCTCGTCGGTGTCATACGCTGCTCCCTCCGACTACGTCGTGGACCAGGCGCGGCACGCGGATTTGCTGATGACCGGCATGCCGCTTCGTGACGCCGCGGATCCAACGCGGGCCCAGGCTGGCGAGTTAGTGATGCAGTGCGGACGGCCCGTGCTCGTCGTCCCGCAAGCGCCGGCAACCCAGGCCTTCGACCACGTAATGGTGGCTTGGAAGGATACGCGGGAAGCCCGTCGCGCGGCGTTGGACGCGCTGCCGCTACTGAGACGGGCCACGCAGGTCACCATCGTGGAGATCGCCGCGGATGCGGCCCTCGCAGCCGCAAGGCAACGTTTGGCGGACATCGCGCGCTGGCTGGCCGGCCACGGCATCCCCGCGGAGGTGATCGCAGCCGTATCGTCGGGTGACGACGCGACGCAGCTTGAGTTCCTCGCCCGCGATACGGGCGCCGACCTCATCGTCGCTGGCGCCTACGGACACAGCCGCCTTCGAGAGTGGGCGTTCGGGGGCGTCACTCGCACCCTCCTGCAACGGGGGGACCGCTGCGCGATGCTGTCCCACTGAGTGCGCAACTTGGCGGTTTATCTTCCCCCCCACCTGAAAGCAGGTTCCATGCGCATCGCCCAAATCGCCCCGCTGCATGAGGCGGTGCCGCCGGCGCTTTATGGCGGCACGGAACGGGTGGTGTCGTTTCTCACAGAGGAACTGGTAGCGCTGGGCCATGACGTGACCCTATTTGCCAGCGGCGATTCACGCACATGCGCGACGCTGGCGCCGGCCTGGCCCCGCGCATTGCGGCTTGACCCCGGGGTTCGGGATACAACGGCGCCGCACATGCTGCTGATGGAACAGGTCCGCCAACGCGCGGCAGAGTTCGACGTGCTGCACTTCCACGTGGACTATTGGCCGTTTAGCCTGTTCACCCGGCAGCCCACGCCATTCCTGACGACGCTGCACGGCCGGCTCGACCTGCCGGAGATCCGGCCGGTCTTCAATCGCTTTCGCGAGGCCTCCCTCGTCAGCATCTCGGACAGCCAGCGCGCGGGCTTGCCCGGCGCGGATTACGTAGCAACGGTGCATCATGGCCTGCCCGCAGGGCTGCTGTCCCCGGTGTCTGGCGCCACCCCGACCTATCTTGCCTTTCTTGGCCGCATTGCGCCCGAGAAAGGCCCTGATCGCGCCATCCGGATTGCCCGTGCAGCCGGCATTCCGCTCAAGATTGCGGCCAAGATCAGCGCTTCGGATAAGCCGTGGTTTGACGCCGTCATCCGCCCGATGCTGGCGCAGGGTGGCGCCGAGTTGGTGGGCGAGATTTCCGATGAACAGAAACCCGCCTTCCTGTCAGGCGCCATCGGGCTGCTGATGCCGGTGGACTGGCCGGAGCCGTTCGGCTTGGCGATGATCGAGGCGATGGCATGCGGCACCCCGGTGGTGGCCTTCAATCGAGGCTCCATCCCGGAAATCGTCGATGAAGGCGTGACCGGCTTCGTCGTGCAAGACGAAGCGGGCGCGGTCGCCGCAATCCGCCGCCTCCGCCACCTGTCGAGGCTTGTGGTCCGCAAACGCTTTGCCGAACGCTTCACGGCGAGGCGCATGGCTGAGGATTACGTGAGCATCTATAGCGCTCTCGCTGCCGGCCGGGTCCAGACGCAGCACGGCCTCAGGCCCCGGCACCATGCCGCCCCTCCGCCGGTGGGAGCCGGGGCTGCTCGCGATTGGGCGCAATTGGCCAGGATCATCGGGCAGGAGGCCTCGGCCACCGCAAGCGAGGACCTTGCCGCACTCGCCGGCGACTGAGTATGGCCGGAACGATCCTGGCAATGAATGCTGGCTCATCGAGCTTGAAGTTCGCTCTTTTCAGCGCCGATGCGACGGCTCCCGCTGCTGCGCGCGGAGAGATCACCGAGATCGCCGCAGCCCCGCACCTGGTGGCCCACGATCCGGCGAAGGCAATCCTCGTGGACAGGCACTGGCCGAATGGACTCGCAGACCCGTTCGCCACCGCCCTCGACGGCTTGCTAGCGTTTGCCGAATCGCACCTTGGAGGGCGCGGGCTGGCAGCCGTCGGCCATCGCATCGTTCATGGCGGCGCAAAACACGTCACGCCCGCTCTCATCACCGCGCCGCTCCTGGCTGACCTGGAGGCGTTGACGCCGCTCGACCCGCTCCACATGCCGCACAGCCTGGCTCCGGTTCATGCCTTGGCTGCCTCACGCCCGGACCTCAAGCAAGCCGCCTGCTTCGACACGGCATTCCACCACACGCTGCCCCCGGTGGCCCAGCGTGTGGCAGTGCCTCGCTCCTTGGAGCTGGAGGGCGTGCGGCGCTATGGCTTCCACGGGCTTTCCTACGAGTTCATCGCGCGACAACTCGCCGAGCAATCTCCAGCGCTGGCGCGCGGCCGGGTCATCGTCGCGCATCTTGGCTCCGGCGCCAGCCTATGTGCCCTGCTGAACGGCGCGAGCATCGCCACGACCATGGGGTTCAGCGCGCTGGACGGGCTGGTGATGGCCACGCGGTGCGGCAGCGTTGATCCAGGCGTGATCCTCTATCTTCTGCGCAAAGGTCTGAGCCCGACCGATGTCGAAGACATGCTCTACCGGCGGTCCGGTCTGCTGGGCGTCTCCGGGATCAGCGACGATCTCCGGGTGCTGCTTACCAGCGATGATCCCCGCGCGGGCGAGGCAGTCGAGCTATTCACCTATCGCATCGCGACGGAGGCGGGCGGACTGGTCAGTGCGCTTGGTGGCCTGGATGGCCTGGTGTTCACCGCCGGGATCGGCGAGCACTCGGCAGCCATCCGGGGCGCCGTGTGCAATCGACTGGCATGGCTGGGGGTTCGGCTGGACCCGGCGGCCAACGCCGGCCAGCCCGGCCGTATCAGCTCCCCCGGCAGCTCCGTCGAAGTTTGGGTTATCCCGACCGACGAGGAAGCGATGATCGCGCTTCACACGCAGAAACTGCTCCGGGCGCATGAGTAGTTTCCGACCCTGCCGAGGGACTCGACGCGCTCCTATGCTCTCATGTTCGCAATAAGAGCACCGATCAACAGCGGGTCGAGAACTGCCGTCATGGCCGCGGCCCTGACTGGCCGGACGGTTCCTGGCGCTGTCTTCGGCTGCCGGTCGCAAGGACTGCGGCGGCCTTTGGAGATCGCGTAATGGCTCCATGACCAAGGATCGAGGATGAAGGCGGCAACGAAGAAGCCTTTGGGGGTGGGCGCAGCGGGGCCTCAGCTCCTGGTTGCGGCGATCTTTGACGTCGATGGCGTGCTGCTCGCTTCTCCGCATGAACAGGCCTGGCGAGAGGCGTTGGATGGCCTCGCCGACCCCGCCCGCTTCACGACGGCGCTGTACCAGGCTTCTGTCGCAGGCAAGCCGCGCCTTCCGGGCGCCCGTGCCGCCCTGGAGGTTCTTGGAGTACCCAATGCCGACCGGCAGGCGGCGGCGTATGCGGCGCGCAAGCAGGCCCGGCTGGAGGAGTTGATTCATGCCGGCAGCGTGGCGGCGTTCTCCGACGCGCTCCGCTTCGTGCAGGCGCTGAGGCTGCTCGGATGGCCGATGGCGGTCGCCTCATCATCGAAGAACGCCAACGCGATGTTGCACAAAGTCCAGCTTGCCGATGGCACCAGCCTGTACGACGCTTTCGGCGTCAACGTCTGCGGCCGGGACCTGCGCGCTGGCAAGCCCGACCCCGAGATCTTCCTGCTGGCGGCGGCGGAACTGAAACTGCTTCCGGCACGCTGCTTCGTGGCCGAGGATGCCCCTGCTGGCATTCAGGCCGCCCGCGCTGGCGGCATGGCAGGGCTTGGCGTGGCACGGCTGTGCGATGCAGCCCTGCTGCGGGCGAAAGACGCCACGCTGGTCGTCGCCAGCCTGGACGAAGTGGCCACCGATGCGCTCGCTCACGGACATCTGGCGCGGCGGCTGGCATGAATGTCCCCATGCTGCCTCCCCCGCGCACGATGGGCAGTGCGCTGCAGCCGACAACCGACCCCGCCTGGGTCATCGAGCAGCACGGGTTCGACCCGCTTCGCGACGGCAGCCGGCAGTCGCGCTTGGCCGTCAGCAACGGCTTCCTCGGTGTCCGCGGCGACCGCGCCATCAACCGGGGACCGGACGGCGTGGTGCCGCCATGCACCTACGTCGCCGGGTTGTTCGACGTCAGAGGCGCCGAGCAGCCGATCCCGGCTTTGGTTCCGGCTCCCGACTGGCTTCGCGTGGACATCACGTTCGCCGAACAAGCGGCGACGCTGACCCTTGATGACGTATCGTCGCATTACCGGACGCTCGACCTGCGGCGCGGCGCTTTGCTATCGGGTGGGCGCCTTGCGGCCGTACCCGGGCTCGCAATCCGCCTGCGGATGCTGCGCCTCGTCTCGCTTGACGAGCGGGCCGTTGGCCTTCAGCTCATCGAGATGGAGGTCGAGGATGGCGAGACCGAAATCTCGCTATCGGCTTCCTTCGACGACCTTGACTTCGGTTTGAAAGCCGACCGGATCGAACGGGACCTCGGCGTTTGGCGGACGCGTGCGTCGGGCAAGCGCATCGCCATGGCTTCGGCAGCTTCCCTGCGGGTTGACGGCGATATGCTGACGCCGGACCAGCCTGGTCCGTTCAAGTCGGTCTGGAGCTGGCGTACGCGCGCCGGCCAGACGGTGTGTTTCGAGCGCATGGTCGCCGTGGCGCGAGGCGACGCCGAGGCGGACGACCCGGGCCGCAAGGTGCGGAGCAAGCTCGATGCGTCCTCTAGCGTGGGCTGGCGCAGGGTGCTCGACGCGCATGGTGCCGCGTGGGCCGACCGCTGGCGCTATTCCACCGTTTCCATCACTGGCGACCCGGCCGCCGAGCAGGCGCTGCGGTTCGCCGCTTATCACCTCATCGGCGCTGCCAACCCGGCCGACCCCACGGTGTCGGTCGCGGCCCGGGCGTTGACCGGGCCCGACTACATGGGCCACGTGTTCTGGGACACGGAAATCTACTTGCTGCCATTCTATTGCCTGACTTGGCCACAAGCGGCCCGGGCCATGCTGATGTATCGTCACCGCACGTTGCCCGCGGCCCGGGCGAAGGCGGCCGGCATGGGATGGCGCGGCGCAATGTTCGCCTGGGAGTCGGCCGATACCGGCGCCGAGACCACGCCCGAGCAGGCGGTCGGGCCTGACCGACGCGTGGTGCAAATCCTGTGCGGCAGGCAGGAACAGCATATCACTGCCGACGTGGCCTATGCGGTTTGGCATTACTGGATGGCCACCGGCGACGAGAGCTTCCTGCGCGATGCCGGTGCCGAAATCCTGCTGGAGGCAGCGCGGTTCTGGGCCAGCCGGGCGGGGCTTGAGGCGGACGGGCACCGCCATATTCGTGGCGTGACCGGGCCGGACGAGTACCACGAGACTGTCGATGACAATGCCTTTACCAACGTCATGGCGCGCTGGACCATCCGGCGGGCGATTGAGGTTGCCGCCCTGCTGCGCGAGCGCTGGCCCGGCACGTGGACGGACCTTTTCGTCCGCCTGGACCTTGGCGACCGCGAGTTGGGGCAGTGGCAGGCTGTTGCCGACGCCATGGCGACCGGATTCGACAGCTCGACGGGCCTGTTCGAGCAATTCGACGGCTATTTCAGACTTGAACCCATAGACCTTGCGAGCTACGCGGGCCGGTCAGTGCCGATGGATGTCGTGCTGGGGCGGGAGCGAACCGTAAAATCGCAGGTCGTCAAGCAGGCTGACGTAGTGGCGCTGCTGGGATTGCTGCCCGACGAGTTCGTCGGAGACTCGGGTGCGGTCAACTTCGACTATTACCTGCCACGCTGCAGCCACGGCAGTTCCCTGAGCCGAGCCATGCACGGGCTGGTCGCGGCAAGGCTGGGCCGATCCACAACGGCACTGGCTTTCTTGCGCGAAACGGCGGCGATCGACCTCGCCGACACGCACGCAGCCCTCGACGGCGGCGTGCATGTCGCAGCACTCGGTGGCGTCTGGATGATCACGGTGCTTGGCTTCGCCGGCTTGACGCTTCTCCCCGACGCCCTCGCAATTGACCCCAAGCTGCCGGCCGGCTGGTCGAGCCTGGAGTTCGCTTGCCAGTGGCGTGGCCGCTTGCTCAGGTTCTGCGTTGACCAAGCTGAAGGCTTGACGGCCGCATTGGAAACTGGCGAGCCGATGACGCTCGTTGTCCAAGGCCTACCGCATATGATCGGCCGCAATGGGAATCTTCAGATCCGCTTGCGCGCCCCCGGTCATGGTTGAACCTGGGTCATTGGATGGCTCTCTCATGGGAGTGCCAGTAGCGCACCCGATGGATGAGCCCGGCGTTCATGAGGCAGCCTTGGGGCCGCGTCACGCACCGGCCTCAGCCGGCAATCGTGCGGGCAGCCTGAGTAGATTCCGAACCTGCGCCGCCTGGCCGGCGGAACCTACGTCTTAAACGTCTGCCGGGGTGATCAAGGTGCCGTGGCCGACAGTCACCCCCTCCGCTCCCGGCCGCCACACTGGCCGGGGGCGGAGGCAGAGTAGGGATCGCATCATGGCAACCGCCACTCTAACGTCGACACAGCCGGCAACGGCGGCAGATGACCTGAAGACAGCGTCATTGGCCGTTGCCCTTAAACAGCTCGGATCGTCGCCGGATGGGCTGAGCCAGGCGGAGGCAGCCAAGCGTCTGGTCCACTACGGGCCCAACGAGATCGCGGAAAAGAAGACCAACCCGCTGCTCAAGTTTCTGCTGTATTTCTGGGGCCCGATTCCGTGGATGATCGAGCTCGCCGTCGTGCTATCCGGTGTGGTGCGGCACTGGCCCGACTTCTTCATCATCCTGGTGCTGTTGATCGCCAACGCCACGATCGGGTTCTGGGAGGAGCGGCAGGCCGGTAACGCGATTGACGCCTTGAAGGCCAAGCTGGCGATCAAGGCCCGGGTCAAGCGCGATGGCAAGTGGCTCACCCCGGCCGCCCGCGACCTAGTGCCCGGCGACGTCATTCGGCTGCGGCTTGGGGACATCGTGCCCGCTGATACCAGGCTGCTGGAGGGGGACGAGATCTCCGTCGATCAATCCGCCTTGACGGGAGAGTCGCTGCCCGCGACGCGCAAAGCCGGCGATGCGGTGTTCTCCGGCTCGATCGTGCGCCGCGGCGAGGCCGGCGGGCTGGTCTACGCCACGGGAGGCAAGACCTATTTCGGCAAGACCGCCGAACTGGTGCAGAGCGCCCACACGGCCAGCCATTTCCAGGCAGCCGTGCTCAAGATCGGCAACTACCTGATCATCCTGGCCGTGGCGCTCGTGGTCGTCATCATCGGCGTGGGCGTCTATCGCGGCGACCCGATCCTCACCACGCTGCAGTTTGCGCTGGTGCTAACCGTGGCCGCGATCCCGGTCGCGATGCCGACGGTGCTGTCCGTGACCATGGCGGTCGGGGCGCGCCTACTCGCCAAGCAACAGGCGATCGTCAGCAAACTGGTGGCGATTGAGGAATTGGCCGGCGTCGACATCCTCTGCGCCGACAAAACCGGCACGCTGACGCAGAACAAGCTGACCCTGGGTGACCCGTATTGCGCGCAGGACGTCGACCCGGCCCAGGTGATACTGAACGGCGCGCTAGCCTCACGGGCGGACAATGACGACACGATTGACCTAGCTGTCCTGGGCGGACTGAAGGATGCCAAGGCGCTGACGCCCTTTGACGTGCAGCATTTCCAGCCGTTCGATCCGGTCCGTAAGCGCACCGAAGCGACCGTCAAGACCGCGGATGGAAGGGTGTTCAAGGTCAGCAAAGGAGCGCCGCAGGTCATCCTCGACCTTGTCGGCGCGACGGCCGATGTGAAGGCCGCCGCCACGAAGGCGGTCGACGATTTTGCCGGCCGCGGCTTCCGCGCGCTGGGCGTCGCCCGGCAGGACGGTTCGGATCCCTGGAAGCTGATCGGCGTGCTCCCGCTGTTCGACCCACCGCGCGAGGACGCCGCCGCCACCGTGGCCACGGCCAGCAAGATGGGTGTTGCGATCAAGATGGTGACCGGCGACGCGCTGGCCATCGCCCGAGAAACCGCCAAGACGCTGGGCATGGGGGCCAACATCCTGGATGGCGCCAGCCTGGGCGACGCCAAGCACGAAGAGACGGCGGCAACCGGCGCGTCCATCGAGCAGGCCGACGGCTTCGCCCAGGTGTTCCCCGAGCACAAGTTCCACATCGTCGACGTGCTGCAGAAACGCGGTCACATCGTCGGCATGACCGGCGACGGCGTGAACGACGCGCCGGCCTTGAAGAAGGCGGATTGCGGTATTGCCGTGTCCGGCGCCACGGATGCGGCGCGCGCGGCCGCCTCCATCGTGCTGATGACGCCCGGGCTGTCGGTGATCATCGAGGCGATCAAGCAAAGCCGCAAGATTTTCCAGCGCATGAACAGCTACGCGATCTACCGCATCGCAGAAACGCTGCGCGTGCTGCTGTTCATGACGCTCGCCATCCTGGTGTTCAACTTCTATCCGTTGACGGCGGTGATGATCGTGATGCTCGCGCTGTTGAACGACGGCGCCATCTTGTCGATCGCGTACGACAATGTCCGCTACCGCAACCAGCCGGAAGCCTGGAACATGCGGGTCGTGCTGGGCGTGGCAACCGTGCTGGGCCTGGTCGGACCCGTGGCGGCGTTCGGATTGTTCTATCTCGGCGACCAGGTGCTTCGCCTCGATCGTCCGCACCTGCAGACGATGATGTATCTGCTGCTCTCCGTGGCCGGGCACCTGACTATCTTCCAGACCCGGACCCGTGGCCCGTTTTGGTCGATCCGCCCCGCTTGGATCCTGTTGGCCGCCGTGTTCGGCACCCAGGTCGTCGCGACGCTGGTGGCCGTGTATGGCGCCCGGGTCGTGCCGCCGCTGGGATGGCGGCTGGCCGGGCTGGTCTGGGGCTATGCCGTGGTCTGGTTCCTGGTCACCGACCCCATCAAGCTGCTGGCCTACAAGGTTCTGGATACGATCAAGGCTGATAGCCAGGAGGCGACCAGCAAGGCCCCTGAGCGGAAGCCTGCCATCATGCCGCTTCCAGCGACGGCTCCGAAAGCGGCCGAGTGATGGATGTTGGGCGAACGCGAGCGGCGGCGAGGCCGGCACTGGCATCGCCTGAGTAGTTTCCGAAGCTCCCTATGACGTAGGGCAGAGACTAGACCGGGAATTACTTGAATGCGGTACCTGAGAAAGGGGCCGCGCGAAACCGTTAAAAGGACTCCATCATGGACACAGCCATTCCGGCGCTGGACCTTCCGAGCAGGCTGGATCCGACTGCCCCGGCTGCCGACGTTTGCAGCCAAGATGAGTTGCGCCGCATGGACGCTTATTGGCGTGCGGCGAATTATCTCTCTGTTGGACAGATCTACCTCTATGACAATCCACTGCTGCGTGAGCCGTTGACGCTCGCCCATGTCAAGCCGCTGGTTGTCGGGCACTGGGGCACGACGCCGGGTCAGAACTTCATCTACGTACACCTGAACCGCGTGATCAAGAAGTTCGACCTCGACATGTTCTACATCGCCGGTCCCGGCCATGGCGGCCCGGCCCTCGTGGCCAACACCTACCTCGAAGGCAGCTACAGCGAGATCTACCCCGACATCAGCCAGGACGACGTGGGAATGAAGAAGCTGTTCACGCAGTTCTCGTTCCCTGGCGGCATCTCAAGCCATGTCGCACCGACAACGCCCGGTTCGATCCACGAGGGCGGGGAGCTTGGGTACTCCCTAAGTCATGCGTTTGGCGCAGCGTTCGACAATCCCGAGCTCATCGTCGCCTGCATCATCGGCGATGGCGAGGCCGAGACCGGACCGCTGGCGACCGCCTGGCAGTCCAATAAGCTGCTGAACCCGGTCTCTGACGGCGCCGTGCTGCCGATCTTGCATCTCAACGGCTTCAAGATCAGCAATCCCACAATCCTCTCCCGCATCGAGCCCGACGAGTTGGAGCAGTTCCTACGCGGCTGCGGCTGGGACCCGATGTTCGTGGAGGGTGACGACCCGGCGGCCATGCACCGACTGATGGCCGAGACGGTCGAGCGTGCGGTCCAGGACATCCGCCACATCCAGGGCGGGGCCCGTGCGTCGAACGACGCCTCGCGCCCACGCTGGCCGATGATCGTGCTGCGGTCGCCGAAAGGCTGGACCGGCCCGAAGGAGCTGGACGGGCTCAAGATCGAAGGCACGTTCCGCGCGCATCAGGTGCCGATCCTGGTGGATGCCGCCCACCCCGACCACGTGGCCCCGCTGGAAAGCTGGATGCGGAGCTACAAGGCCGAGCAGTTGTTTGACGAACAAGGCAGGCTGATCCCCGAGTTAGCCGACTTGGCGCCAAAGGGGGACCGCCGCATGGGCGCCAACCCGCACACCAATGGTGGAGCGCTCCTGCGCGACCTGAAGATGCCGGATTTCCGCACCCACGCCGTAGCCGTGCCTGCGCCCGGCGCCGTCACTTCGGAGGACACGCGGGTGCTCGGGCGCTTCCTGCGCGACATTGCGGCCGCGAACCAGGTGGCGCGCAACTTCCGCATTTTCGGCCCGGACGAGACACTCTCCAACATGCTCGACGCTGTCTTCGAAGTTACGAGCCGGCAATGGGACGCGCGCGAGCTGCCTGACGATGAGTTCCTGGCACGCGATGGCGGCGTGCATGATTCGATGCTGAGCGAGCACCAGTGCCAAGGCTGGCTGGAAGGCTATTTGCTGACCGGGCGCCACGGCCTGTTCAACAGCTATGAGGCGTTCATCCGCATCGTGGACAGCATGTTCAGCCAGCATGCCAAATGGCTGAAGGTGACGAATGAGCTGCCCTGGCGGCGCAAGATCGCCTCGCTGAACTACCTGCTCGCTTCGCATGTCTGGCAGCAGGATCACAATGGATTCACCCATCAGGACCCTGGCTTCCTCGACCACGTCATCAACAAGAAAGCGGGCGTTGTCCGCGTCTATCTACCACCTGACTCAAACTGCCTTTTGTCGGTATTCGACCATTGCCTGCGCAGCCGCCAGTACGTCAACGTGGTCGTCGCCAGCAAGCACGCCATGCCGCAATGGCTGACGATCGAGCAGGCCGTCATCCATTGTACGGAGGGCTTGGGTATTTGGCGATGGGCGAGCAACGACCAGCATGAAGAGCCGGACGTCGTCATGGCCTGCTGCGGCGACACGCCAACTTTGGAGGTGCTGGCAGCCGTGTCGATCCTTCGCGAGCACCTGCCGGCGATCCGGATTCGCGTCATCAACGTTGTGGATCTGATGCGGCTGCAATCCGCGAGCGAGCATCCGCATGGCCTGAGCGATGTGGACTACGATGGGCTGTTCACGAAGGACAAGCACATCATCTTCGCCTTTCACGGCTATCCGTGGCTTGTGCACCGGCTGACTTACCGCCGCACCAACCGCAACCTTCACGTTCGCGGCTACAAGGAAGAGGGCACCATCACGACCGCGTTCGACATGCGGGTGCAGAACGAACTGGACCGCTTCAGCCTGGTGCAGGACGTAATCGATCGCGTGCCCCATCTCGGCACCAAGGGCGCCTACCTGAAGCAACTGATGCGGGACAAGCTGGTCGAGCATAAACACTACATCGATAAGCACGGTGAGGACCTTCCTGAAGTCCGCAATTGGCAGTGGGGCCAGCCGTCTTGACGGCTGCGCTCGCGGCGACGGCGCAGGGGTTGGTCGGCGCCGGCAAGGGAGGCGCGGCGCGCCTATCGCGGGCTGAGCGTGACCACGCCTGGCCTGGGCGAGTGCGTCAGCGGGGCAATCCCATACGAGACGATCCGGCATTGTGACCGGCGCGGCGCCTTCGGCGACCGGCGAGCCCGTATCGGCATCATCCCCGGGATCAAGGTCGATCTCGGCGCGAAGCCCCTGGCGCTTCACCCCGGCGATGGTCACCGAGGGCTTGGGCGGGCTACGCGCGCGATTGGCAGCGTACGCCGAGATGCGCGCCCGCTTCGCCAAGTGGCGCACGATAATCGGCCTTGAAGGCGAACAGCCCAGCCGGGCCTGCATTCGCGCCAACGCGCAGGCCCTGGCGCGCTCCGCCGCACTCTACCAGGAGGCCGAACTGGTCCCGGTCGTTTCAGCCCCTGAAACCGAACATGGTGCTGCCGGGCCTGACCTACACGTAACAGGACCCGGCCGAGGCGGTGGCGACTGCGACGGTGCAATGCCTGCGCCGCGATCTTCCGGTAAATCTCGTTGGTGCCCGGCGCAACCCGACCGGCGACTGGTCGATCGGGAACACCGGCCTGGCCTTGTGGCTCGGCCAGTCCCGGCCGCGCGCTTGGTCCTTTTCTGGACTAGCCTCAATGCCGAACTTTTTGTTCAGCGTCTTCTTGATTTTGTCCAATTCCCTTTCAATCCTTCTGTTCCATTGCGAGTGCCCACTGTCATCCAACGGCCGTTCAACGCCCGCTGCCCGCAGCTTCTGCTGAGCCGCCGGCGTGGTCGGCAGGGCCGCGATATTCGCGTCCTCGTCCGTCTTCCATCCCGCCGTGCGGCTGCCGCCAACACCGCGTTGCGCGACCGTACCGCCTCCATGCTGATCAGATGGTGCGCCCGCCACTCGTTCTCTTTCAACAGCTTTGTCACCTCGGGGTCCACGCGCTGGGCCGCTTTGCGGGTGCGGTCCGTGTTCGTGCGCTCATCGCCTTCCAGCCCCTGGTTGCGCCGGCTTTCCAGGATAAACGGGCCTGGTTCTAGCATTTCTCGGCCCGGCAGCACGTTCGGCTGCGGTGTCGCAGCCTCGTCCGGCGGCAACGGCGGTAGCCGCACCGTCACCCCTGAGTCGCCATTGTGCGGCGGCAAGAGCAAGCGTGTGCCAAGCTCCTTGACGGCGCTGTTACGTTATGTGCCTTCGGGCTACGGCGCCAAGCCGTGCCGGTCGCGCACTTGCTTGACGAGGCGCAAATGCGCCCGGCGGGCTTTGGGCCCGGCTTGCTCCACACCGCGCGCGGTGCGGATGGTCGGCGGATTGTCGGAAAGGCTTGGTTCCTCCGGATGGCGGAACTCGACGCCCCAGCACCCGGCGCGCATGACCCGCTCAGCAAGCGCGTCGGTGGCGAAGATCGGGGAGCTAACCTCATCTGCATGGAATAGGTCGGTCTGCGCAGTGAGGCCGGCACGCAAGGCCAAGCGCCGGGTATATGAAACCCACTGATATGTGCCACCGATATGACGGTCAACTTCCTCGTCAATCTCGACGTCCGAACGGGCGAGGTCCACCACCGGCTGATGGGCAAGCACCCGCAACACCTTGTAGTCCATGACATGCACTCGTCGGTCGGGCGCCTGCACATCCAAGTCTAGGTATTGAACTACGTCGGGCGGCAGCGCCATCGAAGCCCGCAACCGTGCGGAGCACAACAGGAGACCCGTCGAACTGAAAAAATCAGGCAAAAAGCCGTCTTCTGAAGGGTAGTTTAAGATAAAAGCGGGCATATTTGCTGGGAAGGGATGTTGGTCACCTTTTACCATACCGTATCGCTTCGCCAGAAGATAGTCTTGTTCCGCATAAGTGCGCTCGTTTATTATCAATGTGTTCGGATATTTCTGCATTACTTTCGTATCATAATGCCAGTAGTCTATTGGATCAAGGTCGAACTCCCAAATGCCGCGAGGCTCAGACGCTGGTTGATCCCGAGTTGCCGTCATTGGCGGAAATCCTTCGTAAATGTGAAAGTTCCTGACGCAACTCACGTAGTAGCTGTCTAACAGCAGTTTTAGCAGCCTGGTCTTTCTCTGAACTATCCTCGACACCGAAGTCTCTGTCCAAACTCCTTCTTATGTCTCCCAACTTGTCTCTTATCCGGTCGTTCCAGCGGGGATGCCCGCTGTTATCCAGCGGCCGCTCAATACCCGCTTCCCGCAGCTTCTGCTGAGCCGCCTCCGTGGTCGGCAATGCCGCAATATTCGCATCCTCGTCCGTCTTCCATCCCGCCCGCCCGGCTGCCGCCAACACCGCATTGCGCGACCGCACCGCTTCCATGCTGATCAGGTGGTGCGCCCGCCACTCATTCTCTTTCAACACCTTTGTCACCTCCGGGTCCACCCGCCGGGCTGCCTTGCGGGCGCGGTCCGTGTTCGTGCGCTCATCTCCTTCCAGCCCTTGATTGCGCCGAGTTTCCAAGATCAGCGGGCCTTCCTGCGCGATCTCCGCTCCCGGCATCACGCTCGGCAGCGAGGGCGCAGTCGAACCCGGCGTCAGCGGCGGCAGCCGCACCGTAACCTCGGAGTCGCCATTGTGCGGCGGCAGTTTCGGACCTTCTGCTGTCGGCGGCTGGGGTGGGATTGGCTTGGCAGCCGGAAGCGTTTCCACGTCCGGCGGCAGGCCCAATAACTGTCGTGCCCAGCGCTGTGCCACGGGTGAATTGTGAAAGGAGTAGTAAGCAGACCCGATCACCAGCGCGACTGGCAGGCCAATCTCCAGAGCGCCCAGACTACCGGCCAACTCGGCAAGGGGGACCAACCAGGCGCGGCCCGCCGCCGCCACCTGCACCAAGGTGGACGGCGTGAGCGGCGCCTCCGCCGCTACCGCGACCGACCCGGCCAGAGCCGCCGCCACTTCGTCGCGCTCGCGCTCCGCGATCTTGCGGTAAATCTCGTTGGTGCCCGGCGCGAAGCCGATTGGCAACTGGTTGATGGGGAACACCGGGCGGCCGCGGTGGCTCGGCCAGTCCCGGCCGCGCGCGTCACGCGGCCAGGGCTTGCCCTCCCGCGTGAGCTTGCCCGACCAAGGCAAGGTCATGCTGATGGGAATGCGGATTTCGTCCGCGTACCGTGGTTCGTCGGCCATCGCTGATCCCTGCCATCACTGCGTCTGCCACCCTAACGCAGCGCTGCATACGGTCGCAATCAAACGGCCGGGCCAGCCTCCCGCACCGTCACCGGCACACGGTGCCAAGCCGTGCAGAGATAGCCCTTCAGGTTCCATACCTCGGCGGCGGTGGCCGGTTGCGTGTGCCCGGCGGAGTCCCAGGCGCGCACCGCGAGCTCGGCCGGGCCAGGCCGCAGCGGGAGGCTCGCGGTCCAGAAGGTCCAACTCCACGGCGACTCGCCCGCCGGGTCCAGCGCCGCTTGCGTCCAACTCAGGCCGCCATCCGCCGACACGTCCACCCGCGCCACCCGGCCGCCGCACGGCGCGACCGCGTAGCCGCGCAGCGCCACCGGCCCGGCGGCAAGCTCGGCGCCCCGCGCGGGCTCGCAAATAGCGGCGTTCAGCGGCATCTCGTCAATCGTCGGCGCCGCCTCCCAATCGAGCGGACCCTCCGTCACTGCGGGCGGGAACAGCTTGTAATCGCGGGCCTGCATCGGGTTGCTGGAGGGCCGGTCCTGCACCGTGATGCTGGTGAGCCACTTCGCGCTGCGCACACCGGCAAAGCCCGGCACCATCACGCGGAGCGGGAAGCCATGCTCCGCCGTCAGGCCCTCGCCGTTCATGCCATAGGCCAGCAGTGTACCGGGGGCCATCGCCTTTGCCATCGCGATGGAGGCGCCGTATCGGAACCGGCCCTCCTCCTCAAGATCAATCTCGTCGCAACAGTCGAACGCCACGTGCAGCGAAGCGTCTGCCGTTGCTCCCGCGACGCGCAGCACGTCGGCCAAAGCGACACCGGTCCACGCGACATTGCCGATCGCTCCGGCAGCCCACGGGTCTCCCGAGGTGCGCCGCACCGGCTGCAGGTCGGCGCGGCGGTTGCCGGCGCATTGCAGCGCCGCCGTGACGGTGTGTTCCGGAAATCGGCGCAGATCGGCAAGCGACAGCTCTAAGGGTCGCGCCACCCGGCCTGCCACCCGCAACCGGTATGCGCCCGGATCGATCTGCGGCACGTTGCCATGGCTGCGAATATACAGGTCGGCCTGCGGCGTGATCATGGCGGCGCATAGCCCGGACAGCGGCGGTTCAGCATTAAACGGCGTTTGCGAGTGCACGATCAGCCCCAGTGCAGCCATGGCAATCCCTCCGCTCAGAAGCCGAACATATGATCGAGCGAGAACCCGCCCGCAGCGTCCATCAGCCCGTGATAGCCGAACAGCCGGCAAGTGCGGTCATCCACCAGCACATAGCCGCCGACGCCCGCCTGCCGCAGCAACTCCGGCCCGAACACCGCGTCCGGCCATACCAGGGCCGAGCCCGAGCAGGCAATCGCCAGCGTCTCCTCGGCGATGGCCTCGCCCGCCGCGTCGTGCAGGACCAGCGTTGTGGTGGAGCGCGGGTGCCAGGCGGCCGATGCCGGGTAGATCAGGTGCGCGAACGATCGCCGCGCGCCGTCACCCAGCTTGAGGAACAGTCGGGTGGAGAGCCCGGGCGGCGGGCCACTATAGGATTGCGGCTCGCCCTTGTAGGTCATCAGCGTGTTGAAGATGTGGGCGCCAAAGCTGGTCTCTGCCGCGTGACCGCTTTGGCGGTCCTGGTAGCGCACCAAGCAATGCAGCCAGCCATCGGCCTCGCCGCCGTCGCGAAAGTCGTACACCAGCTCGGCATGGCCGCCGGGCACGCCCAACTCCGTGAGGTCCAGCGCCAGGTCGTGGGCGCGCGGCAGGCGGCCGAGGAAGCGCTCTGCGACGAGCGTCCCGTCGGGCGCGAACACGTCCACGCGGATGGGCAGATTGGCCTGACTCTCGGCCATCGGCGTGGGCTGCACCACCGTGGCGAAGCGCTCCGGCGGCAGCACCGGGAATGGCAGCAGGTAGCCGCGGCCGAGCAGGTTGGAGAGCGCCGGGATGCCGGGGTCGGGCCGCAAATCAGCCCGCTCCACATTCACATGGGCGATGCGGGTGCGGCCGTTCTGCACCACCTCGTAGCGCGGGCGCACCATATGGCGGCCGGCGCGCAGCTCGATCTGCGCCGGCCACCGTAGCCCAGGCAGCAGCCGGCCCACATCCAACGCCACGGTGGCGAATGGCGCCACTTCCTCCGCCAAGGTCACCGGCCGCTCGGCGCCCATGCGGTCGAGCGCCAGGGTGCCGGGCGGGATCGGGGCAGCGTGACTGTTCTGCAGCCAAAGCACCACCCGCTCGTCCTCACGCGGCGCGGGCAGCCCGGCGTAGCGGTCCGACGGCCAGGCATTGGCGTCATGCGTGCAGGACAGGCTGGCTTCGTCGCCAGTGCCGTAGGTGTCGAGCGCGTATTTCACCACGTCGTGCCCGGCCACCCCCACCGCGTGCAGGAACAACTGGCCGCAGAACGGCGCCAACCCGAAGCGGGCACGGACCTCGCGGCTGTCGATCACCACGCCGCCGGGCCCGGCGGGCAGCGCCTGCTCCCACTCCGCCAGTACTGCGCCCGACTGGCCAAACAGGCGCAGCCACAGCCGTACCGCCGTGGCGCCATAGCTGGCCCAATAGTTTGCGGTCACCAGCCGCGTGCTGAGGCCATCGGCGTCGCGGAAGAAGGCGTAATTGGTGGCGAAGTTGAGCGGGTCGAGGGTGCGGCGCGGGTTGGTGAGCAGGGCGGCCGGCAGCCGCGCCGCCTCCAGCGTGGCGAGGTCCATTCCGCCTGGCAGCAGCGGCGCGACGCGCGCGGAGAGTTTTCCGGCATCCAAGCTCGCGATCAGCAGCGTGCTGGCGCGCGACTCCGGCAAGTCGGTCAGCGGCCGGGCGCGGCAGCCGGCCTGGAGTTGGCCGATCTGCTCGGTGTCATGCACGTAGAGTTCTACGGGCGCGGGCATTTCGGGGTGCAGCGCGAACAGGGCGTCCGCCACGCCATCGGGGTCATACACCGCCAACCGGCCCCGTAGCCCGGCCGCTAGGCGGGCGATGGCTTCGGCCGCCAGCGGGTGAGCAAACGCCTTGTAGAGCACGTTACCGCCCTGCCGCGCGTCAAACGTCTTGATGTCGAGCATGGTCCTAGAACCCCAAACGCCGGCGCACGGTATCGGCTGCGGCTTGCGTGTCGTCCAGCGGCGAGGTTTGCCATGTCTCCAGCCGGCCGCGAAAGGGGCGCACCCGCCCATCGGCCTTGAGCCCGGCCAAGAAGGCTTCGATCCGCCGCGAGCGGCCCGGCAGCTCAGCCAGCAGCACCGGCGCCGCCGTGGCCACCGCCTCGGACACCATGGAGACGCTGTCGACGGTGACGACGATGGCGTCGGCATGGGCCAGCAGGCCGAAATACGGATTGTCCCCCGACCCGTCCCAAATCGTGCCGCCGAGCGGGTGCAGCGCGTCGCGGAGGGCCGCCGTAACCGCCGGGGCGGTGCGACGAGAAGGGGTAACGGCCAAGCCCACCCGGTCGCACCGCATCATGTCGCCGAGCTGCCGGGCAAGCGCCGCCGCTTCGGGCACCTCCAGCCGAAACCGCCCGTTGCTGCCGCCGACCAGCACCGCAACCAGCGGCCGCGGCAGGGCGGCTAGCCGCTGCGCCCATTCCAGCCGGGCCGCTTGCAGCCGCGCCTGCGTCACCCGGTGCAGCGCCGTGCGCGTGACGATCACGTTCGGCCCGGCGAGCCCGTCATGACGGCTGACCACCACGGCGTCGAACAGGCGCGGGTTCATGCGAGGGTGTTGGATTTGCACCGTCTGTTTGCCCCGGCGACGCAGCGCCGCGAGCACCGGTGCGGGCTTGCCGCCACAGCCGAGCACCAGCGGTTCAGCGGGTGGCGCAATGCCTGTGGCGCGCAGCGGCGAGGGCCAGACCGGCGCCGGTAGCCAGCTCCAGGGCGCGCGGGGCCGCACCGCCACGCGGCGCGGCTGCAGCCCGGCCGCCTCCGCCAGCCCCGTCGCCTGGGACCACATACCGGCCAGGTCCTCGGCGAAGATGACGCTGTCCAAGATTGCCGGCGGTCCTTTATGCGTCCTTGGTGAGATTATGCTGGGAGCTGACCTCCGGGGCAGCGGATTTGACCCCTCACGGTGCCATCGGGCTCAAGATCAACGTCCGCACGGGTCACTTTACCGGATCGAGGAACATAAGTCTCAGCGTCCCGGGCCGCGGACGAGGGCGGCCGCCTGGCCTCGCGCTGGGATCAGTGTCAGCGGCAGCAACGAACAATCGCCCGGACCCAGGATCGACTGCCATGGTTCGCCCGCTGATGGCTGTCGCGACAGTCTCGAGCGGCTGATACGCATCGGGAGAGCTCTGCTGGTACACCGTGATTGTTCCGTCGGCGCCGTTGGAGCTGAATACCCGCTTACGGGTGGGATCCCAGGCGACCGCGTCGCTACCCCTCCCGATCGGCAGCTTGGCAACAAGCCGACCCGTGTCGGCATCCACCACCATCATCACACTGTTGATGCAGCTCATGAACACCCGCCGCCCCGCACGATCGAGCGCGAGCCCATGAGGACTCGTGCAGTCCGGCGTCGGCCAGCGCCCGACCACAGTGTTCGTGCGGGCATCGATTTTGAGAAGGTCGCTGTTCTCCTCGCCAGCAACGTAGACGCCACCCCTATCGTCCGCGGCGGCATATTCCATCTTCTCGCCCGCCTTAATGGTCGCGATAGCGGCATCGGTCTTGGTGTCGATGACCGTGATTGCTTTTGGATCACCCTCGATCACAAAAACATGACCGGTCGCCTCATCGAGCACGGCAGCATCGGCGTCTCGGTCGGCCGGGATTTGCTTGATGATCTTCAGGGTCTTGAGATCGAAGGCGAGGACTGTCCCGTTGCGACCATCATCGGTGAAGCCCTGGCCGGTTTGAGCAGAGATCGCTGTGCCGTGCGTGCCGCCGACCACTCCCTCTACGCGGCCGATTACCGCGCCGGAACGTCCGTCCACTACAGCCACTTGATCCCCGTGCGCGACATAGACGCGGCCGCTACCCGGATCAAATACGGTATAGTCCCAGCGGTCCGGCGCGCCGAGCGGCACCGACTTGGAAAGTATGTAAGGCGCCCGCGCCAGCGACGGAGACGCCGCGGCCATAGCAGCCATAACGAGGGCAACCTGGAACAGCTTCACATTCACTCCGTCTTGCAGCACCCACGACCAACGCAGCGACCGCTGTTTTCGGAACCACCCAAACGAACAAACGCGAGTGAAGGGCGGCAACCAATTACAGACCGACCGAGCCAAACGCGATGTCAAGGCCCTGTGGCAGCGCTGCCATGGTCCGGCGCCGTTTCCGGCATGACCAAGAAGAGAGCCCCAAGCGCCACGCAAGCTGCTGCCCCAAAGGTTAGGAAGCCGGCGGAGTAGCCGAAGTGGTCGACGATCACCCCCGCCGCCAATCCGCTCAGGGAGGCCCCGATTCCCTGCGCCGTTGCGACAGCTCCCTGCGCCAAGTTGTAGCGGCCGGTCCCGCGCATAAGATCGGCAATGACCAGGGGTGTGATCGCTCCGAAGATGCCGGCGCCAATGCCATCGAGCAGCTGCACCCCGATCAGCCATGGCGCACTATCCGAGAACGTGTAGAGCAACGCCCGTATCGGCAGCACAGCAAAGCCGATCAGAAGGATTGGCTTGCGGCCGATGCGGTCTGCGGTGCGCCCGACCACGAGGGCCACGGGCAGCATGATGAGCTGGGCAGCGATAATGCATGACGACATCATTGCGGTCGCCCATGCCGGGTAAGCCTGCGCGAGCTTTTGGCCGACAAGGGGCAGCAGCGGCGCGTTAGCGAAGTGGAACAGCGTTGCGCAGATCGCAAACACAACGAGCGGGCGGCACCGAAGCAGCACAGAGTAGCCGGAGGGCCTCTCTGCTCCCTCTCCCTCTTGATCGTCCTCAGCTCCCAATCCGCGGGCGCGGTCCTGATCGATTGCCGCGCCCGGGATGGAAAGCATGGCAATCGCCGCCAGCAGGGCAAACACCGGCACCAGCAGGAACACGGCTCGCTGCGAAAACATATAGCCGACGCCTCCCGCCGCCGCGGCGATTGCGACGTTGCCGGCGTGGTCAAAAGCGGAGTTGCGGCCCATCCGGCGCGCCAGGTGTTGGCGGGCGTACAAGCCTAGGGTCACCGCCGCGACCGCCGGTCCAAACACGTCGCCCACAACAGCGATGGCGGTATTCGCCACGATCACTGGCCAAAATGTGGGGACGGCAAAGATGACCAAGGCGCCGGTCGCGAGCGCGATGAGTGCCACTACAACTGCCCCGCGTTTGCGCCGCGTTGCGTCGATCATAGCTCCCGCCGGGGTCTGCGCAGCCAAGCCGAGCAGTCCGCTGATCGTGGTGACCCAACCGACTTCTGTTTGGCTCCAATGCCGCTGGGTAATCAGGAAGACGTTAAGGTATGGTCCCAGTGCGCCCCGCACGTCGGCGAGCAAGAAATTGACGGCATCGAGCGAGCGCGGCCGCAAACCGGCGCGTTGCGCTTGCTTAGTGATCCCGGTTTTATCAGCCCAGGACATCGATGATCAGGATCGAATTCCTGTCGCTGGCGGTGCGTCCGCCGCAAAGAGCTGCGGCAAGCAGACGCGACATGGCCGATGTCATAGCGGCTTGAAGCCGCGGACCGCGGATGTTCATTGCCGGCCTCAGAACATAGCAATCAGTACGATGCCGCCAGTCATCAAAGCACCCCCAAGAATGCGCCAGATATTGAGGCTATGCTGCTCAATGCCGAACAGGCCAAAATGGTCAACGACCAGCGACATCAAGATATTCGCCGTGATCGTCAGCCCCGCGAACGGACCTGCGCCGACCTTGTTGACGAACAGCAGGCCCATGACGACAGCAAAGGCGCCAATCAGCCCCCCGAGCGGCGCCCACCACGGCATCTCCGCAATCCCCTTTGCCGTCGGCATCGGGGTCGGCAGGCAGAAGAACACGACCGCAAGAAAGGCCACGACCGGGAGAAACGAGACAATGCTGGCAAGCCAGGGGTTTTGGAGTGCCTCACGCAAGGCGCCGTTCATCGGCGGTCCCCAGGCCTGAAGAGCGCCGGCAATCAGAATGAGAGGGTAAAGCCAGGCTGCGCCGATGGTCTGCATTCTTTGTCTCCGGGGGGAGGTTCAGCCGAGCGCAAAGGCGCCTGCGATTGCAAAAAGGAGGGCCGGGGGCATGACCAGCACGCCGAGCTTGAGGAAGGCCCAGGTGCTTACACTGTGCCCCTCACGGCGCAGCGCGGTCAGCCACAAAATGGTCGCCAGCGAGCCGGTAACCGACAGATTTGGTCCGAGATCGACACCAATCAGCACCGCGCTGCGGACGTGATCCGGCACATGCGCCATTTCGACCACGCGCCCGGCGACCAAGCCGGCGGGTAGGTTATTGACCAGGTTGCAACCGACCGCGAGCACGATGCCCGAAGCCCATCCCGCCAGCATCGCGGACTGCTGGACCAGCTGCTGGAGCATATCCGACAGCTCGCGGGTGACACCAGTCTTCCCCAGCGATTCAACCAGCACGAACAGGCCGGCGACGAGCGGCAACACGCCCCAGGAGATGTTCTTCGCGACATCAACGACGCCGCATTTGGAGCGGGTCAGCACCAGGATTGCCGTGCCCAAGCCGGCCAGGCAGGTTGGAAGCCCGAGCTGGATGTCGAAGCCAGAGGAGACCAGTAGCACGATGGCCGTCGCGGCTATGCCAAAGGCCGTCATCTTGCCGGCGGCAGACAGCTTTGGCACCTCGATGTCGGCCGAGATCTCCTGAAGAAGATCAGTGCCCTGGCTCCAGCGCAGCACAAAATACGTAGCGAGGATGGAGAGCAGCGATGGCAGCGCATAGCGCGGCAACCATTGCAGCAGCGGCGGCATGTGGCTGCCGTAGATCACCAGGTTCGCCGGGTTGGAAATCGGCAGCACGAAGCTCGCCGCATTGGCGATAAAGGCGCAGATGAATAGGTAGGGCAACGGCTTGTCTGCTTTGGCGGCCTTCACCACAGCGGCCACGGCAGGGGTTAGCACCACGGCCGTCGCGTCGTTCGAAAGGAACACGGTCACGACCGTGCCGACCGCGAAGACGAGCGTGAATAGGCGCGTTGCTGAGCCTTTCGCCAGGGCAGCGGCGCGCGCCGCTAGCCAATCGAACAGCCCTTCCTGCCGTGCCAGCTCCGACAGCAGCATCATGCCGACCAGGAACAGGTAGACGTCGATACCCTTACTTACGCCGGAGAGGGCGTCACCAGTGCTCAACAGGCCAAGCGCCACCAGCAGGACGGCGCCGCCCAAAGCCCAGATGAACTCCGGCCATGAGAAGGGCCGGATGATGACTCCCGCCGTCGCGGCCCCGGCGATGCTCCAGGTGGTCCAAGGCGAGGCGAGAAGTGCGCTCATTGCCACTTTCGCCCGTTGTGGTTCGGTCCGAACTGGGTGCTTGTGATGCCCCGCTCCGGCCAAGCACCGATGTTGTCAGCGTCGCTGCCATCGGCTTGGCGTCTCGGCCGCATCCAATCAGTGCCTACCAGCTCGGCCTGGTCTTCGTCCAGGCGGCCTTTCGCATTGCAGGCGCGCACGGCGACACGGCTCGCGCAGGCAGAGATCGACACTTCCCAAAGGGCTGCAGCGGCCAGGGCGGACCGCATAGGGGTCCAAATGCAATCGTCCCCCGGCATCTCGACGGCAGTTCATTGGCACGTCCCCGAGCACCTTGGCGCGAACAACGGGAGCACTGTCGGACTTCCGGCTGGCTTCAGTCTACGGCAGCAATCGAGAAGCCCGGCGGCCCTTCCGCGGTCTGCCCAGTGGAAGGAGCTTGCGTCAACCTCGGAGTTTGCGACCGAGCGTGCCGGTCAGACTAGCGTGCGAGCGGACGCTGCTGTTGTTACGCTCGGGGGCAAGTTGGGAGGGTTGCGGGGACAGGATTTGAACCTGTGACCTTCAGGTTATGAGCCTGACGAGCTACCGGGCTGCTCCACCCCGCGGCAGACGTCGGGCGACAGACGCCGGACGCCGGAGACGAACCGGATGATTGGAAGACCTGGCGGCGACCGACTTTCCCGCACCTTGAGGTGCAGTATCATAGGCGCTGGGGGTTTTCACGGCCGAGTTCGGGATGGGATCGGGTGTAGGCTCCCCGCCATGGCCACCAGGTCGTCCAACCCTCCGGGTTAGACGACCAGACGCCAGACGCCGGTCGTCAGACACCAGAGAAGAGGTGTGCAGGACGGCGGCGTGGCGTCTGGTGGTTCTGGTGCGGCGTTGTGTGCGTGTCTGGCGTCTGACGACGGAAGACTGGCGTCTGACAGAGAGCCGATTGGGCGATTAGGACCAGTTAGCTGCATGCCTTGCGGCACTTCCACACCTGGCCTATCGACGTGGTGGTCTACCACGGCCCTTCTGGGTGTAACCCCGGGGAGACCTGGTTTTGAGGTGGGTTTCCCGCTTAGATGCTTTCAGCGGTTATCCCGTCCGCACATAGCTACCCGGCCGTGCCGCTGGCGCGACAACCGGTGCACCAGAGGTGCGTCCATCCCGGTCCTCTCGTACTAGGGACAGCTCCTCTCAAGTCTCCTTCACCCACGGCAGATAGGGACCGAACTGTCTCACGACGTTCTAAACCCAGCTCACGTACCACTTTAATCGGCGAACAGCCGAACCCTTGGGACCTGCTCCAGCCCCAGGATGTGATGAGCCGACATCGAGGTGCCAAACCTCCCCGTCGATGTGGACTCTTGGGGGAGATCAGCCTGTTATCCCTAGAGTACCTTTTATCCGTTGAGCGATGGCCCTTCCACGCGGGACCACCGGATCACTATGGCCGACTTTCGTCTCTGCTCGAACTGTCGCTCTCGCAGTCAGGCGGGCTTATGCCATTGCACTCAGCAGCCGATGTCCGACCGGCCTGAGCCCACCATCGCGCGCCTCCGTTACTCTTTGGGAGGCGACCGCCCCAGTCAAACTGCCCGCCATGCAGGGTCCCGGTCCGGGCTGACCGGACGCGGTTAGACATCAGAAGAGCTCAGGGCGGTATTTCAAGGGTGGCTCCACACAAGCTAGCGCCCATGCTTCACAGCCTCCCGCCTATCCTACACAGCTCTCCCCTGAGGCCACTGCAAAGTTGCAGTAAAGGTTCATAGGGTCTTTCCGTCTGACCGCGGGTACCCCGCATCTTCACGGGGAATTCAATTTCGCTGAGCCCATACCGGAGACAGTGGGGAAGTCGTTACGCCATTCGTGCAGGTCGGAACTTACCCGACAAGGAATTTCGCTACCTTAGGACCGTTATAGTTACGGCCGCCGTTTACCGGGGCTTCAATTCAGTGCTTGCACACCTCCTCTTAACCTTCCGGCACCGGGCAGGCGTCAGGCCGTATACGTCGTCTCTCGACTTCGCACAGCCCTGTGTTTTTACTAAACAGTCGCTACCCCCTGCTTTGTGTCACCCATCCCTGGTTGCCCAAGAATGGGTCTTGCTTATCCCGAAGTTACGCAAGCAATTTGCCTAGTTCCTTCGGCATGGTTCTCCCAAGCGCCTTGGTATGCTCTACCAGTCCACCTGTGTCGGTTTCGGGTACGGTCTATACGCGAGCGCTATTTCCCGGTATGCGCCCAAAGCCCGGACAATCCAGTAAGCCCGGACAACAGATTGCATACGTCACGTCTCGCAGGCCCAGTAATATTCAACTGGTTCCCATCAACTACGGCTTTCGCCCTCGCCTTAGGGGCCGGCTCACCCTGCGCGGATTACCCTTGCGCAGGAACCCTTGGACTTTCGGCGACAGTGTTTCTCACACTGTTTGTCGCTACTCATGTCAGCATTCGCACTTCGGATACCTCCAGGCCGGGTCACCCCTCGCCCTTCACAGGCTTACCGAACGCTCCGCTACCGGACAGTTCTCAGTTGTCAGTCGTCAGTTGTCAGATTTTAGGGTTTTCAGCAGGCCGTGCAGCATACGGGCGATCTCGCTGTAGACGTCCAGCCAGGCCTGCGCCAGGTCCGGCTCGGCATAGCCAAGATCGCGCACGTAGTGACACCACAGCTTGACTTCGTCGGCCGAGCCCAGCGCCATGACGACATAGCGCGCGAACTCCTGATCCGACCGTGCCTGCCGCCCGGCACCTTCCGCAAGCAACGCGCAGACCGCCTTGCTCGACCGGCGCAATTGATCGGCCACACCGCCATACTGCTCCACCTTGGGAAACCCCAAGCTGGCACGGTGAACCTCAAGCGAGAGACGATAAGCGCGCCGGAACACGTCCAGCTCCCAAACATCCCGCGCCATCACACCCTCTTATCTGACAACTGAAGACTGACAACTGACAACTGAACCCACAGCTTCGGTACGTGGCTTGAGCCCCGTTACATCTTCGGCGCAAGGTTTCTATTAGACCAGTGAGCTATTACGCTTTCTTTAAAGGATGGCTGCTTCTAAGCCAACCTCCTGGTTGTTTTGGAATCCTCACATCCTTTCCCACTTAGCCACGATTTGGGGACCTTAGCTGGTGGTCTGGGCTGTTTCCCTCTCGACGATGGACCTTAGCACCCACCGTCTGTCTGCCGATCTATACTTGCGGGTATTCGGAGTTTGGTTAGGTTTGGTAATCCTTTGGGGACCCCGAGCCCATCCAGTGCTCTACCCCCCGCAGTAAACAATCGACGATCTACCTCAATAGATTTCGCGGAGAACCAGCTATCTCCGAGTTTGATTGGCCTTTCACCCCTAGCCACAGCTCATCCCCGACTTTTTCAACAGGCGTGGGTCCGGCCCTCCAGTGCGTGTTACCGCACCTTCAGCCTGGCCATGGCTAGATCACTCGGTTTCGGGTCTTCTGCCGGCAACTTCGGCTCTTTCAAACCTGGCGCCCTGTTCAGACTCGCTTTCGCTGCGCCTACACCTAACGGCTTAAGCTCGCTGCCAACAGAAACTCGCTGACCCATTATACAAAAGGTACGCCGTCACGGAACAATCCGCTCCGACTGCTTGTAGGCATCCGGTTTCAGGTCTGTTTCACTCCCCTCTCGGGGTGCTTTTCACCTTTCCCTCACGGTACTTGTACACTATCGGTCACCAGGGAGTATTTAGGCTTGGAGGGTGGTCCCCCCACGTTCAGACAGGGTTTCACGTGCCCCGCCCTACTCAAGGATATACGGTTCTTTACATCTACGGGGCTATCACCCGCTCCGGCCGGCCTTTCCAGACCGTTCAACTTATCACCCGCATACCACTGGCCTGTTCCACTTTCGCTCGCCACTACTCGCAGAATCTCGGTTGATGTCTTTTCCTCCAGGTACTGAGATGTTTCAGTTCCCCGGGTTCGCCTCGTGGTCCTATGTATTCAAACCACGATACCCCAAAGGGGTGGGTTGCCCCATTCGGACATCCACGGATCAAAGCCTGCTCGCGGCTCCCCATGGCTTTTCGCAGCGTGCCACGTCCTTCATCGCCTCCTGGTGCCAAGGCATCCACCGAATGCCCTTCTATCGCTCTCCATACAGACGCCAGTCATCCGTCGTCAGTCTTCAGATGAGAAGACAGTCAGAACAGCAAACCAGCGCCGGTCGTCTTGTCATCAGTCTCAGCACTTCACACAACGCCCCTGAACCCTATCGCCACCATCCGCGGGACGACCCTTGGCCCGGCTTACACCGCACCACGATCCCTTCCGGTCAGACAAACGCAAACGACAGCGACGGACAAACCTCAGGCCACAGCCTCAAACCAGCAAACGCCAGCCCAAAGCCACCCGAGCTGTCCTGCGCGCCCAGGAGCGCACCAGAACCAGATTCACCAAAATAAAGACCACACCAGTCATCAGTTGTCAGTCAGGCAGTTCTCAGAACCCCTCTGACAACTGACGACTGAAAACCGACACCTGATCCATGGGCCAGGGAGGACTCGAACCTCCGACCCCACGCTTATCAAGCGTGTGCTCTAACCAACTGAGCTACTAGCCCTCTGACAGTTGTCAGTTGTCAGTCTTCGGTTATCAGACATGTCTCTGAGAACTGACGACTGAGACCTGACAACTGTCCTGGAGACTATCGGATTCGAACCGATGACCCCCTGCTTGCAAAGCAGGTGCTCTACCAACTGAGCTAAGCCCCCAACAGTCGTCAGTTTTCAGTTCTCAGTCGTCAGATGAACCATGCTGACAACCGGCGACTGAAGACTGACAACTGCAAGAAGAGATAGGATGGCGGCGCCCGGTCTGGGCCCGGCCGGACGCATCGGCGTCTAGGCAAACCATCCAGGCATCCACCCAGATGGCGCAGTCTTCGGACCAGCGAAGCCGCCAGTCCACATGGCGTCGTGCAAGCCAAACGACTTGGGACACGCCCAAGCACCCGGCACTCGCACAATCATCCTTGAAAGGAGGTGATCCAGCCGCAGGTTCCCCTACGGCTACCTTGTTACGACTTCACCCCAGTCTCTGACCCGACCGTGGTTGGCTGCGTCCGGTTGCCCGGTTCGCGCACCAGCTTAAGGTCAAACCAAATCCCATGGTGTGACGGGCGGTGTGTACAAGGCCCGGGAACGTATTCACCGCGGCATGCTGATCCG
>OZ255629.1:3230000-4530571 GCA_965276785.1 Acetobacteraceae bacterium
TCGCCCGGTCGTCATCGAATAGGAACGCGGCCAGCGCCTTGGTCAGCTCGGTCTTGCCCACGCCGGTCGGGCCCAGGAACAAGAAGGAGCCGATCGGACGGTTCGGGTCCTGCAACCCGGCCCGGGCGCGCCGAACGGCGTTGGCCACCGCGGTGAGCGCCGGCTCCTGCCCCACGACCCGGCGGCGCAGTTCGTCCTCCATGCGCAGCAGCTTGGCGCGCTCACCCTCCAACATCCGGTCCACCGGCACCCCCGTCCAGCGGCTCACCACGCCGGCGATCTGGTCCTCCGTCACCGCCTCGTTCACAAGGTTGCCATCAGCTTGATGCTCGGCGATCTGCCGCTCCAGCTGCGGGATCACGCCATACATCAGCTCGGAGGCCCGTCCCAAATCGCCCCGGCGCTGCGCCACCTCCACCTCGCTGCGGGCGGCGTCGAGCTGCTCCTTAAGCTTCTGCGACCCAGCGAGCTTGTCCTTCTCGGCATGCCAGGCGGCCGTCATCGCGTCCGAGCGCTCGAGGGTCTCGGCCAACTCTTGCTCCAGCTTGGCAAGCCGCTCTCGCGAGGCCGGGTCGTCCTCGCGCCTGAGCGCCTCCCGCTCGATCTTGAGCTGCAGCAGCCGGCGGTCCAGCTCGTCCAATGCTTCTGGCTTGCTGTCTACCTGCATGCGCAAGCGGCTGGCGGCCTCGTCCATCAGATCGATCGCCTTGTCGGGCAAGAAGCGGTCGGAAATGTAGCGGTTGGAGAGCGTGGCTGCGGCCACCAAGGCACCATCGGTGATCCTCACCCCATGGTGCAACTCATACTTCTCCTTGATGCCGCGCAGGATGCTGATCGTGTCCGTCACCGAGGGTTCGCCGACAAACACCGGCTGGAAGCGCCGGGCCAGCGCCGCGTCCTTTTCTACATGCTTGCGGTATTCATCGAGCGTGGTGGCGCCGATGCAGTGCAGCGCGCCACGCGCGAGTTCAGGCTTCAGCAGGTTGGAGGCGTCCATCGCGCCGTCCGCTTTGCCCGCGCCAACTAACGTGTGCATTTCGTCGATGAACAGGATCACCTCGCCCGCGGCCGACTCGATCTCCTTCAGCACGGCCTTGAGCCGCTCCTCGAACTCGCCGCGGTATTTGGCGCCGGCCACCAACGCGCCGAGGTCGAGCGCCATCACCCGCTTGTTGCGCAGCGACTCCGGCACGTCGCCGTTCACGATGCGCAGCGCCAAGCCTTCCACGATTGCGGTCTTGCCCACGCCAGGCTCGCCGATCAGCACGGGGTTGTTCTTGGTGCGGCGCGCCAGCACCTGCACGGCGCGGCGGATTTCCTCGTCGCGGCCGATCACCGGGTCGAGCTTGCCCTCCCGCGCGATGGCGGTCACGTCCCGGGCGTATTTGTTCAGCGCGTCGAAATTGCTTTCGGCGTTGGCGCTGGTCACTTTGCGGCCGCGGCGGATGTCTTCCACCGCCTTGTCCAGCGCTTGAGGCGTGGCGCCGGCCTGGCGCAGCGCCCGCGCTGCCGGGCTATCCCCCGCAGCCAGGGCGAGCAACAGCCGATCCTGTGCGACGTATTCGTCGCCAGCTTTGGTGGCGTCCCGCTCGGCGGCATCCAACACACGGACCAGATCGGGGGTGAGTTGCGGCTGCCCCGCGCCACCACCCTGTACGCGTGGATTGCGCGCCACCTCGGCGTCAACCGCGCTTTGCGCCGCCTTCGGGTCCGCTCCTGCGGCACGCAGCAACCCGGCGGCCGCGCCCTCATCGTCATCCAGCAAGGCTTTCAGCAGGTGCTCAGGAGTGATCCGCTGATGGTAGTCCCGCAAGGCGATGGTCTGCGCGGCTTGGAGGAAACCCCGGCTGCGCTCGGTGAATTTCTCGATGTTCATTATGTCCCTTTCACTCAGGCGACAGTAGCAACCGCGTGTCCCTAATCAGGCGACACGCTGGCGTTGGAAATGGGAACCAAGCCAAGCTCGCTCAAGAGGTCCAGCCCCCAAGGCGCTTGGTTGGGCCGCTTAGTCGGCGTCGGCGCTGCGGGCCTGCGCCGGGCCGTCATGGGCCAAGTTCATCGCGCTTGAGATCAGCGCCACGTGGGTAAAGGCCTGCGGGAAATTGCCGGTCATCCGCTTGGCCGAGGTGTCGTATTCCTCGCTCAATAGGCCAACGTCGTTGCACAACCCGAGCAGGCGCTCGAATAACGCACGAGCCTCGGCGCTACGCCCCTGCATGTGGAGGTTGTCGACCAGCCAGAACGAACAGGGCAGGAAGCAGCCCTCGCCCGGCGGCAGGCCGTCGCTGCCCCGCGTCGTCCGGTAGCGCAACACCAAGCCGTCCTGCATCAACTCCCGCTCGATGGCCGCCGTGGTGCCAAGCACGCGCGGGTCACTATGCGGCAGGAATCCCGCCAGCGGGATCAGCAACAGCGACGCGTCCAATTCGTCGGTGTCGTAGTGCTGCACAAAGCTGTTCTTGGCCCGATTGAAACCCTTCTCGCACACCTCGGCATGAATTTGGTCCCGGATCGCCGCCCAGTGTTCGACCGGTCCGGGCAGATCGTGTGCCTCGACGTCCTTCACCATGCGATCAAACGCCACCCAGGCGCCCACTTTGGAATAGACGAACTGGCGGCGGCCGCCCCGGGTCTCCCAGATACCCTCGTCCGGCTCCTGCCAGATCTCCTCCAGGTGCTTGATAATGCTGCATTGCAGTTGCCAACTGGCGGGCGCTTCCACCAGGCCGCCCTCGCGCGCCAAATGCAGCGCCTCGAACAGCTCGCCGAAGATGTCCAACTGCAATTGCGCCGAAGCGGCATTGCCGACCCGCACCGGAGCGGCCCCTTGATAGCCCGGCAGCCAATCCACTTCCCATTCCGCGAGCCGCCGCTCCCCGCCGAGGCCATACATGATCTGAATTTGATTGGGGCTGCCGGCCACGCTGCGATGCAGCCAATCGCGCCACTCACCCGCCTCCTCATAGTAGCCGCCCTGCATCAACGCGAACAGCGTCAACGTGGCATCGCGCAGCCAGCAGTAGCGGTAGTCCCAGTTGCGGCTGCCGCCAAGCTGCTCCGGCAGCGAGGTGGTCGCAGCGGCCGCAATGCCCCCGGTCGGGTGGTAGGTCAGCGCCTTCAGCACCCGTAGCGACACCGTCACCGCCGCCTGATAGGGTCCCTGGTAGGTGCCGCGGCTGGACCAAGTGCTCCAGTAGTCCTCCGTCTGCGCCAGCGCCTCCTCGGCATTCACCGCAGGCGGACGCGGCAAATGCGAAGGGCCATAGCTCAGCATCAGCGACTCCCGTTCGCCTTTTGCCAGGGTGAACTCCGCGACAGTCTGCATGTCGCGTCCCTCCAACGGGATTTGCGTCCGCAGCAGGCACATATGCGGCCCGGCAATCGCCTGGAACGAGCCCTCTTCCTCCAGGCGCGTCACCCAAGGCACCGAGGCGCCGTAATCGAAACGCAAGCTGAGCGCCATGGCCATTGCCACCCGCCCGGCGCGGCACTCGACGACCCGCACGATGGTGGAATGCGTTGCCTCCGGCACCATGAAGTCGATCACCGCGGCGGTGCCTGTGGGCGTCTCGAACACCGTCTCGAGCACCAACCCGCTGTCGCGATAGGCCCGTTGGATGCGCGTGACCTCGCCTGCGGGGGCCAGCAGCCAGCGCCCGTTATCGTCGCTGCCCAACAGAGCGGCAATGCAGGCGTCACTATCGAAACGCGGCCAACAGAGCCAATCGATGGAGCCGTTGCGGCCGACCAAGGCAGCCGTGTTGCAGTCGCCGATCACGGCATAATCTTCAATAGCGAGGGGTTGGTAGCTCGGCTGCATCGTTTATACCTCCATCGCGATACGGTTACGCGGCCGGCGGCAAACCGTTCCGACCCAAGCCGGTGGCTTGACTTTCCCGACGCATGGCCAGATATGCGGCTGCGGCGGCGGATGACGCCCGCGCCGGAAGGCGCGCCGCCGGGGTCTCGCTCGTGGCGATGCCGGCATCACAGTCATGACCGGATACTTTTATTGAGCGAAACGAACACCGTATCGGCGGATATTCCCGCACAACCGGCAACGCCGTTGCCGGACGCCGAGCCAGCGCTCCAGGCCGCCGCGCCGCAAGCCGACCTAGCGAGCGCGCAGAGCGGGACGACCGCCGAACAGGAAGCAGCCGAAACGCTCGCCGGGGACCCTGCGGTCGTCGCGCGCGCCGTATTTGCAGATCTTGGCTTGTCCGAGCCTTTGCTGCAAGCCATCGCCGAGATGGGTTACGTCCATCCCACGCCGATCCAGGAGCAGGCGATCCCCTTCGTGCTGATGGGCCGCGACGTGCTCGGCGTGGCGCAGACCGGCACCGGCAAGACCGCATCCTTTACCCTGCCGTTGATGGACATCCTGGCCGGCAGCCGCGCTCGCGCCCGCATGCCGCGTTCGGTGATCCTGGAACCGACCCGCGAACTGGCTTTGCAGGTCGCAGAGAACTTCGTCCAATACGGCAAGCACCTGAAGCTCAACCATGCCTTGCTGATCGGCGGCGAAAGCATGTCCGAGCAAAAAGACGCGCTGATGAAAGGCGTGGACGTGCTGATTGCCACGCCGGGCCGCATGATCGACCTCTTCGAGCGCGGCGGCCTGCTGATGACGGACGCCCGCATCCTGGTGATCGACGAAGCCGACCGGATGCTGGACATGGGGTTCATCCCCGATGTCGAACGCATCGTCGCCATGCTGCCGAAGAACCGGCAGACCTTGTTCTTCTCCGCCACCATGGCGCCCGAGATCAAACGGCTGTCGGACGCCTTTCTGCAGAACCCCAAGGCAATTACTGTGTCCCGGCCGGCCTCGGTCGCCACCACCATCGTCGCCGGCTACGTGTTGGTGGCGGAAATCGACAAGCGGGAGGCGTTGCGCCGGTTGATCCGCTCGGAGCAGGTGCAGAACGCCCTGATTTTCTGCAACCGCAAAACCGAGGTCGACATTCTCTACAAATCGTTGAAAAAGCACGAGTTTAGCGTCGGTGCGCTGCATGGCGACCTGTCGCAAACCGAGCGCACCGCCACCATGGCTCGGTTCAAGGCCGGCGAATTGCGCTTGATGGTGTGCAGCGACGTCGCCGCCCGCGGGGTGGATATCAGCGGCCTGTCCCACGTGTTCAATTTTGACGTGCCGCACCACGCCGAGGATTACGTTCACCGTATCGGCCGCACCGGCCGGGCTGGCCTCGCTGGGCACGCCTTCACCCTGGCCACACCCGACGACCGGTTGGCCGTGCAGGCCATTGAAAAGCTGATCGGCGCCACGATCCCCCGCCTTGCGGTCGATGGACTTGACCCGGTGGAGTGGGCCGAGGGAGACGGCCGCAAGCGCCGCGGCCGTGCTGGGGCCAAGCCGGACCCCCGCCGCGCCGAGAACCGCGACCGCAAGCCGGCCGCCGAGCCCCCGCCCACGCGGCGCGCCCGCTCCCCCCGGGCCGAAGTGGAGGCGCCCCGGGAGCGCCGCCCGCGCGACCCGGCCCCAGGACGGGATACAACGCGGGACGCAGCGCGACCGCTTCGCCGCCCCGACCGCTTCCGCGACGAAGACACCGGACCGGCCGTGCAGGGCTTTGGCGATGACGTGCCTGCCTTCATGCTGATACGCTCACCCGTGCGCGCAGCGGCACCGCGCCATACCGAGGAAACCTCAGCATGAACGTCATGTCTCCTGCCCCAGCCTCCCCGGACGCCGTGGCCCAGCAATATGCCCGCCCGATGGGACGGTTCGCCTGGGACGACGCCCTGTTGCTCGACGATCAATTGACCGAGGAGGAGCGCGCCGTCCGCGACGCTGCCCACGCCTTCTGCCAGGAGAAACTGTTCCCGCGCATCCTGCTCGCCAACCGGCACGAGCGGTTCGACCGCGAGATCATGAACGAAATGGGCGAGATGGGCTTCCTGGGCGCCACGTTGGAGGGCTTCGGCTGCTCCGGCGTGTCTTACGTCGCCTACGGGCTGATCGCGCGCGAAGTGGAGCGGGTGGATAGCGGCTACCGCTCGGCGTTCTCGGTGCAGTCCTCCCTGGCGATGTATCCGATCTGGGCCTTCGGCTCGGACGAGCAGCGCGAGCGCTTCCTGCCCAAGCTACGGGCCGGCAAATGGGTAGGCTGCTTCGGCCTTACCGAGCCGGATGCCGGCTCGGACCCAGGCTCGATGCGCACCCGCGCGCGCAGCGTGGATGGCGGCTACCTGGTGAGCGGCTCCAAGACCTGGATCACCAACTCCCCGATTGCCGACGTGTTCATGGTTTGGGCGAAGGACGACACTGGCACCATTGGCGGCTTCCTGCTGGAAAAGGGCATGACGGGCCTGACCGCGCCGGCCATCGAAGGCAAGTTCAGCCTGCGCGCCTCCAAGACCGGCATGATTATGATGGACGAGGTGTTCGTCCCCGAGGCGAACCGCCTACCCAACACGAAGGGGCTGCGTGGCCCGTTCTCCTGCCTCAACAACGCCCGCTATGGCATTGCCTGGGGCGCGCTGGGCGCCGCCGAGTTCTGCTGGCATGCCGCCCGGGAGTATACGCTCAACCGCAGCCTGTTCGGCCGACCGCTGGCCGCAACCCAATTGATCCAGAAGAAGCTGGCCGACATGCAGACCGAGATTACCCTCGGACTGCAGGGCGTGCTGCGCCTCGGCCGTCTGATGGACGAGCACCGCGCGGCCCCCGAGATGATCAGCCTGTGCAAGCGCAACTCCTGCGGCAAGGCGCTGACCATCGCCCGCGAGTCCCGCGACATGCATGGCGGCAACGGGATTTCCGACGAATATCACGTCATCCGCCACGTGATGAATCTCGAGGCGGTGAATACCTATGAGGGCACGCATGACGTCCACGCGCTCATTCTCGGCCGGGCGCAAACGGGGCTGAACGCGTTTGGCGGCTAGACAGTTACGCTGAATTGATCGTCATGCCCGTGCTTGACACACGGCCGTCCGGTTCGTCGAACATAAGAGAATACAATGCTTTACCGTCATGCCCGGACTTGATTCGGGCATCCACGCGGTCCGGCTGGACACGGCGATACAAGCATTCACACGATCGTCCCGCCCGCAATCCGTGGAGCAAGTCCGGGCATGACGGCAACTCGTCGTCCAACAGAGCTTATCACAACCGGACAAATCTGGAGTGAGGGTGCGGTTGGCAATCTCACCATCAGCCATGTTGGCGCCGACGGCGACGGCATCGCCCGCCTTCCCGACGGCACCCCGGTCTATCTCCCCTACACCCTCCCAGGCGAGACCGTCGCCCCCGGCCCCCTCAGCCGCCGCGGCGAAGGCTGGACTGCCACCGCTACGATCCTCGCCGCCTCCCCCGACCGCCAATCGGCACCCTGCCCGCATTTCGGCGCTTGCGGCGGCTGCACCCTGCAGCATTGGCAAGACGCACCCTACGCCACCTGGAAAAACGCTCAATTGCAAGCCGCCCTCGCCCGCGCCGGCTTCCCCGGCGCGCCCGTCGCCGCTCTCGAAGACACGCCTCCCTCCGCACGCCGCCGGGCCGACTTGGCGCTGCAACGCGACGGCAGAGTCGTTCGGGTGGGCCTGCACCGCCATCGCGGGCGCGACATCGAAGATATGCAGGTCTGCCTGGTACTGGATCCAGCTCTGGTGGCCCTCGTCGCCGCGCTCCGCCGCCGCCTGCCGCACATCAGCGCGCTACGCCGCGCCGGCTCCGCTATTGCCAACCGGCTCGACACCGGTATCGACCTACTGCTGCGCACCGACGGCCCGCTCAGCCCATCCGACCGCGCCCAACTGGCCACGATGGCCCGGGAAGCCGGGCTCTGCCGGGTGGCCTGGGCGCAGGGCCAGGAGCCACCCGAAATCGCCAGCCAAGCCGAGCCAGCGAGTCTCGCCCTATCCGGCGCCGTCGTCAGCCCGCCGCCGGGCGCCTTCTTGCAGGCGTCGCAGCAGGGTGAAGCGGCCATAATCGCTGCGGTGCTGGCCGGCCTCCCTGCCCGGCGTCCTGCTCGCGTGGTCGAGCTGTTCGCCGGCTGCGGCACGCTGAGCTTTGCGCTTGCAGCCCACGCTTCCGTAACAGCTTACGAGGGCGATGCCGCCGCCACTGCCGCGCTCCGCCGCGCCGTCGCCGGCCGTCCCATCCAGGTCCATCAACGTGACCTAACCCGACAGCCGCTGTCGCCACAGGAGTTCGCCCGCGCGACATGCGTGGTGCTGGACCCGCCTTTCGCCGGCGCGGCCGCCCAGATGCCGACGCTCGCGGCCGCCGCCGTGCCGCGGATTGTCTATGTCAGCTGCAACCCGGCCGCCCTGGCGCGGGACGCCCGCGTGTTGCAGGCCGCCGGCTACCGGCTGGAGCAGGCGACGCCGGTCGACCAGTTTCTCTGGTCCGCCGCCGTGGAGAGCGTCTGCGTCTTCAGTGCCATGAAGTCCGACCGTCATACGGGCATGAAACCTGCATCGACCCGGTGAGCCACGGGGGAGATCGCACCATGGACGATGCGCAGGTCGGCTACTTGTCCGCCGCCGACCTCACCCGCGCCTATCGCAGCGCCGAACTCTCCCCCGTCGAGGTGGTGCAAGCCATCTTCCGCCACATCGGGCGGAACGACCCGGCGCTCAACGCGATGGCCCGCCTCACCCCGGACTCCGCCATGGCCGCCGCAAATGCGTCCGAAGCCGCCTACCGCAACGGCACCGCCCGGCCGCTCGAAGGCATCCCCGTCACCATCAAGGACCTGCAGCCCACCGCTGGCGTGCAGACCGACTCGGGCAGCTTTATCACCCAAGGTACCCTCCCGGAGGCCGACGCCCCCTGCGTCACCCGCCTGCGCGAGGCGGGTTGCATCATGCTCGGCAAGACCACCACGCCGGAGTTCGGCTGGAAGGGGGTGAGCCAGAGCCCGTTGCACGGCATCACCCACAATCCCTGGCAGCATGGCGCCAATGCCGGCGCCTCCTCCGCCGGTGCCGGCGTGGGGGCGGCGGCTGGCTACGGCCCGCTGCATCAGGGCAGCGACGGCGCCGGGTCGGTGCGCATGCCGGCGCATTTCTGCGGCGTGTTTGGGCTTAAGCCCACCCACGGCCGGGTGCCGAGCTGGCCGATGTCGAACAACGACATCGCCACCCATATCGGCCCGCTCACCCGCACCGTAGAGGACGCGGCACTCATGCTGCGTGCGATGGCCGGGGCGCATCCGTGGGACTACACCTCGCTCGATGGCACGCCGCCGGATTACGCCGCCCTGCTCGCCACCGACCTGCGCGGCAAGCGCATCGGCTACAGCGCGGACCTCGGCCATGCCCGGGTAGATGCCGAGGTGGACCGCCTGGTCGCCGAGGCGGTGGGCGTCTTCGAGGCGTTGGGCGCGCATGTGGAGCCCGTCACCCCCGCCTGGGGCAGGCAAGGCCCCGAGCTGGTGCGCTACTTCTGGCCCGCGACCTACAGCATCCGCGGCAAGCACTTGCCGCTCTGGCGCGACCAAATGGACCCCGGCCTGGTCGCGATGATCGAGGAGTTCGGCGCCTCCTCCGTGCCTGAGTTCCTCGCCATGCGCGAGCGGCGGTTCGCCTATTGCACGGCCATCCACCAGTTCTTCACCGAGTGGGACTTGCTGCTCACCCCCGCCGTCAGCACGGCGGCGTTCCCGGCGCATCTGCTGCAACCGGAGCACTGGCCGCAGCACCCATGGGACTGGCTGATGTGGGCGGAGTTCTCCTACCCGTTCAACTGGGCCGGCAACCCGGCCTGCAGCATTCCCTGCGGCCTCGCCCAAGCCGGCCTGCCGGTTGGGCTGCAGATTGTGGCGCCCCGCCTGGACGACCTCGGCGTTCTGCAGGCCGCCGCCGCGTTCGAAGCCGCCCGCCCCGACCTCGCGCATCCTTGGGCGGCCAGGCGGCCACCCCTGGTCCGCCTCGCTTATACCAGCGCCCGCATGGCCTGACTCACGGGGGCTATGCGCGGTCACGGTGGGTGTGATTCGGTTTCCTGAATGGTTGATGGGGATTGGTCATGCCTGCTGGGGTGAGGGTTTGTGCTGAGAAGTGTTCGGCGCAGGAGTTGCGGCTTGCGGCGAGCGGCTGCCGTGATGCCAATGCGGTGCGTCGCATGCTGGCCATCGCGCTGTTGCTGGAAGGTCATTCGCGTGGCGATGCTGCGCGCGCCTGCGGGATGGAGCGCCAGACGTTGCGCGACTGGGTGCACCGGTTCAATGCGAACGGCCTCGCTGGGCTTAGCAATCGCTGGGGTGGCGGCTGTAAGCCCAAGCTTGCTCAACCGCAGACGGACCGTCTGGCCGAGCTGGTGCGCAACGGCCCCGACCTTGCCGTGCATGGGGTGATACGCTGGCGTCGGATCGACCTGGCCCGAGCCATGCACAAGGAGTTCGACGTCACGGTGAACGAGCGCACCGTGGGCCGGCTGCTGCGCAAGCTTGGGTTCAGCCGGATATCGGTGCGTCCGCACCACCCAAAACAGGACGCGGACGCCCTGCAGGCGCATAAAAAAACTTCGCCGAGTTGGTCGCCGCCGTCCTGCCGCCCAGCGCGGCTGGCAAGCCGATCGAGCTCTGGTGGCAGGACGAGGCACGCGTCGGCCAGCAAGGCTCCTTGACCTATGTCTGGACGGACCGAGGCAGCCGTCCGCCCATGCCGCGCGACCTGCGATACGAATGGGCCTACATCTTCGGCGCCGTCTGTCCCGCCCGTGGCTGCGGTGCGGCCCTGGTCTTGCCGGAGGTCAACGCCTCGGCCATGAACCGGCACCTGGCCGAGATTAGCCGCAACGTCCAACCCGGCGCGCACGCCGTCGTCACGCTCGACGGCGCGGGATGGCATCAAACCGGCGGTAAGCTGCGCGTGCCGGACAACGTAAGCCTGCTGCATCTACCGCCCTACTGCCCGGAGCTGAACCCGGTCGAGAACGTCTGGCAATATCTCCGGCAGAATTATCTCAGCCACCGGGTCTTCCCCCACTACGACGACATCGTCGATGCCTGCTGCAACGCCTGGAACGCTCTCATGGCTATGCCCGAACGCATCACGTCCATAACGTCTCGCGCCTGGGCATAGGTCAAACCATGCGGGCGCTGGTATTAGACCAGCCGCAGCCACTCGTCCCAATCGGGATGATGCATCACCGCGCGCGCCCGCATGTGCTTCCAACTGCCATACTTGTAGTAGTCGAAATCGAGCAGCGAGACACGCTGCTGCACCATGGCCCAACTGGCCCATTTCAAGTCCGCCAGCGCCTTATAGATCGTCACCCGCGCCTCGGTGCGGCGATCGACCGTGCCGTAATACTGCTCCAGCACGTCCCGCTCTATCTCGCGCGGAAAGAACATCTCCCCGAACCAGGTCGCCAGTTCGCAGGCACGGTCGTTGTTGGAGGCGAATTCGAAGTCCACCAGCAACACGCCGTCCTGCGCGTCGAGCAGGAAGTTGCCCGCCAGCGTGTCGTTCATGCAAGGCACCAGGTCGAGCCCGGCGGCCTCCAGCGCCTGCCGCGCCCGGCGGTATTGGCCCAGCATCCAGCCCAGGTCCTCGGGCGCGCTCGCCGCCACGCTGCCTATCTGCTCCAGATGCTGGTCGATCATGGCGAACAGCGTCTTGGTCAGCCGCAAGCGGGGCGCGTCGTTGAACCGGCGCAGCATCGCGGCGGCGTTGGCCCGTACCGCCGGGCGGGTGAAGTCGCCATTGGTGGAGGTCCGGCGCCCGTCCACGAAGGCGCTGACCTCGACGCCGCTCCCAGGCAGGAAGGCCACCACCGCCGGCGCGCATCCCGCCTCCGCCGCACGCCGGCTGGCATCCACCGCAGCGGTGCGGTCGATGAACATCTCGGTGCCGCGGCCGGGGATCTTGACGAAGAAGTCATGCGCCGCGCCCGCCACGCTCACCCGCCAGTTGGAGTTGCTGATGCCGCCCAGCACCGGCGTGTAACGGGTGGCGAGCCCCGCCCAATCCGGCACCGCGCAGATAGCCGCCTCCACCGCGCGTTCGGCGTCAGTGCTGGCCTGGCCGAGTTCGCGCCACATCACAGGCTCCGCAGCTTGGCTTCATAGCTCCAGCGCCGCAGGTTCATCCGCGCCCGCAGCAGCCGCCATTGCCCATACTTGAAGAACTCCACCCCGGTCCGCGGCGAGGCCTGCGCCAGGCGCAGCATGCGCAAGCCCCACAGCACGTCGTCCACGATGCCATAGAGCTGGCAGCGGGCGAGCAGCGCCTCGTCGCACCGCCCGGCCCATTGCTCGACCGCCTCCCGCATCGGCGCCTCGAACGCGAACGCCTCGGTGAGCAGGATACCGCAGTCGTACCATGGGTCGCCATCACCGGCATGGTCGAAGTCGAGCAGCATCATCGCGCCGCCTTCGCCCAGCATGAGATCGGAGGCAAGGCCGGTGCCGCGGCAAGGCACGCTGTCCTGCCCGGAAGCCGCAATCGCCCCCTCAATGTCAGCCGCCTGCTCCAGCAGCCACGCCGCATCGTCCGGCAAGCACCCACCCGCCGCGTCATGCTCGGCCCGCAGAGCAGCAAACGGGTCGAGCCTGCGGCCGAGCCGCGGCGTCGCGTGGAAGCGGCGGGTGGCGGCGATCACCGCGGCCATGGTGTCCGGCTCGGCCAGCGCATCGAGCCGGGCCTCCCGCCAGGGCGCCGCAAGATACTCGAACACCAGTACGCCCGCTGCCGGGTCGGCATGGCACAGGGCCGGGGCCACGCCCGCCCCCGCCGCTTGCCGGCTGGCTCGGGCGGCGATTGCCAGGTCAATTCCCGGCGGGGCGAGCATGTCCGCGTGATAGCGCTTCACCAGCCAGGATTGCCCGCGGCTGGAGACCACCGCCGCCTCCGCATCGATCCCCCGGTGCATGGGCGAAGCAATCGGCGCCGGAGCCGGCGTCACCGAGAACGCCGCTCCTTCCCAGAGCGGCACATCCGCCAGCGCCATCACGTCACCAGCGCCCATAGCATGTCGGCGAGAACGGCCGCACCCAACTGCAAATCCTCCGGCGGGGTGAATTCACTGGGGTGGTGGCAGACGCCGCCCGCGCTCGGCACCGCGATCACCACCGAAGGGCACAGCGCGCCCAGGCTCAGCGCGTCATGCGCGGCAACGGTGGCCAGCGGCATCGCTTCGTGACCCCGGGCGGCGGCACATCGCTCCGCCAGGCCGGCCAGGGCAACATCCGCCGCCGCGGGCCGCCGACGCTCCACGCCGCGTAGCTCCAGCCGCACCGAGGCACGGGCCGCGGCACCTTTCGCAAGCGCGGTCAATTCGGTCTCCGCCGCATCCAGCACCGCCGCATCCGCCGAACGCAGCTCCACGAACAGCACCGCCTCGCCCGGCACCACATTAGGCGAATTGGGCTGCACCTCAATCCGTCCAACCGATGTGTGCAGCGCTTCGCCAGAGCGGTCGGCCAGCGCGCGCAGCTCCACGATCAGGCTTGCGGCCGCGAGCAATGCGTCCTTGCGGTCGCGCATCGGAGTGGGGCCGGTATGCGCCTGCGCGCCGACGAACGCCACGCCCACTTTGGTGGCGCCCCAATAGCGCTGGAACACGCCCAGATGCCGGCCTGCCGCCTCCAAGCGCGGACCGCACTCAACGTGCAGCTCAACGTAAGCGGCGGGTGGGGGAGGCGCTTGCGTCCCCGCGTAGCCGATCGCGGCCAGCGCCTCGCTGGCACTGACGCCCGCCCCATCGCGCCGGGCCAGCGCGTCCGCCAGCGGCAGCGCACCGGCGTAGACCGAGCTGCCCAGCAGGCTCGGCTGGAAGCGCGCGCCCTCCTCGCTGGTCCAATTGGCGAGCACCAGGTTGCGCCGGGGCGCCGGGTGCTGCCGCACCGCCTCCAGCGCAGCGCAGGCAGCCACCACGCCATACGCGCCATCGAACCGGCCGCCATTGGGTTGGCTGTCGAGATGGCTGCCCGTCATCACCGCCGAAGCGTCCGGACCGGCCGATTCGAGAACGCCGAACATATTGCCGATCGGGTCCACCAGCACGCGCAGCCCGGCCGCTTCCCACTGGGCGCGCAACCAGTCCCGTGCGGCGCCATCGGCCGGGGTGCAGGCCGGGCGATGAACGCCGCCAGCCGCGGTGGCGCCGTGCTGCGAAACTTCGTCCATCAGCCGCATCAGCAAGGCCGGGTCGATTGTGGGGCGGGGCGCCTCGGGCGTCGTCACCAGGAAGCTATCCTCTCGATTGCCACGCTCACGCTCATACGACACGAGACCGGCCGCGTCTGCCTTCGCCTTGGGGCGTCAGCAATGGGCTGAGCGCCGCCACCCCAAGCGCCATGGCGGGCATCGGCCACCATAGCGTGTCGCCCCACCGCGCCAGCGCCAGGCTGGCTCCCAACGCACCCGCAACCACTCCCACGAGCGGCACGGTCTGCCAGACCCATAGCCAACCGCCCCGGTGGCCGCATAGCAAGTGGCCGATGCCCTGACCAAACTTGGCCAAGCCGCCGGTGATGTAGGTGACGCCGACGGTCACCTTGCCGGCGCGGTTCACGGCGGCGTTCAACGTTCCCATCGCCATCGTCAAGGCAACGACCTCGGCCGCGGGCAGGAAAGCCGGGACAAGCAGCATTGCGGCCACGGCGAGCGTCACCGCGGTCGCGTGCCGGCGGCCGGCCTTGAACGCGATCACCCCGCCCAGGATCGAGCCGGCCACAAACAGCGGCGGCAGTTCGGCGAGCTTGGCCGCGCGCGACCAATCTGCCCGGCCGAGTGAAAACGCCAGCAGTGTGGTGTTGCCGCTCATAAAGGCGACGAAGGCGTCGTGCAGCTTGGCCAGGCCACACACGTCCGCCGCGCCGGACAGGAACGCCATGGCGCACACCAAAGCCAGCCCGCGCCGGTCCACGCCCTGCCCGGCGCCCGCATCCCCTACCCGCGGGATCGCATCAGCCGGGCCTTGTCGCGCGCCCAGTCCTTCGCCGCTGCCGCCTGCCGCTTATCCGCCTTCTGCTTGCCCTGGCCCAGGCCGAGCAGCACCTTGGCCATGCCGCGCTCGTTGAAGTGGATGTCGAGCGGCACCAGGCTAATACCGTCCTTGCTGACCGAGCCGAGCAGGCCGTCGCGCTGTTTCTTCTTCACCAGCAGCTTGCGCGGCGCCCGCGGCTCGAACTTGGACAGCACGCCGCCCTGGTATTCGGGGATGTAGCAGTTGAACAGCCAGAGCTCGCCGTCCCGCTCGCCGGCCCATGCCTCCGTAATGGTGGCGCGGCCATGGCGCAGGCTCTTCACTTCGGGCCCCCGCAGCACGATGCCGGCTTCGACCGTCTGCTTGATCGTGTAGTCGTAGCGCGCCTTGCGGTTTTGCGCCGCCAGGCCGTGACTGATCAGCAACGACTTCTTTTTCTGTATTGCGCTTCCTGGCACTTAGTTCAGCAGCCCCGCCCCCGTCATCGCAGCGCGCACGCGCTCCTGGGTGGCCTGCGCCAGCGGGGCCAGCGGCAGGCGACAATGCGCGCTGCCATAGCCGAGCAGGCTGGCGGCATACTTCACCGGACCGGGGCTGGTCTCGGCGAACATCGCGTCATGCACCGGCAACAGGCGCTGTTGCAGGGCGATTGCCTCGCGCACCCGGCCATCGCCCCAGGCGTCGTGCATGGCGCGGCACAAAGCGGGGGCAATGTTGGCGGTGACGCTGATGCAGCCATGGCCGCCCGCCGCAAGGAACGCCACCACGGTATGGTCCTCGCCGGACAGCTGGGCGAAGCCCTCGCCGCACGCCCGGGTGGTGTGCAGCGGGCGCGCCAAGTTGGCGGTCGCATCCTTCACGCCAACGATGTTCGGGTGGCGGGCGAGCCGGGCCATCGTCTCCACGCTCATATCCACCACGGAGCGGGACGGAATGTTGTAGATCATCAGCGGCAAATCCACCGCATCGGCAATGGCAGTGAAATGCAGCGCCAGCCCTTCCTGGGTGGGCTTGTTGTAGTACGGCGTCACCACCAGCGCGGCATCCGCCCCCGCTTGCTTGGCGTGCCGCGCCAGTTCGATCGCCTCCGCCGTGCTGTTGGACCCGGCGCCCGCGATCACCGGCACCCGGCGCTTGGCGGTGGCGATGGTGATCTCCACCACCCGGCGATGCTCCTCGTGGCTCAGCGTCGGGCTCTCCCCCGTGGTTCCGACGGGGATCAGGCCCTGGGTGCCTTGAGCGATCTGCCAGTCGACGAACGCGGCGAGGGCGGTCTCATCCACGCTGCCATCTGCGCGCATCGGGGTGACGAGAGCGGCCATGGAGCCTCTGAACATGGGCGAACATTCCAATAAGCGGCGGGAGGTCTAGGGTAGGCATGCGCGGTGTATGCTGCAAGGATGCCGCGAATACGGTAGCTTAGCGGGCAAATGCGCCGCGCCCTCGCCTGTCTCATGCTGCTGCTGCCGGGTCTGGCCCATGGCGGCGAGATGACGGCCGCCTTGCACGACCATCGCTGGGCCGATGCCGCCACACTGGTGGCCCAGGCGGCGGATCCGGTGACCCGCAAGCTGGTGCTGTACGAACGGCTGCTGGCACCGGGGGGCGGCTCGGCCACAGAGATCGCCGCGTTTCTCGATGCCAACCCGGGTTGGCCCAACGCCCCCCTGCTCACCCACCGGCTGAACGAGGCGCTGGCGGTGGAACCGGATAGCAGCCTCGTGCGCGGCCTGTGCACCCGCCAGGCCCCGCAAGAGCCGCCCGCCCTGCTGCGCTGCGCCGATGCGCTCGCCGAGGCGGGCAACAGGCCGGCGGCCGAACGGGCGGCGGCAGAAGCCTGGGTCGCTGGCATCACCGACCCGGCGCAAGAACAAGCCTTCCTGCGCCAATGGGGCAGCACCCTCACCCCCGTCGAGCAATGGCGCCGGTTCGATCGGTTGGCCTGGGCCGGCAACGCAGCACCGGCCGCGCGGCAGCTCGCCCGGCTCGCTCCCGCACAACGCGCGCCGGCCATCGCCCGTTTGGCGCTGCGCCGCGACGACCCAGCCGGGCAGGTACTGGCCCGTGCCATTCCCGGCGGCCTGGCCGTCGACCCGGCCTTGATGCTGGAGCTGGCCCGTGCCCTGCGCCGCACCGGGCTGGACGCCGAGGCACAGTCGCTCTGGCTGGCCGATGGCGCACCCGCGGAGGCCGTCGCCGCAGCCCCGCGCCGGCCCGCATTTTGGGCCGAACGGGACCTGCTGGCCCGCCACCGGCTGCGTGAGGGCGATGCGACCGGGGCCTATGCATTGGTGAACGCCGCTGCGGAATTGGCGCCCGGGCAGGCCACCGATGCCGAGTTCCTTGCCGGCTTCATCGCCCTGCGCCGGCTGAACGACCCGGAGGCCGCAGCGCGGCACTTCCAGGCGCTGGCGAGCCTGGGCCATGCAGCGCTGACGCAAGCACGGGCGGCCTATTGGCTCGGACGCACCGCAACCGCCCGCGGAGACGCCAGCGGCGCGCATGCCGCCTACCTGGCCGCCGCCGCTTGGCCGACCACGTTCTATGGTCAATTGGCCGCCCGTGCGCTGGGCCAGGACGACGCCGCCCTCGCCGCCCGCATCCGCGCGCTGCACGACCCGGCATGGACCCCGGCCGAAGCGCTCGACACCTTGGGCGGAGAGAACGCCCGGGCCGCGGCGCTGCTGGTCGCCTGGGGAATGCCGCGCGAGGCGAGGCCGTTCCTCCTGCGCTTGGACGGCCAAGCCGTGGACGGCGCCGGGCACGCGCTGGCGGCCAAGTTGGCGACGGATCTCGGCCTGGTGGACCTGGCGGTGGACGATGCACGCCGGGCTGGCCGAGAGGGCATTATCTTGGCCGAGAGTGGCTGGCCCCCGGCCGCTTCGCCCCCGCCAGGAGCGGTGGAGCCGGCGCTGACGCTTGGGCTCATCCGGCAGGAGAGCAACTTCAACACCGAAGCGGTCAGCGTCTCGGGAGCGCGCGGGCTCATGCAGCTGATGCCGGCAACGGCCCAAGCCGTCGCGCGCGGGCTGGGCGGCGGCGGCTTGAGCCCGGCGGTCTTGACCACCGACCCGGCCTATAACATGCGGCTTGGCACCACCTACCTGGCAGGGTTGCTGGGCCAGTTCGGCGGCGCGCTACCTTTGGCGGTCGCCGCATACAATGCCGGGCCGAACCGGGTTGGGGAGTGGCTGGCCGCCAATGGCAACCCGGCGAGCGGCTCCGTCACGATGCTCGACTGGATCGAGCTGATTCCGCTCGCAGAGACCCGCAATTATGTGCAGCGGGTGATCGAGAATGTCGTGGTGTATCGCGCCCGGGCCGGCCTGGTGTTGCCGCACCCGCTGGCACGCTGGCTCGGGTGAACGCGGCCCGGTTGATCGCGAGCCTGGGCGGGATCGGGCTGTTGCCGAAGGCACCAGGCACCTGGGGGTCCTTGGCCGCGCTGCTTTTGGGAATGGCGTTGCTGGCAGCGGGCGGCCGCTTGGCGCTGGCGGCGGGGATCATAGTGGCCACGCTCGCGGGGCTATGGGCAATCCCACGCGCCGGCGGCGAGGCGGACCCCGGCTGGGTGGTAATCGATGAGGTGGCTGGAATGTGGCTGGCCATGCTGCCCCTGCCCGCACCGCACTGGCTTGGCGGCACCCTGGCGTTTGCCTGTTTCCGGGTGCTTGACATCGTCAAACCAGGCCCGATCGGGGTCGTCGATCGATGGCCCGGGCGCGTCGGAGTGATGGGTGACGACCTGCTCGCCGGGGTGGTCGCGGCGGCGCTGGTCTGGGCAGCGCAGGCCGCTGGCTATGGTTAGGGCCGCTCTCGTTAAGGCAGCCCTGGCGAAAGCTGATAAGCGTACTTGGCAAGATCGAAGCGTGCCACAGCCTGCCCCGTCACGCGCCGGCGCCCTTGCCTGCCGCTGGCTTGCAGCAGGATCGGATAATACGGCGCTTGCGGGTTCCTTGCATCGATCCGGTAGCTCACGGTGAGGTCGTAGCAGCCGCCGCGGTCGCCACGGTCACACTCGCCGGTGTCCTTGTCGTCGCGGCCAGCCGGCAGCCGACCGGCCGCCAGCACACGCTCCGCCCGCGGCAACCAGACCAGAAAACTCGACTGGGTCACGCCCTGCCCAACCACGCTGGTCTGCTCGATCCAGCCCCATTGCGCAGCACCGAGTTGTTGCAGGACGATGCGCTGGGGATCGGTTGGGGTGCCGTCCGCCCCGTCGGGCACGGCAGGGCTATGGGCCAGCACGCGCAACCCGTCCGCGCCGCCGAGCACGATGAACGCAATAGCCCCGCCGCAGCCGTGACAATCCTGAACTCCGCGGCCTTCGAGGACCATGTAGGTGCGCCGCCCCTCTGGCGCCGCCACCTCGTCGGAATGCACGACGGCCAGGCACGCCTGCACCATGCTTTCATCGCCATGCGCCGTCGCTTGCCAGCAACGGCCGGCCGGGTCATAGCGGCCATAGAGCTGCAGCAGGGCCGTCATCACCGCCGGCGCTGGGCCGGACGCAGCGGCCGCGGCGGTCACGGAAACGGCGGCGAACGCACACGCGATCAGCCAACTCCGCATCCATCTCCCCCGCCCGGCGACGGGGCGTGAGGCTAACCGCCGGCGACGTAGGCCCGCAAGGTGTCGACTTCGCTGGCCTGTTCGTCGAGCCGGGCTTTCACCACGTCGCCGATGCTGATGATGCCGACCATGCGGCCGCCGTCGTAGACCGGCATGTGGCGGAAGCGGCCGGCGGTCATCGCGGTCATGGCGTCCTCCACCGTGGTGCAGGGGCCGGTGGTCTGCACGCTGCGCGTCATGGCGTCGGCGGCGGTCAGGTCCAGCGCCGCGGCGCCGTGGCGCGCGAGGCAGTGCACGATGTCACGCTCGCTGATGATCCCCGCCAGGTAGTCGCCCTCGAGAACAGGGACGGCGCCGATACGCTTGCTGCTGAGCAGATTGGCCACGTCGGCCAGGGTGGCATCGGGAGAGACGGTGATGGTCGGCCCGGCTTTATGTCGCAAGATGGCGGCAATCGCGCTCATGATCTCGGTCCTTCCTTCGGATGGCTCGGGGTTCTGCACGCCCCTGAATGCGACCTTGCGCTCGTTGCGGCCGCAATTGCAAACAACAGCCGTGCGATGCAGCAATTATCTGACGTCCAGGACCTTCGTAGCGATGCCGCCCCTGCATCAGCTGGATCAGGTTGCTATCTCCGCAAGATGCTCGACCGGAGGTAGTAGCTTTCGCGAACCGCAACAGACATCGGAATTATCGGGGCCGAACGGACCGTCACGTAGCGCCAAGTTCTCCGTTCCGGGCAGCCTGGTGCGATAAGGGAGCATTGCACAAACTTGCAGCTACCGGCTGCCTAAACCTGTGCCTACCTTGCAGTCATAATCGAGTGCTGAACTGGGAGAAACCCAGACAAGAACCAAACCGGGAGGCAAACGTGTCCAATAACAGTAAATCAATGACGGTCTCCAACTCAAACCGCCGGCGTGGACTGATATCTTGCCTGCTTGGCGCGCTGGCCGCCTTGGGGTTCACGTCGCAGCTGGCAAACGCGCAAGAAATCCAACCCCCTTCAGGTTTGCCGGCGGCACCGACCGTCTATGCCCCGGCTGGACCCGTTCAGGGCCTGAAATACAAACGGGTTTCCGAGTATCTCGGCATCCCCTACGCGCAACCGCCTGTCGGGCCCTTGCGCTGGCAGCCGCCACAGCCCTACCCCGCTTGGTCGCAGACCCGGCAGGCCACGCAGTTCGGCCCAACCTGCGCCCAGATCGTAGCCTTCGGCGTCTTCGCAGCGCCAAGCGTCAGTGAAGATTGCCTTTACCTGAACGTATTCACACCAAACCCGCATCCGTTGGCGAACTTGCCGGTCTTGGTCTTCATCCCTGGCGGCGGAAATATTAGCGGCGAAAGCAACGATTACGATGCAACCAAGCTCGCGACACAAGGCCAGGTGGTCGTCGTCACCCTGAACTATCGAGTGGGATTCCTGGGCTCTCTGGCCCTTCCCGCAATTGACGCCGAAGGCCATCCCTTTGCCAATTATGGCATACTGGACCAGCAACTTGTGCTCAAATGGGTGCAAAAGAACATCTCGGCCTTCGGCGGAGATCCGAGCCGAGTAGCGCTCGGCGGGCAATCTGCCGGTTCCTACGACACTGCAGCAAACGTCGTGTCGCCGCTCGCCGCAGGCCTGTTCAATCGCGCCATCTTCGAAAGCGTTTTGTTCGACTCCTTGCCGCTTGCCTTCGCCGAGCAGATTGGCACGGGAGTCTCGGTCGCGCTTGGCTGTGGGGCGGACGCTACTCCTGCGGTTGCGGCTTGCCTCCGCGGCCTCTCGGTTCAGGCCATCCTGAGTGCGGAAGGCACCGTGCAGATGCCCGGGCCTCTCACCAACCCACTTCCAATATCAGACGGAACGATTATCCCGGCGCAAGGCATGTACGGCGCGTTTGGCAGCGGTAGCTTCAATCACATGCCAATTATCAGTGGCTTTGTTCACGATGAAGAAAACTTCTTCGATGCGCCGCAGGTGTATTTCAGCGGTCAGCCGATTTCCACTGCTGACGTGACAAACTATGCCCAGGCCATCTACGGCGCCAACGCCGCCAAGGTGTTGGCCGCCTTCCCGCCGAGTTCCTACCCGACGCCCCAACTGGCGCAGGATGCAATTGGATCGCCGTTCTACATCTGTCCGCAATTCAACATCAACAAAGTGATTTCGTCCCAGGTGCCGTTCTATGCTTATGAGTTCAATGACAAGACGGCACCGTTTTACTATCCCCCCCTGCCCCAGTTTGAGTCGCTCGCTTACCATACCGGGGACCTGCAGTATCTGTTCCCGCTGTATCATGGCAACGTGAACGGCATTCCCCACCGCCTGAACCTGCTGCAGACTCTGTTGTCCGACGAACTCGTCGCGCTGTGGACCAATTTCGTCCGCACCGGCAATCCAAACGAAATTGGCAATTTCCCGTGGCCCCGCTACGACGCAAGTCGTACGGCGACCTCGTTTTACCTATCGGAAAACATTCCCTTCCTGTCCTTGCTGCCAGACGCGAAGGTGTCAAACGAACACAACTGTGATTTCTTCTCGAGTCTGATACAGTTTTAGAGCCCGATCGCGTCAGCTTGCAGCAACCTGAAGCGTGAATTAGTCTGTCAAACAAACAAACAATGCAGGAGCGCTTGCCTATCAGAAGCGGTCACGCGCGTGTGGTCTTTCCAGTGCTACCGCCAAAGTGCGCCGTGAAACACGGCCGACTTTGGCGGCAGCACACCAACATCCTAACCACCATGGGGCTTGTGGACTACTCAGCCGCTCGCAACATCGGCGCGACCGCAAGCTGCGTTGCCACCAACTCAGCGAACCGTTCGCCCCGCGCCACCAGCGCCTCGAACCGCCCGCGCTCGACGATCTCGCCGCCATCGAACACCAGGATTTCGTCCGCATCCCGCACCGTCGAAAGCCGGTGCGCAATGATAAACGTGGTGCGGCCCTCCATCAGCGTCGCCATGGCGCGGGAAACACGCGCCTCGGTGGCGGCGTCCAGAGCGCTGGTGGCCTCGTCCAAAATCAGGATCGGCGGGTCCTTCAGCAAGGCGCGGGCAATCGCCAGGCGCTGCCGCTGCCCGCCGGACAGAGTGGTGCCGCGCTCGCCCACCATGGTGTCGTAACCCTGCGGCTGGCGCAGGATGAAGTCGTGCGCCTCGGCCATCCGGCAGGCCCGCTCCAGATCGTCCTCGCTGGCGTCAGGTCGGCCGATCAGCAGGTTGTCCCGGATCGAGCGGTTGAACAGCAGGCTTTCCTGAAACACCACGCCGACGGAGCGGCGCAGGCTCTCCAGCGTCACGTCCCTGATATCCTGCCCGTCGATGAAGACCCGGCCGCCGGTCGGATCCCAAAGCCGTTGCAGCATGCTCATCGCGGTGCTTTTGCCGGCGCCGGTGCAGCCGACCAGGGCCACAACCCGGCCGGGTTGAGCAATGAAGGAAACGTCGTTCAAGATCGTCGGGCCGCCCGGATAGGCGAAGCACACGTTCTCGAACTCCACCTCGCCATGGGAGGCTTCGAGTTCAATCGCATCCTCCTGCTCGGGCACGGAGGACTTCGCATCCAGCAAGCCGAAATAGTCCTGCAAGGTCGGCAACTGCAGGAACAGGCGGGAGGCGAACTGCATCGCCGAGTCCAGCCGGCCGATCAGCAGGTTGGCGAAACCCATGAAGCTGACGATCTCGCCAATGCTGGCATGGCCCTGCACGTGCAGCACGGCGCCGACCATCACGATCACGATCACCGCAATGGTGGAGGCGCCTCGCGTGAACACGTTGACCACCGCCCACCAGTTCAGCACGGGGAATTGGTGTGCGATCACCTGGTCGGCGATCTGACGAAAGCGGCTGGTCTCGGCGGCGAAGCGGGTGAATGACTGCACCACCATCACGTTGGCCAGCGCGTCCTGCATCGTGCCGGCCAAACGGCCCTGGAAGGCTTCGGCGCGCTCCTGGCCCGCCTCGGTGCGCCTGATGACGAAGATCGTTATCGCGGCGAACAGAACCACCAGCACGATCAACACCGTAGCCAGTTGCCAGTTCATCAGCAGCGTAAGCGGAAGCAGAACCAGCAGCGCGACATAGGTGGTTAGCTGTTCGCGAAAGAAGCTGAGCCAGACGGCAAACAGCGCATCCGCCCCCGTAAGCATCACCTTCATCAGGCGGCCCGAATGGGAGTCGCCATGGAACGAAAGCGGCAGCGACAGAATATGCGCGAACAGCCGGCTCATGGCTTTGAGCCGGTTGCGGTGCGCCATCCGCTCGGCGTGCACCACGGTGAGCAGGTTGCCGGCAATGCCGAGCGCGGCCACCCCCACCCACACGCCGATCAGCTCCGCCGCCTGCTGCCACAGCGTCGGGCGCGCCACGGTGGCAGAGTTCGACAGCAGGCCGATTACGCGGCCAAACAGCAGCGGGTCCAGGAATTGCAGCCCGGCGAGCACGACGTTGGCCAAGCCGAGCCCAACCGCCAGCCGCCGGTCTGCGCCCAGCGAGGAGAGCACGCGTCGATAGACGTGAAGGATGCGCATGCGGCCACAAGTCCGATACAGGGGAGGCGGAGTTACCTCGTGGCAGGCAATAGGCTGGGAAGGTGGCGGGATCAGGGCAAAACTGCCTCATCATGACGGCAAAGCACCAAATCGCGGATTAACACGCCTCCGCCGCGAACCACCGGCTCGGAGCCACGAACTCGTCCTGTGCTGCGACGGTGAGCAACTCGCGGGAACCCGCCTCGGCGGTGCGGCGCAACAACCCGAACACGGCGCTGCCGGCCGCCTCCAAAGCACCGGCTGCGTCCGCCCCGCGCAACCGGTGCAGCAGGAACAGCGCGGCGAGCGTGTCGCCGGCGCCATTGGCGGTGGCGGCCAGCAGCGGGGTGCGCAACCGCCAAGACCCGGCGGCGTCCTGGACCAGCAGGTCAAGTGCGTCCGCCGGCGTGTCGGCCACACGCAGGCTGGTGACCAGCACGCAACCGCCGGGCCGCATGGTGGCGCGCAGGGCGGCGGTGGCGGTGCGGGCCTCGGCCAGGGTCCCGATTGCGCGGCCGGTCAGGTGCTGCAGCTCGAATTGATTGGGGGTGGCAATGTCGGCTTCGGGCAGGCAGCGGTCCCGCAGCAAGCCGGGGATGGCAGGATGGACGTAGACGCCCGGCCCAGCATCGCCGATCACCGGGTCACAGCAATACAGCGCGGCGGGATTGGCGGCGCGCACCCGGTCGACCGCACCCACCACCGCATCAGCCACGCCGGCATCGCCCAAATAGCCGCTCAGCACGGCCGCACACCCGCCCAGCACATCGCGGGCGGCAATGCCCTCCACCATCGACAGCACCTGCGCGCCGGTAAACACCTGGCCGGTGCGGGCGCCATAGCCGGGATGGTTGGAGAACTGCACGGTGTTGACCGCCCAAACCTCCATGCCAAGGCGCTGCAGCGGGAAGCACGCAGCGCTATTGCCAACGTGGCCATAGGCGACGGCGGACTGGATCGAGAGGACGGCGCCGGGCACGACTGGCTCCAACACATGTGGCGCCCCGTCGTAACATGATGCAACACGACTGCCACAGACCGGTCGCCTTGAGAGGCTAGCAACCGATCCTCGCCAGGCCGCGTTCGACCCCGCAGCCGGCAAACAACGGAGACCTTAGCCATGTCCAAACGCAATCCAGCGCGCGCCGCCACCCTGTTGCTGGCTGGCGCCCTGCTGGCCGCTCCTGCCGCCTCGTTCGCGCAATCCAGCACCCCGGCCGCCAGCATTCAGGCCGCCAGCACTCAGGCCAAGCGGCGCCACGCGTTTGTCGAGCGGCGGATCGAGCAACTCCGCACTGAGATCAAGATCACGCCCGGCGAGCAGAAGAGCTTCGACGATTTCGCCGCCACGATGCGGCAGAACGCCGCCAAGATGGACGAGGCGACAGAAAAGGGCGCCGCTCTGCCAGCAAGCGCCACAGCGGTGGACCGGCTGCAGACCTATAGCGAGATGTCGCAAGTGCATTCCCAGAACATGCAGCAACTCGCCGCATCGTTCTCCGCCTTCTACGACACGCTCAGCCCGGAGCAGAAAAAAGTGGTCGACACCAGCTTCGCACAGCAGGCTGCCGCTCGGCACAACGCGCGCAGCTAGCCTTGCTCCGCACCGGGCGGCCGCTTATAGCACCGAGCCTGCCCCGGCCGGTCGGCATCGGCAGGGCCATTCCTCGGAGCGCGCGCCAATGAAGGCTGGAATCCACCCCGACTACCACGACGTCAAGATCATCATGACGGACGGCACCGAGTTCACCACTCGCTCCACCATGGGCCGCGAAGGCGACACGCTGCGGCTCGACATCGATCCCAAGTCCCATCCCGCCTGGACCGGGGTGCAGCGCATCATGGACACCGGCGGCCAGGTGGCAAAGTTCAACAAGCGCTTTGCTGGGCTCGGCAGCCGCAAGTAGCTGTTTACCTGCGTAAAAAGTGACGGCCGCCCTTGAAGTCAGGGGTGGCCGTTTCTTATTTCCGCTCTGTCGCAATGCCCAATCGGGGTTGCGGAGACTGATTAGGGTCGGCCCTCCGGGGCGGCTCATGGCTACAACCTTGCTCCTTAGGAGGTTTACTATGACGTTGGACTTTGCTCCCCTTTTCCGCACTGCCATTGGTTTCGACCGGCTCGCGTCCCTGATGGACACGGCGCAGGAGGCGGCCAGCGCCCCCGCCTACCCACCCTACAATATCGCCAAGACGGGTGATGACACGTATCGGCTAACCATGGCTGTGGCCGGGTTTAGCGAGAACGACATCGAACTTGTCGTGCGCGACAATCAGCTTGTTGTTGCTGGCAAGCTCAATGGCGAGTCCAGCGGTGAACTGCTCTACCGCGGCATCGCAGGACGGGCGTTTGAGCGGCGGTTCGCGCTGGCTGATCATATCGTGGTCGACGGTGCCGACCTGCAGCACGGCTTGTTGCATGTGGCGCTGAAGCGCGTGGTGCCAGAAGCGCTGAAGCCGCGCCGCATCGCCATCGGCGGCAAGGCAGCCGACCAGCCGGCTGTCACCGCCAATGACAGCCACGGGGCCGCTCAGGCGGCGTAGGCCTGGTTCGGCTCCCTTGATTAAGGAGGGGGCCGGGGAACCGGCCCTCTCTTGCTATGTACGGAAGAACCGCTCGGCCGCCCCTTTATGGTCTTGCTTGCGGGCAATCGCCACTTCGGCCCGAGCGATTTCAGCTTGCAACTCGGTGATATACGACTGCAACTCCTCGACCCCCATCGGATCGAGCGGCAACAACGGCACCCGCCGGGGTAGCGCTGGCTCCTCCTCTTCCCACATGGCTGGTTCCACTCCCATTGTTATCGCCGGAATGTGCCGCGGCCGGCCTTGACCGGCAAGCGCGCCGCGCCCCATATCGGTTGCATATAGATGGACCTGCGAACGCCTCCCCGGTGGAACGGCAGCGCGGCGGTCGGAGAACAGTAACATGAGCTTGCCCCTGATGCCCAAAGCCACCGCCGTGTGGCTGATCGAGAAGACGTCTCTGACGTTTACCCAAATTGCCGAGTTCTGTGGCATGCACCCGCTCGAGGTGCAGGCCATCGCCGATGGCGAGGTCGCACAAGGCATCGTCGGTTACGACCCGGTGGCTAACCACCAAGTGACCGCCGAGGAGGTCGCGCGATGCGAACGGGACGACACGCAGCGCTTGAAGCTACTGCCCCCAACCAACCCGCTGCCGAAGAAGTCACGCGGTGCACGCTATACCCCCGTGGCCAAGCGGAACGACCGTCCGGATGCGATTGCCTTCGTGTTGCGCAACTTCCCGCAACTGTCCGAGGCGCAGGTGGTCAAGCTGCTCGGCACCACCAAGGACACGATCCAGAAGGTGCGCGAGCGCAGCCATTGGAACAGCACCAACATCAAGCCGCGCGACCCAGTGATCCTCGGCCTGTGCAGCCAGACCGACCTGAATGCGATGGTGAACGCCGCCAACGACCGGCTTATCCGTGAGGGCAAAGCGGTGCCAGCGCCCATCCGCATGGAGGCGGAGGAGGCTGCCTAAGCGAGGGCGCGGCCGCACAGGGCCGCGCCCGTTGAGCTCAGGCTTGAACGCTGAGCCGTGCCATTTCATCCTTCAGGCGTAATTTCTCGCCTTTCAACCGTATCAACTCGGCTTCATCCGGCTTCGGACGATTGTCCTCGTCGAAAATCCGCGCTTCGAGCGCCTCGTGGCGGGTTTTCAGGCTGTCGATCCGGGATTGCAGGCTCATAAGTCCTCCATACCGCTGTGGACATCGTTGGCGCTGCGCGCCAGTGCCAGCCTAATCCCGGACGGCGTGATTTTGCTAGGATTTGTTGCACACCCGGGTATTCAAGCGCGCGCTGAAGCCCCTCAGCCCACCCTTGGTCCCGCGGGCGTCATCATGCTAGAGCCCCGCTATGGTGATCGACCGGGATGCCCTCCTGCGAAAGCTACACGAACTCCGCAGCGAGCACCGTGACCTGGACACCGTCATTGCCCGCTTGTCCGACAAGCCGATCGACCAGTTGCAGTTGCAGCGGCTGAAGAAACGCAAGCTGCTGCTGAAGGACGAGGTCGCCTGGCTCGAGAGCCGGCTGATCCCGGACAATATTGCTTGAGCCCAACGGTCGGCATCGTCATGGGAAGCCAGTCCGACTGGGACACCATGCGCCACGCCGCCGAAATGCTGCGCCAGCTTGAGGTCGCCGCCGAAACGCGGATCGTGTCGGCCCATCGCACCCCCGACCGGCTGGCGGACTACGCCAAAACCGCTGCCGGCCGCGGGCTCCAGGTCATCATCGCGGGGGCCGGCGGGGCCGCGCACCTGCCGGGCATGTGCGCGGCTTGGACCGCCCTGCCCGTCTTGGGCGTGCCAATGGAAAGCCGGGCGCTCCAAGGCATAGACAGCCTGCTTGCCATGGTTCAGATGCCAGCGGGCGTCCCCGTCGGCACCTTGGCCATCGGCCGCGCGGGCGCGGTGAACGCGGCCCTGCTCGCCGCCGCCATCCTGGCCCTTGCCGACCCCGCCCTAGCAGAGCGGCTGTCCGCGTACCGGGCGGCGCAGACCGCAACGGTGGCCGAGCGTCCGGCCGACAGCGCCGGGTGAGCATGGCGGCCGCCCTGCCGCCCAACGCCGTCATCGGGATCGTTGGCGGAGGCCAGCTCGGCCGTATGTCGGCGATGGCGGCTGCCCGGCTGGGCTACCGCTGCCACATTCTCACGCCCGAGCCCGACAGCCCGGCCGGCCAAGTCGCCGCCAGCAGCTTCGTCGGCGACTACGAGGACCCGGCCTTGCTGCGTGCCTTCGCCCAATCGGTCGATGTGGTGACGTTCGAGTTCGAGAATGTCAGCGCCGCCGGGCTGGACCTGCTGGAGTCGATCTGCCCGGTACGCCCTTCCCCCTCCGTGCTGCGGATCAGCCAGGACCGCGTCGCGGAAAAGACCTTTCTGAACCAAGCGGGCGTGCCCACCGCGCCGTGGTTGGCAGCGGACAGCCGGCCGGATTTGCACGCTGCCTTGGCCCGGATCGGCCTGCCCGGCGTGCTGAAAACCACCCGTGGCGGCTACGACGGCAAGGGCCAAGCCGTGCTGCGCAGCATGGCGGCCCTCAACGAAGCCTGGGACGATCTGGCTCCCAAACCCTTGATCCTGGAAGCCTTGGTGCCGTTCGAGCGCGAGATCAGCGTGATCGTGGCGCGCGGCGCGGACGGCGCGGCGGTCTGCTTCGCCCCGGTCGAGAACCGCCATCGCAACGGCATTCTGGACGTCACCCTGGCGCCGGCCGCAATCGCCCCCGCGGTCGCCGCCCGCGCGCAGGCCGCGGCCCTGCGGGTGGCGGCGGCGCTGCAGCTGGTCGGCGTGTTGGCGGTCGAGATGTTCGTGCTGCCGGACGGGGAGGTGCTGGCCAACGAGATCGCGCCCCGGCCGCACAATTCCGGCCATTGGACGCTGGACGCCTGCCCGGCAAGCCAGTTCGAGCTGCATATCCGCGCGGTCGCCGGGCTGCCGTTGCCGCCCGCGACCCGGCATTCGGATGCGGTGATGCACAACATTGTGGGGCCGGACGAGATGGCGCAATGGCCGAAGCTGCTGGCCACGCCAGGTGTGATCCCGCACCTTTATGGCAAGCTGGAAGCGCGGGAGGGCCGCAAAATGGGGCACTACACGCGGCTATACCCGCCCGGGACGATGCCGGACGAAATCGCGCCGTGACGCCGCTCGTGGTCAGCTACGCCACCGCCCGGCCGGACGCGGTGGCCGCGTTGCTGCGCGAGCACTATGCCCTGCCCGACCCAATCGCTTGCACCCTGCTCAGCCGCGGCTTCAACGACATGTACGCGGTTACGGCTGGCACCGCAGACCGCTTCGTATTCCGCGTGTCCGGCCATCGTGCTCGTGGCCCGGCCGACGTGGCGGCGGAGACAGAGTTCCTGGCCTATCTGGATGCCGCGGGTGTGCCTGTCGCCGCGGCGGTCCCGACGCGGGAAGGGGCGCTGTTCACCACCGTCCTATTGCCGCAAGGCGCCCGCGCCGCCGTGCTGTTCCGCTACGCCGAGGGCCGCAAGCCGGAATTGGACGAGCCGGAGGATGCGCGGGTGCAGGGTGCCACGCTCGCCCAGCTTCACTCGGCAGCGGCAAACTTCCCCGGCCGGGAGAGCGGGCGCTACCGGCTCGACCTCGACCATCTGCTGCACCGGCCACTGGCCGCGGTATTGGCGCTGGGACTGGAGGCGCCGAGCGGGCTATTGCCAGCAGCGGAACGGCTTGCCGAGCGGATTGCTCAATGGGAACCGCAACTCTCCCGAATACGCTGCCATGGCGACTGTCATGGCTTGAACGCCCGCATTGCCATAGCAGGCCGGCACGCCGGACGGGCAGTGTTCTTCGACTTCGACGATGGCGGCTTCGGCTTTCTCGCCTACGACCTGGCGGTGCATCTCTGGGCGCAAACGTCGTTTGGCCGGCGCCGGCACCGGATGTGGCACACCTTCCTGGCCGGCTACCGCGCCATCCGGCCCGTCGCGGCCGCTGACCACGCCGCCATCGCACTGTTCGTGCCGGTCCGCCATATCTGGCTGATGGGCGAATGGGCCGGCCGCACACGGGAGTGGGGTCACGAAGTCCTCACCGCGGCCTGGCTGGAGCGCGAAACCGAGTTCCTGCTGGCGTGGGAACGAGAGCGGTTATCCCCGGGATTGCTTTGAGCAGAACCGCCGCAAACGGCGGTCCGGGCGGCAATCTCACCGGCCAATTCGTTGCTTTGTCTGCTGAACAGCGGGCAGCGGCTGGACAAGCCGCAACTGGCGGAGCTTCGGCTGTACGACCCAGCCTACTTGGCCTACATCACCGGCGCGCAGCACCTTCTTGCCGAACCCGACGCCAAAGTCGCGCTGCAGGCCTGCGGCAACGCCTTCGAGGCGTTCCATACCGGTACGGAGGCTAACCCTTCCTTCTTCCGCGCGGCCATTAAGCAATAAGCAGGATGCGCGGAATTGGCAGATGGTGGCGTAGCTTGGACTAAAACGCGCTGCGGCCCTCGAAATAGCCAGCAACAACATAGTGTTCCCGCGCCGAGCGGAATTGCTGCGCAGCCACCGCAGCGGCAACGTCCGGATAGCGCCGCAAATAGGCCGGCTCGTCGAGCGGGGCGAGTTCGATCAGCGGCCTGAGCATGCCGCGCAATGTCGGGCCTGGAATGTCGAGCAACGTCGCGCGCCGGACATCGGCGAAACAGGGTAGCGCGCCTGCGTCGGCCACCGACTTCAGGGCCGCGGCCGCGTCGGCCTCCCCGAGGGTCCGATGCCGCAGGACGGCGCAGAGCTCCGGCGGCGCGGGCAATCGTTTCACCTCGGCGCGCAAGCGCTGGTTGAGCGCCGCGCATTGATGCCAGCCGCGCTCGCCGATCGCTTTGGCAGTCGGGATCAGTTGGCTGCGCAACGGGTCGAGCGCTGCGGCCTGCTTGTGGATGGCCAGGGTGGCGATTTCGACCGCATTGCCGAACGTGTTGCCTAGCTCGCCGCGAAAGTTGTGCTCGTCAAAGGGGAAATTGATGTGCCAGAAGGTCTCGTAGCCGAGTGCGGTCAACTGGTCGAAGATCGCTCCGGCCGAACTTTGGCGCCCGTTCTCGAAATACACCGCGGGCCGGCAGCGGGCCAACACCGCCTGCGCCCCGGCCAGCCCCACCGCCTCCATGCCTTCGAGATCCAACTTAAGCAAGGCCGCATTCCGATCGGCCGGGAACAGGTCGTCGACGGCGGCTTGCAGCATCAACTGACCACCGGGCTGGTCCGGGGCAAGCACGTCGAAGGCGATGGCGCCGAGGTTGCGCGGGCGCATGGCCTCATTGCTGACCGTCCGGCAGGTTCGCGATTCGGCGCCCACCAGAACGTGCCGCGCCTGCGCGTTGCCCAAGCCGTTCGCGGTAATGTTGGTGCAGAGCAACTGGAAGCTGCGCGGGTTGGCCTCTAACGCCAGCACGCGGCAGCCGGGGAACAGGGTGGCGATAGCAACCGTGTGGACGCCGATATTGGCGCCGAGGTCCAGGAAGTCTCCCGGCGGTTGAAGTCGCATGACATGGGCGATCAGGCCGATCTCGTCGATCGCCCACTGGCCGTAACGCTGGAGCGACTGGCCGATCACCTCGTCGTCGGCGTGGTGGAACATGGTTCCGAACCAAGTCTCAAAGCGATCGATCTCTGGCATGCCGAAGGTCCTGACCGTATGTCCTGCGCACAACCGATTACCATTGCAGGGCTGGAGGCTCTTGGCGCTTCGTCGCCCCCGTTGCAATACGAGAGCCTGATCGCTTGAAGTTAAATCAACCTGAAGCGTGAACCAGCCGCTCAGACAAAGGGGATGCGCCAGGCTGATCCCGGCGGACGAGTGCCTTCAGCCGCAAGCGCTGCCCGCAAGGACGGCTCGGCCGTCGCGCAAGAGCAAGCGATGTCCGCCGGTGTCGGATGGCCCCTTCTCCGTGTCCTCCATGTTCTCCGTGATCCACTTTCCCTTGGTCAGAGCACCGCAGCCACGGACCTAAGCGTTGCCGAGCAGCCGACGAATGCCTTGCCCCATCGTCGCGAACCGAAGCCTCTTGATGCGCGAAGGCACCGATCCCGGCTATGCCCGCCCACTCCAGGCTTGAAACGGTCCCGTCTGACGGCCCATGTCCCGCCCATGGACGCCGCCACCACCCCACCGCTTGCCGCCCAATCGCCTCCTTCCGTCATTCACCGCACAGAGTCGGAGTGACGGCGGTTTGACCGACCGCTATGCCGTGATCGGCACGCCGATCGAGCACTCGCAATCTCCGGCCATCCATACCGCCTTCGCGGCGCAAACCGCACAGGACCTGCGCTACGACGCCTTAGAGGCGCCTGCAGATGGCTTTGCCGCCGCCGCGCAGGCGTTCCGCGCGGCAGGCGGCCGCGGCATGAACGTGACCACGCCCTTCAAGCTGGACGCCTTTGCCTTCGCCACCGAGCGGCGGCGGCGGGCACAGGCGGCGGGGGCGGTCAACGCGCTGGCCTTCGATGGCGAGCGGGTGCTGGGCGAGAACTTCGACGGCGTCGGCCTGGTCCGCGACCTCGCCGTCAATCACGGCTTGGTGTTGGCAGGCTGCCGCATCCTCGTGCTGGGGGCTGGCGGCGCGGCGCGGGGAATCCTTCCAGCCCTGCTCGAACAGGCGCCGGCCGCGGTCGCGGTCGGCAACCGCACCCTGGCCCGGGCGGAGGCGCTGGCCGGCGAAATGGCAGCATGGGGACCCATAGCGGCGCTGCACCTGGATGCGCCGGCAGCCGCAGCACCGTTCCACGTCGTGCTCAACGCCACCTCGTCCAGCTTGCGAGGCGAAACGGTGCCGCTGCCGGCCCAATGCTTTGCACCCGGTTGCCTGGCCTATGATCTCAGCTATGGGCGCGGCCTGACGCCGTTCCTGGCCATGGCGCAATCCGCCGGCGTGTCGAGGCTGGCGGATGGCTGGGGCATGTTGGTCGAGCAGGCGGCGGAGGCCTTCGCCTGGTGGCGCGGCATCCGGCCCGATACCACGGCCATGCTCGCCACCCCGCCCAGGCTTGCAATCGCGTGAGCATCGCGGAATTGCCGTGCAACGCGCATCTGGGCGGCGCTAGGCTGGTCTCCAACGAGGACCGGCTGGCGGCGGCGCTGCGAAGAGCCCGGGCGCACCCGATGAACCGGCCCCGGAGCAACGGGATGGAAGGTTCTTGGTATGGCTGATATCGTTGTCGGCAGGCTACCCAGCCGGGCGGCCGTGCTTCCCCGGGTGCGGCGCATTGGGGTCGCGGACGTCCGGGCGGCTTTTTCGGCGGGGCTGGACGACTTCATTGCCACGCCGACGCAGCTTATCTTCCTTTGCATCCTCTATCCCGTGGTAGGCTTCGTCGCCGCCAGGGCCGCGCTGGGGACGGAACTGCTGCCGCTGCTGTTCCCCCTGGTCGCCGGCATCTCGCTGCTCGGACCGGTGTTGGCGGTGGGCGTCTACGAGTTGAGCCGGCGGCGGGAGCAGGCGCTGCCAGTATCCTGGCTCAACGCCTTCGACGTGCTCCGCTCGCCGGCCATCCTCAGCATCGCGCTCGTCGGCGTCATGCTGCTGGCGATCTTCACCGCCTGGATCGGCGCTGCCAAGCTGGTCTATCTGCTGACGATCGGGCCCGTGGCCCCCGCCAGCCCCGGCGCGTTCGCCGCCACCCTGCTCGATACGGCGGCCGGCTGGCACATGATCCTGCTGGGCAACTTGGTGGGGCTGGCGTTCGCCATCGTGGTCTTGATGCTGACCGTGGTGTCGGTGCCCATGCTGCTCGACCGCAACGTCTCTCCCCTGCTCGCCATGCAGACCTCGGTGCGGGCCGTGCTCGCCAACCCAGGACCGCTGGCGCTATGGGGCTTGATCGTCGTGGCGACCTTGCTGCTCGGTTGCGTGCCGGTATTCATCGGCCTGGCGGTGGCCATGCCCGTGCTGGGGCATGCCACCTGGCACCTGTACCGGCGGCTGATCGGCTGACAGCCGCTATCGCGTGTGGCCTAGATCCACTTCCACCACGCCGCTATGGGCAAGTTGCGTCACCGGGATCAGCGACGGCTGGTCGATCCCCCAGGGATTGCCCAGTCGCACGCTGCTCACCCCATTGGAATTCACCAGGCCTTCGAACATGTAGGCATGGTTGCCAATCAGCCCGTACGGAAGGTTGGCGGCGCTGGTTGTGTCCATCACGATCAGGTCGCCCGCAGTCACGTCGGCGGTAAGCGAAGCGGCGGTCGCCTGGACCGGCGACTCCCACGATGCCGTGTGGCCGGTGAGTTGCTGCAACGCGATCAGCGGGCTGCCACCTTGGCTGATCGCGGCATAGCCGCCATTGGCCTGGGCGAAAGCCTTCTCCAGCACCTGCACCCAAATCTCCTTGCTGCTGCCCGACACGTCTTGCGTCGCAGCATTGTTGACCGACCCGGCGGCGAAGCTATTGGTCACCATCTGCGACGTGGAGCTGAACTGAGTGGCGCCAAAGCCCGGAACCGTGCCCCTCGGCGTCTCGAACAGGGTCACCGACTCCGTCCCGTTGGCGTTCACGCTGATCATCTTGCTGATCGCTGCCGGCTCGTACACCGCCAGCTCGCCCACTGCGGCGAGCAGGAAGCAATCCCCAAGCTGACCTTGGTGGATATCGCCCACGCCGATGGAGCTGTGGTCGCCCGCCTCCATCAGATACAGTGCGTTGGTCAGCGGGGTGCTGCTGCCAAGGGCGAGCGTGGTGCCGAGCGACACGCCAACCTGCGCCGGGGCCGCTTGGGCCAAACCTGGCGACGCTGCAAAAGCGAACACATCGCAGAGCAAGCTGATGCCAGTGCAATCGGCGATGTTGATCGTCGAGGAAGATTTGCTGGCCATAAAGGTATCTCGCTAAAACGTGATAGACACTATTTTGCGAGACAAACGTTAACAACGCCCTTACATCACAGGTCCGTGAGCAATTTTTAGACGCCTGAGACAAGCCGGCCGAGCGCTAGATGCGATAACGCCGCGGGATCAGCAAGCCGCTGCAACCGGTCAGCAGCAGCGTCGTCGCCATCAGGATCAGCGCCAGGGCCGCCGCGAACGGCCAGTTGTTGTTGGTGCTGAACTCCCAATACAGCAGCGGCGCCATCATCTGAAACCGCGGACCGCCCAGCAGGTATGGCGTGGCATACGCGTTCATGGCGAGGATGAAGCAGAGCACGCCCGCCACCGCCGTGCCGGGCAACGCCAACGGCCACACCACCCGCCAAAAACTGCGGCCCGGCGCCGCCCCCAGGCTTTGCGCCGCCTCGACGATGCGCAGGTCTATCGTCTCCATCGCGCTCTGCACCGTCAGGATCACGATCGGCAGGTTGACCGACACCACTCCCGCGACCACAGCAAACGGCGTGTACATCAGTTCCAACCCATGCCCGCTGACCCGGCGCACGGCCCCGTCCACCAATCCGCCATGCGCGAACAGGATCATCCAGCCCACCATGCGCACCACGTTGCCGACGAACAGCGGCAGCACGATCGCCAGCATGCAGGCGGTCTTCCACCGGCTCGCCATGCGGGCCAGGCGATAGGCGATCGGCACCCCGAGCAGCAAGCACAGCACGGTGGACGAAATCGCCACCCCGAGCGTCGTGCGCATCACCCCCAGGTAGAACGGGTCCGACACGAAGCGGAGATAATTGGCCGCCGTGACCGTCTCGATCATGAGCTCGGTCGGGTCATAGCGATCGAGACTGAACCGCAGCATTAGCAGCAGCGGCGCCACCAGCATCAGTGCCACGGTCAGTAGCGCGGGCGAGAGGAAGACGGCCGCCGCCCCTCGCCCAGTTTCACGCACGCTGCATGTTCTTCTTCCACCATTCCGAGGTGGGCGTCTGCAGCGGCCCCGTGATGGTGTAGTCCGGGGGCGCCAGCTTCAGATCCGCCGGCAAGGCCAACTGCTGCGCGACCGTTCCGGTAAGCTTGCAGTTGTCCACCGTGGGTTGGTAGCCCATGTGCTCGGCAAACCGCATCTGCGAGGCCGGCGCCAGCATCGCGTCGAGATACTTGAACGCGGCATCCTTGTCGGGTGCGTTTTTCGGCACCACCATGCCCGAAATATACAGCACCGAGCCTTCCGTGGGGAACGACGCCTTCACCGGAATGCCGGCGTTCTGCCACATCACGACACGGGCGAGCCACATGATGCCAACATCGATCTCGCCCGACTTCAACCCGGCGCCGATCGAATCGGTGGAAGGATACAGGCGTAAGCCATTGCCGTTCAGCTTCAGTGCCAGGTCCTGCGCCGCCTTGGCATCCACCTTATTAACGTCCCCGGTGGCAGCAAGCGCCGCCGCCATCATCACGTAGAAATAGTTGATGTCTCCCACGCCAACGCGGCCGTTGTATTTCGCGTCCGCGAGGTCGGCAAAGGTCTTAGGCGGCTCCTTAACCTTGTCTGGATTGTAAACCAGCACCTGGGGGCTCCAAATATGCGGGGCGTAATACGGGCTTTTGAGGTTGGGCAGCACATGCGCCAGGTTCGGCACGCGGGCCGCATCAATCGTCTCCAGCAGCCCGGCCGCGCCAACCTCATGCGCGCGCACCGCCTGCAAGCACACCACGTCATCGCTCGCGCGCGGCAGGCGCCGCTGGGCGAACAGCTTGGCGACACGAGGATCCTCGTCGCCAACGTCCTGCGTCACCGCGACACCTTCCGGCACGAGGATCGGCTGCTCCACGTTGTCGCGCAGCAGGTTGGCATAGTCGCCGCCCCAGGTGGCGATCACCACCGGCTCGGCAGCGCGGGCAACGCGAGGCAGCAACGGCAGCCCCGCGACGCCGGCAAGCAAGGCGCGGCGCGGCAGCAGAAGGTTACGCATGGCTGATAATCCTTGTCGCTTGGATGGCGGGTTGCAGGCTTGGAACGGGAACGCCGCCGCCATCAAACACCCGTTCGGCGCCGGCGTCCCAATGCAGGCTGACACGGTCTCCGGCAGCGGCAAGCTGGCCGCCGCCGGCGGTGGCTTCGCGCACGATCAGCCGCAGCTGAGGTCCGATGCGCAGCACGTGCTCCCGCATGGGGCCAAGATAGCTCGCCAGCTCGACCGCCCCGCTGGCATTGCCCCCGCCATCGGCAGCACCAAGGCGCAGCCTCTCCGGCCGCAGCGCCAAGCTGCAGACACCCTGCCCGGCATAGCGGCCGGCCAGGCGGATTGGCTGCTCGCCGGCCATGAACAGGCCGGGTTCGGCCAACATGCCCGGCAGCATCGTGCTGCGGCCGATGAAGCTCGCGACGAACGCGGTGGCAGGGCGTTCATACAGGTCTTCCTGACTGCCGACCTGCTCCACCCGGCCCTCCTTCATCACCACCAGGCGGTCCGCCATCGCCATGGCCTCGTCCTGGTCGTGCGTGACCATGATGGTCGAGAGCGCGCTCTCCCGCTGCAGCAGCTTGATGTCCCGCCCAACCTCCGCGCGCAATGCGGCATCCAGATTAGAGAGCGGCTCGTCCAGCAGCAGCAAGCGGGGGCGAATGGCCAACGCACGGGCCAGCGCCACACGCTGCTGCTGCCCTCCGGAGAGCTGCCGCGGCAACCGGTCCGCCAAATGGTCCAGCCGGGTGAGCCGCAGCATCTCGGCCACGCGCGCCTCCCTGGCCGCAGGTTTGGCGCCGCGCATCTCCAGCCCAAAGGCCACGTTGCGCGCCACCGGCAAATGCGGGAACAGCGCATAGCTTTGAAACACCAGCCCCATGTCCCGCTTGTGCGGCGGCAGGCTTAGGATGCTCCTGCCGTCCAGCCGGATGTCTCCGCACGTCGCAGCGATGAAACCGGCGATCATGCGCAAAGTGGTGGTCTTGCCGCAGCCGGAGGGGCCGAGCAGAACCACCAACTCCCCCTCCGCGACGGCGAGGCTCATCTCCCGCACAACGGCAGTCCCGCCATAGGTCTTGCCTAAGCATTCGAGGACGAGATGACTCACGCCATCACCCTCGCCACCGGCACCAAACGGTTCAGCAGCAGCAAAGCACCGCTCACCAGCGCGATCTGCGCCACCGCCACCGCGGCGATCAGCGGGTCGATGTGGTACTGCAGGTACTGCAACAGCGCGATCGGCAAGGTGGTAACGCCGGGTGCGGTCAGGAACAGCGTCATTTCCAAGTTCTCGAACGACCAGATGAACGCGAACAGCGCCCCGGCCACGATGCCGCCGCGCATCGCCGGCAGCGTGACGCGCCAGATCACCCGCCATGGTGCCGCACCCAGGCTGGCGGCAGCCTCTTCGGCCGCAGGGTCGTGATTGGCCAGCGAGACGAGGCAGAGCCGCACCACCCAGGGCAGCGTAATCATCACATGAGCCGCCATCATCAACCAAACCGAGCCGCTGAGCGCCACATCGGTCCGCTCCTCGATCAATACCGCCAGCACATAGACGCCCAGGCCGATGGCTATACCCGGCACGGTGAGCGGGGCCAGCAGCAAGGTGGCAACTGCCGCACGGCCGCGGAACCGGTAGCGCGACAACGCGATGCCGGCAGGCACGCCGGCGAGCAGGCTGAGCACCACCGCCACGCAGGCAACCGCCAGGCTGGTGCGCAGCGGAGCGCCGAACTCGGGCAGGATCCGCGCGTACCAACGCAGCGTATATCCGTGCGGCGGGAACGCGATGATGGTCTCGTCGAACACACTCAGATAGAGCGTGAGCACCAGCGGGGCGAAAATCACCGCCGCGCCCAAACACACCAGCGTGGTGACGCTAGCGCGGCCCGCGCGTTCGCTCCAATCCGAAACCGCCATGGAAGCTCTGCGCAACATCCTTGAGGTAAAGCCAGGCAACCACCGTGCCACAGGCCGCGAGCGCTGCCCATCCCGAACGCAGGTTGATCGCTCGAACGCGTCGAGCAGTATCGCAACTGGCTGCATGAGCTTCGTCGGGGCCAATGGTTGATCGGTGTTGGCCCATCCCCCGATCAGCGTCAAACCCGGGATCCGCCTTGGCTGGCCAGACCCAATTCCGGCCATGACGGTGCATACGCGGTAGCCGCATCAGTTTTGTGCTTGAAACTGTCCGTGCCGAGCTGTCATTTCAACGCCCATGGACGCCATCGCCCCCTTCGATGCCGACGCCGTGCTCGCCGAGGCCACCACCCTCACCCTGGGGGCGATGCGCGTGGTCTCGTGCATGATGCAGATTGAGCAGAAGCTCGCCCAAGCCGCGGCCGCCTGGCTGCCCGAAGCGGGCAGCACCCCGGCCTCTCTCGCCGAGGCCGCCGCGACCGGCCAAGCCATCGACGACACCACCGCCGCGATGGCCCAAGCCGTGCCCCACACCAACACCCTAGCCCGCGCCCTCGACCAGCTCTCCCGCTCCCTGCGCCGCATCATCGCGCTCAAGCAGCGCATCCAGGCCGGCTGGCCCCGCGCCCGCGCCGCCGACGACCGCCCGGCCATGCTCCGCCGCCAGGTCGCCCGCGGCGTCACCAGCCGAATTCGCGACGCCGCCGATAGCGAGGCCGCCGAACGCCTGTTCGACGACCTCTACGAGCGCCTCGACGACCCGGCCTTCGCCGACGACCTGCAATCCCTGCCCGTCGAGGAGGTCGTCCGCCGCATCTGCCGCGACCTCGGCCTGGTCACCACCGCCCTCCCCCGCCTCGCCGCCCAACCGCCTTACGCCGCCCCCGCGCCCGCCCGTCCCGCCAGAGAGTCGGGGTAAGCGCTCCCCGCCCACCTCGTCATGGCCGGACTTCATCCGACAATCCACGCGCAGCGGCATGTAACGTAAGCCGTAAGTTGGCAGTCGTCTTACCCCGCCCTTTGCGCGGGCGCCGGGCTTCGCCTAGCGTTGCGGCGGCGGAGCGGAGACTGGCATGATCCAGGGCGTCGGCGGCTCAACTTTTGCGGCGGAACTCGATCGCCTGACATCCCTGACCGCGGGAATACTCCCAATCGGGGTGGACGAACTGCAGGGCCGGGTGGCCGAAGCGCAACGGCTGATGCGCGAGCACGGGGTGGACGCGCTCTACCTCGATACCTCCACCAACCTGCGCTACTTCACCGGCGTGGCACTCGGCCTAACCGAGCGGCTGCATGGCGCGGTGATCCCAGCTGTCGGCCCGCTGGCCTATCTGAGCCCGGCGTTCGAGGAGCCGAAAACCCGCACTCTGCTGCGCTTCGGCGAGGACATCCGCTGCTGGGAGGAGCACGAGGACCCGGCGGCCCTGGTGATCGACACTATCCGCAGCATGGGGGTGGAGAGCGGCACCGTCGCCATCGACCCGGCGGCGCCGTTCTTCACCGCAGACGGGCTGCAGCGGGCGGGCAATCGGTTCAGCTTCGTGAGCGGCGCCCGCATTACCGCCGCCTGCCGGCAGGTGAAGTCGGCGGCGGAAATCGCGCTGATGCAGGTGGCCAACACGATCACCCTGGCCGTGCACAAGGCCGCCGCACGCTGCATGGCCCCGGGCCTGACCACGCCGGAGGTGCAGGCGTTCCTGGACGCGGCGCATCGCAAGTTGGGCGGCCAGCCCGCCGGCCGGGCGGTGCAGTTCGGCGAAGCCACCGCCTACCCGCATGGCGTGCCCTATCCACAAACACTCGCCGAGGGCGACATGGTGCTGGTGGATACCGGGTGCTTCGTCGAGGGCTACCGGTCCGATATCACGCGCAGCTACGTGTTTGGCGAGCCCACGCCACGCCAGCGCGAAATCTGGCAGTTGGAGCAGCGGGCGCAGTTGGCCGGGTTCGCCGCCGCCCGGCTCGGCGCTCCTTGCGAGGCGGTGGACGCCGGCGCACGCGGCGTGATCGTGGCGGCCGGGTTCGGACCGGGCTACAAGGTGCCGGGCCTGCCGCACCGCACCGGCCATGGCATTGGCATGGACGTACACGAGGAGGCCTTCATGGTCGGCGGCAACCAAACGCCGTTGGCCGCCGGCATGTGCTTCTCCATCGAGCCGACCATCTGCCTCTATGGCGAGTTCGGCGTGCGGCTGGAGGACATCGCCTTCATGACCGCAACCGGCCCGCGCTGGTTCACCCCGCCGTGCCGCTCGGTGGACGATCCATTTGACACCGAGGGGACCCCAGCATGACCCAATACCTGTTCACCGGCGGCCAAGTGCTGGACCCACGCAGCGACGGGCCGCGCGATGGCGTCGAGGTACTGGTGGAGAATGGCACCATCCGCGAGGTTTCGGAGGGTGCCATCCGCAGCGAGGGCGCAGAACGGATTGAATTGGGCGGCCGGGTGCTGATGCCGGGGCTGATCGACGCGCATGTGCACGTGGTGGCCGCCATGGTGGATTTGGCCGCCAACGCTGGCCAACCGTCCTCGCTCGCCGCCTTGCGCGCCGGGCAGGTGATGACGCGGATGCTGCTGCGAGGCTTCACCACCGTGCGCGACGTGGGCGGGGCGGACCGCGGCCTGGTCGAGGCGCAGGCGACGGGGGCCGTGCTGGGCCCGCGGCTGGTGATCTCGGGCAAGGCGCTGAGCCAGACCGGCGGCCATTGCGACAGCCGCGCGCGAGACGACGACCGGCCGTTCTACCGGCGGGTCGGCTCGATGGGGCGTATTTGCGACGGCGTGGAGGCGGTGCGCATGGCCGCGCGGGAGGAGCTGCGCGCGGGCGCGGACTTCATCAAGGTGATGGCCAATGGCGGCATCGCCTCGCCCGCCGACCCGATCCACATGCTGCAGTTCTCCCGCGCCGAACTGGCGGCCACGGTCGAGGAGGCCAAAAATCTGGGCACCTACGTGTCGGCGCATTTGTACACCGATGAGGCGATCAGCCGGGCGCTGGATTGCGGGGTGCACTCGCTCGAGCATTGCAACATGATCACCCCGGCGACCGCCCGGCGGGCGGCGGAGCTGGGCGCGGTGGCGGTGCCGACGCTGATTACCTACGAACGGCTCGCTGCCGATGCCGCCGGGCTCGGGATGTGGCCAGAGAGCGTGGCCAAGATCGAGACTGTGCGGCGCGCCGGGTTGGAGTCGCTCGGCATCATGCAGGAGGCGGGTTTACGGATGGTATACGGCACCGACCTGCTGGGCCCGATGCATCGCCACCAATCGGGCGAGTTCGCGTTGCGGGCGCGGGTGTTGCCGGCGCTGGACGTGTTCCGCTCCGCCACGCTATGGGCGGCGGAGTTGCTGCGGCTGGGCGGCCGCATTGGCATCGTCGAGCCGGGTGCGGCGGCGGATTTGCTGGTGGTGGAGCGTAACCCGCTCGAGGACTGGGGCGTGCTGGAGGGCCAGGGGGCGCAGATGCCGTTGATCATGCAGGGCGGGCGGATGGTGAAGCGGGAGTTGCGCGGAATTTAGAGATGGCGACCCCGCTCAAGGATTTCCAACGTGTAGTCGTGGTAACTCATGCCGAGTGCCTCGGCCCGCGCCAGGCGGCGGAGCATTACCTCTCTCGGGGCCGACCAAGCCCGCTTGCGGGCCCGCCGCCAGCACCACAAGCGCCAGCTTGCGCCCGGCTCCTCCTCAAGCAACGGGCCGCCATTATGCCCGGCGGGCGTCGGCCTATCGTCGGGAGTCATTGGCAAGTCAGGCACTCCTCATAGGTGTCCCGCAACGCAAACGGCGCCACCGCCTTCCTACTGACAGTGTCCGCCCGCATTCAGCTTTGCAAATCCGCAGCCTTGGCATGACGGTCAAGCATTGCATCGAACGCCTGGAAGATCGCGGGCACGCAAGCGTGTTTATAGGGAAAATCTGCCTCGCTGTCGTTGAGATGGACCGACATCGTGGCATTGGCCTTAAACACCAGCACCCGGCCATCCGGCAGCGTAGAGAAATCCACTCCCGCATAATCGAGCTTGAGGCGCCGGCCAATTTCCGCCACGCCCGCCCAAGCCGTGGCGCCCAGCGCGCCGGCCGGATCCTGCAGAAACCGTGCCTCCTCCTCGCGCTTCCAAGCGGCGGCCAGCATGTCGACTGGCACGTAATGCCCAAGCGACTGGTTGCAAATCGCGAGATGGTAGGGGTATGGCACACCGTCGACGAACACGGCGCGGTATTTGCGGTAGAAGCCATCCTGCGAGCGATAGTCGTGGTAGGCGATGACATAGTTGGCATCCGCTTCGTGCAGGCCGAGCGCCGCCATTTCCTCTTGGCTGTGGACAAGCCTCATAGCCTCGCCGCCATGCCCCACGATGGGCTGGACCAGGACCGGAAAATCGATGCCGGCTGCCGCCAATCGGGAAGGCAGAGCAGGAGAAGCGGTGACCGCGCGCTCCACCCGCAACACGCGCGGAACCAACACGCCGGGCAGGCCCGCCAGCAAATCCGGCAACCGATCCCGCCGGGTCTTTGCAACCGCTGCCGGATTGTTTAGCAGGGAGCGGCGGCTGTGGAACCGTTGCAGGCGAGGCAGCGCTTCGTCGATCATGTCGGCATTGCCGACCGCGTTGAAGGCCACATCGTAAGCCGGCAAGTCTTGCTCCTGCTCGTCGGTAGCGTATTCCACCTGCCAGTTGATCAGCGTGTTGCTGTGCTTTGGCAACAGCCAGTCCGTCGGTACGTTGCCCGCCGAGGCCGCGGCCATCAACACGACACGCCGCGGCTTGGCCGCAGCCTGAACTGCCAACGGCTGCGGATGTGGGATATGTGCGATGCAGGCGGCTGCCTCGGTCAGCCGTCCTTGCTGCTTTAGCACGATGGCCATGTTGTAGTTGAGGATGTTCGAGGCCGGGTCGCTCGACAAGGCTCGCCGCAGACACTCCATCGCCTGCCCCCGGCGGTTCGCCGCGCCGTGTAGAGCCGCCAGGTTGCAGAGCGCGCCCGTCATGGCCGGATTGACCGCGACGGCGCGCTCGTATTGCGCCACCGCCTCCTCGTCCCGGCCCTGCAACTGCAGCACGCGGGCGAGACGAAACAGGTCGTCCCCCGTTTCGGGGATCAGCGCCAAGGCTCGCTGATAGAACAGGTCGGCGCCACGCAGGTCGTTCCCGCCATGGAGCGCGCCGGACAAGTTTAGCAATGCGTCCACATAGTCGGGTTCGGCCGCGACGGCGCGATGCAACAGGGCTAAAGCTTCATCCCGCGGAACAAGCAAGCCAAGGTTATTGAGCGCGGCCGCACAATCCGGCAGGGCATCGATGACCTGCCGATAGAGCGCTTCGGCTTGGGCGGATTGCCCACCCTGGTGGCAATCCACCGCCCGGGCGAACATCGCATGAACTTCTTTCATGGCGGTGGCAGACACGATTTGGGCACCTCTTTGCGTGCCCGGCCATTCTGCCATCGATCAGGTTAGCAACGCGTAAACGCCGGATAAGCCGCCTCAGCCAACCACTCCATTGCGGCGTCCACACCACCGCGAGCATGCGGAACACCGTTGACTTTCAAGCTCATCTCCAGTGCGCCGAGCGTGCCGAGCACCATCGGCTCGTTGAGATCGCCGAGATGGCCGATGCGCAAAACTTGGCCGCCGAGCTTGCCCAAGCCCCCTCCGGTGGAGACGTTGAAACGGTCGAGCGCGGTCTTGCGCACGGCGTCGGCGTCGTGGCCAGCGGGCATCTGCACCGCCGTGACCGAGTCCGACAGGCGCGACGGGTCCAGGCAGAACAGCTCCGGTCCGCCTGCGTTGCCGGCCCAGCAGCGCACGGCGCGACGCACCGCCTCAGCAAGGCGATGGTGCCGCGCCACCACCTGGTCCAGCCCCTCCGCCTCGATCAGGCGCACCGATTCGGCAAGCCCATAGAACAATCCCGTCGGGATGGTGCCCATAAAGGCGCGGAACGAGCGCTTGCTCATCTCCGACCAGTCGAAATAATGCCGCGCCAGCCGCGCCTCGGCGTGGACTGCCATCGCCTTGGCAGAGACGGCAGTGAAGGAGAAGCCGGTCGGCAGCATGAGGCCCTTTTGGCTGCCGCCCACGGCCGCGTCGATGCCCCAATCGTCGAACCGGAACTCAAGCGAGCCCAAGCTGCTGATAGTGTCCACCAGGAACAGCGCAGACGACCCGGCGTCGTCGATGGCGGCGCGCACCGAGGGCAAGTGCAGCGCCATGCCGGTGGAGGTCTCGTTGTGGACGCAGAGCACGGCGCGGGCGTCCGGCGCCGCGCGCAGGGCAGCGGTGATGGCGCTGTATTCCGCCCCGCGCCGCCAATCGGCGTTGGCGACCACGTGGGTGCGCAAGCCGAACTTTTCCGCCATGGTGGACCAGCCCGCACTGAACCAGCCGGTCTCCACCACGATTAGCAAATCGCCGGGAGAGAACAGGTTGACCAGCGTTGCCTCCCAGGAGCCATGGCCGGAGGCGGTGTAGAGAAACACATCCCCCGTCGTGCGCAGCACCCGCTTCAAGCCTGCCACCGCCTGGTCGAACACGGCAATGAATTCGGCGTCCATAAAGTCAACGGTGGGGCGGTCCATCGCGCGGAGGACGCTGTCTGGGATGTTGGTTGGTCCCGGATTGGCGAAGAATTGGCGGCCGGTCTTGCGTGGCAAAGCGCTCACTCCCGAAATGATGGCGCAGCCTACGCCATCGAGGGGCGCTTGTCAGGCCAGTTGACCGCGGCGCCCGAGACTGCCGTTGCGTGGCCAGGCCGGCTCGGGCTATGTCGCAGGCGCACGCTCCATGAGCACCTTCCGGCGCGCCCGCGCCTACGCCGATCGGGACGCCCGCATGACCTGCCTCACCAACGCCTGCGTTGTGCTGCCTGGCGCCGTGATCCGCGGCACGGTGGCGCTGGACGCGGACCAGATTGCGGACGTGCAGGAGGGCACCAGCCATTCGCCGGGTGCGGTCGACCTGGATGGGGATTATCTGATCGCGGGGGTGGTTGACCTCCATACCGACAACCTGGAGCGCCAAGTGCAGCCGCGCAGCAACGCCCGCTGGCCGTCGCGCTCGGCGATGGTGGCGCACGATGCGCAATGCGCCGCCGCCGGGGTGACGACCGTGCTGGACGCGCTCTGCCTCGGCGATCTCGGCTTCGAAAAGGACCGCATCCGGACGTTTCTGGAGGGTGTCAGCGATGGCGACGCGCTAGCCGGCACCGGGCTGTTGAAGAGCGACCACTTCCTGCACTTGCGCTGCGAGCTGCCCGCCGCCGACCTGATGGACTTGCTGGACCCGGTGGCGGACCACTCCCGCGTGCGGATGATCAGCCTGATGGATCACTGTCCCGGAGTGGGACAATATGCGGATTTGGACCGCTACCGGGCGATGCGGCGGCGGGAGGGCAGCGACGCGGAGACCATCGAGCGGCGGATCGTCGAACTGACGGCGCTGCGCGCGCTGCATCGGGACGCCAACCGCCGCGCGTTGCTGGAGCGGGTGCGGCCGGGCGGCACCGTGCTGGCCAGCCATGACGACCGGACCGAGGAGGAGGTGGACGAAAACCACCGCGACGGCATCCGCATCAGCGAGTTCCCGGTGGCGATGGTGGCGGCGCAGGCGGCGCGGGCGCGCGGCATGGAGGTGATCGCCGGCGGCCCCAACATCGTTCGCGGCGCCAGCCACAGCGGCAACGTCTCCGCGGCCGACCTGGTGCGGCAGGGAGCGGTGGACGCGTTCGCGTCCGACTACGTGCCTGCCAGCCTGGTGGAGGCGGCGTTCACCTGCGCGCAGGCGAAGCTGGCGAGCTTGCCGGACGCGGTAGCGCTGGTGACCGACCGGCCGGCGCGCATGGCCGGGCTCCACGACCGCGGCCGAATCGCGCCGGGGTTGCGGGCGGACTTGGTGCGGTTGCGGGTGCATGAGGGGCTGCCCGTGGTGCGCCAGGTCTGGCGGGCTGGGGAGCGGGTGATCTGACGCCGATGACGCGGGCCATCAATCTCCAAGACAAGCTGGACCTGTTTTCCAGCCACTGGTCGCCGAAGATCGTCGCTGCTTTCAATGGCCACGATGTGATGGTGGTCAAAGTCAAGGGGGAGTTCGTTTGGCACTCCCATCCAGATACCGACGACCTCTTCTTGGTCCTGAAAGGCGAGCTGATGATCCGGCTTCCTGATGGCATCGTTCGCCTCGGACCAGGGGACCTGTACGTCGTCCCCAAGGGAGTGGAGCACTGCCCGTTCGCCGAGGAGGAGGCGCATCTCCTCATCATCGAACCGGCTGGCACGCCCAATACCGGAGACGTATTGACCGCTGCCACGAAGGACGCGATCTAATCGGGTAGGAGTAGCCGGCGTGTTAGGGCGGGGGCCACCGATGACGCCATCCCGCATCAAGATGCAGGCTACAAGGCTGGCGATCCCATGCCCGAAAAGCATATCATGCCGCATGGATGAGGATCGAGACGATAACGCCCACAAGGCTCTACCCGCCTGGATCGCGGCCCTCCAGCGGGCCCGCTCCGATGTGGCGGCAGGCCGAACGATGCCGCTTGAACCGGTTCTTGCCCGTTTGAAGGAGGCTGCTAAGCGCGTCGAAGCTGAGAAAACTTGAAAGGCACGCGCATCCGTTGCGTTTGCTAATGGTGGCCGTGTTCCACGACCAAGCGGGACATTCCGGGGCGCTCATGAGCGTGGACGCTGCGCGTTGAGTGCTCGGGCCGCTGTGTATTATGCGCCGGAGACCAGCGATCCGCTTTGGCGCGCCGGTTGCGATTGGCTTGGGCGGGACCCGGCGAGCGGGCGGCTCTACCCCGATGCCAGCCGGGACACGTTGACCGCCGAGCCGCGGCTTTATGGCTTCCATGCCACGCTGAAGCCGCCGATGCGGCTGGCGCATGGGTGGCACGCCCTGGTGGAGGATGCGGCTGCGCTCGCGGCGAGGCTGGCGCCAGTCGAGCTGCCGTCGCTGGAGGTGGCGGAGATCAGCGGGTTCCTCGCTCTGCGTGAGACCAGCCCTTGCCGGATGCTGCAGGCCTTGGCCGATCGATGTGTGACCGAACTCGACGCGCATCGGGTTCCGGCGGATGCGGCGGAGGTCGCGCGGCGGCGTCGGCCGGGGCTCACGCATGAGCAGGACGCCATGCTGCTCGATTGGGGCTATCCTTACGTGCTCAGCACCTGGCGTTTCCACATGACGCTCACCCGCCGGCTCTCGGCAGACGAGCGCGCCATCGTCCAACCGCTGGCGGAGGCGCAGTTCGCTGCTGCTTGTGTATTGCCGCGCCGGGTCACGTCGATTTGCCTGTTCACCCAGGCGGCACCGGGTTCGCCCTTCATGCTTGCGCAACGCCTGCCGCTGAGCGGGTAAGGAGGCCTCGCGATGTTTACCACCCGCCCCGAAATCACTGGCACGTTCGGCGTGGTCGCCACCACGCATTGGCTTGCCAGCAGCGTCGGGCAAGCGGTGCTGGAGCGCGGCGGCAATGCGTTTGACGCTGCGGCCGCCGCCGCGTTCACCTTGCAGGTGGCCGAACCGCACCTGAACGGACCCGGCGGCGATGCGCCCATCATGTTGCACTCCGCCCGCACCGGGATGCAGCAGGTGATCTGCGGCCAGGGCCCCTCCCCCGCCGCCGCCACGCTGGAAACTTTCGCCGGGCTCGGGCTAGACCTGATCCCGGCCACCGGCTTTCTCCCCGCCGTGGTGCCGGGGGCGTTCGGCGCCTGGTGCATGCTGCTGCGGGATTACGGCACCTGGGAACTGACAGACGTGCTCGCCTTCGCCATGGGCTATGCCGAGCATGGCGTGCCGCTGGTACCGCGCATTCCCGCCACCATCGAGGGCGTGCGGCCGCTGTTCGAATCCGAATGGCCGAGCAGCGCCGCCCTCTGGCTGCCCGGCGGGACTGTGCCGGAGGTTGGCGCCTTGTTTCGCAATCCTACACTGGCGGCAACGTGGCAGCGCGTGCTGCGGGAGGCCATCGGCGGCGATCGTGAGGCGCGCCTCGAGGCGGCGCGGCGAGCCTGGTACGAGGGCTTCGTGGCGGAAGCGGTCGGCGACTTCGTGGCGCGGACGGCCGCGATGGACGCATCCGGCCGCCGCCATCACGGCCTGCTCACAGCGGGGGACATGGCGGCCTGGGCGCCGACGGTGGAGGCGCCGCTGGGCTATGATTACGCCGGCCACACGGTGCTGAAATGCGGGCCGTGGAGCCAAGGGCCGGTGATGCTGCAGCAATTGGCACTGCTGGCCGGGTTCGACATCGGCGCGATGGACCCAGTCGGGGTGGACTTCGTGCATACTATTATAGAGTGCATGAAGCTCGCTTATGCCGACCGCGAGGCGTTCTACGGCGACCCGGCCACCACCGACATCCCGCTCGATACCCTGCTCTCCCCTGCCTACAACGCCGAGCGCCGCAAGCTGGTGGGGGCAGACGCCTCGTTCGAACTCCGGCCCGGGTGCGTCGGCGGCGCCACCCCCTGGGTGGACCATGACGCCGCCAGCCGGGCCGACATGCTGACCCGCGCACCCGGCGCCGGCGAACCGACGGTCGCCCGGCTCGGGATTATCGGCGCGGATACCGTGCATATCGATGTGATAGACCGCTGGGGCAACATGGTCAGCGCCACGCCTTCGGGCGGCTGGCTGCAGTCCTCGCCGGCAATTCCCGGGCTTGGGTTTTGTCTCGGCACGCGGGGGCAGATGTTCTGGCTGCGGCCGGGTTTGCCGAACAGCCTGGCGCCGGGCAAGCGGCCCCGCACGACGCTATCCCCCGCGATGGCGCTGCGCGACGGCAAGCCCTGGATGGCGTTCGGCACCCCCGGCGGCGAGCAGCAGGACCAATGGCAGAGCATCTTCTTCCTGCGGCGCGTGCATCACCGGCTCGGCATTCAGCAGGCGATCGACATGGCATCGTTCCATTCCGAGCATTGGCCGAGCAGCTTCTGGCCGCGGGTGGCCCGGCCGGGGAAGCTGGTGCTGGAGGGCCGCTTCAGCCCAGCGGTTGCGGCGGAGCTTGCGCGGCGAGGGCATGCGGTGAGCGTGGGGGAGGATTGGTCCGAAGGCCGCCTGTCCGCCGCCGACGTGGTGGATGGGGTGATGCACGCCGGGGCCAACCCGCGCGGCATGCAAGGTTACGCGGTGGGGCGATGATGAGGGTGCAGAACAGGGCCTGGGCGGTGATGGCGGTGCTGGTGGCGGGTTGCTCGATCCAGGACGCGCACACGGCCATGCAAGCGCGGCGCAAGCTGGTGGGCTTGTCGGAGTTGCAGATTGAGTCGTGCCTCGGCGCGCCGGACCAGCATGGCAGCTTCGGCAGCACCGATGTGCTCACTTGGTATGCCAACTCGACGAGTTCGAGCACGTATTCCGTTCCGATCGTGGGTGGGTTCAGCTTTACCAACGGCGGGTATTGCCACCTGACGGCGCGCGTGGAGCAGGGCCGCGTCGCCAGCATTCGTTACACGGGGGAGAACAACGCCTTTGCCGCCCCGTTTGCCTACTGCGCGCCGATCGTGCGGAGCTGCATGAACATACCGGAGCCGCCGGAGCCGGCGCCGACCGCGCTGCCGGGCTCAGCGCCGCCCGCTTTGCCGGGGCGGGTCCCTGAGTGAGGACAGGGCTCTACCTTGGCACCCCAATGGGATGCGGCAGTTAACGTAAGCCACTGGTTGGCAGGTGTTTGCGGCCGCTTCGAGCGACATCACCTGCGGGCTCGGCGTGGATAGCCGGATCAAATCCGGCCATGACGGTGGCTGTGGAGGTGGATGTAATACCAGCGCCCGCATGCCCTGACTCAGAGGGGCTATGCGCGGTCACGGTGGGTGTGATTCGGTTTCCTGAATGGTTGATGGGGATTGGTCATGCCTGCTGGGGTGAGGGTTTGTGCTGAGAAGTGTTCGGCGCAGGAGTTGCGGCTTGCGGCGAGCGGCTGCCGTGATGCCAATGCGGTGCGTCGCATGCTGGCCATCGCGCTGTTGCTGGAAGGTCATTCGCGTGGCGATGCTGCGCGCGCCTGCGGGATGGAGCGCCAGACGTTGCGCGACTGGGTGCACCGGTTCAATGCGAACGGCCTCGCTGGGCTTAGCAATCGCTGGGGTGGCGGCTGTAAGCCCAAGCTTGCTCAACCGCAGACGGACCGTCTGGCCGAGCTGGTGCGCAACGGCCCCGACCTTGCCGTGCATGGGGTGATACGCTGGCGTCGGATCGACCTGGCCCGAGCCATGCACAAGGAGTTCGACGTCACGGTGAACGAGCGCACCGTGGGCCGGCTGCTGCGCAAGCTTGGGTTCAGCCGGATATCGGTGCGTCCGCACCACCCAAAACAGGACGCGGACGCCCTGCAGGCGCATAAAAAAACTTCGCCGAGTTGGTCGCCGCCGTCCTGCCGCCCAGCGCGGCTGGCAAGCCGATCGAGCTCTGGTGGCAGGACGAGGCACGCGTCGGCCAGCAAGGCTCCTTGACCTATGTCTGGACGGACCGAGGCAGCCGTCCGCCCATGCCGCGCGACCTGCGATACGAATGGGCCTACATCTTCGGCGCCGTCTGTCCCGCCCGTGGCTGCGGTGCGGCCCTGGTCTTGCCGGAGGTCAACGCCTCGGCCATGAACCGGCACCTGGCCGAGATTAGCCGCAACGTCCAACCCGGCGCGCACGCCGTCGTCACGCTCGACGGCGCGGGATGGCATCAAACCGGCGGTAAGCTGCGCGTGCCGGACAACGTAAGCCTGCTGCATCTACCGCCCTACTGCCCGGAGCTGAACCCGGTCGAGAACGTCTGGCAATATCTCCGGCAGAATTATCTCAGCCACCGGGTCTTCCCCCACTACGACGACATCGTCGATGCCTGCTGCAACGCCTGGAACGCTCTCATGGCTATGCCCGAACGCATCACGTCCATAACGTCTCGCGCCTGGGCATAGGTCAAACCATGCGGGCGCTGGTATAATACCGGCCAGCGCGGTTGATGACTCGCCTGTGATTTTGAGCGGCTCGGTGGAGCCTGCTGGCCTCGCTGGGGCTGTGCGGGGTAGGGGCGATGAAGGGCAAGCGGCTGGTGATCAGCGAGAAGCTGTCGGGGGCAGAACTGCGCAAGCGGGCGCGTGTAGAACCTGACCGATCAGCGGCGGCGCGGATGATGGCAATCGCCAACGCGCTGGAAGGCATGACGCGGGCCGAGGCAGCGCGCCTGGCCGGCATGGAGCGCCAGGCGCTGCGCGATGCGGTCATGCGCTACAACGCCGAGGGCTTGGACGGCCTGCACGACCGGCCCCGGCCTGGACCAAAGCCGCGGCTGGACGACAGCCGTATGGCCGAGCTGCGCAAGCTGGTGCTGGATGGTCCGGACATCGAGAAGACGGGCGTGTCGGCCTGGACGCTGGCCGAGCTGTGTGCCGAGATCGCGCGGCGCTGGAAGGTCGACTACCACGAGGCGCACATGTCCAAGCTGATGCGCAAACTGGGCTTGTCGCGGCAGAAGGCCCGGCCGTCGCATCCCAAGGCCGACCCGGTAGCACGACAGACCTGGTCAAAAGGGGGCTGCAGAGCGAGCTGGACACCATCGCGCAGGCGCATCCGGGCCGCCGCCTGACGCTGTGGTTTCAGGATGAGGCGCGGTTCGGCCAGAAAGGCCGCACCTGCCATCGCTGGTTCACCCGCGGCCAACGCCCGCCCGGCTTGTGCGACCAGCGTTACACCTGGACGCACCTGTTCGCCGCCGTGCAGCCGAAGACTGGCAGCGCGTTCGCCCTGGTGCTGCCAGAGCTGAACACCGCCACCATGCAGCTGTTCGTCGACCAGTTCGCCGCCACCTTGGCCAAGGACGAACACGCTGCCATGGTCATGGATCAGGCCGGCTGGCACGTCACCAACGACCTCACCATGCCGGCCAACGTGTCGCTGATCCTGCTGCCGCCCTACAGCCCCGAGCTCAACCCAGTCGAACGCGTTTGGCTCTACCTGCGCGAGCGCTATCTCAGCCACAGGCTCCTCAACAGCTACGACGCCATCGTCGATGCGCTTTGCATCGCATGGCAAAAGCTGACCGCAGCCCAACTGCAATCCCTAACTAGCTACCCCTACCTCAACCAAGTCAGCTTCTAAGCTGACCGGTATAAGCGGGGACTGTGCTGCGAAGCGGCGCTGGCGGCGTTGCAGGATGCGCCAGAACAGGCGGGACATGGCTGCCGACAGCCTGCCGCGCGGCGGCAAGCCGACTGCCTTAAGGATCATTCCCATGCTGCGCTCGATATGGCCGTAGCGGTAAAAACCCATCGCCCGTCCCATGTAAGCTGCCATGCAACGGTCGTGGGCGTAGGGAGTCCCGGGCGGCTCGTTACCGCAGTGATACGCGTAGGCGAGTTCGTCGTCCTCGGTCTCGGTGATACGGCCGGCCGCGATGCGCAGGCGGCGGAGTATACCGATGCGCTCACGGGCCAAGTAGCGGCGCATATGGTCATAGAACAGCTTGAAATGCCGGTATTCATCGGCGGCGATCAGCCGGCACACTTGCTGCAAGACCGGCTCCGCCGTCGCGTCCGCAAGCGCCGTGTAGTAGGAGGAGGTCCCGGTCTCCACCATGCAACGCGCGATCAGCTCACCAGTCTTGGAGCCGCGGACCGAGGTGTCGGTGTCGAGCGGGAGCTTGTACTCGGTGCGGTAACGGTCGAACGCCTCGCTGAACCGCCAGGCCGGGTCGGCAAGCTCCGCCCAGCGGCCGAGCGCGTCGCCGTGCTGCACTTCTTCCACCGCCCAGTTAGTGCATGCGTTGCAGAACGGCGGGTCCTCCCGGAAAACGCGGCATAGATAAGCGGCGTATTCAACACCGTTTCGCTCCACCATCGCGGCCGATTTGACCAGCCGGACGATCTCGGGATCGACGTTGGAGGGCTCGAATCGCTCCCAGTCCACATCTTCGATTTGCCAATGTTTCATCGCACTCTGGGCTTCATAGCTCGCCGGGAATCCTTTGAGTCACGGTCTGGTCACACAACGCGTGCATGGCATTGTGGGTGCCGTGGGGAAAGCCAACGTGGCGTGAGGGCGACAATGCCGGCGGAATCGTGGCCGGCAAGCAACAACCAACCTAAGCCGCGGCGGCCTCGATCATGGCCCGGGCGGACTGCATCTGGTCCATCGCGGCATCGAGGGCGGGCACGTCGGTCTTGTCGGTGGCGTCGTAGGCCTTTTGCGCTTCGGCGAGACGCCGTTCTCCTTCGCTGCGGGAGAGTTCACCGGTCGGCACCGCCTCGTCGGCCAACACAGTGCAGCGCTCGGGCGTGACCTCGGCAAAGCCGCCGCTGACGAACAGCTGGTCCGTCACCCGGCCGCCCTCGTAAATGCTGACCGTGCCGCCGCGCAGCAGCACGATGGTGGGGGAATGGTTCGGCAGCACGCCCATGTCGCCCTCCGAGGCGGGGATCACCACCATCTCCACATCACGCGACAGCAGCAGCTTCTCGGGGCTGACGATCTCGAGCGCGACCGGCACCTACGCGCGCTCCTTCATCCCCTCGGCCTTCTTCACCGCGTCCTCGATGGTGCCAACCATGTAGAACGCGCTTTCCGGCAGGTGGTCGTATTCCCCGGCGACGATGGCCTTGAAGCTGCGGATGGTGTCGGGCAGCGAGATGAACAAGCCCGGCGTGCCGGTGAACACCTCGGCCACGTGGAACGGCTGGCTCAGGAAGCGCTGGATTTTGCGGGCGCGGGAGACCACCAGCTTGTCCTCTTCCGAGAGCTCGTCCATGCCCAGGATAGCGATGATGTCCTGCAGCGACTTGTAGGTCTGCAGGACGCGCTGCACTTCGCGGGCGGTGTCGTAGTGCTCGTCGCCGATGATGCGGGCGTCGAGCGAGCGGGAGGTGGAGTCGAGCGGGTCCACCGCCGGGTAGATGCCCAGCTCGGCGATGGAGCGGGAGAGCGTGGTGGTCGCGTCCAAGTGGGCGAAGGAGGTGGCGGGCGCCGGGTCGGTGAGGTCGTCGGCGGGGACGTAGATCGCCTGCACCGAAGTGATGGAGCCTTTCTTGGTGGAGGTGATGCGTTCCTGCAGCGCGCCCATGTCGGTGGCCAGGGTCGGCTGGTAGCCCACGGCGGAGGGGATGCGGCCGAGCAGGGCCGACACTTCGGCGCCGGCCTGGGTAAAGCGGAAGATGTTGTCGACGAAGAACAGCACGTCCTGCCCCTCCTCGTCGCGGAAATACTCCGCCAGCGAGAGGCCGGACAGCGCCACGCGGGCGCGTGCACCCGGCGGCTCGTTCATCTGGCCGTAGACCAGCGCCACCTTGGAGCCCTCAGTGGTGTTCTCGCCCAGCTTGATCACCCCGGCGTCGATCATCTCGTGATAGAGGTCGTTGCCCTCACGGGTGCGCTCGCCGACCCCGGCGAACACCGAGACGCCGCCATGGCCCTTGGCAATGTTGTTGATCAGCTCCTGGATCAGCACCGTCTTGCCCACGCCCGCGCCGCCGAACAGCCCGATCTTGCCGCCCTTAAGGTAGGGGCAGAGCAAATCCACCACCTTGATGCCGGTGACCAGGATTTCGGCCGAGGTCGCTTGGTCCTCGAACGAGGGAGCGTCGCGGTGGATTGGGTAGCTCATCTTGGCGCCGACCGGGCCGCGCTCGTCGATCGGGTCACCCAGCACGTTCAGGATGCGGCCAAGCGTCTCCGGGCCGACGGGGACGGAGATGGGGGCGCCGGTGTCGGTGACCTCGCCGCCGCGGATCAAGCCGTCGGTGCTGTCCATAGCGATGCAGCGAACGGTGCGCTCGCCGAGTTCCTGCGCGACCTCCATTACGAGGGTGTCGCCGTTGGAGCGCTTGGTGGTGAGCGCGTTCTGGATATACGGGAGGTCGCCCTCGAACTGGACGTCGAGCACGGCGCCTAGGATTTGAGAAATGCGGCCTACGCTGTTGGTTGCCATGTACCTGCCTCCTTAAGGCCAGAGCGCTCCATCGCTTTGCATTCCATTCAGCAAGCTGAATGGAACCTTGGCAAATCTCGCCCTTGGACCTGGCAGGGGACAGTCGTCCCCTGCACCACTGCTGTTAGAGCGCCTCGGCGCCGGAAATGATTTCGATGAGTTCGCTGGTGATGTTCGCTTGGCGGGTGCGGTTATAGTTAAGGGTCAGCTTGTTGATCGCCTCGCCGGCATTGCGAGTCGCGTTGTCCATCGCGGTCATCCGGGCGCCATGCTCGCCGGCTCCGCTTTCAAGCTGGGCGCGGTAAAGCTGAATCGACAGGTTCTTCGGCAGCAATTTGGCGAGGATGGTCTCTTCATCCGGCTCGAACTCGTAGATCGCTTGGGCGGTGGTCTGCTCGGGCGGGCCGGTCTCCGTCATCAAAGGCGGGATAATTTGGAGTTCGGCCGGGATTTGGCTGATCACGGAGACGAAGCGGTTGTAGACCACAGTGGCGACGTCGAACTCGTCGCGTCCCAGCATGTCCACCGCCTGCGTGCCGATGGCCTGCACGTCGGCGTAATCCACCGTCTTTTTGCCGGCGAAGGAAATCTCACCCACGATGTTGCTGGCCATTTCGCGGCGCAGGTAGTCGCGGCCTTTGCGGCCGACGGTGATGATCTTGACCGTCTTGCCTTCGGACATCAGCCGCCGGGCCAGGTTGCGCGCGGCGCGGCCGACGTTGGTGTTGAAGGCGCCGGCCAGGCCGCGGTCGGCGGTGATGACGATGAGCAGATGGACGCGGTCGTTGCCGGTGCCGGCCAGCATGCGCGGGGCGGTCGGGCTGCCCTGCATGCTGGCGGCCAGCGTCGCCAGCATGCGCTCCATGCGTTCGGCATAGGGGCGCGCGGCCTCGGCCTGGCTCTGGGCGCGGCGCAGCTTGCTGGCCGCCACCATCTTCATGGCAGAGGTGATCTTGCGGGTGGACTTCACGCTGTTGATGCGGGCGCGGAGGGCTTTGAGGCTGGCCATCGGCTACGCCCTCACCCCAGCGCTCTCCCGCGGGCGAGCAGGGCATGCGCGCTGGGTGGCAAGCCTCACCGATCTCGTCATGCCGGGACTTGTTCCGGGCATCCACGCGGCCCGGCTGGTGACGCCGGACGCGCTCTCGTCGCCCGCGGAGTCCCACACCTCGGGCCGGCAGCCTTCGGACGCCGTGGATGGCCGGATCAAGTCCGGCCATGACGGGGCCAACATCACGCGCTGAACGACTTGGCAAAGCCGTCGAGGAAGCTCTTCAGCTTGGTCTCCGTCTCCGGCTTGATATCGAGGTCGGCCCGGATCGCATCCATCACCGAGGGGTCCCTCGTGCGTAGCTCGCTTACCATGCTGCGCTCAAACTGCCCCACCTTGCCTATGTCCACATTGTCCAGGTAGCCGCGCACCCCGGCAAACAGCACTACCGCCTGCACTTCAACCGGCAATGGGTGGAACTGCGGCTGCTTCAGCAACTCCGTCAACCGCGCGCCCCGCGCCAGCAGCTTCTGCGTCGAGGCGTCCAGGTCGGAGGCGAACTGGGCAAAGGCGGCCATCTCGCGGTATTGGGCAAGCTCGAGCTTGATCGATCCAGCCACCTTCTTCATGGCCTTGGTCTGCGCGGCCGATCCCACCCGGGACACTGAGAGGCCCACGTTCACTGCCGGGCGGATGCCGCGGAAGAACAGCTCGGATTCGAGGAAAATCTGACCATCGGTTATGGAGATCACATTGGTCGGGATGTAGGCGGACACGTCGCCCGCCTGAGTCTCGATCACCGGCAGCGCAGTCAAGCTGCCGGCGCCGTTCGCGTCGCTCATCTTGGCGGCGCGCTCGAGCAAGCGGCTGTGCAGGTAGAACACGTCGCCCGGGTAGGCCTCCCGGCCCGGCGGCCGGCGCAGCAGGAGCGACATCTGTCGGTAGGCCACCGCCTGCTTAGACAGGTCGTCGTAGGCGATCACGGCGTGCATACCGTTGTCGCGAAAGAACTCGCCCATGGTCGCACCCGTGTAGGGGGCGAGGAACTGCAGCGGCGCCGGGTCGGAGGCGGTGGCGGCGACCACGATGGAGTAGTCCATCGCGCCCTGCTCCTCCAGGGTGCGCACGATCTGCGCCACGGTGGAGCGCTTCTGGCCGATCGCGACGTAGATGCAGTAGAGCTTCTTGCTCTCATCGGTGCCGGCGTTCACCGTCTTCTGGTTAATGATGGTGTCGATGATCACCGCGGTCTTGCCGATCTGGCGGTCGCCGATGATCAACTCGCGCTGGCCGCGGCCCACCGGGATCAGCGCGTCGATCGCCTTCAGCCCGGTCTGCATCGGCTCGTGCACTGATTTGCGTGGGATGATGCCGGGCGCCTTCTGCTCGACCAGCATGTCTTTCACGTCGGTCAGCGGGCCCTTGCCGTCGATCGGCACCCCCAGCCCGTCCACCACCCGGCCCAACAGGCCGCGGCCCACCGGGACCGACACGATCTTGGCGGTGCGGCTGACGGTGTCGCCTTCGCGGATGGCGCGGTCGTCGCCGAACACCACCACGCCAACGTTGTCGGTTTCGAGGTTCAGCGCCATGCCGCGCAGGCCGGCAGAGGGGAACTCCACCAGTTCGCCGGCCATCACGTTCTGTAGGCCGAACACGCGGGCGATGCCGTCGCCGACCGAGAGCACTTGGCCGGTCTCAGCCACGTCCTGCTCGCGGTCGAACGAGGCGATCTGTTGCTTGAGGATCTCGCTGATCTCAGCGGGGCGGATCTCCATGGTGCTTACGCAGCTCCCTTCATGGCGTACTGCAGGCGCTGCAGCCGAGATTTCAGACTGGTGTCATACAGGCGGGCGCCGATGCGCACCACCAGGCCGCCGAGCAGGCTGGCATCCACCGATTCTTCGATATTCACGTTGCCGAAGCCCGCTTCGATCATCCGGGCCCGCAACTGCTCGCGCTGGACGTCCGAAAGCGGGTGGGCCGATGCCACTACAGCGGTGACAACGCCGCGCTTGTCTGCCACGAGGGTGGCGAACGCAGTGACGATGGCGCGGAGGGCAGGCAGGCGGCGATTGTTCGCCACCACACCCACGAAATCGTTGACCGTCTTACCGAAGCCTTGCTCGGCCAAGACAGCGGAGGCGGCGGTGCGCGCCTGGGTGACGTCGATCAGCGGGGAGGCCAATAGGCGGCGGAACGGGGCGCTCTGGTCAATCAGCCGGCCCAGGGCGCTCATTTGGTCGACCACTGTGTCCAACTCGCGCTGTTCCGCCGCAAGGTCGTACAGCGCCGCGGCGTAACGACCCGGCAATCCGCCGCTTTGGGAGATCGTGCCTTTAGCGGCCACGTATGTTCATCCGAGGTCTAGAGGGTCAGGGGTCTAAAGGAGCGAAAACCGGCCCATTCGGGCGGCGGCTGGCCTTAGCATGGGGGTTTGGGTGGTGCAACAACATGGCCGCCTCGTTGATCGCGAATCGGTTAACCGCCGATTTGGGCAGCATTCACGCGGCATGCTATGCCGGCGCGCCCGCAAACCTTGATAGGACGGCCGCGCCATGCGCCACGCCCTTGCCCTTCTGACTGGAGCTTTGTTGATTGCCATGACCGCTTCCGCCGCCCCCAACGATTTCACCACCCTGCCCTCTGGCTTGGCCTATCACGACGAGGCGGCCGGCACCGGACCAGAGGCGCAAGCTGGGCAGACGGTGCAAGTCCACTACACCGGCTGGCTGGACGATGGCGGCAAGCGCGGCCGCAAGTTCGACAGTTCACGCGACCGCGGCCAGCCGTTCAGCTTCAAGCTCGGCGCGCACCAGGTGATCGCCGGTTGGGACCAAGGCGTGGCTGGCATGCATGTCGGCGGCAAGCGCACACTGATCATCCCGCCCGACCTGGGCTATGGTGCGCGGGGCGCCGGCGGAGTGATTCCGCCCGGTGCGACGCTGATCTTCGATGTTGAACTGCTTGGCATCACTTGATCAGGCGAGATGGCAGCATCCAGCATATGGGCGCCGATCGCTTTCGGGTCCGCGCCTGTAGCCGGTGCCTCGTGGACGATGGCGCCGTGACGCATCACCACCACGCGGTCTGCGAGCTCTAGGATCTCGTCAAGGTCCTCGCTGATCAGCAACACCGCCGTCCCCGCATTGCGCGCAGCCATGATCCGGGCGCGCACCTCGGCGACCGCTTTCACGTCGAGCCCGAAGCAGGGATTGGCGACGATGAGCAGGTTCACATCCCCGTCCAGCTCCCGCGCCAACACGCAGCGCTGCACGTTGCCGCCGGAGAGCACGCCGATTGGCGCATCGGCAGAGGGAGCCCGCACCCCGTAGGCCGCGACCAGGCGGGCGGCGCGTTGGCGCATGTCGCGCGGGTGCAGCCAGGTGCCGGACCGGTCGAACTGGCGCAGGTTCAGGTTGTCGGCTACCGACATGGCAGGCACGCAGCCGTTGCGCAGCGGCTCCTCCGGCAACACCCGCACGCCCAACGCTTGCGAGTCGCCGCGGCTCGCATGGTAACGGGCGCCACCCACCGTCATTGTGCCGCCGGTCGCCTGGCGCTGGCCGCCGAGCACCTCCAGCAACTCCTGCTGACCGTTGCCCGACACGCCGGCGACGCCGACGATTTCATGCGCCCGCACCTGCAGCCCGGCGATGTGCAAACCGGGGCGGCCAACATCCTGCGCGGTGGTGAGATTGGCGAGGGAGAGGCGGGTGGCGGCTTCGGCGACGCCGAGGCGCTCGGGGCGGTCGGGCGCGTGCGGCTCGCCGATCATCATGGCGGTCATGTCGCTGGCGCTGAGCGAGGCGGTCTGGCCCCGGCCAGCGAGGCGACCACGGCGGAGCACGGTCACCTCGTCGGTAAAGCGCATCACGTCCGGCAGCTTGTGGGTGATGATCACCACCGTGATGGCGCCGCTATGCGCCAGTTGCTGCATCAGGCCCAGCATCTCCTCGGCTTCCTGCGGCGTCAGCACGGAGGTAGGCTCGTCCAGCACGAGGAAGCGGCGTTCGAGGTAAAGCTGCTTGAGGATCTCGGTCTTCTGCCGTTCCCCCGCCGACAGCGTGCCCACCACGGCGTCGGGGCGGACCTGGAACGGCATGCGGCGCATGAAGGCGGCGAGGTGTTGGCGTTCGCGTGCCCAAGGGATCACCGCCGGCACGCCGGCGCGCGCGATCACCAGGTTTTCGGCCACCGTCATGGAGGGAACCAAGGTGAAGTGCTGATACACCATGCCCAGGCCGAGCGCGCCCGCATCGGCCGGGCGGGCGATGGCGGCTTCGCGGCCGTCCACCCGGAAGCTGCCGCTGTCGGCGCGGTAGTAGCCGAGCAGGCACTTCACCAGGGTGGACTTGCCGGCGCCATTCTCGCCCAGCAAGCCGTGCACGGTGCCGGGCCGGACCTTCATGCTGATGTCGGAGAGGGCGGCGAAACTGCCGAACACCTTGCCGATGCCGATGGCTTCGACCCCGATCGCCCCGGTCACGTCAGGTGAGCCAGGAAGGTCTCCGAGTCGCTGACTGCCCCGAACACGCCGCCCTGCATCGGGATCATGGCGAGCGCGGCCTCGTGGTTGGCGCGGTCGGTGGCGCCACAGCAATCGGCCAGCAGCAGGCACTCGAAGCCGCGGTCGTTGGCCTCGCGCATCGTGGTGTGCACGCAGACGTCGGTGGTGATGCCGGTCAGCACCAGGTTGCGCACGCCGCTTGTGCGCAGGATGAGTTCGAGGTCGGTGGCGTAGAAGCTGCCTTTGCCGGGCTTGTCGATGATTACCTCGCCGGGCAGTGGGGCGAGTTCGGGGATGATGGCCCAGCCGGGCTCGCCGCGCACCAGGATGCGGCCGCAGGGGCCGGCGTCGCCGATGCCGGCGCCGATGCGCTGCGAGCGCCAGCGCTTGTTGGCGGGCAGGTCTGATAGGTCCGGCCTATGTCCCTCGCGGGTGTGGATGACGGCGTTGCCGCGGGCACGCATGGCGGCGAGCACGCGGCGGATCGGCTCGACGGGAGCGCGGGTGAGGGAGAGGTCGTAGCCCATGCTGTCGACGTAGCCGCCGGGGCCGCAGAAATCGGCCTGCATGTCGATGATGACTAGTGCGGTGCCGGAGAGGTCGCCGTCGTAGGGCCAGGGGTAGGGGTTGGCGGGGATCATTCGGCGGCCTTGGGCCAGGCGCGCGGGGGCGGCAGGCCGCTTCCGGTGCCGTCGGTGACGCGCACGGTGTCCTCCCAGGGCAGGCGGTAGCGGCCGGCGGCGAGGTCTTTCATGTAGGTGTACGGGCAGTCGGTGGCGCCCCCGGCGATGGCGGAGAAGCCGCGATGGCCGAACTGGTAGATGTTGTTCTCCACGCCCCAATGCGCCCGCGCCTCGCGCACCAGGTCGGGGCGGACTTCGGCGGCGATGATCTCGTCGGCGCGGCCGGTGGCGCCATGGGCGATGATGCTGCCGTCGAAGTTGCAGACCATGGCCTCGCCCATGGAGTGGAACGTGCCGTCGGTGCCGCACATGCACACGCTGGCGGTGACCATCAGGTTGCAGAACGCATTGCTCTGGTTGGTGAAGCGCCAGGCGTCGCGCACTGGCGGGGTGTAGCCGGCGGTGCGCAGCATCACCTCGGCGCCGCGATAGGCGGCCTCGCGCGCCATCTCGGGGAACATGCCGTCATGGCAGATGATGAGGGCCAGCTTGACGCCGCGCGGGCCCTCTATCACCGGGATGCCAAGGTCGCCAGGTTCCCAGGGCTCGACGGGGACCCAGGGGTGCAGCTTGCGGTAGTAGAGCTCGATCTCGCCGGTGTCGGAGACGATGAGGCCGCTGTTCCAGGGCATACGGCCGGGATTGCGCTCCATGATGCTGAAGCAGCCCCAGAGCCGGTGGTCGCGGCAGGCCTGGCGCATGGCTGCGACCTCGGGGCCGTCGAGAGTGCAGGTGACCTCGTCGCGCACGTCCATCGACAGGCCGTGCAGCGCGTATTCCGGAAACACCAGCAAGTCGAGCTTTGGCATGGCACGCCGGGCCCGGGCAACGGTGGCGACGATGCGCTCGGTCTGCCGGGTGATGTCGGCGCGGGAGCCGATCGCCGGGAGCGCCAGTTGCACCAGGCCGATGACGACGCCGTTGGGCGACGGGTTGAGCCCACCTAATCCGTTCATTGGTCCCTCATCGTGCGATGGATAGCTCGCCGGGCATGCCGCGCAGGCTGCGCCCGGGGCGGACGGTGACAATCAGGATCAGCATCGTCAACAGGAACGGCGCAGCATAGAACAGGTAGGTGTCGCCGGTGATCCCCACGCTCTGCAGCGACGGGCCGAGCGCGCCGGCAGCGCCGAACAGCAAGGAGGCGCCTAAGCAGCCGACCGGGCTCCAGCGCGCGAACACCACCAGCGCCACCGCGATCAGTCCCTGGCCGGAGGAGAGGCTCTCGTTCCAACTGCCCGGATAGACCAGGCTGAGGAAGGCACCCCCGACCCCCGCCAGCGCGCTGCCTGCCGCCGTGGCGAGCAGGCGAGTACGATTGATGCCGAGGCCTAAGGCGCGGGCGGCGTCTGCGCTATCCCCCACGATGCGCAGACGCAGGCCAAGGCGAGTGGCGCGGAACATCCAGGCCATCGCGAACGCGGCCACGATGCCGAGCAGCAACAACGGACTGACGGACAGCGCGCTGCGGAGCTGCGGCGAGGGCAGCCATTTGCCCAGCGGGATATTGGGCAGACCCGGCGCGCTCGGCTGCACGTAGGGCTTGCCGAAGAAGAATGCCACGCCATCGCCCAGCAACAGGATGGCGATGCCCATGGCGACGTCGTTGACTCGGGTCAACCCGCAGACCGCCCCATGCAAACCGCCCAGCAGGATGCCGGCTATCGCCCCGGCCACCACGCCCAACCAAGCATTGCCGGTTAGATAAGAGGTGGCATAGGCGGCCATGGCGCCGAACACCAGCACGCCCTCGTTGCCAAGATTGATGCGCCCTGCCCGCTCGGTCAGGCATTCGCCGAGGCTTACGAACAGGAACGGCGTGGACACGCGCAGCGACCCGGCGAGCATGGCGACGAGGACGGTCTGCAGCCCGCTCATGCGGCGGCTCGTGGCTGGAACCAGCGCCAGCGGCCATACAGGGTCTCGCTGGCAAGGATGGCGAGGAAGATCATGCCTTGCAGCACCAGCACGGTGGCGTCGGGCAGGCCCATGCGCCGCTGCAGCAAGCCGCCGGCCGCGCCGATGCCGCCGAGCAGCAGCGCCATAATGATGATGGCCAGCGGGTTGTGCCGCGCCAGGAAGGCGATGAGGATGCCTGCATAGCCGTAGCCGGCGATGAGCGAGGCGTTGGCGCGGCCATGCACCGCCGCGACCTCGATGGCGCCGGCGAGCCCGGCGAAGGCGCCGCCCAGCACGCAGGCGCCCACGATGAGCCGGGCGACGGGAAAGCCCTGCAACTGCGCTGCCCGGATGTTGCCGCCTGTCACGCGGGCGGCGAACCCCACCGACGTGCGAAAGATGAGCACCCAGCACAGCACGCAAGCGACGGCGCCGATCAGGATGCCGGGATGCACGTCGGTGCCGGGCAACGATGGCAGCATATCGGCGTCCGGGATGGGGTAGCTGGATGGTTTGTTGAGGCTCGCCGGGTCGCGCAGCGGGCCTTCGACCAACTGGTTGAAGATGGCGATGGCGAGATAGGCCATGATGAGGCTGGCGACGGTCTCGTTGATGCCGCGGCGCGCGCGCAGCAGGCCGACCAGGCCGATCCAGGCGCCGCCCGCCGCGGCGCCAGCGAGCGCCATGGCCACCTGCACCAGCAGGGGGGGCAAGCTGGCCAGCGCCAGCCCGGCGCAGGTCGCGGCCAGGCCGCCCAGCACCAGCGCGCCCTCGCCGCCGATGACCACCAGGCCCAGCTGCGCCGGCACCGCGACGCAGAGGGCGGTCAGCAGCAAAGGGGAGGCGCGGGTGATGGTGTTCTGCAGTGAGAACCAACTGCCGAACGCGCCAATCCAGACCACGTTAAAGAAATCGGCTGGGGATTGGCCGATCGCGAGCAGGAAGATGCAGAACAGGATTGTGGCCGCCAGGATAGCGACCACAGGCACGAGAGCTGCCTCCAGCGCGCGCCGCAGGCGATAGGTCGTATCGGCCGGCGTCGATGGACGGGCCGCAAGAACAACCGGGGTGGTTTGGCCTCCCGCGCTCACTTTGGGGAACGGCGGCTAACTAATGGAGCCAGTCACGCCCTGGGCGAGATAGTTCATCGACTCCAACTGAATGGCCGTCTCGGGGTAGGCGGTTCCAGCCGCGATCACCGTATTGCCTTTGTTGTCCTGCAACGGGCCCTTGAACACGCTGAAGTCGCCCTTCATCATCTCCGCCTTGACCGCATCGGCATGGTTGCGCGCCTCCGTGCCCACCGCGGGTCCGTAGAGCGACATCTTGACGAAGTTCTGTGCCAGGCCGCCGCGGACGAAATTGGGCAAAGGCTGGCCAGCCTGCATCTGGTCGGCGAACATCTTGTAGACCACCGCCCAATTCCACTCGGCCCCGGTGAGATACCCTTTCGGGGCCAGTGCGAGTTGGTTGGCGTGGTAGCCGCAGGTATAGGCGCCGCGGCCCTCGGTGGTCTGCACCACGACCTTGGGGCCATCGACATGGCAGGTGATGACGTCGGCGCCGCCGTCGATCAGCGCATTGGTGGCCTCCGCCTCCTTGACCGGCATCGACCAGTCGCCGGTGAAGATCACCGCCGTGGTGATGGACGGGTCGACCGCGAGGGCGCCGAGGGTGAAGCTGTTGATGTTGATCAAGACCTGCGGAATGGGCTTGGCGGCGACGAAACCGAGCTTCTTGCTCTTGGTGCTGTAGGCGGCCACGACGCCGTTGAGGTATTGGCACATGCCGATATAGCCAAAATACGACCCGGCGTTCATGGGATGCTTCGACTTGTCCCACAACCCGCCGCAATGGCGGAACTCGATCTTCGGGTAGCGCTTGGCCATGCGCAGCATGTATGGGTCGAAGTAGCCGAAGCTGGTGGGAAACAGCAGCGAGGCGCCATCGAGCTGGATCATGCTTTGCATGGTCTTCTCGACGTCCTCCGTTTCGGGAACGCGCTCTTCCTCGATCACCTTGACTCCAGGCATCGACTTGATTGCGGCCGCGCCTTCGGCATGCGCCTGGTTGTAGCCGTAGTCGTCGCGCGGCCCGACATAGATGAAGCCGATGGTGACTGGCTTGGCAGCAGCGGCCGCGACACGACCTCCGGCGGCCATTGCCGCGGTGGCGCCGAGCCCGGCCAGAACCTGGCGGCGGGGAACGGGCTTCAAATGAACCATGGTCGTGTCCTCACTGCCTTTACGCGCCGCCGCCACGCACGATCACGCCGCTCGTTTGCGTGCTGTGAAAATGCAAGCGGCATGCCGCTTGGAAGGAGCCGTGTGGCGCCCGGCTCGGTTCAGTGCGCGCCCCCGCCTGCCGAAGCACGGTCCGGCTGGTTGCCGTTTTCCGTGCCCGGCGCTTGTTTATCGGACCGCGCCAGCGCCTTGGCGTTCGGGCGCCGACGCGCGACGGGCTTGGCGCCCGGATCACCCTGCACCGAGTTGCGCGTGACCGCCGGGTCGTTGGGCGTTCCCACGGGGCTGCTCGTCGGCGCCTGCGCGAGAGCGCCACCGCCGCCAAGCATTGCAAACACAGCTGCGACCGCAAGCCATCTAGACTGTAGAGACATCGTAACTCCAATCGCCATTAGAAGTGGTAGCCGACCTCGACGAACACCGAACGTTGCTCCGTGCCCGTCGTGCTTTGCGGTACGCTGCCGAATTTGTTGTGCCAATACTCAAAGCCGACGCCCGCCTCGATTTTGCGCGGTGCGTAGCCGGTCAGAGCTCCCACATCGACCAGCAGCTTCGGATGCAGCAGAATCTCGACACGATGGTAGAAGTCGCCGGTGGCGCCGACACCTTTGGGGCCGATAAAGTTGGCAAAGCCGGTGAAGTTCAGCGGCACCGGGCCGACCGCAAACGGGAACGACCAAGCGGTCTCGATTTCAAAGGTTGGATCGTAATTGGTACCATTGCCGTTGAGCACAAAAGCGTCGGTGTTCCATTCCTTCGACAAGCCCGTGGTAATGGTCCAGAAGCCGCGGGGCAAATCGATCGAGAATTGCGGGCCGACAATGATCAGGCGCTTGTAGGACGCGAATTGGTCGTTCTGCGTGTCGATGTCTAAGCCGAGCTCCAGACCGATGTCGCGGATCGGGCCGAACGAGAAATCCTTTGTGCCGCTGATTTTATTGCCGCTGAGCACGGTGCGGAACACGGCATAAAGCTCGAACGAGTTTGTGTTCTGCTTGCCCACGACGGCGTTGGAGAGGTCTTGATTGCCGAAATCCTCGAAATCCAGGCTGACGAAGTTGGATCCGTAGGTCCAGCCATTGGCATAGCTGATGTTGCCGGCCACCTCGTTGGCGTTCTTGCGGTACCCGGGCTGCTCATCCTCCGGCAGGTAGCGCAAGTTGAGGTAGGTGTCTTGAAAGTCGATGCCCCAAGCGAACGATTTGCAGGGGGCCAGGGCGAGAACCGCAAAAAACGGCAAGGCAGCTAACGCTTTGACCGGGCTCATGGCTGCAACTCCGAGATTGTGACCGAAGCGTTGCAGCAAGAGGCATGCCATGAATGTGAACGAGCCGCGCGAAATCGTGATTGTGGGTTGTCTTGCTGGAGTTTGCTGTGGGTTTGCCGCTGCGGGTTGGCGATGACGGAACGCGTGCGGCTATGACGCTAGCGCCCGTGCGGCAAGGCGGTGGGTTTGCATGAGAACAGGCAGGTCCAGGCCCGGGATCGTGCCATCCTCGACCACCCAGCGCCCGGCGACCATCACCCGGTCGGCTCGCTGCGCGCCGCAGAGCACGAGCGCCGCAATCGGGTCTCCGGCGCCGGAAAAGCGCAGTTCGTCCAGCTTGAACAGAGCGAAATCCGCCGCTGCGCCGACCGAGATATGGCCGAGTTCGGATCGTCCTATGCAGCCGGCCGAGCCGGTGGTGGCCCAGCGCAGCGCGTCGAGATGGGAGACTGCCGCAATGCCGTTGGCGCCGCGTTGCAGCAGCATCGCCGCGCGAACCTCGGCAATCAGGTTGGACCCGTCGTTGGAGGCGGAGCCATCGACGCCCAACCCGAGCGACACGCCGGCCGCTTCCAAGCCGCAGGCAGGACAGGTTCCAGACGCGAGCAATTGGTTGCTACATGGGCAATGAGTGACCCCGACCTTGGCACGTCCGAGCCGCGCCATATCGGCGGCATCGAAATGGACGCCGTGCGCCAGCCAGGTTCCTGGCCGCAGCCAATCGCACTGCTCGAGGTAATCGAGCGGGGTGCAGCCGTAGCGGGCCTGGCAATAGGCGGTCTCGTCCTGGGTTTCGGCCAAATGGGTATGCAGGCGCACGCTGTGCCGCGCGGCCAATGCCGCGGTCTCGCGCATCAACCGCGTGGTGACGGAGAAAGGCGAACAGGGCGCGAGCGCCACTTGCAACATGGCGTGCGGCGCCGGGTCGTGCAGTTGCGCAATCAGCCGTTCGCTGTCGGCGAGGACTGTGTCGGTGTCCTGCACCACGGTGTCGGGCGGCAAGCCGCCGTCGCGCTGCCCCAGATCCATCGAGCCGCGGGTGAACACGGCGCGGATGCCAAGCCGCTTGGCGGCGGCGGCCTCGATCGGGATGGCATCCTCCAACCCGGCCGGGAACAGGTAGTGGTGATCGGTCGTGGTGGTGCAGCCCGACAGCATCAACTCGGCCAATGCGACGGTGACCGCGGCCTCCAGCGCGGCCGGCGTGAGCCGCGCCCAAATGGGGTAGAGCGCTTGCAGCCAGCCAAACAGCGTTCGGTCCATCGCCGCCGGGCAGCACCGCGTGAGCGTTTGGAAGAAATGGTGATGCGTGTTGATCAATCCCGGCAGGATGACGTGCTCGCTCGCGTCGAACACTACCGAGGGTTGCGAAGGGGAAGCGCCGGCGGGGACCAGTTCGACGATGCGCCCATCCTGCACCACGACACCGCCGGGTGCGTCGGCGAGGATGGCCAAGGGATGGGCAAGCCAGAGCGGCTGGGTGCGTTGCATAGTTGGAACTGTATGGCATAAGCTTTGCAGCTCACATCGTAATTCGCAGACCGGCGCTTGTAGCGGGGCAGGAAGGGATAGCTCGGCGGAGATGCAGCGCCGAGAGGTTCAGCACGCACCCGCTATCACCGCCGATCACGCTTGAGGAGATAGCCGTGGCATTGATCCGCAACAGCTATGGCAAAGGGCGCGTTCGCGTGGCGCGAGTTTACCGCGACGGCGACTACAATGAGGTGCGAGACCTGGGCGTCAATGTCTGGCTGGATGGCGACTTCGGAGCAGCCTATACCGCTGGGGACAACCGACGCGTGATTGCGACGGACACGATCAAGAACATTACCTACATCACGGCACGCGAGCACCTGCGGGCGTGCGCGGAACAGTTTGCTCAGGCGCTCGCCGACTGCTTTCTTGCGCGCTACCCCCAGGTCAATAATGTTCGTGTGACGACTAGCGAAACGAAGTGGGACCGCGCCGTGTTCGGCGGCCGCGCGCATCCGCATAGTTTCACCCTGGACGGCAACGGACGGCCGACGGCCGAGGTGGTGGCGAGCCGTAGCCAAACGACGGTGACATCGGGCATATCTGGCTATACCTTTATGAAATCCACGGCGTCCGGCTGGGTGGACTACGTGATGGACGACTACACCACTCTGGCGCCAACCACCGACCGCATTGCGGCCACCGCGATGGATGCGAGTTGGGTGTGGCGCCTAGCGCCGGCCGACTACTCGGAGGCCAATGCGAAGGTCGTGGCCACGATGCTGGAGGTGTTCGGCACAACCTATAGCTATGGGGTGCAGGACAGTCTTTACCGCATGGGCGAGGCAGCGCTTACCGCCATCCCGGAGCTGGCATCGATCCGGATGGCTTGCCCGAACAAGCACTACATTCCGACGAACCTCGATCAGTTCGGGCTTGCTGCGGATAACATGGTGTTTGTCGCCACGGACGAGCCGCACGGCCAGATCGAGTGCGAGGTCGGCCGCTAAAACAGGCGGTCAAGCTCACGGTAGCTCGGCGTCGTGGTGTCGATCGGCCGGCCGGACCTCAGCACAATCCGGTCGGCTTGCGGGCGGGACAGCAACTCGCTGTAATCGCGGGCTGAGAACAGCACGAGGTCGGCAGGCAGACCAGGGCGGAGGCCATAGCGGTGCTGCATCATCGCGGCCGGTTGCGTGGTGATGCAAGCGGGCCATGGGTCGACCGGCTGGTCAAGATGGCCGATCCGCACCGCCTCGCGGAACACCTCGACCAGGTCGAGATCGCCGAAGCCATAGAACGGGTCCCGCGTGTTATCGCTGGCGAGGATGACGCGGATGCCCGCCGCATGCAGTTCGTGCAGCAGGGTGATGCCGCGCCACGTCGGAGTTCCGCCGCGGCGTCCCTGCAGATACAGGTTCACCATGGGGAGGCTCACGATGGTGAGCCCCGCATCGGCCACAAGCGCAATTGTCTCCGCCGCGTCCGCCGGGTCCTGCACCGCCAGGCTGCAGCAATGGCCGCAGGTGACCCGGCCCTGGTAGCCGCGGCGGATGGTTTCCTGCGCGATCAGGCGCAGCGTGTGGGCGGCCGGGTCACCGGTCTCGTCCACGTGCAGGTCGATGTCGAGGTTGCGGTCGGCGGCTAGGTCGAACACGCGGCGGATGAGCGCCGGCGCGTCCGGCTGCAGCGCGCCGGAGCCGCCGAGCAAGCCGCCCGCTTCCGCCACAGTATCGGCCATCTCCTCGGCGAAAGGAGTGGCATAGGCGTCGAGCGGCACCAGGCTCGTGCCTTGCAGCGCGATGCGGCCGGACCATTCCTCGCGCAGGCGGCGGAACACGGGCCAGGTGATGCGGAGCTGCTCGCCCAGGCTGTCGAGATGGGTGCGGATCGCCACAGTACCGTGGGCGTATGCGCATCGCAGGCCGAACTCGGCGCGGGCTGCCACGTCCTCGGCGCTCCAATTCGCTTCCCGGTCCGCCTTGACAGCAAGCTGAGCCGCCAGATGCGTGCCGTCGCGATTGGCCGCGCGGGGCCAGATTTGGCCTTTGTCGAGATGGGTGTGCATGTCGACGAAGCCGGGGATGACGATACTGCCAGCCGCCGCCACCGACACACTGGATGGCGGCAGTGACGCGCCAGCCGCCACGATCTGCCCGGCGCTGACCTGGATGTCATAGTCCACCAAGCCAGCAGTCGACTCGTCATTGGTCAGGAAGGCGGGCACGTGGGCGCCGCGGATGGTGAAATCGCCGGTGCTGGGAAGCGTGAGGAACGGCATTGTGCGCTAGTGCTCCCGCGCGACGGCGCTCTCATGCCAACTACCAAGCACCGCCTGTTGCAACCACACCATCAGGCCGTAAAGCAGCACCCCGGTGGCAGTGATGAGGAACAGCGCGGCAAACATCCGCGGGATGTCGAGCTGGAAGCTGGATTGCAGGATCTCATAGGCGAGCCCGGCGCTGCTGCCGCCAGTGCCGGCGACGAACTCTGCCACGACGGCCCCCACCAGGGACAAGCCCGAGGAAATCCGCAGCCCAGCCATGAAGAACGGCAGCGCGCTCGGGATGCGCAATCGCCACAGCGTGGCCATCGAACTCGCCTTGTTCATCTTGAAATAGGCCTGCAAGCCCGGCTCGATGCTGCGCAGCCCGATTGTGGTGTTTGAAATGATCGGGAAAATCGCGATCACCGTCGCGCAGACCGTGAGCGCGACCGCGGTGTTCTTTACTAGGATAATGATGAGCGGCACCACCGCCACAATCGGCGTGACTTGCAGCAGCACAGCATAGGGCATGAGGCTGAGCTCGATCAGTCGATTTTGCACGAACAGGAAAGCGATCAGTGTGCCGAGCACGACCGAGGCCATGAAGGCCAGCACCGTCACTTTCAGTGTGCTCCATAATCCATGCAGCAGGACGGGCCAGCTTTCCATGAAGGAGGAAGCGATATCGGTAGGCATCGGAAACAGGTAGCGTGGTACCTGGAAGTAGCGGCAGGCGCCCTGCCAGACGATGAGCAAGGCCACACCGACGGCGACCGGCGCCATGACTTGGCCAAACCAGGGCCGCTTGATCAGCGGCACCATCAGGCGAGGCGGCTGGCCACGGAGGCCTCGGTCAGCATGAGCGACAAATCCCGGCACAGCAAAGCGAACCGGTCGGATTTACGGAACACCTCGTCGCGCGGCAAGGGCTCGGCGACCAGGAACTCGCCGAACACGCGGCCGGGATTAGCCGCCATCACCACGATGCGGGTGGAGAGGAACACGGCTTCGTAGATCGAGTGGGTGACGAAGATGTTGGTGAGGTGGCGCTCCCAGGCTAGCCGGACTAGGTCCTCGTCCAGCTTGTTGCGGGTGAACTCGTCGAGCGCACCGAACGGCTCGTCCATCAATAGCAAATCCGGCTCGGTGACCAGCGCGCGGGCGATTGACACACGCATTCGCATGCCGCCGGAGAGTTGCCGCGGGAAACGGCGCGCGGCCGGGGTGAGATCAACTTGCGCCAAGGCGGCTTGGACCCGGTCTGCTGCCTCCGCCCGCGGCACTCGCGCCAGGTCGAGCGGCAGGCGCACGTTGGTGTCGACTCGGGCCCATGGCATCAATGTTGGGTCCTGGAACACGAAGGCGAGCCGCCTGCCGGGCGCGCCGACCGCCTCGAAGCCGCCGCGCCACCATAGCATTTTGCCATCACTGGGTTCGATCAGGTTGGCGATGAGCTTGAGCAGGGTCGACTTGCCGCACCCGGAAGGCCCGATGAGGCTGATGAACTCGCCTGGCGCGATCGAGAGTTGTATGGGCGCAAGACCGCGCACGCCATTGGCGAAGACCTTGTCTGCCGACAGGACTTCGACCACGGGCGGATGCGCTGGAGCGGTGGCAGCCAGGGGGCCGGCCGCCCTCCCGAGTACTGGTTGCTGTAACACGCTAGACGAAAATCTTGAGGCCGTCCGTGAAGCGCGTGGTGAAGGCCTGCTGCCACGGCACGCTCGCCTTCAGCAAGCCATCGTCCACCATGAAGTCGCGGGTTTGCTTCCAGCGCGCCTCAGTCATGGTGCCGATGCCCATGGTGGCGCCATCCCCGCGGTCGAGCACGTGCATCTGCTTCATCTTCTGGATGGCGAAGGCGATCTGACCGTCGGTTTCTTTGGGGTTGTCGGCCTGGATCAGCTTGTTGCCAGGCGCCGGGTCCTGGAAGTAGCTCTTCCAGCCTTCGAGCGAAGCACGCACGAAGGCTTGGCACAGCTCTGGGTTGGTTTTGACGTAAGAGTCGGTGGTGACGATGGTGCTGCTGTAGGGCGGATAGCCGTCATCGGCCAAGAGGAAGAACTGAACCTTTTCGCCGGCCTGCTCTGCTTCGTAGGGCTCGGAGGAGGGATAGCCCTGCATGGCGATGCTTTTGTCGACCAAGAACGGCTGCAGGTTAAACGTATCCACCCCCGCCATGGCGTCAGTAAAGCCGTATTTCTTCTTCAGCCAAGGCCAGAACGTCAGGTGGGATGTTGCGCCGATCAGGACTTTATGGCCCTGCAACGCGGCCAGGCTCGGCACATCCTCGTGCGCCATAATGCCCTGCAGATCGAATTGGAACGACGTGGCGATGGTCGTAACCGGCAGGCCGCTCTCAATCCCTTTCAGCACCTGGATGTCGTAGCCCATCATCATGTCGGCCGCGCCGCCGGTCAGCAACTGCATGCCGTTGACCTGCGGGCCACCCATCTTGATGTCCACATCAAGGCCGGCCTTTTGGTAAAGCCCGGTCGCTTTGGCTTGGTAGAAGCCGCCATGTTCGGCCTCGGCAAACCAACTGGTGAGAAACCGCAGCTTGGTGGGCGCGGATCGGGCGAGACGCGGCAATCCGAGAGCGGCAGCGGTGCCGGCAGCGCCAGCCACGACACCACGACGAGTAAGCAAGGTCGACGTCATAGCAGCATGGCACTCCCGTGGCGGACAAAGGCGGACAGAAGCCGTGTGTGTGCCGACGCGAGCGGGCGATGGGTCGGTGCCCAACACTTCTTCGCTCCTCATCAAGGCGACACTAATAGCAGGGTCGCCGATTGCAAATAGAATATATCACGGGCTCGTTATCCCGGTGTCACGCCCCGGCGCCGACGCGGGAGAGCACGGCGAGGTCGGCCGCATCCAGCTCCGCCCGAACCCCGGAGCGGATCAAGGCAGCAAAGCCATCGTCCGGCACCATCACTGTCAGGCAGTAAAGCCGCCCAGGACCGGTGTTCTCCAACGCGTGCTCCACGCCGGGCTTGAGTAGCAGGCTATCGCCGGCGCCAACCTCGATGCTGCGGCCGTCGCAGGTGGCGCGCCCCTGCCCTTGCAGCACGAAGAACATCTCTTGTCCGCTGTCGTGCTTGTTCGGCGGAGTTCGACCGCCCTCGTCGAAAATCTCCACCGCAGCGATGAAGTTGGCCCCGTCGGCCGCCGGGTCGAACACGAAGGCGAGCCGATTGGTGTCTTGCGGGCTGATGCGCCACGCCTCGTAGGAGCGAGCCGGCTTGGCGATTGCGTTGTCCATGGTTTTTCCCTTCTATGCTGCCGGGCTGCAGCCTAAACACGCCCGCGCAGGAGGAGAACCACGTGGCGCGATATTGGCGCGATCTAAGCTGGCCGGACTTCGAGCGCCTCGACCCGGCGTGCAGCGTTGCCATGCTTCCAGTCGCCGCCACCGAGCAGCACGGGCCGCACCTGCCGGTGGGGGTCGATGACTTCATCAATGAAGGGATCGTCACGGCCGCAATGGCGCTGATGCCGGACACCGCACTGGTTCTGCCCACCTGCCATATCGGCAAGTCCAACGAACACCTGGCCTTTCCCGGCACGCTCTCGCTTAGCGCCGAAACGTTGATCCGGCTGTGGACGGAAATCGGCGAGTCGGTCGCGCGCGCCGGCGTGCGCAAATTCGTCATGCTCAACAGCCACGGCGGCCAGCCGCAGGTGATGGACATCGTCGCGCGGGACTTGCGGGTTCGGCTCGGTCTGTTTGCCGTCGCGGCGAGCCTGTCCGGGCTTAATGCCGAGCGAGGATTGTTTAGCGCCGACGAAATGCGGCACGGCATCCATGGCGGCGCATCGGAAACCTCGCAGATGCTGCATCTCCAGCCGAGCCTGGTGCGGCGGGACGCGGCGCGCGATTTCGTGCCGCGCTCGGTGGCCATCGAGGCGGACTATGCCTATTTGCGGGCGGAAGGCAGCGCGGTCGGGTTCGGCTGGCAGATGCAGGACTTGCACCCGTCCGGCGCTTGCGGCGATGCAATGGACGCCGATGCCGAGCGAGGGCGTCGGATCGTGCAATCCGCCGCGCGGGGCTTGGCAGGTCTCATCGAGGAGGTCGCGCGGTATCCCCTCGATGCGATCAAGAACGGCACCGCCGAACGCCGCGGGACATAGGCGCAGGGAGTTGGATCTTCACACGATAGATGCGGTTGCTATGCCGAAGACGCGGGCCGAGCTGCCGCCATGGACCGCCGGGGCGGCTTGGCTTGCCGGCGGGACCTGGCTGTTCTCCGAGCCACAGCCAAACCTACGATCGCTGACCGACTTGGCGACGCTCGGCTGGCCGCCCTTCGAAGCGGCGGCGGAACATTGGCGAATCGCTGCCACCTGCCCCATTGCCGCGCTGGAGGCATTTACCCCGCCGCCGCATTGGACCGCCGCCGCGTTGTTTGCGCCATGCGCCCGCGCACTGCTGGGTTCATTCAAGGTGCGCAACGCCGCGACCTTCGGCGGCAACATCTGCCTTGGGCTGCCGGCCGCGCCCATGGTGGCGCTGACGGTGGCACTCGATGGTTCGGCCTGGATTTGGCGGCACGACGGCGGGGACGAGCGCCTGCCGATGCGCGATTTCGTGTGCGGTCCGCAGCAGAACGCGTTGCGACCCGGCGACTTGCTGCGCGCCGTGGAAGTGCCGCTACAGGCCTTGCAACGCCGGGCCGGGCTGCGAAGGATTTCACTGACGGCGCAGGGACGATCGGCGGCACTCCTGATCGCCACACAGGAGGAGGCCGACGGGCGATTTGGCCTGACCATTACCGCAAGCACGGTGCGCCCGCTTGCGCTCCGCTTGCCGGGACCGCCTAAGCGTGAGGCATTGGACCGTTGGATCGCCGATCAGCCGGCCGCTGTTTGGCTAGACGATGTGCACGTCCGCCCGGCGTGGCGGCGGCACATGACGCGGCTGCTGGCTGGCGAACTCCTGGAGGAGGTCGCCCGGTGATTGCGTTGCAGGTCAACGCAACAACACACCGGACCGAACCGGCACCCGGACAATGCCTGCGCACGCTGCTTCGCGCACTCGGCTATTATGGTGTTAAAAAGGGCTGCGATACGGGTGATTGCGGCGCCTGCACGGTTTTGCTGGACGGTGTCGCGGTGCAAAGCTGCTTAGTTCCAGCCTACCGCGCCGAAGGGCGTGCCGTCACTACGATCGAGGGGCTCGCCGGCCCAGACGGGCTCCATCCGGTGCAAACCGCCTTCCTTAATGCTCAAGGGTTCCAATGCGGCTTCTGCACACCGGGCATGATCTTGACCGCGTCCGTACTCACCCCGGAACAGCGGGCGGACTTGGCAGGCGCCATGAAGGGCAATTTGTGTCGTTGCACCGGGTATCGATCGATTAAGGACGCAATTGCAGGCCGCAACTTGGTTGGCACGGAACCCGGCAGCGAACCCGCGCCGGATGCGGAGGCCGTCGTGACGGGCGTGGCACGCTACACGCTGGACACGGCACCCGCCGGGCTGCTCCACATGCGCCTGCTTCGATCGCCGCACGCCCACGCTCGTATCGTGAGCGTCGATCGGCGCGCCGCGCTGGCTGTGCCGGGCGTGATCGCCGTGTTTACGCATGAGGACGCGCCTACGCATCTTTATTCCTCTGCCCGGCATGAGGACTTTCGGGCAGACCCGAGCGACACGCGGCTTCTCGATGACGTGGTTCGGTTTAAGGGCCAGCGTGTTGCCGCGGTGGTTGCAGTGGATGTCACCAGTGCCGAGGCGGGCTGTCTGGCACTCGCAGTGAAATACCAGTTGCTGCCGGCTGTGTTTGACCCGCTGGAGGCGATGCAGCCGGGCGCCCCGGTGCTGCACGACAAGCCGGGGAGCCGCATCGCCGATCCTGAGCGCAACATCGTGGCACGGATTTCGGCCTCGGCTGGCGACTTAGGGCAAGCCTTGGCCGATGCGGATGCCGCGGAGACAGTTCGCTGCGACATCCCCCGCGCGCAGCATGCGGCGATGGAGACTCATGCTGTAATGACCTGGATGGAGGCAGACCGGTTGGTCGTGCGGACCAGCACGCAAGTGCCGTTTCTTGTGCGGCTAGCGCTGGCTGACTTGTTCGGGATGCCGCCGCAGCGGATACGTGTGTTTGCCGAGCGCGTGGGTGGCGGGTTCGGCGGCAAGCAGGAGCTTCTGGTTGAGGACATTTGCGCGTTGGCGACGCTGCGGCTGGGGCGGCCGGTGCAGCTTGAGTTGACCCGCGCGGAGCAGTTCGCCACGATGACCACCCGGCACCCGATGCAGGTCATAGCGCGTGCGGCGGCGAAGCAGGACGGAACACTGGTGGGCTTGTCGCTGGACATCCTCGCCAATGCCGGTGCTTACGGCAATCATAGCCCCGCGGTGTTGGAGCACGCCTGTGGCGAAGTGCTTTCGGTTTATCGCTGCGGCCACTGGGCGGTGGATGCGACCGTGGTCTACACTAATACGCTGCCCGCAGGTGCGTTCCGAGGCTACGGCCTCGGCCAGACCATCTTTGCCATGGAGCAAGCCGTCGATGCGCTCGCGCGCCGCCTGAGCATCGAGCCATACGAGTTCCGGCGAAAAAACATGGTGCGGCCTAGTGACACGCTGAGGACGCTGCATGGCGGCGCCGATGACGTGGAGTTCGGCAGCTATGGTTTGGACCAGTGCCTCGACCTGGTCCAGCAACGGATGCGCCAGCCTGGCGGACTGCTCGCGCCAGAGGGTGCCGAATGGGTCTGTGGCGAGGGCATGGCAATGGGGATGATTGACACGGCTCCCCCGTTCGGCCATCGCTCGGAGGTCCGGCTTGGCCTGGCGGCGGACGGGATGGTCGACGCTTTCGTCGGCACGGCCGAGTTCGGCAATGGAACCTCAACCGTCCATCGGCAGGTGATTGCGAAGGTCCTGAATACCAGGCCTGACTGCATCCGACTGCATCGGAGTGACACGGACTTTGTGGGCCATGACACGGGCGCGTTCGGGAGCACTGGCGTCGTTGTGGCCGCGCAAGCCAGCGAGCGCGCCGCGGTGGCCTTGCGAGACAGGCTGCTGGCGGCTGGGGCGGCAAAGACGGGCTGCCCACTCCCGCTGTGCCGACTGGACGAGGGCGTTGTGGTAGCTGGGAATGCCGCCATTCCACTCGGTGAGCTTGCCGGGGGCGGGATCATGGTGATGCGCCGGGCTGAAGCGTCTCCCCGCTCGGTGGCTTTCAACGTGCAAGCCTTCAGGGTGGCAGTGAGCCGGCGGACCGGCGAGATCCGCATCTTGCGCAGCGTTCATGCCGCTGATGCTGGCCGTGTGCTTAACCCGCTGCAATGCCGTGGTCAGGTCGAGGGGGGTGTTGCGCAAGCAATCGGGGCGGCGCTGTATGAGGCGTTGCTTGTCGATGAGACCGGAACGGTGTCGAATCCCCGGTTTCGTGATTATCACGTGCCGACTTGGGCGGACGTGCCGGAGACCGAGGTCTTGTTTGCCGACACCACGGATGCGTTCGGTCCGCTCGGCGCGAAATCGATGAGCGAGAGCCCGTTCAACCCGGTCGCGGCGGCACTCGCCAACGCGTTGGCTGACGCCACCGGGCTGCGGTTCTGTGCTCCGCCATTTGCCGCAGACCGGGTCTGGGAGGCACTCACCGCGGCTGGCTTGGCTTTGCCTTATACGACCAACCCCTGCGCCGAGGCTGCCAACTGATCGAGATTGGACGTGCTGTTGCTGCTGCTCGCCGCCTGTTGTGCTGCCAAGAGGTATTGCTGGGTGAAGGATTCGACGAAGGCCGGATCCTTAAAACGGCCGACGTCCAGTTTCGATGTGATGGCGAGTTGTTGCGCTCCGAGGTCTTGGAAGGCGATTTGCTCGGGAATATTCAGCGCGGTCGTGACGACCTTGCGCAACGTCCCGCTGCCGAGAATTTGCAGCGCAGAGGTGATGTGAGCGGCTTCGCTCCGAAACGTCAGCGCTTCGGACAAGCCCGGCGTCGTCTGGTCCAGAGAGTTCCGCCAAGTGACTTCAGCATAACCATTGGCAAGCGTATCAATAACTTTTGGGTTTTGGAGCACGCTCAGCCCCTTATTGGCAAAGTCGTAGAGCGCGGTGGTCGACTTCCAATTTGAGTCACCCAGCGTGTTAGCGAGGCTTTTGGAGTCGTCTGCGTTGGACAGCAAGGTTTTTCGTGCAAGCGCCGGATAAGCCACTTGGTCACCCAGTCCGTTTGCGGTAAGCAAAACCTTTAAGACAGTTTGGTCTTGCAGCAAACTCGCGGCGCTGGTTGCCTTCGCTACTAAATTGCGAAAGGTGGAGATTTCGCGCGCAACCGCTGGCTGTGCCGCAGTCTGCGCGACGTCCTGCGAAGTGTTTGCTTCTGCGCTTTTGAGAGCGGCGAGCGGATTGGCGTTAGCACCAGCAGTGCCGCCATTCCCGTAAACTGTCGAGAGCAGATTGTCAGACGAAGACGTGCCGCTGTCACCAAATAGCGAGAGGACCAAATTGCCCAATCCGCCAATTGTGCCGCTCATGGCCTCTCTCCGTCCGCTTTCCCTCCATGCGACTCCTAGGCTGACAGTCCGGCGACGACGTTCTCGTTCACAGCAATGAGGAAATCCAGATCGGGTGCCATTGCATCCATCTCACGCTGGACCGAACGGCCAACCGAAACGATCGAGGCCCGCAACGGCACAGGCAGCCTGTTGTCGGGATCCATGACCACGCCCATGACCGTCAACCACAGACGGCGGTTATCGGCAAGTGCGCGAACACGTTCGACGTCGGAGCCGGCCAGCGCGGAGCGGAGCGCGCCATTGGCACGCATGAAAACGTCCGCTTCTTGAGCGCGCAGGCTCCGATTGTCGGCAGAGGCCTGATAAGCTCGGGCCGCACGCATCATTGTTGCCATGATTTGGCTCCTCTGGTTATTCGGCTGCCTGCGCAGCCGGAGTGGGGCTGGACACCCGGCCCAGCACAGTATCTTCATGACGGATAATCCGCCGCGCGAGCTTCAGCGCGCCGTAGCAGTCATCGGCTTCAGCCGCCGACAAGGCTCGGTCAAGTATTTCACAGGCAAGCTTGGACGATGTGGCGCCCTTGAACTGCTCGATAAGTTCGCGAGCCGCGCAAAGGCCGCGCGGGCGCTCTTCGTCGACGCCGATATAGGCGGACTGAAGCGCGAAGTAGATCCGACGTGCTGGACTATCGGCCTGGTCCGGCTGCATGATCTGCTTGCCAAACAGAAATCGCGCGTGAGCGGTGAGTTCGATCCGGGACTTGGTGCGAAAGCGGATGGGAGCGCCATTTACGATCATCACTTCGCCCGGCCTTAGTTCGAGTACAAGATTAGACATGGATTTTCCTGACCAGGGCTTGCAAATCCGAAGCCTCGGGGGCGGCAATTATGCCGCCCCCGAGTCGCCGATTACTTGAACAGGCTGAGTAGGCTCTGCGGGGCTTGGTTCGCGATCGAGAGAGACTGCGTCCCAAGCTGCTGCTTGATCTGCAGCGATTGAAGAAGCGCAGACTCCTGCGACAAGTTTGCGTCAACCAACGAGCCAAGGCCGGCGTTCAAGCTGTCGATCTTGTTGCTGTTGAAGGTTTGCTGGCTGCTCAGATAGTTTGAGTCCGCGCCGACTTGGTTCAACTGGTTGGAAACGCCGCTCTGCAAGGTCGCGAAGGCGCCGCCGGATGCCAACGCGGCCGCTGCGGCCGTCTGCGCTGCGGTAAGCTCCGCAGCGGTCGGTGAGGCCTGAGTGTTGCCGGTGAAGGAGTTCGTCCCGGCTGCACTGCGGCTGAACGTGCCGCCCACCAGCGCCGCCAGCGAGTTCGCCGTGCCGCTATTGTCTTCGCCGGAGATCTGGTAGGTGGCACCGGCCTCATTGTTAATCACGGTCTTACTGGCGCCGGCGACGGCCCCACTGGCGGAGCCCAGCAGAGTCTGGCCGTTGTAGGTTGAGCCGTCCACAGCGTCGGCGATGCTGGAAACCAGGCTTTTGAACGAGGTCAGGTATTGCGCACGCTGGTCATCCGAAATCGAGGAATCGGCGATTTTTACCAGCAAGCCCTTGGCGGTGATCAGGTCGTTGGAAACGCTCGTGAGCGAGGTCGAGGCTGTCGTGACTAGGCCGGCGGCATTGCCCAACTGCTGATTGACGCTCGTAAGAGCGGCCACATTCGAGCGAACATTCTGCGCCACCGCGAAAGCGCCACCGTCATCGGACGCATCATTCACCCGATAGCCGGTGGAAATATGCTTCTCCGTTGCAGCAAGTGCCGAACTCGTTGTGTTGAGTGACTGCAGGGCGATAGATGCGCCAATGTTGGTGTTGACGGAATTGAGGGACATGGTGTCTTACCTTGCTGATCCTGAAGGTGAAAGCCTGTCCCACGCTTTTGGTGGGCTGAACGCGATTATCGGCGAGAACAGTTAATAGAAAGTGTACGGCTTAGAGGTAATTTGCCAATGACAAGCTTTTTAGTTCGGAAATCAGTTTGTAGCTGGCGGTGAGTTGCGTCTGCACCTCGGACAGGCTGGAGATAGCCTGTGCCATGTTGACGTCCTCCACCGAAGACACCTGCGACGTGAGTGCGGTGCTCGCGTCGCCCATTTCGGTCTGCTGCGTGGTCAAGCTCGACTGGATATTGCCCAGCGATCCAGCCTCCGAACTTAAGCTGCCGATCGCGCTGGATAGAGTGGTTCCAGTCGCCTTGATGAGATCGGCAAAACCCGGATCGTTCACCTTGCTGCTCGATAAATTCGCCAAAGTGGCGAGACTCGCGATAATGTCTTGGGTATAGGAGCCGCTGGTATTGGTACCGGTGCTGGCAGGAACAAGCGTGTTTTGGTTGGCCAAGATGCCGGTTTGGACGGGAGCGCCCGGACCAAGCTGCACCGTTGGCAGCAGGCTGGCGGCCGAGCCGCTCTGCAGATTAGCGCTGAATGGCGAGTTCGATTGCAAGGCACTGATGATGCTGGACGTGTTTGAAGCGCCAGTGCCCGCCAGGAGGGTCTGCACGGCGGTTCCAATCTGGGTAAAGAACGGTGCCGTCGTGATCGCTCCCGGGTTCGGGATTGGCGGGTTGGAACTGTCCGTACCGGCGAATAGGTAGTTGCTGCCATCGGTTGTGTTCAGCAAGCTGGCGATCTGCTGTAACGCTGACTTCGCCGCGTCGGCGACATACGTCACTTGATTCGGATTGATGTTCGTTAACGACGGAATTTCGGCGTTGATGGTTGTTGCTATGGAGCTAATCTGCGTGAGGGCGGTTTGCGCCACACCGATTGCCCCGGTCACGGTGCCGATCGCCGACTGCCGCGCCGTGAGCGATGCGATCTGCGGCTGCAGGCTGATGGCAGTGGCGGCGCTTGCGCCCAAGCCAGCGTAGTTGTTGGCCACGTGGCCCGAGGACACCTGCTCCGTGAGCGTGTCGAGCTGCGTCTGCGCGGCGCCCGAGCTATAGATCGCTTGGCCCAGCGCACCGTAATCGCCGATGATCATGCCACGGCCTGGAGAAGATCATTCCACATAGCCTGCACGGTGGTGATAATCTTGGCATTGGCGCCATATGAATTTTGCAGCACGACCATGTTCGAAAGCTCGCTATCGACCGAGACGCCGGTCTGCGTCTGCAGCTTGGACTGCAGTGTAGACTGCAAAGCTTGACCATTGGTAAGCGCGGTGTGCGCCGTGTTGGCCTGCTGCGACTGGTTGCTGACCAGGTTGGCCGCGAAATCCGACAAGGTGTTGCCTGTGCCATAGGGCAGCGAGAGCGTGCCAGAACCGCCCAGGCCAGTCACTGCTGGTGACGGTTGTGGGATGCCACTCGCGATGGTGCTGCCGAAGCCATAGGTCAACACGTTGTTGATCAGAGTGGTGAAGCCCGCTTGCCCACCCGACGCGAGCGGTGGATTTGGCGTAAAGGGCGCTGCACCCGCTGCGGTGTTGGCCGGGCTGGTTCCATCCCGCACCAGATTGGGGCTGGCGACTACCCTGCTATTAACTTGGATGGTCCCAGCGAACCCCGTGTAGGTTTGCGGCGCTGCCGACCCGGCGCCGGGCACATTGCCTCGCGGGTCGGTAAACAGCGCGAGACCCTGGTCGGAAAAGCGCTTAGCCAGGATGCCGGCAAACTGGTCCAGCCCGGCCTGCAACGTCGGGACGGCGTCATCACGCAAAGCGAGCTGAGCGCCGATGCTCCCGGTGGTGATCTGGCCGCCGACCGGCTGGCCCGACAGCAGCAAGGGTGGCGCGGTCGACCCGGTGCTCAAGCTCGCCTGCGCCAGGCTGAACGGCCCCGGCGAAGATCCATTGAGGGTCACCTGGCTGCCGCCCTGGATGGCAACCACGCCACCGTTCTGCTGCGTGATGAAGTGCATGCCGGAGAGCTGCGAAGCCGCTTGCTCTTGCACGTTCAGCTGAACCTGCAAATCCGCCGTGCTGGTGCCAGTGGCGTTGGCCGCAACGATTTGCTGCGAGAGATTGCCAATGGTCTGGACCGCCGTGTTCAGCGCCGCAACGTTCGTAACCAAACCGTCCTGTGCATTCTGTCGCACAGTTGCATAGCCGGCCGCTTGGCCTTGGATCCCGGTCGCCAGCGTGTTGGCAGCCTGAACGACGGCGCTTTGCTGGCTTTGGTTCGATGGGTCGGAGCTCAGCGTGGTGAACGCATTGCTCAACGCGCCGACCAAGCTCGCCAAGTCGTTGCCTGCCCCGGTGGTCCCCTGCAATCCATCCAGAGACGCCAGCGCGTCCGACGTCACCTGCTGGCCCGCGACGTCGGCGCTCTGGCTGAGCACCGAAGCCTGCAATTGCGGATTGGTGGTCAGAACCGCCGGTCGCGTGGTCACCCCCTGGCCATAGCCGCCAGCCGTGACGTCGGACTGCGCCACCGTTTCGGTTGCATAGCCCGGCGTGCTCGCGTTGCCGACGTTTTGCGATGTCACGGCGAGCTGCGCGTTGACTGCAGCCAGACCGCTCGCGGCGATGCTGAGGGAGGCGCCGAGATTCATTGGACTTGCCTAGCGCTACTGCTTCATATCGAGCGTGGTCTGCAGCAGGGTGTTGGCCGTGCTGACGACCTTGGCGTTGGCCGAGTAGGCCTGCTGCGCAACGATCAACTTGGTGAACTCGGTGGCGATATCCACATTCGAACCCTCGAGCGATCCGACGACGAGCGAGCCCGCCGAGCCACTGCCCGCGCTTTGCGCCAAAGCGACACCCGAGTTGATCGTCGGCGTATAGGCTTGCCCATTTTGCCGCTGCAACTGATCGGCATTGGCGAAAGTCGTCAGGGGAACCTGGCCGATAATTCGAGTTTGGCCGTTGTTGTAATTGGCCACGACGTTCCCGCTCGTCTCCATGGTGATTCCGCTGAACGACCCGGGCGCGACGCCGTCTTGGCTGATTCCCTCCAGCGTATAGCTCTTGCCGGCATATTGCGTCACACCGCTTGCCCCGCCATAGGTGCCGAGATTGAGGCTGATCGGCTGCGACGCCCCGCCGAAGCTGGCCGTGAAATTCAACGCTGCTGCCGTGCTGCCGGCAGCGGGCAGGGTGATGCCGGTGCCGGGGGTGATCGTGCCGATAGTGCCGGCCGGCTTGCCGGCGACAGACCCGTCGTTGAAAGCAACGGTGGCAGACCCCAAGGACGGCGGATTAGAATCCGGTGCGGAGATCGAAACCGTCCAGTTATTGGCCGAGTTCTGGACCCACGACAGATTGACTGCATGCTCCGTGCCATCAGCGTCGTAAACGTTGATCTGTGAAGCAAGCGGTGAGGCCGCTGTTGCCGTGCCGGTTGCGGGCGTAGCCGGCAGGTTTGCATTCAGCGTCACGTTCTTCGTGGCCACCGGCGCGAACGCACTTTGGTTCACGGAAAGTGGGGCTATTTGAGTTGTGTTCAGCAGGTTCGTCGTCGGGTCTGCGGACCAACCATTTAAAACCTGACCGACGTCGTTGACCAGGTAGCCATTCTTGTCGAGCGTGAAGTTGCCGTCGCGCGTATATTCGGTCTGGCTGCTCAGCACGGTGGCCTGCGTGGCGTCACTGGTTTCCTGCGTGACCTGGAAGAAGCCCTTTCCGGACACTGCCAACGCCAGCGAGTTTGTAGAGCCCGTGATAGTACCTTGCACGTTGTTCTGATACTGCGGCGTAGCCGTGACGAAACCAGAGTCGTTGGTCGTGGCCGTACTGTTGGTGAGGTAATCCTCGAAGCTGGTGTTGATATCCTTGTAACCAGTTGTCTGGCTGTTAGCGACGTTATCGCTTATGTCGCCGAATGCGGTCGATTGCGCGCCCAATCCGCTGACCGCAGTGTTCAAGGCGCCGAACAACGAACTCATGCCGCTACACTCCCAAACGATGTCGCCGGCTCCGCACGAACCGTGCCAAATGCAAACCATGGCGCGAGGCACGGTTCGAGGCCACTGACATGAGCCAAAACGGTCGACCACGGCACGTCCCGCCGGGCAAATTCTGCCGGTCGGCGGGTTCGGGCCGGCCTTGAATCGGCAGAAGACGCAATCCCGTCGGCTCGAAACCGGCCGCGAGCATGGCCGGCCGTGCGGCACGGCCTTTGCGAACCACCCGGCAATGACAAACGCATCCTTCCATCAGCCCGGTCTGCGGCAAGTCCCCGGCAGCGTGCAGCCGCCGTCTGGAGGAGCCGCTATCCCGAGTCAAACCCCCGAGACAGGACCGGCATCGGCTGAACCGGCCGCCGGCAGCTTCGCAAGCTGGTTGTCCCAGCTCGAAGCGGCGGCTCCATCGGAGGCGGCCAAGGCCCCAACTGGGACGTCGACGCCAGACTCCACCATTGTGCCTCCCACCATGAACGAGGCGGAATCTCTCATGCGAGCGGGCGAGGCGGGCGTATCCGGCTCACCAGCCGTCAAGGAGCCCAAGGTTGGACCGAAGGCCGGGGCCGCGGCAAAGACCTTGAGCAAAGGCCAACTCCCGCAAGTTGCAGACCCGGCACTGACGTCGCCACTAACACTGGTGGCCCTCATCGCTGCGCCGCAGCCTGCCCCCTTTTCGCCGACGCCTAACACCCCCCCGGCTGCGGGGAAGCCAGAACTCCTCCCCGTCGCGGACCGGCAACCGAATGCACCGCCCATCAGCCCGGCCGGGACTGCATTGCAGCTACCGGCTATGCACCCAGCGTTGAATCTGCAACTCCCATCATCCGGCGAAACGGCGGCTATCGAACTCGAAAACACGGCGCCCGCAACCCCGAAAGGCGCTCCGGGGAACACGCTGCCCTTCGCTCCTCTTACCGCCGCGCCGTTATCGTTGGCGTCGTCGCCGGAGACCGCCCATGTCGCCGGGGCTCGCTCGGCCGCCGCCGGGCCGCCACCGAGCCAGCAGGTCGCTCCAGCGCTTGCCCAACTGAGTCATTCGGCATCGGGCGGCCAGCTGACGTTGCGGCTGAACCCGGGTGAACTCGGGCATGTGCAAGTCCAGATAGATCGTGCTGCCGACGGCACCGCCAGCGTGCATATCACGGCGGAGCGACCCGAGACGCTCCAGTTGCTGGTGGCCGACCAGGCCCAGCTCCACCGAACCCTCGACAGCGCTGGCGTGCCGCATGAAGGGCGGACGTTGAGCCTGGCGTTGGGGAACCCCGAAGTCGGTGGCGATGGCTCCGGCGCAGCCACGGGTGGTTCCAGCGGCGGCTCCTTCACGGACGCCCAATCCGGCGGCCAGCAGGAGCGGCCGTCATCCGGCGGTAGGACTGGCACCGATCCTGCAACGAGCGCGCCTATAATGAGCACGTCACTATCGAGCGATCCTGCAACCAACATCATCGCGCCCGCGATCGGCCCGGATTGGCTCCGCGCTGGCGTGGACATCACAGCCTAGGACGAGAACATGAGCGGTTCCATTTCAACGGCCGGCGCGGCCAATTCGGCCACAAGCGGCAATGCCAGCAGCGGCTCTACCAATGCGCTCTCATCGCTGACCAACAACTTCAGCAGTTTCTTAAACCTGCTCATGACGCAGCTAAAGAACCAGGATCCGTCGAGCCCGATGGACACGAACCAGTTCACCTCGGAACTGGTGCAGTTCAGCCAGGTCGAGCAACAGATCACTACCAACTCCAGCCTCACGACTCTGATCCAGGCGACGCAAGGATCTGAGACGATCCAGGCCAGCAGCGTCGTCGGCAAGCAAGTGACGGTGAACAGCACGCAATTGCCGCTGCAGAACGGTTCCGCCGCGCTCAGCTTCACCACGCCGACTGCCGAACCGGTTTCGATCTCTCTTAAGAGTAGCTCCGGTTTGGATGTGAAGGACGTCTCGCTGACGTCGACCGCCGGCCAGAACAACTGGACCTGGGATGGCACGAACAATTCCGGTGCCTCGCTGCCAGACGGCGTCTACACCGCCACTGTCACAGGAGGCACATCGAGCGCTTCGGCATCCGCGGTGCCATTCACCGTCACCGGAACGGCCACCGGAGTGACCAACAGCAACGGGGTGGTTTCTCTGCAGGTGGGCGCGCTGATGACGCCGTTCAGCAATCTCGCCTCGGTGGGGAACTAGCCGCCCGATCGGTCCAGAGTGCCAGCTGGGCAGATTTTGCCGAGCCGTTAAGGCCTTGGTAACGCACCTCCGCCAAAATCGCCCAGCGGCAGGACGCCGCCGAGTGTAGGTGGGCTCGCAGGCATGGCAGCGTTGCTGGACGGTTTCAAGGCGTTGGGGGTTGGCCGACTGATCGCGATGGCGTCGGTCGCTGGCTTGATGCTGATCATGCTCGCCTTCCTGGCCCTGCACGGCGGCGGCAGCGGACACATGGCCCTCCTTTACGCAGACATGGATTTACGGGAGGCCGCCCAGGTGGCGGACCAGTTGGACCGTGCGCACATCGCCCACGAGGTAGGCCCAGACGGAACCCGCATCTCTGTCCCCGCTGAGGACGTTCCACGCGCCCGCTTGCTGCTTGCCAAGGAGGGGCTACCCTCCGGCGGATCCATCGGCTACGAGATTTTTGACCGTGGCGACGGGTTGACGTCGAGCCAGTTCCAGCAAGCCATCAGCCAGACGCGTGCCCTGGAAGGGGAGTTGGTGCGGTCGATCCGGATGATCTCCGGGGTTCGCGCTGCCCGGGTTCACCTGGTGTTGCCGAAGCGCGAACCGTTCGCGCGCGACCAGCAGGAAGCGCAGGCCAGTATCGTGCTGACCATGGCCGGGGCGGCCCGGATGGACCGCGAGGGCGTCCAATCGGTGTTGAATCTGGTGGCGTCCGCCGTGCCGGGATTGCGGCCGCAGAACATTGCCATCATCGACAGCCGCGGCAACCTGCTGGCCCGCGCCGGTCAGGCCGGAGACAGCGGCGCCGCCCAAACCGCGGCCGAACTGCGCGCCGCGACCGAGCAGCGCCTCTCGCGCGCCGTTGAAGACATGCTCGAGCCAACCCTGGGCGCGGGACGGGTGCGTGCAGAAACTGCGGTGGATATGGACTATGACCAAGTCAAGGAGACGCAGGAAAAGTACGATCCTGACAGCAAAGTCGAACGCTCGACGCAGAACAACACCAGCACGAACAAGACTACCGAGCAGAACAATACGGTGAGTGTCGCCAATAACCTGCCCAATGCGGACGCCGGGTCAACGCCCGCCGGAAGCCAGGAGCAGCGCTCGGAGGAGACCACCAACTACGAGATCGGCAAGACCATACGGACGACGGTGCGGGACCAGCCGACGGTGCGCCGCATCAGCTTGGCCGTCCTGGTCGATCAGGTGCCGATGAAAGCGGCCGACGGTACGGTGACGTGGAAGGACCGCACTCCCGAAGAGCTCACTCGGATTGCGGCGCTCGCTCGCAGCGCCATTGGCTATGACGAGAAGCGGGGCGATAAGGTGGAGGTGGTCAGCATGCGCTTCACTGCCACCGATGACCCGGCGGAGCCGGCCAAGCCCGCCATGTTCGGCCTTCCCGTCGACAAGTCGGACCTGATGCGACTGGGACAAACCGGCTTGCTGGGCTTAGTCGCTCTGGTCGCGTTGCTTTTCGTGCTTCGCCCGATGGTCGTGCGGCTCACCACGATTGCACCGGCAGCCATCGAGGGCGGGGCTGCAGGCTCCATGCTGCTCCCGCCAGGCACGATTTCGCCCACAGCTTCTGCTGGCGCGGCATTGGCCATTGCCGGGCCCGGCGGTGGTTCGGCGGGCTTGGCCCTGGCCGGCCCTGCGGGTAGCTCACCGGTCCACGCGCCTGGTGGGGAAGCCATGGTTCGGGTCGGCAGCATCGACGGTGCGATGCGGGCCTCCTCGCTGCGCAGCGTGGCTGAATTGATCGAGAAACACCCGGAGGAGAGCTTGGCCGTGATGCGCAACTGGATGGCAAGGGAGCCCGGCTGACCATGCGAGCGAGCAGCAATTCGATCGCTCTCACCGGAGCACAGAAGTCAGCGGTGCTAATGCTGGCCCTCGGCGAGGAGCAGTCCAGTCGGTTGTTCGGCCTGCTGCACGAGGACGAGATCAAGGAGATTTCGGCCGCCATGTCTCAGCTTGGCAGCGTGAAGGCCGAACTGGTCGAAGCCTTGTGCGTCGAATTCGCCGAGAGCATGGGGGGCATGAGCAGCCTGGTTGGCAGCTTTGATAGCACCGAGCGCTTGCTGCAAAAGGCACTGCCGCGGGATCGTGCCGCGCAGATCATGGAGGAAATCCGCGGCCCGGCCGGGCGCACGATGTGGGACAAGCTCGGCAACGTGCACGAGGCCGTGTTGGCGAACTATCTCAAGAACGAATACCCGCAAACCGTCGCCGTCGTGCTTTCGAAGATCAAACCAGAGCACGCAGCCCGGGTGTTGACGCTGCTGCCGGACAGCTTCTCAATCGAGGTGGTGATGCGCATGCTGCGGATGGAGAGCGTGCAGAAGGAAGTGCTCGACGGAGTCGAGCGGACGTTGCGGGCCGAGTTCATGTCCAACTTGGCCCGTTCCACCCGGCGCGACGCGCACGAGATGATGGCTGAAATCTTCAATAATCTCGACCGGGCAAGCGAGACCCGCTTCGTCGCGGCGTTAGAAGAGCGAAACCGCGAATCGGCCGACAAGATCAAGTCGCTGATGTTCACCTTTGATGACCTGTCCCGGCTATCCGCCACGGCCATCCAGGGGCTGCTGCGCGCGGTGGACAAGGACAAGCTTCCGCTAGCTCTTAAAGGCGCGTCCGAAAGCCTGCGGGATTTGTTCCTGAAGAACCTGTCGGAGCGGGCCGGCAAAATGCTGCGCGACGACATCGAAGCCTTGGGGCCGGTCAAACTCCGCGAGGTGGACGAAGCTCAGGCAGCGATCGTAATTCTCGCCAAAGACCTCGCGGCGCAAGGCACGATCGAGATCGGCGAAGGCAAGGACGAGGAAATCGTCTACTAACATGGGCCAAGCCAGCACTGCACCGCCGCGCCAAGGATCGTTCCGGCCTGCTTTAGCCGGAGTGCTCTACGCCGAGGATTTTGACGAAGCCGCAACGGCTGCCGAGCTTGCCGCCGAGCCGGCGCCGGAGCCGGAGCTGATCGAGCCGACCTTTACCGCGGCCGAACTCGACGCGGCCCGCGCCGAGGGGCGGGCCAGCGGGCTTGGCGAGGCCGAACGCGGCATTGCGGCCTCCCGTGTCCAGGTATTGCGGCTCATTGCGGAGAGCATGAGCGAAGCGCGGGACGCCGCCCGCCGCACGGCCGAGCAAGCGGCCGAAGCCACCGCCCGCTGCATGCTGACCGCACTTGCCGCTTGCCTGCCTGCGCTTTGCGCAGCCCACGGCGCCGAGGAATTGCGGGCTCTGGTGCGCGCCGTCCTGCCGGCCCTCACCGATGAGCCGCGCATCACTGTGCGGGTGCACCCCCACATGGTCCCGATGCTCCAAGATGAGATCGCAGCCTTGGATTTCGAGATCGCAGAGCGGGTCGCGGTGCATCCGTCCGAGGCCGTGGCACCAGGTGATACGCGGGTGAACTGGTCGGAGGGATCGGCCGGCCGGCATGCTGCCCGCGCCCGCGCGGCGGTCGAGGAGGCACTCGCCATGCTTGGCTTATTCGAACCTCATTCAATTCAACCGGAGACGATGGATGCCTGAAAACATGGACTTGGTAGAGCTGCCCGACCTTGCCTCGAGCAGCGGCGGAGCGCGTGCCATCCGCGACCTTGAAGCGGTCTACGATATTCCGGTTACGGTGAGCGCCGTTCTGGGCAAGGCCACGATGCAGGTGAGCCAACTGCTCAAGCTCGGTCGCGGCGCCGTTGTCGAGTTGGACCGCAAACTTGGCGAAGCAATCGACATCTACGTCAACAACCGCCTGGTGGCACGTGGCGAAGTGGTGATGGTAGATGACAATCGCTTGGGCGTGACCATGACGGAAATCGTCAAGGCCGACCGCTCATGAGCAATGCCGGCATGCGCGTGCTGCTGGTCGGGTCCTTGTCGGGCGAGTTGGGCAAGGCCGCTCGCATCGCCATCTCGCGCGGCGCCAAGCTTGACCAGGTGGACACGGTGGACGGCGCCATCGCCCGCTTGCGGCTCGACGCCCGGGTGGATCTTGTGCTTTGCGACATCTGCAACGACGTGGGCGCCCTGGTGAGAGGCCTAGCCGCTGAGCGGATGGCAGTATCGGTCGTGGCCTGCGGCACCAAAAACGACTCCGCCGCGGCAGTGCGCGCCATCCGCGATGGCGCACGTGAATTCCTGCCCTTGCCGCCGGATCCCGACCTGATCGCGGCCATCTTAGAAGCGGCGAGCGGCGATAGCCATAACCTGATCGCACGCGACCCAGTGATGCTGGCGACGCTCAAGCGCGCCGAACAGGTCGCCGGGTCGGAGGCATCGGTGCTGATCACGGGGGAGAGCGGCACCGGCAAGGAGGTTTTGGCCCGGCACATCCATCGCAAGTCCCGCCGCGCTTCGGGTCCGTTCATTGCGCTCAACTGCGCCGCCATTCCAGAAAACCTGCTCGAGTCGGAGATGTTCGGCCACGAGAAGGGCGCGTTCAGCGGGGCGGCGGCGCGCCGGCTCGGCAAGTTCGAAGCGGCGGATGGCGGCACGTTGCTGCTGGACGAGATCAGTGAGATGGACGTTCGGCTGCAAGCCAAGCTGTTGCGCGCCATTCAGGAGCGGGAGATTGATCGCCTCGGCGGTTCTGGCCCGGTGAAGGTCAACGTGCGTATCCTGGCCACCAGCAACCGCGATTTGCTGGCCGACTCCGCGGCCGGCCGTTTCCGCGAAGACCTGTATTTCCGGCTGAACGTGGTCAGCCTGCGCATCCCGGCCCTGCGCGAGCGGCCCGGCGACATTGCCGCTCTCGCCGAGCATTACGCCCGCCACTATGCCGAGGTGAATGGGCTGCCAGCACGGCCGCTTTCCCCCCTGGCGCACGCCCGGCTGGCTCGGCACGGCTGGCGCGGCAACGTGCGCGAACTCGAGAACACGATCCACCGCGCCGTACTGCTCTCGACCGGAGACGAGGTGGACGCGGTGGAGCTGCCCGAGACCGGAGCGCCGGCTGCCCCGGCCGCGGCGCCGGGAAGCCACGGCAATTTGGTCGGGCGCACGGTGGACGATGTCGAGAAAGACCTCATCCTGCAGACGCTCAGCCACACCTTGGGCAACCGTACCCACGCCGCTACGATCCTCGGTATTTCCATTCGCGCGCTGCGCAACAAGCTGCGGGATTACGCCGCGGCCGGCATCCCCGTCACGCCGCCAGCGGGCATGGCGGCATGACCCAGGTGCTGAGCCTGCTCCTGGAGCAAGCCTCCCCATGCTAAACCAGGTCCAGTCCTTCGCCCGCAAATACAACCCGGGCACCGACGTAGGATTGGCCTTTGGCATGGTCCTGCTGCTGGCCGTGCTCGTCATTCCCTTGCCGACCATCCTGCTCGATATGGGGCTGGCGATCTCCATCACCGCCTCGGTGCTGGTGCTGATGGTGGCGATCTTTCTCAAGCGCCCGCTCGACTTCACCTCCTTCCCGACGCTGCTGTTGCTCACCACCCTGTTGCGGCTGTCGCTGAACGTGGCGACCACGCGGCTCATCCTGAGCCATGGCAGCGAGGGCCCGCTTGCGGCTGGTCATGTCGTGGCAGCGTTCGGCGGCTTCTTGATGGGCGGGGACGTCGTGATCGGCGTGATCCTGTTCGCGATCCTGCTGGTGGTGAACTTCATGGTCATCACCAAAGGTTCCGGCCGCATTGCCGAGGTTGCAGCACGCTTCAGTTTGGACGCGATGCCCGGCAAGCAGATGGCGATCGATGCCGACCTGTCGTCCGGCCTGATTAACGAGGCCAAGGCCAAGCTCCGGCGCAAGGAACTCGAGCAGGAGAGCGGCTTCTATGGCGCCATGGACGGTGCGGCAAAGTTCGTCCGCGGCGACGCGATCGCCGGGCTGCTGATCACGTCGATCAACGTCTTTGGCGGCTTCGCCATTGGGCTCATCCGTCACGGCATGCCGCTGGCCGATGCCGCGGCCACGTTCACCACCCTGTCGGTTGGCGACGGCCTGGTGTCGCAAATCCCGGCCCTGTTGGTGTCGACGGCCGCGGGCATCGTCGTCACCAAAGGGGGCATGGAGGGCGCCGCCGACACGGTGCTGATCCGTCAATTGGGCGGCAGCCCCAAGCCGCTGGCCATGGCGGCAGGCGCCGCCGGCGTGCTGGCGCTGATGCCGGGACTGCCGATGTTGCCGTTCCTGCTGCTGGCCGCTCTGGCGGGCGGCGGCGCCTGGCTGCGCTGGAAGCATCCGGCCGCCAACCCGGAGGACGAGCAGGCCGCCGCCGTTGCCCCGGCTTCCAGCGAACCGCCGATTGCCGATACGTTGCGGATCGACGTGCTACGGCTGGAACTCGGCTACGGCCTGCTGGCGCTGGCGGGGGGCAACACGCCGCGCCTGACGGAGCAGATCAAGGGGTTGCGCCGATCGATCGCCGCCGAAATGGGCTTTGTGCTGCCGCCGGTGCGCATCCAGGACAACATGCAACTTGGCGCCGACACGTATTCCATCCGGGTGAAGGAGATCGAGGCCGGCCGGGGTGAGTTGCGCCCGTCCCAGGTGCTTGCCATGGATCCACAGGGCGGCATCCCGCCCTTCCCAGGCGAGCGGACCACCGAACCCACGTTCGGCCTGCCCGCCCTCTGGATCGATCCCGCCCGGCGCGACGAAGCGCTGGCCCGGGGCTGTACCGTGGTCGACCCGCCTTCGGTGCTGACCACGCATTTGACGGAGGTTGTTCGCGAAACGATGGCGGAGCTGTTGTCGTATTCCGAGACGCAGAAACTGCTGGACGAGTTGCCGCGGGACCAGCAGAAATTAGTGGCCGATCTCATCCCGTCGCAGATCAGCGTTGGCGGCACGCAGCGCGTGCTGCAAGCCTTGCTGGCGGAACGGGTCTCGATCCGCGATCTGTCCACCGTGCTTGAGGGGATCGCCGAGGCTTGCGGCGGCCAGCCGCGGCCGGTTGCCGCCATCGTCGCTCATGTGCGCGCCCGCCTAGCCCGGCAGATCAGTGACAGCCACACCGGGCCGAGCGGCTACATCCCGCTGATTGCCCTCTCCCCGGAGTGGGAAGCAGCGTTTGCCGAGAGCCTGGTCGGGCCGCCCGATGACCGGCAGCTTGCCATGGCTCCGTCCCGCTTGAGCGAGTTCGTCCACCGCCTGCGCCAGGCATTCGATACGGCACAGGCGACGGGGGAGATGCCGGTGCTGCTGTCGTCGGCCGGCATCCGGGCGCATTTGCGCGCCATTGTGGACCGAATTCGCCCGGCGACACCCGTCCTCGCCCAATCTGAAATCTTTCCCCGGGCCCGGATTCGCACGGTCGGCACGATCTGACGTTTCGGCCACTGCTTGCGAGCGATTAGCTTGTCGGTTGGCATGGTTTTTGCCCTGATATGACGCGACAAACCAGTCGTGCGCGCGCTCGGGAGATTGCGATGAGGTCCAAGACGCTGTTGGCAGTCCTGTTGGGCTGTGCTGCCCTCGCCTCAAGCCTGCCGGCCGAGGCCAAGGATTGGAAGACCGTTCGCATCGGGATGGACGCCACCTATCCGCCGTTCGAGAGCGTCAATCCGCAAGGCCAGATCGTCGGGTTTGAAGTCGATTACGCCAAAGCGCTTTGCAGCAAGATGCAGCTTACTTGCACATTCCAGAACCAGGACTGGGACGGCATCATTCCTGCACTGCTCTCCGGCAAGTTCGACGTCATCATATCGTCCATGAACGAGACCGCGGCGCGCTCTAAGCTGGTCACATTTTCCGACGTCTATTATGCCACGCCGCCCGTCTGGGTTACCACGGCGAGCAACACGAGCAACGACGTGTCTCCGGCGGCGATGAAGGATAAAACGATCGGCACCCAGTCCTCGACGACGTTCGCGAACTATCTTGATAAAAACTATAAAGGCGCCGATGTAAAACTCTATCCCGGCGGAGATGAACCCTTTGCGGACCTGATCAGCGGACGGCTCGACTATGTCGTCGGAGACACGGTCGTGTCGCAAGGCTTTATCGACAAAAACCCTGGCTGCTGCCGCATCGTCGCCGAAATCCCGCGCACGACCGACATCTTCGGGCCAGGCGTCGGCGCCGCATTCCGCCCCGACGATAATGACCTTCGGGCGATGTTCAACAAGGCTATCACGCAAGCCAATGCAGACGGCACCTTCAAGACGCTCGAAGCGTCCTACTTCAAGGTCGACATCAGCCCGAAACAATAGCCTGGCGGAGCGCGAAGTCAGCCGAACATACGGGACACCAGATGCTCGCGTTGCAGCCTATGATACAGCAACCGGTCCGCCCGGTTGCGTTCGGCCACGGCCTGCCAATCCACCCGGGCAAGCTCCTCATCGCCATAGCGGTTCTCGGGCGGCGTAACATTGTCGGCCGAGAGCGGCGCCACTGCCAGCCCGAGCGCGCGTTGCAGCGTTGCCGTATCCACCGCAGCTTGCGCTTGCAGCCCGACAAAATCGAAATGCTCGCGCACGTTGTGCACGGCAATCTCCACCTCGTCCGCTCCCATCCGCCCAAGCGGGATTTCGTGGGTGCCCAATCCGCTGAGCAAGCGCGTCATGAGGTTATCGAATTCATCGCTCAAGCCTTCGTTGAACATGGCCGAGGGCCGCACGCTCACGCCCTGGACATCGAAGGGGGTGCCGGCGGCCGCATGATGATGGATGTTGGACCGCAGCCGCGCCATCGGCTCGCGGATGAACGTGATGTAACGGCAAGCGCGTGTGAGATAGCGGTGGAAGCCAAACCCGCAATGGCCAAAGACCCAGCTCAAATGGTCACGCTGGCACAGCGGGATTGTCAGCGCGCGCTGCAGCGATAGCCCTGGCATCCGCCCAGGATAGACCAGCAGATATTCGCCGGCTGGTACATTCCGCAGCAGGGTATTGCGCAAGCTGGTGCCCGCGGTTTTTGGAATATGAAGGAAAATCCGTGTGGGTGGGCGGTGTTTTTCGTCCGGTGTGGCGGGCGGCATGGCGAGAGCATCACCATGAGCCAGTACATTGCCGAACCGGTCCGACAGGGTGACCTTCCGGCCGAGCGGCGCCAGCAGTCCTAATGGGATGGCGAAACCAAACACACCCTCCTTGCCCAGCGCCGCGACCACGTCTTCGCGAAAGGTAAATGGCATGAAGGCGAGTTGCCGGCCCCCTCCGCGGCAAATCACGGGCTCGATTCGGTCATCGTCGTCTTGGTTCGCCAGCCAGCCGCACACTTCCCCGCCAACAATGCCGTCAACGACTCCGACCGATCCAGACACGAACTCTCCTCCGACGCACGGGCCGACCCGGCTCAGACTGGCACGTCCCCGCCTGCTCTAAGCGGCATTACCGAAGCTGGCACCTGGGATAAGGACATCTCCTCGGTTCGCCTCAAACTTTTGCAGAAGCGGTGTTTACCCAATCGGGAGGGGCAATCGCCCCGACTTGGTCAGTAATCCGCCGGTACGCTTCGGGCCGCCGGTGCTTATCGAACGCAAAGACTGTGGTGCGCCCCAATTCACAGTGGTCCAAGTCGCAGTCGGCGGTGATCAGCTCGTCGGCCCATGTCGTGGCTTCCGCCATGATCTCGCCCTGCGGGTTGACGATGATGGAGTTGCCGAACAGCTCGCATCCGTCCTCTATTCCTGCCTTGGCAGTCGCCACGGCGAAGGTCGCGTTCTGGTAGGCCCCCGCTTGGATGGAGAGGTGGCTGTGCAAGACGCGGAGGTGATGCGCCTCAAAGCCCCGAGCGTCTTGGTTAATTGATGGCGTGTTGTAGCCGAGCATGACCAATTCCACCGATTGCAGCCCCAGCACGCGCCACGCCTCGGGCCAGCGCCGGTCGTTGCAGATCAGCAATCCGGCATTCACCCGCTGCTGGCCGAGCGGGGCGCGGGTGACGGGAAAACCGAGGTCGCCTACCTCGAAATAGCGCTTTTCCAGGTGCTGAACTTTGCGCGCCGGGTCATGCTCGGCGTGGCCGGGCAGGTGAACCTTACGATATTTCAGCATCGTCTCGCCGGCGGGGTTCACCAGGATAGCGGTGTTGAAGTGGCGGCCCTCCGGCGTGAGTTCGGCGTAGCCTAAGTGGAAGCTGATGCCGTAGCGGCGCGCGGCGGCAAACAACGGCGCGGTCGCGTCCGACGGCATCGCGGTCTCGAACCACCGGTCCATCTCGCGGCGGTCCGCGTGGTAGTGGCGCGGGAAGAAGGTGGTGAGCGCCAGTTCGGGGAATACCACCAGCTCCACGCCCCGCGCGCTCGCCCGCTCCATCAGCCGCACCATGCGCCCGACTGCCTCCGAACGGGGCTCCGCACGCTGGATCGGCCCGAGCTGGGCCGCGGCGACGGTGATGACGCGGCTCATCCGCGGCGCCCCTCCGATGTGCAAGATACTCCACAAGCGGCGTCTCGGCGCGGGTGGCTTGGCATGGCGGTCTCCGTCATGACGTGACGATACGGCCCAGCACGGCGGCAGGCAAACCGCATCGACGAGCCGGGCTGGCCGGGTTATGGCCGGAAGAGGCTTGGAGCGGGGTGAGGCGTGCGGGGATTGGTTGGCTGGGCGGCGCTGGTCGGGTTGGCTTGGCTGTTGAGCGAGGGCCGCCGGCGCATTCCCTGGCGCGTGGTGTTGGGCGGGCTGGTGCTGCAATGGCTGCTGGCGCTGCTGCTGATCGATTTCGGCCCGGCGCGCGGCGCGATCATGCTGCTGAACGGTGCCGCCAACAGCTTGCAGCGCGCCACCGATGACGGCACGGCGTTCCTGTTCGGCTATCTCGGCGGCGGTGCGCCCCCGTTCGCGGTCGCCCACCCCGAGGCCACCGTGGTGCTTGCCTTCAAAATCCTGCCGCTGGTGCTGATCATCAGCGCCCTCGCGTCGTTGCTGTTCCACTGGGGCGTCATGCAGCGCGTCACCGCCCTGTTCGCCGCGGTGCTGCGCCGGGCGGTGGGCATCGACGGCCCGCTCGCGCTGGCAGCGGCGGTGCACATCTTCGTCGGCCATATCGAGGCGCCATTGCTGGTGCGCCCCTACCTGCAGGGAATGCAGCGCGGCGAGCTGTTCGCCATTATGAGCTGCGGCATGGCCGGCATCGCCGGCACGGTCATGGTCATTTACAGCACCATTTTGGGCCCGGTGATCCCCAACGCGCTCGGCACCATCCTGGTGGCCGCCGTGATCAGCACGCCGGCCGCTCTGGCGGTGGCCGCGATCATGGTGCCGTTCGCCGCCGCGACGCAGGCAGCGCCCGCAACACTCGTGCGCGACCGTGCAGCGGGGGCGCTGGACGCGCTGGTGCGCGGCACGGCCGACGGCGTGGCTCCGTTGGTGGGCATCACGACCAGCTTGCTGGTCGCCGTGGCGCTGGTCGGCCTGTGCAACAGCCTGCTGGCTGCCATGCCTGGCGCGCCGACGCTGCAGGGCCTGGTCGCGCTGCCGTTCCGCCCATTGTTGTGGCTGATGGGCGTGCCGTGGGCGGAGACGGGCGCCGCCGGGCTGCTGATGGGTACCAAGACGGTGCTGAACGAGTTCGTCGCGTATCTGGGTCTCGCCGGCTTGCCGCCCAGAGCGCTGTCGCCGCGGTCGCGGATTATCCTAACCTACGCGATGTGCGGGTTCGCGAACTTTGGCAGCCTCGGTATCCTGGTCGGCGGCATGGGCGCGATGGTGCCGGAGCGCCGGGCAGAGATCACTGTGCTCGGCCTGCGGTCGGTGGTCTCGGGCACGATCGGCACCTGCATGAGCGGGGCGCTTGCCGGGGTGCTGTCCTGAGCTTTGACTGCACGCTGGCCCCCCACGAGTCCGAGCGCCTGAACCCCTCGGCCCAGCCCCCAACCCTGAAGGACCACGGCGAACCCAATGAGTGCTGACCACCTGATCGATATCGAGAAGTTCGAGGCCCGGCTCTGGAAGCTGGCCGACGGCCTGCGCGCCAACTCCAACCTCGCCTCAAACGAGTAATTTCTCCCCATCCTGGGCCTGATCTTCCTCCGCCACGCCACCAGCCGCTTCCGCGAGGCCCAGTCCGCCATCGCGGCCGACATGCAGGCGGGCAAGATGCCCAGCCGCCCCCTCGTCGCGGCGGACTTCCAGAAGCGCCGCGCGCTCATGCTGCCCGAGGCCGCGCATTTCGACGCCCTGCTGCGCCTGCGCAAGGATGGCAGCCTAGGCGCCGCCATCACCGCCGCAATGGAGGCGGTGGAGGCCGCCTTCCCCCCGCTCGCCGGGCAGCTGCCGAAGGATTACCAGCGCTTCGAGGACGACGTGCTGGAAGGCATGCTCCGCCTGTTCGACGAGGAGGGGCTGTACCGCGCGTCCGGAGACGTGTTCGGCCGCATCTACGAATACTTCCTCGCCGAGTTCTCCAAGCAGGGCGCCCATGACGGCGGCGAGTTCTTCACCCCGCCCTCCATCGTGCAAACCATCGTCAACGTCATCGAACCCAACCGCGGCACCGTCTTCGACCCGGCGTGCGGTTCCGGCGGCATGTTCGTGCAGACCAGCCACTTCATCGAGCAAGAGGGGCAGGACACCATGGAGCGCGTCACCTTCTACGGCCACGAGAAGAACGAGACCACGGCCAAGCTGGCCGCCATCAACCTCGCGGTCCACGGCCTGCAGGGCGACATCCGCGCCGGCAACGACGCCATCACCTACTACAAGGACCCGCACGAGCTGGCGGGAAGGTGCGACTTCGTGATGGCCAATCCGCCGTTCAACGTCGACGAGGTGGACGCCGACAAGGTGCGCTCCGACCCCCGCCTGCCGTTCGGCCTGCCCGGCGTAAACAAGGCCCGCCGCGTCTCCAACGCCAACTACCTGTGGCTGTCCTACTTCTACGCCTATCTGAATGCGAATGGCCGCGCCGGGGTGGTGATGTCCTCCCAGGCCTCCAGCGCCGGGCGCGACGAGGCGCTGGTGCGGCAAAAGCTGGTCGAGACCGGGGCGGTCGACGTCATGATCGATATCCGCGGCAACTTCTTCTACACCCGCACCGTGCCCTGCCAGCTATGGTTCTTCGACCGCGCCAAGGAGCGCGACCCGGCCCGCCGCGACACCGTGCTGATGCTCGACGCGCGCGGCATCTTCCGCAAAGTGTCTCGCTCGGTGTGCGATTTCAGCCCCGAGCAGCAGCACAACATCGCCGCCATCGTCTGGCTCTATCGCGGCCAATCGGACCGCTTCCTGGCCCTGGTCGCGCGCTATCTCGCCGAGGCGGTGCGGCTGGGCGGGGCGGCGGGGCCGGGGCTGGCGGGCTTCACGGCGGCGCTCGGCCGGCTGACCGGCCTGCTCGCCCCCTTCGCCGAGGCCATGCGCGCGCCGGGTCCGCTGGCCGAGCCCTGGGACGAATTGGCCAGCGCCCGGGCCACGCTGGCAGCCGACAGTGCGGCGTTCGCGGGCGAGGCGGCGGCGCAGGCGGGGCGCTGGGCCGGCACGGGCCGCGACAACGCCGGGCTGCACGCGGCGCGGGCGGCGCTGCATCCGCTGGCCGAACGCTGCCGCGACCTGACCAAGCAGGTCGACCTGGCGACCAAGCTGGCGGGGCGGGTGATCGACATGGGCGTGAAGGAGCTTGCCGCGCGCGACTCCGAGCTGTGGGACGGCGCGGGCATCGGCCGAGCGCGCAAGGCGCTGGACGAGGCCCGCGCGGCTGCGGCGGCGGCGCTGCGGGAGACGCGCTATTTCGTTCGGCAGGCGGATTGGCTGCAGGAGCGGTTTCCGGGCGCGGTGCTACAGGATGTGGCCGGGCTGGTGAAGCGGGTGGACCGGGCCGCGATTGCCTCGCATGACTGGAGCTTGACGCCGGGACGGTATGTCGGGGTGGCGCCGGATGAACGGGACGAGGAGTTCGATTTCGAGGAGGCGTTGCGGGGGATTCATGTTGATTTGACGGGTCTGAACGAGGAAGCAGCAGAACTTTCCGCGCAGATAGCGCGCACGTTCGAGGAGTTGGGGGCGTGAAGTGGGATAGAAGGCCACTAAATGCCATAGCAGATTTTCGCCTAGGTAAAATGCTCGACCAAAATAAAAATAAGGGTCAAGCGATGCCTTACCTTGCCAATCTGAACGTTCGATGGGGCGAGTTTGATCTGGAAAACCTACGCGAAATGCGTTTCGAACCCAGCGAAACTGAACGCTATGGGCTGAAATACGGCGACATTGTTATGTGTGAGGGTGGGGTACCAGGGCGATGTGCCGTCTGGAAAGAGCAAGTCCCCGGGATGATGATCCAGAAAGCCCTGCATCGGATACGGCCGTTCGATGGCGTGGACAGTCGATTCTTATTCTACAGCTTCTTGAAACTTGGCCGAAGTGACGAATTGAGCGGTCTCTTTACAGGCTCAACGATCAAGCATTTACCACGCGAAAAACTGGCCAAAGTGGTGATTGCTATTCCTCATTATGAGTTGCAATGCCGCATTGCCGACATCCTCTCCGCCTACGACGATCTGATCGAGACCAACCGGCGGCGGATTGGGTTGTTGGAGGAGGCGGCGCGGCTGCTCTACCGCGAGTGGTTCGTCCACTTCCGCTTCCCCGGCCACGAACACGTCCAGATCATCGAAGGCATCCCTGAGAGATGGGAGCGTAAAACGCTTGGCGACATCATTACGCTGAAGAGAGGTTATGATCTGCCGGATGCAAAGAGGGTTCCGGGGTCAGTTCCAATTATTTCGTCATCGGGTGTAACGGGGTTTCACAATCATCCCAAGTCTGTCGGACCCGGTGTGATAACGGGCCGATATGGCACGCTTGGGAAAGTGTATTATGTCGAACAGAATTATTGGCCGCTAAATACTGCATTGTACGTCGAGGATTTTAAGGGCGCCCACCCATTGATGATCCTGTATTTTCTGAGGTTCTTATTGGAAGGAATAACCACGGAAAAGGCTGCAGTGCCCGGGCTGGATAGAAACGTTCTCCATGCGAGGACTGTCATTTGGCCTGCGATAAAGCTTCAGTCCGACTTTGTGGAGGTGGTATCTGCGTTGCAGCGACAAATGAGCGTCCTTAAAGCCTTGAACCAAAAACTCGCCCAAGCCCGCGACCTCCTCCTTCCCCGGCTCATGAGCGGCGAAATCGCCGTATGACCCCAGCCAAGAGGCACCCCCGACATGGCCGCCACCGGCATCAACAGCGAGGACCGGCTGGTGCAGGCCGCCTTCGCCACCCACCTCAACGACGCGCTCGGCTGGGAATCGGTCTACGCCCATAACAGCGAAACCTTCGGCCCCACCGGCACGCTCGGCCGCAACAGCACCAAAGAGGCCGTGCTCACCCGCGACCTGCGCGCCGCCCTGGCGCGGCTCAACCCCGCCCTGCCCCCCGCCGCAATCGACGACGCCCACCGCAAGCTCACCGTCCACGACTTCAGCCGCTCGCTGATCCAGCACAACCAGGACGCTTCTCGCCTGATCCGCAACGGCGTGCCGGTGCAGTACCGCGACGGCCAGGGCCGCCCGCGCGAGGGCCGCGCCCGCGTGATCGACTTCGCCAACCCGCCGGCAGCAACCGCTTCCTCGCCGTGCGCGAACTCAAGCTCACCGGCCTGCGCACCCCTCACTACGACCGCCGCGCCGACCTGGTCTGCTTCGTCAACGGCCTGCCGCTGGTCTTCATCGAACTCAAAGCGGTGCACAAGAACATACGCGCCGGCTTCGACGGCAACCTGCGTGACTACCTGGACGAAGCCGTCATCGCTCATGCCTTCCACAACGCTTTCCTGGTGGTGAGCAACGGCGACCGCGCCCGCTACGGCTCGATTACCAGCCAATGGGAGCACTTCGCCGAGTGGAAGCGGCTCGAGGAAACCGACCCGGGCAAGCTCGACGCCGAAATCCTGCTCAACGGCATGCTCGCCCCCGCCCGCCTGCTGGACATCGTGGAAAACTTCACCCTGTTCGACGCCAGCCGCGCCGGCGCCACCCGCAAGGTGGTGGCGCGCAACCACCAGGTGCTCGGCGTCAACCGGGCGGTGGCCTCGGTGCAGCGCCAGGAGGCGCTGAAACGCGAGTTCCCGCCCGAGCAGCGCTTGCGCCGCCGGGTGATCGAACTGCCGCTGGACCAGCGCGCCGCGCCAGAGCAGCCGGCCGACCCCGCGCTGCCCGCCCTGCCCTCCTTCGTCCCCGAGGGCCCCGTCGCCATCATCGAGCGCGCCCACCCGGAATTGGGCCGCCTCGGCGTGTTCTGGCACACCCAGGGCAGCGGCAAGTCCTACTCCATGGCGTTCTTCGCCGAAAAGGTGCGCCGCACGGTCGAGGGCAACTTCACCTTCCTGCTGATGACCGACCGGCAGGACCTCGACAGCCAGATTTATCAGACCTTCGTCGGCTGCGGCATCGCCGACAACGAGACGCCCCGCGCCGCCTCCGGCGCCGACCTCAAGCGCATCCTCAAGACCAATCACCGCTACGTCTTCAGCCTGATCCACAAGTTCAACCAGGACGTGGACCCGAACGAGCCCTACAGCGACCGCGACGACATCATCGTCATTTCGGACGAGGCTCACCGCACCCAGGCCGGGCGGCTGGCGCGCAACATGCGGCTGGCTTTGCCCAACGCCGCCTTCATCGGCTTCACCGGCACCCCCCTGTTCAAGCAGGACGAGATCACCCGGCGCATCTTCGGCAGCTATGTCTCCCAATACAACTTCCAGCGCTCGCAGGAGGACGGCGCCACCGTCAAGCTGGTCTACGAGAACCGGGGCGAGCGCCTGCATGTGTCGCATGGCGAGCTGAACGGCCGAATCGCCGAAAAAGTCGCCGAAGCCGACCTCGACCCCGACCAGGCCGCGCTGCTGGAGAAGCTGCTGGGCAAGCATTACGAGGTGGTCACCGCCGATGCCCGGCTGGAGGCCATCGCCGCCGACTTCGTGGAACACTGTGCGCTGCGCTGGGAGGCGGGCAAGGCGCTGTTCGTCTGCATCGACAAGATCACCTGCGCTCGCATGCTGCAACTGATCCAGCCGCGCTGGCGGGCAAAGGCCGCCGCCGTCCAGACCGCCGCCGCCTCGAAGCGCAGCGCGGCGGCCTCCGCCGGGCCAGAGGCGCGGGCCACGCTGCTGGCGGCGGCGGACACGCTCGACCGTCAGGCGCGCTGGCTCGACCAGACCATCATCGAGCTCATCATCAGCGAGGCACAGAACGAAGTCGCCGACTTCAAGCGCTGGAGCTTCGACATCACCCCGCACCGTGCCCGCATCAAGCAGGGCTTCGACGCCACGACCGGCGAACGCGTCGATATCGAGACCGCCTTCAAAGACCCGGCGCATCCGTTCCGCGTCGCCATCGTCTGCGCCATGTGGCTGACCGGCTTCGACGTGGAATGCCTCGCCACGCTCTACATCGACAAGCCGATGAAGGCGCACACCCTGATGCAGGCGATCGCGCGGGCCAACCGCGTCTATCCGGGCAAGGATTTTGGCCTGATCGTGGATTATAACGGCATGCTGGCCAGCCTGCGCGCCGCGCTGGCGCAATACGCGCTCGGCGACGACGGCACCGGCGGCGAGCAAATCGTCACCCCAATCGAGGAGCGGGTGCAGGCGTTGCTGGAGGCCATCGAGGCGACCGAGGCGCATCTGCGGGGCCTCGGCTTCGACCCGGCGGTGCTGCTCGGGGCGACCGGTTTCACCCGCATCGAGCGCTTCGCCGACGCAGTGGAAGCGGTCTACCGCACCGACGAAGCCAAGCGCCGCTTCGAGATCCTCGCCCGGCAGGTGTTCATCCGCTTCAAGGCGCTGGTCACCGAACCCACCGCCTACGCCTACGCCGAGCGTCACGACAACATCGATTCCATTTACAAGAAGCTGACCGAGCGCCGCGACACCGCCGACGTCACCGGCCTGCTCAAGCAACTGCACCGGATCGTCAATGCCGCCATCCTCACCGAGGGAATCGGGGGCGACCAAGCGGAGGGGCTGAGCTTCGATCTCAGCACGCTGGACCTGGAGCGGCTGCGCGACGAGTTCGCCAGCAAGGCCGCGCATAAGGCCACCGCGATCCAGGACATCCGACAGCTGGTCGAAAAGCAGCTGGCCGAGATGCTGGCGCGCAACTCGATGCGCATGGACTACCAGGCCAAATACGAGGAGATCGTCGCCGCCTACAACGCAGAGAAGGACCGCACCGCGGTCGAGGAGACCTTCCGCCGCTTGGTGGAGTTGGTGCAAACCCTGGATGAGGAGCAAAAGCGCGCCGCCCAGGAAGGTCTGGCCGAGGACGAACTCGCACTATTCGATCTACTGCAAAAGGAGGGGCTCGGCACGACCGCCCGCAAACGTCTTAAACAGGCCAGCAGAGACCTGCTTGCTGCACTCCAAGCCCGGCTGGCTGTGCTCGACCGCTTCTGGGGAAAGGAGCAGACCAAGGCCGAGATCGAGGTCTTCATCATCGATAAGCTCTACGTGAGCCTGCCGACGCCGCCATTCACGGCGGAAGAGAAGAATTTGATCGCCAGCAACGTCTATAGTCATGTTTGGCATCAGGCCGCCCGCGCTGCAACAAGGACTGGTTAACCTTTTCGGCTTAGAACTCGATCACGCTCGCGTGTACTAGGTCCGCGGCTTCCTTGCAGCCAAAACGGCGGTGGCGAATAGGGCAGACACCATGCTGAACGACTGGAACGTTTTGTCGGACGACTTGCAGCTCACCCTCTCCCGTGAGGCATTGCGTCGGGCGGCGGAAATCATCGCCGGCCAGGCCGAACTGCTCGCTGGCGAAATGGAAACCGGCGCGCTGAACGACCGCGGCGGCCCGGACGCGCTACGCTTGCTGGCAGGCGTGGTGCGGGTGAACGGGTTTGATGCGTGGGGTGCGGTGGGGCGGGCTTAGGCGAGAGCCTGCCCCGACCTGCCCAGCGTCAGTGCGTGAGGAGCTGGTCGAGCGTGATCGGAAACCGGCGAACCCGGATACCGGTGGCGTGCCAAACGGCGTTGGCCACAGCCCCCGCCGTGCCGGTGACGCCGATCTCGCCCACGCCCTTCACGCCAAGCGCGTTCACATGCGGGTCGACTTCCTCCACCAGGATTGCCTCCATGGCAGGAATGTCCGCATTCACCGGTATGTGATAATCGGCGAAATTGGCGTTCATCGTCCGCCCGGAGCGTGCATCCATTACGGCGTGCTCGTGCAAGGCGAACGACACGCCCCAGATCATGCCGCCGAAATACTGGCTGCGCACCATTTTAGGATTGATCACGCGGCCGGCGGCAAAGGCGCCTACCAAGCGGCTGACGCGCACCTGGCCAAGATCCGGATCCACCTTCACCTCGGCGAACACGGCGCCGTGGGCATGCATGGCGAAGCGCTCTTGCATCGCCGGGTCGGGCGCGCTTTGACCCTGCCCCGCAATGGCGGACCGCCCGGCACGTCGGAGGATGTCGGCGTAGCTCTCGCCGCGGCTCTCGTCACTGCGCCGCATCAGCCGGCCGCCGCGGGCCACCACGCCCTCGTTGCCGGCCCCGAACAGGGGCGAGCGTTCGTCGGTGGTCGCGATTTCGACCAGTTGGGCAATCACATCGGCGCCGGCATGATGGATCGCGGTGCCAGCCGTGGCGGTATGGCCGGACCCGCCGGCGATACCGGCATTGGGCAAATCCGACCGCCCCATGTGGAAATCGAGTTCGGCGATGTCGACGGCCAGCGCGTCGGCGGCGATTTGCGCCAGAGCGGTCCAGGCGCCCTGGCCCATGTCCTGTGCGCCGAGTTCCACGGTGGCACGGCCGTCAACCCGGAGTTCGGCGCGAGCCTCGGCTTGGAATATCAGCGAAGGGAAGGTGGATGTGCCCATGCCCCAGCCGACCAGCAAACCGGCTTGGTCGCGCATCTGGCGGGGGGCCTGCGGGCGGCCGGTCCAGCCGAACCGGGCCGCGCCTTGAGCATAGCATTCCCGCAGCGCCTTGGACGAGAACGGCTTGCCGGACAGCGGCTCGACTTCGGCGTAGTTCTTGAGGCGGAACTCGAGCGGATCCATCCCGCAGGCCTCGGCCATCTCGTCCATGGCGCTCTCCAGCGCGAGGCTGCCGCTGGCTTCGCCGGGCGCGCGCATGAAGAACGGCGTGCCGGTGTCCAGCCGCACCGCCTCATAGCTGGTGGCGAGTGCCGGGGTGGCATAGAGCGTGTGCACCGTCCCGCCCGCAGGCTCGAAGAAGTCGTCGAACATGCTGGAGGCGGTGAGCGTATGGTGATCCAAGCCGGCGAGCGTGCCGTCCGCGCTGGCGGCCAGGCGAAGGGTCTGCCGAGTGGGGGCGCGATGGCCAACGGGGCCGAACATTTGCTCGCGCCGGGTCATCAGCTTGACGGGGCGGCTCAAGAAGCGGGCGGCCATGACGGCGAGGACTTGCGGCGCCCAGAGCGCGCCCTTGGAGCCGAAACCACCGCCTAAAAACGGGCTGCGGACATGGATATCGCCTGGCTGGATGCCGAACAGCGCAGCAATGCGAGCCTGCGCGATGGCCATGCCCTGGCTCGGCGTGTCGAGCAGCAAGGTATCGCCTTGCCATTCTGCCACTGTGGCATGGGGTTCCATGGCGTTGTGGTACTGCGCGGCGGTCTCGTAGGTCGCCTCGATGTGCTGTTCGGCCTGTGAGAAGGCGGCGGCGATATCGCCGATGGCCTCGGATGCGGGCTGGCCCATTCCCACCGCACCCGGCACGAAGCGCTCGGCAGCGTCGAGCGTGACCCGCGCCGGGGCGGCCTCGTAGACCGGCTGCAACAAAGCCGCTCCCTCCGCCGCCGCCTCCAGCGTCTCGGCGATCACCACCGCAATCGGCTGGTTGGCGTAGCGCACCCGATCGTCCTGCAAGAGCTCGATCTTGAAGGTGAACGGGCTATCCTTCTCGTCGGGGTCTTGCGCGAGCCGGGGGGCGTTGGCGGAGGTCATCACCTCGACCACGCCCGGATGCGCCTTGGCCGCGGCCACATCCAGCGAGGCGACCCGGCCACGTGCGATCGTGCTAACCGCCATGACGGCGTGCAGCATGCCCGCGGGGTGGTTGTCGGCGGCGAAACGGGCCTCGCCGGTCACTTTCAGGGTGCCCTCCCGCCGGCTGAGCGGCTGGCCGCTGTTGGAGCCGTGGCGGGTATGAACGGGAGCGAGATCAGGCATGGAGCGGACCTCCGTTGATGGAAGCAAAGGGAGAGGCAGGCAGGGCCGGCAGACGGTCCGGCGTGCCGGAAGCGGCGAGGCTCAACGCACGGGTCACGATGCGCCGGGCCAGTTCAATCTTGTAGGCATTGTCGCCCGAAGGCTGAGCATCTTGCAGCGCAGCCGCGGCCGCCGCTTGGAATGCTGCGGCCTCCGGCTCCCGCCCGGTGAGCGCCGCCTCGGCCGCGCGTGTGCGCCAAGGCTTCAGCGCCACGCCGCCCAAAGCGATGCGGGCTTCGGCGATCCGGCCGCCCTCCAGGCGGAGGGCGCACGCGGCCGAAACCACGGCAAAGGCATACGAGGTGCGGTCGCGGACCTTGAGGTAGCGCGAATGCCCGGCAAACCCGGCGGCCGCGGGCGGCAGGCGGACCGCGACGATGAGTTCACCGGGGGCGAGCACCGTCTCGACCTGCGGCGTGTCGCCCGGCAGGCGGTGGAACGCTTCGAGCGCCACCTCCCGCTTGCCCGGCTGGCCCGCGATTTCAACCACTGCGTCGAGTGCCACCAAGGGCACGCAGAAATCGGATGGGTGGGTCGCGATGCAGTGCTCGCTCCAGCCCAGCACGGCATGACCACGGTTCTCGCCGCCGCGCGCGTCGCAGCCGGTGCCGGGTTGGCGTTTGTTGCACGCGCTGGCCGTGTCGTAGAAATATGGGCAGCGGGTGCGCTGCAGCAGATTGCCGCCGGTGGTCGCAGCGTTGCGCAGTTGGGGCGACGCGCCCGACAGCAGCGCCTCCGCGACCGCCGGATACCGGGCGAGGAACTCTCGATCGTGCGCCAGGTCGCTGTTGCGCACCAGGGCACCGATACGCATGCCGCCATCGGCCAGCGGCTCTATCGCGCTGAGCCCGGGCAACCGGGTGATGTCCACGACGCGGCCGGGATGGGTGATGCCGCCCTTCATTAAATCCAGCAGGTTGGTACCGGCTGCGAGATAGGCGGATCCGGGGGTAGCGGCCGCGGTAACGGCCTCCGCCACGCTGCCGGCGCGGACGTAATCAAACGGGTTCATGCCGCCTGCTCCCGCTCCTGCTGTGGCCGCATGCGGGATTGGACCTCCAGCACCGCCTCGGTGATGCCGAGATAGGCGCCGCAGCGGCACAGATTGCCGCTCATGCCCTCGCGAACGCGCTCCGGGTCGTCGCCAGCCTGGCCTTCCTGGATCAGGCCGATGGCGCTCATAATCTGGCCCGGCGTGCAGAAGCCGCATTGGAAGCCGTCGTGCTCAATAAAGGCCGCCTGCACCGGATGCAGCGCGCCACCCTGGGACACGCCTTCGATGGTGAGCACGTCGGCGCCGTCGAGGCTGACCGCCAGAGCGAGGCAGGAGTTCACCCGGCGCCCATCCACCAGCACGGTGCAGGCCCCGCACTGGCCACGGTCGCAGCCCTTCTTGGTGCCGGTGAGATCCAGCCGCTCACGCAGCAGGTCAAGCAGGGTGACGCGGCCGTCTTCCAGCGTGAGCGAACGCTGGGTGCCGTTGATGGTAAGGGTGAGCGGAATAGACATGGGTGATTGGCCTCCGAGCCGGCGCCTGCGGGAGATTGGTATGGAGGGCGGTTAAAACGAGACCGGCGCGGGGGTGACACCTTCGGGAGGTGGCCGCAGCGCTGCCGGCGGCGGCGGGAACGCGCCCGCCATCTTGGGTCCCCAGAGTTTCACTCCACCGGTGATCCCGGCCGCGTTGGAGACGATGCGGACGTTGTGCGGCAGCTTGAAGTCGACCAGCCGGGCATTGCCGCCGCCGATCAGCAAGGTGTCGTAACTCACCAGGGTATCGATGAAGCCAATGGCGTTGGCGACCCGCTTGTTCCACTTGCGCCGGCCAACCTTCCGCAAGGCCGCGTTGCCGAGATACAGGTCGTAGGTCCTGCCCTTGGCCGCGGGATGCTGGCCGAGTTCCAGGTGGGGACCGAGCAGGCCGTCTTGGAACAGGGCAAAGCCGAAGCCGGTGCCGAGGGTGATCACGCATTCGAGACCTATGTCGCTGATCGCCCCCAATCCCTGCACGCTGGCGTCGTTCAACACCCGCGCAGGGCGGCCAAGGCGGCGGGTGAGTTCATCGGCGAGCGGAAAACCATGCCAGGCGTCGGTGCCGAGATTGGGTGCGGTGAGGATGTGGCCGAAGCGGACGACGCCAGGGAAGCCGACGGAGATGCGATCGAACGCGCCCATAGGGCCAACCAACCCGATGATTTCAGCGACAATGGGGGCGGGGCCGCTCGGGTTGGGCGTCTGCACCCGGTTGGGGCCGATCAGCACATTGCCAGCCGGGTCGATGATCCCGGCCTTGAGGCCCGTCCCGCCCACATCGATGGCCAGCGTGCGCGCGGCGCGCTCACGCGTCGCCTCGAACGGGCTGGCGGCTGATGCAACCAACGTGACGGAAGCGGGCTCGGCCATTCAAACTGGCTCCTGCGGTGCAGGCGGCAGTGAGCCATTGCGTCGCCAGGCTGGCAAGCCCGGGTCGGTCGTCCCCGGGTCTGCGTCTCGTGTTGGCCTCGTCCGGGCTGGGTTAGCGCCGTGTGAGCATGGCCAGCACGTATCCGACTGCACCGGCCACCAGCAACGAGGTGATCGGCCGCTCCGCCACTGTGTCGCCGATATAGGCGCTCGCCTCGTCGAACTGGTCGGAAAAGGTGCCACCGGTGCCGCTCGACACGCGGTCCTTTATCTTGCCGTAGGTGCGCTGGGCCGCGCCCATCACCTGGTCGACCGAGCCGGACGCCTGGGTCTTGGTGTCGCCGGTGACGTCGCCCATGGTGCTTTTTACTTTACCGCCAAACTCCGTCGCGGCGCCTTCCATCCGGTTCTCGTCCATAGCTTGTCGCTCCTTCGTTGTGCGTTTAGGAACAGGCCCGGTTACGTCCGGTTCCATGGCCGGTAAAATAGCGGTGGGCTCGGCAAAATAGCGGTGGCTTGCCGCAGCGGCGCGGATGGCTAAACTTATGTATACGCAAGCGGAGTGCATCTGTGACAACGACGGCCGCAGCCGTGGGCGCTTGGGCTGACCCTCGAGTTGCCGACATCCTCGATATCGTGGCGAAGGAGACCTCCATTTCGCGCGATCGTCTTACCCCTGAGACGAACGTCGCCGGTTTGGCGATCCCTTCACTGGACATGGTGCAGGCGATCTTCGCGCTGGAAAGCCGGTTCGACGTCGAAATCCCGGTCGCCAGCGATGGCGAAGGGGGCGAGTTCCGCACCGTCGGCGATTTGGTGCACCACGTCCTGACGGCGGTCGACGGCAAGGCGGCGCGTTGAGCGAACGGTTCGGGCCGCGGCCCGCGCGGCGCGTGTTGGTCACCGGCATGGGCGCGCTCTGCGCCATCGGGCAGGATGTGCCGGCGTTCCTCGCCGCAGTGCAGGCGGGGCGCTGCGGCATCGGGCCGATCTCGACCATCCCGACCGAGCGGCTCTCGGCGCGGGTTGCGGCCGAGATCCACGGCTTCGACCCGGCGGCGCATTTTCCGGCCAAACAGCTCCCCCTGCTGGACCGCGTGGCGCAACTCGCCCTCGTGGCGGCGCGGGAGGCGGTGGGCCAGGCGGGACTCGCCCAAGAAGACCTGGCGGATGCCGCGGTGATCCTCGGCGCCGGCATTGGGCTGGAGACGTTCGACAGCGCCTACGAGCAGTTGTATGGGCACGGCACCGCGCGGGTGCACCCGTTTACGGTGCCGCGGATTATGCCCAATGGGGCGGCCAGCCATGTCTCGATGGCTTTTGGCACCCACGGGCCTTGCTTCGCGGTCGCTTCGGCCTGTGCGGCGGCAAACCATGCTATTGGCCAGGCGGCGCACATGGTGCGCAGCGGGATGGTGGACGTTGCCATCACCGGCGGCAGCGACGCTCCCATTACGGTGGGCTTCATGAAAGGCTGGGAGGCGCTGCGCGTGCTGGCGCCCGATACCTGCCGGCCGTTCTCGCGGGACCGGGCGGGGCTGGTGATCGGCGAAGGCGCCGGCATCCTGGTGCTGGAAAGCGAGGAGCACGCAGCCGCCCGCGGCGCGGTGCCGATGATGGAACTGGCTGGCTTCGGTATGAGTTCGGATGGCATGGACATCACCGCGCCCGACCTCGGCGGCACCACCCGCGCCATGCGAGCCGCCTTGGCCGATGCTGGCTGCGAACCCGAGGAGGTGGGCTACGTCAACGCCCATGGCACCGGCACCCGGCTGAACGACCGCACCGAGGTGGCGGCGCTGCACCGCGTGTTCGGCGCGGCTTTGGCCGGCATCGCGGTTTCCTCCACCAAATCCATGATCGGCCATTGCATGACGGCAGGCGGCGCGCTGGAACTGATCGCCACCAGCCTGGCTTTGCGGGAGGGCATCCTGCCGCCCACCGCCGGGTTCAACGAAGCGGACCCCGATTGCGACATCGACTGCGTGCCCAATGCGGCGCGCGCCGGTGCGGTTTCGGTGGCGATGTCCAACGGGTTTGCCTTTGGCGGGCTGAACGCGGTGCTAGTTGCGCGGCGCTGGCCGGCCTCGTGACCATCCCGCATATCAACCGGATTGGTTCGGCGGTGCCGGACAACGACATCCACGCGCCGTTCGTCACCTTCGGACGCAGCTTGTTGGCGGACGACCGCTCACGTTTCGTGTTCGACCGGCTGGTGGAGCGGGCTGGGATCAATCACCGGTTCTCGGTGTTTGCCGCCGGCGTTCCGGGCGCCGACCAGGTGGACGTGGACGGCTTCTTCAATCGCGGCCGCTTTCCCGGCACGGCGGCGCGGATGGCCCGCTACGAGCGGCACGCCACCGAACTCGCGCTCGCGGCGGTCGCGGCGCTGGACGCGGACATGGACGACATCACCCATGTGGTGGTGGCGTCCTGCACCGGGTTCACTGCGCCCGGGCTTGACCAGTTGGTGGTGGAGCGGCTCGGCATGGCGCGGGATATCGAACGCACGCTAGTGGGCTTCATGGGATGCTACGGGGCCGTGCCGGCGCTGCGGGTGGCGTATAACGCCGTCCGTTCCCACCCGGCGGCACGGGTGCTGGTGATCAATCTCGAGCTCTGCACTCTCCACCTGCAGGAAACGCCGGATTTGGAGAAGGTGCTCTCGTTCCTGCTGTTCGGCGACGGCGCCAGCGCGGCTTTGGTCTCGGCCGAGCCGCATGGCATCGGTGTGCTGGATTTCCGCGCCACCACCCTGCCCGACTCGGCCGACCTGATTACCTGGAAGATCGGCGACCAGGGCTTCGACATGCGGCTCTCGGGCAAGGTGCCAGGCCGCATTGCCACCGCGATGCGTGGCGAGTTGGAGCGCAACGACAGCCATGGCCTGTTGCGTGGGCAACGGGTGAGCGATGTGGACCTGTGGGCGGTGCATGCCGGCGGCCGCACTGTGCTGGACGGGGTGGAGCAGGGCCTACGCTTGGGCGCCCATGCGCTGGACTGGTCGCGCGGGGTGTTGCGGGACTTCGGCAACATGTCGTCGGCCACCATGATGTTCGTGCTGCAGCGCATGCTGGAGAAGACCGCCGGGCCGCAGAACGGGGTTGCCATGGCATTTGGCCCCGGCCTGTGCGCGGAGACCTTCCGGTTCCGCCGGGCATGAATGGCCCGGCTCGGCCGGGCCTCGACTTCACCGTCCGCAGCGATACCGCGGAGCTGATGGACACGGACTGCCGGGACGAGGCCGACTACCAGGCGTGCTTGCGCGACCTTGGCCGCGTCAACACCGTGACCTTAGCGCGGCTGCCGACATTGGCCTGGCTCGCCCGCGCGACCCGGCGGCGGCCGGCGGGCGAGGCGATCTCGGTGTTTGATGTCGCGTTCGGCGGCGGCGACATGCTGCGTGCCATCGCCCGATGGGCGCGCCGCCGCGGCCGGCTGGTGCGGCTGGGGGGGGTGGATCTGAACCCGGACGCAGTGCGGGTGGCGCGGGCTGCGTCGCCAGGCCTCGAACTGCACCTGCTGACCGGGAACGTGCTGCAGAGCGTGCCGGAGCCGCCGCCCGACTATATCACCAGCTCGCTGTTCACTCATCACCTGAGCGACGACCAGGTGGTGGCGTTCCTGCGCTGGATGGAGCGGCATGCGCGCTGCGGCTGGTTCGTGAACGACCTGCACCGGCACAAGCTGCCGTATTACGGTTTCCGGCTGCTGGGGCGGGTCGCGCGCTGGCATCGCTTCGTGCAGCATGACGGTGCGGTGTCCATCGCGCGGGCCTTCACCCGGCGGGAATGGCTGGCCTTGCTCGCCGAGGCGGGGGTGCCGGGGCAGGTGCGGTGGCGGTTCCCATTTCGCCTGTGCGTCGAGCGGCTGCGCTGAGCGGGGTGGTTGTTGTGGGCGGCGGCCCGGCAGGGGCTTCGGCCGCCTGCCGGCTGGCCCAAGCGGGCCGGCGCGTGATGCTGTTGGAGCGTGACGCCGGACCGCAGCATAAGATGTGCGGCGAGTTCATCAGTGGCGAGGCGATTGCCTCCCTGCGCGGGCTGGGAATCGATGTTGCGGCGCATGGCGCGGCACCGATTGCGGCGATGCGGCTGGTCCATCGCGAGCGGGTGGCGGAAAGTCGGTTGCCGTTCGCCGCCGCCGGTTTGTCTCGACAGGTGTTGGACGAGGCGGTGCTGGCTCGGGCAATAGCGCTGGGGGCGGAGGTGCATCGCGGCGTGCGGGTGCGCGCGGCGGGTGCGGCGGCGGTGCAGACCGATCAGGGCGAATTGGTGGCGGAGACGGTGTTTCTCGCCACCGGCAAGCGGGACCTGCATGGCATGGCGCGCAAGCCGCGGCGGCCGTTGCGCGAGCTGATCGGCCTGAAGATCCATCTGCGCCTCGCCCCGGCGCAGTGCCGCGCGGTGCGCGGCTGCGTGGAAGTGGTGGGGTTCGATGGCGGTTATGGCGGGCTGCAATTGGTCGAGCACGACACTGCCAATCTGTGCGTCCTAGTGGACGCGGCGCGGTTCCCCGCCGGGGCATCGGGGTGGGAGGGCATGCTGGCGCTGCTGGCCGGCTCGGCGCCGCATTTCGCCAGGCGGCTGGATGGTGCCGTGCCATTGTTCGATCGCCCGCTCACCATCTCGCGCGTGCCCTATGGCTATGTCTACCAGGCCGGAGGCGCAGGTGGGCCGTTCCGTCTGGGCGATCAGGCCGCCGTGATCCCGTCCTTCTGCGGCGATGGTATGGCCATTGCGCTGCATAGCGGGCAGCTTGCCGCCGAAGCCGTGCTGCGGGGCGAGGATGCGGCGGCCTACCATCGTCGCATGCGGCAGGACGCCGGGCCGCCGGTGCGCTTGGCCGACCGGCTCTACCGCATGAGCGCGGATGCCCGCTTGCGCAGCCTGCTGGTGGAAGCGGCACGATTGTGGCCGGGTTTGCTTCGCACCCTGGCGCGCCGCACCCGGGTCAGCGTGGCCTAGTAGCGGTAGAGATCGTGCTTGAACGGGCCAGACACGGGGGCGCCGATATAGTCGGCCTGCTTTGGGGTCAGCCGGGTCAGCTCGGCGCCCACTTTGGCGAGGTGCAGCGCGGCCACTTTTTCGTCCAACTGCTTCGGCAGCGTGTAGACCTGCCGCTCATACTTGCCGGCTGGGGCATGCCATAGTTCGAGCTGGGCCAATACTTGGTTGGTGAAGCTGGCGCTCATCACGAAGGACGGGTGGCCGGTGGCGTTGCCGAGGTTCACCAGGCGGCCCTCGCTGAGCACGATCAGGCGCTTGCCGTCGGGGAACACCACCTCGTCCACCTGCGGCTTGACGTTGTCCCAGGTGTAGTTGCGCAGCGCCTCGATCTGGATTTCGCTGTCGAAATGGCCGATATTGCACACAATGGCACGGTGCTTCATGGCGCGCATATGCTCGATGGTGATGACGTCCACATTGCCGGTGGCGGTGACGAAGATGTCTCCGCGCGGGGCTGCGGTGTCCATGGTGACGACCTCGTAGCCCTCCATGGCGGCTTGCAGGGCGCAGATCGGATCCACCTCCGTCACCAGCACGCGGCAGCCGCCCTGGCGCAGGCTGGCGGAGGAGCCCTTGCCGACATCGCCGAAGCCGCACACGACGGCGACCTTGCCGGCCAGCATCACGTCGGTGCCGCGGCGGATGGCATCCACCAGGCTTTCGCGGCAGCCATACAGGTTGTCGAACTTGGACTTGGTGACGCTGTCGTTGACGTTGATGGCGGGGACCAGGAGCGTGCCGTCGCGCGCCATGTCGCGCAGCCGGTGCACGCCGGTGGTGGTCTCCTCGGAGATGCCGCGCACGTCCTTCAGCATCTCCGGGTATTTTTGGTGCATGAGCTGGGTGAGGTCGCCGCCGTCATCGAGGATCATGTTGGGGGTCCAGCCGTCGGGGCCGCGCACGGTCCGCTCGATGCACCACCAGAAGGCTTCCTCGTCCATGCCCTTCCAGGCGAATACGGGCGTGCCGGCGGCGGCGACCGCGGCGGCGGCGTGGTCTTGGGTGGAGAAGATGTTGCAGGAGGACCAACGCACGGTGGCGCCCAGGGCGGTCAGCGTCTCGATCAGCACTGCGGTTTGGATGGTCATGTGCAGGCAACCGGCGATGCGGGCGCCTCTCAGCGGCTGGCTGGCGCCATATTCGGCGCGCAAAGCCATCAGGCCGGGCATTTCGTCCTCGGCCATGGCGATTTCTTTGCGGCCCCAATCCGCCAGCGCCATGTCCTTCACCTTGTAGTCGGCGGCCATCTGGGTATCGGGCATGGGGTGGCTCCTTGAGGTGGCGGCGGTATATAAGGATATCTTGATGTTTGCAATTGTGCCGGCAAATCACCGATCGCTGCCATTCCAGCCTCACGCTGACGGCGCGCGAGTTCATCGGTGTGTAGTGCCGCACGACGTGAAGGCTGACCTGCTGCAAGCACCGTGATCGCGAGCAAGGCGTGGTGTGATCCAGGCCCGCGAAGACGGTGTTTGGCGCGTGGATCGCGTCGCTGCGCTCGCGACGACGAGCTAGGAGTGACGACAGTGTAGAGACTGAGATCAGCCCAAACGGAGCAGCAAGCGGGCGGGGAATGGATAGTACGTCATGATGTAAAAATAGCTCGATCTCGTTGCAGCCTGGCCAAATGACTATAAATAAACAGTTTTGTTTTGAACTATATCTTACATAATCAATCTTACTGTCTAACAGGTCACTCTGTTTCGGCCGGGACCATGAGGGTCTTTGCTAACGCCCGATACAAATCGGGGTAAAATCCTTTGATGTTATCCGCAGCACCTTTCTCAACGGTCATATACTCGTCAGCATCGTGGTCAGCGCGTGTGCCGTTTCTGGCTGAGCTGAATGGAGCGTGATCCAGTCCGTCGAACCAATTCTTGAACTTATGCCCCTTGAGCACCATTCCGCGGAACCACGGAGTTCCCGTGTCGAGCCCCATGGCACCGAGCGGCCAAACGTCTCCAAGCGGCGCGACATCTGAACGCGCACGCTCAAGATCAATCAAGCAGCCGAACTCGTTTAACCGGCACTCCGGCAGCGGCATTGGAGCATCCCGATCGACGGGCACATAGATGGGCCGGGGTGCGCTCCCATAGGTTGTTTCGAGCGCGAGTGCCTCCTCGAAGGTCGGCCGATATTGGTCGAAACGGTCGCCATCACATTGACCAGCCTTATGGGCGAAGCAATTCCAGCACTGGCCGATTCTGCCGACGCCGGTATACTCGCCGCGTTCGATCTGTTGCAGCATTCCGCCAACGATGTCCGTGTGGAAAACGCAATCGTTATGGCACACAAACAGGAAACGCTTATTGGAGTCTTCCCATGCCCGCTGATAGCGGATGGATCGCCGATAAACGGGGTCTGAGATCTGTTCAGCGTTGGCTGGAACGTAGTCGATTTTGACTGACGGCTTATGAACGGTCATATTCACGTTTGGAAAGGCTTCCATCAGGCTTTCGAGTTGACCAGCATCACTGTGGTCCAATTCTATTTGTAAATACACCTTGTCGATATGCCGCCCCGAGACGGTCATCAACGACGCGATTGTTGCTGCTGTGTTCCAAGGTTTGCCGTACGCGGACATGGCCACATCAACGGACTTTTGGCTCTCGTACCTATGCACAGGTTCGGCGCTATGCAAAGCCTCGTCGCCATGCAAAGCCTCGGTGCTAATCACGGCCTCAGCGCTACGCGCCCCCTCGACTCGGGCAAAGTCGGAGACCAAAGGCGAAAACGCCTCAACAGCGAACGGACAGTTAGAGCCATCTCAGGTCCTCCCATCGAACGGTCTACATTTGCGTGTGACGTGCTTGATTCCGAGCCCCAGCGCAAGGGATGACCAGCTTGAGCGCCCCAAAAACTTGCCAAGAAGCAAGGGCATTATCTGGCGCATTGCCATTGACGGTCTGATGCAAAAACGGCCTGCGCAAGCGCTCCCCTGGAGGAAATGGCTTGTTGGGGATACGTTTGTGGTGGCAATAGCCGCGTGGTGTGCTGGGTGATGTGTGCTGGGCGATGAAGTGGTATTTTGCGGTCAGCGCCGCTTCTCTTGCGCGGGGCGAGCATGATTGGCCGGGCCTGCTGCAAGCTGCGGTCAACTCTGCCAGGCGCAATACGACGCTGAGGCCGCACTTGCTCTACGATGGGGAACCGAGCGCGTTCACTGATGACCTCGCTCGGCGCGGTGTCACCGTTATCCGGCACCGCACCACGCTGTTTTCGGCCCTAGAGCGCCATGCCCAGCAAACCGGTTCTGACCCGATTTGGCTCGCCGTCGCGGCCGGGGCGTTCCTGCGCTTTGACATCCCCCTCATCGAGCAGTCCGACGCTTGCGTGCTGTACACGGATGCCGACGTGCTGTTTCTCAGGGAGCCCAACTTCTTCCGCGAACAACCGCCGAAGTTGTTCGCTGCATCGACCGAGTCGACCGACCGATACGACGACATGAACTCGGGCGTGATGCTGTTGAACGTGCCAGCGATGCGAGCGGACCACGAACGGCTTTGCGCCTTCGCTGCCGCTCATCTGGACCTTGGCTTGGACCAGGAAATCCTGCGCGCGCATTATGCCGGCCGCTACGACCTGCTGGACCGCTCGCTGAACTGGAAGCCGCATTGGGGAACCAATCCGGATGCGCAGATCGTGCACTTCCACGGGCCAAAGCCGGTTCTGGCCCGGCGTTTCCTGCGCGAGGGCTATCTATCCGCCAATCCGAATTGGCAGACGCTGCTGTTGCGAGCCCCAGATGGATACCGGACCTATCTGCAGGCCTGGGACCGGTATGCCGACGCGGACCGGGTGCTTTGCACGGTAGACGTGGCCAAGCACAGCCATGTTGCCGGCTGGGCGGTGTACCAGCGGGATGCCAGTCGTCGGGTCGAGTTCAAGGTGCTCATCGACGGGGAAGAGGATGGCAGCATCCTGTGCGACCAGCCTCGCCCGGACGTGGCCCAGGCGGGCTTTGGCAGTGGGCGGGCGGGATGGAGATACTGCCCGCCCCACGTGCCAGAAGGCGCGCCCGCCCGGCGTTTGCAGTTAGTGGAGGCAGGCGGGCTTGCAACGGACCTACTCGTCGAGGGGCAAGCAACGGACCACTGCCTTATTCCAGCCAGGCCTTGATCCGCCGGATCAAGTCCGGCCATGACGGGGCACGGGGGAGGGGCAAGGTTAGATCGCGCCCTGCACCCAAGCCTTGAGCTTGCTCTTCGGCAAGGCGCCGACCTGGGTGCCGGCGGGCTTGCCGTCCTTGAACAGGATCAGGGTCGGGATCCCGCGCACTTGGTAGGTGGTCGGCGTCATCGGGTTGTCGTCGATGTTCACCTTGGCAATCTTGACCTGGCCCTGAAGCTCGGCGGCGATCTCCTCGAGCGCCGGGCCGATCGTCTTGCAGGGGCCGCACCACTCCGCCCAGAAATCCACCAGCACCGGGCCGGAGGCGTCGAGCACGTCGGTCTTGAAGGTGGCGTCGCTCACGGCGACCGTGTTCTGGCTCATGCTTGTTCTCCAATCGCGATAAGAAATGGGCTTCCTGGGTAGAGCAATCAAGCCGCGGGCCCGTGCACGTCAAGCAGCGTGCCCGGCAGCACCATCACGGTGGCGGTGCGAGTCCAGACAAGGCTGCATTGGATAACGCGGTTGGGAAACACCTGCTGCAGCACGGCCCGATAGGCAGCCATCTGGCGCAAGTAGAGCACGGGAACCAGTTCGGGCGCGTCCGGGGCGTCGCGGTTGGTTTTGTAGTCGGCTACGATCACCGAGTCGGGCAGCACGGCCAAGCGGTCCACTTGGCCGGAGATTACGGCGTCGCCAACCAACCCACTCAGCGGCTGTTCCGCCCGGCCGAGCGGGCCGAACAAGGGCTGCAGCGCCGGATGGTCCAAAATCGCCAGCACCTCGCCGGCCAAGCTCGCTGGGGCGCCGGCCGCGCGCAGATAACTCTCGATAGCCGCCGGGCGAGCCGTCGCCGGGAGGTCTGGCGCGTGCTGCAACAGACGGTGTACCAGGCTGCCACGGTCGAGCGCGCCGCCCCCGCCGGTCAGCGGCGAGGCGACGCGCGGCACCGGACCCAACACGGCATCGGCCGGGCGGCTTGGCGCCAGAGGACGGGGACGGGCGGGCTCGGCAGGCGGCGGATGCGGCACCCAGTCAGGCGGCAGGCCCGCCCAGGGGGGCAGCGGGACGGGGTCGTCTGGGTGGCGTCCCGCGGCCTTGGCCGGTGCGGCCGCCTGGGCAGTGGCATAGATCGGGAACCCGCTCTCCTCCACCGCCGGGAGCCGCGTCATGCCGCGCTGCACGGCGGCGTACCAGCTTTTCTCGTGCACATCCTTGTGGGTCTGCCAGCCGCAGACGACCAGCCGGTCCTCGGCGCGGGTCAGTGCCACGTAGAGCAGCCGGTTATACTCTTCCAACTGCCTCTGCTTCACCGCCTCACGCAGCTCGGTGACGGCACGGCAGCGCAGCGCATGGAACGGCGACCAGAGCGGGATATCATTCTCCGCCCACACCAGGCCGCCGCCATCCGGCGGCAATGCGGTGGTGTCGGGCAGGATCACCACCGGCGCTTGCAGGCCCTTGGCGCCGTGCACCGTCATGACGCGAACGGCGTGGCCGGCCGCCTCCGCCTCCCGCTTCACCTCGGCGCCGGATTGGCGCAGCCAGTGCAGGAAGCCCTGCAACGACGGCGGGTGCGACCCGGCATGCGCCAAGGCGGCGCCGAGCAGCTCGTCGATCGGCTCGGCCGCCTCCGGCCCCAGCCGCCGCAGCAGCCGCGCGCGGCCGCCGAGCGGGCCGAGCGCCTCCACCAGCAAGGCATGCGGGGAGGCGTAATCGACCCGGGCCATCAAGGCCTGCAGGAACGTCGCGACGCGCTGCCACTCCGGCCGCTCCGCCGCCCGGGCACGCAAGGCGCCCCACAGCGAGACCTCGCGGCCGATGGCCAGTTGCATCAGGTCATCGTCGGACAAGCCGCCGAGCGGGCTGGTGAGCACGCAAGCCAGCGCCAGGTCGTCCTGCGGCAGCAGCAGGGTGTCGCACAGGGCGAGCAGGTCCTGCACGGCGGGCTGGTCGGTGAGGAATAGGCGGTCCAACCCGGCGACGGGCACCCCCAGCGCCTTCAACCGCCGCACCACGGCGCGGGCGAAATCACCGCGGCGGCGCACCAGGATCAGGATGTCGCCGGCCGCGATCATGCGGCCGGCGCTCGGCAGCTTCGTGCGGCCGATGGCATCGGCCACCCATTGCGCCAGCGTGTCGGCCAGCAGTTGCGGCGCGGTGGTGAGCCCATGGTTGCGCCGCGCCACCGCCCAGGGCTCTGGCATGTCCTCCTGCGGACGCGGGGTCAGCGGCCACAGCTCGACTTGGCCGGCATGCCCGGCGCGATGCGCCTGGTGCTGCAGCGTCTCGCCTGGCGGCAACACGCCGCCGGCGGCGACCGGGTCGGCGAACACGGCGTCCACCAGCGCCAAGACGGGGGTGGTGGAGCGGAACGACACGTCCAGCACCGTGCTGCGAAAGGCGCCGCCCGAGGCGGTGGCACTCGCCCGCATCCGCTCGCGCCACTGGTCGAAGGCGGCGGGTTCGGCGCCTTGGAAGGAGTAGATCGACTGCTTGCGGTCGCCGACCGCGAACACGGTGCGCTTGCCGCGCTCGGCCGCGGTGCCGGCGAAGAACTCGGCGGTGAGGGCGCCGGCGATGGCCCATTGTTCGGGGGCGCTGTCCTGCACCTCGTCCAACAGGACGTGGTCGAGGCCGCCGTCGAGCTTGTAGAGCACCCAGGCGGCGCCGGGATCGATCAGGAGTTGGCGGGTGTGGCTGATCAGGTCGCCATAGTCCATCAGGCCGGCGAGTTGCTTGCGGCGCTGCAGGCGGGCGAAGACGGGGGCGGCCAGGGTGAGCACGGCATTGGTGGCCTCCGCCACCAGCAGCGCGCGGCGGGCATCCTCGACAGCGGCCACGCGCTCCGCCTCGGCCAGGAAGGCCTCGGCCAGCCCGGGGTCGGCCTTGGACCGCTTGCCCTTGCAGATCTGGCGGGGCTCGCCGTCGTCCTTGAGCAGGATGGCGACCCACTCGCCCCAATGCTCCTGGCGCAGCCCGGATGGCAGGCCTAGCCAGCCCTGCAGCCGGGCGGCGGTGCTGCGCTCGCCGTCGGTGGCAACGCTGCCAAGCCGGCGCACTGCCTCCCGGACCGCGGCGTCCGGCGCGGCCACCGCGGCGGCAAGCAGGCTTGCGTCATCGCCCGCCACGCCGAGGGCGCGCTGCAGCCGTAGCAGCCGGGCCGGCGCGGGCAGGCCGAGCAGCGGTTCGAGGCGCTGCAGGTGCGGGCGCAACTCGGCGAGCAGACGGCCGAACTCGCCGTCGCGCACCAGCCCGGCGATGGTGCGCAAGGCCGCCGGGTCGGCGCCCTCGATGGCGGCTTCGCGGGCGGCTTGCAGCTCAGCGTGGCTGTCCTGCTCCTCCATCAGGCGGAAGTGCGGCGCCACGGCGGCTTCGAGCGGGAAGCGGCGCAAGAGGGATTGGCAAAAGGCGTGGATGGTGCTGATGCGCATGCCGCCGGGCAGGTCGAGCACGCGGGCAAACAGGGCGCGCGCGCGGACCGTGACGTCGGGTTCGGGCGTGATGCCGCGCTGCTTCAAGGCCTCGATCAGCGCGGCTTCGTCCAACGTCACCCACTCGCCGAGGATACGCTGCAGGCGCAGCGCCATCTCGGCGGCGGCGGCCTTGGTATAGGTGAGGCAGAGGATGCGGCCCGGATCGGCCCCCTCCAACATCAGCCGCAGCAACCGATCCACCAGCAGCTTGGTCTTGCCGGAGCCAGCGGAAGCGGCGACGAAGGCCGAGACCGTTGGATCCGAGGCCTCGCGTTGCAAGCTGTTGGCGCGGGCGGAGGCCTGCTCCGGTAGGGCGATGGGGGGGATCGCGTTCATTCCGTGTCCTCCAGCGCCGCCCACTCCGCCACTCGGGCGAGTTGGGTGTAGTCGGAAAAGCGCGGGGCGCGGCCGGGATGCGGCTGCGACAGATAGGGGTGCTCCGGGTCGTCGAAGGCGGCGATCAGGGCGGCGAGGCTGCTGCGGGCCCGGGCGATGGCGGCGGGCAACTCGCCGGGCTTCTTGAGCACGGGCTGGACCTTGCCGGCGATGTGGCCGCCGGTCAGGTGCCAATAGGTCAGCTCGGCCACTGAACCGGCAAAACCGGCCCCGAACGCGCCGGCCTCGGCCATGGCGGCCTCCAGCGGCAGTTGCGGCGCCAGGCCGCTCTCCACGTCCTTGTTGGAGGGCGGCGTGCCGGTCTTGTAATCCAGGATGGCGAGCGTGGTGTCGGGCCGCCGCTCGATGCGGTCGGCGCGGCCGGCGAGCACGAAGGGCGGCTCGGTGGGGAGCAGCCATTCGCCGTCCTGCTCCGAGGTGATCTGCGCCAGCTTGGCCGCCAGCCGGCGCTCGGCCTCTTCGCCCGCGACCCAGGCGGCGATGCGCTGCAGGCGGGGGCGCCACCAGGCGGCTAAGGCAGGGCGCAGGTCGGCATCGGCCAGAGCCGCGTCCATGGCAGCGCACAGCCGGCGCTCGGCATCGGGGGGAAAATTCGTGCCAATGTCGGCCAGGAAGGCGTGCACCGCCGCATGCACCACCGAGCCGTAATCGGCGGCATCGGCCGGTTCCTCGATCGGCGGCAATGCACGCAGGCGCAGGATGTGGCGGGCGTAGATCGCGTATGGATCGCGCAGCCAGGTCTCGATCTCGGTCACGCGCAGGCGGCGCGGCCGCACCGCAACGGGGGGCCGGGGTGCAGGCGGCTGCAGGCGCGGCACGGGGCCGGCCGGCAGGTCCAGCGCGCGGGCCCAGGCGGCGGCGGGATGCTCGGGCAGTCGGCTGCCGCTGCCGCGTAGCATCGCTTCCAAGCGTTGCAGCCATCGAGCCGGAACGGCCGGAGCGCTATCGCGGCGGCGTGAGCAGGACAGCACCACCTCGGGCGCGGCGCAGGCGGTCATCACCCAATCATGCGCCATCTGGCCGACCAGTTCCTCCGGCGAGGGCAGCCCGGCGGCGGCGCGCATCGGGCGGCTGAGCCAGGGGCCGGGGTCGGCGGCGGCGGGCCACACCCCTTCGGCCAGGCCGCCGAGCACGATGAGGTCGGCGTGCTGCAGGCGGGCTTCGAGCAGGCCCCAGATGAAGATGCGGGGGTGCTCGGCGCCGGTGCGGCCGCGCAAAGCCCGGCGGCTGCGCACGGCGGCACCGGCGAGCACCTCATCGAGCAGGCCCGGAAAGGTCGCTGGGTCTTGCGGCGGGAGAGCGGCCAGCGCGGGCATGACCTCCGCCAACAAGACGGCGAGAGCTTGGCCGTCCTCGCCGGACCACAGCCGGTCGGCGCCGGTTTCGTCCGGTGTGGCGGCGAGCGCCTCTGCCGCCGCGATGAGGGCGGCCAAGGCGGCGTTGGGGGCGGCGCGCTCGGTTGCGGCCAGCGCGGAGAGCGGGGCGAGGCAGCGCTCGAGGGCGTCCAGCAGGCGCAGCGCGGCGGGGGAGCGCGCCACGCCTTGCAGCCCGGATAGGCCGGGTTTGGGCGCCGGGCCGCGCAAGCCGTCGCGCTCCAGCCGCCGCGCGGCGGCCCGGCAGGCGGCGGTGGAGAGCCCCGCGGCGGCCAGCGGATGCTTCAACAAAGCCAGTAGCGGGACGGGGCGGAACTGCTCGGCCACGGCGGCGGCGAGCAGGCGCAGGAACACGGCGGGCGGGGTGCAGGCCAACGGCTCGCCGGCGCTGTCATCAGCCACGACGCCGAACCGCCCCAGCTCGGCTGCGACCCGGCCGGCGAGGTCGCGGTCCGGGGTGACGAGGGCGGCGCGCTGGTCCGGCACGTCCAGCGCGCGGCGGAGCAGGAGGGCGATGGCGACCGCTTCCTCCTGCTGATCCGCCGCGGTGAGGCGCCAGAGCGTGGCTGGGAGCAATGAGCCCGCCCTCCCGCTTGCGAGCAGGGCCATCGTGTCTCCACCGTCATGGCCGGACTTGATCCGGCCATCTACGGCGTCCGAACGCTGCCGGCTCATAGAGTGGAGCTCTGAATGGCGTGAATGCGCGTCCGACGTCACCAGCCGGATCGCGTGGGTGCCCGGATCAAGTCCGGGCATGACGGTGTTTGTATTGTCACGTCCGTCTACGTGGGCCTCGGGTGCTCGCCACTCGCCCAGCGCAATCGCAGGCAGCAGCGCGCGGTTGAGCAGTGCGACGCGCTCGGGCGGGGTGACGGAGGGAGCTTCCCACGCCTCCACGTCGCCGCGGCGCGCACCCAGAGCGGTGAGCAACCGGCGGAGGCCCGCTTGCGGGTGGCTATCCTCCAGCGCCTCCCAGGCCGGCTCGGCCAGCGTCAGGTCTAGCCCGGGCAGCACCACCCGGCCGCCGGGCATTTCCGCCACCACCCGGAGCAAGCGCGCCACGGCGGGGATGCCGCCGGTGGAGCCGGCCGCCAGCACTGGGTGCAGCGGCGGCCGGTCCGTCCAAGACCGGGCCTGCGCGTCCAACAGCGCGACCTGGCGGGCGGCCGGGTTCATCAAGCCGTTATCGGCAAGCCAGGCCGGCCAAGCCGCGGTCACGATCTGCAGGAAGCGCAGGGTGATGGCCCAGTGCTCGGCGTAATCCTCGGCGGCAAGCCGCGGCAGCGCGTCCCGCAGGTCTACCTCGGCGCGCTCGGCCTCATCCATCAAGGCGGCGAGTTCCACCGCCAGGGGCCACGCGCGGTCGGCGGTGGCGGGGGCGCCGGCGCGGCCGTCCAGCGCCATGATGAGGCGGGCGAGATGAGCCAGCCGCACCGGTCCGGGCACGGCGGGCGGCAGGGCTAGGCTGCCGGCCATGGCCAGCGGCGACTCATCCAGCGCGCCGAAGGCGGTGATGCGCGGCAGCAAGGTGGGGCGCCCTTGGGTATGGGCGAGGAACGCCTCGGTGAGCGAGCGGGCGGCCCGCCGGGTGGGCAGCAGGATCAGGCCATTGGCGGCTGCCAGCGGGTCCTTTCCGGCGCGGGCCAGCCAATCGGTGGCGATGGCGTCGAGAAACGGCTGGTCCGGGCCGATGGTCAGCAGGTTCACCGGCTGCCGCCGGTCTCGCTGTGGTGCAGGGCTCCCTCGGCCGCCGAGAGGTCTTCGGGGCGGGTCAGGTGAAACCACAGCCCGTCATGCACCACGGCGCGAAGCCGCCCGGCCTCGATGGCGCGGTCCCAGACGGCGTTGGCGCTGAACGGCGGCTCCGGCGGGTCCGCGAACAGCGCCGGGGTGGCGACTTGGAGGCCGGCATAGACATACGGCAGCACCTCCCGCTCGCGGCGCCGCCGCGGATTGCCCCAGGGATCGAGCGCGAAATCGCCCCGCCCCACTTCGCCGTGGACCTGGTGGGTGCGGTGCAGCAGCAGCACGCCGTCGGTTGCCGCCGGGTCGAACGCGGCGGCGAGGCGGTCGAGCGTGGGGGAGGGTCCATCCAGCCAAAAGCTGTCGCCGTTGATGACGAAGAACGGCGCATTGCCCAGCGCACCATCGGCAAGGGCGGCGGCGACCGCGCCGCCGGTGTCGAGCAGGGTGGCCTCGGGGCGGATGAGCACTTGCGGACCGCCCCGGCGGGCGCGGACGTGCTGGCGCACCAGGTCGCCGCGCCAATGCGTGTTCACCACCACATGCGCGACGCCGGCCGTGGCCAGCCGGTCGAGCGCATGGTCCAGCAAGGGGCGGCCGCCCAGCGGGAGCAGCGGCTTGGCGGTGTGCTCGGTCAGCGGGCGCATGCGGGTGCCCAGGCCGGCCGCGAGCAGCATGGCCTGGCCGATCATGCCAGCCGGTCCGTCCAGCCGGAGAGGATGGCGACGCGGGCGTCCCCATCCGGGGCAAGCTCGATGGCAAGCGCGTCGTCCGGCCGCAGCATCTCGAGCCGGCTTGCCCACTCCACCACCACGACGCCCTGCCGGGCTTCGTCCCAACCGAGTTCGATCATCCCGGCCGGGCCGTCCAGCCGCCACAGGTCGAAATGGTAGAGCGGCCCGGCGGCGGTGCCGTATTCCTGCACCAGAGTATACGAGGGGCTGGGCACGTCGAGCGCCGGGTCGGCAGCGGCGGCACGGATCAGCGCGCGGGCCAGCACCGACTTGCCGGCGCCGAGCGGGCCGTCCAGCAGGATGGCGTCGCCCGGGCGCAACCCGGCCGCGATGCGGGCGCCGAGCGCCTCGGTGTCTGCCACGTCGGTCAAGCGGAGTCGCACCAGTGAAGCGGCTTCGGGCATGATGCTATGTAGCCCGTGTGAATACAGGCTGCCAGATGGTCGAGCGCACGCTTGCGCTGCTAGTTGCCAGCGCTAGGTTCCGCTCATGACGCAAGCGCTCGAAACGGACGTCGCCATCATTGGAGCTGGGCCGGTCGGCCTGTTTGCCGCCTTCGAGTGCGGGATGCTGAAGCTGCGGTCGGTGCTGATCGACGCGCTGGGGGATGTGGGCGGGCAATGCAGCGCGCTGTATCCGGAGAAGCCGATCTACGACATCCCGGCGCACCCGGCGATTGCCGCCGGGCACTTGATCTCGCAACTGGAGCAGCAGATCGCCCCGTTCGATGTGCCGCGGCTGCTCGGGCAGCGGGTGGAGGCGCTGGAGGGGGCAGCGGGAGGGTTCCGCCTGCGCACGGATGGCGGCGCGCAAGTGGCGGCGCGGGCCGTGCTGCTGGCGGCCGGGGCGGGCGCATTCGGCCCCAACCGCCCGCCACTGGACGGGCTGGGCATGTATGAGGCGACGGGGGCAGTGCAATACCTGGTTCGGCGGCGGGACGACTTCGCCGGTCGCCGGGTGGTGATCGCGGGCGGCGGGGACAGCGCGGTGGATTGGGCGCTGTCGCTGAAGGACGTGGCCGCGCGGGTTTTGGTGGTGCATCGCCGGGCGAAGTTCCGCGCCGCGCCCGAGACTGCCGGACAGCTCGATGCCGCGGCAGCGCGGGGCGAGATCGACTTGGTGATCCCCTACCAGCTCCACGCGCTGCACGGCGCGGCAGGCGCGCTCAAGGGGGTGGAGGTGGCGCATCTGGACGGCAACACTCGGATGCTGGAGGCGGACCGGCTGCTGCCGTTCTTCGGCCTGTCGATGGATTTGGGCCCGATCGCGGGCTGGGGGCTCGATTTGGAGCGCCATCACGTGCAGGTTGCCGCCGCGACTTGCCAGACCAGCGTGCCCGGCGTGTTTGCCATTGGCGACGTGGTGACCTATCCCGGCAAGCTCAAGTTGATCCTGCAGGGCTTCAGCGAGGCGGCGATGGCGGCGCATGCAATCCACCCGATTGTGCATCCTGGTGAGGCGTTGCATTTCGAATACTCCACCAGCAAGGGCGTTCCGGGCTGACATCAGGCTGATCCGCGCCTATGTGGCGGGGAAGGAGACACCATGACGCGATTTGACGACGACGACGATCCCGAGGCCCCCGACATGCCGGACCAGCCGGATGTGCCGGAGCCGATCGGCCCGGAGCCGAAGGAGCCAAGCGATAACCGCACGCTGAGCTCGCCGATCAACGAGCTGGAAGCGCGGCTGCTGCGGCAGCGTAAGGTGCTGGTGTTCGGCGCCATCAACGACAAGGTGGCGCGCGACGTGACCGGGCGCTTACTGGCGCTGGCGAGCGAGGGGGACGCCCCGATTGACGTGTACATTAACTCGCCCGGCGGCCATGTGGAGAGCGGCGATACGATCCACGACATGATCCGCTTCGTGGACGCCCAGGTGCCGGTGCGGGTGATCGGGACCGGCTGGGTGGCGAGTGCGGGGGCGCTGATTTTTATTGCGGGCAAAAAGGAGCGGCGGCTGTGCCTGCCGAACACGCGCTTCCTGCTGCATCAGCCGATGGGCGGCGTGCGCGGCCCGGCGACCGATATCGACATCGAGGCCCGCGAGATCATCAAGATGCGCGAGCGGATCAACCGCATGATCGCGGGCGAGACCGGTCAGGAGTACGAGCGGGTGGTGGTGGACACCGACCGCAACTACTGGATGAGCGCGGAGGAGGCGATCACGTACGGGCTGGTGAGCCGCGTGGTGCGGTCGGCGGCGGAGTTCTAGCCGTGGCCCGTATTCGCGCAGCGGATGCGGGACTTGCTTATGGTGGACGCCAATGGCTGATCTGACGCTCTACGAACTCGCGGGCGCCGATCCCGCGTTGCGGTTCAGTCCTTATTGCTGGAAGACGCGCATGGCGCTGGCCCATAAGGGGCTGGAAGCCAGGCGCGTCCCCTGGCGCTTCACCGACAAGGAGATGATCGATTTCTCCGGACAGGGATTGGTTCCTGTTCTGGTAGACGGCGCCACAAACGTCCACGATTCTTGGCAGATCGCATGCCACCTCGAACGAGCTTTTCCGGACCGGCCATCGCTGTTCATAGACACGGCAGCCATGGCACCGACCGTGTTCATCAATCGATGGTCGGACAGCGCGTTGGGGTCGGCTTTTGCCCGCATCATCCTGCATGACGTCTATATGCAACTCGCGCCAGAGGATCAGCCGTATTTTCGCGCCAGCCGCGAGAAGCGCTTCGGGCAATCGTTGGAAGCGGTCGTTGCCGATCGGAGCGGGCATCTCGCCGAGCTGCAGCGAACCCTTTTACCCCTGCGGCAGACCCTCAAGGATCAGCCCTATCTCGGCGGCGACCGCCCGGTCTATGCCGACTACTGCGTGTTTGGCATGTTCATGTGGGCGCGCTGCGTCAGCGCAGTCGAATTGCTGCCGGCCGACGACCCGGTCTGGGTCTGGCGGGAGCGCCTGCTCGATGCATTCGACGGTCTTGCCCGCGCCGCTCCTGCGGCCCAACAAGCGTAACCTGTATTGACGAGGCGAATGGGGGTGGCACAGCGGCACCATTGCAGCTTCGGCCGCCCGATAGAGCGATGCACCAAGTCGTAGCCCTCGGGGCCGTCCACCCCAACGTACTCGCATAGCGAACGCGGGTTTCAAGGCAGGAGCATTCCATAGCTGGCAAACCGATGAAGCGGTGGGTTGCCGTCCCGCATGAGTTGGCACCGATGGGTGCAGTAGATGTCCCGGACATCCGTGGATAGCGAGGGCCGTCCAGACAGTCCTATGTTTACTAGACCCGATCGAAATATGGCTATATCACGCTCGTCTCCGCCCTTTGTGGCTTGATCCGGATGCCAGTCCAATCTCGGAGGCAACTATGGCCGAGGATTTCAAAAGCAAAATCGAGCCGGCCGGCAGGATCGATGGCCAACAACGGAAGGATGCCTACGATTTAGCCGTAGGAAGATTTGTCTCTATGTATGCTCGAATCGAGGGAGTACTCTATAGAACTTTGTGTCATTATGCAAAAACCTCAGGTACGATTTCACAAGCATTGTTCTCCGGGACCCGCGTTAGCCAAGCTGGTGATCTTATCAAACGCATTGCTGAGGCAGAATCCTATCCCGAAAATATTCAAGAAGAGTTAAAGGGTATTTTCTTGCAGCTAAAGTTAATAACGACTGCACGTGATCGTATCATACATTATGGCGCCCAGTCCGTAGAAGAAGGCGAGGCATTCGTCAGCGATGCTCTACGAAACTTGCCCTCACGGATGAAGATCTTTCTTATATCGCCAGAAATTTTAGGTGACATGACGGAAGACCTGCGTAGGATAGGAGTAATGCTACTTACCCGGCATGTAGGTGTGCATGTTTTCTCTGAGACCAACAAAAAACGTCTTGAAGAAATCGTAAGCGCTCCGTGGCGATATAAGCCGCAGTCGTGATCTCCCGACAAGCAAGCTAAGCCCTTATGCGTTGCTCATGCTGAGCAGTAAGCATCGAGGTTGTCAGCTTCCGGTTCGCGATCGCCGTAACTTCGTTCCTCGGGAGCCCCGCTCCACCGCCACCTGCCGCACCAGATCGGCCCCCGCCACGAGCTTGAGCGGCCAGTCAAAGAAATCCGCCTCGACGGCGCCCAAAATGCCTTCGTCGGCCAGGGCGCGGTCGGACAGCAGCCGTTCCAAGTCATTCACCGGCAGGTCAAGCACGCGGGCAGCAATGGTCTTGACCACGATGGTGAGATAGGTGTGCTGCAGGAACAGCGAATCCTCGCCCACGTCCTCGCCATAGGCCTCGCGCAGCAGTCCGTCCCACAGGTCGCGCTTCAGCCGCACCTCCGGGTGCTCCTTCAGGGCGGCCCAGAGTGCGTCGAGCGTGAGCCGGGCGCGGCTGAAGGTCAGGCTGCCGCGGCCGAACGCCTGGGCCACGGCCCGCGCGTCCGGCAGCAAGTCGGTCTGGTCGGATAGCAACGGCTCCAGCCAGGCCATCAACTCGCCGGGCCGCTCGGGGTCGGTCGTGTAGCGGCGCAGCTCCTTGAGCAAGCCGTCGACAAGCTGGTAGCCGATAAAGGTCGCGCCGTCGGTGGCGATGCCGGTCACCGAGCGTGGGCTGCGGGACCGGCGGGCGGCGTCCGCAAGATAGTCTGGCATGCGGGCTTGGACGTCGGCGAGCTCCCGCCGCAAGTCGGTCTTAAGCTCGATCACGGTGGCGCCCCACATTGTGTCGATGCGCCCCGTGTTGTCGAGCAGGTAGACCTCGTGGGCGATCTCGGCATAGGGCGCGCCGAAGCCCTCTCGCAGCAACTCGGTGATGTGCCCGCGCAGGGCCTCGTGCCTGGGGCGGCTAGCCATGGCGCGGACGAGTTCAGGCAGCTTGTCGCGGCGCCAGGTCACGCTTGCATGATGCCGGCGACCGCGTCTCGTGCCAAGGCTGGCCCGACTCGCCGTCGGCTGCTAGCGGAGGGAGCATGACCGCTCCATCCGCCCAGCCGGGCCTGTTCGACACTGAGTCCCCGCCCGATCAGCAAAAGGCTGCGTCGGCCCGGGCCCGAATGCGGCAGATGATCGACCGGCTTGAAGACGCTTCAGTCCCGCCCTGGAAGGACCAGATGAGCGTCATCCTGGATGACGGAGCGTTCCAGCGCGCCATGCGCCTGGTGCCCTCCGCAGAGGCGCAGGCACTCTGGGCCGAGTTCGATGCGCAGATGGAGCGACTCCATGCGATCTGGCTAGCGGAGCGCCCCTAGTCGGAGTTACGCTCACCCAGCCAATTGCCGTCCCACCGCGAAGATGGCAGCGTAGCCATGCGGCGAGGGGGAACGGCGATGGCGGTCAACAAGGTATACCAGAACGCGCGGGACGCGCTGGCGGACGTGCTGAAAGACGGCATGACCATCATGTCCGGCGGGTTCGGCCTCTGCGGGATCCCGTCCGTGCTGATCGAGGCAATCCGCGAGACCGGCGTCAAGGACCTGACGGTAATCTCCAACAATGCCGGCATCGACGATGCGGGCTTGGGCCTGCTGCTGGCGACCCGGCAAATCCGCAAGATGATCAGCTCCTATGTCGGCGAGAACCAGACCTTCGCCAAGCAATACCTGGCCGGCGAACTGGAGATTGAGTTCAACCCGCAAGGCACGCTGGCCGAGCGCATCCGGGCAGGCGGGGCGGGCATTCCCGCCTTCTACACCGCCACCGGCGCCGGCACCGAGATCGCAAAAGGCAAGGACGTGCGGCAGTGGAATGGCCGCGACTACATCCTGGAGACCGGATTACTCGCGGATCTGGCCATCGTGCACGCCTGGAAGGCCGACCCGGAGGGCAACCTCGTCTACCGAATGACCGCGCGCAACTTCAACCCGGTGATGGCCACCGCCGCCGCGGTGACGGTGGCGCAGGTGGAAGAGATGGTGGGCCTGGGCGCGCTCGACCCGGACCACATCGTGACGCCCGGCATTTTCGTGCAGCGGCTGGTCCCGGTGTCCGGGCTGCACAAGCGCATTGAGCAGCGTACCACCCGCAAGCACGCGGCGTAAGGAGACAGCGTCATGGCTTGGACCCGCGACCAGATGGCTGCCCGCGCCGCCCGCGAGCTGGAGGACGGCTTCTACGTCAATCTCGGCATCGGCATCCCGACGCTGGTCGCCAACCACATACCGCCGGGGCTCAGCATCCAGCTCCACAGCGAGAACGGCATGATGGGCATGGGGCCGTTCCCCTATGAGGGCGAGGAGGACCCGGACCTGATCAACGCCGGCAAGCAGACGGTGACCACCCTGCCCTCCACCAGTTTTTTCGACAGCGCGCAGAGCTTCGGCATGGTGCGCGGCGGGCATATCCAGCTTTCCATCCTGGGCGCGCTGCAGGTGGCGCAGAATGGCGACCTAGCGAACTGGAGCATCCCCGGCAAAACGGTGAAGGGCATGGGCGGCGCCATGGACCTGGTGGCCGGGGTGAAACGCGTGGTGGTGCTGATGGAGCACGTGGCGAAGGACGGCTCGCCCAAAATCCTCAAGCAATGCAGCTTGCCATTGACCGGGGCGGCGGTGGTGAACCTGATCGTAAGCGAACTCGCCGTGTTCGACGTGGCACGCCCTGGGCTGACCTTGGTGGACATGGCGCCGGAGGTGACGGTCGACGAGGTGCGGGCGAAGACCGAGGCGCCGTTCGGATTGCACCCGGACTTGCGTCAGTAGCGGATTGAAGTCTGCCCGCGTCCGGCGTAAGCAGCCGCCTGCGTTGGTGCGGGTCGCGCCGGCGGAGATGGGGCCATAGCTCAGTTGGTAGAGCGCCTGAATGGCATTCAGGAGGTCAGCGGTTCGACCCCGCTTGGCTCCACCATTTCCGAACAAGGATGTAGCGAGCTTTTCGCCCCGGCTTGGACACCGCCCGGTCGGAGCTACGAGATCGTGCTGATCGGCGGCACGACCGTGAGGTCAGGGTCTAGAACATGGCGCCGGGCCATTCGACAACGGCGCTGCGAATCGCAGGCAGCGCCTCCGTCGCGGCGGAGAAGCGGGCGACTTCCGGCAGGCGTCCGGCCTCCCATACGCTGGCCACGCCCATGTTCTTCATCCGCAGCAGCTCGACGCCCCAGAACAGGTCGGCCAAAGTCAGCGCGTCACGGTAGAGCCAAGTGGTGCTGCGCTGGGCGAGCTTGACCTCGAGCGACTGCAGCGCGCGTTCGGCGCGGGCATAAGCGGCCTGCATGGCTTCGGCGGAGAACAGCTCGTTGGCGGCTGACAGCTCTTTGGCGCGCTTGGCGGTGTAGGCCTGAACCAGCGTTTCGTCGCCAGCATGTTCTTGCAGGTACTGGTCGCACCAAGCCACTTTCTTGGCAGAGAAACTGCCGCCGGTGCTCTGCTTGGTGCTGACGCTTTCTGAGGCCGTGGGAGTACGGCCCATCAGCAGTTGATAATTTGGCAAGTTGTCAACGATGGTCAACTCCTGGTCGATGGCGGCGGCGAGGTTGGCGGGGCGCAGTCGCTCGGCGTCGGCAACCTGGCTATCCAGGGTGAGGCAGATGCGCTTGGAATCGACCACCACGTCGCCGATTTGCCAATCCACCAGGGTCGGCACCACGGCCCCGTCGCAGCCACCTGCGCTGGCCGACGTGCTACCGCTGTGATGGGAGACGAGCGCGCCGCCGTATTGCTCGCAGCCGAGCATGCGCAGGCGGACATAGCCCGGCAGGTAGGTTTGGCCGAGAAACATGTTCAGCGTGTTGCTCGCGTAAGCGATCGCGTGCTGCGCCAACACAGTGCGGACTTTTTGCGAGCAGATGGAGTTCGCCCCGTGGAACAACTCGTAGCGTGGCGCCTGACCTGGTGCCGCCCCGATCAGTGGCGATTGGCTGCCGAGTGCCTCGCGAGCCCCGGCGACAACGCGTTCGAGCAACTGGTCCATTGCTGCCTCCGGTTTAGAGCATGACCGCTGCTGGTAGCCGAAGCGCTCCTGCTCTAACTCTTTGTTTGAGAGGCTGATTCACGCTTCAGGTTGATCCAACCCTGAAGCGATCAGGCTCTCACCCGATGATGCCGCATTGCAGGCCGGCTGGCGAGACAGTGGCGGGATTGGCTCAACCAACGCTTACCTCCACACTCACCGCCATGCTGCCGAACGCGCCATGGGGACCGAGAAAACTGCCGGCGATCGGCACCGCCTGCTGCGGGGTGCGCGCGACGCTCACCCGGATGAGGTTGCGGCCGGCGATCCAGCCATTGGTCGGGTCGAACTCCACCCAGCCGGCGCCGGGCAGGTAGATTTCGATCCAGGCATGAGTGGCGCCGCCGCCCAAGGCGGGGGTGCTGCCGGGGGTGAGGTGCTCGTCGTAAAGGTAGCCGCTGACGAAACGGGCGGCCAGGCCGAGCGAGCGGACCGCCTCCATCATGAACAGGGCGAAGTCGCGACAGGCGCCGGCGCCGGAAGCGAGCGTCACCAGGGGATCGTTGGTGCCCTCGGCTTGGCGGCTTTCGTAGCGGAATTCGGCCCGGATCGCCTCCGTCATGGCGGTGAGCATGGCCATGGTCTGGGTGGGCGCCCCGCGCGTGAGGAAGCGGTGCGCCCAGGCATCCAGCCGGCGATCTGGGTCTGGATAGTGGCGTTCGATGGAGCGGGCGAGGTCCGGGACTTCGGCGGAGGTGTAGCTGAATGGGTATTCCTCAGCCGCCGGGTCGAGCGGGAGGTCGGCGCGGGTGGGGTAATGGTGCAGGTCGAGGCGCGAGGTGATGCGCAGGGCGGCGACACGCGGCGCAGCGGGGAAAGCCAGGTAACAGACGGAGTTGCCGAACACGTCATGCGCCCAGCGCGTCGCACTGGCGGGCGGGGAGACGCTCAAGCGGGTTTCCAGCAGACGCAGGTCGTGGCTGTCGCGCGGGCGGAGCATGAGGCGGTGCTCCAGCAGTTGCACCGGAGCTTCGTAGCGGTATTCGGTGGTATGAGTGACGCGGACGCGGGGCATGGCCTTGGGTGTTCCGGTCGGCGGATTGGGAAGCTGATTCATGGGTGAGGTTTCGTCAACCGCGGAGCCTCAGTAGTATCGCTTTGTCTACACAAAGGTGTAGCGTATGCGATGCACGGCGTGGTTTCAGGGTTCGAATGGGGACGCGGGAAACCTTGAGCATTGCCGAAAACACGGCGTTTCTAGGTCAGAGATCGAAGACGTGTTCGCCGCCCCGATTATGCTCCTTCCCGACCCCGGCCATTCGCAGGCCGAGCGGCGGTTTAAAGCCATTGGCAGGACCAGACAGAGGCGGCCCGTGTTCGTTATCTTCGCCATTCGGGAGCGCGGCGGGCAACGCTCCATCCCGCCCGTCAGCGCTCGCTCCATGCATCGTGCGGAGATTGAGAGCTATGAGAGAGAAAATCCCGACGTTTAGAACCGACAAGGAAGCGCAGGACTTTGTCGATACCGCCGACCTCACACAATATGATTTGTCGGCCGGAACACCGGTTCAATTCGAGTTCGAAGCGAAAGCCGCTCACATCAACATGCGCGTTCCAAAACCGCTGCTCGACGCGGTGAAGGACCGCGCCAAGATGCGTGGCATCCCTTACACACGCTTGATCCGTCAGTTGATCGAGCGAGAGGTGTCTCTTCCCAGCAAGCCGCAGGGATAAGCCGATGGAGAAAAGCAGCCCTCGTGCTTTCAAGGCGCCGCACGTGCCGAGTTCATCAATGCGTGTTTGGCTTCAGACGCTGCCTGCCGCGTTGGTCACCAGCACAACGGCAAGCCTCACGTCGACGGTGGCGCTGGCCGTCCTGGCGGAGTTCGAAGGCCAAGGCGCGCTACAGCCGCTGAATGCCACCAGTCACTGGCTGCATGGCGAGCAGGCGGCCTCCTGCACGCGCGTCGACCTGGCCCACACGGCGGTCGGCTACGCGACCCATCACGCCGCCACGCTGTTCTGGGCGGTGCTGTTCGAGCGGCTGCTCGGGCGGCAGCGCTCCCGGCGGCCCTTGCCCCTGGTTCGTGACGCACTTGGCATGTCGGCCTTTGCCGCCGCGGTCGATTACACCATCACGCCCAAGCGGTTCACGCCAGGATGGGAGTTTGTGCTGTCCAAGCGGTCGATGGCCGCTGCGTATGCCGCGATGGCGCTCGGACTGGCCATTGGCGCCGCCAGCACCCGGTCGCGCGATTGACCGGGCGGACCCGCTGCCGACAGGATAGTCCCCGGTTGGCATGCGGAGGACGGTGGATTGACCTGGCGCGTCGGCGTTGACTCCGGAGGCACCTTTACCGACATCTGCCTGTTCGACGACGAGAGCGGCCAGGTTGCAGTGTGGAAGGTGTCGTCCACGCCGGACGATCCGTCGCGCGGGATCGCCGACGGGTTGGAACAGGGGCTGGCTCAGGTCGGCGCGGCGGCGGCGGCGGTGAGCTATTTCGGCCATGGCACTACCGTCGGCACCAACGCGCTGATCCAGCATCGCGGGGTGAAGACCGGGCTCGTTACCACCGAGGGGTTCCGCGACCTGCTGGAGATCGGGCGGCAGAAGCGGCCGGACCTATACGACCTGATGGTGGAGAAGCCGCCCGTGCTGGCCGCGCGGGACCTGCGCATCGGCGTGCCGGAGCGGCTGCGGCATGACGGCACGGTGGAGACCGCGCTGGATCAGCAGGCGGTGCGGTCGGCGGCGCGCGCCTTGCGGGAGGCGGAGGTGGCGGCGGTGGCGGTTTGCTTCCTCTACGGCTTCGTCCGCCCGGAACACGAAGAGACCGCGCGCCGGATCTTGGCGGAAGAACTGCCCGGCGCCTTCATCTGCACCGGCCACGAGGTGGCGCCGGAGTTCCGCGAATACGAGCGGATGAGCACGGCGGTGGTGAACGCCTATCTCGGCCCGGTGATGCAGGGCTACATCCGCCGCCTGGCCGACCGGCTGGCCACGCTCGGGGTGCGCGCCGCGCCGCACCTGACGCAGTCCAACGGCGGCGTGATCGGCTTCGAGCAGGCGGCGCGGCTGCCGGTGCGCACCGTGCTGTCCGGCCCCAGTACCGGCGTGGTGGCGGCGCAGGAGGTGGGGCGGGCGGCCGGCTTGCCCGACCTGATTACCTTCGATATGGGCGGCACCAGCACGGATGTGGCGCTGTTGCAGGGCGGGGCGTGCCGGCTGACCAGCGAGGCCAGCGTGCATGGCTACCCGATCAAGGCGCCGATGCTGGACATCCACACGGTGGGCGCCGGCGGCGGCTCGATTGCGTTCGTGGACAGCGGCGGGCTGCTGAAAGTGGGGCCGCGCTCCTGCGGCGCGTTCCCGGGCCCGGTCTGCTACGGCCAGGGCAACACCGAAGCAGCGGTGACCGACGCCAACGTGGTGTTGCAGACCTTGAACCCGTCGCACCTGCTGGCCGGCCGCATGGCGGTGCGGCAGGACTTGGCGCGGGAGGCGGTCGGGCGGCTGGCGGCGCAACTCGGGCTGGGGCTGATGGAGACGGCGCAGGGCATCGTGAGCGTGGTGACTGCGAACATGGCGCGGGCGATCCGGGTGGTGAGCGTGCAGCGCGGGCACGATCCGCGGGACTACACGCTGGCCGCGTTTGGCGGGGCCGGGCCGCTGCATGCGGCGCGGCTGGCGCGCGAGCTGGAGGTGCGGCGGGTGCTGGTGCCGCTGCACCCGGGCATCCTGTGCGCCATGGGGCTGCTTCTGACGGACTTGCGCTCGGATTTCGCGGCCACGCGGTTGACCACGCTGGCGCCGGGCGTGGAGGCGGCGGTGGAGCAGGTGTTCGCCGGCCTGCGCACCCAGGCGGAGGCGTGGTTCGAGGCGGAGGGGAGCCTGGAACGCCGGGTCGCCCGCACGGTGGACATGCGCTACGCCGGGCAGAATTACGAGCTGGCGGTGGCGCTGCCGGACGGACCGGTGACGCAAGCAAGCCTGGACGCGCTGGCCGATGGCTTCGCCACCGCGCACCGGCAGATGTATGGCTTCGTGGCGGCGGGCGAGGCGGTGCAGCTCGTCACGTTCCGCATCCTTGCCACCGGGCTGGTTCCCAAGGCGCAGTTCGAGCCGCAACCAGAGGCTGGGCCGGACGCGTCGGAGGCTATCCTGGGCGCGCGTGACGTCTGGTTGCCGGAAGCGGGCGGCCTGGTGTCCTGCCCGGTGTACCATCGCGACCGGCTGCGGGCCGGCAACCGCTTCGCCGGGCCGGCCATCGTGGAGCAGATGGACGCGACAACGCTGGTGCTGCCCGGCATGGTGGCGGTGGTGGAGCCGTATCGGAACCTGGTGCTGGAGTTCACATGACAGCCTCTGTCGATCCCATCACGGTCGAGGTCATCGGCAGCGCGCTCTCGTCCATTACCGAGGAGATGGGCGAGGCGCTGGTGCGCGCGAGCTACTCCACTAACATCAAGGAACGGCGGGACTGCTCCACCGCGCTGTTCAACGTCCGTGGCGACACGCTGTGCCAGGCCGAGCACATCCCGATGCATCTCGGCTCGTTCATCGGCATCATCCCGCACATCCTCAAGCGCCATCCGGTGGCGGAGATGCAGCCCGGCGACGTGTTCGTGGGCAACGACGCCTACGAGGGCGGCGGCACCCACCTGCCGGATATCGTGCTGGCCGAACCGGTGTTCGTGGACGGCGCGATGGTGGCCTGGGCGGTGAACACGGCGCACCATTCGGATTTCGCCGACCGGGGGCACGCGCATATCTATCAGGAGGGGCTGCGCATCCCGCCGATCCGGCTGTATCGCGCGGGGGTGCTGCAGGCGGATGTGCAGGAGCTGATCCTGCTCAACTGCCAGGTGCCGCGGGAGCGGCTGTCGGACCTGCGGGCGCAGATGGCGGCCAACCGGCTGGGCGTGGAGCGGCTGGCGGCGCTGTGCGGCAAGTACGGCCGCGATACCGTGCTGGCGGCGGCGGACGCGCTGCTGGACTATGCCGAGCGCAAGATGCGGGCTGGGATCATGGCGATTCCAGACGGCAGCTACCGGTTCAGCGACGTGTTTGACGATCCGGAGATCGAAGGCGAGCTGGCGATGTCCTGCGTCATCCAGGTGGCCGGCGACGAGATGCACCTGCATTTCGATGCGCCGGACCAGGTGCGGGCCGGGCTGAACATGGTGCACACTGCGCTGCTTTCGACCGTGTATTACGCGGTGAAGGCGGTGGTGGACCCGACCGTGCTGCCCAATGCCGGGCTGGCGCGGCCGCTGCACGTTACGGCGCGGCGAGGTTCGGTGGTGAGTTGCGTGCATCCGGCGGCGGTGAACGGACGCATCGGAGCGTGCCAGCGCGTGGTGGATTTGATCCATGGGGCACTGGCGCAAGCGGTGCCGGGCCGGGTGTCGGCAGCGCATAACGGGTCGGTGGCGGTGGCCAGCTTCATCGGCACGCAGGCGGACGGCTCGGCCTGGATCTATCTCGAAACCATCGGCGGCGGGTTCGGCGCCCGGCAGGGTCGGGACGGGCTGGACGGCGTGCACGTGCATATGACCAACACCAGCAACCTGCCGGTGGAGGCGCTCGAGATCGAGTATCCGTTGACGGTGCTGCGCTACGAGCTGGTGGATGGGTCGGGCGGTGCCGGGCAGCAGCGCGGCGGCATGGGGTTGCGGCGGGTGTACCGGGCGGAGGCGCCGAGCCGCTTGCGCATGCAGGGCTCGCGACTACTGTCGGCGCCCTGGGGGCTGGCGGGCGGGCTGCCGGGGGGCCGTGGCCGCTTTGGCTATGGGCCTGGCGTCGCTGCGTTCGTTGGCGGCAGCGGCGAGCTGGAGGCGGGGCAAACGGTGGAGATCGTGACGCCGGGCGCCGGCGGTTTCGGGCCGCCGGCCGCGCGCGCAGCTGCAGCGGTGCAGCGCGACATCGCCGAAGCCCGGATTTCGGCGGCGGAGGCGCGCGCCGTCTACCCGCAATTCGAATAGAGGAGCGAGCGCCATGGCGCTTACCCGCCGCTACGTGATTGCCGCTGGGCTTGCCGCGGGGGCGCTGCCGGTCCTGCGCGGGCCCGCCTCCGCGGCGGGGGACCAGAGGGCGCTGCGGTTCGGGCTGAGCTCGTATCCGCCGTCGTTCATGCCCTGGATTCAGGCCGGCACCGCCGCGGGCACGATCACGCTGCTGACCCATCGCGGCCTGACCTCCTACGACCCGGCGGGCAATCTGCGCGGCGAGCTGGCCGAGCATTGGGAGCGCGACGGCGAGGCGGGCTGGCTGTTCCACCTGCGGGAGGCGCAGTTCCATAACGGAGCCCCGGTCACCGCGGCCGACGTGAAGTGGACGTTGGAGCAGGTCGCGGCGGAGCGGTCGCTGGCCTACATGAAGACGCAGATGCAGGGCATCGATCGGGTGGAAACGCCCGATGCCCGCACCGTGCGGATCGTCATGAAGCAGCCGACCGTCACGCTGCCGATCTGGTTGGCGGCGTATGAGATGCCGGTGGTGGCGCAAGGCAGCGGCAGCACGCCGGTGGGCTGCGGCCCGTTCGTGATCGAGGCGCAGGACCGCGGCGTGGGCATCACGCTCAAGCCTTGGGACAAGTTCTACCGGCCGGGGCTGCCCAAGCTGCCCGGCATCGACGTGGTGGTGTATGCCGACGAGACTGCCCGCGTGGCGGCGCTGCAGGCGGGCGACGTGGACCTGATCGAGTACGTGCCATGGCAATCTATGGCGGGCATCGAGGCGGACCCCAAGCTCAAGCTAGAAACCACCAACGGTCCGTTCATGTATGTGACGTTCAATGGAAAGAGCGGGCCGTTTACCGATCCGCGGGTGCGGCTGGCGGTGGCGCTGGCAGTTAAGCGGGACGAGATCGTCAAGAGCGTGTTTTTCGGCCGCGGCGCCCCGCTGGAGGGCTTGCCGATCATGGCTGGCAGCCTGTTCTACGACGAGGCTCTGGCGCAGGCGTGGCGCTATGATCCGGGCCGGGCGAAGCAGTTGCTGGCGGAGGCCGGCCGCGCGGAGGGGTTCGCCTGCACCCTGCTCGCCACCGCGCAGTATGGCATGCACAAGGACACGGCGGTGCTGATGCAGCAGCATTTGGCCGAAATCGGCATTCAGGTGCAGCTCGCCCTGCCGGATTGGGCGACCCGGGTGGCCCTGGGCAATCGCGGCCAGTACGAGTTCGCGGTCGGCGGCAGCACTACGGACGGCAACGACCCGGATGGGCTGGCGCCGCTGCTGGACTCCTCGCTGGGCTCGAGCGTGGCGCGCTCGTACGATCTGCGTGTGCCGCAACTGGAGCAGTTGTTCGCGGCTGGGCGGGCGGAGTTCGACCCGGCCAAACGCCGGGCCATTTACGCGGACCTGCAACGCGTGGCGACCGAGCAGGTGCCGGCCGCGTTCCTGGCCTGGCGCTCGCAGGGCTATGCGATGAAGCGGGAGGTGACGGGCTTCACCAACATGCCAGGGGCGCTGACGTTCTTTTCGGGGGCGACGCTGGAGGAGACCCGTTTTGCGTAACGGATAACACGGTGCAGCAATACGTATGCCGGGTCATCGCGAGCCGCCGCTTGGCGGCGGGGCGATCCAGGGGCGAGCACCGTCTTGCGACCCCGGATGGCCACGTCGCTACCGCTCCTTGCCATGACGAACTCCGGTAGTACTGGTGCCTCCTCGCGCTCTCAGTGCCCCTTGCTCAGCACGACGCCCATGGTGTCGGTTCTTTGCAGCACGATGGGGTAGTCGGACTTGATCCGCCGGCCGACCTGCAGGTATGGCCAGACCGCGCCCAGGTAGCGTTTCAACTTGATGCCCGTGGCCTCGTTTTTGCGGCGGTTGATGAGCCACTCGCTGGCGGCTCCGGTCACCTCGCCGGAGGCACTGAGCCAAGGGTGCTGGGTTTGGCCCGGCAATGCGGCCGTCGCGCCGGCCAATTTGCGGTAGCGCGGCGAGAAATCGCATAGGCGGATCATCAGCCCGACGTCCTGAGCCAGCCGACGCATGCCGGTCTCTGAGAACCACCACAAGTGCACGGGTGGGCTCTCGGTCTGCCAGCAGGTGCCGGCCCGCGCGGCGGACTTGTTCGGAGTGGTGACGAGGGCGATGCCGGTGGACTTCAGCAAGCGAGCGGCCAGGCTGAGGAAGTCGGCTGGATGCGGCACATGCTCGATGACTTCGGTCATGATCACTGCGTCGAAACTGCCCGGCTCCTCGTCGGCGATTACGCGCAAATCCTTGTGCAGGTAGAAGTTGCCAAATGCGGAGCGCGCTTCTGCAATCGCGTTCTCCGAGATGTCAACGCCGGTGCAATGATAGCCGGCGGAGCGGATGGCGTATGTCAGGTAGCCGAGACCGCTGCCGATTTCGAGAATGCGGGCCTCATGGGGCAGCTTGGCGAGTTCGGACTGGATGAACCAGAATGCCGGTTCTTGAGCGGAAAGCCAGCTGAGCGGGTTCGGTTGCGAGGCGATTTCATCGCGGTAGCAGCTGTAGCGATGGTAGCCGGGTAGATGGTCCGCGTGCCGGTAGATGGCTTCGTAGAGCTGGCTTGGCACTGCCATTGGATGCACGAACTGGCTGTCGCAATAGACGCATTCGAACACCTGGTAGGACCGGCCCTCCTGGTAGCCGGGAAACCCGTCTATCAACATCGAGGCGGCAGACTGGCAGAGCGGGCAGGTCACGGCTGTCGGTTGGCTGTCGTTCGGACACATTGGCACTGCCTCCCCCTCGCGCGCTGGTGTTCTCCGGGCGGTTTGGGGCCGCCGCAACAGTTCTTCCGCCAGCCACCACCGCGGGCCGGGCCTAGCGTTTAGAGCATGATCGCATGTGATAAGCGAAGCGCCCATGCTCTAACTCTTTGTTTGAGAGGCTGATTCACGCTTCAGGTTGAGCCAACCTGAAGCGATCGGCTCTAGCGCGGGCGTGACAGCGCGCTCACGAAGCGCTCCAGCCCCGCTTGCCGCCGGGTCGCCAGGCGTGCCGCCTGCAACACGCAGCGCACCGATTCCACCGCTTGCGGCAGCGAGTCGTTGATCACCGTGTGATCGAATTCCGGCCAATGCGCGATTTCGCTGCGGGCGGCCTGCATGCGCCGGGCGATCTCGGCGGCATCATCTCCGGCGCGGACCTTGAGCCGCGACTCGAGGGCATCAAGCGAGGGCGGCAAGATGAAGACACTGACCACATCTCCGGGCAGAGCTTGCCGCAACAGGCTATGGCCCTGCCAGTCGATGTCGAAGACCACGTCGCGCCCGGCGGCGAGCGCCTGCTCCACGGGAGCGCGCGGGGTGCCGTAGCGGCGGCCGAACACCTCGGCCGATTCAAGCAACTCGTCGCGCGCGACCATCGCCTGGAACGACTCGATACTATGAAAGAAGTAGTGCTCGCCATCCCGCTCGCCGGGCCGCGGACGCCGGGTGGTGGCGCTGATGGAGAGCATCAACCCGGCGTCGCCAGCCAGCAGCGAGCGCGTGATAGTGCTCTTGCCGGCACCGGATGGCGCGGACAACACCAGGCAAAGGCCGCGCCGCGCCACCATCATCCCGCGCCACCTTGCCGCGCGATGGCAGCCCCGTCACGCGCGAGGATGGACCGGCTCATGGCGGAGCTCTCCCCGGCTCTTGCGGGACACGGGCATGCAGCACGTCGTGCCAGCGCGCGACGTTGCGCTCGTGGTCGTCGCCGGAATGGGCAAAGGCGTGGCCGCCGCTGCCATCGGCCACGAAATACAGCGCGTCGGACGCGGCAGGCTGGGTCGCCGCCCGCAAGCTGGCCAGCCCCGGCATGCAGATCGGGCCGGGCGGCAGGCCGGGGATGCGGTAGGTGTTGTAAGGGTTGTCGCGGTCGAGTTCGGCCCGGGTGATCGGGTGATCCAGCGTGCCCAACCCGCCACTCGCGGCGTAAATCACCGTTGGGTCCGATTGCAGCCGCATGCCGAGCCGCAGGCGATTGAGGAACACTGCGGCCACCATAGGGCGCTCTTCGGGTTTGGCGGTCTCGCGCTCAATCATGCTCGCCAAGATCAGCGCCTCTTGCTTGTTGGCAAGCGGCAAGCCGGGCGCGCGTGCTGCCCAGACCTTGTCCAAGGCCCGCTCCATGGCGACCCGTGCCCGGTCGATCAGCCGCTCGCGCGACGTTGCGAGCTCATAATCGTAGGTCTCGGGCAAGATGCTGCCTTCCTGGGGCACAGGCGCGTCGCCGGTCAGCGCGGGGGCCGCGTCCACCAGTGCGGCCACTTGGGCGGCGGTCAGGCCTTCGGGGATGGTGAGCTGGTGCTGCACCGGCCGGGCGGTGCGCAACACGCTCAGCACGTCTGCCAGGCTGGCGGCGGCCGGAAATGCCAGCTCCCCGGCATGGAGCGGGCCGCGCTCCGCGGTAGCCGTCGCGACCAGGCGGAACAGCAGCGGGTGGGCGATGGCGTCGTGCTGCTTGAGGGCGAGCGCCACCTCCGCAAACCCGCCGCGGGGAACCACGATGGCGGTGGGGGCGGCCAGTGGGCCCGGTGCGGTCCATTGCTGGCGCAGCCAGGCGCCACCGGCCGCGGTGGCCAGCAGCATGACCACGAGACCGACGATGAGGCGGCGCATTCAGCCGCTTCTCCGGCTAGGCCGCCCGGCGGAACAGGATACTGGCGTTGGTGCCGCCGAAGCCGAAGCTGTTGGACAAGGCCACATCGATGCGCCGCCGCTGCGATTGTCGCGCCACACGGTCGATACGGCTGACCCGGCTTGGATGATCCAGGTTAAGCGTGGGGGGCGCCACGTTGTCGCGGATGGCCATGATGGAAAAGATGGCCTCGATCGCGCCCGCCGCGCCTAACAGGTGCCCGGTGGCGGACTTGGTGGAGGACATCGCCAAGTCTCGCGACGCATCGCCGAACAGCCGTTCGGCCGCTTCCAATTCCAGGTCGTCACCCATCGGGGTGGAGGTGCCATGCGCGTTGACATACTGGATGTCGCCGGGTGCGAGGCCGCCGTTTTTGAGCGCGGCCCGCATGGCGCGCAACGCGCCCTCGTGGCCCTCCGCCGGGGCGGTGATGTGGTGGGCGTCCCCCGACATGCCGTAGCCGGCGATCTCGGCATAAATCGTGGCGCCGCGGGCCCGCGCGTGGTCCCGCTCCTCCAGCACGACCACGCCGGCGCCCTCGCCCATGACGAAGCCGTCGCGGTCCTGGTCCCACGGCCGGCTGGCCTGTTGCGGGCGGTCGTTGAAGGCGGTGGACAGCGCGCGGGAGGCGCAGAAGCCAGCGATGCCGAGCGGGTTGACGGCACTCTCCGCCCCGCCGGCCACCATCACCTCGGCGTCGCCCATCATGATCAGCCGGGCGGCATCGCCGATCGCGTGCACCCCAGTGGCGCAGGCAGTCACCACCGAGTGGTTGGGGCCTTTGAAGCCGTATTTGATCGAGACGTGGCCCGAGGCCAGGTTGATCAGCGCGGAAGGAATGAAGAATGGCGACAACCGACGCGCGCGGCCTTGGCTGACAAGAACCGACGCCTCGTAGATTGAATGCAGCCCGCCGATGCCGGAGCCGATCATCACCCCGGTGGCACATTGCGCGTCCTCATCGCGCGGCGCCCAACCCGAGTTCTCCACCGCCTCGGTGGCGGCGACCAGCGCCAGATGGATGAAGCGGTCCATCTTCTTCTGGTCCTTGAGCGGCACCCACTCGCCGATGGCCAGCCCGCCGTCGGCCCGGGTGCCGGGGGGCACCTGGCCGGCGATCTTGGCGGAGAGTTCGGCGGTGTCAAAGGATTGGATCGCGGCGATGCCGGAGTGGCCCTCGATTAGCCGGCGCCAAACATGGGAGACGCCAACGCCAAGCGGACAGGCAATGCCCATCCCCGTCACCACGACGCGCCTCATTCTCCGTCTCCCAGCCCCGTCGACTCCTTGCCGCTAGTGCTTCGACGCATTCAAAAGGTTCAGCATGTGTCGAAGCATTCGCTTGATTTCATGGGCCGATTCAGCCGATGCGCTGAAGCGCGCGTCGGCATCGGACCACTGAAGTGAGCTCAGGCAGCCTTCTGCTTCTCGATATAGTCGATCGCGTCCTTGACCGTGCCGATTTTCTCGGCGGCATCCTCCGGGATTTCCACCCCAAAGGCTTCCTCGAACGCCATGACCAATTCCACGGTATCTAAGCTGTCGGCGCCGAGGTCATCGATGAACGAAGCCTCTGGGGTCACTTTGCTTTCTTCGACACCGAGGTGTTCGACCACGATTTTCTTAACCTTGTCGGCGATCTCGCTCATCTCTCTTCCAATCATGTCGGCCAGATGCCGGAACCAGGCTCGCATTGCCTCTCGCTGGAGGCACGCCGGGCGCTTAGCATGGTTTGACGGCGCGCGCCAAGGCGGGCAGGAGCCTGTGTGACGCTATCGTGGCAAGCCAGACACGATCGCTTTACGAGAGCATGAACGCAGGGATAGCAGGCGGTATGCGGAGCGGGCGACGAGGTTCGAACTCGCGACATTCAGATTGGAAATCTGACGCTCTACCAGCTGAGCTACGCCCGCGGCCAGCTTTCTGGTAGCGGAGCGGCAAGCCGCGAGCAAGGGGTGCCGGCACGGGCTTCGCATTGTCCCGTCATGACGGGGTTGGTAAGGCCCTGGCGCCAAATGCGGCCGCCTTGCAGCACGTGGCGTCTTGACATAACTGGCCCGTCGCTCTTGATACCGCGCTTGCGCGCTCGGACCGTGCAGGGGCGTAGCTCAATTGGCTAGAGCGCCGGTCTCCAAAACCGGAGGTTGCGGGTTCGAGACCCTCCGCCCCTGCCAGCCCGGGCCGCCTGATATTGAGGGGAAGCGGAAGGTGGCGTTTGAACCGGTTCAGTTCGTGCGCGAAGTCCGCGCCGAGGTCGCCAAGGTCACTTGGCCGACCCGACGAGAGACGCTGGTGACCACTGGGCTGGTGTTCGCCATGGCGGCGGCGGCGGCGATCTTCTTCTTCATTGTCGATCAGGTTGGCGGCTTGGGCGTACGGGCGCTGTTCGGCAGCTCGTTATAGGGTATTGATACGCCGGCCTGCATCGGGCCAGGCGCGTGAGGTTGGCAAGTCGTGGCGAAGCGTTGGTACGTGGTGCATGTTTATTCGGGCTTCGAGAAGAAGATCGCCGAGCAGGTGAAGGAGCAGGCGGCCCGCAAGGGACTGGCTGAGATGGTGGATGACGTGCTGGTGCCCGCCGAAGAGGTGGTGGAGCTGAAGCGCGGGCAAAAGGTGCAGGCGGAGCGCAAGTTCTTCCCCGGCTACGTGCTGGTGAAGATGGAGATGACGGACGAAACCTGGCACCTGATCAAAGACACGCCGAAGGTGACCGGTTTTCTCGGCAGCAAGACCAAGCCGCAAGCGATTAGCGAGGCCGAGGCCGACCGCATCCTCAAGCAATCGGCCGAGGGCGTGGAGCGTCCGCGCCCGGCGGTGCTGTTCGAAGTGGGCGAGCAGGTGCGCGTGGCCGACGGCCCGTTCACCTCCTTCAACGGCACGGTGGAGGAAGTGGACGAGGAGAAGGGCCGGGTGAAGGTGAGCGTGTCGATCTTCGGCCGCTCCACGCCGGTGGATTTGGAGTATGGGCAAGTGGAGAAGGTCTAGCCGCAAACGCAGAGGCTTGCGCCCACATACGCAGAGGCTTGCGCCATGGACCTCGACTTTACTGACGACCAAGTCACCCGCTACTCCCGCAACATCCTGCTCGCCGAAGTGGGCGGCATCGGGCAGGCCAAGTTGCTCGCCGCGCGGGTGCTGGTGGTGGGGGCTGGCGGGCTTGGCTGCCCGCTGGTGCTCTATCTCGCAGCCGCCGGCGTGGGCACGATCGGTATCGTGGATGACGACACTGTGGAATTGTCGAACCTGCAGCGGCAGGTCGCGCACACGACCGATCGGATCGGCACAGCCAAAGTGGACTCTCTCGCCACCAGCGTAGCCGCGCTCAACCCCGCCGTTCGCATCGAGCCGCATCCAATCCGTCTCAGCCACGCCAACGCCGCAGCGCTCATCGGCCAATACGACCTGGTCTGCGATGGCAGCGACAACTTTGGCACGCGCTTCCTGCTCAACGATGCCTGCGTGCTGGCTGGCAAGACCCTGGTCTCCGCCGCCGTGCTGCGGTTCGACGGCCAACTGGCCACCTTCAAGCCCGGCGGCCCCTGTTACCGCTGCCTCCACCCCTCCCCGCCGCCACCGGGCGCGGTGCCGACCTGCGGCGAGGCCGGGGTGCTCGGCGCGGTCACCGGGGTGATGGGCTCGCTACAGGCGGCTGAGGTGCTGAAGGAGATCCTGGGCGTGGGCGACAGCTTGGCGGGCCGCCTATTGATCTGGGACGCTCTCGGCGCCCGCTTCCGCACCATAACGCTGCCACGCGACACGGCTTGCCCGGTTTGCGGCGACCATCCCAGCATTCGCGACCTCGCTGGACATGGCTGAGCGCTTCGGCGTGCTGCTGCTGTCCGGCACGCATGAGCGGGCGCATTACGCCTTCGTGCTGACGACCGGGGCGGCGGCGCTCGGGCGCACGGTGACGTTGTTCGCCAGCAATGCCGGTTGCCGGGCCTTGCTGCGGGACTGGCGTGGGTTGCAAGACGCCGAGCGGGAGGTTCTCATCGTCGGCCGCGGGGTCGCGGGCCTGCAGGCGTTGCGCGACGCCGCGCTGGAACTGGACATCGCCCTAATCGCCTGCGAAGCCGGTTTGCGCGCCGAAGCGATCGACCCGGCGGGCTTGCTGCCGGAAGTGACGGTCGCCGGCGTGGCGACCTTTCTCGCGGCGGTCGCTGGCGGCCCGATCGTCACCTGTTGAGGCTTGACCGGGTTCGGCGGCAGTTGGCAGGAAAGCGCATGACTTGGCGCACCACTGTATTCATATCCTGCTGCGTCCCCATGCTTGAGGTTGCCATGCTGCCGATCGCCATGCTGCCCGCTCTGCCTCAGGCCGCCGCGGCCGCAAGCGGCCAGGCCGCCGACCATCTGCATCGCAAACCCGCCTCCCGCAAACCCCCGCTTCAGCCGGCCTCGGTGCTGCCGCCGGCCCCGGCACCGGCTGTTCCGGTCCCACCCGCCGCGCCCACCAAGGGCTCCGTCACTGGCTTGCCGCTGCCGCGCTTCGCCTCGCTCAAGACCGACGAGGTGAACTTCCGCTCCGGCCCCGGCGTGCGCTATCCGATCGACTGGGTCTATCAGCGGCGCGACCTGCCGGTGGAGATCGAGCGCGAGTTCGAGGCCTGGCGCCTGGTTGCGGATCCGGAGGGCACCAAGGGCTGGGTGCACCAGGCGACGCTGACGGGGCGGCGCAGCTTCGTCGTGATCGGCGGCGAGCAGGTGGTGCGCTCCGGCCCGCAGGATGCGGCGAATTCGGTGGCGCGGCTGAAACCTGGCGTGATCGGGCGATTGCGCAGTTGCGAAGCCGCCGCTGCCTGGTGTCAGGTGCAGGTGGCGGATTATCGTGGCTGGCTAAAACGCAGCGCGGTATGGGGCCTGTTGCCCAGGGAGGCCATTCCATGAACGAGCCTGGCGATGCACCGGCCCGCGCGCATCACGACCTCGGCGGGGTGGCGAAGTTCCTGTGCGAGCCGATCGACACCTCGCCGCACGCGCTCACCGCCTTCGACCGCGAGGTGGATGCGCTCACCGGGGTGCTACGTGCGCGCGGCCTGATGACGGTGGACGAGATGCGGCGCGGCATTGAGGCGATCCCCGAGGCGGACTATCACCGCCTCGGCTACTATCAGCGCTGGATGCGCTCGCTGGCCGACAACCTGCTGGCCCGCGGCGTGATTACCGCGGCCGAACTCCGGGTGGCGCTGGAGTGATTGCGCCGGGCACCGCGGTGCGGGTGCGCGACGTTTGGCCGGAGCGGCCGGGGCCGGCGCATGTGCGCACGCCGCATTACCTGCGCGGCCGGCCGGGCGTGGTGGTTCGGCACCTGGGCGACTTCCCCAACCCTGAGGATCTCGCCTTCGCTCGCCCCGCCGCCCGCCTGCCGCTCTATCACGTCGCCTTCGACCCGGCAGCGATTTGGGCCGATGCCAATGGCGCGCAACTCTTGGTGGAGCTGTTCGAACCATGGCTGCAGACGGTCTAGACCTGCTCACCGCCGAGAGCGGCCGCTTGCTCGGCGCCATCCGCAGCCTGTTGGCGGCCAAAGGCTTGGTGAGCGACGAGGACATCGCCACGCGCATCCGGATCACGGATACCGCCAGCCCGGCTGGCGGCGCGCGCATGGTGGCCCGCGCCTGGGTGGACCCGGGCTACCGCGCCCTGATGCTGCAGGACGGCACGGCGGCGGCCGACCGGCTTGGCATTCCGATGCGCGGCGCCCCGCCGCTTGGCGTGCTGGCCAACGAGCCCGGGCTGCACCACCTGGTGGTGTGCACGCTGTGCTCCTGTTACCCACGCGCGGTGCTGGGCTATCCGCCGTTTTGGTATAAGTCCGCCGCTTATCGCGCCCGCGCCGTGCGCGACCCGGTGAGCGTGTTGCGCGAGTGGCACACGGAACTGCCGCCGGGCACCGCCATCCGAGTGGTGGACAGCACCGCCGACTACCGCTGGATGGTGCTGCCGCAACGGCCGGCCGGCACGGAGGGTTGGACCGAGCCGCAACTGGCCGCCATCGTCGCGGAAACCGACATGGTCGGCGCGACGGTGCCGCAACCGTAACAGCAAGGCTGCGTTGCGACCGTATTCGTTCCTGTTTCGAGGAGGTTCCGATGAAGTCTCTTGCCCTGGTTAGCGCGTTGGCGCTTGGCATGATCGTTTGGACAATGGCGCCGAATGCGGTCCTGGCCGCCAATGCCAAGCACCCTTACACCAACGTCCATAAGGCGACCGACAAAGGCAATGACACGGGCGACGCTGCTGTTGCCAAGCTGAACCAGCAGCAGCTCGACCAGATCAAGTCGGGCCAGAAGTAAGCCGCGCGTCGTGGCTCCGCCACGTTTGACCGAGGCGGAGATCACCTCGCTCGCCAACGCCCTGCCCGGCTGGCGCCATCAGCCGCCGAGCTTGGTGCGGGAGCTCAAGTTCGCCGACTTTAAAGCCGCCTGGGGCTTCATGTCCCAGGTCGCTCTGCTTGCCGAGAAGAGCGACCATCATCCGGATTGGTCGAACTCGTATAATCAGGTGCGGATTAGCCTTAGCACGCACGACGCCGGTGGGCTGACCGAGCGGGATGTGGCGCTGGCCACCGCCATTGACGGGCTTATCTCACGGTAAGAGTACTTTGGTAGCGTTCCCAGCCAACTGCCCGTAGCACGCAGGCCGGGCATCGTCCGCAGCCATAGCCCCAATCGTGCCGCTGCGTGCGATCACCCAGGTAGCAGCTATGGGTGTCCTCCACGAGCAGATGCACCAGGCGGCTGCCGCCGAGTTGTTCGGCCATATGCCAGGTCTGCGCCTTGTCGCGCCACATCAGGGGTGTGTGCAGCACCAATCGACGGTCCAGGCCCAGACTGAGCGCCACCTGTAGCGCCTTGATTGTGTCGTCGCGGCAGTCCGGGTAGCCGGAATAGTCGGTCTCGCACATGCCGCCGACCAAGTGGCGTAAGCCTCTGCGATAAGCCAGAGCGGCGGCATAGGTAAAGAACAGCAGGTTGCGGCCGGGCACGAAGGTGGAGGGCAGGCCGCTTTCGGCGAAGCTGATCTCCTGGTCGCGCGTGAGCGCCGTCTCCGAGAGGGCGCCGAGCGTGGCCAAGTCCAGCACATGGTCCGGACCCAACCGTGCCGCCCAGTCCGCCGAGAGCGCGGCGAGCCCCTCCCGCACGGGGGCGCGGACGTCGAGTTCGACCCGGTGGCGTTGGCCATAGTCGAACCCGATAGTCTCGACGTGGGCGAAGCGCTCCAGCGCCCAGGCCAGGCAGGTGGCGCTGTCTTGCCCGCCGCTGAACAGGACGAGGGCGTGGTCGGGGGAAGGAGGGGTTTGCGCCATTGCGGGGTCCTAAAGCATCTGGTTTATGGCCGGTCCGCGCTAGATTAAGGTGGAGGGTGAACGAGCCACTGAGCCACTCTAAGCTAGAACGGCGCACATGCCGCTGACGCAGGAGCAGGAAGAGCGCGATTACGAGCTAAGGATCGAGCAGATGCAGACCAACATCGAAAAGCTGCGCGCGGACATGAAGTGGGAGAATCGCAAGTTTGCGGTGCAGGTTATCGTAGGAGCCGCAGTTTGCGTCGGCGCGGGCGTGGCACTTGCCAACTACGTCAACAGCCGCCCGCCCGCCCCCTCACCGCCAGCCCCGCCGCCGCAGATTATCTACATTCAGCCGGGGCCACCACCATCCACAGCTCGACCGTAGCTTCGGATTGATTGAGGCCGATTGGGCGGGAGTTAGTGCCTGAAACAAACCCTTGCCCAGACGGGCGCATCATCCTGGCAATGCCACTCGACACCAAAACCGGTGGGGGGCACCCACCAAAGAAGCTTGGGGTCATTGGTCAAAAGCCAGATTGCTCCTGCTGACCCCGTCAGCAAGGCGACGTCAATCACCGACCAGACCGCCACCCGACGATAGTCGGACACCGCCAAAGCCTCTCGGGCTTGTAGCGTTGCACTTCCGGTCAGCACGATTAACGCTGCTGCCAACATTGTTGGCAAGTTTGAGCCTCACCATGTCCTGTGGCAGAGAGCAAGGCGGCCCCCGGGGGTTGAAGAGCGTCAATGGCTCAAGGCCTCCTACAATGCGTCGCTCAAATCATGAGATGGCAGAGCGGCGACAATGCCACGGACTGCTCACTCGACGAAGATGATCCGCGCGGTCTGCGGCCCGGGCACCTTCAAGCCCATCACCGACTGGACCACCCCCAACTCCCGCGCCTGGTCCGCCGTGTAGACCACCTGGCTGCGCCCGAAGCGCTCGATCTCCTCCGGCGTCAATTTCGTCCGGTCGCGGTAGATCTGCTCCATGGTCTCCGCCACGGTGCGCAATTGGGCGGATTGTTCCTGCATCTGCTGCTCGCTCATCACGCCCGCGAGCGGGGCCTGGCTGGGGTGGAACAGGAAATGCGCGGTCGGGTCGGCCGACCGGCCGTCGCCGGCCAGGAACAGCACGGTTGCTGCCGACGCGACAATCCCTTGCGCATGGGTTGAGAGTTGCAGCGGAAGCGCCCGGAGGAAGCTGTAGGTGACCAGCGTCTCCAGGATTTGGCCGCCGGGCGAGCTGATCACCAGCACGACCTGTGATACGCCGGCCTCCACCAGCGCCGTGAGTTGATGGCGCAAGCCGCGCATCGAATTCAGGTCGAGCGCCTGGTCGAAGAACACGTAGTAAATCTTGGTCTTGTCGATGGCGGTCACCGCAGGCGCGGCAGGCCGCGGCGGCGCGGGGACGACGGGCGGTGCGGGCGTGGTGACCAGCGGCGGCGGGGTGGGCGCCGCGGTGGACGGCGGCAGGGGCGTCACCTGCGCGCGGGCAACGCCAGGTGCCATCACGCCAGCCAAGCCCAGCAGGGCGACGCGCCGGCCCACCGCTTCACTTTGGTTCCGCCTCAAACCGCCTCCCCAAACTGCGCGGCGTGCAGCCGTTGATACACCCCGCCCGCCTGCAGCAACTCGCCATGCGCTCCCTGCTCCGCGACGCCCGCCGCGTCCACCACCACGATGCGGTCGGCGTTGCGGATGGTGGCGAGGCGGTGCGCGATCACCAACGTGGTGCGGCCCGCCGCCAGCGCGGCCAAGGCCTGCTGCACCGCCCGCTCGGTCTCGGTGTCCAGCGCGCTGGTCGCCTCGTCCAGGATCAGGATCGGCGGGTTCTTCAGGAACATGCGGGCAATCGCCAGCCGCTGCTTTTGCCCGCCCGACAGCTTCACGCCGCGCTCGCCCACCACCGTGCCCAGCCCGTTCGGCAGCGACTCGATCACTGTGTCGAGCTGCGCCCGCCGGGCGGCGTCGCGGATGGCCGCTTCGTCCGCGTCCAGCCGGCCATAGGCGATGTTCTCCCGCATGGTGCCGCCGAACAGGAAAACGTCCTGCTGCACGATACCGATTTGGCGGCGCAGCGAGGCCAGCGTCATCGCACGGATGTCGACCCCGTCGACGGTGATGCGGCCGCCGGTCACCTCGTAGAACCGCGGCAGCAGCGAGCACAGCGTGGTCTTGCCCGCGCCGGACGGGCCGACGAAGGCCACTGTCTCCCCGGCTGCGATGGTGAGGTCCACGTCGCGCAACACCAGCCTGCCATCGCCATAGCCGAATTGGACGCCGTGGTATCGGATGTCGCCGTGCAGCCGCCCGATTGGCACAGCACCGGGCGCGTCCACGATGTCGGGCTCGATGTCGATCAGCTCGCAGTAACGGCGGAAGCCGGCGACCCCCTTGGGATAGGTCTCCAGCACGCCGTTGATCTTGTCCACGGGGCGGAGGAACACGCCCACCAGCAGCAGGAAGGAGATGAACCCGCCCTCGGACAACTCGCCGTGCAGCACGAACCAGGTGCCGGCCACCATCACCACCATCTGCGTCAGCCGCATGCCGAGATAAGTGATGGAAGTGGAGGCGGCCATCAGCCGGTAGGCCTGCAGCTTAGTGCGGCGGTATTGCGCGTTGTCGGCGGCGAACAGGCGGCGCTCGTGCTCCTCGTTGGCGAAAGCCTGCACCACCCGCATCCCGCCCACATTCTCTTCCACCCGGGCATTGAACGCGCCCACTTGGCGGAACAGGGCACGGAAGTTCTGCGTCATGCGGTTGCCGTAGCGGGTGGAGATCACCGTCACCGCGGGCGTGATCACGGTGGTCAGCAACGCCAGCTTGACGTTGATGAAGAACATCAGCGCAAACGCCCCCGCGAAGGTCATCAGCGCGATGAACAGGTCTTCCGGGCCGTGATGCGCCACTTCACCGACATCTTCCAAGTCTTTGGTGATGTGGGTGATGAGGTTGCCGGTCTTGCTGTTGTCGTAGAACGAGAACGACAGTTTCTGCAGGTGGTCGAACGCCCGGCGGCGCATCTCGGTCTCGATGTTGATGCCGAGGTGGTGGCCCCAGTAGGTGACCACCGCCATCAGCCCGGTGTTCAGCAGGTACACCGCCAGCAGCACCGCGGAGGCCAGCAGGATGAGGCCCCAGTCGCGGCCCGGCAGCAGTTGGTCGACGAAGCCGCGCATGGCCATGGGAAAGCCCAGCTCAAGCAACCCGGCGATCACTGCGCAGCCGAAATCCAGCGCGAAGAGGCGGCGGTAGGGCCGATAATAGGCGAAGAACCGGGCGAGCATGGCCGAGACATAGCTACGCGGCGGCAACGTGTCGACTTGCTGCCATGCACCATACGCAGGGAAGCCAAGCGTTCGTACCCCAGGAAAATGCTTTCGTTAATTCGGTGCGCTGCGTTAACTGAATCTTCACCGAACAAGTGTTTGGTAGGACGATGCAGGTCAGTTTGGAACAACCCCGATCGGAACGCCGATCTGACATCTTGGAGAAAGCCGCATATCTGTTCGGCTCTAAGGGCTATGGCCGCACCTCCATGCGGGACATTGCCGGGGCGGTCGGAATTCTGCCCGGCTCGATGTATTACCATTTCCCCTCCAAGGAGGCCTTGCTCGCCGCCATCCATGAGGAGGCGGTGACGCGGGCGACCGCGGCGGTCGAGACAGCGGTGGCGCAGCACGGCGATCCGTGGGACCGGTTGGAGGCTGCCGCCGTGGCCCATCTCGGCTTGCTGCTCACCGGCGGAGCACTGGCGGCGGTGATCGCGCGCGGCCCGGCCGAAGGTGGCGACGTGGTTGCCGAACTGGTCCGCCAACGGCACCGCTACGAGGCACTGTTCCGGGACTTGGTGGCGGCCGTCTCGCTACCGCCCGGGGTGGCGCCGGGTCCGTTCCGGCTTGCCCTGCTGGGCGCATTGAATTGGGCGCTCACCTGGTACCGGCCTGAGGGTGACCCGCCCGAGGTCGTGGCGCGCGACCTGTTTGCCATCTTCCGTGCCGGCCAGCCTGCAGCTTCAAACGAGAGACAGTCCTGATGCTTTACCAGATGTATGAGTGGCAGCGAATGGCGATGCAGCCGATGCGCGCCATGGTCTCCAACGCGCTATCGATCATGGACATGCCGGCTAACCCGCTGCGGGAGACCCCATTCGGCCGGGTTACCGCTGCGGCGCTGGATGCGTTTGAGCACACCACGCGCAAGTTCCTCAAGCCCAGTTTCGGCCACGCCACCACCCGGATTGCGGGAGAGCCCGTGGCCGTGACCGAGGAGGTGGCGCTTCGGCTGCCCTGGTGCGACCTGCTGCATTTCCGCCGGGCAGCGGCCCGGCCGGACGACCCGGTGTTGCTGATCGTGGCCCCCATGTCGGGCCATTTCGCAACCTTGCTGCGCGGCACGGTGCAGGCCTTCTTGCCCGACCACGACGTCTACATCACCGATTGGCACGATGCGAAGGAGATGCCGCTCAGCGAACCAGTCTTCGACCTGGACGACTACATCGACTACGTTGAGCGGTTCTGCCGCCATCTTGGCCCGCAAACGCACCTGCTGGCCGTGTGCCAGCCGGCCGTCCCCGTGCTGGCCAGCACGGCGCTGATGAACGCAGATGCGAATGCGCCTGCGCCGCGCTCGATTACGCTGATCGGCGGTCCGATCGACACGCGGGAGGCGCCGACCGAGGTCAACAAGTTCGCCAAGAAGCACGACCTGAACTGGTTCAAAGCGAACACCATCCACACCGTCCCGTTCGGTGCGCCTGGGTTCATGCGGCCGGTCTATCCGGGCTTTCTGCAACTCGCCGGTTTCATGGCCATGAACATCGGCCGCCACATGCAGGCGCATTGGCAGATGTTCGCCCATCTGGTGGACGGGGATGGCGAGCCGCTCGCTGCCAAGCGCGCCTTCTACGACGAGTACCGTTCGGTGATGGACCTGTCGGCCGAGTTTTACCTGCAGACGATTGAGGCTGTGTTCCAGGAGCACCTGCTTCCGCGCGGATTGCTGGTGTCGCGCGACCGCTTGGTTGACCCGGCGGCCATTACCCGCACCGCAATCATGACCGTGGAGGGCGAGCGGGACGATATCTCTGGCCTGGGGCAGACCCGCGTCACTCATCAACTGACGCCGCATTTGGCTCAGGACAAGCATGAGCATCTGGAACAGGCGGGCGTGGGGCACTATGGGCTGTTCAACGGCGCCCGCTTCCGCCACGAGATCGCTCCCCGCATCAAGACCTTTATCGCCCGCCATAATTGACCGGAACAGGCAACGGACGGCAAACTATGGCTCGGCCGCGCCGGTCGGCGAACGGGTGTCCGCAGGTTGTGTTTAGGGCTGGCTGCATTGTAGGGGGTCTTCGATGAGAAGGAGGATTGTAGCTGCGGCAGTGCTTGCGGTGGCGTCAACCGCATCTCCACAGCGTGTCTTTGCCCTTGGTTGTGATGCCAAGACGCAAGTTCCGGGGCATATCGCAGGTAATCTCGGGATCACCGACGATGTGCCGACCACACCATGCCCGATCGGTCACTATGCCGCGTTGCAGAAAAAGCGGAACGGCTCAGCGCTTTTTGCTCGCCCTTTGGGAGGGAATAACGGGCAGACCGATCCACAACAAACCAACTCTCAGCAGTAACGGAGCCGCCTTATGAAGTTTCTTTTTGCCCTTGCCACCATCGCAGCCTTGGGCTTTGCGATGCCACAGGCCCATGCTGCCGGCTGCTTATCGGGCGGAGCGGTAGGCGGGGTTGCGGGCCACATGGCAGGCCACCATGCCGTGCTTGGCGCCGCCGCCGGCTGTGCTGTCGGCCACCACGAGGCGGCCAAGCGCAGGCGCCAGGCTGTCAATCAGCAAACCCAGCAGCAACAGTAGCATTTGCAGACACACCCCTCTCCTGCTTGCTGGCGGGAGAGGGGTGGACTTAGATGCTTGCCGGCGGCCGTTCTTGCTCGGACGGCATGGCGGGGCGTTCGCTCAGCGCGTCACGAATCTGCTCCAGCAATACCTCGCTCCGGGTGGGCTCGATGGTTGGCTCAGCCGCCTCTTTGCGCTGGAACGCGGTCAGCAGCTTCACCACCCAAAAAATCGCGAACGCAATGATCAAGAATTGTATGATCGCGTTGAGGAACAAACCGACATTCAGCGTCACCGCACCGGCTCGCTGAGCGGCATCCAGCGTCGGTTGCGATTGGCCTTTTAGCGTGACGAAAACGTTGGTGAAATCCACCCCGCCGACCAGCAAACCAATGATGGGCGTGAAGATGTCTTTGACGAGGCTCGACACGATAGCGGTGAACGCGGCGCCGATGATGATGCCGACCGCCAAGTCCACGACGTTGCCGCGCATGACGAAGGCCTTGAACTCGGCGATCCAGCCAGGCGTGTGAATGTGAATCGGTGGCTGCATGGCGTGACCTTCCCAGGACGATGCCGTTTTATGGCGAAGTCGTAGCGCTGTCACGTAGCCGGACGATCGATTAAGAAATCTGCACAGACCTGTCTGTCTGCCTAAGAACCAAGCGGCAATCCCCGTCACGCTCAGCGGCCGGGATTGCCGCAGAGTGGCATGTGCTTTGCTCTTCCCCGAGCCTCATTCCGAGACGATCCCGCGGGAGAGCCTACCATGAACGACGCCAAGACTGCTTTGGGACACAAAATTGTCGCGGCCAAGAAGTCCAAGGGCTGGACCTGGCCGCAGGTGGCGGAAAAGCTTGGCCACTCGCCGGTTTGGGTCTGCGCCGCCTGCTTAGGGCAGATGTCCATGACGCCCGAGACCGCGGAGAAGGCCGGCGTACTATTCGACCTCAGCCCCGCCGAGGTCGACCTGCTGAGCCAAGCTCCGTATCGCGGCTCGCTGCCCACGGAGGTGCCGACGGACCCGCTGATCTATCGGTTCTACGAACTGGTGGTGGTCTATGGCACGACGTGGAAAGAACTGATCCAGGAGGAATTCGGTGACGGAATCATGTCCGCAATCGATTTCGATATGACGCTGGAGCGCCAACCCGACCAGAAGGGCGACCGGGTCAAGATCGGCATGAGCGGCAAGTTCCTGCCGTATAAGCGCTATTGAGCGATCCGGACGGAACAGCGCAACGTTAACCCCCCCCGTCCGCCGCGCTCGCGACGTTTCGTCAGTCAATAACTGGCGGCTGCGGTTTCCAACCGGGACGGGTGGGTTGAAGCGGATGGCGTAGGCGGGTCGCGGCGGTCAGCGTCCGAGATAGCAGGATTTTGGTGCGCTCGCGCAGGGGAGACGAACCGGGGGCGGATGGTGTGAGCTTGGCCCGGCGAAGCAAGCGGTTCGCTCGATAGATCCGCTCCAGCCGCTTCACCGAACGGAGTTCGAAGTTGACACTGAGCGCCACAGAGACGTTTGCGTGGGTTTGAACCCAATGCGGTGCGAATACCGGGATGTGCACGCCGGAGCCGGCATTCAATTCGAACTGCGCCGCCTGTTCCTGCTTGCCTTCGCGGAATGCCACGCTGTTATGGTCGCCGGCGAAATACCGCTCCCGCTCGCAATCAGTGACGAGCGCAGGATTGGTATGGTCGTAGACGTGGACGGTCTTGTCGCCTGACAATTGCACCAGGAAGTTCACCTCGGCGTCCATGTGGTAGGGGGTGAGCCGGTCGGGCGAGCTGAGCAGGATCAGCACCTCTCCCACAACAACATCCCGGCGCATCACGTCCCCAGCCAAGTCTACCACTCGGGAAAGGAAGGCGCTCAGGAGGGGAGCATAGACCCGATCCTGCTCGGCGTGTTTTAGGATCACCATGGAGTTGTTGCCGGCGATGCCGGTGATGGTATGCTCCAGCGACAAGCGAGCCGCGCTGTTGCGCTCCCACCGGTCATCCAGCCGAGGTTTGCCGTTCGACCAATAGGTGTCCCGGTGATCCGGCATGCGGCGGGCTAGCGCCAATAGCGACGGCAGCTCGAACAGTTCATGACCGGTAAGGCCATGGTCAAACATGAACGGGTGCCGGTTGTAATTCAGCCAAAACCGCGCCTGCTGCTCCGGTAGCAGCAGCTGTGGCTTGGGCACGCCGCCCCAGCGCTCTCGCCCCGAAGCCTCGATGACAGCATTCGATACAAGCATGCGAGGCCTTGGCTGAACGTCCAGGGCTATATTAGTTCTGCATGCATTAACACACCCTCTACGAGCGGCGACCAGCAGCGCCGACCTTCGCGAACGCCGGGCGGCTGGCTAAACAATGATCGCTTCTGGAAGGCGAAGCCTTGATGCTCTAGGTCGTTGTTTGAGGGCTGATTTACGCTTCAGGTTGATCCAATCTGAAGCGGTCCGGCTCTCGCGTCGTGGCAGCAGAATGGGACGATCGTTATGGAGCGCATCGCGCTTGTCACCGGGGCAGGAGGCGGCATTGGCCGAGCCGCAGCGCTGGCGTTGGCCGCAGACGGGTTCACCGTGGTGTTGGCGGGCCGGCGGCAAGATCCGCTGGACGAAACCGCCGCCCTCGCCCGGAATGCGCGGCTGCTGGTTGTTCCCACCGACGTCACCAATGCCGCATCGGTGGACGCGCTGTTCGCCGCCGTGCGTCGCCAATGCGGCCGGCTGGACGTGCTGTTCAACAATGCTGGCGGCAGCAGCGGAGCTACCAATTTCGGCGATCTCAGCGACGAGCAATGGGAGAGCGTCGTCGCGGTGAACCTGACCGGCGTGTTTCGAGTAGCTCGAGGCGCGTTTCGCATGATGCGGGACCAGACGCCGCAGGGCGGCCGGATCATCAACAATGGGTCGATTTCCGCCCATGCGCCCCGTCCGGGCTCGGCGCCCTACACCGCCACCAAGCATGGGGTGAGCGGGCTGACCAAGACGATCAGCCTGGATGGACGGCGCTTCAACATCGCTTGCGGCCAGGTGGATGTGGGCAACGCCGCCACCGCGATGACCGCACGCATGGCCGGCGGCGTGCCGCAAGCCAATGGCACGATGGCGGCTGAGCCGGTGATGGACGTGGCCAATGTCGCCCGATCGGTGGCGCTAATGGCCTCCCTGCCGCTCGATGCCAATATTCTGAGCCTGACGGTGATGGCGACCGAGATGCCGTTCGTTGGCCGAGGGTGAGGCGATATGGCAGGCTTCCAAGCGCCGGACGTGCTGGTGGTTGGGGGCGGTGTAGCCGGGCTGAGCGTCGCCTGGCGGCTGAGCAAGGCGGGGGCGCAGGTGACGGTGCTGGAGGCGGAGCCGCATTGCGGCTACCACAGCAGCGGCCGCTCCGCCGCGATGCTGACGGAGAATTACGGGCCGTTTAGCGTGCGGGCGCTCACCGCGGACAGCCGGACTTTCCTGGCCGACCCGCCGGCAGGCTTTGCGGATGTGCCGTTGCTGCAGTCCCGCGGGTCACTGACGGTGGCGCGGGCCGAGCAGGCGGCGCTGTTGGAGGCGGAGTTGGAGCAGGCCCGGCGGTTCACGCCCTCCATCCGCCCGATCGATCCGGCGGAGGTACTCCGGATGGTGCCGCCGCTGCGCCCGGAAGCGGTGGTGCATGCGATGATCGAGCCGGATTGCTGTAGCATCGATGCCGATGCGCTACAGGCGAAGTATCGGCGCGGCTTGCTGGGCGGGAATGGCTGCGTCATCACCGGAGCCTGCGTTTCGAGCGTGGGGCGGGACGGCGACGCCTGGGTGGTGGAGACGCCGGTCGGCCGGTTTGCTGCTGCCGCGGTCGTAAATGCTGCGGGCGCTTGGGCGGATCAGGTGGCTGGGCTGGCCGGGGTCCGGCTGGCCGGGCTGCAGCCGAAGCGGCGTACAGCGGTCATCGTCGACGCACCTGGAAGCGCCGCCTGGCCGATGGTCAACGACGCGGCCGGGGAACTCTACTTTAAGCCGGATGCCGGCCGCCTGATGGTTTCGCCCGTGGACGCCACGCCCTTCGAACCCGGCGATGTGCAGGCGGACGAGTTCGAGGTCGCCCTTGCCATGGACCGGCTGACGCGGGCCACCACTCTGCAGCCACGCCGGGTGGCGCATCGCTGGGCAGGGTTGCGCACGTTTGCGGCCGATGATGCGCCGGTGATCGGCGAGGATGGGCAGGCACGCGGGTTTTTCTGGCTGGCGGGGCTGGGGGGTTTCGGCGTGATGACCTCGCCCGCCTTGTCCGCGCTTGCAGCCGGAGCGGTGCTTGGGCATGACGTGCCGCCGGGGCTGAGCTGTGAACGGGCGACGCTCGCGCGGTAGTGGCAGCCTGGTGGGTTGCAAAGAGCAACGCACCCCACCACGACTAGCTGGCTTGGGCGACCTGCTGCCGCATGGCGCTGATTAACGCGTTCACATCGTAATTATGGTGGCTGAGGAAAGAGGCATAGTCGCTGCGCTGGGTCAGGCGCAAGCTGGTGCCTTCGGCGATCACGTCGATCACCTTGGGCGCCCCGCTTACCGCGCTGACTACCCAGCGAACATCGGTGGGCGCCTGGTTCGGCCGGGTCACGATCGTGCCGACGAGCGACTCGCCATCGCGTTCGGACGTCTCCGCCATGCGAAAGCTCACGCCGCGGAACTCGCCGATTTTGCTGGTGATGTTGTCCACCAGAACGGCGTGGAACAGCTTGGTGAAATCAGCCAGTTGCTGCGGCGTAGCGGTGTTGGCGAAGCGGCCGAGGCAGAACCGGGCGATGGCGTCCACGTCCACGGCTTGGTCGATCAGGGGCCGCAAAGTCCTTTGCTTGTCGGACAAGCTGCCCTCCCCGTTGACCACATTGACCAGCTTGGCGCCGAACTGGTCGATGAAACTCTGGGCGGAGGCCGCCTGCTGCGCCCAGCTCGAGCGGGGAGCGAGCACGAGGAGAGAGGCAAGGGCACCCCAAACGAGCGCTTGGCGTCTGGTAAGCTTCATGACGGCAACGTCCTCGACACGGGATCTACTTGGCATACCAATTGGGCACGGTGGTCTTGTTTTCCGTGCGGATGTTGTCAATCGTACTTTGCCGATTTTGGCGGTAGAGGCTCCTGAAGGTCGCATACGGGTCCAGCGCGGTGCGCTTGATCGAGGCGACCTGGTCCAACGCACGCTCCCGCGCATCGATGGCGCCGACGCCAATCCGAGCCGCTTCCAAGGTTCGCAGGCCATGTCCGCTGGGGACGTAGGTGAAGGGGTCGAAGGCAATGTCCACGCCATAGCCGGTCGCGTCACGCGGGTTTGAGGGGCCGAGCACCGGCAAGAACAGGAACGGACCCGAAGGGACGCCCCACAACGCCAAGGTCTCGCCGAAATCGCTGTCATGCTCGGGGTAGCCGACGCTTGACGCGACATCAAACAAACCGCCCACCCCGGCGGTGGTGTTAATCACAAAGCGCATGAACGTGGTGCCGGCCCGGCGCGGCTTGGTTTGTACCACGTCGTTGATAAACAGCACCGGAGTCGTCATATTCTGCAAGACGTTGTGGATGGGATTACGTACGACGCTCGGTACGGCATAGCGATAGGCGCGGGCCACCGGCGCGAGGAAGTAGGTGTCGATGCCATCGTTGATGGCGAAGAACACGCGGTTGGTGGGCTCCAGCGGGTCGTTGTTCTCTTGGTAGTCCTGCAGGGCGGCCTGGTCGGAGGCGGGGGGCTTGGTGGCGCAACCGGCAAGCCCGGCGAGAAACAATGCGAGAAGCACGAAACGGGCATGCAACGGCATTCAGACATCCTTAACGGTTGCGGCGTCGCCGGTAGCCGAGGCCCGCCCCGGCCTTGTAGCACGGTGCAGCCAACGTGCAACGCAAGCGGCCACCAGCGTGGTATCTGTGCTGGCTATTGGCACTGTGCTGTGGCGGAATTGCCTTGCTTTGAGGAGCAGTTACCAAGAGTGAGACGAGCATGAACCAGCTTTCGACCGTGACGCCGCTTCAGCCCACGCTGGAGCGCTGGCTGACAGGGCCTCGATTTGGGGCATTGCCCGCCAAGGACGCCAGAGCCGCTCCCCCTGCCCTCTCGTTCGAGTTCTTCCCGCCTAAGACCGAGGCGCTGGAGGTCCAGCTTTGGGCTTGCATCCGCCGTTTGGAGCCGCTGGCGCCGAGCTTCGTCTCGGTCACCTACGGCGCTGGCGGTAGCACGCAGGCACGCACCCATGCCATGGTCAGCCGGATCGTCAAGGAGACGGGTCTGGTGCCGGCAGCGCACCTCACCTGCGTCGGGGCGAGCCGCGGCGAAGTGGATGACGTGGCGCGGCAGTACTGGGACGCTGGGGTGCGGCACATCGTGGCGTTGCGCGGGGATGCGCCGGCGGGTGAGAGCTATCGGCCGCATCCCGAAGGGTATGCCTTTGCCAGCGACCTGGTCAGCGGCCTGGCGCGGGTCGCTCCATTCGAGATTTCGGTGGCGGCCTATCCGGAGACGCACCCGAACGCGCTCAGCCCAGGCGACGATCTGGACAACCTGAAGCGCAAGCTGGATGCCGGGGCGACACGCGCCATCACGCAGGTTTTCTTCGAGAGCGGCGCATTCCTGACCTTCCTTGACCGTGCGTTGGCCGCTGGCATCACCGCGCCGATCGTGCCCGGCATCATGCCCGTGTCGAGTTTCGCGCAAGCCGCTAAGCTGAGTTCAATGTGCGGCACCACCGTGCCGGCATGGCTGGCCGCCATGTTCGACGGCATCGACGCCGACCCGGAAATCCGCCGGATGGTTGCGGCTTTCGTCGCTGCCGAGCAGGTGCGGCTGTTGCAGGCCAATGGGGTCGACGAGTTCCACTTCTACACAATGAACAAGCCGGAACTGACATTTGCCATCGCCCACATTCTGGGCGTGCGGCCGAAGCATGCGGCAGGCGAGGCTGGTTAAGCCCCGGCGTGACGATGTTGGAGCTGCGTCACGGCAACTGGCGCGACAGCGCAATGTCCGCCAGGCCGCCATCCATCGCGTCCAGCAAGGCGGGTAGGTCCGAAGCGCACGCTAGGGCCTGTCCCGTTTCATCCTCTAGCCGCAACTCCGGCGCATCCAGCACCAGGCGCATGCACTGCCAGGCGCGCGACGCCGTTTCGGGCTCCAAAATGACGGCAAGGTCCGCCCCGTCCCGCCGGGTGGCGGACCACGTCACCCGATGGTCTTGGCACCATACTCCAAGCGCTTGAAGATCAGCCGCGCGCAGCATTCGTTCACCTCGTATTGCCCGGCCAACTTGGCAGCCATTGCCGAGCGAATAGTTAACGCCGCTATGACATGGCCGTGAGCGGGGGTCTGGCGCACCCGCCATCGGTTCAAGGCTGCGTGAGCGGGCTGCAGGCGGCAGCCAGCCACGCGGCTGCATCGGCGGGCAAGTGCGGCGAGACCTCCCGCAGCACGCGCGCGTGATAGGCATCGAGCCACCGCCGCTCGGGGGCGTCCAGCAAGGATAAGTCAATCAGGCGGCGGTCGAATGGCGCCAGGGTGAGCACTTCGAAGCGCAGGAACGGCTTGCTGGCGGCGGCGAAGTCAGCCGGCTGCACCAGCAACAGGTTCTCCAATCGGATGCCGTATTGGCCCGGAGCATAGAAACCGGGCTCGTCGGACAGGATCATGCCGGCCTCCACGGCCACCACGCGCGCGGCGCGGGAAAAGCTCACCGGCCCTTCATGCACAGAGAGATAGCTGCCGACGCCATGGCCGGTGCCATGATCGTAATCGAGGCCTGCCGCCCACAGCGCGCGCCGCGCCACTGCGTCCAGATGCGGCCCGGCAACGCCCTGCGGAAAGGCCGTGACCGCGAGGGCGATGTTGCCCTTCAGCACGCGGGTGTAACGCTCCCGCAGGTCTGGCGGAGGGGGCGCCGGGCCGCTCCAGACCGTCCGGGTGACGTCGGTGGTGCCGTCCTCGAACTGCGCGCCGCTGTCGCAGAGATAAACCTCGTTCTCCCGCAGGGTGCGGTCGGTCTCGGTGGTGACGCGATAGTGGATTACTGCGCCGTGCTCGCCTGCGCCGGAGATGGCGGGGAAACTCTCACCCCGGAAACGCGGCAGTTCTCGGCGAAAGGCGAGCAATCGAGCGGCGATGGACAGTTCGGTCTCGCCGCGCGCGCCGTGCAGCCAGTACAAGAAGCGGCAGAGCGCCACGGCGTCGCGGGCGTGGGCGGCGCGAGCGCCGGCCTGCTCTACATGGTTCTTACAGGCCTTTGGCAGCAGGCACGGGTCGGTGCCGGAAACCACGGTGCCGCCGCCATCGCGCACGGCGGCGGCGATAGCGGCGGGGGCCGCCGCCGGGTCGACCCGCACCGTCTTGCCGCCGAACCCGCCCAAACGGTGGCTGAAGCCAGCCATGTCCGCGCAGGCGATCTCGGGGCCGAGCCACTCGCGCACGGCTGGGGATAACTTGCCGGGGGAGACGAACAGCTCCACGGAGGCATCGGCGTGCAAAATGGCGAAGCAAAGCGCCACCGGGGTGAAGGGCAGGTCGTCGCCGCGGATGTTGAGCAACCAGGCGATGCTCGCCGGGTCGTTGAGCACGCAGGCATCCTGCTTGGCCTTGCGGAGGGTTTCGGCTAGCGCCTGGCGCTTGGCCGCCGAGTCCTGCCCGGCGTGGCCGAGCGGATGCGGCCGCAGGGACGCGGCCGGCGGGGCGGGGCGATCGTTCCACAGCGAGTCCACCGGATTGGGGCGCAGCGGCACCATGTGCAGGCCGGCCGCCTGCCAGCGCTCCAGCGCCTCGCCGCTCAGCAGCCAAGGATCGTAGCCCAACCGCTTGGCCCGCTCTGCTGCCCATTCCTGTGGCGGCTGCTCGGTGATGTGCAGGCGATGGAACACGGCTGGGTCGGTCTGCGCGGCGAGTTGCAGCACGTACCGCCCGTCGGTGAAGACGGCCGCTTCTTGCAGCAATACCACGGCAAGGCCGGCGCTGCCGGTGAATCCGGTGAGCCAGGCGAGGCGTTCGGCGCTAGGCGATACGTATTCGCCCAAGTGCTCATCGGCGCGGGGCAACACGAAACCCTCCACGCCCAGGGCGCGCAGGCTAGCGCGCAACAGATCGATACGGGCGTTTGTCATGGGATTTTTACATATCTGTTAACGATGACCTGCTTCGAGCGCATGGCTGGGGCGAAGCCTTGCCGCGAGCGAAAGCGGGTCGTTGCGCGTATGTTCCAGGTGAGCAGACGGGAGCAAGCCATCGCCGATGGCCTCCGAAGCCCGCTGCTGCAGTGTTGGGACTTTGATGTCATGAACGCCTATGTGTCTCCAGAGGAGCGGCAACTCCTTCCGAGCAACCACCTCAGCTACCCGCAGCACTACGCGGAGGCAAGCTATCGCCAGCGTGGTGGGCTTTCGTCGCTGGTGGGCCGGGTGCGTGCGTATTTCGCCCAACGGGCCATGTTGGCGGAGCTGAACAGCCTGTCGGACCGTGAGTTGGCCGATATCGGGCTGAACCGGAGCAGCCTGCCGGAGATGCTGGCCCGCCGGTAAGGCAGCGGCGAAAGAGCGGAGGGTCACCCGCGTGTCGTAGCGGGGCCGGGATGGCGGATGACGCTTCGCTTTTCCGTCCTACGGGGCGGAGGGCTTGGCGGTGTGGGTGGCGAGGACCGACTCGGTGTCGGCATCCACCTCTTCGAGCCGGGCCTCGTAACCCCAGAGGCTCGCTACGTATCGCAGCGTCGCATCGGCGTCGCGGGAAGCGAGCAATTGGCCCGGACGGGTGCGGTGCTGCAGGATCAGCTTGCGGTCGCCTGCCAGGTCCACGTCAACAATCTGCACGTCGGCATCAGCCTCGCCGGGATCGTAGCTCTCGGCCAGGCTGCGGCGGATGGCACGGTAGCCGGCCTCGTCGTGGATCGCGTCCACCAGCAAGGTGGACTCGGACGTGTCATCCAGCAGGCGGAACATGCGGAACTGACGGATCACGCGCGGCGAGAGGAATTGGAGGAGAAAGCTCTCGTCGCGGAAGTTCGCCCAGGCATAACGCAGCGTGCCCAATGGGTCGCCATTGCCAGCGATGTCGGGGAACCAGGTTCGGTCCTCGTCAGTGGGCTCGGTGCACATGCGCTCGATGTCGGACATAATGGCATAGCCGAGGGCATACGGGTTGAAGCCGGGGCCGCCGGCAGGATGGTCGAAGCCTGGCTGCATGATGACGTTGCTGGTGGAGTGCAGGACTTCGAGGTAGGCGGCGTCGTCGATCTGCCCGGTCTCGTGCAGCCGGGTCATGATGCGCTGGTGCACCCAGGTGGCGCAACCTTCGTTCATCACCTTGGCCTGCGGTTGCGGGTAGAAATACTGCGCGATCAGCCGGACGATGCGGATGATCTCGCGCTCCCAGGTGGCGAGCTTGGGCGACACCTTCTCGATGAAATAGAGCAGGTTTTCCTCGGGCAGGCCGAGTTTGCGGCGGCGCTCCGCGGTTTGGTCGACATCGGCCACCACGCGCTGGCCGGGCACGGTGCGCCACAGATCGTCGAACATGCGCTCGTCGTAGTCGCGGCGCTCCTTCTCCCGCTTTTGATCGGCGCGCAGGTTGAGCGGCCGTGCGCCGCCATGGCGATGCACGCCGTGGCGGGACAGCGCATGCGCCGCGTCCAGCACGCGCTCGACTGGGGCGACGCCGTAGCGGTCCTCGCATTCAGCGACGTATTTACGGGCAAATTCGAGGTAATCCAGAATGGCCGACGCCTCGGTCCATTGCCGGAACAGGTGGTTGTTGCGGAAGAAGTGGTTGTGACCGAACGCCGCGTGGGCGATCACCAGCGCCTGCATCGTGGCGCTGTTCTCCTCCATCAGGTAGCTGATGCAGGGGTTGGAGTTGATCACCACCTCATAGGCGAGGCTGCTGTAGCCTTGGCGGTAGCTGCTCTCGTGCTGCAGAAAACGCTTGCCGTAAGACCAATGGCGATAGGTGAGCGGCATGCCGTGCGCGGTGTAGACGTCGAGCATTTGCTCGGAGGTGATGACCTCAATGCGGTTCGGGTACACCTCCAGGCCAAGTTCTTCACAGGCGATGCGTTCGATGGCGTCATAGCTGCGCTGCAGGGTGCGGAAGTCCCAATCGGTGCCGCTGTAGAGCAGTCCGTCGCTGCTCATGACGCGATGTCCGCCTTGCGGCTCATGGCGCAGTTTCCACCTTGCGGCTCATGGCGCAGTTTCCGCCTTGCGCCCGAACAGGTCGCGGAACACCGGGAAGATGTCGCGCCGGTCCGACACGCGGCGCATGGCGAGCTTTGGCGCGCGTTTAGCCACCGGATCGTAGCCGCGCCAGAGGTCGGTCTCGCCGCGGATATGCGCGGCGGACGCGGCCACCTCGATATAGGCGAAGTACTGCACCACCGGCAGAATATCGGCCTCCAGCAATGCAATGGCCTTCTGGGTGTCGCTGCCGGAGTTGTCGCCGTCGGACGCCTGGGCCACGTAGATGTTCCAAGAATCCTTCGGGAAGCGGTCTTTCTGGATGCGGATAAATTCGTTCAATGCCGTCGACACAACGGTTCCGCCGGTGCGCAGATCGGTGAAAAAGGTCTGCTCGTCCACTTCCTCGGCCGTCTCGGTGTGGCGGATGAAGACGATCTCCACCCGCTTGTAGCGCCGTTCCAGGAACACGTGCAGCAACAGGAAGAACCGCTTGGCGAGGTCCTTCATCTGCTCGGACATGGAGCCCGACACGTCCATCAGGCAAAACATCACTGCCCGCGCGGTGGGTTTTGGCGCATGCACGAAGCGGCGGTAGCGCAAATCCACCGGGTCGATCCAGGGCACGCGAGCCATGCGCCGTAGCGTGATCTGCAGTTCCTCGCGCAAGAGGTCGAGCCGGTTGGGATCGTCCCCGCTCTCCACCAGCGCCTGGATTTCCGCCTCCAACGCTTGCAGCTCCGGCGATTTCGGCCGCCGCAGCCCGATCCGCCGCGCCATGGATTGCCGCATGCTACGCGACATGTCGATTTGGGACGGCGAGCCGTCGGTCATCAGCCCGGCGCGTTGCGGCGCCATGGTCTCGGTGGCGACGATCTGGTTCTTCACTAGGTCGGGGAGTTCCAGGTCGCCGAAGAACAGGTCGAGGAACTCGTCGCGGGTGAGCACGAAGCGGAAGCCATCCTCGCCCTCGCCGCCGCCTTTGCCGGCACCGCTGCCGTCGCCCTGGCCGCGGCCGCCGGGCGGCCGATGCAAGCGGTCGCCGGTGGAGAACTCCTTGTTGCCGGACAGCACCACCTGGCGCTTACCGCCAGAGAACACCGAACGAAAGCTCGGCTCATGCAGCGAGTCGGCCGGGATGGTAACCGCCTGGTCGCGACCGACTTCGCGCAACGTGCCTTGGTCGACCGCCTCCCGCGCCGCGCGGCCGATGGCAGAACGCGCTCGCGTGATCACGCGCTGCCGGTTGTCGAGGTTCTTGCCATGCGGGTTCGGGCGGCGGTCGATAATGTCCAACGCGTTTCCCTAGTGATCTGGTGGACCGAGCGAGCCGTCCACTAGGCCGACTGCTTCACACGCATATACCATTCCACCAATCGGCGCACCTGCCGCTCGGTGTAACCGCGCGAGACCATGCGGCTGACGAAGTCGTTGTGCTTTTTTTCCGTCTCGTTGTCCTTCTTCGAGCCGAAGCTGATCACCGGCAGCAAGTCTTCCACCTGGCTGAACATCCGCTTCTCGATAACATCGCGGATTTTCTCGTAGCTCGTCCAGGAGGGATTGCGGCCGGCGTTGCTGGCCCGGGTGCGCAGGGCAAACTTCACCACCTCGTTACGGAAATCCTTGGGGTTGGCAATGCCTGCCGGCTTCTCGATCTTGGTGAGTTCCGCGTTCAGCAGATCGCGGTTCATCATCTGCCCGGTGTCCGGGTCCTTGAAGTCCTGGTCCTCGATCCACGCGTCAGCATAATCGAGGTAGCGGTCGAACAGATTCTGCCCGTAATCACCGTAGCTCTCCAGATACGCCTTCTGGATCTCGTTGCCGATGAACTCAGCGTAACGCGACGCCAGCTCGCTTTTTATGGTGGCGAGATAGGCCGATTCCGTCTCCGGCGGGAACTGCTCGCGACGGATCGCCTGTTCCAGCACATACATCAGATGCACCGGGTCGGCAGCGACCTCGTTGGAGGAATGATTGAAGGTCGCCGACAGCACCTTGTAGGCGAAGCGGGTGGAAATGCCTTCCATGCCCTCGTCGACGCCGGCGGAGTCGCGATACTCCTGCATGGTTTTCACCTTGGGATCGGTCTCGCGGATGTTCTCCCCGTCGTAGACTCGCATCTTGGCGAACGGACGCGAGTTGGCGTGCGGCTTGAGGCGGGAGAGCACGGCGAAGCGGGCCAGCATTTCCAGCGTATGCGGCGCGCACGGGGCCTCCGCCAGCGCCGAACCGCTGATCAGCTTCTCGTAAATCTTGCCTTCTTCCGTCACCCGCAGGCAGTACGGCACCTTGATGACGCTGACGCGGTCGAGGAAGGCCTCGTTGGTGCGGTTGTTGCGGAAGCTCTGCCACTCCGCCTCGTTGGAGTGCGCCAGCAGGATGCCTTGGAATGGGATGGCGCCGATGTTCTCTGTGCCGAGATAGTTGCCCTCCTGGGTTGCGGTCAGCAGCGGGTGCAGCATCTTGATCGGCGCCTTGAACATTTCGACGAACTCGAGCAAGCCCTGGTTGGCGCGGTTCAGGCCGCCGGAGAAGCCATAGGCGTCCGGGTCGTTCTGGCTGAAGCTTTCGAGCTTGCGGATGTCCACCTTGCCGACCAGGGCGGAAATGTCCTGGTTGTTGTCGTCGCCGGGCTCGGTTTTGGCGACGGCCCATTGCTTGCGGCGCGACGGATAGAGCTTGACAACGCGGAAGCGCTGGATGTCGCCGTCCCACTCGTCCAGCCGCTTCAGCGCCCACGGGCTGGCGATCCCGGTCAGCACCCGGCGGGGGATGCGATACCGCTCCTCCAGGGTGGCAGCCATGGTGTCTGGGTCGAACAAGCCGAGCGGGCTCTCGAACACCGGGCTCATGTCGCTGCCGGCTTTGAGCACGTAGATCGGCTCTTGCTCCATCAACGCCTTCAGCCGCTCGCCAAGCGAGGACTTGCCGCCGCCGACCGGGCCCAGCAGGTAAAGCACCTGCTTGCGTTCCTCCAACCCTTGGGCGGCATGGCGAAAGAAGCCCACGATGCGCTCGATGGTCTCTTCCATGCCGTGGAATTCGGCGAAGGCCGGGTACATCCGGACCGTCCTGTTCATGAACAGCCGGCCCAACCGGGGGTCCTTTGAGGTGTCGACCATGTCCGGCTCGCCGATGGCGCGCAGCATACGCTCGGCGGGGCTGGCGTAGCACAACGGGTCTTCACGGCAACGGTCCAGGTAATCGGCCAGGCTCATCTCTTCCTGGCGCGACCGGTCGCGCAGCGTGGCGTGAAGGGAGAAAACGTCGTCGGATCGATACATCGCGGGTTCTCCGGTGTCTCGGGCGGCAGGCGGGGGTGCCAAGCTCCGCTTAAGTCAGAAAGTGTGTGCGATCGGGCGTTGTGCAGTTCCTCTTCTGTCGCGAAGCGGTTCGGGGCGGCCAATCCTCACGACATTGAGAGACACTAGCGTGACAGCGATGCGGTGCGCATTAATTACCTCGCAAGCTGGGCATTTTACCGAAGATTTGCCGTTCTCTGTGGCCTGATCTCACTTGTTTGACGCAGGTGGGGGTCAGGTTTGCGTGGAACCTGGCCCATTGATGTGCCGACTCGTGATGCAGGTGGCCGATCTGGAATGCCTCTTCTAGCAAGACGTATAACTAGTCGCAGCGGGGGAGTTGCCAACACTCTGCCGAGATGAGTTGGCAGCGATGTCGCGAACTGCTGCTGCTGCATCGAACGGGAGTGCCAAACGTCGGGGTGGGCGCCCTCCGCAACCACCACCAGCCACGAGAAAGCAGCCTCTCTGTAGCCTAGCCGTGCAACGTCGCCGGCTCGGCGCTGCGCCGGCTTTGGAAGCGGCCGATGGCGAACGGCTCCAAGTCATGCCCCGTTGTCTCGCCCAGCACCAGCGCGGTCAAAATCTGCCCCGTCACCGGACCGAGGCAGAAGCCATGGCCGGAGAACCCCATCGCCACGAACGCACCTGCTACCCTGGGGACGGCGTCGATCACCGGCAAGGCATCCGGCGTCATGTCCAGCAAGCCGGCCCAGCTCTGTTCGAGCGGCGCATCGCGGAAGCCCGGCACCACGTCGCCGAACAGCCGCACCACGTCGGCCACGCTCGCCGCGGTGGGATAGACCTGTGGGCTGGTCCGCCCGCCCGCCTGGGTTTCCACCATCTGGCCATGCCAAGGCAACGCGCCGCTGGTGACGCGGAAGCGGCCGCTGGCTTCCTGGCGGCCGGCGCAGTCGGCGTTGGCCACCCCAATCACCTGGTCCAGCACCGGTGGCAACGGCGCGGACCGCAGCACGGTGACCATCGGCACCTGCAGCGGAACGGTGATGCCAAGCGGCTCCAGCAAGTCGTTGCCGAAAATGCCGGCCGCAATCACCACCCGACCCGCCGCGATGCGGCCGGCCTCGGTCCGCACCCCGGTGACGCAGCCTCCCGCGTGATCGACCCGCAACACCCGCTCGCCGAAGCGGCAAACGACTCCCAACCGCTCGGCCGCAGCCACGAACGCTGCCACCGCCGCCTGCGGGTCGGCACTGCCGTCGCTGACGCAAAGCGAGGCCGCCAGGACCCGGTCCGACACGGCGGGAGCGACGGCGCGGACGTCTGCATTGCTGGGGAGCAAGCCAATGTCCAGCCCTGCTGCGGCTTGCTCCGCCACCAGGGTGCGGATGGTTGCCACCTCTCCCGGCGTGCGGGCGCAGCGCAGGTTGCCGCCGCGGCGATAGCCCGTGGGCGCACCCAACTCCTCCGCCAACGTGCCCCAGTGCTGCACCGCCGCCTTGGCCAGCGGCAACTCAGCAGGATGGCGGCCGGATTGGCGCACGCCGGCCAAGGTCCAGCCGGACGCCATCGCCGCCGGGCCGAACCGGTCAAGCAGGACCACGCTGAGCCCGGCGCGCGCCAGGTGGTAGGCCGCCGCTGCCCCGCTGATGCCCGCCCCGATGACGACGGCATCGGGAGTGTGCATCAGGCCCAATGCCAGGTGTTGATGTTCCAGGTGTTGAGGCGGACGTTGATGTTCGGTTCGTAGCCTTTCAGCGCCGCCTTGGTACCCTCGACCTGGGCCGCCTGGTAGATCGGCAGAAACGGCAAGTCTGCCCGCAAGGTGGACTGCAGTTCGTGGTAGATCGCGGTGCGGCCGGGCCGGTCCAGCACGGCGGCGCCCTGCTGCAGCAACGCGTCCACCTTTGGGTTATTGTATTGCATGGTGTTCTGCCCCGAGCCGATCTTGGCCGCGATCGATTTACTGCTGAAGTAGTCGCTGGCGTCCGGGTCGGGGCCGACCATGAAGTCGATGCCGACCACCGCGGTCTCGAAATGCGACTGGATCCAATAATCCGCCCACATCACCGCCGCCGGCAGGTTCTTGATGGTCATGCCGACGCCAATATCCTGCCAATTCTGCTGCAGTAGCTGCTGGACCTGCTCGCGCAGGTGGTTGCCGGCCGTCGTCGAGTTGATGAACTCGAGCCGCACACCGTCTTTCTCCCGGATGCCGCCGGCCCCAGGCTTCCAACCCGCCTGGTCCAGCATGGCCTTCGCGCGCTCGGGATCATAAGAATGCTTCGGCAGGTCGGGGTTAAACGCCCAGGATGCGGACGGCAAATAGCTTTCGGCCTCCGAAGGCAGGCCGTAATACAGCTCCTTGATGATGCTGTCCTTGTCCATGCTGGCGTAGAGCGCCTCGCGCACGGCGTGGTCCTGGAACTGGGGCTTGCCGAGGTTGAAGTAGAAGTTCTCGATAAATGCCCGCGCCGCGACCACCACATTGCGGTCGGGCAGCGTCTTGGCCTCGGCGTAATGGTCGGCCGAAATGCCTTGCAGGCTGATATAGTCGATGTCGCCGGTGCGGAACTGGGTGTAGAGCACGGTGAGATCGGGGATGTATTTGTAGATCACCCGGTCGAGATGCGGGCCTTCGCCGAAGTACTTGTCGTTGGCCACCATCGTGATGTGGTCGCCGGGCACGCGGTCGCTGAACTTGAACGGCCCGGTGCCGATCGGGTGGGCGGCGAAGGCGGCCCCGGTCGGGTCAGGCTGGCTGCGGGCGTGGGCGGGGACGATGTAGGTCCAGGCCAGGATAGAGGTATAGGGCGCAAACGGCTTCTCCATGCGCCAGCTCATCCGGTCCGGCGCCAGCACCTTGATGTCCCGCACCAGCTCGTGCCCGGTCCGGCTGTAGGCGGGGAAGTCGGGTTGATTGATGGTGTCGATGGTGAACTTCACGTCGTCGGCGGTGAAGGGGGCGCCGTCATGCCAGGTGACGCCGGGACGCAGCTTGATCGTCCAAGTGAGCCCGTCCGCCGAAAGGCCGCCGTTCTCGACCGTCGGCACTTCGGCGGCCAATTGCGGCAGCAGGTTGCCCTGCGGGTCCACGACCCAGAGCGGGCTGTAGAGCGCCATGTAGACGCCCTCGTCCACCTCGATATGCGGGCGCAGCGGGTCCATCACGGTGGGCTCCTGCGACAGGCCTATCACCACCTGGCCGCCCTTTTTGGCCGGGGTTTGCGCTCGGGCACGCCCCAACGGCAGCGCGCCGGAGGCAGCCAGTTGCATCAGGGTGCGGCGCGGCAGGTGCAAGCGGGACATGCGATCCTCCTGGTCAGATACCGGCGTCGATGGTGATGGGCGAGCCGTCGGTGAAGCGGGAGTAGCGGAACGGCGCCGGGTCCACGATCGGCGGCGCACCACGGGCCAGGTCCGCCGCCAGCCGGCCCGCCGCCGGGCCGATGCCGAAGCCATGGCCGGAGAACCCGGTTGCGATCACCAGCCCGGGAATGGTGTCCACGGGGCTGATCACCGGCACGGCGTCGGGCGTGACATCGATCAGCCCCGCCCATTGCTGCGCCACCCGGGCGCGCTTGAACACGGGGAACGCGGCGGCGGCGGCGGCGAGTGCCTTGTTGGTGACCGACGGCACCGGGTCGGGGTCCAGCACGCGGGTGGTCTCGAACGGGCTCGCCGCATCCATGGCCCAGCGCTTGGGGGTGCGCGCCTCGATGAGGAAGCGCTCGTCCAGCCGCAGCCGTAGGCCGCGATGGGTGGCGCGGGCAGCGGGCAGGAACTTGAAGAACAGGCGAAAGCTGTCCGGCGTGATCGGCACCATGTTGCCGCGGCCGTCGGCCACGGTGTAGCCGCCGTCCAGCCGCTTGCGGAAGGCGAAGTCGCCCAGCCAGGCCGAGGTCTCCGGCCCGCCCTCCAGCGCCTCGGTGCGCATCACGGAAGAGCGGACCTTGAGCTGTGGCAACGCCACGCCCAGGCTGCCGCAGAACAGGCGGGACCAGGCACCCCCGGCCAAAATCACGCTGTCGCAGGCGATCCGGCCGCGCTCCGTCACCACTGCGGCGACCCGGCCGGCCGCAAGCTCCAGCCCCCGCACGGCGCAATGAGTAAGGATGGTGGCGCCGGCACGCCGCGCGGCCTGCGCGATGGCAGGGGCGGCCTTTTGCGGCTCGGCGCGGCCGTCGGTCGGGGTATACATCGCGCTGCGGTAGCGTTTGGCGGCGCCGGGCAGTTGTGCGGCCAATTCCTCGCCCTCGATTACCCGGGTGCCGATCTGGTAGGGTCTCGCTCGCTCTACCCAGGCCTCGTGGCGCGCCTGATCCGCCTCGGTCTCGGCCACGTAGAGCACGCCGCATTGGCGGTATCCGGTCTCGCCTTCCACCCGCTGGTTCATGTCCTCCCACATGCGCAGCGCCTCGATGATCAGCGGCATCTCACGCTCGTCGCGATTGGTCTTGCGGCACCAACCCCAGTTGCGGCTGGACTGCTCGCCGCCGACCTCGCCCTTCTCGCACAGCGTGACGTCCACGCCCGCCTCTGCCAGCGCTAGGGCGGCGGAGACACCGATGATGCCGGCGCCGATCACCACCACGCCGGTGCGGGCCGGCAGGGTGGCGTCGCTGGCGACGGGGTCGAGAATGGGGCCCAAAGGCGGTCTCCTAGGCAAAGGCCGGGGCGCGGCCCGGCAAGGGGGAAGCGAGCGCAAGCTCCGGCCGGCGGCAGGCCGCCCAGTGGCCCGGCGCCACCTCTGCCAGTTCGGGCAGCGCCTCGGCGCAAGCGGGTTCGGCGTGGTGGCAGCGGGTGCGGAACGGGCAGCCGGAGGGCGGCGAGATCGGGCTCGGCGCGTCGCCACGCAGGATGATACGCTGGCGCCGGGCGTCCGGGTTGATGTCGGGCACGGCGGAAAACAGCGCTTCGGTGTAGGGGTGGCGCGGCCGAGTGAACAAAGCCAGCGTGTCGGCCAGTTCCACGATGCGGCCGAGATACATCACCGCCACCCGGTCCGACACCGTGCCCACCACGGCCAGGTCGTGCGCGATGAACACCATGGCCAAGCTGAGCCGCTGCCGCAGGTCGAGCAGCAGGTTCACCACCTGCGCCTGCACCGACACGTCGAGCGCGGAGACCGGTTCGTCCGCCACTAGAAGCTCGGGACCGGATATCAGGGCGCGGGCGATGCCGATGCGCTGGCGCTGGCCGCCGGAGAACTCGTGCGGGTAGCGGTCGGCGGCGCCCGGGAACAAGCCGACCAGCTCGAGCGCCGCTTCCACCCGCTGGCGCCGCTGGGCGCGGGTGAGGCGGGGTTCGTGCACCAGTAGCGGGGTTGCCAGCAGCCGTTCTACCGTCATGCGCGGGTTGAGTGAGCTGTACGGGTCTTGGAACACCAACTGCATGTAGCGCCGGACCGGGCGGAGCGCGCGGCGGGAGAGCCGGGTGATGTCCTGCCCGCGAAAGCGTATCGTGCCGGCGGTGGGCTCGGTGAGGCGCAGCAGCGTGCGCCCCACGGTGGTCTTGCCGGAGCCGGACTCGCCCACGAGGCCGAGCACCTCGCCAGGCTGCAATGTGAAGGAGACGCCATCCACCGCGCGAAGCTGGGCGCGGTTGCGGGAGAACAGCCCGGTTCCAAGGGGATAGTGCTTGCGCACTCCGGAGAGTTCGAGGAGCGCCGTCATGTCTCCTTCTCGATCTGGCGAGCAAGGCCCTTACACTGGGCACCAGCCTTCCCCGAGCTCGTCATGTCCGGACTCGATCCACGGCTGTCCGGTTCGCGCTATTGTTGGTAGGCAAGTAAAATCGTGCCGTCATGCCCGTGCTTGACACGGGCATCCAGGCGGTTTGGCTGGTGACGTCGAACCCAGTATGGCGCCCGTCCGTGCTCCACACGCTGGGCCGCTGCCGTTCGGACGCCGTGGATGGCCGGATCAAGTCCGGCCATGACGAGCCAAATGCGATTGCGCTGCAGCCACGTTGAGTGAGCGGAAGAGGCGCCAATCTCACGCCGCCAACTCCCGCCAGCGGGCGCAGCGCACCCGATGTGCCGGCGCGGCCTGCTCCAGCGCCGGACGCGCCGCCTCGCAAGGGTCGGGGCGGGCGTGGCCGCAACGGGGATGGAAGATGCAACCGGCCGGCCGGTGCAGCGGGTCCGGCACGTTGCCGGGCACGCCGGCCAGCCGCTCGCCTCGCCGCAACACCGCATCCAGCCGCGGCACCGAGCGCACCAGCCCGGCGGTGTAGGGCATGCGCGGCCGGCGCAGCACGGTGGCCACCGGCGCGTCCTCCACCACCTGCCCGGCATACATCACCAGCACCCGGCTCGCGATCTCCGCCACCACGCCCAGGTTGTGCGTGATGAAGATCACCGCCATTCCGGTTTCGGCCTGCAAGCGCCGCAGCAGGTCCAGGATTTGCGCCTGCACCGTCACGTCCAGCGCCGTGGTGGGCTCGTCGGCAATCAGCACGCGCGGGCGGCAGGCAATGGCACCGGCGATCATCACCCGCTGCCGCATGCCGCCCGAAAGCTCATGCGGAAACGCATCGGCCCGGCGCGCCGGCTCGGGGATGCCAACCAAGTCCAGCAGCTCCACCGCCCGCGCCCGCGCCGCGCGGGGGCCGATCCGCTCGTGGCGCAGCAGCGATTCGGCCACCTGCCGCCCGATCTGGTGCACCGGGTTGAGCGACGTCAGCGGCTCCTGGAAGATCATGCCCAGCGCGCGGCCCCGCACGTCCCGCATCCGCGCCTCGGGCAAAGCCAGCAGGTCTCCCATCCCGTCCAGCATCGCGCGCCCCGTGATCTCGCACCCCGGCGGCCCCGCCAGTAGCCGCATCAGCGCCAGCGCGGTGACGCTTTTGCCCGAACTCGACTCGCCCACGATGGCCAGCGTTTCCCCTGCGTCGAGCGTGAACGACACGCTCTCGACCGCGCCCACCACGCCGCCCTCGCCATGGAAGCGCACCGAGAGATCCTGCACATCCAACACGGCGGTCATCGCGCGCCGTCCAGCCGCGGGTCCAGCGCGTCGCGCAGCCCGTCGCCGGCGAAGTTGAACCCGGTCACGGCCAGGGTGATGACGGCGCCGGGCAGCAAGGCCAGCCAAGGCGCGGTGGCGAGGTATTCCTGCGCGTTGTTCAGCATGTTGCCCCAGGAGGGCGTCGGCGGCTGGATGCCGTAGCCGAGATAGCTCACGTAGGACTCCAGCAGGATGGCCCGCGCCACGTTCAGCGTCGCCGCCACCACGATCGGGGCGGCGATGTTGGGCAGCAGTTCGGTGAACATCAGGTAGGAGTCGCGCGCGCCGATCGCCTCCACCGCGACGGCGAAATCGCGGTGGCGCAGCGAGCGCACCTGCCCTTCCACCACCCGCGCCACCTCCATCCAGGAGGTCAGCGCCACGATGATGGTAATGGTGAGCACGCCGGGGCTGACCAAGGCCGCCAAGGTGAGCAGCAGGAAGATGGAGGGGAAGCACAAGACCGCATCCACGAACCGCATCAGCGCGGCGCCCACTGCGCCGCCGTAGAAGCCGGCGAGCATGCCCACCACTACGCCAACCGCCGTGCTGATCCCCATGGCGGCGAAGCCGACCGTGAGCGAAATCCGCCCGGCCAGCAGCAGGCGCACCAGCAGGTCCCGTCCCAACTGATCGCTGCCAAGCCAGTGCGGCCCGGCGAGCGGCGGCTGGAACCGGTGCCGCAGGTCGATCGTGAGCGGCCCATAGGACAGCAGCAGCGGCCCGAGCGCGCAGGCCAGCACCAGTAGCAGGACGGTGGCCACACCGAAGGTCGCCAGCCGGTGGCGCAGAAAGCGGCGCAGCGCCCGGCGTTGCGGCAGTTGCCGAGCGACGACGCCGGCAGCAAGCGTGGCGCTCACCGCAGGCTGATCCGCGGGTCGGCCACCACATAGAGCAGGTCCGCCAGCAAGTTGCCGAGCAGCACCAGAATGGCGGAGAACAGCAGTAGCCCCATGACCATGGGGTAGTCCCGATAGCCGATCGAGTCGAGAAACAGCCGGCCCATTCCCGGCCAGGTAAATACCGTTTCCGTCACCAGCGCGCCGCCGAGCAAGGTCGGCACCTGCAGCCCGGCCAGCGTAATCATTGGCAGCAAGGCGTTGCGCAAGGCGTGGTGCACCAGAACGTTGCGGGCGGCGAGCCCCTTGGCGCGGGCGGTGCGGATGTAGTCCTGGTTGACCACCTCCAGCATGGCGGCGCGCATGTAGCGGCTCCAGGTCGCCACCGTGACCAGGGTGAGCACCAGGCAGGGCAGCACCAGGTGGCGCAGCGCGTCTGCGAACGAGTAGGCGCCGGGCGTGCCGATATTGCCGGCGGGCAGCCAGGCGAGCCGCACCGAGAACAGGAAGATCATTACCAGCCCGAACCAGAAGGTGGGGATGGAGAGCGCCACCATGGCGCCCACCGTCGCCAGGTAGTCGGCCAGCGAGTAGCGCCGGACCGCTCCCAACACGCCCACCCAGGTGCCGATCAGCACGGACAGCAGCGTGGAGCTCAGCATCAGCTCCAGCGTGGCGCCGACATGGGAGCCGATGATGGCGAGCACCGGCTGCTGGTCCCGGTAGGAGTGGCCCCAGTCGCCGACGAGCAAATGGCCGGCCCAAAGCGCGTATTGCAGCGGCAACGGCTGGTCGAGCCCCATCTGGTGGGCGATCTGGTTCAGCGCCTGCTGCGACATGCCGGGGGTGAGCGCGAACTGCGCCAACGGGCCGCCGGGTGCGAGATGCACGAGGGCGAAGCCGATGACGGAGACGAGGACCAGCAGCAAAAGGCTTTGGCCCAGGCGGCGGAGGAGAAAGGCGGTCAATAGGGCGTCTGCGCGAAGGCCACGCGACGGTGGCAATCAAGAACTATGCCAATGGGCGCTCAGCCTCGCCCCATTAGGTGAAGGATGAAGGTGGCCACGCCGAGGACGCCGCCGAGTGTCGCCACAAAAGCCAAGATCGGCGATAGCAGGTATTCGCGTCGAAGCTTACGGGCTTCGGCGGCAAACTTGTCGCTTTCGTTCTGCAGCTTGTGCGTCTCGGCTATCGCGCGATCGATGCGGGTAATTTGTTCGCGCAGGTCAAGGCTTGGGATTGCAGCTGTGTCGCTCATTCATCTGGCTTTCGACGGATCGCACCATTGCGACTATCGTAGCCCGATGTGCCGTGCAGTGCCAGCGATGCGGCTGCCAGGCCGAGCTAGCCTATCCCTTCCCGCGCCAACTCGCACCGGCAAACACCATCTGGTCCTTGTTGTCTCGCATCAGCATGGCAAAGCCCGGGATCGTCTCGAAGCTTAAGCCCTGCGGCTGTCCCTCCGCGTCCGGCTGCACCGCGGCATAAGCCGCGCTGGCGAACTTCTCCCATTTGCCCGCCGGCTTCTTCACCTCCACCGCCACCACGGTCGCCTTCAGCACCAGACGGACGATGGCCTCCTTGCGAGACGACGGCTTGGTCAGACTCGGGTTGCCCGCGATCATCTGCCAGCCATTGGCCAGCGCCCAATCAGTCAATTCCTGCTTCGTCATGCCGCATTGGCTCCCAACAGACTATCCGCCGCCGCCCGCGCCGCCTCCGTCACCGTCTCGCCAGCCAGCATGCGGGCAATCTCCTCGCGCCGCGCCACGCCCGTAAGCGGCGCCACTTCCGTACGTACCCGGCGGGCGTGCACCTGCTTGGCTACGCGGAGATGCGCCGTCCCGCGCGCCGCTACCTGCGGGCTGTGCGTCACCACCAGAACCTGCACTTGTCCAGCCACCCGCGCCAAGCGGTCTCCCACCGCTGCCGCGGTGGCACCACCCACGCCCGAATCCACCTCGTCGAACACCAGCGTCGGCACCGCCGACCCGGCGGACAGCACCACCTTCAGCGCCAGCATCAGCCGAGACAGCTCGCCGCCCGAGGCCACCCGGTCCAGCGGGCCTGGCGCTTGGCCGGGATTGGTGGCGATCAGAAACCGCACGGCATCCGCGCCGGCGGCCCCCCATTTCGCCTCATCCAGCGGCAACACTTCGACAAAGAAGCGCGCGCGCTCGAGCTTCAAAGGCGGCAACTCGCGCATGGCGGCCCGGGCCAGGCGCTCGGCGGCCGCCCGGCGGCTGTCGGATAGCGCGGCGGCGGCGGCGGCATAGGCCTGCCGCGCGACGCCTGCTTGCGTCTCCAGCTCCGCCAACGCGGCAGTTCCGGTATCCAGCGCGTCAAGCCGGCCGCGCAGGTCGGCCAGCAAGGCGGTCAGCTCCACCGGCGCCACACCGTGCTTGCGGGCAGCGGCGCGCAAGGCGAACAGCCGTTCTTCCGCGCGCTCCAGTTGGCGGGGATCGGCCTCTGCGTCCTCCGCCAGGCGCACCAGCAGCATCTCGGCCTCGGCCAGGGCTTCTTCCGCGCGGTCCAACGCGGCCAAGACGGGCGCCGCGGGGTTGGCCTCGCCCGCCGGGATGCGCTGCAGCGCGCGGGCGGCAGCACGCAGCGCTGCAGCCGGTCCCGCACTGCGGCGGTCGCGCGGCGTGATCTCCGCCATCGCCAGCGCGATCGCCTCCATCCGGCGTTCTCCCTGCTGCAGCCACTGCCGCTCGGTGGCCAGTCGGTCCTCCTCACCCTCTTCCGGCGCCAACTCGCTCAGTTCCGCCACAGCATGCCGCAGCCAATCCTCCTCCCGCGCCGCGTCCGCCAGCGCCGTGCGCGCAGCCTGCAGCGCCGCCCGCGCCTCGCGCCAGCCGGCCCAGGCGCCCGCCACCGCCGTACGCTTGCCGCCATGGCCGGCGAACGCGTCCAGCAGCGCGGCATGACCGGCCGGGTCTGCCAGCCCCATTTGCTCGTGCTGACCCTGCACTTCCACCAGCATCGCACCGGCCCGGCGCAGCAGCCCCACACTGACCGGCTGATCGTTCACCGTGGCGCGAGAGCGGCCGTCTTTCGCCACCACCCGGCGCAACACGACTTCATCTTCTAGCTCCACCCCCTGCTCAGCCAATAGGGCCAAGGCCGGGTGACCCGGCGGTGGATTGAAGCATGCTGCCACGCTGGCCTGATCGGCGCCCTCGCGCACCAGCCCCTGCTCAGCCCGCGCGCCCAGGGCCAAGCCCAGACTGTCCAGCAGAATGGATTTGCCAGCTCCGGTCTCACCCGTCAGCACAGTGAGCCCAGAGCCGAATGACAGATCCAAACGCTCGATCAACACCACGTCGCGAATGGAGAGCGCGGTCAGCACGCGCCCACGCGCCCCGCACTCAGAAGATGGACCCAAAATTCCGCGCGAAGAAGCCGGGCTTTTCGGTGTGGCCACGGGCGTTCGGAATGTCGCCCTGGTCGACAAGATTGTTGTAGCTGTCGGCATACCAGCGATTGCCAGGATAGTTGTGGCCCAGCACGGCAGCGGTCTTTTTCGCCTGATCGGTGAGTCCGAGCATCTGGTAGATTTCCGTCAGCCGGTAGAGCGCTTCCGGCGTGTGGTTGGTCGTCTGATAATCGTCGATTACGCGCTGGTAGCGGTTGATGGCGGCCGTGTAGAGGTGCTGGCCCTCGTAGAAACGGCCGATCTCCATCTCCTTGCCAGCCAGGTGGTCGCGGCACAGGTCGATCTTTAGCCGCGAATCCGCCGCATAGGCTGAGTCGGGAAACCGGTTCACCACCTCTTGCAGCGCCGTCATGGCTTCCTGCGTGCCTTTCTGATCGCGCTGGATGTCGGCGATCTGCTCGTAGTAGCTCAGCGCCCGCAGGTAGTAGGCGTAGCCGACGTCGCGGTGAGCCGGGTGCAACTGGATAAACTGGTCCAGCGTGGCAATCGCCTCGGTGTAATGGTTTTGCAGGTATTCCGAATACCCGTGCATGAGCTGGGCGTTGGTGGCCCAGGACGAATATGGGTAGTATTGTTCCACGTCATCGAATTGTTCAACCGCAAGGGCATAGCGGCGACTGTTCAGAGCGTCCACGCCGTTGTTGTAGAGCTGTTCCACCGGCGTGCTAGCCGGGTCGTTCTTCGCTTTCTCCAGCTTGGCGGCCTTGATGTTTTTCGGGTCGCCATTCCACGGCGCGAGGCCAGCCAAGGTCTGGCAGCCGCCGAGCGCGGCAAGCAATGCGAGGCAGGGCAGCAACCGGCGTGAAATCGTCATGAGAGCCGCGTTCCACTCAAGCGTTTAGTTTGGCAACGCTGTGCCGCAATCCGCGCGTCGAGGAAAGGCTTTTAGTGCGTTATTACGCCGCCGCGGCCGCCGACGCGAGCGGCACGCCGGCCCAACCGGCGAACACCGGCACATCCGACCACGCCCAAGCGTCACGGTCGGCAAACAGCGCGCGCAGCAAGCGGTTGTTCAGCCCATGGCCCGGTCGGTGCGCGACCAGCCGGGCCCGCAGCCGCCCCGGCATCAGGGCCAGGTCTCCCACCACGTCCAGCGCCTTGTGACGGACGAATTCGTCGGCCATTCGCAGGCCGCCCGGATTCAACACCAGGCCGCCATCGACCACGACCGCATTGTCAAGGCTGCCCCCTTGCGCCAGCCCCGCATCCTTCAACCCGGCGATATCGGACGCCATGGCAAAGGTGCGCGCGCGAGCCAGTTCGCCCCGGAAACTCGCTTCCGTCACCGACAAGGACAGGCTCTGGCGGCCAATCGCCACGGCCGGGAAGTCGATTGAGACCGACACCTCCAAGCCCTTGCCAGTGCTGGGGCGCAACTCGGCAAAGGCCGGGCCATCCACCACGCGCACCGTCTTGCGCACGTTCAGCAACCGGGCTGGAGCTTCCTGCTCGACGATCCCGGCGCAGGCGATCAGAAACACGAATTGCGCGGCCGACCCGTCCAACACCGGGACTTCCGGTCCGTTCACCGCCACCACCGCATTGTCGATGGTGCAGGCAGACAGGGCCGCCATCACGTGCTCGACCGTGCCGACGCGGGCATCCCCCTCCCCCACCATCGTGCACAACCGTGTGTCCAAAACAGAGTCGTAGCGGGCGGGAATGTCCACCGCCAAATCCGTGCGGCGGAACACGATGCCGGTGCCGGCAGGCGCGGGCAGCAACTCAAGCGAAATCCGCGCACCAGTGTGCAGCCCGACCCCGATGCAGCCAATGGCGGCAGCCAGCGTGCGCTGTCGCATCGGCCCGGCGGCAAACACTGACGTCGGCAATCCATCCATTCGCTCTGCCTCATCCAGCCCTAGAGCCTGATCGCTTCCGGTAGGCGAAGCGCTCATACTCTAACTCTTTGTTTGAGACGCTGATTCACGCTTCAGGTTGATCCAACCTGAAGCGATCAGGCTCTATGCGGCAGCCACGGTTTATTAACCCATCATACCGCGACGGCAACCTACGGGGGAGCGCTGGATTGTGCCAAGTCAATGATTGTTGCCGAGTATTTCGGCATACAACGTTGTTTGAATTATGTATTTTTCCTATGAAGAGGACTGCCGGCGCAGGAACGTCGGAATTTCGAGGCCCATTTCCTCCGTCTGCACCGGGCGAACCGTGGGCGAGGGTTCGGCCGCATTGGCCAGGGACGGCTCCGCCCGCGGCGCTTCCGGCACCTGCGTCGCTGCCACCCGGTTCCGGATCGCCCCCGTGACGATCCCGAACAGGCTGCTGCGTGGCGCGGCCGGTGCTGCGGCGGCCGGCGCGGCTTCGGCAAACAATCCACGCGCGACAGGGACAGGCCGGCTTGCGGCCGCACCAGCGGAACGGGCGTCCGGCGCAACCAGCGCGCGCTCGCCAGCTTGCGGTGCCACCGGCGCGCCAACCAGGTTGATGGGGGCGGGCGCCTGCATGCCGGCGGAGGAGGATGCGGGAGAGCCGCCCGGCATCGGCATCGCCGGGGCAACATGCATGGTGACGGGCACCGGCATCGGTGCCGCCGCCGTCACCGCCGCGCCGCCGCCGACCGCGACCAAGCGCGGACGCCCTTGGTCCGCATTGGCTTGCGTGTCGATCCCCGTTGCCACCACCGAGACGCGTACCCGGCCTGCCAGGTTATCATCCACCGCCGAGCCGAATATAATGTTGGCGTCTTCGGCCACTTCCTCGCGGATGCGGTTGGCAGCCTGGTCCACCTCGAACAGCGTCATGTCCTCGCCGCCGGTGATGTTGATCAGCAGGCCGTGCGCGCCAGCCATCGAAGTATCCTCGAGCAGCGGGTTGCTGATGGCCAGTTCGGCGGCCCGTACGGCACGGTTCTCGCCCTCCGCCTCGCCGGTGCCCATCATGGCCTTGCCCATTTCGGCCATCACGGTGCGGATGTCGGCGAAATCGAGGTTCACTAGGCCGGGCGCCATCATCAGGTCGGTCACGCCGCGCACACCCATGTAGAGCACGTTGTCGGCCATCTTGAACGCCTCCTTCCAGCCCGTGCGCTCATTGGCCAGCAGGAACAAGTTCTGGTTCGGAATCACGATCAGCGTGTCGACGTAGGATTGCAGTTCGGCAATCCCCGCCTCCGCCGCGCGGGCCCGGCGTTGCCCTTCAAAGGTGAACGGTTTGGTGACCACTCCCACCGTGAGTACGCCACGCTCGCGAGCCATCCGGGCGATCACGGGCGCAGCACCGGTGCCGGTGCCGCCGCCCATGCCCGCGGTGATGAACACCATGTGGGTGCCGTCCAGGTGCCGGGCCAGTTCCTCGCTCGCCTCCTCGGCCGCAGCGCGGCCGATCTCGGGCTTGGCGCCGGCGCCCAGTCCCTGCGTCAGATGCGGGCCAAGCTGGATGCGGCGGTCGGCGCGGCTGTGCATGAGCTGCTGCGCGTCGGTGTTGGCGACCACGAAATCCACGCCCTGCAGGTTGAGCGAGATCATGTTGTCCACCGCGTTGGTGCCGCCGCCGCCGACACCGACGACGGTGATGCGCGGCGTGAAATCGGTGTGCAGGGTCTGCGGAATGGTGAGATTGAGGGTCACGTTGTGTCTCCGTCGGGCAAGAGGATTGTGCGGACGCGGGGTTACAGCCGGTCTCGCAGCCAATGGATGATGCGGGCCATGCGCCCGTTCGCGGGTTGGTCGTGGAGGTCGAGGTCGGACAGGGTGCGGCCCTCCCCAGCCGCCCACATCAGCAGCCCGGCCGACACGGCAAAGGCCGGCCCGGTGGCCGCATCCGGCAAGCCGCGCAGCATTCGCCAATCTGGCCGCCCCAGGCGGACCTGGCGGCCCAAGATCCGCCCGGCCATCTCGCGCGCGCCCACCAACTGGCTGGCGCCGCCGGTGAGCACCACGCGGCTGCCGGCGGCGCGGCCAAGCCCGGCGCCCTCCAAGTGGTCGCGCACCATTTCGAAGGTTTCTTCCAAGCGCGGCTTGATGATCGCCACCACCATGGAACGCGGATAACGGGCATGGGCATGTTCGTCCTCTCCCACCATCGGCACGGTGAGCATTTCGCGCTCGTCATCCGGGCTGCCTTGCGCAGACCCGTTCAGCGTCTTCACCCGCTCGGCGGCGGCAACCGTGGTGGAGAGCAGGCGGGCGATATCGTTGGTCACGTGCTGGCCGCCGACCGGGAGCTGCGCGGTGTGCAGCATCTGCCCCTCGGAGAACACCGCCATGCCCGTGGTTCCGGCGCCCATGTCCACTAAGGTCGCGCCTAACTCGCGCTCGTCTTCAACCAGAGTGGACATGCCCGCGGCCATCGGAGCGGAGACCAGTTCCGCAATCTCCAGCTCGGCCCGCGTCGCCGTGGCGCCCAGGTTGCGCAGCGCCATCGACATCGCGTCGATCACATGCAGCCGCGCTGTCAGCGTCTCGCAGTGGTGGCCGCGCGGGTCGGCCACCCCCATGGTCGCGTCCACGCTGAAGGTGAGCGGCAACGCGTGCACCGTCTCGCGGCCCTCGCTGACCGCCCGCGCGCGCCCTTCCTGCACCACGCGGCGCACGTCGCTCTCGGTCACCGCCCGGCCGCCGACCGGCCATTGCACGTTGAACAGCCGGCTTTCCGGCTGCCCGCAGGTGAGGTTCACCGTCACGCTGCGCAGCCGGTGGTCGCTCATGTCTTCGGCCTGCGCCACGGCGCCGCGGATGGCGCGCTCGGCCTCGTCGAGGTCGGTGATGCCGCCGCCGCGCACGCCGCGGCCGCGCTGCCAGCCCATGCCGAGCACCCGCAGCGTGCCGTCGCTTTCGCAGCGGCCGATCAGGCAGACGACCTTGTTGGTGCCGATGTCCAGCACGCCGAACGGGCCGGCGCGCGGCGGGCGCGGGCGCGGTGGCGGGTCCGGCAGCATCGGCGGCGGCAACACGGGGCGGCGCGGCATGTCGTTCACGCTTTCTTCCCCGGCGGTGATGGCGGCAGTGCCGGATCGGCGGCTTGCGGGCGCACCAGCAGGCGGTCCGGCAGCCGCATGTCCACCACGGCCAGTGGGCGGTCGAGCAGCGCGTCGGCCGCTTGCAGCTCGGCGAGCTTGGCCAGCGCGGCCGCCTCGTGGCCCTCGGGCAGCAACACGTCGCTGCCGCTCTTCGTGCGCAAGTTCCAGCGGCGCTCGCCGACCCGCACCGCCGCCGTTACGTGCGAGCGCACCTCGGGCTGGGCGGCCAGCGCGTCCAGCAAGGCGGTTGCGGCCCGCGGCGCTCCGGCGCCCACCACCAGCGGCAGCGCGCCGAACGCGGCTACGTCCTCGTTGGTGACCACCTCGCCATCCCGGTCGATCAGCACGAAGCGGCCCTGGTTCTGCCAGATGGCGAAGGGGCGGCGCTCGGTGAGGCGCACCACCAGCGTGCCGGGCAGCCGCCGCTCCACCGCGACGTGCTCGACCCAGGACAACGTCTGGATGCGTTGCTGCGCGCCGGTGATGGAGAAGCCGAGCATGGACTCGCCCCGATGCACGCCAATAGCCGCGTTCAGCAGCGGCTCCGGCGTGTTGCTGCGCCCCTCGATAACGATGCGGTCGACCCGCAGGTTGGCCGCATCGGCAAAGGCGCTGCCGAGACGGGCGAGCATGCCACCGGGTTGGGTGGACCGCAGCAGCAGGACGGCCGCCATGACGAATGCGAACCCGGCAATACCCCATAGCGCCGGGCGCAAGAAGCGCCGTTGCCGCCGCAGCAGCAGCTTCAGCGCGGAAGGGCGCTTGGCCACATCGCGCGGCTGACGTAATTTGGTCACCCGCGGCATGACGCCTGCCCGATCATCCAGGCGCACAGCGCGGGAAAGGATATGCCTACGTGCGCGGCTTGCTCGGGCAGCAGCGAGGTGGGGGTGAGGCCCGGCTGCGTATTCACCTCCAGCAGCACCAAGCGGCCGGGCTCGCCCGCTGTGTCGTCGTAGCGCAAGTCCGCCCGGGTGGCGCCGCGGCAACCGAGCGCCTGGTGCGCGCGCAAGGCAATCTGCATCGCGGCGGCGTAGCTTTGCGGGTGCAGCTTGGCGGGAATGGCGTGCGCGCTGCCGCCCTCGGCATACTTGGCTTGGTAGTCGTAGAAGCCGCGCGCGGGCGTGATGTCGGTGACAGCCAGGGCACGGTCGCCCAGCACCGCCACCGTGAGCTCGCGGCCCGGGATGAACTCCTCCACCAGCGCGTGGCCACCGAATTGCCAGTTCACGGCGATCTCCGCGCGGCGATTGCTGCCCTCCAGCAGGATCTCCACGCCGACCGAGCTGCCCTCGTTCACCGGCTTGACCACATAGGGCAGCGGCAGCGGGTCGGCCTCGGCCAAGGCAGCGGTCGAGACCACCTGGCCCTTTGCCACCGGCAAGCCGACCGCTGCGAACACGGCGCGCGCGGCCTGCTTGTCCATCGCCAGCGCCGAGGCGCGCACGCCGGAATGGGTGTAGGGGATGCCTAACCAGTCCAGCACGCCCTGGATGCTGCCATCTTCGCCGAAGCGGCCATGCAGCGCGTTGAACACCACGTCGGGCGCCGGGGTGAGTGCGGCTATCAGCGCGGGCAGGTCGGCGCCCACCTCAACCGGGCGCAGCTCGAACCCGCTGTCGCGCAAGGCGGCGATCACTTCGCGACCCGATGCCAGGCTCACTTCGCGCTCGGCTGAGGGACCGCCATAGAGCACCGCCACCGTCGTCATGATGGAACCATCCCGGGACGGCCGGCGGGCAGGCCGATGCGCTTGATCTCCCACTCCAGCGCCACGCCGCTAGCGGCATGCACCCGTCGGCGCACCTCTTCGCCCAGGCCTTCCAGGTCGGCCGCCGTCGCACCACCGGTGTTGAGCAGGAAATTGCAGTGCTTTTCGCTCACCTGGGCGCCGCCGCGCTGCAAACCCCGGCAGCCCGCGGCGTCGATCAGTTCCCACGCCTTCATGTCCGGCGGGTTGCGGAAGGTGGAGCCGCCGGTGCGGGCGCGCACGGGTTGCGTCGCTTCACGACTGGCCCGGATCTCTGCCATGCGCGCGGCGATGGCCGCCGGGTCGCCGGGCCGGGCGTGCAAGCGCGCGCGGGTGACGACCGCGCCCGGCGGCAGTGCGGCGTGGCGATAGGCCAGGTGCAGCGCTGCCGCGTCCAGCCGGACCAGGCCGTCGGCGGTGACGAGTTCCGCCCAATCGAGGCACCCGGCGACGTCCCCGCCATAGGCGCCCGCGTTCATCGCCACTGCGCCGCCGATGGAGCCTGGAATGCCAGACAGGAACTCGAGCCCGGCGAGCCGGGCGGCGGCGGCGTGCTCGGCGACCGTTGCATCGAGCGCCGCGGCGCCGGCGACGACGCCCTTAGGCTCCACCTTCACCTCGGCAAACCCGCGCGCCAGCCGCACCACCACGCCGGTGATGCCGCCATCGCGCACGATCAGGTTGGACGCCGCGCCAATCACCGTGAGCGGCGCATCCTCCGGCAGGTGGCGCAGCAGCGCGGCCAGGTCCTTCACGCTGGCCGGGCGGACCAGCACTTCCGCCGGGCCGCCGACGCGGAACCAGGTGAACGGCGCCAGTGGGGCTGCTTGCTGCACCCGGCCCGCGAGCGGCGGCAAACGCTCCAGCAGCGTGGGCGGCGCGGGCTGGGGCATCATGCCGAACGCCTCGCGACGCCCTGCAACTCTGCGAGCTGGCCGGGGAGTGCCGCCGCCCAGGCGGTGATGTTGCCCGCGCCCAGGCACACCACCATGTCGCCCGATTTGGCGATGGCGTGGATCATTTCCGCCAGGTGTTCCGGGCCCGGCAGCGGCACCACGCTGCGATGGCCGTTGGCGCGCAGGCCGTCCACCAGCGCGTCGCGCGTGACGCCTGAGACGGGCGCTTCGCCAGCGGCATACACGTCCGCCACGATCACGGTGCCGGCGTCGTTCATGCAGGTGCAGAACTCCGCGAACAGCGATTGCAGGCGGCTGTAGCGGTGCGGCTGCACCACCGCCACCACGTCCCGCGCGCCGGCCTGCCGCGCCGCTTTCAGCACGGCCATGATCTCCACCGGGTGGTGGCCGTAGTCGTCGATCACGGTGATGCCGCCCGACTCGCCCGTTTTGGTGAAGCGCCGCTTGACGCCGCGGAAACTGGCCAGCGCGCTCTTCAGCGTGGCTTCGTCGATCTCCATCTCCACGCCGATGGCCAAGGCCGCCAGTGCGTTGGAGACGTTGTGCTGCCCCAGCATCGGCAAGCGGAACGGGCCCATGCGGCGGGAGCGGTTGCGCAGCCGGTCGGTGACCATCACCTCGAAGGTGGCGCCTAAGCGGTCGCTGATCAGCCGCTCGGCGCGGATGTCGGCCTGCGGGCTGAACCCGTAGGTGATGATGCGGCGGTCCGACACGCGCGGGATCATCTGCTGCACCGCGGGGTGGTCGATGCAGAGCACGGCGAAGCCGTAGAACGGGATGTTGCCGACGAACTGGTCGTAGCCGGCGGTCATCGCCTCGGCGCTGCCCCAATGGTCGAGGTGTTCGGCGTCCATGTTGGTGACCACGGCGATTACCGCGGGCAGGCGCAGGAAGGAGCCATCGCTTTCGTCCGCTTCCACCACCATCCAGTCGCCTTCGCCCAGGCGCGTGTTGCTGCCATAGGCGTTGACGATGCCGCCGTTGATCACCGTGGGGTCGAGATGGGCGGCTTCGAGTACGGCAGCGACCATGGAGGTGGTGGTGGTCTTGCCATGGGTGCCGCCCACCGCCACCGACCAGCGCAGCCGCATCAGTTCGGCCAGCATCTCGGCCCGGCGCACCACCGGGATCAGCCGGGCGCGGGCGGCCACCACTTCCGGGTTGTCGCGGCGCACCGCGCTGGAGGTGACCACGACTTGCGCGTTGCCGAGGTTGGCGGCCTCATGGCCGACCGCGACGGCAATGCCGTTCTCGCGCAGCCGGCGCACATTGGCGCTGTCGGCAATGTCGCTGCCCTGCACCGCGTAGCCGAGATTGTGCAGCACCTCGGCGATGCCGGACATGCCGATGCCGCCGATGCCCACGAAGTGGATGGTGCCGATGCTGAGCGGGAGCGCCCTCATGCGTCCACCCTCGGGTGTTGCAGCACGAGGTCGGCGAGGCGAGACGCGGCAGCCCCATGCGAAATTGCAGTGCGGAAGGCCCGTGCCTGATCTTCGGACCAAGTCTGCCATTCGACGCTCAAGGCTTCCGCAAGGCAAGCGCTCAAGCTTGCAATGTCCTTCTGCGGGATCACGCGAGCGAAGCCCAGCGCCTCAAGCGCGCGTGCATTCGCCATTTGATGATCGTCAATGGCGTTCGGTAGCGGTATTAGAATTGACCGATGGGCGGTGGCCAGCAACTCGGCAACTGTGGAGGCGCCGGCGCGAGCGATCACGACGTTCGAGGTAAGCATCCGCTTCGGCATGTCGTCGAAGAAAGACGAAATCTCTGCGGCGATGTTGTGCTCGCGGTAGAAAGCCCTGACCCGATCGATGTCTTCGGGACGGCACTGCTGAATGACCAGCAAGCCACGGCGCAAGGCATCGGGAAGCAACCTGATTGCCCGCGGCACCTCGTCGGCAAAAACGCGGGCCCCCTGCGATCCCCCAACGACGAGAATACGCGTGCCTCGCCAAGTCCATTTGGTAAACGTCACGCTTTGATCGAAGCCAGGACGGACGGGATTGCCCGTAACGACCGTCCGCACGCCTGGTGGAACGCGTGCGGTTTGTTCGAACGACAGCGCAAGGATCGCCGCCATCCGGCTGAGCAACCGGTTGGCCCGGCCAAGCACCGCGTTCTGCTCATGCACGATCACCGGCGGGAACGGACGCACGAACCGCGTGGCCAAGATGGGCGCCACGCTGGGATAGCCGCCGAAGCCCACGACAATGGAGGGATTGAGGCGGCTTAGGATGCGCCTGGCCTGCAGCGTGCCAGCCGCCATGCTCGCCATCGCGGACACACCACGTCGAACGCCGTGCCCAGCGATGCCGGCACTGCGCAATACCACCACCTCGCGCTCGGCAAAACTCGCCGGGAGCCGTGCCGCCGCCCGCGCGTCCGTCACCAGCACCACGCGATGCCCGCGCGAGACCAACTCGCCGGCTAGCGCCTCGGCCGGGAAGAAGTGACCGCCCGTGCCCCCTGCGGCGATCACGATCGGCTGCACTGCCGGGCCTCTCACAATACGGGGCAGTCGGGTGTGGCACCACACCCCACCACCATCGTCATGCCAAGCCTCGACCTTGGCATCCACGCGGCGCGGCATGTGGCGTTAGTCACGCGCTGGCGACGACTTGTCCAATCCCCGAACAACGTCACCTGCGGGTTCGGCGTGGATGGCCGGATCAAGTCCGGCCATGACGATGGGGAGATTGGGATAGTCCTATTCACAGTACATCGTCCCGCAAGCGCCGCCGGGTCAGGGCGAGCAGCATGCCCATGCCGAGCGCCACCGCCAGCACGGAGGAGCCGCCATAGCTCACGAACGGCAAGGTCATGCCCTTGGTGGGGATCAGGTGCAGCGAACTCGCCATATTCACGAACGCTTGCAAACCGAAGCTCGTCACCAGCCCGGCAGAGGACAGGATGATGAACTCGTCATGCTCGGCCAGCATGCGCGCCAGCCCGCGCATCACAATCAACGCGAACACCGCCAGCATGGCGAGGCAAACGACCATGCCGAACTCCTCGCCCATCACGGCGAACACGAAATCGGCGTGCGCGTCGGGCAGCAGGTCCTTGATCCGTCCCTCGCCCGGGCCGCGGCCGAGCAAGCCGCCATTGCCGAACGCCTCCAGCGCCATGTTCACCTGATAGGAGTCGCCTGAGGCCGGATTGAGGAAGCGGGTAATGCGGCTGCGCACATGCGGGAACAGCGCGTAGGCGCCCACGCCGGAGGCCATCAGCGCGCCCACGCTCACGGCCACGAAAAACAGGTTCATCCCCGCCACGAACATCTGGGCGAAGAACACCGCCGTCACCACCGCGAGCATGCCGATGTCCGGCTGGCTCTTCAGCAGCACCACAATGAGCCCAAACAGCGCGAAGGCGATCGTTCGCCCCGGAAACAGCCGGGTCCGTCGGCCCTCCGCGATCAACCAGGCGGCGACCACGGCAAAGCAGGGCTTCAGGAACTCCGATGGCTGCAGCGACAAACCCGGCAATGCGATCCAGCGCCGGGCGCCCTTGATTTCCACGCCCGCCACGAGCGTGAGCGCGGTCAATCCGAGTGCCACGATGCAGCCGGTAATGGCCAACCGCCGAACGCCACGCGGCGAAAGCAGCGACACACCCACCACCACGGCGGCCGCGAGCAGCAGAAAGAACACCTGCTTGAAAATAAAGCTGTCGCGACTGACATGGATGCGCTCGGCCACTGACGGGCTCGCCGCCAGCATCATAACGTAACCGAACCCGATCAGCACCGCGATGGCGAGCAGCGTCACGCGGTCCACCGTCCACCACCAGCGGCCGAGCACCGAATTGTCGGAGCGGGACAGAGGGGGCATCAGGTGGTCTCCTTGCCCATCGCGTGCACCAACTCGGCAAAGCGACGGCCGCGTGCCTCGAACCCGGCGAACTGGTCGAACGAGGCGCAGGCGGGGGAGAGCAGCACCACCTCCGCCCCCTCGCGCCTCGCGGCGGCGCGAGCGGCGGGCACAGCAAGCTCCAGCGTGCCCGCGATGTCGTAGGGAACGCTGCCAAGCTGTGCGGCCAAGTCCGCAGCGTCCCGGCCGATCAACAGCGTATGGGCGAGGCGCGGGAAGAACGGCGCCAGCGGGGCGATGCCGCCTGCCTTGCTGATGCCTCCGGCAATCCAGACGATCCGGTCGTAGCAGGCCAACGCCCGGGCGGTGGCGTCGGCGTTGGTCGCTTTGCTATCGTCCACATAGGCCACGCCATCGTGGATGGCCACGCGCTGCTGACGGTGCGGCAGGCCAGGGAAGCTGCCGATGGCGTCGGCCAGGGCTGCGCGACTCACACCCAAATGCAGCGCGACGGCTGCAGCAGCCGCAACATTCTGCGCATTGTGGGCGCCGGGCAGCGTGGGTGCGTTGGCCGTCGGCAGGATGGCCCCGGTTGCGTCACGCAGCACGCCCGCCTCGCACCACAGATCGGCCCGGCGCTCGCCTGAGATGGTGATGGCGCCCAATTCCGCCGCCATGGCGCGGCTGGCCGCGTCGTCCACGCCCACCACGGCGAGGTCGCCGCTCGCCTGACGGTCAAAAATCGCCCGCTTCGCCGCCGCGTAGCCGACCATGTCGCCATGGCGGTCGAGATGGTCGGGGCTGAGGTTCAGCATGACGGCGGCATCGAACCGTACTGACGCGATTCGCTCCAACATGTAGGAGGACATTTCCAAAACGTACAATCCATTGTGGCCAAGCAGCGGCAGCGCCAGAGCGGCCGGGCCGAGATTGCCCCCCGCCACTACCTCCAGGCCGGCGCTTGCCAGGATGTGCGCGACCAGCGCGGTGGTGGTGGACTTGCCATTGGTGCCGGTGACGCCCACGAAGCGCGCCCGCGACCCGGCGGCGCGCACCGCCCGATACAGCAGTTCGGCGTCGCTCCAGACCGGGATGCCGGCCGCCCGCGCCGCGGCGGCGATGGGATGCGGGCTGGGCAGGCGGTGCGGAATGCCGGGAGAGAGGACCAGCGCGTCGAAGCTGCGGATTGCGGCGGTGGGATCGCCGAACGCGATCCCCTCAGCCAGGCCAGTGCCATGCCGCGAGTCGTCCCATGCGGTCACCGCCGCCCCCATGTCGGCGAGCGCGTTGGCTGCGGGCAGCCCGTTGTTGCCGAGGCCGAGCACGGCATAGCGCTTGCCGGCAAAGAGGGTCGTGGGCCAGGCGGTCATCGGATTTTCAACGTGGCGAGGCCCACCAGGGCTAGGATCATGGAGATGATCCAGAACCGGATTACAATGGTCGGCTCCGCCCAGCCCTTCTTCTCGAAATGGTGGTGCAGCGGCGCCATCAAAAACACGCGGCGGCCAGTGCGCTTGTACCAGAACACTTGAACAATCACCGAGACGGTCTCGACCACGAACAGGCCGCCCACGATGGCCAGCACGATCTCATGCTTGGTCGCCACCGCCACCGCGCCTAAGGCGCCGCCTAAAGCCAGGCTGCCCGTGTCGCCCATGAACACGGCGGCGGGCGGCGCGTTGAACCACAAGAAGCCGAGCCCCGAGCCGATCAGTGCCGACAGGAACACCATCAGCTCGCCCGTGCCGGGCACCGGGTTGAGCTGCAGGTAGTCGGCAAACACCCGGTTGCCCACGATATAGGCGATCAGCGCGAATACCGCGCAGGCGATGATGGTCGGCACGATCGCCAGCCCGTCCAGCCCGTCGGTCAGGTTCACCGCGTTGGAGGCGCCAAGCATCACCAGCATCCCCACCAGCGGGAACGCCAGGCCGAACGGGATCAGCACTTCCTTGAACACGGGGATGGTGAGCCCGGTGCCGAGCGGCCCGCGGGTGAGCCAGGCCATCCAGGCGGCGGCGAGCAGCCCGATCACCACTTGCGCCAGCAGCTTGCCGCGCGGCGACACGCCGCGGGTGTTGCGACGGGACAGCTTGAGGAAGTCGTCCACGAAGCCGACCGCGCCGTACCCGTAGGTCACCAGCAACGCGGCCCACACATAGCCGTTGGCCAGGTTGCCCCAGAGCAGCACCGAGCAGCCCATTGCGAGCAGCATTAGCACACCGCCCATAGTGGGCGTGCCTTTCTTCTCGATCAGGTGGCGCTCCGGCCCATCCAGCCGGATGGGTTGGCCGCCGCGCTGCACCGAGCGCAGCCAGCGGATCACCACCGGGCCGAGCACGAAGGCGATCACCAGCGCGGTGAGACAGGCGGCCCCGGCGCGGAAGGTGATGTAGCGGAACAAGTTGAACAGCGCGAACTGCTCGGCATAGGGGCGGGCGAGCAGGAGCAGCATCACACCACTGCCTCCAGCGCCCGCACCACGGCGGCCATGCGGCTGCCAAGGCTGCCTTTCACCAGCACGGAATCGCCCGTGCCGGTGGCTGCGGCCACCAGCGGCGCCAGGGTCGCGCTATCGGCGGCATGGGCGCCGCGAAGCAGCGCGGGCACGGCGTCGAACAGCAGCCGCATCAGTGGTCCACAGGTGAATAGCAGGTCGGCGGCGTCCCCCACCGCGGGGGCAAGCCCCACATGTTCGGCCGGGCCGTAATTGCCGAGTTCCAGCATGTCTCCCAGCACCGCAATCCGGCGCCCCGGCAGCGTGCGCAACACCGCCAAAGCCGCCCGCATGGAGGCGCCATTCGCGTTGTAGCTTTCATCGAGCAGGCTAGCCCCGTTCGGCAGGGGTCGCCGCAAGCCGCGGCCGGCCACCGGGCGGAACCCGCCGATCGCCGCCGCCCCATCAATCCCGAGTGCATTGGCGGCGGTGAGCGCAGCCAAGGCATTCAGCACCATGTGCTGGCCCGGCGCGTTCACCCGGAACTGCACCGTGCGGCCCTCCACCTGCGCTGTCACGTCGGTGCCGTCGGCGTCCGGCACCTGCGCCACCACTTGCGCCAGGCCGAACGTGTCGGTGCGGGCGGCGCGCACCGCGATGCGGCTGAGCGCCGGGCTGTCGGCCGGCACCACCGCCAAGCCGCCGGGCGGCAGGCCCTCGCCAATGGCGGATTTCTCGTCGGCGATCGCCTCGATGCTGCCGAAATGGCCGATATGCGCCGCCTCCACCGCGGTGATCACCGCCACGTCCGGCCGCACCAGCCTGGATAGCGGCGCAATTTCGCCCGGATGGTTGGTGCCGATCTCCGCCACGAGGTATTCGGCCCCGGCCGGCAGGCGCGCCAAGGTCAGCGGCACGCCCCAATGATTGTTGTAGGACGCCTGCGCGGCATGGGTCGGCCCGGCGGCGGACAAGATGGCGCGCAGCATCTCCTTGGTGGTGGTCTTGCCCACGCTGCCGGTGACCGCCACCGCGCGCCCGGTGAAGCGGCCGCGGGCATAGCGGCCGAGCGCCCACAGCGCGTCCAGCGTATCGTGCACCAGCAGGGTGGCGCCGGGCAGGTCCCGCTGCACCATCGCCCCGGCCGCACCCCGCGCCAGCGCCGTGGCCACATGGTCGTGCCCGTCGCCATGCTCGCCGCGCAGGGCCACGAACAGTTCGCCCGGCTGCAGCGTGCGCGTGTCGATCGACACGCCGGTGGCGTCAAACAGCGTGCGCATGGCGCCGCCGGTGGCGCCGATCAGGTCATCCGCGCTCCACATCATGCCAGCCCGGCCAGGCGGCGGACGGTCGCCACGTCGTCGAACGGTAGGGTGACGCTGCCGATGGTCTGGCCGCTCTCGTGCCCCTTGCCGGCCACGGCCAGCACGTCGCCCGGCTGCAGCATGTTCAGGGCGACGGCGATGGCGGTCGCGCGGTCCCCGAACTCGCGCCCGCCCGGGCAAGCGGCGCGGATGGCGGCGCGGATGGCGGCTGGGTCCTCCGAGCGCGGGTTGTCGTCGGTGATGATGGCGTGGTCGGCAAGGCGGGCCGCCGCTTCGCCCATCAGCGGGCGCTTGCCGCGGTCGCGGTCGCCGCCGGCGCCGAACACCACGTGCAGGCGACACGGCGTGTGCGGGCGCAGGGCCAGCAGCAGCCGCTCAAGTGCGTCCGGCGTGTGGGCATAATCGACGTAAACCGCAGCCCCGTTCGGCAGCGTGGTCGCCAACTCCATGCGGCCGCGCACGCCGACCAAGTCCGGCAGGCGCTGCCAGGCCGCCGGGTCTGCCGTGGCCATGGCAAGGCCGGCGGCGAGCAGGGCGTTGTCCGCCTGGAAGCGGCCCGGCAGCGGCAAGTCCAGTTCATGCCGCGCGCTGCCGACCGACAGCGCGAGGTGCTGCCCGCCCGGATGCGGCACGGCGCGCAGCAGGCGGATCGTGTCGCCGCCCTCCCCCGTGAAGCCGATCTGCAGCCCACGTTCGGCGGCGATGCAGCGCAGCGCGGCCATCGTGTCCGGATCAAGCGTGGTGGACGCAACAACGGGCGCGCTGTGGGGCAGCAGTTCGGCAAACAGGCGCAACTTGGCGGCACGGTAAGCCGCGAAGGTGCCATGGTAGTCCAGATGGTCGCGGGTGAAGTTGGTGAACCCGGCCGCGGCCAAGCGCAGCCCATCCAGCCGGAACTGCGCCAGCCCGTGCGACGACGCCTCGATGGCGGCGAACTGGATGCCCTCGCCCGCCAGCTCCGCCAAGGTCTGCGCCAACGCCACCGGGTCCGGCGTGGTTAGCCCGACGCCACCGGCGTGGCCCGGCGCGATCACGCCCAAAGTGCCCAGGCTGGCGGCGGGCTGCCGCCCTTGGGCAAGCTGGCGCAAGAACTCGGCCGTGCTGGTCTTGCCGTTGGTGCCGGTGACGGCCACCACGGTGGCAGGCTGTCGGCCCGCCTGCGCCGCGGCCATCCGGGCCAAGGCGAGGCGGGGCTCGGGATGCTGGATCAGCGGCCGGGGCGGCACGCCGGGGGGCCAATCGGTGCCTTCGGGGGCGAGCACGGCGGCCGCGCCCCTCGCCACCGCATCGGCAATGAAGCGCCGGCCATCCTGCTTGGCGCCGGGCAGGGCCGCGAACAGGAAGCCCGGCGCCACGGCACGGCTATCGGCGGTCAGCCCGGAGATCGTCACCGGCGGCAGCCCCGCCGCTGCCAGCTTTGCCGCTCGCACCATGTCAGTGAGCCGCAAGCTGGGTGCGCACCCGCGGCGCGTCGGGCTCGGCCTCATGCCGCGCCGGCGCGGACGACCAGCGCACCGGCATCGGGCGACGCGGCCCGGCCGGCAGCAACGGGCTTTCGGGCGCGGGCGGCGTTGCCGCCACAGCCGGCGGCGCCAGCGGTTCGGAGGGCGGCACGAAGTTCAGCAGCTCATTCCAGTGCGATACGTAGCCATGCGGCGGCTGCAGCGGAATGGACAGATCGGCCTGCACCGCTGCCGCATCCTGGGTATCCGGCAGCAGCCCGAGCATGGGCGCGATTTTGGCAATCACCCGCCCCGCCGCGGGGGCGCTCACCGCACCCGCGGTGGAGAAGCCGCCGGTGCTCTTGTTGCCATGCGGCTCGTCCAGCATGAAATACACCGCATAGCGCGGCGCGTTCATCGGGAACACGCTCATGAACGCGCTGACATTGGCGTGCTTGCGATACACGTGGCCGCCCACCTTCTCCGCCGTGCCGGTTTTGCCGCCGACGAAGTAGCCCGGGATGTCGGCCGGCTTGCCATAGCCGTCTGTCACCACCAGGCGCATCAGCTTGCGGATGGTGTCGCTAGTCTGCTGCTGCATGACGCGCACGCCCATGCGGGGCGGGTCGTTCGGGTCCACCGCCAAGAGGGTGGGGTTGAGCCGTACGCCGCCATTGGCCAGGGTCGCGGTTCCGCGCACCACATGCAACGGGCTGACGGCGATGCCGTGGCCGAAGCCGACGGTGAGGTTCACCGCCTCCTTCCAATTGGCCACGCTCGGCACGATCGGGCGGCCGGCCTCGGGCAATTCCACGCTCACCCGGTCGAACATGCCCATGTTGCGCAGCCAGGCTTGCTGCCGCTCCGGCCCGACCGCCTGGGCGATGTGCGCGGCACCCAGGTTGGAGGAATAGGCCAGCACTTCGGGCAGGTAGAGGAAGCGGTGCTTGCCCTCGAAATCGGTGATGGTGAAGCGGCCGATATGGATCGGGTGGGCCGCGTCGAACTCGTTCCAGAGCTGGGCGGCGCCGCTGTCCAGCGCCATGCCGGCGGTCTGCAGCTTGAACGTGCTGCCGGGCTCGTACATGCCGGTCACGGCGCGGTTGAACCGCTCTTCGGGGGGCGCCTCGGCGGCCTTGTTGGCGTCGTAATCGGGCAGGCTCACCATGGCGATGATCTCGCCGGTGCGCACGTCCATCACGATGCCGCAGCCGCCGATGGCGGTGAACTCCGCCATCGCGCTGGCCAACTCGTCGCGCAACACCGCCTGCACCCGCACATCCAGCGACAGGCGCAGCGGGGTGGGGTCGTTGCGCAGCCGGTCCTCGAAGAAGCGCTCAACCCCGGCGATGCCGCGGTCGTCCACATCCACCCCGCCCAGCACCTGCGCCGCCACCCGGCCCAACGGGTAGCGCCGCTTCTCGCCCGACTGGAAGTAGATCCCGGGGATGCCCAGCGTGTTGATCGCCAGTTGCTCGCGCGGGGTGAGTTGGCGGGCGAGGTAGACGAACTGCTTGTCCTCGCTCAGCCGGGCACGGACGGCCGCCTCGTCCAGCTTCGGCAGCACGCCCACCAACTTATGGGCGACATCCGCCGGATCGATCATCTCCTTGGGGTTGGCGTAGAGCCCAGCGGTCGGCAGCGAAACGGCCAGCAGCGTGCCGTTGCGATCAACGATACTGGCGCGCGGGTGATGCGCCGCCGGGGTGGGCGGCACGTCGCCATCGGCGTCGCGGCCGGCAACATCGGCCGGGCTCGGTACGTGCACCGCTTCGGCCTGCAGCTTGGGCAGCACCGGGAAAATGATGGTCGCGGTGGCAAGCTTGGCGACCACTGCGCCGAACAGCAACATGAACCCGGCGGCCGTGAGCAACAGCCGGCCGCGCGTCTTCTCCAGCGCGTTGCGGCGCAGTAGGTCCGGCGTGGTGACGCGCACGTTCTCCATCCGCGGCGTGGCCCCCATACGCGGGGTGCCACGGCGGGGAGAGGGCGGCGGCGGCGAGTCAGGGGACGGCGGCTCGTTCATCGCTGGGCGGCGTAACCATAACCGGCGCCGGGCGCCATCGGCACGGGGGGAGCAAGCATGGTGCGTGCCATGCCGAGCGCCGAGCCGACATACGGCGCTGTCGGAGCGGCCAGCGGCTCGGTGACGCTGGCCGTCTGCACTGTGGGCGAGTGCACTGCTAGAGGGTTCGGTTCATAAGCTGGCATCACGGGAGCGTAGCGGGGCCGCAGCGCTGGCGGCTTGGCGAGGCTGGCAAGCATCGCCGGGCGCGGCCGCGGCGGGGCCGGATGCACGGGGGCGGTCGCTGCCGGCGCCGGGGCGGGCTCCGGCTGCACAACCGCAAGCGGCAGCAGCTCGGGCGTCGGGGCCGGCGCCACGGCAGCGGCCAGAACCGGCGCCGGCGCGGTCGCGGGGGATGGCAGGCGGGAAGCCAAGTCCTCCAGCCGCACAAACTGGCTTGGCTGCAGCGGCTGAAGCTGCAAGTGCCGGTCGGCGAGATCCTGCAGCCGTTGCGGGTCCTCCAGCAAGGCCCATTCGGCTTTCAGCAGGCCGGTCCGGTCCCGCGCCGCTTCCGCCAGCTTGACGACACGGTTGATGTCGCGGTCGAGCAACTGCGCTCGGTGCTTCACCTGATAAAGGTACAAACCAGCCCCCATTGCGACCATGAGGGAGAGGCAGGTGATCGGTCGCATCATGGGCTCGCTTGCTCCGTCAAACGTTCTATCGCGCGCAGCCGGGCGCTGCGGGCCCGCGGGTTGTGCCGGCATTCGGCCTCGCCCGGCCGCCGCGCCCGAGCCGAGACGCTGCGAAACCGGGCACCGCCGCCGGCCGGGCCGCCCGGCTGGTGCCGCGATGGTTGAGGCGTGCGGCCGGACGCGTCTTGCATGAAGCGCTTCACGATGCGGTCCTCGCCGGAATGGAACGACACCACCACCAGCCGGCCGCCCGGCGCGAGCAGCCCCGCCGCTTGCTCCAGCGCCCGCAGGATTTGGCCCAGCTCGTCGTTCACCCGGATGCGCAGCGCTTGGAACGAGCGGGTTGCCGGGTCGATACCCGACGCATCCGGCCGCACGACGCGGCGGATGATGGCAGCGAGCTGCGCTGTCGTGGTGATCGGGGTCTCCGCCCGGGCCTGCACCACGGCGCGGGCGATCCGCCGCGACTGGCGCTCCTCGCCGAATTGATAGAGCGTGTCGGCCAGTTCGGCTTCGGGCAGCGTGGCCACCAGGTCGGCCGCGGTCGGGCCGGTGCGTTCCATGCGCATGTCGAGCGGGCCGTCGGCGCGGAAGGAGAAGCCGCGCGCTGGGTCGTCGAGCTGGAACGAGGACACGCCCAGATCCATCACCACGCCATCCAAGCGAGTGACGCCCTGCTCGGCCAACAGCGCCACCAGGTCGCCGAACGAGCCGTGCAGCAAGTGCAGCCGGCCGGGATGCTCGGCCGCCAGCGCGGCGCCGCGGGCGATGGCGTCCGGATCGCGGTCAATCGCCCAGAGCGTGCAGCGTGCCGCCTGCAAAATGGCGCGGGCATAGCCGCCGCCGCCGAACGTGGCGTCCAGGTAGGTGGCGCCGTCGCATGGCTGCAGGGTCTCGATCACCTCGGCCAGCATGACGGGGATGTGGATCATGCCGCCGCCGGTGCGGGCTGCGGCACGCCCTGCAGGCTGAGCTGCTGCAGCCGGGCGGCGTCGCGCGCTTCGGCCCGGCGGCGGGCGGCGGCACCGGGTTCCCAGATCTGAAACAACTCGCCCATGCCCATGAACGTCACCTGGCTGGTCAACCCGGCGAACTCCACCATCTCGCTCGGCAGCACGATCCGGCCTTCCTTGTCCGTCTCCGCCGGGAAGGCATCGGCGAACAGGGTGCTCGACAGGTTGTCGTGCGCGTCGCTGAAGTGGTTGTACTGCCCGAGCGGAGTCGCCAGCGCGGCAAATCGCGCCACCGGCCAGCCCTCGATGCAGGGATGCTTGTGCGACATGCGCAAAACCAGCTGCGACGTGCCATCGGCCTCAGTGCGCAAGGCGGCCCGGAACGCGGCCGGGATCGAGACACGTCCCTTGGCATCCAGCCGGTTGTGATGCGTGCCAAGGAACTGAAACATCGCGGCCCGGCAAACCCCTTCTGACCTGCACTTGACGGGGACGAGCGCGCCCGAGCCACCATGTTCATGGGAGAACGTGGGATATCATGGGCAGAAATGGGCGTCAAAGGGATTGGGAGGCGATTACTTGTTGTCGTACCAATTGTCTTGGTTTTGACGCGCGAGTTACCATCCAGCCACAGACAATGCTGCTATCACTCTGATGTCACGCTGCAATAGCGCATACAGTTCAAATTTTGTTCCTGTGGAATACCGAGTGGATCGATCTGAACCGGAACGAATGTCAGGCGGCCTGTAAGCCGGGTTCTGTCCCCCCCTTGGGGTCTCCCCCGCGGCGATGGACGGCCATTCCTCTGGGACATGCGTTGCCGCATGCCTCACGCGACCAACCCGGGCGACGGGGCGGGAAAGCCCCTGCGTCCACCTGCGGCCCAACCGGGCTGCGGGCGCCGCTGGCCGCCCCTATTCGGTCTTGCTCCCGGTGGGGTTTACCCTGCCGCCGCTGTTGCCAGCGGCGCGGTGCGCTCTTACCGCCCCGTTTCACCCTTGCCCACATAGCCGCGCAGGCGGTTTGTTTTCTGTGGCACTTTCCCTAGGGTCGCCCCCGCCGGCCGTTAGCCGGCACCGTTTTCCCGTGGAGCCCGGACTTTCCTCCACCCCCCGCAAGCGGGAGGCAGCGGCCGTCTAGCCGCCTGACCGGGCGTGTGTGCGCGCGGGCAGCGGCCGGCGTCAAGCCGCTAGCTCGACCCCTTCATAGAGTTCGTCCAGCGGGAGCTCGATGCCGGCCTCGGGGATGGCAAGGATGGAGCCGGCCGCTTGCACACGGCCCGCCCAATCCTGCCCGATGCGGGTGAACACTTCCGCGGCGATAGCGTCTTGCTCGAGAATGACATAGCGCTGGATGCTGGGCGTGTCCCGGTATTCCGCGTTCTTGATGAAGCGGTCCGTCTTCGCCGTCGAGGCGCTGACGATCTCGAACACCGCCACGGGATCGTCGAGCAGCGTCGCACTTCCACGGCCGACCGTGCAGACGATCACCGCATCTGGATAGCGGAACGAGCCGCTGACCGAGAGCTTGACCTCGCTGCCGAACACGCGGCACGGCTTGCCCCGCAGACGCGCGTACAGAGCGCCGACGAGATTGGATTGCACGAGCCCATGATTCTGCGTGCCTCCCGTCATCGCCACCGGTGCAAAACCGTCGTATTCGTATCGCAGCTCCTGCCGCTCTTCCCAGGCGAGGAACTCCTCGCCGGACATCGGCTTGCGCAGTGCAACGTTCATCCACCGCCTCCCTCAGCCTGATAGTTGAGCATAGCACCCAATCGTTCACGCGTACCTGCGTCGGCCACGCCGTCCACTCGCTCGGGCCGCCAGTGCCGTTGAAACGCCCGCAGCGTCACCTCGCTGGGCAGGTCCGTGCGATAGCCGATCGAGCCCAGCACCGCCATTACATCGGTCACCGGCTCGCCGCCGGCCGCCGGCCACACCCCCACCCCGTTGGCCGCCAGCCCGCGCCAATCGAACAGCTCGCCCGGGTCCCCCTTGCGGTCCGGCGCCACGTCGCTGTGGCCGATCACGTTGCGCGCCGGGATCGGGTGGCGGCGCAGGACGCCCAAGCACAGCTCGCACACCGCCGCCATCTGCAGCGCCGGAAATGGCCGGTAGCCCCATTCATGCCCCGGATTGACGATCTCGATCCCGACCGAGCGGTCGTTCAACCCCGCGTGCCCGCGCCAATGCGACACGCCGGCATGCCAGGCTCGCCGCTGCTCCGGCACCAATTGCCAGATCAGCCCATCCTCCTCCACCACGTAGTGCGACGACACATGGGCCACCGGGTCGCGCAACCGGCCGATGGCGGCAGCGGCGGACTGCATGCCGGTGTAATGCAGCAGCAGGATATCGACCGGGGTGCCCGGCGGCCGCTCGTCGTGGTTGGGGCTCAGCGCCTGCTTCACAGCCCGCGTTCGCGCTTGATCCGGTCCCAAGCGGCGTTGATGCCGGCGACCTTGTCGGTGGCGCTGGCGATAAACTCGGGCGGCACGCCGCGGGAGGCCAGGCTGTCCGGATGGTTGGCCCGCACCAGCGCCTTCCACGCCGCCCGCACTTCGTCGTCCGGCGTGGTGCGCGCCACGCCCAGTATAGCATAAGCGTCGTCGGTCGGCTCGGGCCGGAACCGCGGGGCCGCGCCGCGCGCCCGGTCCCACGACACGGGAGACAGCCGGAAGGCGCGATAGGTGCGCTGCAGGAAGTCCACCTCGCGGCCGTTCACCGCCCCGTCCGCCCGGGCGATCACGAACAGCGCCGTCAGTACGTCCTCCAGCACGCCGGGTGCGTCGGCAAACGCATCGCTCAATTGGGCCGCGTAGCCCTCGAACCCCTCCGAGCTATCCCGCGCGGTGTCGAACATGCGGCCAACGTCGCGGGCGGACTCGGGTGGGATGCGGAACTGGCGCTTGAACGCGTCGATTTCGGCCCGCACCACCGGGCCATCGCACTTGGCCAGCTTCGCCGACAGCACCACGACGGCGATGGCGAACAACTGGTCCCGCCCGCCCAGCATGGCGGCGATGCGGGCCTGGTTGATGCCGAAGCCGCCCTGCAGCTTCATGCGCGGGATGGCGCCCTGGTCGGCCGCGTGGCCCAGGGCGGCGCCCATCACCGCCCCGAACGGGCCGCCCATCACCAGCCCGGCGGCACCGCCGAGGAGCTTGCCCCAATATCCCATGCCGCTAGCCTATCATGACAGGCGGCGGCGCTGTAGCCCTCCTGGGTGCAGGCGGGAATGGGCGCATGGCAGGCTGGCAGTTCTGGATCGACCGCGGCGGCACCTTTACCGACGTGGTGGCGCGCGATCCGGCCGGCCGCCTGCACACAAGCAAGCTGCTCAGCGAGCAACCGGAACGCTACCGGGATGCAGCCGTCGCGGGCATCCGCGCCATGCTGGGCCTGCCCGAGGGCGCCCCCATCCCGCCGGGCACGATCGACGCCGTGAAGATGGGCACCACCGTGGCCACCAACGCGCTGCTGGAGCGCCGCGGCGAGCGCACCCTGCTGGTGGTGAACCAGGGGTTTGCCGACGCCTTGCGCATCGGCAACCAGGCGCGGCCCCGCTTGTTCGACCTGCACGTCCGCCTGCCGGTCCCATTGTATGAGCGCGTGGTCGAGGTCGCCGGCCGCGTCGGGGCCGACGGCATCGAACTGCAAGCTTTGGACGAGGCCGCCGCACGCGCGGCGTTTCGAGCGGCGGCCGCCGATGGCATCCAGGCCTGCGCCATCGTGCTGATGCATGCTTGGAAATACCCGGCGCAGGAACAGCGCCTGGCCGTGCTGGCGCGCGCGGCCGGGTTTACCCAGGTCTCCGCCAGCCACGCCGTGAGCCCGTTGCTGCGCCTGATCCCCCGCGGCGACACGGCGGTGGTGGATGCCTACCTATCGCCGGTGCTGCGCCGCTACGTGGACCAAGTGGCCAGTGAACTTGAAGGCGTGAAGCTCTACTTCATGCAATCAAACGGCGGCCTGGCCGACGCGGCGGCGTTCACCGGCAAGGACGCCATTCTCTCCGGCCCCGCGGGCGGCATCGTCGGCGCCGCCCGCACCGCCGCATCCGCGGGCCTCGATCGTATCATCGGCTTCGACATGGGAGGCACCTCCACCGACGTGGCGCTGTACGATGGCGGCTTCGAACGCAGCTTCGAGACCGAGGTGGCCGGCGTGCGCATCCGGGCGCCGATGATGGCGATCAACACCGTCGCGGCGGGCGGCGGCTCGGTGTTGCACTATGATGGCGCGCGCTACCGGGTGGGGCCGGACAGCGCGGGGGCTAATCCTGGCCCGGCCTGCTATCGCCGTGGCGGCCCGCTGACAGTGACGGACGCCAACGTCATGCTGGGCAAAATCCAGCCCGCCCACTTCCCCGCCATCTTCGGCCCGGCGGGCGACGACATGCTGGATGCTGCCATTGTACGCGAGCGCTTCGCCGAGATGGCCCCGGGTGAGGACCCGCGAGCCGTGGCGGAGGGCTTCCTACAGATCGCGGTCGCCAACATGGCCAACGCCATCAAGCAAGTGTCCCTGCAAAAGGGCCACGATGCCGCCCGCTTCGCCCTGCAGTGCTTCGGCGGCGCCGGTGGACAGCACGCCTGCCTAGTGGCGGACGAGCTCGGCATGCAGACCGTGTTCATCCACCCCTTCGCCGGCGTGCTCTCCGCCTATGGCATGGGGCTGGCCGACCAAGCCGTGCTGCGCGAGCAGGCGGTGGAGGCTCCGCTCGACTCCGACCTCGCCCCGCTGCAAGCGTTGGCAAATCGGCTGGCCGCCGAAGCCGCTGACGCACTGGCGGCCCAAGGCGCTGACCCGGCGGCCCTGCGCACCGAACGCCGGGTGCATCTGCGCTACCACGGCACCCAGGCCGCGCTCGAAGTGGCGCTTGGCCCAGGGCTCGCCGACTCGTTCACCGAAGCCCATCGAGCCCGCTTCGGCTTCGCCACCCCCGAACGGCCCTTGATCGTCGAGGCCGTCGCGGTTGAGGTGACGGCCCCAGGCGAGGCGGTGGACGAGCCGGGCCTGCCAGGCCGCACCAGGCCGGCCTTGGCGCCAATCGACCAGGTGTCGCTCTGGACCGCCGGGTCCGCCCATCAGGCGCCGGTGTTCGACCGCACCGCCCTGCTCGCCGGCGACCGCGTGACCGGCCCGGCCCTGATCCGCGAGGCCAATGCCACCACTGTGGTGGAACCCGGCTGGACGGCGGAGGTCACCGCGCACAACCACCTGTTGCTGCGCCGCACCGCGCGCCGAGGCAGCAAGTCGGCGGACGCCGCCGGCCGGCCCGACCCGGTGCTGCTGGAGCTGTTCAACAACCTCTTCGCCAGCGTGGCCGAGCAGACCGGCGTGGTGCTCGCCAACACCTCGCTGTCGGTCAACATCAAGGAGCGCTGGGACTTCTCCTGCGCCATCTTCGACGCGGACGGCCGATTGGTGGCCAACGCGCCCCACGTGCCGGTGCATCTCGGCGCCATGGGGGAGAGCGTGCGCACCGTGCTGCGCCATCGCGCCGGCACGCTGCGGCCCGGCGACGTGGTGGCACTCAACAACCCCTATAACGGCGGCACCCACCTGCCGGACGTGACCGTCATCACCCCCGTCTTCGCGGCGGACGGGCAGAGCATCCGCTGCTTCGTCGGCTCGCGCGGCCACCACGCCGATATCGGCGGCATCACTCCCGGCTCCACCCCGCCCACCTCGCGCACGCTGGAGGAGGAGGGGGTGGTGATCGACGACTTCCTGCTGGTCGAGGCCGGCCGGTTCCGCGAGGCGGAGTTCCGCGCCCTGCTCACCGGCGCCCGCTATCCCGCCCGTTCGCCGGACGTGAACCTGGCCGACATCAAGGCGCAAGTGGCGGCCAACGAGCGCGGCGTCCAGGAGCTTGGCCGGGTGATCGAGCGCTACGGCTGGCCGGTGGTGCAGGCCTACATGGGCCACGTGATGGCCAACGCCGCCGACAGCGTGCGCCGGGTGCTGCAGCGTCTGCCCAGCGGGTCATTTGCCTACACCATGGACGACGGCTCACCCTTGCACGTAGCGGTCACGGTGGACGCTGCAGCCGGCACGGCCACGGTGGACTTCACCGGCACCGGGCCGCAGCGGGCGGACAACTTCAATGCCCCGCCTGCCGTCACCCGTGCCGCCGTGCTGTACTGTTTCCGCTGCCTGGTGGGGACGGACATACCGCTCAACGACGGCTGCCTCGAACCGCTCCACATCATCATACCCCCTGGCAGCTTCCTCTCGCCCGAGCCCGGCGCCGCCGTGGTGGCGGGCAACACGGAGGTGAGCCAGGCGGTGTGCAACGCGCTGTTCGGCGCATTGGGCGCGGTGGCGTGCAGCCAGGCCACTATGAACAACGTGCTGTTCGGCAACGCCACCCACCAATACTACGAGACGGTTTGCGGCGGCTGCGGCGCCGGGCCGGGCTTCGCCGGCGCCTCCGCAGTCCAGACCCACATGACCAACACCCGGATGACCGACCCCGAGGTGCTGGAGTTGCGCTACTCGGTGCGGCTGGAAGAGTTCAGTATCCGCCGCGATTCCGGCGGCGCGGGCGAGTGGCGGGGTGGCGATGGCGCAGTACGGCGAATCCGGTTCCTGGAGCCGATGCAGGCCATGGTGGTGGCCTCCCGCCGGAGCGAGGGCCCGTTCGGCATGGCGGGCGGGTCGCCGGGGCAGGCTGGGCAGCAATGGGTAGAGCGGGGAGATGGCCGGGTCGAACCGCTGAGCGGCGTGTCGGGCGCCGAGATGCAGCCCGGCGACGTGCTTGGCGTGGCGACGCCTGGCGGCGGTGGATGGGGTATCCGCTAAGAGGTTGCTGTGACCTTTCCTCGCGTGCATCGTCTTCGCGAGCGAAGCGTGGCGACCCAGGCCCGCACGCAGGTTGGTGCCGTCCGGCATGACCACATCCGCCGCACTCCTCGCCATCACGAAACAGGTCAACGCATGGGCGGCTGATACAACAGCCTGGCTCTAAACGAACGTGGATTGCTGCTCTCGATCAGTGTCTGCCCTGGACGGATGGCCGGCCGAACTCGAACGAAGTCAATTCAGGCAGGCCTGATGTGAGCCGCTCTCGACCGCTATGTAGGAGGCTCTCTGCGGTGGATTGCTGTTGCATTCCATCTTGCTCAGTGGAACTGCGCTGCCCGGTGCACCTAGGGAACTTCAGCATCCGCCATGGCGCGAGAGGTCAAGCCGAGCAACGCTCGGTGGAGTACGAAACGGTCAAGTGGACCGCTAACGGCACGGTCAGCGCGGATGCGCTTGAATCGATACGAGACACGATCGTATGCTATCGTAGATTTACGAGGTGCTTCGATGATTCGTCTTGGTATCACGAGTGTAGCATTCGTTGCAGTGGCATATCACTTTGCCGCGGCCGGAAGTCCAACTCAGGGTGGCTCACCCGAAAGCCCGCCCACGATTGCCGTATGCCACCCTATAAAAGAGGGTGCTGCCCGATTGAAATGCTATGACAGCATCAGCATAGCGAACCTGCCACAAGACGGCGTCAGCAGTTCTATACCAGTCGCTGCCAACGACAAGGTTATCGCAAGGTGGAGTGGTTCTGGGGATATGACCACTCGACCCTTTCACGTGGACGGTCCATGGGAACTGCAGTGGGACACCGCTAAAGGATATTTTTCGGCCACTTTGCATCGTAAGACGGGTCAGGAAATTGCAACGCTTGCAAACGGCATGGAGGCTGGCAGTAGCAGTTCTTACCAGCCTTCTGGAGGTGACTTTTACATTGAGTTCGGTGGCATGCAGACGTGGAACGCCAAAGTCGTGGCTGTTCCAACAGGACCTACTACGGAGACATCGCCTGACGATCAGGAGCCCCTACTAGATGTTTCAGGCGATCAGACTGGTTTACCAGCATGCAATGGAGATGACGCAGCAATTAGTATTAAGCGAATCGTTGAACACTCCCCAATGGGACAAACCATGCATCTGTCCGTGATCCATGTCGGCAAAATCGCTATAAGGCAAATCAGGGATGGTATGTCGATTTGCACTGCCCCGCTTAAGACAAACGGCGGCGAGATGTCCTACGAGTTCCAGTATTATCGGGAAGACGGCGACATTTACATCTACGGGAAACCTGTAGCCGAGTAGCTAGGCACCTTGTGGCTGTAACGGGTCTTCACCGCCTCAACTAAACGGGGCTGAGGAGCGCTGTTACTGCGACCGTCGCCACCGCTAGCCCGGGCTGAAAGTGCATCACCCTTTTGTCCGCCCGCGGCTTCAGGCCAACTATGAACCTGCCATATAGGGAGCCGGCGCTCTGGTCCACATGGGAGTCATTCGCGCAGATTGAGGCGTGCCTTGCTCGTGTCGCGCAACCGGCTGAATGCCGCTAGCACTTGGTTGAAGAAACGTGGTGGCAGAAACCCGTAGTCATACCGGTCTGTCCCGGGAGCCTTGCGCAGGTCGTAGCAGGCCAGAGGAACTCGTTGCCCTCCGCGACCACAATCCACGACCGCAAACTGTTCAGACCCAGGTGGCGTTTGACGGCTTGCGGTATCTCGATGGCCCATTCGGGATCGAGCGGCGCTCGGTGCGTGATCGGTAGCACCGTCACCTCCAAAGCATCGCCCGCCTTCTGACGCGTGACGAGCGTCACCACAGCCGGGCGATTTTTGCGTCCCTCTTCGGCTCCGGAGAGGTGTTCATGGTGCCAGAGGTAGGCATAGGAGATGACCAGGCCCGGCTCCGGGGTGGGGATCGGCATCCACCACGCTACTCGTCGAGCATCGCGTCCAGATGGGCATGCCGCTCGTCCATGCGCGAGGCGCCAATGGCCTTTGCTTTCTCCTCCGAAAGCTCCAGCGTGGCAAAGCTACGGCGGGCCGCCTGAAAGCGCTCGAACGCCTCATAGTCCTCTGCCGCAATGAAAAACCCCGTGGTGCGTCCGTGGCTGCTGACGGCCACAGGCTCCCGCTGCGCCAGCATCTGATAGCGGCCGAAGTTGCGGGTGAATTCCGATGCAGGGACGGCGTTGCTCATGTTTGTAAACCTTGTGAGTGGTGCAGGTCTAACTGATTACAGCTAAAAACGCAAGTTGCATGATTTACGCAAACCTTGCACCACCCCAATGCCCGCGCCCATTTAGCGGTCCTTGGTGGGAGCTGTCGTCTCGCCTAGCCGCCGGCTGAGAAACGCCGTGACGGCGATCTCCTCCGCCGTCAGTCCAGACTTGGTGTCCTCCAGCGCCTCGTCCGCCCGCGCCTTCAGGCCCTCCACCAGACTCCCGTCCAGGTAGCCGTCGAAGATCGCCGGGTGGATGTAGCATTTGCGGCATACCGACGGCGTGTTGCCCAGCAGCCCCGCAACCGCCTCCACCGCCTGCACCACGTTCTTCTTGTTCTTCGCCTCGCTGTCGAACCGCTCCAGCTCGCGCAGCGCCATCGCGGCGAGGTTGGTGGCGGCCCAGGTGCGGAAGTCCTTGGCGGTGATGTCCTCGCCGCTGATCTCCTGCAGGTAGCCGTTCACGTCATCCGAACCGATCGCGTGCCGTTCGCCCTCCGCGTCGATATACTGGAACAGGTTTTGCCCCGGCAGCTCGCGGCAGCGGGCGACGATATTGGCCAAACGCCGGTCCATCAGGTCTACGTGGTGGTCGATGCCGTGCTTGCCGCGGAAGTCGAAGGCGACGCGGCTGCCATTCACCCTGGTGTGCCGGTTGCGCAGGGTGGTCAGTCCGAAGCTCTTGTTTTCGCGGGCATATTCTTCGTTGCCCACCCGCGCCAAGGTCTTCTCCAGCAACTTCACCACCGCCGCCAACACCCGTCGCCGCGGCAGGCCCGGCGCCGCCAGGTCCCGCTCGACCTGGGCACGGATGGTGGGCAGCACCCGGCCGAACACCAGCATGTGGCCGTATTTCGCCTCGTCCCGCACCACCCGCCACTTGGGGTGGTAGCGATACTGCTTGCGGCCCCGCGCATCCCGCCCGGTCGCCTGCAAGTGCCCATTCGGGTCGCGGCAAATCCATACATCGGTGTAGGCGGGCGGGATGGCGAGCTTCTTGATGCGGGCAATCTCCACCTCGTCTTCGATGCGCGAAGCGTCTGGAGCGAAGAAGTGGAACCCGTCCTCGGCCCGCTCGCGCCGGATGCCCGGCTTGCGATCGCTCACATAGTGCAGCTTGGCCGCTTTGGCCGCCGCTTTGGCCTCGACCACCTCGGCCGAGCTTGCATTTGCTGCTGACGTGATAGCCTCCACCGGATCAGCACAGGCAAACCAAGCTTAGCCCGCCAAGTTCCATTCGCGAGTTGCAGAGAGGACACCGCATGCAAGCCGCCATCCGTGACACAACGCTCTATTTCGACATCGAGGGCGCCGGTCTAGTGCCGGACGGTGCGGCAATGCGCGAGCGACCTGTCGCGATGGTGATCCATGGCGGCCCCGGCGGCGATCACAGCGGGTTCAAGCCCGCCATGTCGCCGCTGACCGACACCATGCAACTGGTGTATTTCGACCACCGCGGCCAAGGCCGCTCCGGGCGCGGCGACCCGGCGCGCTACACGCTGGACGAGAACGTGGCCGACATGGAGGCGCTGCGGCAGCATCTCGGCCTCGGTCCCGTCGTCAGCATCGGCACCAGCTATGGCGGCATGGTGGCGATGGCGCACGCCGCGCGCTACCCGGACGCAGTCAGTAAGCTGGTGTTGATCGTGACCGCGGCCCATGCCGGGTTCCTGCCCGCGGCCGAGGCGTTCATCGCCGCCCGGGGCACGCCCGAGCAGCAACGCGTCTGCCAGCGTCTATGGTCCGGCACGTTCGAGACGCCGGAGCAGATGGAAGAATACTACGCCGTGATGGGCCCGCTCTACAGCCAACGGCACGACCAGGCGGCGGCCACGCGCGGCCGCGCAATCTACGCGCCCGAGCCGCTCAACCGGGCGTTCGGACCGGGCGGCTTCCTCCGCCACTACGATCTACGGCCGGAACTGGCGCGCATCACGGCGCCGACCCTCGTCATCGCCGGCCAACACGACTGGATTTGCCCGCCGCCGTGCTCGGAGGAGATCCACAGCCTGATCGCCGGGTCGCACCTCTACGTGTTCAAGAACAGCAGCCATTCGATCCGCATCGACGAGCCGAGCTTGCTGAACGACACGCTCCGCTCGTTCGCCGTCAGTTAACGCGCTGGGCCGGCAGTTCGCGGCTGAGCAACCCGTCGCGGCGGACCACAACATGCCACGCTGTTGCGGCCAGATGCAGCGCGATCAACACGTACACGACCCATTGCCCCCACAAGTGCACGGTCAGCGCAGTGTGCTGGATCGCAGGATTTTTGGGGATGTTTGGTAGCGTGAACAGGCCGAAATACGACACCGGGTAGCCGCCGGCGGCACTCAGCAGGTAACCGCTGATCGGCATCGCCAGCAGCACGGCATAGAGCAGCCAATGACTGCCGACCGCCGAGGCCGCCATCCATCGCGGCATCTCAGGCTGATGGGCAGGGATCGGCCGGCTCGCGCGCACGGCCAATCGGAGGGCGGCGAGCACAAAGATTGTGAGGCCGACCGACTTATGTAGCGTAAACAGCAAGTCGCGGTTGCCGGCGTTTTCCGGCAGGCTGACCATGGCCCAGGCCAAAGGCAGCACTGAGAACATCAAGATCGCCACCACCCAGTGCAGCGCCTGCATCGTCGGGCTGTAGCGCTGCACCGCACCAGTTTCACCAATGGTGGCATATGTCGTCGCACTCATACCCAAGCACCCCCTTGCCGCCATCTGCGGGCAAAATAGGCGGCTATGCGCGTCTGTCCAGTTATGAGCTTAGCGAGGGGGCTTGGCTGGCGCCGCCTGCCGCCCCGCACTACCTAACGGCCACAGTTTGCTGGAGTGGTCATGAGCGAGTCGTTCGACGTCATCATCATCGGTGCGGGTCCCGGCGGGTACGTCTGTGCCCTGCGCGCTGCCCAACTCGGGCTCAAGACCGCCTGCGTGGAAAAGCGTGAGACCCTGGGCGGCACCTGCCTCAACATCGGCTGCATCCCGTCCAAGGCGCTGCTGATGTCGTCCGAGAATTTCGAGGAGGCGACGCACGGCTTCAAGGACCACGGCGTGATCGTGGAGAGCGTGAAGCTGGACCTCGCCCGCATGCAGGCGCGCAAGGGCGAGGTGGTGACGGCCAACGTCAAGGGCGTAGAGTTCCTGTTTAAGAAGAACAAGGTCACCTGGCTGAAGGGCGAGGGCCGCATCGCCGCGCCGGGCAAGGTGAGCGTGGCCGGGACCGATTACGAGACCAAAAACATCGTCATCGCCAGCGGCAGCGAGAGCATTCCGCTGCCCGGCGTTGAAGTCGACGAAAAGGCGATTGTCAGCTCGACCGGCGCGTTGGAGCTGGATCGGGTGCCGGGCCACCTGGTGGTGATTGGCGGCGGCTATATCGGGCTCGAGCTCGGCAGCGTGTGGCGCCGGCTCGGCGCGGACGTGACGGTGGTGGAGTTCCTCGACCGTCTGGTCCCCGGCATGGACACCGAGGTGGGCAAGACCTTCGAGCGGGTGCTGAGCAAGCAAGGCATCAAGTTCAGGCTCAAGACCAAGGTCACCGCCGCGGAGGCGGCGGGCGACGGGGTGAGCCTCACGCTGGAGCCCGCCGAGGGCGGCCAGAGCGAGACCATGGCGGCGGACGTGGTGCTGGTGGCGGTCGGCCGGCGGCCCTTCTACGAGGGGCTTGGCCTGGAAGAGGCCGGCGTGGAGCTGGACGAGCGCAAGCGCGTGAAGGTGGACGCCCATTACGCCACCAACGTGCCCGGCATCTACGCCATCGGCGACGTGCTGACCGGCCCCATGCTGGCCCACAAGGCCGAGGAGGAAGGCGTGGCGCTGGCCGAAATCCTCGCCGGGCAGGCCGGTCATGTTAACTACGCCGTGATCCCCGGCGTGGTGTATACCTGGCCGGAAGTCGCCTCGATCGGCGCCACCGAGGAAATGCTAAAGACGGAGGGCCGCGCCTACAACGTCGGCAAGTTCCCGTTCACCGCCAATGGCCGCGCCCGCGCGATGGGGGCGACGGACGGATTCGTTAAAATCCTGGCCGACAAGGCGACCGACGAAATCCTGGGCGCGCACATCATCGGGCCGGACGCCGGCACGCTGATTGCCGAGATCGCCACCGCCATGGAGTTCGGCGCGAGCAGCGAGGACGTGGCCCGCACCTGCCACGCCCACCCCAGCCTGAACGAGGCGGTTAAGGAGGCGGCGCTGGCGGTGGAAGGGCGCGCGCTGCACATCTAGGGTCGTAGCCCGTGTGTGGACGGCCCCGCGGCATCATGTGCCAAGGTTCGTCAGTGAGAGCGAACGATGGAGCCGCCCGTGACCGAGTATAAACGTATCGCCGTTGACAGGTCCAAGCACGTCTTCACACTTCATGGCATTGATGCGAAGAGCCACACGGTGCTGCGTCGCAACCTGCGCCGCGCCGCCTTCATCGAATTCTTCCGCAAGCTGCCACCGACGCAGATCGCGATGGAAGCGTGCGGCGGCTCCCACCACTGGGGGCGCGAGTTGCAGGCGCTCGGCCACCGAGTGGCACTGACCCCGCCGCAATACGTCAAGCCGTTCGTCAAGCGTGGCAAGAACGACCGCAACGATGCGGAGGCGATCTGCACCGCCGCCGGGCCAGCCGGACATGGCGCAGGTGCCAGTCAAGTCGGCCCAGGCGCAGGCCGCCGCCATGCTGCTCAGCGTGCGCGAGTTGCTGACCCGGCAACACACCCAGCTGGTCAACGCCCTGCGCGGGCACGCCGCCGAGTTCGGCTTAATCGCCGCCAAGGGCGAGGCCGGGTTGCGCGAGGTGATCGCCAAAGCCGCCGATGCACAAGCCCTGCCCAAGCCGGCAGCCGAGGCACTGGCGCTGCTGGCGGCAGAGATCGACCGGGTGGAGGTGCGGCTGGCCGAGACCGACAGAACGCTGCTGGCTCAGCACAAGGCCTCTCCCATGAAGCCGGTTGCTGGCCGAGATCTCCGGCGTGGGGTGGCTCACCGCGCTGACCCTGTCACTGCGGGTCGACCCGGCGCAGTTCCGCTCGGGCCGCCATCTCGCCGCCTGGCTGGGGCTGGTGCCGCGCGAGCACTCCACCGGCGGCAAGCAGCGCCTCGGCGGCATCAGCCGCGCCGGTAACGAGCGCATCCGCAGCCTACTGGTGCTGGGAGCCACCGCCGTGATCCGCCATGCCAAGCCGGGCAAGACCGCGCCGTGGCTGCTGTGCTTGCTGGAGCGCAAGCCGCGCAAGCTCGCGGCGGTGGCTCTGGCCAACAAGATCGCCCGGGTTGCCTGGGCGGAGCTGGCCAAAGGTTCCGCCTGCGTAGCAGGTGGAAGGCCAGCGGAGGGCATGATGGCGAGCGGAGAGGCTTACCGGCAACCAGCCAAGGCCTGACCGTCCGCCAGCCGCAGGTGTAAGAGGGCAGACAGGAGAAGATGCTGATCGGTCGGACCGACGATCCACCAAGCCCGTGTAGCCCGTCGGCCAGCAAGGCCGCCAATGCGTTTGGGCGTGGATCGCGGAACCCATCTAGGCCAGCGGCCGTGAGCCGCACCCCAAAGGCCGGACACACGAGCGCAACCGCACCAGATCAGACAATCTTCACCCGAGCCCCTTGCATCCAAAGGGCCGTCCACACGTTGGCTACGGCTGCTGGTTTAGCGCTCTTTGAACTGGCGGTGGCAGGCGCCGCAGGCGGCGCCGGTGGCTTTGAACTGGGCGGCAAAGCCGGCCTTGTCGTCAGCCGCGGCCAAGGTGGCCAGCTTGTCGGCCTGGTCGTGCGAGTTGGCCGCGTCCTGCTCGAACTCGGCGCGCTTGGTCCAGATGTCGGGCCGCGCCTTGGTGTCGTGACCAGTCTGGGTGCCATCCGGGAACAGGCTGGGGATGACCTGGCTCCAACTCGCCAGCCCCTTGGCACCATCTTCGTACTGCTTCACATCCGCGCCTGATGCCACGCCGGCCTTCATCGCGCTGGTAATGCCGCCTTGCAGGTCGAAGCCAGCCTGCCGGGCGGCGATGATGTCGTCGGGCTTGAGGTCGACGCTGCCCGCTCCGGCTGCCATCGCCAGCATCGCCGCCACGACGAGACCGCCTGTTTTCCAAGGACGCACTCCACGTTCTCCTCCGTTAACCGATCGCACACTGTCATCCGTCATGCTGCGCCGCCATGGAAAAGCGCATGACAGCGCACCGCTTTCGCGGCTACCGAGGTGAGAAGGAGGTATCATCGCCTATGCCAGCCAGCATCCGTGCCGTCGTCGTGTTCTGTGGCTCCCGTGTCGGGCATGACCCGGCTTGGCGGGCCGCGGCGGAGGCGCTCGGGCGCGGCCTGGCCACGTCCGGCATTCGGCTGATCTATGGCGGCGGCCGGGTGGGGCTGATGGGCGCAGTGGCGGATGGCGCCTTGGCCGGCGGCGGCGCGGTCACCGGCATCATCCCGGACTTCTTGCGCGCCCGCGAAGTGGCCCATCCCAACGTGACAGACCTGATCGTCACGGACAGCATGCATCGGCGCAAGGCCATGATGTTCGAGCAGGCAGACGCGTTCGTGACCTTGCCGGGCGGCCTCGGCACGCTGGACGAGACGGTCGAGATCGTCACCTGGCGCCAGCTTGGCTTGCACGACCGGCCGATATTGATTGGCAACATCAACGGATGGGCGACCGGGCTGCTGTCGGTGCTGAACGGCTTCGTCAGCGACGGTTTTGCCGACCCGTCCTCCCGCGCCCTGTATGAGGTGTTGGTGGACGTGCCGGCCATCCTGCGGCGCCTGCTCACGATGCCAGGCCGGCCCGATGTCTCGTCCGCTCGGACCTGACGCACCGTGCCTTATGCTTGCGGGGGACCGCACCCGGGGTTATACGGCGCGCTCGGTCGGAGCGTAGCTCAGCCTGGTAGAGCGCTTGCTTCGGGAGCCAGAGGCCGGAGGTTCGAATCCTCTCGCTCCGACCAATCCAGTCTGGTTCGTCGCGACCCTATGCTGCACATCAGGGTCGCGCGTGCGGAGCGTTGCCGTGATCGGCGTATCAACCTAGCGTTTCGCGCCTGCTGGATGGGTCGCTTCAACCGGCCCCGGCGCCGGGAGCAAACCACATGACAGCGCTTGCGACTTCTGCCGCTCCGATTTCGCGCCACGCGATGGCCTATGTGCTGGCAGGCGGCCGCGGCTCCCGGCTGCATGAGCTGACCGACACGCGCGCCAAGCCGGCGGTGTATTTCGGCGGCAAGTCGCGGATCATCGACTTCGCGCTGTCCAACGCGCTGAACTCGGGCATCCGGCGGATCGGCATCGCAACCCAGTATAAGGCCCATTCGCTGATCCGCCATCTGCAGCGCGGCTGGAACTTCCTGCGCCCCGAGCGTAACGAGAGCTTCGACATCCTGCCCGCCAGCCAACGCATCAGCGAGACCGCGTGGTACGCCGGCACTGCCGATGCCGTGTATCAGAACATCGACATCATTGCGAGCTATGCACCACAATATATTGTGCTGCTCGCAGGGGATCATGTCTATAAGATGGATTATGAGGTCATGCTGCAGCAGCATGTGCAAACCGGGGCGGATGTCACCGTCGGCTGCATCGAGGTGCCGCGGCAGGAGGCGAGCGGCTTCGGCGTGATGCATGTGGATGCCGAAGACCGCCTGCTGGCGTTCCTTGAGAAGCCCAAGGACCCGCCGGGCATGCCGGACAAGCCGGATATGGCGTTGGCCTCAATGGGCATCTATGTGTTCGACACAGCTTTTCTGTTCGAACAACTCCGGCGTGATGCGGCGGACCCGGCCTCGCTGCGCGACTTCGGCCGCGACATCATCCCCTACATCGTGAAACACGGCAGGGCGGTCGCACACCGGTTCGTGCATTCCTGCGTCCGCTCGACGATGGAGTCGGAAACCTATTGGCGCGACGTCGGGACCGTGGACGCGTATTGGGCGGCCAATATCGACCTCACCGACGTGGTGCCGGGCCTCGACTTGTACGACCAAGACTGGCCGATCTGGACCTATGGCGAGATCACACCGCCCGCGAAATTTGTCCACAACAGCGAAGGACGGCGGGGTTTTGCCGTGGACTCGATGGTCTCGGGCGGCTGCATCGTCTCGGGCAGCGCCATCAGCCGCTCGCTGCTATGCACCGGCGTGCACGTGCATAGCTATGGCCGGCTGGAGAACACGGTGATCATGCCCTATGTGGATGTGGCGCGCGGCGTGCGGCTGAAGGACGTGGTGGTGGACCGGGGGGTGCGTTTGCCGGCTGGACTGGTGATTGGCGAGGACCGTGTGCTGGACGCGCAGCGCTTCCGCCGGACCGAAAGGGGCGTGTGCCTGGTCACTCAGCCGATGATCGACCGGCTGACGAATTAGCCCGGTTGGCTGCATCCATGAAGGTTCTGGCGGCGGCGAGCGAGCTCTATCCGCTCATCAAGACGGGCGGCCTTGCCGACGTGACGGGAGCGTTGCCGGCCGCCTTGGCGCATCGGGGCGTGGAGGTGCGCTCGTTGCTGCCGGGCTTCCCCGCAGTAATGGCCGGGTTGTCCGCGGCTGAGCCGGTGCATGCGTATCCGGCGCTGCAAGGCGGCGCGGCGCGGGTGCTGGCCGGTCAGGCCGGGGCGCTGCGCCTGTTCGTGCTGGACGCGCCGCATTTGTTCGACCGTCCGGGCAGCCCGTACATGGCGGCGGACGGGCAGGACTGGCCCGACAACCCGCAGCGCTTCGCGGCGCTGGCGCGGGTGGCGGCCGATATCGGGTTGGGCGCCGTGCCGGGCTGGGTGCCGGCCTGCGTGCACTGCCACGACTGGCAGACGGGTCTCGCACCCGCCTACCTGGCGTTGGCCGGGGGCGCCCGCCCGCGCACGGTGATGACCATTCACAATCTTTCCTTCACCGGACAGGTGCCGCTGTCGCTGTCGCAGGAACTGGGCCTGCCAGAGCGCGCGCTCGGCACCGACGGGGTGGAGTTCTATCAATCGATCGGCTTCATGAAGGCCGGGCTCTACTACGCGGACGCGATCACCGCGGTGAGCCCCCGCTATGCCGAGGAAATCCAGACGCCGGCGCTGGGCTGCGGCTTCGACGGGCTGCTGCGGAGCCGGCGGCCCGTGTTGCACGGCATCCTTAACGGCATCGACGAGGCGGTCTGGAACCCCTGGACCGACGCGCATGTGCCGGCGCGTTATCGCCGGGGCCATCTCCGGGGCAAGGCGAAGTGCAAGGCCGCGCTGCAAGCCCGCTTCGGCCTGGCCGCCGAGCCCGGTGCGCTGCTGTTCGGCATGGTCAGCCGGCTGACCGGGCAGAAGGGTGTGGACCTGGTGCTTGGCAGCGTTGGCGCGCTGGTGGCGGAAGGGGCGCAACTGGTTGTGCTGGGGGCGGGTGAGCCGGGGCTGGAACGCGGCCTTGCCGAGGCGGCCGCGCAGCACCCGGGCCGGGTCGGCACGCTGATCGGCTATGACGAGGCGGCGGCGCACCAGATCATCGCCGGGTCGGACGCGCTGCTGGTGCCCAGCCGGTTCGAACCTTGCGGCCTCACCCAGATGATGGCGATGCGCTACGGCGCCGTGCCGGTGGTGAGCCGGGTGGGCGGGTTGGCCGACAGCGTGGTGGACGCCAACGCGGCGGCGCTGCGGGCCGGCGTGGCGACCGGCGTGGTTGTAGACCCGTCGCCGGAGGGGCTGAGCCATGCGTTGCGCCGGGCGAGCCAGCTTTGGTCGCAGCCGGCGGCATGGGGCCAGATGGTAAAAGCCGGCATGGCCACCGATATGGGCTGGTCGGCGGCGGCGGCGCAGTATGAGGCGGTGTTGCGCGGGCCGGGCACGGGCGCTGCATAGCGGCGGCGCGGCGCGGGCAATTGCCCCCGTGTGGGGCGCACGATAGGAAGCAAGCGTGTTGAGGAGTATCGCGATGCAGCAAGAGTATGCCGCTGCCGGGGAGGCGGCCGCGCTGGACGCCGGCTCGCCGCCACTGGCGGGTCCGAAGCTGCCGGGGAACGTCACCGAGCAGACGGTGCTGGCCGTGCACCACTGGACGGACCGGCTGTTCAGCCTGACTTTGACACGTGACCCGGGCTTCCGCTTCGAGAACGGCCAGTTTGTCATGATCGGGCTGATGGCTGCCGGCAAGCCTATGCTGCGCGCCTACAGCATGGCCAGCCCCAACCATGCCGACACGCTGGAGTTCTTGAGCATCAAGGTGCCTGAGGGGCCGCTGACGTCGCGGCTGCAGCACGTGCAGGTCGGGGACAAGGTGCTGGTGGGGCGCAAGCCGACTGGGACGCTGCTGCTGGACAATCTGCGCCCCGGGCGCACGCTGTACATGTTCGCGACCGGCACCGGCTTGGCGCCGTTCCTGAGCCTGGTGGCGGACCCTGACTTGTATGGGCGGTTTGAGCACATTGTGCTGACCCATACCTGCCGCCGGGTGGCGGAACTGGCCTATGCCGACCACCTGACCGAGCACCTGCCCAACCACGAGTTCCTGGGCGAAGACGTGCGGGCGAAACTGGTTTATTATCCGACTGCCACCCGCGAGCCGTTCAAGCACCAGGGTCGGATCACCGAGTTGATTGCGAATGGCCATTTGTTTCGCGACACCGGGCTGTCGCCGCTCGACCCGGCGCAGGATCGGGCGATGATCTGCGGCAGCCAGCAGATGCTGGACGACCTCAAGGCGATGCTGCTGGACCGGGGCTTCACCGAGGGCAGCAGCAGCGAGCCAGGGGAGTTCGTGATTGAAAAGGCGTTTGCCGAGCGATAGGCAATCGTCCCCATCTTTCCTCCTCCCGTGTTTAAGGGTGAGGGTTGCCGTGCGGGATGATATCGGCTTCGGCTCTGAATCGGCCTGACATCAATGACGGGGTCGAGCGAGGCGGTGCGCGGTCACCCTTGACCTCTCCCGCCCGCCGGGCGTGCGGTTCCAATGGTGCAAACATGCCCTCATTGTCGAGGCAGATTTCATGATGCGCGTACGCGGGTTAGCGCTGGAATTCCCGTCGAATGTCGCGGATGATTGGGGGTAGGTAACTCTGATCGAGCAAGAAACTAAAGGTCAGCCGGATGGAGGGGACATGCTCTCCAATGATCACGGCAAAAGCATCGAGTCCCCCTTCAGGAAGGTAGTATTATCGCAGACCGTGTCATCCCGGACCACCCCGACGAACGGTCCGGCGCGCACCTCGATTAGTGTTGGGTAGCCAAGTTCATTGCTTCGCCCAAGCGGCTCAGGCGAAGTCGGGAACGCCCATCAGCGATCACCACGCCAGTATCACGTTCGTCAAACATGCTGTCTGCAGCTTACGTAGACGTCAGCGACACAGGAAGCCGCGTGGAGCGTCGAGCGGGGAGTGTTCACAAGCGCCGCACCTCCGCGGCTTCTCGGAGCCAGACACGCCAGAGGATTGCCAGACCAAGGACAGCGGCGCGAACGCCTCCCGCGGGTTGAGTGTGGATAATGCAGATTACATCGCCGCTCGAGCTTGCCGTAAGCTCGCGCCCACGCGGCGACGCCCCCAGCTCACAGCTTGAACTGGAAGCTCTGCGACGACCCGGCTTGGCCGGCGAGCACGCTGCTGGGAATCGCGGTTCCGTCGATGCTTGCGCCGCCAGAGAGCAGGGCAGCCACGCCGTTGGCCGGGTTGAGGTCATTCACCGTCACGGTGTGGGTTCCGGCAAAGCTGCCCATCACGTCGAACACCTGCGATGGGCCGCTGCCCTGCACCGCGGTCAGGCTCTGCACACCACCGATCTGGCTGCCGTCGACGCTGATGGTAAACGGCACGGCCGCGCCCGCGCCGTATGTCGCCAGGTTGAGCGCCAGCGTGTCGGGCCCCGAACCAAGCACGGTCGGAGCAGCCTCACCCGGCGCGGCGAAGCTGAAGCCGAGGCTGCCGTCGTTGCTTAGCACCGCGCCCGCGCCGGCGAGCGTCTGCCCATTGATGGCGGCACTATCCACCAGCAACAGGCTGCTGCTGGCATTGAGGTAGGTGACGCCTACCGTATGGCTGGTGCCGGGAGCGAAATTGCCCAGCACGTCCAACTCCTGCGATTGGCCGTCCAGCACGTTGGCCGTGGCGGTCTGGATGCCGCCCACCTGCTGCCCGTCGACGCTCAGGGTAAAGAACGCGCCGGCCGGCTGTGCCCGTTGCGACACCTGCAGCGCCAGCACGTCGGGCCCGGCGCCGATGGTCGGGGCCGCGCCGGCACCGGCGAAGGTGAAGGCCGCCGTGCCATCGTTGCTCAGCACGGCTTGCCCGCCGGCGATGCCCGTCCCGTCAATCGCGGCACTGTCCACGAACAGCAGGCTGTTGGAAGCATTGAGGTAATCGATCGTGACCCTGTGGTCGCCGGGCGTGAAGCTGCCCAACGCGTCGAGCGTCTCCGTTTGGCCGGCGAGCACGTCGGCAAACGTGGTTTGCACGCCGCCGACCTGGGTGCCGTCGACGCTGATGGTATACTTGGCTCCCGCCGGCGCCGCCCGTTGCGACACATGCAGCGCCAGCGTGTCCGGCCCCGTGCCCACGGTGACTGGGTCGGGCTGGAATCCCGAGCCCGTCACCTCGAACACCGAACCGACTGTGTTGTAGGCGCCGTGACTGAACCCGGTCACGGGGAGGACTTGCACGCTGCCGCCGGCGGTATATCCGAACAAATTGCCTTGCGCGTCCGCGACCAGGCCGCCTTGCGGCGTCTCTCCGTCCGTGACGGCCAGGTTCAGCAACGTGGCCGGCGCGCTCGCATAGAGGCCGTTGATGTCCGCCAATTCGAACACTGTCCCATCCGGGCCGCCGGAGCCCTCGCCGAACAAGTTCCCTGCCGCATCCACGATTAGCGAACCGATCGCGGACCCGGTGGCGCCGTCGAGGCTGGCCAGCACGGTCGGCGTCTCGGAGACGTTGTAGGCGGGCTTGGCCAGCTCGAAGATCACCCCCTCGCCGTAAGCGCCGCCCGAGCCGGTGGTGCCGAATAGATCTCCAGCCGCATCCACCGCCAGGCTGCTATCGGCCGTCAGCAGACCGGCTGGACCGTAGCCGACGAATGACGCTTGGCCGCCGAGAAACTGGCTGGGCGCAAGCTCAAATACCCCGCTGGCCGGGCCATTGGACCCGGTCAAAGTCTCTACACCGAAGACGTCGCCCTGCCCGTCGATAGACAGGCCGCCGGTCGTCGGGCCCGCATCGGGCGTCGGCAGCGCCATTGCATTTCCCAAGGAAGGCCCGCTGGCCACTTCAAACCAGCCATTTTGAGAGACGCCAAAGATGTTTTCCGCCGTGTCGGCGACCAATTGATAGGGCGGCCTCAAGTCTGCGCCGATGCCAACCGGTGTTGCCCCGGTATTGTTTCCGGCCGCCCCGAACAGATCGAACTCTGAGCCGGGCAAGGTCTGCCGGTTTACCCCGGTGAACAACTGCCCCGACGCAAGTGCCACCACCGAACCCGGCTCGGTGGACACGTCGTTGCCGATCGTCGCTACGCCAACTGGGCCGGAATAGCTGCCGCCTTGGTTGACGAACTCGGTTACGTCCCCGTTTCCCGCGGCGCCGGCGAACTGCGCGGCGGTAAGGATGAACACGTTCCCTGCCGCATCCACCGTCAGCGGCACGTCCGGCGCCACGCCGTAGAATGTGCTCGTCTCCCCGTTGTCGGTCACGAACTGGCCGAGCGAGACCACCTGGGGCGTGGCCTGGCTCGGACCCGCCGGGCTGGCCGCCGATGTGACGCTGGTCGTGGTGTCCGTGACCGAGATGCCGGCCGCATCCGTGTCCGTGACGGTGAAGCTGGTGGTCTGCGCCGGGCCGGCAGAAGGCAGGAATACCAGGCCCTGCACCGCCGCAGTCACGGCCGCGGCGCTGCCCGCCACCGTGTAGCTGCCGGTCGCCGCGTCATAAATCCCGCCCGATAGATCGGACAGCGTGCCGTTGGCCGGCGCCGACAGCGCCACCGTCACCTGCTCGGTCTGGTTCGCTCCCGCATCGGCGATGGTAACGCCCGCGAAGGGCGCGATCGTCGCCCCCGCCGCCACGATCTGCCCGGGGAGCGTGCCGCTGATCGAGAGCGCGGGGGACGCGGCGGTGGGCAGTTCGAAGATGGTGCCATAGCCGGAGAAGCTGGCGCTGAAGCCGCGCTCACCGCTCGCAGTCAGGCCGAACAGGTCCCCCGCCGCATCGATCAGCAACCCGCCTTGCGGGGCCGCCCCGTCGGTGCCGCCGAAGCTGAACAGCACGCGCGGCGTAGTGGCCGTGCTGGCGATCTCATAGAGGTAACCGTCGCCATAGGCGCCGCCGACAGGGGATTCGCCGAATACGTCGCCCGCGCTGTCGGTCACCGTGGCCGAAGACGTGCCCGCCAGCCCCACCCCGTCGAACACTGCGAACGATGGAAAGATGGAAGAGTAGTTGGGCACGTCCTTGTTGAGGGAGGTGAAGCCAGCATACCCGGTGGCGGTATGCTTGAGTTCGTAGCGCACCCCGCCGCCGTTGGGGCCGCCGCTGGCGGTGGTGCCGAACAGGTCTCCCGCTGCGTCCGTCAGCAGGGGGCCGACCGGGTCCTTGCCGTCCGACCCTGGGGCGTCGCCGCCATTGAACGAAAACAGCGTCGCAAGCGTGGTGGCCATGTGAGTCCTCAACCGGAATGGTAGACAATCGTAACCATTTCCTGCCACGTGTCCGCTGACGAACCCGTGACAGGGCGCGAGCGGCGGCACCTGTCACGTTTTCGCCGCACTTGCTCGGCACGACACAGATCAGGTGACGCCGGTTAAGAATTTGGCTATGATTTGGCAGCTACGATGCGGAGGTCGCGCCCCTGTGGAGTTCAGACTGATCTGCGTATCTTGACCTGCCCTGCCCTCGCGATCAGTTCTCCAACCCTGCTGCCGGATTGGGCCGGCCGCAGTGCAAGGACGCCCGTCGCGCCATGACATCCGCCAAGCGCCTCCATGTGATTACTTGGGGGTGCCAGATGAACGTTTATGACAGCGCCCGCATGGCGGACGTTTTGGCGCCGCTCGGCTACGTGCCCACCGCGGCGGCCGAGGATGCCGATCTGGTCATTCTCAACACCTGCCATATCCGGGACCGTGCCGCCGAGAAGGTGTTTTCCGAGCTTGGCAAGCTGCGCGCGGTGAAACTCGCCCGCGCCGCCGAGGGTCGCCGGACCGTGCTTGCCGTGGCCGGCTGCGTCGCCCAGGCGGAGGGTGAGGCGCTGCTCGACCGCGCCCCTTACGTGGATATCGTGCTTGGCCCGCAGACCTACCATCGGCTGCCGGAGATGGTCGCCCGCGCCGCTCGCGCCGCCGGCACCGTGATCGAGACCGATTTTACCACGGTCGAGAAGTTTGACGCGTTGCCGGACGACGCCGCCAGCCAGGGGCTGACCGCTTTCCTCACCATCCAGGAGGGCTGCGACAAGTTCTGCTCGTTCTGTGTCGTGCCCTACACCCGCGGCGCGGAAGTCAGCCGGCCGCCGGGGGCCGTTCTCGCCGAGGCAAGGCGCATGGTGGCCGGGGGCACCCGGGAAATCACCTTGCTCGGCCAGAACGTCAATGCCTGGCGCGGTGTGGGGCCGAGTGGTTTGGCTTGGGGCCTGGGCCGCCTGGTGCGCGCGCTTGCCGACCTTCCCGGCCTGCGCCGCATCCGCTACACGACCAGCCATCCCCGCGACATGGATGACGAGTTGATCGCGGCACACCGCGATGTCCCGGCGCTGATGCCGTTTTTGCATTTACCCGTGCAGTCCGGGTCTGACCGTATGCTTGCCGCGATGAACCGGCGCCACAGCGTGGACGACTATCGGCGCCTGGTGGACCGCCTGCGCGTCGCGCGGCCTGACTTGGCGCTCTCGTCGGACTTCATCGTCGGCTACCCCGGGGAAACCGACGCCGACCACGCTGCAACCATGGCGCTGGTGCGGGAGATTGGCTTTGCCCAGGCCTTCTCGTTCAAATATTCCGCCCGACCCGGCACCCCCGCTGCTGCCGCGACGGCGCATGTCCCCGAGCCGGTAAAGGACGATCGGCTGCAGGAGTTGCAAGCGGCACTGCGGGAGAGCCAAACCGCATTCAACGCCCTGGCTCAGGGACAGACGCTGCCTGTCCTGGTCACCGGCCTGGGCCGCCGCCCCGGCCAACTCGGCGGCCGCACCCCCGCGCTCCAACCGGTGCATTTTCCCGGTCCCGCATCGCTGATCGGCGCCGAAGTCTCGGTGACGATCGTTGAAACGCACACCAACTCTCTTTCTGGCCTCTTGGAACAGGAGCTTGCCTGCGCTTGACACATATCGCCCCGGCCATTGCCGTGACCAATCCGCCCGCCCTGCCCGGCCGCGCCGTGACTATGCAGTTCAACGACAATACGTTGTTGCCACTGCTGCTTGGCGATCACGACCGGCACTTGGTGCGGTTGGAGCAAGGCTTGGGCGTCCGTCTGTCCTGCCGCGGCAACCGGGTGGCCATCAGTGGCGAACCAGCGCAGATCGAAGTGGCGCAGGCCGCCCTTGCTGGGCTCTGGCAACGCCTCGTGCGCGGGCAGGGGGTGGCGATGGCCGATGTCGAGGCGGTGATCCGGATGGGCAACCATATGGCCAGCGAGCCAGATCCGCGCCTGCCGCTGTCGGACCTGCCTGCCATCCGCACCCGGCGTGGCTCCGTGGGGCCGCGTTCGCCGGGCCAGGCAAACTATATGGACCTGCTGGGCCGCTTCGAGATGGTGTTCGGCATCGGGCCGGCCGGAACTGGCAAGACCTATCTTGCCGTCGCCCAAGCCGTCGCCATGCTGGCGGCCGGGCAAGTGGAGCGCATCATCCTCTCCCGCCCGGCGGTGGAGGCCGGCGAACGGCTCGGCTTTCTGCCCGGCGACCTCAAGGAGAAGGTCGATCCTTACCTTCGCCCGCTCTACGATGCGCTGGGCGACATGATGCCCGGTGACCAGGTGGCTCGACGCATGTCCACCGGTGAGATTGAAGTGGCTCCGCTCGCCTTCATGCGCGGCCGCACCCTGGCGCACGCGTTTGTGATTTTGGACGAGGCGCAAAACACGACCGCGCCGCAGATGAAGATGTTCCTCACCCGCATGGGCGAGGGCACCCGCATGGTCATTACCGGCGACCTCAGTCAAGTAGACCTGCCGCCAGGCCAGCGCTCTGGTCTGCGCGATGCGCTGGACACGCTGGAGGGCGTTCAGGGCATCGGTGTTTGCCGCTTCGACGTGAGGGATGTCGTGCGTCATCCCCTCGTCGCACGTATAGTGGACGCGTATGAGCAGCGGGCCGTGGCCGAGCGGGACACTCGCGGCCGGGCCAAACGGGAGAGTGATGGAGCCTCCAAGTAGCCGAAGTCCCCCTGTAGTCCACGGTAAGGGAAGGACGATTGTTCTAGTTGCCGACCGGCGATGGCGTCGCATGGTGCCTCGCGTAGAACGGTTGGCGGAGCGAGCGGCCGCCGCAGCTGGGGGCGCCGCTGTTGTCTTGCTGGCCTCGGACGGCATGGTCAAACGTCTGAACGCCAAGCATTGCGGCCGCAACAAGCCCACGAACGTGCTGACCTTTGACAGTGGAGACGTAGTGCTCGCCGCTGGCGTCGTGCAGCGTGAGGCGCGAGCCACGGGCCGCCGGGTCTCCCATGTCCTGGCCCATCTGGTGGTGCATGGCGCGCTTCACTTACGCGGCCACGACCATGGGTGCGCCGGCGAGGCCCGGCGTATGGAACTGCGCGAGACCCGCCTTTTGCACGGCCTCGGCATGCCGGATCCGTGGCGCCGGGCATGATGGAGGCTGTCAAATCCATTCTGTTGCAGCGCTTGCGGCAACGCATCTGGGGCCGCGGACACGAGCACAGCGTGCGCGAGAGCATTGCCGAGCTGGTTCAGGAGGCGGCCGACGCCACACCGGAACCCGGCGAGGCGCCTGAGCTCGACCGCAATGAACGCGCCCTGATCGCCAACGTGCTGCGCCTGCGCGGCACCACCGCCGACGATGTCATGGTTCCGCGCGCCGATATCGTCGCCATGCCGGTGAGCGTAACATTAGACGAAGCGCTTGGGCATATCCGGCGGGAGGGCCATTCCCGCCTGCCGGTGTTTCATGAGCAACTCGATGACATCGTCGGCATGGTCCACATCAAGGACGTGTTTGCCTATGTTGGCCGCCCGGAAGAGTTCCGGTTGGACGCGATCTTGCGTACACCCTTGATGGTGGCGCCCCAGGTTCCCGTGCTCGATTTGCTCCTGCAGATGCGACAGGCTCGTATCCATCTCGCTCTTGTTGTGGACGAGTATGGCGGCATTGACGGGTTGGTGACGATTGAAGACCTGGTTGAAACGATCACCGGCGACATTGCCGACGAGCACGACGAAGAGGACGCGCCGCTCATCACCGAACGACCCGACGGTACGCTGGACCTGGATGCACGCCTGCCTGTGGAGGCCTTCGAGGCGCGTTTTGGCCCGATTTTGACGGAAGAGGAGCGAGCCGCCGACCTTGACACCGTGGGCGGACTGATTTTCCTTCTCGCCGGCCGCGTTCCGCCACGGGGCGAGGTGGTGACGCATGCCTCCGGGATGGAGTTCCGCGTGTTGGATTCCGACCCTCGCCGCATCCGGCGGCTTCGCGCCCGCCTGCCTGCGGGAATGGTTCCACTGGCCGCAGCGGCCGAATAGCTAGGTTTTCGGCCGCTATAACCGGCCGAACTCGTCACGTTCGGGATGGCGCTCCCGGGGATTGTCCTGGCTTTTGCTCGATTTACCTTGTTCGTCGAGGCCCGACACGCGATCGACATCGGTCCCGGTCTCCACCGACTCCGTGCGATCGTCCCGCGATGGCGGCTCGACGTTCTTCGCTCCAGTTCGGGTTCCGCCTACCCGGTCACTGCCGCCTGCCTTGGCCTCGCTGTTGCGGTGATTGCCGGTGTTCTGCTGGTCCTCGGTGTGGTCCACTTCGGCTTCGGTGTGCGGCTGCTTCATGGCTGCTACTCCCCAATCCCTGTTTCGAACGCAGCAGGCATGAGTTCAGTTCGACGCAGGGCTGAGCAATGCTGACCGGTTAGGGCGTGATCCACGCTTCAGCTTGATCGCACTTAAAGCGATCAGGCTCTAATGCATTGGTGCAAACCCCTGCACCAAGCTGCCAGAAACCAAGCGCCAGCCATCCACCAGCACAAAGAAAATCAGCTTGAACGGCAGGCTGATGCTGGCGGGCGGCAGCATCATCATGCCCAGGCTCATCAGCACGCTGCCGACCACGATGTCGATCACGAGGAAGGGCAAGTAAAGCAAGAAACCCATCTCGAAAGCACGCCGCAACTCTCCGATCAGGAAAGCCGGTACCAGCGCCCGCCACGGTGCGACGTCCGACGAAGCAGGAGTGGGCAGATGCCCGATGTTCAGGAACAGCTCCAAGTCGCTGCCGTGCAGGTTGGCCGCCATGAAGCGCCGGAATGGTTCCGCCGCCAGCCGCAAGCCCTCAATTTCCCCCACTCGCCCGTCCGACATGGGCAGCAGGCCGGTGGTGTAGGCCTGATCCAACACCGGCTGCATGACAAAGAAGGTCAGGAACAGCGCCAAGCCGATCAGCACCGTGTTTGGCGGCGTACCTTGCGCACCGATGGCCGAGCGCAGCAGCGACAGCACGATGACGATACGGGTGAACGCGGTGACCATAACCAGCAAACTCGGTGCCACCGAAAGCACGGTGATCAGCGCGGTCAGTTGCACCAACCGGCCAGTCGCGCCGGCACCGCCCGCGGCACCTAGGTCGATATTGACGGATTGGGCTGCCGCCAGTCCCGGCAGGACCAACAGGGCCAGCACGAGCATCAAGCGCTTCACGATTGGGTCTCCGGCAGCCAGCCGACGACTTGGTCTTGCACGCCTGTCAGCAGCAGCACGGAACGGCCGTCGCATTCCAGCAAGACCAGGCGCCGCTTTGGGTCGACTGCGAGCGTTTCGAGCAGGCGCAGCCTCCGGCCAGGGCTGGCTCCGAGCCGGACGGTGCGGGTGGCGCGGGCCACCCTGCCGATAACCAAGATCAGCGCGAGAACCGCGGCAAGGCTGCCGACAGCAGATAGGATGGGCATCGATGTCATGATGTTTCTCGGCCTTTTGCCTGGTGAAACGAGTGGTGCGTGCGGGTTTGCTTAAGCGTTGCCCTGTGCTTGCAGCGCCTCCGTCAGTTGGTTGACCGCTGCGAGCAACGCGATGAGTTGGGGCCGCAGGCTGCGGCCGAGTTCGGGCGGCAGGTCCAGCGCTTTGGCGCACAGCAATCCCACCCCACGGTCCAGCCCCGCCATCTCCACCGTGCGGCCGTTTTCAACCAGGACGCGCGCGATGCAGACGGTTCGCGCCAAACCCTCGCTCATGCCCGTGGCGGTTTGGAGCGCGGCCGTGTCAAACCCGGCGTGATCGAAGCTGAGAAGCCCTGTGCGTTCCATGCTGGCCATCAGACCACACGCTGGTTACCAAACCGTTGCCGCGCGCGCTTAACTTGCCGCTAATGTTTCCGCCGCAAGATGGCGGCATGAACGACAACGGTATGGGTTTGTTCGACCTTGCGGAGAAGCGGCTCGCATGGATCGACCGCAGGCAGGGCTTGCTGGCGCAGAACATCGCCAACGCCAACACGCCTGGCTATCAGGCGAAGGATCTCTCGCCATTCGCGCAGACCCTGGCCAGAGCCGCCCCGGAGCTTGCAGTCACGAACCCGCTGCATCTGGCTGGATCCACCACTCTCAGCGGTGTCCTGCAGCAGGAGCGTCCGAGTGAGCGTGCGCCGGACGGCAACGCGGTGTCGGTCGAGGACCAATTGACCAAGGTTGCCGACACAGACGGCGCGCAAGCTCTGGTGACGAATCTCTACAAGAAATACCTGGGCCTCTTTCACACTGTCTTGGGCAAGTAGGGCTGACCGATGGACCTCACAAAGGCATTGACGATTTCCGCGCGCGGTATGGATGCGCAAACCACCAGGCTGCGGGTAATTGCCGAGAACCTTGCCAATCAGGACACCACGGGGGACACGCCCGGGGCCGATCCTTACCGCCGCAAGACCGTCACCTTCGAGGACAAGATGGATGCGGCTCTCGGCGACGAAACAGTACATGTCAAACAGATCGGCACCGACAAATCGGATTTCCCTAAGCGCTACGATCCTTCGCACCCGGCGGCCGACGCGCAAGGCTATGTGCATACGCCGAACGTCAACAGCTTCGTCGAGGTGATGGACATGCGAGAGGCGCAACGATCCTTCAGCGCCAACCTCAACGTCATGGAAGTCACCAGGTCCATGCTTAGCCGCGCGATTGATCTGTTGAAATGACCATTCCCGCTGTCTCCGCCGCTACGGCGGCCCGTGCTTACGGCCAAACCGACGCCGGTCAGCCGGCCAGTCTCGAGGGCTTCGGCTCGGCCCTTACTAATGCGCTGCAAGACGTTGTCGATGCAGGCCACCAGGCAGACCAATCATCCGCTCAGGCGATCGCCGGAAGCGGCAACCTCACCGACGTGGTAACGGCGGTGAACCGGGCCGAACTCGCCCTGCAGACCACCACCGCCGTGCGGGACCGGGTAGTGCAGGCCTACCAGGACATCATGCGGATGGCGATTTGATGCCCCCGCTTCTGCCCAGCCGCCGTTCAGCCGCGAGCTGCCCACGGTGAACGAGGGCGAGGTCGCCGCGGCGCTACACGACACCATGCTGGTGGTGCTGAAATTGGGAGGGCCGGCCCTGGTGGCGGCGCTGGCGGTTGGCGTCGTCATGTCTCTGGTGCAGGCCGTCACACAGATTAACGAAGCGACGCTGACCTTCATTCCTAAAGTCGTCGTTATCGTGAGCGTGCTGGCGCTCAGCGGCCCGTTCATGCTCGCGACGCTGACGGACTATACGCAACTGCTGTTTGACCAGATGATCGCCATCGGCGGTCAATGATGAGCGCCGCAGAGCTTGCATCCTTGCCGAGCTGGGCCTTCGCTTTTGCTTTGGTGCTATGTCGATGCAGTGCGGCGGTGATGCTGCTGCCTGCCCTTGGCGAGGTGGAGATTCCGGCGTCGGTCCGCGCTGGATTGACGGTGGCTTTGGTGGCGCTGATCCTGCCGGGCGTCGGCGTGGTAGCGCCACCGGATGGCTGGCGCATCGCGTCCATGGTTGGTGCGGAACTGCTGTGCGGCGGCGTGTTGGGCTGGCTCGCGCGGTGCATCGCGCTTGCGTTGCCAATGGCGGGGCAAATGATTTCCTTCATGCTCGGCCTCTCCAGCATCATTTCGCCCGACCCGGCGCTCGGCCAATCGAGTGCCCTGATGCGCCTGTTCTCGCTTGCCGCACCGGTCCTGGTGCTGGGCACGGGGCTGTGGGCGCTGCCGGTGGAGGCACTGGCGGGCAGCTACACCCTGGTGGCGCCCGGTGCCTTGCTTTCCGTGCCAGACAGCATGCAGGCGGCGCTGGGCGCGGTCGCCACAGCGTTTGGCCTGGCTTTGCGTTTGGCCGCTCCGTTCGTGGTGGCGAGCATCATCTGGCACTCGGCCCTTGGAGTGATCGCTCGGCTCATCCCGCAGCTCCAGGTCTATTTCGTGGCCATGCCGGGGCAAATCTTGGCGGGCTTGGCACTCCTTGCCCTACTTGCAACCGGAATCGCGGGGGCTTGGCTGGAAACGGCCCGCGATAGCTTTGCCGGGCTGCCCGGGCTTTGAGTGTGCGGCACCGTTCTGACGCAAGCCGTCCCGGCGGGCGCAGTTAAGCGTGGCGGACGCAGAAGACCGTACGGAAGCCGCCAGTCCAAGGCGCTTGGAACGGGCCCGGGCGGAGGGCAACGCGCCGGTTTCGCGTGAGGTCGCCAGTCTCGCAGGGATGGGCGTAGCGACGCTCATGTTGTCGATGATGGGGCCGACGATCGGACGAAGCGCGATAGCCCGGCTGGTGCCGTTGCTGGATCTCACCAGCCAAGACCCGATGGCCAACTTGCACGCAGCCATGATCGCGATAGCCCTGCTCGCTGGTCCGATCATCCTAAGCATCGCGGCAGCGGTCGTGGCCGCGACGTTGTTGCAAAGCGGCTTGTTGCTGAACACGAAGGTGCTGATGCCGGACCTGGCGCGGCTCAGCCCCATGCGCGGCCTGAAGCGCATCTTTGGCGTGCGCGGCCTGGTCGAAGCCGGCAAATCGGCGGTAAAGCTCGGTCTGCACGGTTTTCTCGCCTACCATATCCTATCCGGCCATGTGTCCGACCTGACGCGGTCATTGATGTGGACCTCAAGCCACATGGCCGGGGAAATCCTGCGCATCCTGCTACAGCTTTTGTTTGCATTGCTTGGGTTGCAGGCGGTCATCGCTGGCGCGGATACCGCCTGGGCGCGATTTAAGTTCGCCCGCGACTTGCGCATGAGTAAACAGGAGCTGCGCGACGAGGCCAAGGAGACCGACGGCAACCCGATGATCAAGGCGCGGCTGCGCCAGATCCGAATGATGCGCGCGAAGAAACGCATGCTGGCAGCCGTGCCGAAAGCAACTGTCGTAGTGACCAACCCAACCCATTACGCTATTGCACTTGCATACGATCGTGGTAAGGGCGGCGCTCCCCGCGTGATCGCGAAAGGCGTGGACGAAGTGGCAGCGCGCATCCGAGAAGTGGCGGCCGAACACCGGGTCCCGTTGGTGCCCAACCCGCCGTTGGCTCGCGCGCTGTACCTGGTCGATCTCGATGCAGAAATACCGGCAGAGCATTTCAAGGCGGTGGCCGAGATTATCGCCTATGTTTGGCGACTGCGGTCGCGAGCAATTCCGCAGCCGCCGCGATGAGCGTCGCGCGAAGATTCCGAGGCTGGGTCACGCGTGCCAAACCGTGGTGGCCCTGGGGTAAGCAGCCGGACGGCTTGCTCAACCGGCTGAGTGATCCTGGCGATGCTGCCTTGCGCGTGTTGCTTGATGATTCGGTGTTGGGCATCGCAGTGGTTGACGCGGAGGGCCGGCTGGTCAGGGTGAACACCAGCCTCCGCCGGCTGGTGAGCCGAGATTGCGATCTCTCACCGGGGCAGCCGGTGCAGGACATGTTCTGCGACAAGCGGGCCCATGGCATCTTGAAAGAGTTGGCTGCCGTGCTGCGGGGCCGTGCCGTGTTGCGCGGCTACGCTTGCCTCATTCGCGGGCGGGGAGAGGGAGGCCTGCAAGCGGTCGAGGTCGCAGCAACCCCCTTGCGCGAGACCGCTGCTACTGTGACGGGCGCCGTTCTGCAGATCATCGACATGTCCGCCCAGAAAGAGCTGGAAGCCCAGCTCAACCAGAGCCAGAAGTTGCAGGCGGTCGGTCAATTGGCGGGCGGCATTGCTCATGACTTCAATAACTTATTGACCGCTGTGCTCGGAGCGGCGGATGATGCGCTGGACCGGGGTCCGTCCGACGCGGAGACGGTCGAGGACTTGCGGCAAATCCACGCCAGCGCTGAGCGGGGAGCCGACCTTGTAAAGCAGTTGCTGGCTTTTGGCCGGCAACAAGCAATGCAACCGCGCCCGATTGCCATCAACCATGCGCTCGAGGCGATTTCCACATTGCTGCGCCGCTTGCTGGGCAATTCCGTCTCGCTCGAGCTCCAACTCGAACAGCCTGGTGCTACCATTCACGTCGACCCAACTCAGCTCGATCAGGTTCTGGTTAACTTGGCAGTCAATGCCCGCGACGCGATGCCGGCCGGCGGCCAGCTTACGGTGCGGACCGGCCATATGGACCTGTTCCGACCGCTGGTGCGGGACAAGGAGACCATCCCGCCGGGTCATTACGTGATGGTGGAGGTGCAGGACACTGGCGTCGGCATCCCGCGTGATGTGCTGCCGCGGATTTTCGAGCCGTTTTTCACCACCCGGCGAGAACGGGGCGGTAACGGGCTTGGCTTGTCAACGGTGCACGGCATCGTGCGGCAGTCGGATGGATTTGTCGCGGTCGACAGTGCGGTCGGCAAGGGAACCCGGGTCCGGGTGTATTTGCCCCGTCTTGCCGACGACCAAGCCGTGGTTCCGGCGCTGCTGAAAGAGCTTGCGGCCGCCCCGGTTTCGAGCCCTGCGCTGGAGCGCGTGATCCTGCTGGTGGATGACGAAGATGGCGTGCGCCGGGTGGCGGAGCGTGCGCTGACCCGGCAAGGTTGGCGGGTTTTCGCCGCCGATGGCGGGGAGCAGGCTTTGGCGCTGATGGCTGAGCCGTCTGCCGCATCGCAGGTTGCGGTGGTGGTGTCGGATCTTGCGATGCCGGGAATGGATGGCTTCGCCGTGGTGCAGGCAGTGCGCATGATGCGGCCGGGCCTGCCGGCTGTCGTCACTTCCGGCTATGCGGAGGAAGCGCTTCGCAAGCGACTCGCCGTCGCCGACATCGAATTCCTCCCCAAACCGTACGCGATTAAGCAATTGATCGCAGTGGTAGAGGCGCAGTTACGCCGGCAGGACCAGGCAACTCAGGGGAGTCAGGGGGCTCAGAGGAGTCAGGGGGCTCAGGGAACTCACAGGGCTCAGGGAACTCACAGGGCTCAGGCTCAGGAGTTTGCGTTCGATTTTCGTTCTTGCGAACAAAACGCGACCAATCTATTAACAGCGGGCGTGACGACGGGCGTCTCGGAATCGGCCGCCGAGTCGCATCCCGAGTCGGGGACAGCGTCGAACGCGGGATGAACGGCGGCGCGGCGTATTGCAAGCGGCAAGCACCTACGGTTGCGGCGCTGTTCCGGGCTGTGACACAATGGCAGCACGCCCGTATGCATGGGCAAAGGACGAACCATGGAAAGAACCAAGGCGCTTGACGCCGCCCTAACGCAGATCGAGCGGGCGTTCGGCAAGGGCTCGATCATGCGGATGGGCGCCCGCGCGGATGAGGTTGTCGACGTGGTTCCGTCGGGATCTTTGGGGCTGGACTTGGCGCTCGGGATTGGCGGGTTTCCGCGTGGCCGCGTCGTCGAGATTTACGGTCCGGAGAGCTCCGGCAAGACAACGCTGGCGTTGCACGCAATCGCGGAGGCGCAGCGCCGGGGCGGAACCTGCGCGTTCATCGACGCCGAGCATGCGTTGGACCCGATCTATGCCCGCAAGTTGGGAGTGGACGTCGATAACCTGCTGCTGTCGCAGCCCGATGGCGGCGAGCAGGCGCTAGAAATCTGCGATACCCTGGTCCGTTCCGGCGCGATTGATATTGTCGTGATCGACAGCGTCGCCGCCTTGGTGCCGCGGGCCGAGCTGGAAGGCGAGATGGGGGACACACATGTCGGCCTGCACGCCCGGCTGATGAGCCAGGCGCTGCGAAAGCTGACGGGCAGCGTCTCCAAATCGAAGACCATGCTGATCTTTCTTAACCAAATCCGGCTCAAGATTGGTGTCATGTTCGGCAATCCGGAAACGACCACGGGCGGCAACGCGCTGAAGTTCTATGCATCCATCCGGATGGAAATTCGCCGAATCGGGCAGATCAAGGACCGGGACACGGTGGTTGGCAATCAGACCCGGGTGAAGGTGGTAAAGAACAAGCTTGCGCCCCCGTTCCGCCAGGTCGAGTTCGACATCATGTATGGCGAGGGCATCAGCAAGCGCGGCGAATTGGTCGATTTGGGCGTGAAGGCGGGCGTGGTAGAGAAGTCTGGCGCTTGGTTTTCGTATGACAGCCAACGGATCGGCCAGGGGCGAGAGAATGCCAAGGCTTTCCTGAAGGACCACCCGGAGGTGGCCGAAAGCATCGAAAAGCGGGTGCGGGATCAATCGGTGGTGGTAGAACGCGCCATGATCGCCGCGCCCGATGGGGGTGAGGACGCCGAAGCCGCCGAGTGATGCTGGACGCGGCCGACGTGCAGTTGGTTGAGGCGGCGCGCGCTGTCCTGTTGAAGCACTACCGGCCACATTGGCACACTGTCGGGGCGGCACTGCGGTCGCGGGATGGACGGATTTGGACCGGGGTGCATCTCGGCGCAACCGTAGGCCGATTGTCGGTTTGCGCCGAGGCGGTGGCGCTGGGCCGAGCCATTTTGGAGGGTGATGGCACGGTGGAATGCGCGGTTGCGGTGCGTCATCCGAAAGCCGACGAGTCGGTGCGCAGCATTGCCGTGGTACCGCCCTGCGGTGCTTGCCGCGAGATGTTGACCGATTTCGACCCGGCGGCCGACGTGATCGTGCCGCAGGAGGGTGGCTTGGTCCGGATGCCGGTGCGCGTGCTGCTGCCCCTACCGTATCAACGCTGCTAAAGCGGCGAGGCGACGGAAACAAACGGTGGACGGAGGCGTTGGCTCGCCATGAGCACGAACCCGAAGACACCGACTGACGACACACCCTCCAACACCGTCAAGGATCCGGATGCCTGGACCACGGGGGAAGAGACGATGACTGGGGCGCAGGCCTCCTACCTCAAGACGTTAAGCGAGGAGGCAGGTGAGCCGTTCGATCCGTCGCTGACCAAGGCGGAAGCGTCTAAGCGCATCGACGCGCTGCAGGCGAGGACGGGGCGGGGCAAGTCGCACTAGGCGGCCTACTCACGGAGCACCTCCACGGAGGTGCGGCATCAACAGCTTGGCCTCATACCAGCCGACGAGATTGCTGGCTGGTCCGCAACGGTAGAGTTATTGCCGGCAGCTGCGCTTGCGCCGAGGCGACCCATCCGGCCAGCATCCTCGGCGCCGCCCCGGGTTGGCACGCCCCGCTCGGACGGCGGCTTTCAAGGACAGAAGGCACTTGTCCAGTGGTGAAACGCCTTTTTGTCCCATTTAACTCTTATACCAGCGCCCGCATGGCCTGACTCACGGGGGCTATGCGCGGTCACGGTGGGTGTGATTCGGTTTCCTGAATGGTTGATGGGGATTGGTCCTGCCTGCTGCGGTGAAGGTTTCTGCTGAGAAGTGTTCGGCGCAGGAGTTGCGGCTTGCGGCGAGCGGTTGCCGTGATGCCAACGCGGTGCGTCGCATGCTGGCCATCGCGTTGTTGCTGGAAGGTCATTTGCGTGGCGATGCTGCGCGCGCCTGCGGGATGGAGCGCCAGACGTTGCGCGACTGGGTGCACCGGTTCAATGCGGCCGGCCTCGCTGGGCTTGGCAATCGCTGGGGTGGCGGCTGTAAGCCCAAGCTTGCTCAACCGCAGACGGACCGTCTGGCCGAGCTGGTGCGCAACGGCCCCGACCTTGCCGTGCATGGGGTGATACGCTGGCGTCGGATCGATCTGGCCCGGGCCATGCACAAGGAGTTCAACGTCACGGTGAACGAGCGCACTGTGGGCAGGCTGCTGCGCAAGCTTGGGTTCAGCCGGATATCGGTGCGTCCGCACCACCCAAAACAGGACGCGGACGCCCTGCAGGCGCACCAAAAAACTTCGCCGAGTTGGTCGCCGCCGTCCTGCCGCTCAGCGCGGCTGGCAAGCCGATCGAGCTCTGGTGGCAGGACGAGGCACGCGTCGGCCAGCAAGGCTCCTTGACCTATGTCTGGACGGACCGAGGCAGCCGTCCGCCCATGCCGCGCGACCTGCGATACGAATGGGCCTACATCTTCGGCGCCGTCTGTCCCGCCCGTGGCTGCGGTGCGGCCCTGGTCTTGCCGGAGGTCAACGCCTCGGCCATGAACCGGCACCTGGCCGAGATTAGCCGCAACGTCCAACCCGGCGCGCACGCCGTCGTCACGCTCGACGGCGCGGGATGGCATCAAACCGGCGGTAAGCTGCGCGTGCCGGACAACGTAAGCCTGCTGCATCTACCGCCCTACTGCCCGGAGCTGAACCCGGTCGAGAACGTCTGGCAATATCTCCGGCAGAATTATCTCAGCCACCGGGTCTTCCCCCACTACGACGACATCGTCGATGCCTGCTGCAACGCCTGGAACGCTCTCATGGCTATGCCCGAACGCATCACGTCCATAACGTCTCGGGCCTGGGCATAGGTCAAACCATGCGGGCGCTGGTATTAGTTAAACCTGGCTAACCGAAGGTTCTGCGGTAGGCTTTGGTCATTATCTCGTCCAGCCGCGTGCCGGGCTCGAAGTCCGCCATTTCCTCCGGCCGCGCCAAGCCCGGAAGTTGGCGCGGGCACTCGGATGGCGCGCCCAGGACCTGAGCGACCGGGTAGAGCGCCGACCAGGCCGGGACGGCGGCGTAATCCTCCTCCTCGTCCGCCACATGCTTGTCGCGGATTTTGCCGGATGCCGTCTCGATTTCCATGCCCATCATTGCCGTCGCCTTGAATTCCTGCGGCGACGGCGGCCGGACCAGCTTGGAACGCCCGGGATAGACCCGGTCGATAAACCGATCCATCAGCTGCAGCTTCTCCGCCGGGTCGTCCACCCGGTGGGCACGCCCAAACACCATGGCCGACCGATAGTTGACCGAGTGGTGGAAGCCGGAGCGCGCCATGACTAGCGCGTCGACATGCGTTACGGTGAGGCACACCGGGGTGCCTTCCGCCTGGCTGCGGATCATCCGGCTGGCGGATGAGCCATGCCAATAGATGTGGTCGCCCTCGCGCCAAAAGCTGGTCGGGGTGCAATACGGACGGCCGTCGATCACGTAAGCGATGTGGCAGACCAGTGCCGCGTCCAGGATGCGGTAGACGGCCGGCTTGTCGTACCGCCCGCGCTCGGGCGCGCGCTTGACCTGGTTGACCGGGGTTTTGGGAAAGCTCGTAGTTTCAGGACTTGCAGGATGGTCGGCATCGGTCTTCATCGGCACTCTCCGCAAGCCTGTTTGCTGCGCTGCGATCGTTGGACGACCGTTCTGTGAGAAGGACTGATTTTGCGCAACTCCGCATGATGCAAATCCGGCATGGATTATGGATCGATGAGCGCGACGTGCAGGAAAGCTTTATCCGCTCGTCGGGTGCGGGCGGCCAGAATATCCAAAAGGTGGAAACCGCCGTTCAGCTCAAGTTCGATGTGCTGCGATGGGGCGGGCTGACGCCTCACGGCTACGCCGCCCTCAAGCAGCTCGCCGGACGGCGGCTGACGGCCAGCGGCGTGCTGAGCCTGACTGCCCAGCGCTTCCGCACGCAGGAACGCAACCGGGCCGATGCTTGGGAGCGGCTGATCACCTTGCTGCGGGCGGCGGCGGCGCCGCCGCCGCCCGTTCGCCGGTCCACCCGCCCCAGCATAGGATCGGTCAAGCGCCGCCTCGCCGACAAGGCCGCGCGCGCCAAGACCAAGGCCGCCCGGCGCCCCCACCCGGCTGATTGATCCTCCTAAATCGGATCACACTGCCAGCACGATCTTGCCCCAATGCGAATTGCTCCGCATCAGCGCCTGCGCCTCGTTCGCCTGTTCCAGGGGAAATAGCCGCTCGATCGGGAGCGACAATTGGCCCAATGCCACCGCGGGCCATAAATCCTCCCGCATGCGCCGGTTGATTTCGGCGACCTCTGCCGGGCTGCGGCTGCGAAACGTCACCCCGATATAGCTGATCCGCCGTGCGGCATGCAGGTCGAAGTCGAACATCGCCGTCGTGCCGCCGAGCCGCCCGACGTTCACGATGCGGCCTAAAACCCGCGCCGCCCGCAGGTTCGCGTTGGCCACCGGGCCAGACACCATGTCGACGATCAGGTCCACGCCGCGGCCGCCGGTGGCTGCCAGTACTGTGTCGGGCCAAGCTGGGTCGCGGCTGTCGATCGCCAGCCCGGCACCGAACCCGGCCAGCTTCGCCCGCCGGTCCGCCTGGGTGGAACTGCCGATGACCAATCCGGCACCCTTCAGCCGCGCGATCTGCAGCCCCATCAGGCCGACGCCGGAACTCGCGCCCTGGATCAGCACCGACTGGCCAAGTGCCAAGTGGCCGTTCGTCACCAGCGCGTCGTGCATGGTCTGTAGCGCGATGGGCAGGGTGGCGGCCTGCTCCCACCCCATGTTGCTGTCCGGAAGCGGAGTTACCCAGCCCGCATGGGTGGTGGCATATTCGGCATAGCCGCCATTGCCGGAGCACATCACCCGGTCGCCCTCGTGAAGGCCTGTCACACCCTCGCCACAGGCGGCCACTTCCCCGGCCCACTCCAAGCCAATCGTGGACCCCTTGCCACCAAGCGCTCCGTGCGCGTGCCCGGCCGCCAATGCCAGTTCCGCCCGGTTTAGCCCCGCGGCCCGCACCCGCACCAGCACCTCGCCGGGTCCGGGTTGCGGGGCCGGGATATCGCGCAGTTCTAAGCCGCCGTCGCCAACCACCATCGCCCGCATGACCTGCTCCTATGATCCATTGGGCGGCCGCGAGCCGCTCCGCAGTGGGGTTGCACCCACTCTACAGTGCGCCGCGTTCGCGCAGGCCGCTGATTGCCGCTTCGTCGAAGCCGAGTTCGCCCAGAATGGCGTTCGTGTGCTCTCCCAGGGTGGGTGGCGGCGAGGCCATGCGCGCGGGGGTGCGGCTGAGCTGCGCTGCCTGGCCGACCAACTCGATACGGCCCAGCGTGGCATGCTCCACCGCCTGTGCCACGCCCAGATGCCGCACCTGGGGGTCGGCGAACACTTCGGCCATGCTGTAGATCGGGCCAGACGGCACCCCCGCCGCCTCCAGCCGCTCGATCCAGGCCGCAGACGACGCGGTGCGCGTGACGGCGGCGATCCGCTCGTTCAGCGTCGCGCGATTGTCGGAGCGCGCCTGGCCGGTGGCGAAATCCGGATGCTCGATCAGCTCCGCCAAGCCCATCACATCGCACAGCCGGGCGTAGATCTTGTCTCCGGCGGCCGCGATGTTGATGTGGCCGTCCTCGGTGGGGAACACGCCGGTAGGGATGCTGGTCGGGTGGTCGTTGCCGGCCTGCTCCGGCACCTCGCCCTCGACCAGGAAACGGGCGGCCTGGAAGTCCATCATGCCGATCATCGCCTGCAATAGGCTGCTCTGCACCCACTGGCCCTCGCCTGAGGTTTCCCGCTCCAGCAACGCCGTCATGACGCCCAGGGCGGCGAACAGACCGGCGCAGAGATCGGCGACGGGGATGCCGGCCCGCACCGGGCCTTGGCCCGGTAGGCCGGTGACGCTCATGATGCCTCCCATACCTTGGGCGATTTGGTCGAAGCCGGGCCGCATGCGGTAGGGACCGGTCTGGCCGAAGCCGCTGATCGAGGCATACACCAGCCGGGGGTTAACCGCGCGCATTGCCTCGTAGCCGATGCCCAGCCGGTCCTTCACGTCAGGGCGGAAGTTTTCCACCAGCACATCGGCCTGCGCCACCAGCTGGCGCAGGATGTCGATCGCCTCGGCCGATTTCAGGTTTAGCGTCATCGCTCGCTTGTTGCGATGCAAATTCATGAAGTCCGACCCCAAGCGCGGTCCGCCCATGCCGGCGTCACCCTCGGGGGAGTCGATCTTGATGACTTGGGCGCCGAAGTCGGCGAATTGGCGCACGCATGTGGGCCCGGCGCGCACGCGTGTGAGGTCGATGATGCGCAGCTTGGACAGTGCGGCGGGCGGAAGCGTATTGGTTGGCATGCCAGATTCCTGGTTTAATCCCAGCCTTCACCCTAGAAGCGCTGGACCATGACCGACAATCTCTTCACTGCGATCCGGGCCCGCGTGCTGCAAGCACTGGAAGTTGCCGTTCCCGGCCTGCCGCCCGAGCTGCTGGCCCGAGTGGAGGTGAGCCCGACGCGCGACCCGGCGCACGGTGACATGGCGACCAATGCCGCGCTGATCGCCGCCAAGCCCGCCCGTCAGCCTCCGGCCAAGCTCGCCGTCACTCTCGCGGCCGCGCTGGCCGGGACCGCCGAAATCGCCAGCGCCGAGGCGGCCGGGCCGGGTTTTGTCAACCTGCGGCTGCGGCCAGCGGCGCTGCTTGGCGGCATTCCGGCAATCCTGCGCGCAGGTGAGGCCTACGGCGCCAGCACCCAAGGGGAGGGCCGCCGGGTGAACGTGGAATACGTTTCGGCCAACCCGAACGGGCCGATGCATGTCGGGCATTGCCGCGGCGCGGTGGTGGGAGACGCGCTGGCCAATTTGCTGGCGAAGGCGGGCTACGCCGTCACCAAGGAGTTCTACATCAACGACGCAGGCAATCAGGTGGCGGCCCTCGCCTGGGCCGCATATTGGCGCTATCTCCAGGCGCTCGGCACCGGTTTGACCGAAGCGGAGTTCGCCGCCGTCACGCCCGGGGGGCTGCAATATGGCGGCGACTATCTCATTCCGGTCGGTCAGGCGCTGGCATCGCAGTATGGGCCGGCGTTGAGTGCCGAGGGGGGCGGCATCGCCGATCCGGCAAGCTGGTTCGTGACCGTGCGTGATTTCGCCATCGATGCCATGCTGGTTTGCATCCGTAGTGATCTCGACTCGCTGGGCGTGGCCTTCGACCGCTTCAGCTCCGAGCGTGAGCTGCTCGCCCAGGATGCGACAAACGCGGTGATTGCGGAGCTTCAGGCGGACGGGCTGCTCTATCAAGGCACGCCTGAGCCGCCGAAAGGCAAGTTGCCCGATGACTGGGAACCGCGTGAGCAGACGCTGTTCCGCTCCACGCGCTTCGGCGACGACGTGGATCGCCCGCTGCGCAAATCGGACGGCAGCAACACGTATTTCGCCAATGATATCGCCTACCACGCCGACAAGGCAGCTCGATCGGATTTGCTGATCGACGTGCTCGGCGCCGACCATGGCGGTTACGTCTCGCGCATGAAGGCGGCCACCTCGGCGATCACGCGCGGCCGAGTGCCGCTGGAGATCATCGTCTGCCAGATTGTGCGCGTGCTGAAGGGCGGCGAACTGGTGCGCATGAGCAAGCGCGCCGGCACTTTCATCACCCTGGCCGACCTGCTGGACGAGGTGGGGCGCGACGCCGTGCGCTTCACCATGCTGACCCGGAAGGCCGATGCGCAGATGGACTTCGACATCGATGCCGCGGTGGCGCAGACCCGTGAGAACCCGGTGTTCTACGTGCAATACGCGCACGCCCGCTGCCGCTCCGTGCTCCGGAAGGCGGCGGAACTGGGCCTCACGCCTGAGAGCACAACGCCGCTTGAAGCCCTCTCGACCGAGGCGGAGCTGGGGATTACCCGCCGGCTGCTGTCTTGGCCGCGCATTGTGGAGGCGGCGGCGGACGCACGCGAGCCACACCGAATCGCTTTTTACCTGTATGACTTGGCGGGTGACTTTCAGAGCCTGTGGAACCAAGGTAACACCTCGGCGACGCTTCGATTCCTCCAGCCGGACCGGCCGGTCGAAACCCGGGCGCGGCTTGCGCTGGTGGCCGCGGTGGCGACGGTGATCCGCTCGGGCCTGGCTGTGATGGGGGTTACACCGGTCGAGGAGATGCGCTGAACCATGTCCAACCCGACGATATCGGACCGGCTGGTCCCAACCCGAGAAAGCTGGCGCCCGCAGCGTGACGCCTCTGGCGCGGCCGCGCTGCTGCGGCGGGCGACACTGGGCGTCGTCGCCATCGCATGTATCGCCGCGGGGGTGGGCGGCGGTTATGCCTTGCTCCGCGCCCGCAGCCATGGCGTTCCGGTGATCGAGGCCGATAGCCGCCCCATGCGCGTCAAGCCCGATAACCCGGGCGGCATGCAAGTCTCCGGCGAGGAGCAGCAGATCATGGATGGCGGCGAGGCCGCCCACACCGACGTCATGGCTCCCGACCCGGAGAGTCCAGCGCCTCAGATGCTGGCGGCTGAAATTCAAGCTGCACACGCGGCTCCGTCGCCCGCGCCTGCGGAAGCACCCGCTGCATCGGCGTCGGCACCTCCTGCCGACACGCCACCGGTCGCCCCAGCGGTCGATTTGCCAGCGACCAAGGCTCCCACTGGGAAAGTCGAGGTGCAACTCGCCGCCCTGACAACCCGCGACGGTGCGGCCGCGGAGTGGCGGCGTTTGACGAAGAAGATGCCCGACCTGCTCGCCTCTCGCAGCGGGGCGATTAACCAGGCCCGAACTGACGGCAAGACCTTCTATCGCCTCCGGGTCGGCGGCTTCGCCGATCCCGCTGCTGCTGCTGCGTTCTGCAGCCAAGTGCGCGAGAAAGGTGCGGCCTGTACTGTGCCGCCGCGTTGAACTCAACCTGACCTCAGATGTCGGGGCGCGGCGCGTTTGCAGCCTACTCGCGGAAGGCTGAAGCGCTTAGGGTGGGCAGGCATGCTGACCGACCTGCCAAACCTGCTCACCCTATCGCGGATCGTGGCCATCCCGCTGCTGGTTGGGTTTGCGGCGTTGCGCACGCCGGTGGGGGACCTGCTTGCCATGTTGCTGTTCAGCGCCGCCGGGCTGACGGATTGGCTGGACGGGCACCTGGCACGGGCGCGGCAGCAACACTCGGAAGTCGGCCGCATGCTGGACCCGATTGCGGACAAGCTGCTGGTGGGCGCCACGTTAATGCTGCTCGCGGGGCTGCAGCGGCTTCCGGGGCTGGGACTGTATCCGGCCATCGTCATACTGTTGCGGGAAATCCTGGTCAGCGGGCTGCGCGAGCATCTGGCCGGGATGAGCGCACGGCTGCCGGTGACGCGGCTGGCGAAGTGGAAGACGGGGTTTCAGATGGGGGCGCTGGGCACGCTGCTGGCCGGCGACGAGGTGGCGGGCTTGCTGCACGTTAGGCTGCCGGTGGCGGCGGTCGGCGAGGCGATGCTTTGGGTGGCTGCGCTGCTGACCTTGGTGACCGGGTGGGGCTACTTGCAGTCCAGCTTCCGCCACGTGCAGGGCACGGCCGCGCCGGCGTTGCGTGACCCGACCGGTCTGTGATGCCGGGCACAGCGGCGATGTTGTACGGCAGGGCTGTTACAATTATGGCATAGGTTGTGGCTTTCCTGCATGGCGATGGCGGGAGAGCTTGAGCGGCGGGCGCTAAGCAGGCACATTCCCCGCCATTCGGCCGCGCCAGCGATGGAGCCCCCTGTTGATTTCGCGTTTTGCGTTGCTCGGCCTGTCGCTCGCGGGCGCAGGTCTGGTGTCTGGCTGTACCGGCATGGGCGTGTTTTTCGATCACACGACGAAGTGGTTCGATGAAAACCCGAATTCGCCCGCTGGCAGCAGCGAGACGTTCCGGACCATCCGTGGCGAACCGGTGGATGTTCCGCCGCTGCAGCCGGAGCAGGGCAATGTTTGGCCGGAGAACCAAGGGCCCGACCAGACTCTGCAAGACTTGGAGCGGCAACAGTCGGAGGAAATCCGCCGTGGCGCCGTGCAGACCGGGACGGCCCCTCCGCTAGGGCCGAACCCGCAGGTGAACCGTGCCAATGGCGCCGACCGGGGATTGCCGCCGCCGACGATGCCGCCGGGGGGGCCGCCGCCCAATCTTGGCGGCCCATTGCAGCGCACGCCTAATGGCCCGGCGCTGAACACGACGGGAGGCACCCGCACCCAAGGCTATCGCGGGCTGGGCAACAGATCGGCGAACCCTGGCGCGGGCAGCCCGGGCGGGGGCAGCGTGCTGGTACCGAATGGCAATGGCACGAGCACGCTGATTGGCCCGGACGGCAGTGTGCAGACCGTGCCAACCAAGCCGTGACCATGCCTTGCCCCTGAAAGTGCTCTACTTCGCGCGGTTGCGCGAGCGGATGGGACGGGCGGAGGAGGCGCTGGCACTGGCTGCCGGCGTGGCGACGGTGGGAGAACTCGCGGCTTGGCTGCGGGCGCGGGATGCGGCGGGCGCAGCGGCGTTCGCCGATCTTGCGACAGTACGAGCTGCGGTCAATCAAGCACTCGCGCCACCGGACACGCTGTTGGCGGATGGGGACGAGGTGGCGTTCTTTCCACCCGTGACCGGCGGATGACGCCGACCGTGCGGGTGCAGGAGACGGATTTCAACCTGGCGGCCGAGTTTGCCATGCTGACCGCCGGGCGCACCGATGCGGGTGGTATCGGCAGCTTTATCGGGGTGGTGCGGGAAGATCCGGCGCATCGGCTGGAACGCCTGGTGTTGGAGCATTACCCGGGCATGACGGAAGCGGCGATGATGGCCATCGCCAGCGAGGCGGCGTCGCGATGGAACCTGCTCGGCTGCACGCTGATCCACCGGGTGGGGGCGTTGCGGCCGGGCGCCAACATCGTGCTGGTGCTGGCGGCGGCGGCGCATCGAGCGGCGGCGCTGGAGGCGGTGGCGTTCCTGATCGACTGGCTGAAGACGCGGGCGCCGTTCTGGAAGCACGAGACGTTTCAGGACGGCACATCGCGCTGGGTGGAGGCGCGGGCGGCCGATGACGAGGCGGCGGCGCGCTGGTGAAAGCGGCCGGTTGGGTGGGGGCTGGCGCTGTGCTGCTGCTCTGGCCCGCTTTGGTGAACGGCTACCCGGTCGTGTTCAGCGACACGGCGGCGCTGGAAGCGATGGGGCTGGAACCGACGATCGGCTGGGACAAGCCCTGGGTGTATGGGCCGCTCAGCGTGATGTTCCATGTGGGGCTGTCGTTATGGGGCGTGGCGCTGGGGCAGGCGCTCGCGTTGAGCGCGGTGGTGTGGCTGGCGGGGCGGATGGTTGGGCTGCGCGGCGGCGTTTGGCATGGGGTGGTGTGCTGCGTGCTGACTGTGGGGAGCGCGGCGCCGTGGTTCGCCAGCTTCATCATGCCCGATGTGCTCGCGCCGGTGACGGTGTTGTGCTTGTTCCTGTTGGGGTGGGGCGGCGATGTCCAGCGAGCGCAAGACGAGCGCAGCGCAACGCTCATGGGCGGACTTGCAAGGGACGTTCATGGTGCCAAGGACTTGAGCGTAGCGGCGGTGGCCGTGCTTGCGGCGATCTCCATCGCGTCGCATCTGACGCATCTGGTGATCGCAGCGGCCTGCTTGGGGGTGGTCCTGCTCACCCGGCCGCGACGCTTCCTGCTGTGTGCCGCCCCGCTCGTAGCGGCATTGGCTTGGCTGGTGGCGTGCAACGTGGTTGGCAACGGGGTGGCGGCGGTGTCGCCGTACGGCTCGGTGTTTGCCCTGGCTCGGCTGCAGGCGGACGGGCCGGCGGTGGACTATCTCCATACGGTTTGTCCACAGGCCAAGCTACGGCTGTGCCGTTGGGTGGATCGCTTGCCACTCGATAGCGACGCCTTCCTGTGGGATCCAGACGGACCGATGTGGGCCGGCGGTTTCGGCCCTACCCTGCTGGCGCCGGAGGCCTCTGCAGTCGTGCGCGCTACGGTGGAGTTCGAGCCGTGGCAGGTGGCCGGCGCCGCCGCGCGCAATACGCTGCGGCAACTGGGGCGCAACCGTGTGGGGGACACGCTGGGGCCGCAGTATCTCAACGCCACGGTCGGGCTGCTGTTGCGCACCTATTTTCCGGCAGCGGAGCAGGCGCGGTTCGCCCGCTCTCGGCAAGTGGCTGGGATGTTGCCGGCGGTGGCGGCACCGCTCGCGGGGCTGCGGGCGGCTTTGCTGGCGGCAGGCGCGGCAGGAACGCTGGCCGCGACGCTGGCTTGGCGGCGCTGGCCTGCTCTGGCGGGCTTGGCCGGGCTGGTGCTGGCGGGCGTGCTGGCCAACGCGTTTGCCACGGGGGCGTTATCGGGGCCGCACGACCGTTACGGGGCGCGGATCGCCTGGCTGGTGCTGCTGCCGCCGCTCTATGCGCTACTCGCGCTCGGTTTGCAGCGAGGCGATGTAGCGTTTGGCCGAGCGGGCGACGACGGCCTGGGCGCGGTCACGGGTGACCCGGCCGAAAAAGGCACCATAGATCCGGTCGTATCGTAGCGGCGCGACCGCGGCCACGACCCGGCGCACCGAGCCTTCGGAAAGCGGAATGAAGTTTGGGAAGCTCCACATGAAGCTGACCCAGCCGCTCGGCACCACCTGCACGATGTCTCCAACCAGTAGGGCGCCGCGCCCCTCGGCTCCGCCCGGCCAATGGAGGATGGTGCCCCCGGGATAGTGGCCGCCGGCGCGGACCAGGCGCAGGCCGCCGGGCAGGTCCATCACATCGCCCTGCCAGAACTTCAGGCGGGGCGAGCCGCGCATCACCCATTGGCAGTCGGCCTCGTGCAAGTAGACGGAGCAGTCGAACGCCTCGGCCCAGTCTACCATGGCGGTGTAGTAATGCGGGTGGGAGACGGCGATGCCGGCTAAGCCGCCGAGCGCCTGGATGGCAGCGATGGCCGCCGGGTCGAGCAGGGAGACGCAGTCCCATAGGATGTTGCCCGCCGGCGTGCGGAGCAACAGGGCGCGCTGGCCGATGCCGAAGCCGGGGGCGATACCAAGCCCGACCAAGCCGGGCTCCTCCTCCCGCAGGATGGTGAAATGGGTGGTGCGGAGGGCGTCCTGAGTGGTCCAGGCTTGGCCGCCGGAATCGGCGTACTGGCGTTCCTCGGCGCAGATCGCACAGGCAGCAGGCGGGTCGGGAGAGGGCTCGGATTGGGTGCCGCAGGCGGTGCAGATGAACGCCGGCACCGGTCAGTCGACCACGCGCGCCACATCCTTCGGGGAGAGGCGCACAAGCTTCTCGTAATCGGTGAGAAGCGTGTCGGTAATGCGGCCGGGCGTGTAGTCGTACTGAGCGATCTGGCGCACCGGGGTGACTTCCGCGGCGGTGCCGACCAGGAAGACTTCGCTGGCGTGGGCCATTTCGGCCGGCATAATGGCGCGTTCCACCATCTTGATTTGGTGGCGCCGGGCGAGGGCGCCCACCGCCTTGCGGGTGATGCTGTCGAGAAAGCAATCCGGGGTGGGGGTATGGACCTCGCCGTTGAACACGAAGCAGATGTTGGCGCCGGTGCCTTCGGCGACCTGGCCGCGCCAATCCAGCATCAAGGCGTCGTCCCAGCCCTCGGCTTCGGCCTTATGCTTGGCCATAGTGCCGATCATGTACATGCCGGCGGCTTTGGCGGCGGTGGGCGCGGTGTCGGGTGGGGGACGCTTCCACTCGGCCATACCCAGGCGCACGCCGCTCATTCGGTCATCGCCAAACAGGTTTGGCCAGGCCCAGCAGGCGATGGCGAGATGGATTTTAGTGTTCTGCGCCGAGACGGAGAGTTGTTCGGAGCCGCGCCAGGCGATCGGGCGGACATAGGCATCCACCAAGCCATTGGCTTCGATCACCTGTTGGCACGCGGCGTCGATCTGGTCGGCGGTGTAGGGTATTTCGAAGCCGAGGATGCGGGCGGAGGCGATCAGGCGGTCCGTATGGGCGCGGAGCATGAAGATATTGCCGCCATAAGCCCTCTCCCCTTCGAACACGCCGCTGGCATAGTGCAGCCCATGCGACAGCACATGCAGCTTGGCGTCGCGCCAAGGGACAAGGTGGCCATCCCACCAGATCTGGCCGTCGCGGTCGTCAAAAGGAAGTAGCGCCAACTTGCCATGTCCTGCGAAAGATTGTTGCTCTAACAAGGCCAAGGCTATGGCCACAATTACGAAGCGTCAAGAAAACTGCCGAAATGGGAGCGTAGACCTGCCATGTCCGGATTAAAGGTGGAGCGATCCGCCACGCCGCAAGCTGGCGCCGCCTTGCTGTTTTTGCGGGAGGAGCAGATGCGGCTGGCGCAGGACCTGTTCTTCTTTGCCTATCGCGACCTCACTGCCAGCGCGGACGCTATTCTGGAAGAGCTTGGATTGGGCCGGGCGCATCACCGGGCGCTGCACTTTATCGGGCGCAACCCGTCGATGACGGTGGGGGATTTGCTGGGGATCCTGCGCATCACCAAGCAGAGCCTGGCGCGGGTCCTGAACGAACTGGTGCGGTTGGGTTATGTGACCCAGGCGCCGGGGCGGCAAGACCGGCGGCAGCGGCTGCTGAGCCTCACGGAGGAAGGTCAGTCGCTGGAGCGGCGGTTGTTTGAAGCGCAACGGGAACGGCTGGCAGCGGCCTACCGGGAGGCGGGCGGCGCCTCGGTGGAGGGGTTCGGGCGAGTGATGCGCGCGATTATGGCGGCGCCTGCACGCCTCTACCTGGATCGTGGGCCACGGCGTTGAGCGGTTCCGCTCACGGGGTTGGCAGCGGTTCTGCTCACGGGGTTGGAGGCGGTTCTGCGCATGTGCTGGTGGTGGATGACGACGATCGGTTACGCCGGCTGCTGCAGCGTTACCTGGCGGAGAACGGATTTCGCGTCACCACTGCGGAGAACGTGGCCGGCGCGCGGTTGCAGATGCGCTCGATGCACCCCGATCTGGTGGTGCTGGACGTGATGATGCCGGGGGAGACCGGGCTTGACTTGACCGAGTCGATGCGGGCTGAGGACTCAAACGTGCCTGTGCTGTTGCTGACGGCAAAGGGCACGCCGGAGGACCGTATCGCCGGGTTTGAGGCGGGGGCCGACGACTATTTGGCCAAGCCGTTCGACCCCTATGAGTTGGTGCTGCGCATCCGCGCCATGCTACGGCGGGTGAGCACGGCGGCGGAACCGGTAACGGAGGTGAGGCTCGGCCGGCTGGTGTTCGACACGGTGCGCGGGGAACTCACTGGGCAAGAGGGCGTGGTGCATTTGACCGGCGGCGAGGTGGCGCTGCTAACGCTGCTGGCGCGGGCGCCGGGCGAGGTGCTGTCGCGCGAGGCAATCGCGCAGGCGCTGGGGATGGATGAGGCGGGGGAACGGGCGATCGACGTGCAAGTGACCCGGCTGCGTCGCAAGCTAGAGGTGGACCCGCGGGAGCCGCGTTTTCTGCACACGGTGCGCGGACGCGGTTATGTGTTGAAGCCTGGGCTATGAGATTGAGTGATCGCCAGTGCAGCCTATTGGTCTCGGTAACCGCCGGGGTTGGCTTCTCGCCACCTGTATGCGGTGCGGACGATCTTGGTCAGGTCGGCGAAACGAGGCGCCCAGCCGGCTTCAGCCTTGATGCGGTCGGCGGCGGCGACCAGAACCGCCGGGTCGCCGGGCCGGCGGTCTCCGAAGCGGACTGGCACGGGACGGCCGCCAACCGCCTCCACTGCGGCAATGACCTCACGGACCGAGTGGCCCTGGCCGTTGCCGAGATTATAGGTCACGCTCCGGCTCGCCAACTGGCGTAGCGCGCAGAGATGGGCTTCGGCGAGGTCGGTGACGTGGACATAATCGCGGATGCAGGTGCCGTCCGGCGTCGGATAGTCAGTGCCGAAGACGGTTATGGCGTCGCGGCGGCCCAGCGCTGCGTCGATGACCAGGGGAATCAGATGAGATTCGGGGTCGTGGTCCTCACCGATGCGGCCATGCGGGTCGGCTCCGGCGGCGTTGAAGTAGCGCAGGCAGGCGGAACGCAAGCCGAAGCGTTCGCCGGCCCAGAACAAGGCGCGCTCGATCATCAGCTTGCTTTCGCCGTAAGGCGAGCTGGGGCGGATTGTGGCGTCTTCCGGTATGGGCACAGTGTCCGGCTCGCCGAACAGATTGGCGGTCGAGGATAGGATGAAGCGGCGGACGCCGTGGCGGATGGCGGCGTCGATGAGGGTGAAGCCGCCACCGGCGTTGTCGCTGAGATAGCGGAGCGGCTGCTGCATGCTCTCGCCGACGAGGGAAAGGGCGGCGAAATGGAACATGGCGTGCCATTCGTGGCCGGCGAGAACACTGTCCATGGCGGCCGGGTCGTTCACGTCCGCCACGACGAGGTCCACGCCGGGGGGCAAGGCGGCGCGATGGCCCTGGCGTAAACTGTCCACCACGGTCACGGCGGCGCCGTTGCGGACCAGTAGATCCACCATATGGCTGCCAACATAGCCGGCACCGCCGGTGACAAGGAAGCGTTCGGCCAAGCTCAGTCCTCCTTGTACCCGGGCATGCTCGCGGACCTGTGTACAAGAAGCCGGTTAACAAAATCAAACCGGGTTGGGAGGTTTTATGTCAGCGTTGCAGCCCCAAGATGTTGCGGAGCAACAGGAGAGCTTGCCGTGGATGCACTCGTTGATGGCGTAAGCCAATTTGCCATTGGCCAGCCGGTCTCCCGCAAAGAAGATCCGGTGCTGTTGCGCGGCGAGGGGCGGTACAGCGACGATTTGTCACTGCCGGGCCAGGCCTACGGCGTGATTGTGCGCAGCCGGTACGCTCATGGTTTGCTGCGGCTGGTGGACGCGGATGCGGCGCGTGGCATGCCCGGCGTGTTAGGGGTTTACACCGCGGCCGATCTGGATGCCGCCGGAATTGGGGCGATGCAAGCGCCTGCCAACAAACATCACGACGGGTCAGCGACGCCGCGGCCGCATCAGACGGTGCTGGCTAGTGATAAGGTACGCTATGTGGGGGATCCGATAGCGCTGGTGGTCGCGACCGGCCGCGATGCGGCGCGGGATGCCGCCGAACTGGTGTCGGTGGAGATTGATCCCCTGCCCGCTGTGACCGATGCGCGTGCGGCTGCTCTGGACGGTGCGCCTCAGTTGCATAGGGATGCACCTGGGAACGTGGCGCTGGACTTCCGCTTCGGCGACAGCGCTGCAGTGGCCACAGCGTTTGGCCGCGCGGCGCATGTGACCCGGCTGCACCTCGATAATAGCCGGGTTGTGGTGGCGCCGATGGAGCCGCGGTCGGCTTTGGCGGCGGTGGAGGACGGACGATTGGTGCTGCGGCTCGGCTGCCAAGGGGTGTTCGGGATGCGCACCGCGGTGGCCGGGGTGATGGGCGTTGCGACGGAGCGGGTGCGGGTGCTGACCGGCAATGTCGGCGGCTCGTTTGGCATGAAAGCAGGCTGCTACCCGGAGTATATCGCGTTGCTGCATGCCGCGCGCGTGTTGGGGCGGCCGGTGAAGTGGACGGATGCGCGATCCGACAGCTTCCTTTCCGACAGCCATGGCCGCGACCACGACATGACGGCGGAGTTGGCGTTGGACGCGGACGGCCGGTTTTTGGCGGTGCGGATTACCGGGTATGGCAATATCGGCGCCTATCTCAGCAACTCGACTACGCTGCCGCAGTCGATGAACACGGTGAAAAACGTTATTGGCGTCTACGCGACGCCGCTGGTGGAGGTGGCGAGCCGCAGCATGTTCACCAATACTACGCCCGTGGGCGCGTATCGCGGCGCTGGGCGGCCGGAAGGCAACTATTACATGGAGCGGCTGGTGGATACGGCGGCGCATGAGATGGGGATTGACCGGGTAGAGCTTCGCCGCCGCAACCATATCCGGCCGGAGCAGATCCCCTACACGGCGCCATCGAGCATGGTGTATGACAGCGGCGACTTCCCCGCGTTGTTGGAAGAGGCGCTGGCAGCAGCCGACTGGGATGGGTTTGCTGCGCGCCGGGCGGAGAGCCGCCGCCAGGGCAAGCGCCGAGGCATCGGGATTGGGCATTATCTTGAGGTGACCGCGCCGGCCAACAAGGAAATGGGCGGGATTTCGTTCGACCCGGATGGGGGCGTGACGATCACCACGGGGACGCTGGATTACGGCCAGGGTCACGCCTCGCCGTTGGCACAAGTGGTGGTGGACCGGCTGGGCGTGCCGTTCGAGCGGGTGCGGCTGGTGCAGGGCGATAGCGACGTACTGCTCGCGGGGGGCGGAACGGGCGGGTCGCGCTCGATCATGAACAGCGGGGGCGCGCTGAGCGAGGCCGCGGGCATCGCAATCGAGAAGGGCCGCGCGGCTGCTTCGGAGGCGTTGGAAGCGGCGGAAGCGGACATTGAGTTCTCCCGTGGCCGGTTCAGCGTGGTGGGAACCGATCGGGGGATTGGGCTCGTCGAACTCGCGGCGCAAATGCCTGGCGCGCTGGATGTGCGGCATGTGTTCGAAGGTGCGCCCTCGGCGTTTCCGAATGGCTGCCACGTCTGCGAGGTCGAGGTGGACGAGGAGACGGGCGTGGCGGAGGTGGTGGGCTACGTGATGGCCAACGACTTCGGCACGCTGGTGAACCCGATGCTGGTGGAGGGCCAGGCGCATGGCGGCGTGATGCAGGGGATTGGACAGGCCCTGTTGGAGCGGACGTGCTATGACGAGGATGGGCAATTGCTGTCGGGCTCGTTCATGGATTACGCGATGCCGCAGGCGGTGCACGCGCCTGGGTTCGTGTTCCGCAGCCATCCGGTTCCGGCTCGGACGAATGCGCTGGGGGCGAAAGGGTGCGGCGAGGCCGGGTGCGCCGGGGCGCTCCCGGCGGTGATGAACGCGCTGGCCGATGCGCTTGGGCGGCACATCGAGATGCCGGCGACGCCAGAGCGGGTTTGGGAGGCGTTGGCGGCGTAGAAGTCGGCATCACCCCTGCCCTCTCCCGCGGGAGAGACGATGGGTTGCAGAGGGCAGCCCATCCCACAGGTGTATTAGGCTGCGTTCTTGACCGCCGTTGCCGGGGCAAGCAGGGCGCGAGTTTTGGGCAGGAGCTCGCGGCCGTAGTCGGCGGCGTCCTCCAGCGGATTGAAGCCACGGATGAGGAAAGTGGTGACGCCGAGGGCGTGGTACTCGGCGAAGGCTTGGGCCACCTGGTCGGGCGTGCCGACCAGAGCGGTGGTGTTGCCGCGGGCGCCGGTGACGCGAGCGATAGCGGTGTAAAGGCGGCCCTCGGGGCGGTCGCCCAGGGCAGCCGCTTCGAGCAGACGTTGCGAGCCGGTGTTGGCGGGGGTGGGGGTTACTGGACCGAGGATGGCCTCGCCGCGCAAGCGCAGCGTCTCGGCCAAGATGCGCTCGGCTTTTTCCCAGGCGGCGCTCTCGGTGGTCGCCAGAATGGGGCGGAATGAGAGGCTGAACCGGATGGCGGCGGCGGCTTGGGCGCCGCGGTGGCGTGCGGTGGCGGCGCGGACGCGGGCGATCAGCTCCTTCACCTGCGACTGGGTTTCGCCCCAGAGCGCGTAGACGTCGGCGTGTTTGCCCGCCACTTCAATGGCCGCGTCGGAGGCGCCGCCGAAGTAGATCGGGATGCTTGGCTGTTGCATAGGGCGCACCGCCGGGGATGCATCGGTAAAGCGGTAGAACGCGCCCTCGTGGCTGACTGGGTCGGCGGCGGTCCAGATGCGCTTGAGGACGGCAACGTATTCGTCGGTGCGAGCGTAGCGCTCGTCCTTGCTGAGGTGGTCGCCATCGCGACGCTGGTCAGTGTCGTCGCCGCCGGAGATGACGTGGATGGCGGCGCGGCCGGCGCTCAACTGGTCTAGGGTGGCAAAGGCGCGGGCGGCGTTGGTGGGGGATTGGAAGCCCGGCCGGTGAGCGACGAGGAAGCCAACCCGCTCGGTGTAGCTGGCGGCGTGGGCGGCGAGTTGCAGACCGTCGGGGCCGTTGCTGTACCAGCCGAGCAGGAAACGGTCGAATCCGGCTGCATCGTGGGCCTGGGCGCTGGCGCGGAGATAATCTAGGTCGATGGCGGGGCCGCGAGCGGGATGGATCTCGGATTGCTCACGCGGCTGCACCATGCCGATGAACTCAATGGGATGGGTCATGCGGGTTGCTCCGTGGGGAAGAGGGCGGCTTTGCCGGCGGACGTGTAGGCGGAGTCGGCTTGAGGGGTGTGAATGCGGGCGCAGAGGACGTCGCGCAGGTGGCGCTCCAATGGGTTGCTGCGGGCGAGGCCGTGGTTGCCGGTGAGCTTGACGGCTTCTTGGACGGCGGCAATGGCGTTCTCGGCGGCGACGGTCTTGATGAGGTTGCAGGTGTCAGGGCCGGGGCCGTCGGTGCGGTCGTGCTCGGCGGCGGCGCTGGCGATCAAGCGATGGTTGGTGAGGAGCAGGGAGTCGATGCGGCCGACCGCCTCCTGCATGCGGGGCAGCGTGGCCAGGGAGGCGCCGAGATTGCTTGGAATCCGCTCGCGCAGGAATTGGACGAGCCAGGTTCGAGCGGCGGTGGCAACGCCGGTGTAGAGGGCAGCGATGGTGAGGGTGTTCCAAGCGACCTGCACCGGGTCGGGCAGCCAATCTGCGGGAGCGCGGAGGTCTACGGCGTTGTCAGCTGGTATGCTGACGTCGGCGAAGTAGACGTCGTGGCTGCCGGAGGCACGCAGGCCGAGTTGGTCCCATGCCGGGTCGATGCGGATACCAGGGGAGTTGGCCGGAACAAGGAAGTTGCCAGCGCGTGGCGTGGGCTCGTCGGTGCTGGCGTAGACGAGCATCCAACGCAGGCCAGGGGCGCCCGTGGCATAAATCTTGTGGCCAGTGATCGACCAGCCGTCTGGGGTGGGGCGGGCCGCGGTTGCAGGCAAGCCGCCGCGGGCCGGGGTGCCGAGATCAGGCTCGACGCGAAGGGCGTTGATCAGGCCGCCTCTGAGCGCGTCGTGGGCGATTTGGGCGCGTAGAGAGGCGGGCCAGCTTGCGTTGCGCTGGGGCAAATGGGTGTGGATGAGCTGCATAGCGAGCACCAAAGCGGTGGACGCGCAGCCTTGGGCCACGGCGTCGATCAGGGTGAGGCATTCCGCTAAGCCCGCGCCACCGCCACCCTGTTCGGGCGATGCAGCGAAGGCAAGCAGGCCCTCGGCAGCGAGATGGGCGAAATTGGCGTGGGGGAAACTGCCTCCGCGGTCATGGGCTGCGGCGCGGGCAGCGAAGCGGCTGGTAAGGTCTTCGTAGGGTTGGCTGCGCCCGACAAAACCGTCCATGGGGCGGGTCTCCTGGTTGGAAGCTGGTGGATCGGGCGGGTCAGGCGGTTTGGAGGTGCGCAGTTGCGGCTTGGGTGAAGTGACTGGCCTGGGTTCATATGGTCGGGTCTACGCTACTTTCTGTCAAAAGATGTTTTTAGTGTTGTTTGGTCAACGTAGAGTAAATGAATACTGATTTGGACCAATGAAGGGGTATGGATTTCTGTTGTGGGATCGCTTGCCTGCGGCTGATGGGCTGCTCGATGGGAAGAAGGATGCTGCGCGATGGCAACTGGGGACGGGTCGGAGGCGATCATTCCGATCAAGACGGTGCTGGTGTGGTTAAGCAGGGCTGATCCGGAACAGGTGCCGCCTTTGCTGGTGGGGTGCGGCTTGGACGATGGGAGGAGCGAGGCGCTCTACCCAATTGAAGACGTGATTGCAGCGTCCGCCGTTGTCATCCTTGGCAGCGGGCGGCGGGTGGCGCTCCGAGGGGTCTTGGATGGCGCGGTCGTGGACAAGCGGCCGGGCCATCCGCTGCTGATGGCGGTGGAGGGTGACAGGACACCTGCCGAGCGCCGCGATACCGAGATTTGCAACGAGCTGCTGCGCCGGAAGATGGTCCCGGGCGAGTTGGGTTCGGCGGCCGATCGGGAGCAGGTGCTGCGTTTTCTGGTGCAGGCAGAGCGCGGCGAGTGTCCCAGCGAGCCGGCGTTGCGGGCTTTTTACGCAGCGATGAAGCCTGCTGCGACGGCGGACAAGCATCGACGGGCGGCCACGGCGTTGGAGCAGTCGATGGCGGCTTGCGCGCGACGAGGCGACATGCCGGAGAGCCTGCCCTGGCGGCTGGCATGGTTCCTCAAGGAGTCGGGACAGTTTGAGGCAGCGGCGGGCGTGACGGCACCGGCGGTGCGAGGCATGGAGCGGGCTATTCTAGAGACGATTCGGGGCTCTTCGTTGGTGATGCTCGGCAGCGTGCGGCGTGACCTGAGGCTGCTCGATCAGGCTGAGGCGGCGCTGCGTATGGCATATGCCATGGATGGCGGGTCGAATGAAGTGAAAGCCGTCTACCGAGCACTGACGCGGGCGCGGGCCGAACTAACTGCCGGGCCGTAATCGCTGCCGCCGCAGCAGGACACGGATGGACCCGGCGTTGGCCGCGTGAGGATGGGTCAGGGCGAGAATGTAGGGGCGGAGCGCTGGGAGGTTCAACCATAGCGGGAGCTCGCGCCGCAGGACACCACCGGACTCGCCCGTGCCGCGGCCGGTGATGATCTCGACACAACGGAGGCGGTGGGCTTGGGCCTGGTGCAAGAAGGCGTCAAGCGAGTGGAAGGCGCGTTGGGCGGTTTGGCCGTGCAGGTCAAGCGTGCGCTCGGGGCGGAGCTTGCCGGTGCGCAGGCGAGTCCAGGTGGCGTCGTCGATGCCGGCGGTGGGGCGCTCGCCAGTGGCGACCGGCGGCAGGAGTGCGGTAATCTTTGGTTTGGGGATTGCGGCGGGCGAGGTTTGCGTCAAGCGAGATGGCAGGAGGGGGCTCGGGATCGGTGCGGGAGTGGCGCGGCCCGGGAAGGCAGTGACGTGGCGGGCGTAGTCGGACCAGGCCGTGCGCTCCGCTTCAGTGAGGGACCGGTGAGGCATGGCACTAAGTTGCTGGGCGCCGGACGTCCAGGTCGTCCTCGATAAGGAGAATGTGGAGGCGGCGGGGGCCGTGGGCGCCGAGTTCGAGCGTTTGCTCGATGTCGGCAGAGCGCGAAGGGCCGGTCACGAGCATGACGTTGCGGGGCATGCGGCCGGATTGGCGCAGAAGGTCCCAAGCCTCTTCGTAGGCACCGACGACGCGGCTGGCGCGGAGCACGACGACAGCGGTGTCGGGCAACAGGTTGAGGGTGGTTGGGCGCTCGGGGGTGGATGGCAGCATCAGCGTGCCGGTTTCGGCGATCGCGGCGAACGCGTGTTGCAAGCTGACCTGGTCGGTGGGAAGCGCCGGGCCCTCGCGGAGCAGAAGGAGTGGGCGTTGCGACCAATCAATGGCGCGCAGTTCCGGGTGTGGGGCGATGGCGATCTCGGTGGGAAGGTTTTGCGCAGCAAGATAAGCCGCAAGCGCGCCGGGTACGGCATTGGCATCGACGAGGCGATCCACCGTGCCGAACTCGCGCTCGATGTAGTGAATGAGGAGGGCGATGAGGTCGGCGCGCGGGATGGCGGTACGGGCGGGGATGAGGTGCCTTGGGTGGCGGGCGAGGCGGTCACGCAAGGAGTTTGCGGCATCGGGCGATAAGGGCCCGCGCTTGAGGCTGCGGCGGATGGCGCCGAGCACCGCCTGCCGGTTGCTGGCTTGGCTCATCGGGCGGCGCGTTGCTGGGCGGCGTAGCGGGCGAAGAAGGTGTCGCCCTCGGGGGCAGGCAAGTCGCGGGCGGCGGTCCAGCTGGTGGCGAAGGGGAGGGACTGGAAACGGCCGCGACGGCGCCCGAGCAGGGCCAGGGTGCGCATGGCGACGCGGGTGGCGAGGCGATAGACGGCGGGACGGCGGGCGAACCAGGCCCAGAGCGAGAGGTTGGACCGGGCTGTGGCAGGCGTGAGGTGGCGCTCGAACTCGCGCTCGCGCCAGTGCCGCATCATTTTGGGCAGCGGGATCTTGACCGGGCAGACGCTCTCGCACTTGCCGCAGAACGTGCTGGCATTGGGGAGGTGGCCGGCGCGGTCGACGCCGACAAGAGCGGGGGTGAGGACGCTGCCCATCGGGCCGGGATAGACCCAGCCATAGGCGTGGCCGCCGACAGCGCCATAGACGGGGCAGTGATTGAGGCAGGCGGCGCAGCGGATGCAGCGGAGCATGTCGCCAAACTCGGTGCCCAGCATGGCGGAGCGGCCGCCGTCGAGCAGGACGACATGGTATTCGTCGGGGCCGTCGAGGTCGGCGGGCTGACGGGGGCCGGTGGAGAAAGTGGTATAGACGGAAAAATCTTGCCCGGTGGCGGAGCGGGCCAAGAGGCGGAGCAGGCTCGTGGCGTCTTCTAGCGTGGGGACGCATTTTTCGATTGAGGCCAGGACGATGTGGACGCGCGGGAGCGTTTGGGTGAGGTCGCCATTGCCCTCGTTGGTGACGATGACGCTGCTGCCGGTCTCGGCGATGAGGAAGTTTGCGCCGGTGATGCCCACATCGGCGGAGAGGAACTTCTCGCGCAACTTGGAGCGGGCCTCGGTGAGGATGTCACGGCGCTCGGTGAAGAGACGGTCGGGCGGCAGGTCGGTGTGCATCTGTCGAAAGCATTGTTCCCAGTCTTCACGGTTAAGATGGAAGGCCGGGGCGATGATGTGGCTGGGATGTTCCTGACGAAGCTGGATGATGTATTCGCCGAGGTCGGTCTCTACGGGGGGGATGCCGTGCTGTTCGAGGTGCTGATTGATCCCGAGCTCTTCGGAGATCATGGATTTACCCTTGGTTACGGTGCGGGCGCGGGCGGCCTGACAGATGGCGAGCACGGCGGCTCGAGCGTCGTCGGCGGTGGGGCACCAATGCACGTGGCCACCGGATTTCGCCACGTTATCGGCGTAGGTTTCAAGGTAGAAATCGAGGTTGGCGAGGGCGTGATTTTTGATGTCCCGGCCGATGTCGCGCAGGCGCTCGAACTCGGGGAGGGCGTCGACAGCACGGGTGCGCCGGGCCATGAACTGTGGCTTGCTAAAGGCTAGGGCTTTCTGCAGGCCGGCATTGCCGAGGGCCTCGCGCGCGTTGGCTTTGAACTCTGGCGATGTGACAGTGACCATTGCGCGCTCTCCCCGGCTCTATCTAGCAAGGACGGGCTGGGACGCCAGGGACTGATTTCACCAGGTGGTTAGCCAGGCTCAGCCTTCGTCTAAAACGGTGAGCGGAGGCGGTGTCCAACGGTTTGGATGGATGGGGGGCAGACCCGGTTCTAGCGATTGGAGCCACGTTATGACGTGGTGGAGCATGTCGCGGGCGGCGGAGCCATGCGGGTCGGGAGCGACGTGGGCCTCCACCCGCGCAAGGCGCTCGGCCAACGGTTCTGGTGCCAAAGCGCCCTGCTCAATGAGTTCGGCGACCAAAGCCTGATAGAGGCCGAGCAGCATGGCATGCGTCTCGTTGTGCCGGTGGTCACGGGTTTCGAGCACCGCGCGGACGACGTCTCGAGACACGACGTTGTTTGAGGTGCGGTCCATGGCGAGCATATTGCGGCCGCTCGAAGCGGGCGACAAGGGAATGCCTCGTTGTGGCATGGAGGAGATGACGATGACCGAGGGGCGATGGAGGCCAGCGGAACCAGAGCCAGGGCGGTATCCCGACCCGGCCATTGAGGTGCTGGACCCGAGTTTTGCCGCATACCGCGTGACGCTAGCGGCAGTGGAGCGGCTGTATACGGGCTGCCGCTGGGCGGAGGGGCCGGTTTGGTTTGGCGATGCCCGATGTTTGCTGTGGAGCGATATTCCGAACAATCGCATGTTGCGCTGGGACGAGGAGAGCCGCAGGACAAGCGTGTTTCGGCGGCCTTCGAACAATGCCAACGGCAACACTCGGGATCGGCAAGGCCGGTTGGTGACGTGCGAACACTTGACACGCCGGGTTACGCGGACGGAGTACGATGGCGGCATTACCGTGCTCGCGGACCGGTTTGATGGCAAACGGCTGAACTCGCCGAACGATGTGGTGGTGAAATCGGACGGCTCGATCTGGTTTACCGATCCGGACTTTGGCATTTTGAGCTTTTACGAGGGTGAGCAGGCAGGGCGGGAGCTGCCAACCCAAGTCTATCGGATCGACCCGGCGAGCGGGGCCGTGACGTTAACGACGAGCGAGTTGTTACGGCCGAACGGCTTGTGTTTCTCGCCGGATGAGTCCGTTTTGTATGTCGTCGAGTGTGGCAGCTCGCCGCGCCGGATTGTGGCGTTCGACGTCGCGGACGATGGCCGGTTGTCAAAATGGAGGGTTTTTGCCGACGCGGATCCGGGAACACCGGACGGGTTGCGTTGCGACGTCCATGGCAACCTTTGGTGCGGATGGGGCATGTCAGAGAAGCTGGATGGAGTGATGGTGTTTAATGCCGCCGGGGTGCCGATCGGACGAATAGCGCTGCCTGAGCGCTGTGCAAACCTGTGTTTTGGGGGGCGGCATCGGAACCGCCTGTTTATGGCGTCGAGTCAATCGCTCTACTCGCTTTATGTGCAAACGCAGGGCGTGCCGGGTGGGTGAGGATAGGCGCACTCGCTACTGGGCTGCGGAGGCCGCTTCGACGGCGGCGGAGCCGAAAGTGCGCTCGAGGCGGCGAATGGTGAAATGCGCTTTGGCCAGGTTCCGGTAATGATTGAGGAAGGCGCTGTTGAGCGCGGCGCCGCCGATGGCGCCCATGACCGGGACGGCTTGAAGTGCAAACTTCTGGGAGAGGGACAGGCCGTAGCGTGATGCGACCTCGGTGAACAGCATGGCGAGCGGACGGCCCTGCATCATGAGGCGGGCGGAGAAGTAGTTTAGGTCGGATCGCTGGTCGCCGGGCGCGGGGGTGAGGGCGAAAACTTGCAGGCAAGCGGCGCGCGTACCGTCGTCGGAGAGATTTTCGCCCTCGTGCTGTGCGATACGGGCGATTTCTCGCACGATGGTCAGGCTGGTGACGCTGGCGTCGGGCAGAAAGCCCGGCAACCCGACGAAGCCGCCGACGGCACCGGAGAGGATGACCAGCGGGCGTGCGAGCCGACGGGTGCGTTGTGTCTCGCGGGGTTGGCGCAGGCCGAGGACCGCAACGGCGAAGGCGCGGCGCAGGGCAAACTCGGCGACGTTTTGGACGGTTGCGCTGCTGTTTGGGATGGCGGCAACCGCCCGGATCCCTCTTCCGAGCGCTTGGCCCGCGAAACCGGACAGGCCGCCAACGAGGCGCATTGCGAAGCCGCCGCCATCGCTGAGGACGGTCATGCTGTGTTGGAGCTCGGCGCGGGATGCCGGGTCGAGTCCTGGGATTGAAGTGCCGGGATCAGCATTCACGAGCTCGCCTGCCATGTCGTTCTCCTTCGCAATTTCTATAAGGTTGGACACTTAGACGCTTGTCGTGGCGATTGGCTCCTTGGCCTCTCGCGCACGTCTGCGGACGGAGCGGAGGATTTCCGCGCGGGCGTCTGGGCCGCAGAGCCGGTAGAGGCGCAGCAAGGCCAGTTCGTCGCCCGTGAGGCCGGGGGAGGCGCGTGCCTCGTGGCCGTGGAGGAGCAGTTCGACGGAAACGTCGAGCGCCTGGGCGATGCGGGAGAGATGGCCGCTGAACTGGCCGGCACGGTCGGTCTCCCATTGCGCGACGGCGCTGCGAGAGACGCCGGTTGCCTCGGCGAGGCGCGCCTGGCTGAGCCCGCGCTCGCGGCGCAGGGTGGCGATCCGCTCGCCGATGGTGGTGTTTGTTGGGCCGTTCATGTTGGCCAAGCTCCTCCGCGCGGGGCGCAGCATGCATTTTTTCCTAGTTAAGGCAAAGAGAACAATTGACGAACACTGTTAGCACGGCTAACTGTTGGTTTGCCACACAGGAGATGCCGATGCCGTTAGCGCTTCGATGGACAAAAACCGCCGATACCGAGTTGTTGCAGTTGCGAGCCGCGGGATTGCCTTGGCATGCGGTTGCGGACCGACTGCGGGTTGGGCGTAACGCGGCGATTGAGCGTGCGCGGCGCTTGGGGTTGCAGCCGATGACACGGATTCAACCGGCACCGAGGCCGGTCTCGGATCGGGTCGACCGGCCGCCGTTGCCGCCGGGGCATCCGCTTTCCTGGCAGGCGATTACCGCGAACACGTCACTCGAAGGTGAGCCGTATCCGTTTCCGGTCTTTGTTTGACCTGACAGTTCTGTCTGTTTTTCAGAAGGATACCGTCGATGACCTCAGATCGCTTATCTCCGTTGCCGGCGCGTTCGGTGCTGCTTGAGCGAACCCGTAGCAATCCGCTGATGACGTCTTCTGTAACTGAGCCGGCGCGGCCAAATCCGCGGCGGGCGTCTCGCGGACCTGTCGCGTTGCGAGCGCCGAGCCTGGAGACGCGGCCGCCGATAGACGCCGAATTGGTGGTTGCGAGGCTGGAGGAGGCGGGGCAAACGTTGCTGAGCTTACCTCGTTCGGGCCCGACCACTGGCCTGCGGCAAACCCGGCATCAGTTCGTTGCGGACGCATTGGACGCTTATGGCGCGAGTGAGCATGGCCGCCCGAGACCGGCGGTGCCATCGGCACTGAGGATCACTCGGATGGACCAGGCGTTGGCTTGGATCCCACTAATTCCGCCGGACAAACTGGTGCTACGGCGGATTGTTGGGTGCCGGTCGCTGGTAAGCCCCGTCATTGGGCGGCACTTGTATAGTTGGCGGCGGCTGGCGCGATTGCTCGGCGCGGACCATAAGGCGATCCAGCGTTGGCATGCTGCCGGGATTGATCTGATTGTGGGCACGCTTAATCGAGACGCCACTCTGATCCAATCATGGGATAGTTTGCGCTGAAGCCACTCGGCGGGACATTAGGAAAGGCCTACTAAGCTAACGGCGCTTTAACGTGATCGTGGCGCGGCAGCGGGGGGAAGCGAAGCGGCCTGAGATTTGATCTCCGACGAGGTCGCCTTCGAAGATTTGCGGGAACGGCTTATGATCGGCGCCGGGCGCGTTGCTTTGAGCAAGCACGTGCCCGGCGTTGTTCATTTGGCCGCCGAGGACGATGACTCCGTCTTCTGGTTCGAATTGGGCGTTGTTGCCGCGCAAGTTGAGCGTAGCGGGTGCGTTGCCTAAGGTATCTTCGCTGGTGCTGCAGAGGCCCTGCTGGGTTTTGAGCGTTCCGAAGTAGGTTCCGTCCGTCGGGGCGGTGCAGCCGGCCAGTCCAATCAAAACAGCGATAGCTGACTTCACATTCACGCGATGATTCTCCTTGCCCATATGCCCCAGTGTGGATTAGGTATGTCCTTATGCTCAGCGGCCCTGGGCACAAAGAGCTGGCGCGGCCGAGGCTCTGCCATTGGCGGACGATGCTCACGAGGCTGGGCTGAAGATTTTAGGAAGGAGATTGCAGTCAACCGCCGCGGAGAAGAAGCGAAGTTATTTTTTAGGAAAAAAGGCCTTGCCCACATGCCCCAGCGTAGGCGATAACTTGCGTCACGCTGACACACCGACTGTTCACGCCGCACCGAGCGATCTTTCACCTCTAGCGATCATTCTTAAAATTATGCGGCAGCGCTACGATGGCGGCGATTTGGAAGGGGCGGTTGCCCTTGCCCGGATTGCGGCGCCCTATCTTCACCCTCGTGTGCCTGCCGCAGCCCCTTACACGGAGCTTGCTGCGATACCTGATGCCGATTTGGACGCAGTCCGATCTCAGGACTGAGCGCGCCCTTCGCAAGAGCATACGGGCCGATCTCGCCGCCTGGGCTGGTTTGGCCTTGGCTCCCCGCGGACATCAACCCGCAGCCCACCATATCCTCCTCATTCGTGAACTCGAAGCGCTTGCAGCCGGTCGTACAGACCGGCTGATGCTGCTATTGCCGCCGGGCTCTGCCAAGTCAACCTACGCGTCGCTGGTTTTCCCGCCTTGGTGGCTCGCCCGATTTCCACAGTCATCTATTATCGCAACCAGTCACACCTCCTCACTCGCCCGGCACTTCGGGCGCGGTGTGCGTGCCTTGGTTGAGCAGCATAGCACGCGGCTGGGTTATGCGCTGGACCCCGCAAGCCGAGCGGCGCACCGGTTCCGAACCAGCGGCGGAGCAGAATACTACGCAACCGGCGTTCGTGGGCCGATCACTGGCCGCCGGGCCGATCTCGTCCTGATCGACGATCCGGTAAAGTCGCAAGCGGAGGCCGACAGCCCCGCGGCCCGCGACCAATTATGGAACTGGTTTCGCTCTGACCTTGCGACGCGATTGAAGCCGGGCGGCCGCATTGTGCTGATCATGACTCGTTGGCACCCTGACGACCTTGGGGGCAGATTACTCGAAGGACCCGAGCCCTGGCGAACATTGCGGTTACCTGCACTTGCTGAAGCGGGAGACCCGCTGGGGCGAGAACTCGGCGCACCGCTTTGGCCGGAATGGGAGGATAGCGCTGCGATCGCCCGTAAGCGGACGCTTCTTGGCGAGCGCGCCTTTGCGGCGCTGTTTCAGCAGGACCCGAGGCCTCGCACAGGCCGACTGTTTCTGCCGGCCCGCGTGCCAATTGTTGATGACCCGGAGACAACGACGGCGGTGCGAGCCTGGGACCTTGCGGCGACGGCGGAATCGGCTGGCCGTGATCCTGACTACACGGTTGGCGTGAAGCTTGGCCGTGACGAAAGAGGCGGCTTTGTTGTTTTGGACGTGGTCCGGCTTCGCGGCGGCCCGCATGAAGTAGAAGAAGCTATCGCGCGGACGGCTGCTGCCGATGGTGCTGGCGTTACGATCGGCTTGCCCCAGGACCCTGGGCAGGCTGGTCGGGGGCAAATAAAGTATCTCGTGAAGCAGTTTGCAGGATATCGCATTATGGCTTCGCCGGAAACGGGCGCCAAGGAGACTCGAGCCATGCCGGTGGCGAGCCAAGTCAATGCTGGCAATCTCAGCATCCGACGGGCGCCCTGGAACCGGGCATTGCTCGAAGAAATGCAGGACTTTCCGCATGGCGCAAAAGACGACCAGGTAGATGCACTAAGCCGCGCCTTCGCCCTCCTTACCGAGGCCGGTGCCCCTGCCCGGCGGACGAACGTACCACTGTTCAGCCGTTGAGGCTCGACCGGCGGTCAACTGCTACTGGCTGAGATCGCCCCGACAAACCAGGGATCCGCATGTTTCAGACCATCTGCGAACTTGTACCCTATGATAGCACCATGCCACTGCGGGCACGGCGGCTCGATATTCTCCGCCGGGTTTTGAACGGGACGCTGTATGACGTGTTGCCGCACGACTTCCATGAGGAGCGGACCGCGTCGGGCGAGTATATTCCGCTGCGGCTGCGCCGGCCGTCTGTGCGATATGCAATGCCTCGCATTGTGACGGAAGACAGCGTGGCTTTGCTGTTCAGCGAAGGCCATTTCCCAACCGTCGACTCGCCAGACCGGGCCACGCGGGATATTCTGGCGGCGATATTTAAGACGAGCAAGCTCAACGAGACGATGATCGATGCCGCGATTCGTGGGTCGATCGGCTCAGTAGCTATTCTTTTGCGAGTTCTATCTGGGCGGCCGTTCTTCACGGTCATGGAGACGGTCAATCTTACACCAACATGGAAGGCCGATGAGCCCGATACGCTGGCCGCGGTGACGGAACGATATAAGCTGTCTGGCTCGGCCCTGTTCGCGGCCGGCTATTCGGTGCCTGACTTAAGTGCAAGCTACTGGTTCACTCGCCGATGGGACGAACAAGCCGAAGTATGGTATGTTCCGCAGTCGTCGACCGATACAACGACGCCCTTGATTGATGAAGCGCGTTCGGTCACGCATGATCTGGGGTTCGTTCCGATCGCTTGGGTGCGGAACTTGCCCGGTGCTTCCTGGACTGGGGACCCGGCCGATGGCGCGTGCACGTTTCGGGCCGCCATAGAGACGTCAATCGAGATCGATTATCAGCTCTCGCAAGCGGGCCGCGGGCTGAAATATAGCTCGGATCCGACGCTCTTAATCCGAGAACCGGCAGGAGTTGAGGGCGATCTGGTTCGTGGCGCTGGTAATGCTCTCATCGTGTCCGAACATGGCGACGCTAAATTGCTTGAAATCGGCGGAACGGCGTCGAGTGCGGTTGTCGAATACGTTCGAGCACTGCGCGAGTTCGCGCTGGAAAGTGTTCATGGCAATCGGGCCGACGCATCGCGGTTGACAGCGGCCACGTCTGGACGCGCCCTCGAGTTGATGAACCAAGGGTTGCTTTGGCTGGCAGATAATTTGAGAATTTCTTATGGCGAGGGAGCGCTTTTACTACTCGCACGAATGGTTTTGCGTGCTGGTGCGAAATATCAGCTTCGTTTGGGAGATGCTCCACTCCCGAGGCTTGATCCAAGTGCCGGTCTCAGTCTTATTTGGCCGAGATGGTATCCGCCAAGTGCAGAAGATCGCCAGCATGATGCGCAAACGCTCTCGACGCTGACCTCTGCGGGCTTGATGAGTACCGAAACCGCAGTCAAAGCGCTTGCCGACACATACGACATTGAGAACGTCGCTGGAGAATTGGCAAGGATACGGACTGGTCTCTTAAGTCCGGCGGCGAGGACCTCAGCCGCGGCTATAGATCCCGACTTGACGCTAAGTGAACCGGAAGAGACCGGCTTGGAACAGACACGCACAATGAGACTTACCCGTGAGGGCATCCGAGGAGGGCTTTCCGCATGACTGATGAACCCGAAGTAACCGCAGATCCGGCAACAACGCTGCAGGAGCGACTCGACCGGGCAAACGAGAGATTGGTGCAATCTGAACTCCGGAACCACGCGATCCGAGCTGGTATGATCGACCTGGATTTATTGAAACTGGTTGATACTAAGGATTTTGCGGTTGACGACAGCGGCAATTTGCCGCAAGCCACGGAGGCTCTTGCCCGTTTGCGGCGCGATAAGCCTTGGATGTTCGCGAACTCGAGCAGCAGCCAACTTAAACCGGCCCCGGTCGCTGAACTGCCAAAAGCCCGCAATGCAATGACGATGACTCGAGCCGAGTGGCAGGCGGCTCGGGACAAGCTGGTTCGCGGCCGTTAGGTCGACAGATGACGATGCGGGTGGTCTGCACTCGAAAGTCGTCGGTCTGCGACACTTGTCGTTTATGGACGGCGCAGTGGACATCTGCACGCACTTCTAGTGTGCGCCGGTTAACTCTCCATATTTCAAGGGACCCAGATGGGCATCCAGAATTTCCCCCTTTCGTTGCAGCCGATCATCCAGGAAGGTTTCCTCGAACGCGAATTCGAGGAAGCGCTCTCTTCACGGCTCGGCTACCGCGCGATCGCAGATCGTGAAGAGTTTGCGGTTGGCATCGGTGAGACTCTTACCAAGACGCGGGCTGGGCTCAAGCCTTCCGTGACAGTACCGCTTGCTCCCAACACGAACACAAACCTCGATAATGGTTTGACACCGACAAACTGGGGTGTTGAACAATACACCATTACGATTAACCATTACGCGGCGACGAGTGATCTTAACATGGTTACGTCGCGGGTTGGTATTGCTAGCCAGTTCGTCCAGAACGCTCGAACTAATGGTGAGCAGGCGGCGAGATCACTTGATGAACTGGCCCGAAATGCCCTCTTTGCACCCTATTTCGGGGGAAATACACGCGTTACCACGACGCTTGGGTCTGCGGCGGCGGCAATCACAGTTGATGACATACGCGGCTTCCAGACCTTGTTTATCAATGGCATTCAGACGGCGATCGCGAGTTCGACGGGCTTAACCGTTGTGGTTGGGTCCGATAGCTACACGCTGATTGCCGCCGTGCCTGATGCGGTGAACGTCTCGACCGCTCCTGGAGGGATTTCCGGGAGTCTCACCTTCACGACGTCCGTCAGCGTTGCCGATGGCACAGCTGGAAACGCCGTGCAGGCAGCCAACGCCTCTTTTATCGTCCGGCCAAACGATCGAGTAACGAGCAGCAGCCTGGCGGCGACCGACACGCTCAGCATGTCGAACCTGCTCGACGCGGTGGCAACCTTACGCCGCAACGCTGTGCCGGAAGTTGATGGCGTGTTCAATTGCTATCTTGATCCAGTCAGCGCTCGACAGTTGTTTGCCGATCAAGACTTCCAAAGACTGTTTCAGGGTGCGACGTCTGCAAACCAAGTGTTCAAGCAGGGCATGATCAACGACTTCCTTGGCCTGCGATTCATCCCCACGACGGAGGCGTTCGTCCAGACTCATCCCAGTCTGCCCGGCGCGGTCATCCGGCGACCGATTGTTTGCGGCAAGGGCGCACTCATTGAAGGCGACTTCGCCGGCATGGCGGCAAGCGATGTCGCGCCGCGCGATAGCATTGTCTCGGTCGTAGACGGTATCGCGATGGTTACCCGCGAACCGATCGACCGTTTGCAGCAGATCATCGCGCAGTCTTGGTATTGGATCGGCGGCTTCTGCGCACCGAGCGACACCACGACAAACCCGACCGTCATACCCACGGCAACGAACGCCGCTTACAAGCGCGCCGTCATGATTGAACATATTGGGTGAAGCCGGTTCTTAGAGGATTGGCTTGATGTTGACCGATGCAGAGAAAACAGACGTTCGCCGGTTTTGCGGCTATCCAGCGTATGGTGCCAGCCCGAGCGGGAACACGGGCTGGCGGTTTTACCAAGCGTATGGGGCACTTGAGTACCGCATGACTAATCTTTCGACCTCGGAGGAAGTCGTTGTCCGGGACCATCTGACGGCGTTACGGGGGTTTGAGGCGGCGATCCCGTCGGCTGCCGGGAATCTTGACACAGCCGCTGCTGCAGTTTGGACGCGCAATCCGGCGGAAATTGCCGAACGGCAGCGACTTGAGCGCGATTGGGGCCGCCGTCTGTGTGGGTTCCTTGGCGTGCCACCGGGCCCGGCGCTCGGAAGCGGCTCCTCAGTCACATTCATCGTTTAGGGCTTCGCAATGGATAGCAGCCGCTTGAAGGACCTGATCTCGCGAGGGCTGGGCAGCGCGGCGCGTCACATTGGGGCCGATTATGACGCGTTCCGTCCGGTATCGGCCGACCTGCCACTGAAGCCGGCAAACCGTTATTTGCGCCTACCTGCGGCGTTTTCCTCGGATACAAATGACTTCCATCAAGCTGTTGGCTACGGGCATGCTAGTTGGTCGGGCGTGTTTGACAGTGCTTACACCCAGGTTGGGGATTACCTGCAGGGAAGAGACGGGACGTTTTTTATTGCGGCACAGCAAAGCCTTATGCCGACGTTGTGCATCTTGGCTAATAGTACGATTAGCGTATTTAGGACTTTTCTGCCGCAGGATATTGGTCCTACGGGTTACAGCGGCGTGACACGTGCGACGCTCAGGCGTGTTCTAACCGATTGGCCGGCGTCGATTTTGTCAGCAAGGGTGAGTGGCTCGGGAGACTTGCCGAGCGAGGCGGCCATCCCGCTTTGGAACATTCTGCTGCCGCGGATGCCGGTAGAGATTCAGGCAGCCGATCTGTTGTATGACGCAAGGGGGCTTGCATACGTAGTCGCATCCGCGGAACTCGGCGCGCTCGGATGGCGCTTGATCGCCAAGCAGGCGGAGGTCTAATGGCGTCTCAATCAGACGTCGAGGTAGCGCTTGTCGGATTGGCTGCGGCGACACTCTACCCGAGTGGAATTTCGTCCGCTCCCGCGATAGATGCAGAGAGTCGCATATATCGTGGTTGGCCGAACGCGGCGCTCCTGGAGACTGATCTCGCGGCCGGTGTCGTCCATGTCTCGGTATTTCCGACTCCCAATTCGACAACCGATACCACCCGGTATCTTCCTAGCTGGCTGCCAAACCCGACTACTCCCACATTGACTGTATCATCGGCTGGGAATAGTGCAACGTTTTCTGGCATCGCAGACCTTGGTCAGCTTGCTGGTGTTCTCGTTGACGGCCATTCTTTTGTACATCGGACGATATTGGGCGACACGCCAGAAGCCATTGCGGCGGTGCTTGGCGACGCGATCGGTGCGGGGCGTTCGGCGCGTGTCAGCAGTTCGACCATTACTGTCCCCGATGCTGCTTCTCTCATCGCTCGCACGGCAGCCGACGCGTATTCGACGATGGAATTACGGCGACAGCGACAGGGTTTCCGCGTCACAGCTTGGTGTCCGAGCCCAGAGCTGCGGGATATTGCCTGCGGGTTGCTCGACGTCGGGTTTGCCGCAACGCCATTTCTTGTTCTGAGCGACGGCAGCTCGGCGCGATTGCGATTTAGCGCCAGCACAAGTTTCGACGATCGGCAAGACGCGCTGCTCTACCGCCGTGACATGCTTTACTCTGTCGAATTCTCGACCACGCAGGTTGCGATACAGCCGGCGATGCTCTTCGGCATCCAGGGATTGGGTGCAACTACAATAATCGTCTGAATGGAGTTCCCATGGACATCACCCTTGTCGTCACGCGCGCATTTGGGCGCTACTCGATTGGCGACCGAATCACCGAGGCTGCAGATATTGCCGCAGTCCTGGCCTCCGAGCATGCCCATCATGTTGTGCCTGTGACGGTTCCCGCCCCTGCCGGTGAGGAATAGCCGATGCCGGTTGTCCAACAAGGTTCGATCAACACGACGGCTCTGGTCGTCCCGGACCTCTATGTGCAGATAGTAGCGCCTCAAAACCTTGTTCTGAATGGCGTTCCGACTGACGTATTGGGTGTGGTTGGTACGGCGTCGTGGGGTCCGGTCAATCAGCCTGTCACCGTCGGGTCAATGGCGCAGTATGCGGGGACTTTTGGCGCCGTGATGCCCCGGAAGTTTGATATGGGGACGCAGGTTGCCATCGCGGTCCAACAAGGCGCGGCGAACTTCCGGTGTGTTCGGGTTACCGACGGCACTGACACCGCGGCTTCGTACGCTCTGTTTTATACTGCGGGAGCTTATCCGCTTCAGCTTACTGCGCTCTATACGGGGAGTTTCGGAAACGGCATCAGCGTCATGCTCTCGGCCGGGTCTCAGGCGAGCAGCTGGCGCTTGACGCTTGCGGTAGCCGGGCTCACGCCTGAGGTGTTTGACAACATACAGGCGCCATCGGCCTCGGCGTTCTGGTCAAATTTGGTCACAGCGGTGAACACGGGTATTTCGGCGCTGCGCGGTCCTAGCCAATTGGTCGTCGCTTCGATAGGCTCGGCGACTTCCACAGCGCCCCAGCGCCTAACTGGCCAAGCGCTGTTTGGGGGCGCTGACGGTGCCGGCGGCGTGACCGCAGCGACCTTGATTGGGCAAGATACTCTTCCGCGCACAGGTCTGTACGCGTTACGCGGGCAGGGCTGCAGCCTTGGTCTGCTTGCAGACGCTGACGATCCGACTGAATACTCCGTTCAGGCAAGCTTCGCTCTGTCGGAAGGGCTCTACATGATTGCGACCGGTCCTTCCGGGGATACGATCGCCAACGCCATTCTCATCAAGCAGGCAGCCGGGCTTGACAGCTATGGCGTCAAGTTGATGTTCGGGGATTGGATTTATTGGAACGATCAGACAAACGGCTTGATCCGTCTGGTGTCTCCTCAAGGCTTTGCCGCCGGACGTTTAGCAAATTTATCACCGGAGCAATCAAGCCTCAATAAGCCCCTATATGGAGTTATTGGATCGCAGAAATCAGGCACGCCTAAGTCGGGGCAAACAACCAGTTACAGCAGTGCCGAGTTGGGCCAATTGCTTGGAAATGGAATCGACGTCATCAGCAACCCACAGCCTGGCGGCGGTTTCTGGGGTATAAGAGGCGGTCACAACTCCTCTTCTAACGCCGCCACAAGTGGTGACAACTACACTCGTTTGACAAACTATATTGCTGAGACACTTTCAGCGGGTATGGGCCAGTACGTGGGCCAGGTAATCAATGCGATGTTGTTCCAGCGCATCCGATCTACCCAATTGTCCTATTTACAGAATCTTCTGTCGCAAGGCATTCTGGGCTCCGCAGATGGCTCGCTTCCTTTCAGCGTCGTATGTGATACGTCGAACAATCCTCACAACCGAACAAGCCTGGGTTATGTTCAGTCGGATGCTCAGGTCCAGTATCAAGCCATTAACGAGAAGTTTATCGTGAATATTGAGGGCGGGCAGACCGTCCAGGTCAACCGCCAGACATTGCCCACCGGCCAAGTCGGCGTTTAAGGAGCAGCCTCGTGCCCACTAATGCCTTTACCCTCGGTCGTGACTGCCAACTTGTTGTCATTGGCCCTCAGGGGCGTGTTGACCTTGATCACGTCACTGGTTTTGAGAGCCGACAGCTCACTTCACCTATTCGGATTGACCGCCTAGATGGTACGCAGTTGGCGGCGGAGCTTCCTAAGGGCTGGGAGGGGTCGTTCGACATCGAACGAGGAAACAGCATCGTCGACGACTTTATTGCCTCAACTGAGCAAGCTTACTACACATCTGGGCAACTTCCCGTCAGCACTCTGTATCAGTATGTTAACGAGGCTCATGGGAGCACGAGCACTTACCAATACCAAGGTGCCGTGTTCAAATTATCGGCGGCGGGTGCTTGGAGGGGGGACGCACCCGTGCGGCAGAAGCTGGACTTCTTCGCGTCTAGACGAGTTCGAGTCTGAAAATCAGCCGCTGAGTCGCTAGTTGACGTTCTTTTCCGCGAGGCACTGTTCAATGGTTACTCCGAGCCAAGCCATCGTCACGGCTGCTGTTGGCACCCGAGCCATCACAGATGCAAACGGGCGCGTTCTGACAGTTCGCAACCCGACTACCTTGGACCGCCTGCGCCTGTTCAAGGCAGTCGGGACTCAGCTTTCCACCAATGAGCGCTACCTCGGAGTGGCCATGCTGGCATTCCTTGTCAGTGCGATTGATGGCGTACCAATGCCGCAACCTGCGAACGAGCAGCAGATTGAAGCGGCCGTCAACCGCCTTGGCGACGTGGCAATTGCGGCCATAGCGGCGGCATTGGACCCGGCAGAGACGGAAGGACTGGCCACCGCCACACCGGGAAACTAAGCGAGCACCCTGATTTGGTTGACAGTCTCTACCTTGTCACCAAAGGGGTGCCATTCGACGTTGCATTCTGTTTGCGCCGGTCGGAACGACTCGCCTGGGTTGTCGCTATCGGACGCTTAGAGACCGGCCGGCATTTCGACTGGTCAACGAGTAGCTGGTTTGATGCTTGAGGATGCCTTCCTTTGGTCGAGGTTGACCTCGCAAGCTGGTATCCCTGCTTTGAACGAGGAGGAAGCAGCGACGTGAAGCTGCATGGTTTGAGCGGCGCGCTTGGAAGCCTTGGCGTGGTTGAGTGTCTGACACAGGAACTCGGCAGGCAAGCCGACAGGCTAAAGGGCGCGATAAAGGAAAATTTGGACGGATTGCCTGGAGAGTCTCACGATCAACCATGGCGACAGACGGGCCATTTACAGGACAGTATCTCCGCAGTGGTAAACGGGCTGACGGCGCAAGTCGGTTCGAATGATCCTGCGGCAGCGGCACAAGAATTTGGAACGCTGCATGACCCACCTCGCCCATTTGTCGGTCCGGCTGCGTCTTCGCTCATGGAGTCGATTGCGGAGGACGTTGCACTTGCATTGATTCAATTACTTACAGGCCGCGTTCAGTAACCTCTCAGGAGATGTAGAAGCTATGCCGGAGGCCTACGAGGTTGGGATAACTTTGGCACTCCAGGATGGTGTCAGCGCGGGAATTCAGCTCATACGGCGGGATCTCACGTTGCTTGACCGCGCGATTGCAGCAACGTCGCAGAACCTCTCACGGCTGCAAGCCCAAGACGCCGAGTCTCCAAACGGTTCGCCCATCCAGCCAGCATCGCCAGGAGCGGTGACAGAAAGCGAAAAACACAAGCCGAGAGAGACAGAGGCAACAGGGGCGGATGCAAGATCCGGCCTGCCAAGTTTTCCGACCGTCGCGAAGCCGCAGATGCTGTCAATGGGACTGCCGGGTAAGTCCGAGGATCTCCAATCGCCGGTCGCCGTAACGAGTGTTGGAAGTGCAGCGCCTCAATCCCGCAACGTCGGTGCGGCCGGGGACACTGGTGCGCCAGAGGCAGCAGCGCAGAACGGCGGTGTGAGCTGGCCAGGGAAATTGCCAGATGCGACGACGGCAGACCGTGCAATCCCCTCCGGGCCAGCCGCACCGAAGCTACCGGCTAAGCCGCAGACGGTCGACCCCAATGGCGTCGCGTCATCTCAAGGCCGACCTCTGGAGCGGCTCATCGGGCCGACCGCGCCGCGCTTTGTAAAATCCGAGGCGCGCGCTGAACCAGCCGGGCAGGTGCAGGGCCTCGATCAGCCATCACGGCCTCTCCTAGCTGATGGGAGAATGAAGTCGGGTGCACCGAGCGATGAACCCGCCGGTCCGGCATTGCGGCAGCCGTTGGCGGAGCGCACCACCGCTCGTGATCGACAATCGGCGCCGGTGCCGAGCAGGAGCCCGCCGCTTGGCTCTCAGGGCCGCTTTGAGCCCTACTCCCCTCCCTCTCAGAGGGGCACCGATGAGGCGACAGCCGGCGGTAGGAGCCTGACGCCCTCCTTCAGCGGACGTGCAGCCCCTGAAGTTTTGGGCGGCCAGCCGGGCGTTTCCGCGGCCGTTTTGGACCATGCACAAGCAAGAGAGCCCGGACTAAGCTCATCTGCTCCGCCCGCACAGTCTTCACAAAGCATAACGCTGCAGGGAGACATAATTATTGATGGAAGCAGACTTGGCCGGTGGATGACAAGCAGCCTCGCCCGACAGGCAAGCCGCCCGCCATCAGGTCCGGTTGGTCCCGACCCACGCCAGACACCACTTTGGTCTGGCCAGGCCCAAGGTTTCTGAAATGTCAAACTTTAGCTTGACCCTAGGCTCGGTCGCCTTCGTGGGTTTTGAATTGCCGAGCTCGATTACGCTGGGCGGGACACAACGCCTGGCGATACACCGGCTGCCAGGAGGCGTCCGCGTCATCGACGCCTTAGGAGCTGATCCTGCCGATATCTCGTTCTCAGGGATTTTTAGTGGCCCGGACGCTGCAGACCGCGCACGGTTGCTCGATGCGATCCGCGTTGGCGGCTCGGCACTTCCAATGGCTTGGGACGCCTTTCTTTACACGGTCATTCTGGAGCGTTTCGAAGCGGACTATCGAAGTCCGTGGTGGATACCCTACCGGATTTCCTGCGCGGTTGTTCGAGACGAAGGGGCATCGCTTCTTGCTCCAGCGCTTGAGCTTGCGCCGACGATCCTATCGGACCTGGCACTTGCTGGATCGTTTGGGAGAGCAGCGGTCAGTGCTACTGCTGTCGCCGGCGCCACCATCGTTGGGACGACAGCCTATGCCGCAGCACAAACAGCCATAGGCTCAGCGCTCGCCAGCGTCTCTAATCAGATTGTGGCCGTAGAGCCAGCGTTGCAAACAGGTGATGTGTCCGCTGCCGTCAGTGCAAGTGGGCTTCTCGCGCAGCTTGCGACCGCACGCGGCTATATTAGTCGGGCAAGCCGCAACCTTGCGGACACGACGACTTAATAATGGGTATCCTCACGATCGCAGGCGGCAACCTGTTCCGCATTGCAGCCGAGCAGCTCGGGGACGCTACGCAGTGGATACGAATTGCGCAGCTTAATGGGCTTCCGGATTTCCTGGTTCCTGGGGTGGTGACGCTTCAGCTCCCAGAGACGAATGCCAACGCTGGAGGCGGCATTGTCGTACAGCAGCCTACGTAACCCGAGTATATCTGTGTTGCTCGACGGCTCGCCACTGCCAAATGTGATTGAAGCCGACGTAAGCAGTAGTGCACATTTTGGTGCGGCGCGGTTTCGCCTCCGGCTGGCACTCGATGCCTACACAGCATCAGAACTTGTCCAACCGGGGCTGATTGTTGATGTTCAGGTCGGCTTTGGTGGGCAGTTCACCAGTCTTGTCCAAGGGGAGGTGGACACCATAGCAACGGATGTCCTCAACGGCACGGTCGAACTCGAAGGAAGGGATCTTACCGCGCGGCTACTCGATGCGACGACCCAGGAGACGTTCAGTAATCAGACTTCAAGCGAGATTGCAGAGGCCCTTGCGGCAAGGCACGGTCTGACCGCGAATGTGACTGCGACCAGTGCACTTGCGGGCCGCTACTATGGCAATGAGCACGATCGCATTACCCTTGGGCAGTTCTCACGCTCGACAACAGAATGGGACTTACTCACCTTCTTGGCTGCCCGGGAGGGTTTTGAGGTGTTTGTAGCCGGCAGGACGTTGAATTTTATACCATTGTTTGCGAGTGGCTCTTCAATAACTCTTACTCCGCAACAGTGCATCGCGCTCCACTTAGAGCACAACCTTAGTTTAGCTGGCGACGTCGACGTGACGGTAAAGTCCTGGAATACCCGACAGCAAAACGCGTTCGTGCAGACGGCAAGCCGTTCTATGAACGGTGGGTTCGGGGGTAATCCCCGGCGCATCGTCATCGTGCGACCGAACCTGATGCCGAACGACGCGCTGCAACTGGCGAACCGTGTTCTTGCGGACCTCTCCGCGCATGCGAGAATTGTATCGGTTGAACTACCAGGTGAACTCAGCCTCTCGCCTCGGTCAAAGGTCCTCCTCTCTGGAACGGGAACAGACTTCGACCAGACGTATTATGTTTCCGAGATCAACCGCCACTTCAGTCCAAACCACGGCTTCAGTGAAACGCTCCGGCTTAAGGAGTTGCCACTTAACCAGCCTACTTGATAGACGATTACCTGGGGTATTCGATTGCTCGTGCGATTTGCTTGCGAGTGTTTGCAGCATTAACTTAGGACAGCGATGGATGATTTTCTGAATGCCTTCAAGGCACACGTGGCAAACCAAGACCAGGCGCTCGGCGCTGCTAGGTTTGGGATTGTCACGTCGGTAGACCCAAGCACAGCTACGGCCCGCGTCACACTGCAACCAGAAGGCGTCTTGACGGGCTGGCTGCCGCTAGTGACGCCCTGGGTCGGCAATGGGTGGGGTCTTGTCTGCCCGCCGTCGATTGGCACTCAGGTGTTTGTCCTTCCACAGGAAAACGACGCTGAACATGGCATTATCATTGGGGGAACATGGTCGATGCATACGACACCACCACCCACACCGCCGGGCGAGTTCTGGCTTGTGCACCGATCTGGCAGCTCTATACGGCTGCAGAATGACGGGACGGTTCAGATTAAGGGTGATTTACATGTAAGCGGTGACATCTATGACACGCGCGGGTCGCTCAGCAATCTGCGTAATCACTACAACAGTCATTCTCACCCTCCCATCACCGCTCTGACGAATGCACCGGACTAGGAATCGATCCTTACTAGACGGGCATGCCGAGAAGTTTGGGGACAAGTCTCTTGCCAAATTTATCGCATTTTTGGGGAAGTGATCTGACTTGGTCGCCAACAGGCGACCTTGCCATTGTCGAAGCCCCGAGTGTCACTCAGCAGCGTGTGCTGCGTCGTTTACTGACGGTGCCTGGAGACTACATCTGGTCCCTGGACTATGGCGCCGGTGTCGCGACGTTTGTGGGCCAGCCCGGGACAGCCAACGCAATTATCTCGTTGATACGAGGGCAGATATCCAAGGAAGTCGATGTCGCTCAGACACCAGCGCCTGTAATTGACCTGGTGCCCGACCAAGCGGGGACTATGTATGTCCAAGTAACCTATAGTGATGCGGCACTCGGAACAACACAGACGGTTGCCTTTCTTACTTGATTCTCCTGTTTTGGTCGAGGGCCTATGCAGCTTCCACTTCAAAACTTCACTACGCTCATGCGAAACATGGCTGCGAGCGTCCAAGGGAGCGCGAGCGCCCTGATAGATCTCACGGTTGGAAGCGTGCTTCGTGCCATACTCGAGGCGAATGCGTCGGTTGCGCTATGGATGCAATGGCTGATCGTCCAAGTCCTAGCGCAGACGCGAGCGGCCACATCGAATGGCACAGATTTAGACAGTTGGGTTGCTGATTTCGGCGTGACTCGACTTCCCGCGCAGGCTGCAAGCACAAATCTGACTTTCTCACGCTTAACTACTGGTCTAGAAGCATCCATACCGGTCGGTGCTCAAGTTAAAACTGCTGATGGAACACAAACTTTTGCGGTCGTAGCAGATACTGCAAACCCCGCCTTGATAGTCGCAACTTCAAGCTACAGTGTTGTAGAAAGCGTGAGCTCTATCTCTGTACCCGCCACTGCAACGAGTTCGGGCTCCGCAGGCAATGTTCGAGCCGGTGCGATCGGACTGCTAGCCACAGCCATGCCCGGTATCGACGCGGTGACGAACCCAACCGCTGCGACTGGCGGTCTCGACGCAGAGTCTGATGCCGCGTTGCGAGCGCGTTTCTCGAACTTTATCGATAGCCGCTCAAGAGCTACGCCAGCCGCCATCGGGTATACCATACAATCTCTGCAACAGGGACTAACTTATACGCTGGCTGAAAATCAAGACCCATCCGGGGCAAGCCGACCGGGCTTTTTTACTGTCACAGTTGACGACGGATCAGGCTCGCCGGCAACAAGCCTGATTACGGCAGTAGCCAACGCGCTAGAAAGCGTCAGACCGGTTGGAACGCTATACGCCGTATTACCGCCGCAGCTCATCACCGCAAATATTTCGTTGTCTATAAGCTGCTCTAGTAACAACGTTGCCAGCACGCAATCCGCGGTGTACGCTGCTATAATTGCCTACGTCGCGAGTTTGTCTATCGGCGCATCGTTGCCAATCTCACGAATTGTGGCATTGGCCTACTCTGCATCACCTTCGATCGTCAATGTTACGCATGTAACGATAAACAACGGTGATGATCTTCTGATTCCTCCGAATGGGATCATTAAACCCGGCATTGTCACGGTGGGCTGAATGATCGGAGGTGTCACTAATTTCGTGCTTCGACTTAAGTCGAACCTTCCTGCGCGGTGGTTTCCGGATGAAACCCCGGTTCTCGATGCGTTGTTGACCGGACTTGGGAGCGCGTGGTCAAACCTCTACGCATCGCTTATTGGTGCTCAGTCACAGGCACGGCTCGCGACAGTCGCCGGGGAGTTGCTGGATGGTGCCAGCAGGGATTTCTTTGGAACTCGTCTATCTCGGCTGGCGAGTGAGCCCGACTCTGCATTTCGTGCCCGGTTGCAGGATGCACTAGTACGCGAACATGCGACAAGGATGGCCGTTTCGGTGTCTGTGGCGACACTGACTGGATTTACCCCCGCAATATTCGAACCGGGGCGGATTAGTGATACGGGCGCTTATGGGTCATGCGCCCTCGGCTACGGGGTCGCAGGCGCATGGGGAAACCTGAACCTGCCGTTCCAGGTGTTTATTCATGCGAGGCGCCCTTCTAGCACCGGCATCGCGGAGATCGCTGGGTATGGAACAGGTGGCCCGCTAGCACGAGCTAACTTATCCGAAACTCCTGGTCATTTAACGGACCAAGATATCGTAAACGCGGTTCTGAGCGTGCTTCCGACTGCGTCTACTGCATGGATCAACATCTCGAATTGAGGATTACCTACGTGGATCGCCAGATTGTCTACCCGGGTAGTATCCCGCTTGATACCGACATTCTCTCTATTGAACGCAACGCGATGATAGCGATTGGCTATCTGGCTCAAGCAACGCTTGGTTCAACGACCTTGGTTGATGGGCTCATATGCTCGCCGACGACGCCGGCAAGCCTCACCGTGTCAATCGGCCCAGGAAGCATCACGTCGCTCAGCGTTGTGGACGCGTTGCCTTTTGGGTCGTTGGGTCAGGACACGATCGATCCAGTCGTGAAAATGGGGATTAACACCTCAACGACTAGCTTTACGCTGACTGCTCCTACGACGTCAGGCCAGTCGATTAACTACCTTGTTCAGGCGAGCCTCCAAGAGGCTGACACCACGCCAATCGTTCTCCCCTACTACAACGCAGCTAATCCAAGTCAGCCGTTCTACGGCCCCAATAACAATGGCATTGGGCAAAACACGCAAAGAACTCAGCGTGTTCAGTTTCAATTAAAACCATCGGCTCCGGCGAACGCGGGGGCACAGATCACACCAGCAGTGGATGGTGGCTGGACCGGCCTTTATGTAATTACTGTCAGTTATGGTCAGTTGCAAATCGGTCCACAAAATATACTTACAATCCCCGGAGCACCATTTGTCAATTTCAAGTTGAACAACTTGACACCAGGCTTCTCACGCATGGCAACCTTCACGAACTCCGCGAACTTTCAAGTCCCGAACGGTGTCGCTCTAGTCCGTGTTCGGCTTTGTGGCGGCGGCGGTGGCGGTGGTGCCGGGACTCCGACTTTCGGCGGCGGCGGCGGAGGCGCCGGGGGCTATGCGGAAGGCATCATTCCTGTCACTCCTGGCCAGATCATACCGATAGTCGTCGGGCAAGGCGGCACTGCTGGCGGAACAAGCGGCACGCCAGCAGGAGTTGGCGGCACGAGCAGCTTCGGTACGATAACGAGTGCGACCGGCGGATATGGGGGTGCCAATGGCGTCAGTTTCGCTTTCGGTGGCTCACCCGGAGCCGGCGCTGGGGGCGCGATTAATATAAGTGGTGGCTACGGTTCTGACGGCAACGGCGGCAGCACCACTTTTGCAGGGAATGGTGGTGCCTCGTTTTTCGGCGGAGGAGGCCGGGCGGCTGCAGTCAGCAGCGCTCCGCAACAGATAGCGGTGGCACCCGGCGCCGGCGGCGGCGGTTGCTACGGAGTGCAAGGAAACGGCGGGAACGGAGCGCCAGGAATCGTTATCGTGGAATTTTGAATCCGTCGTGTAGTCATCAGTCGCCACGACCTTCAGAGATCTAGTTGCCGTTTTGAAGGAAGGAGCATTTATGGGAACTACCGCCTCTCATGTTTGGCGACCAAGTGCAGCGCGGACCGTTATACTGGACGCATTTATACCCGTTCCGCGAGGCGGGTCGCCAATGCCACCACCGCCGCTTTCATGGCCAGTGAAAGATCCGGGGGACGTCTTGGATTATCAGTTTGACATCGCACCCGCACTTATAGGTGATGATGGTGACTCCATATCGACACTTGATATTACGATCACGCCGTCGAGTGTCGGCGATCTCACGTTAGCCTCGATGTCGGCTGATGGTGCTCGTGCGGTGCTGTGGCTGTCTGGCGGACAGTCTGGAACAACCTATGCTGTGACAATGAGCATTGGGACTGCAGCTGGTCGGACCATTGCTCGTTCAGTGCTCCTTCCCGTCGCTACATTGGCTAACCCAGCAGACGCGACCTCTGTGGGCGTTCAGGCCTCCAATGGCCAGGTTACACTGTCGGTCACGACCATTCCTTAAGCCGCTGTGACGACAAGGCTGTGTCGAACCATTCGCCCTTATCCGGCATGGTTGTTGGAGGCGCGTGAAGGTTATCACGCGGTTTTCATTCCAGCAATCCTCTAGGATAACCGCTCGTCCTACTCGAGTAACCTTGGGGGTGGTGAAGGCGCGCTTGCGCCTGCATCGATTGGTTCTGATCGGCGCTTGAATGAATAAGGGCCGGAGGGGAACCAGTACAGACGTGCTGCATCAGGCTGAGTTGCCGCTTGCGAAGCATCCAACGCACAAGGGAGATCTTCGTGTGTCGCACCAACATCGTCACATACGAGTCTTAATCGACGAACGTGTAGCATAAAACTCTTATCTCTTGGAGCCACCCGCTTATGGTAGTTGCTGCGCAACCTGCGGATCTGCGTTTGAGTAATTCGACGGCCCGCAGGCTGGACAGCCTTGAGTCAGCTCATCACCTCATCCTCCATAACTTGGAAGAGTTGACGGCGTCGGTTCGTAACCTACGGGAGAAAGATGGCGACATGGAGGTGTCGTTGTCACGCGTTGCTTCGGAGCAGCGGAAGCAAACTGAATCGTTAGCTGACATGATGAAGTCGCAGCAGGCTTCCTTCAATGTGGCTCTAGAAGCAGAAGCTTCGGCACGCAAAGCTCAGGCCGACGAGTTTAAGAGAGCTCTCGAAGAGCAATCGAAGGCGGCTCTCGAGGCCCTGAAGGCGCTGGTGTTTAAAACCGCCTTTGTAGAAGTCGGCAAGTGGCTATTAACTACGATTATCGGTGCAGCTATGGCAAGCGCCGCCTACTTTGTGACTGCGATAAAGAGATAGGGTGTTTACAAAACTTCAACGGCGTATACTGCTGGTTGCGGGGAGTTTGGCAGCTGGTTACGCGATCGCGTTCGACGGAATTCACAATCAACTCTCGCCTTCAAGCCCTTCGAATACAACGTATTTCAACTCTCGTGGCCCTCTTTCGGGCCGCAAGATCGGCGATTGCTGGCTAGCGGGTGAACCAAGTTCGAAGTTCGCGCCTGGAGATGTCGTTGTTTGGCAGTTGCGTGTTGGAATGAATTTAAAAAGGGCTTTTCTCATCCAAACTGAGCTCTGGTGTAATGAACGTCCCGTCCAATTTGAGGAGGCGCGGGTCGCGTCGGAGAAACTGACAGTGGGGTGGACGAACTTTGGGGTCAGTATTCCCCGAGATGTTACGGGAGAATGCAGTCTTAAACGGCATGTTCAGGGTGAAGATGGAGAGGGTCTAGGAGTTCAGGATCTCGCGCTAGACAGACCGGTAGATTTGACGGTAAAGCCATGAGCGACATACTCTGGTCGTTTGTATTTGGTGACGGGCTAGCCCCCCGAGGTTTGTGTCTTCAATGGAACCCTGATCTTGTTACTTGGACGGTTCTGGGTGACGCCGGTATCTCAATCGCATTTAAATTACTTCCGCTTATTATAATCATAGAAGCTCGTCGGCATCGGTTAACTATGCCCAGCGGAATCCTGTTTCTATTTGGTACGTTCATCCTGCTTTGTGGCTTCAGCCATGACTTAGCTATCTGGACATTATTCTGGCCTGCCTACTGGCTTGATGCCGTGGTCAAAAATGCAACGTCCGTCGTTTCTTTGCTTACGGTTGCGCTCGTTCCGTTCGCCTCCCCGCATGACGGGAACTCTGTTTTATGGTGGCGACGTGCACGCGCACTCCGCCACGAGCTCCGGAGCGCGAGGAGCAACATCAACTTGTTGCGAAACCAATTAAATATGCCACCTATGATGTGGCCGGATGACGCGTTGCCGCCTGGCCCCGGTGAGCCTCCTTCAAGGTGACCTCGCGTGGCAAATCGCCACTACGGCTTGGCCAACCGTCTTCAAACGGTTGCAGTGACCCGTGCTCTACAACCCATGAGCATGGAGCATGCGCCCCTCATCGCCCCCGTGCCTGCGCGAATGTCGGCCGCCGCCATGCAATCCCCGTCCAACGCCATTTCGCAGGCTGGGCCATCAGTTCCCGATATACGTCCAATGTCGCCTGCTGCATTTTGGCCGTAGTGTAATTCTTACAAACGCTGTCGCGCGCCCTTGCTCCCAGTGCTGCCCGCTCGGCGGGAGAGAGTTGCAACACATCGGCTAGCGCCGTCGCCAATGCCGCCGTGTCGTTGGGGCGGACGCGCCAGCCGGTGACACCATGGTCCACCGTCTCGGCGGTGCCGCCGGCATCGCTCACCACCACCGCACGGCCCATTGCCTGCGCCTCAATCACGGTTCGGCCGAACGGCTCCGGCTCTACGGAGGGGTTAGCCACGATATCCGCTAGCATGAAGGCGGCCGGCATGTCATCGCAATGCCCCACAATCCGCACCTGCTCGGACAACCTAAGCGCCGCGATCCGGTCCAACAACTCGCGCTTGAACTTCTTGCGTCCCTGATCGGCCCCGACCATGACCAGGCAGATATCTGACCGCTGCAGCCGCGTGAGTGCCTCCAGCATCAGTAAATGGCCTTTCCACCGGGTCAATCGAGCCGGCAGCACAATTACCGTGGCACCTGCGGGCAAGCGCCAGACCTCAGCAAGGCGTTCCAAACGATCGGCTGCGATTGAGCTTGGATCGAATATGCCCGGGTCGACGCCACGGGGGATCACGCGCAGACGAAGCGGGTCGACATGGTGGCGCGCCTTGAGCTTCGCCGCGACAAACTGGCTGATGGCGATGATGCGCTCACCCCGTGCCATGATGGCATTGTAGCGGCGCTTGCCCGGCGCATTCTCTTTGTAGACGCCATGCCAGGTGGTCACCAGCCGCGCGCCGGTGCGGCGGCAAGCCAGCCATGCAGACCAGGCTGGGGCGCGGGAGCGGGCATGCACGATGTCCACATCGGCGGCACGGATCAGGAAAGCCAAGCGGGCGGCATTCTGATAAATCCGCATCGGGTTCTTAGAGGCGAGATTGAGGGTGATATGCGTTCCGCCGGCGCGCTCCACCGCAGCCACCATGCGGCCGCCCGCACTGGCTACCAACGCCGAGCCGCCGGCGCGCACGATAGCCTGCACCATCTCCACCGTGCCGCGCTCCACTCCCCCGGTTTCCAGGGCCGGGAGGACTTGCAGCACGGTCAACGCGAGATCGTCAGACATAGTGGCCCTATACCACGGAGATGCAGGGGAACGGGAGGGGCTGCAATGGAACGGAGGCGGCTAAATAATGGGCGGGTGACGAAATCGCCTGGCAGCGCCTGCCGGGCCGAGCGCCTGGTATTGCGTTTCTGCCGGGCTTTCGCGGCGACATGACAGGCGACAAGGCGCAGTCGCTCGCCCGATTTTGCGCACAACGCGACCAAACATTGTTGCTTCTCGACTATTCCGGCCATGGCGAAAGCGGGGGTGCCTTCACCGAGTCACCATCGAGCGCTGGACGGCCGACGCGCTGACCGCCATCGACGCTCCAGCCATGTGGCCACCGGTGCTGGTCGGCTCCTCTATGGGCGGCTGGATCGCTTTGCTCGCGGCGCTCGCTCGGCCCGGCCGGATAGTCGGCCTGATCGGCATCGCCGCATCACCAGACCTTACCGAGGAGATAATTCGGGGGGCGATGTTGCCCGATGAGCGAGACGAACTCGCCGCTAAGGGCATGATATTGGTGCCAAGCCAGTATGGCGAACCCACCCCGATCACCCTAGCATTGCTCGAGGACGGGCGGGACCATCTGCTGATGCACGGCACAATCCCCCTGACTTGCCCCGTCCGCCTACTGCACGGCCAGGCAGATGCGGAAGTGCCATGGGAGACGGCGCTGCGCCTAGCCGCACGATTTGAAATCTTGGATGTGCAGGTGATGTTGGTCAAGGGCGCCGGTCACCGCATGTCGAGCCAGCCCGATCTATTGCTGCTGCATACGGTTCTGGTCAATTTGTTGGGTCTTGAACTCGGCGCCGAGGATCGCGCATAGGCCCTCGCGATAGTTCGGATACAGCCAGCGCCGGCCCAAGGCGCGCTGGGTGAGCTCACTACGCACCTTACGGTCGTCCGCCCAGAAAGATCGCGCCATTGGGCTCATGCTGCTCTCGGCATCCTCGAATGGCACGAGAGGCGGCGAGTCACGGCCTAACAAGCGGGCGGCTTCGGCAATCACATCGGCACTGCTGGCCGGTTCGTCGTCGGCCCCGTTCAGCACGCGGCGTCCCCCTGGGCGTTGCTGCAAAATGGCGGCAAGCAAAGCACCGACGATGTCGTCGCGATGGATCCGGCCGAACGCGTGGCCAGGTTTGTCGACCCGGCGGGCACGGCCGGCGCGAACCTCATCCAATGCGGAACGGCCAGGTCCATAAATCCCGGCCAGGCGGAACAGGTCTACCGCGAGGCCCGGGCGCAACGCCGCCCAGGCGTTCTCGGCATCAACCCGTCGGGTGGCGCGGCGATTGGAGGGAGCTGGCTCGGTGGTCTCATCCACCCAGGCGCCCCCACGGTCACCATAAACGCCAGTGGTTGAGAGATACCCAGCCCAACGCAGCGCCGGCGCGGCGGCGAGCAAACGGGCATGGCGATGCAGCACCGGGTCTCCCTCTGCTTCGGGCGCGGCCGTGGCAACGAGGTGGGTGGCAGTGGTGAGCGATTCTGCTGGGTCGTCAAATGGCGCCAAGCGATATCTGGCGGAAGCAACGCCCCGCTGGCGCGTCACCACGGTCACTTGCATGCGGGATGACGCCAGTTCCGCTAGGGCGCTGCCGGTGTAGCCGGAACCAAAGATCACCAGATGCATACGGCGCTCCTGCCGGATTTGCCCATCGCGTGGCCGGGCGAGTAGGCTAGCACTACCATGAAACTAGGATTGTCGCTGATAGTGGCCGCAGGATTGCTGACCTTAACCGTAGCAGGCGGACTATGGCGACTGCGCAGTTCCGAAATGGCCGGCACCAACCAAGAATCGGCAGACCTGCCCCTGCCGCCCGTGCCGCCGCGAGTGGCCGAAGGCCACGATTATGAACAATGCATGGCTATGCTAACCAGTGACCCTGAAGGCGCCAACAACTTTGCCGATGCCTGGGTTGCCACTGGCGGCGGCGAGGGCGCGACCCACTGCCTCGCTTTGGCAAAGGTGGCGTTGGGGGAGGTTGCGGCTGGCGCAGAAATGCTGGAACGGCTTGCCGCCACCAGCAAGGCGCCGGACGTGGCGCGAGCCGTGGTGTATGGCCAAGCAGACCAGGCGTGGCTGATCGCTGGTGACCCCACGCGCGCGCTGGGAGCCGCGACGCTGGCGCTCAGCTTCTCAGATGATAATCCGGATTTGTTGATCGGCCGCTCGGTCGCCTCCGCTACGCTGGGACATTACGAGGATGCGACAGAGGACCTGAGCCACGCACTGGAAATCGACAGCAAGCGCTCCGATGCGCTCGTGCTACGCGCCGCCGCCTATCGGCATACCGGGCACCTGGACTTGGCGGAGGACGATACAGAGCGAGCGCTGGCGCAAGACCCGGAAAACTCGGAGGCCTATCTGGAGCGTGGCATTCTACGCGAACGTAAAGGCGACCGGCGCGGTGCGCGCAACGATTGGCTCGAGGCGAAATCCCTTGCGCCCGACTCTCCGGCCAGCGACTTGGCTGAGCAGAACTTGGCCTTGTTAGAAGCCGGTCCCGATCAGCGGTAAGAAGCTGATCTCCACCTGATGCTTGCGGGTGTATAAGCATCAGAGTGAAAAACGCTTGGGCATCGGCTAGTGCGCATGCAAATGGCGCATTGAGCAACGTCGGCAGTTTCTACGCACAAGCGGGTGTAGGCGTTTGGGAAGCGTTGGCGCAGATTACCTCTCGGTTCAGAATACTATAGTGCACTCTGACGTCAACCGTCGAGAGAGGCTCATCCGCCACCAGGAAGGCCAGTGTAGCACTAGCGCGCGGGCGACCACAACACGCTGTAGTTCGCCGCCTGACAACTCGCTGAGCCGAGCGTCGAGCAAACGTGCCAAGTCTATAGCGAGTCCGCAGGGCAGGAGAGCGAAGCATCATCCACTGGCTGGCACGATATCGCTAGCGCCAGGTGGCGCGCACCCCGGCATGCTGCCGTGATGTCCACCCGTTAAGCCAAGGTAAGCGCTGGTGCTAACTGTGTGGGGCCGGAAGACCTCATCGAATGTTCAAGCGCTCATGTGGTGCATTGGCGAGCTTAGTCTGCGTTACGAGAGACATGATGTCGGGCATCGCTATGGCGGCAACACTACTTCCGCATTCTTGGCCATGAATCCTAACGGCACCGTTCCGGTCCTACGTGATGGCGACAATGAGCCGCTTTGGGAAACGGGTGCTATTCTCCGCTACTTGGCCGGCCGCTACGGAGCCGCTGCCTTCTGGCCTTCGGAGGGCATGGCTCGTGCGCGGGTAGACAAATGGGCCGAGTGGTCGAAAATCAATGTTGCCCTAGGTTTCACAGCTCCGATCTTCTGGAGGGTAGTCCGGACAGCGCCTTCTAAACAGGATCCCGCTGCAATCATGCAGGTCGTCTCGCAATTCGATAGGCATCTGGACGTCGCCGAGACGCAACTCTCGCGCGGCGTCTTCCTTACTGGCGACGACTTTACCCTTGCTGACATTCAGTTCGGGCATGTGCTGTTCCGCTACTTCGACATTCCAATTGTTCGGCAGAACCGTCCAACGCTGCGGCGATACTACGATGCTCTTACAGCGCGGCCAGCCTTTCGAGAGCACGTCATGCTCTCCTACGAGGAGCTAAGAGTTCTGAGTTGAGCAGCCGCAAGCAGCATTATCGTCTCCAGCGGCGGCACGGCTCGGCATGCGCAACCTGGCATCCAGCGTGAACTGTCCGAAACCCTAGCCCATGCTACGCTCCTGCACGCTTGCGCAAATCCCGGCGCATGATCTTGCCAGTGATCGTCATCGGCAGTTCGCTCAAGAACTCTATCTCGCGCGGGTATTCGTGCCCGGATAGCCGGCTCTTAACGAAAGCCTGGATGTCCTCCGCCAGCGCGGGCCCCGGCTCGTGGCCGTCACGCGGCACGACAAACGCCTTGACCAGTTCGCCACGCAGCGCATCTGGCACGCCGATCACTGCCACCATAGCCACAGCCGGATGGCCAGCAACGCAGCCTTCCACCTCGTCCGGCCCGATGCGATAGCCGGCACTGTTAATCACGTCGTCATCGCGGCCATGGAACCAGAAATAGCCATCCTCGTCGCGCAGGCCGATATCGCCGGTCAGCAGCCACTCGCCGCGGAACTTGCGCGCGGTCGCCTCGGGGTTGCGCCAGTAGTGCAGGAACATCGCCGGGTCCGGCGCCCGCACCGCAATCGTTCCAGCCTCCCCGGGCGGCAGGGCAGCGCCGTCGTTACCGATCACCGCAACCTCGTGGCCCGGGATGGCTCGTCCCATCGAGTTGTCCCGCGTTGGCATCAGCGTGGCGCAATTGCCGACCACCAGGTTGCACTCGGTCTGGCCGTAGAATTCATTGACGGTCACGCCGAAGGTCGCACGGCCCCAATCGAGCATGCCCACGCCCAGCCGCTCGCCGCCGCTGGCCACACTGCGCATTGCAAAGCTCCGATGGCTGCCGTGTTGCCGCATGATCTTGAGCGCGGTAGGCGGCATGAAGGCGTTGCGGATTTCATGCCGACTGAGCAGGTCGAAGACGACGTCAACCTCGAACTTCGGTAGGCGGCAGGCCAAAACGGGGGTAGCGTGATACAAGGCGGGTAGCAGCACGTCGAGCAGGCCGCCGGCCCAGGCCCAATCGGCCGGCGTCCTGACCCGGTCGCCGGGCTGCGGGAAGAAATCCTGCGGGAACTCCACGCCAGGCAGCATGCCGAGCAGCACGCGGTGGGCGTGCAGCACCCCCTTTGGCTGCCCCGTGGTGCCGGACGTATAGAGGATCAGCGCCGGGTCGTCCGCCGCGGTGTCCACGCAGGTGTGGCGGGACGAGGCTTGTGCGAGCAGGTCCTGGAACCCAAGGACCCGTTGTCCCCGGCCCCCATCGACATTGATGACGGCCCGCAGTGTCGGCAGGCCGGCCCAGACCGGCAGGACCTTGGTTAAGCCGCTATCACCCGTGACAACAACCCGGGCCTCGCTGTCGCTCAAGCGATATGCCACAGCTTCCGGCCCGAACAGGCTGAATAACGGCAAAGCGATGGCGCCCATGCGGTACGCCGCCAAGTGCGCGATCAGCGCGTCCGGGCCTTGCGGCAGCAAGATGGCGACCCGATCACCACGCATGACGCCGAGTGCAGCCAGAGCATTCGCGAAACGGCAGGAAGAGCCGAACAAATCTTCAAAGCTGTAACGTGTCACCGCCCCGTTCTGGTCCTGGTAGACCAGCGCCTCCCGCCCGCCGCCCACGTGGCGGTCGCAGATAGCGCGCGCGATATTGAAGTGCTGCGGCACCTCCCAGGTAAAGCGACGGACGATTTCCTCGTAGCTTGCGGCGCGGATCAACATGGCGGTTTTGGCGTGAAGTAGAGCACCCTCAGTTCAGCCGACAAAACGACCGAACCGTCAATGGTATCGACGATCTGGCCCGTCATGTGGGCGAGCACGCCAGAGCGCCGCTCTTCCAGCGCCGAGACCACCCACTCCATCCGCATCAGTCGATTGACCCGAACTGGGCCACGGAATCGCACCTGGTAATCGACACCGACTTGGCCGCTTCCGTCATTGGCTTGATCATTGAAGCCACTGCTGAGCAGGCCGGCCAGCAAGGCTGCAGTGTAGGCGCCGCTGGCAATCAACTCGCCATAGCGGCTAGCCGCGGCGGCGGTCTCGTCATGGTGCAGCGGGTTCATGTCGCCAACTGCTTCGGCGCCGGCGCGGATGGCAGCGGCGTCCAGCAGCAAGTCCCGTTGCAAGCGAGCACCAAGCGGCGGGGCGGCCACGTTGCTAGGCCTCCCCCAACATCAGCGCGGAGCGGCGGCACGTCGCCACGACTTCATCGCGTTGGTTCAGCATGTCATGCCGGAACTCGACGATGCCCTGACCAGGGCGCGAGCGGCTGGCGCGTTTACCAAGCACGGTGGTACGGACGTGCACCGTATCGCCATGGAACACCGGCTTGGGGAAACGCACCTCGTCCATGCCCATATTGGCAACGGTGGTGCCATAGGTGGTGTCGTTCACGCTCATGCCGATCATCAGCCCCAGGGTGAACAGGCTATTGACAATGGGCCGGCCGAACTCTGTGGTGGCAGCATAGGCCGCGTCCAGATGCAGCTTGGCGGGATTCATCGTCATGGCCGAGAACAACACGTTGTCGGCTTCGGTGATGGTGCGGGTCCAAGCATGCTCGAACACCTGGCCGTCCTCAAACTGCGCGAAATAGCGGCCTGGCATAGTGCGCTCCCCTAACTAGAGCATCATCGCTACAAACGCGATCAGCGACAGGTAAAGATGCTCGCAAACAAAGAGCTAGAGCATGTTCGGGCCGTTTTTCAACGCTATTTGGTCCTAACATGCTCTAGCAGTCTGATCGCTTGAGGTTGCATCAACCTGAAGCGTGAATCATTCGCTCAAACACAGAATTAGAGCAGGAGCGCTTGGTCTATCAGAAACGATCATGCTCTAATCCAGCCACTCCACCGCCTGCCCCAGCGTCGCACGCTCGGTGCGGAAGCTGTTGGCCAAGTGCCCGGTGTCCGCGTAGCCGAACGAGATGCCGCACACCACCAACCGGGCCGCGGGCAAGTCGAAATGCTCCCGCAGCCAGGGGCTGTAAGCCGCTACCGCCGCCTGCGGGATAGTCGCTAGACCGAGCGACTGGGCGGCGAGCAGGAACACGGAGACGTAGCCGCCGCAATCGATGGCGCCATACGTCCCCAAATCGGCCTCGGTCGTGATGAGTGCAAAATGCGGCGCCCCAAAAAAGCGGAAGTTCTCCCGCGCCTGCGCCGCGTAGCGCTCCCGGTCACCCCGCTCGATACCCAGCGCGCCATATAACTGGTAGCCGCAGACCCGACGCCGGTCGAGGTAAACACCGCGATAGGCCGTCGGAAACACAATGTCCGGTCGGTCCGGCAGGCCCGCCGCCGCCTGCTCCGACAGCCCGGCGGCGACACGCCGGGTGGCGTCGCCGCTGGTGACGATCACCTGCCAAGGCTGCGTGTTGCACCAGGACGGCGTCTGCTGTGCCATCGTCAACAATCGCTCAAGCTGCTCGCGGGGAACCGGCTGGCTCTGGAAGGCACGGCAACTGTGCCGCCGCTGCAGCAGATCATCGAGTGACTCCGCCTCAGAGCTCAAAGCCGTTTAGCAACCTCTTCCAGCATGACCTCGGTCGCGCCGCCGCCTATGGACTGGATGCGCGCGTCGCGCACCATGCGCTCAATGGTGCTGTCCCGCATGTAGCCCATCCCGCCGTGGAATTGCTGGCAGTCGTACATCACTTCGTTCACCAGCTCGCCGCACAACGCTTTCACCATGGAGACATCGCGAATGCAGTCCCGACCCTGCGCGTCTAGCCAGGCGGACTGGTAGACCAGGCATCGCGCCGCCTCCACCCGAGCGGCCAGCATGGCCAAACGCTGACGGATCACCTGCTTGTCCCACAGCGTGCCGCCGAAAGCGCGGCGCTGCCGCACCCAATCCAGCGTGAGCGCGAGGGCCGCCTGTGCCTCTCCCATTGCCTGCGCCCCCAGCACGATGCGCTCGTTCTGGAAGTTGCGCATAATGGCGTAAAACCCCCGGTTTTCTTCGCCAAGCAGGTTTGCCGCCGAAACACGGCACTCGTCGAACACCAATTCGGCCGTGTCGGAGGACCGCCAGCCGTGCTTGTCCAGCTCACGACCCACCGTGAACCCGGGCGTGCCTTTCTCCACGATGAACACCGACACGCCGCGCGAACCTTTCGCGGCCAAGTCGGTCTTTGCCGCCACGAACGCGATATCGCCATGCACGCCGTTGCTGATGTAGAGCTTGGTGCCGTTCAGCACGTAGCTATCGCCCTCGCGCCGAGCGGTGGTGCGGATGCCCGCGACGTCCGACCCGGCATCCGGCTCGGTAACCGCCACGGCGGCGATTTTTCGCCCGGCGATGATATCCGGCATATGCCGCGCCATTTGCGCCGGAGTGCCGGCATTGGCGAGGTGAGGCGAAGCCATGTCGGTATGCACCAGCACGGTGATGGCGAAGCCGCCGAAGGTGGACCGGCCGAGCTCCTCGGCCAGCACCACAGTGGCCACCGTATCCATCTCGCTGCCGCCATAGGCCTCGGAGTAGCGCACGCCAAGAAAGCCGAGCTCGCCCATCCGCCGCAGCACGCTGCGCGGCACGGTGCCATCCGTCTCCCATTGCAACGCGTGCGGCACAATCTCACTGCGGATAAACCGTCGAAGTTGATCCCGAAAAGCGATGTGCTCCTCGCGCAGATACGGGCTCTCGGCTTGCGTCTCGGGTGGGCTGACCGGCGCCAGAACTGCGGACATTGCGGCCCCCGAAATCGCTGGCGCTTCAACCGGCACCATGTTTAGCCTATCGGACGTTAGACCGTTGGGGGCTAAAGTGTCAACGAACGGCGCCTTGGCCGGGGTGCGGGTGGTGGAGTTCGCCGCCATTGGTCCAATCCCGTTCTGCGGCATGGTGCTGGCGGACATGGGGGCCAACGTGATCCGGGTGGAGCGGCCGCAAGCCTCGGAGCTCGGCATCCCCATAGCGGCGGAGTTTGACCATCTGAACCGCGGCAAGCGCTCGCTGGCGCTCGATCTTAAGCACCCGATGGCGCGCCAGGCAGTGTGGCGCCTGCTAGCCGGGGCGCAAGTCCTGCTGGAGGGCTTCCGCCCGGGCACAATGGAGCGGTTGGGATTCGGGCCGGACGCGGTGCTCGCAGCTTCGCCCACTCTGGTCTATGGCCGCGTCAACGGGTGGGGCGATACCGGCCCGCTGGCATCCACAGCGGGCCACGACCTCAATTTCATTGCAGCCTCTGGCGCCTTGGCCGCGATGGGCCGCCCGGGAGAACCGCCCCCTGTGCCGCTGAACCTGATCGGCGACTTCGGCGGCGCGGCCATGCACTTGGCCTGTGGCGTGCTGGCGGCGCTGCTGGTGGCCACGCGGGATGGGGTAGGGCAGGTGGTCCAGACCAGCATCGCCGCCGGATCGGTAGCACTGACGCCCATGCTGCAGGGCTTGCGGCAGGCCGGGCTATGGTCGGGCGACCGCGCGGACAACGTGCTGGACGGTGGTGCCCCGTTCTACCGCGCCTATGCCACCAAGGATGGCCGCTATGTCGCGGTGGGCGCAATCGAGGCAAAGTTCTACCGCGCCCTGCTCGAAATGCTCGGCTTAGCGGAGCAGCTGCGTCTGAGCGAGCAGATGGACCGCGCCCGTTGGCCCGCCACCACCCGCATCCTGGCAGAGCGCTTCGCCACCCAAACGCTGGCGTATTGGCAAGAGGTATTTGCCGGCACCGATGCCTGCGTCACGCCGGTGCTGACGCTGGACGAGGCGCCCGGCTTCCCGCAACACTGCGCCGGCGGCCATTTCGAGGCCATCGCGGGCCGAACGCAGCCTGCACCGCAACCCGTCCTGTCCCGCACTCCCAGCCGAATCCGCAGCCCAGCGCCGGAACTCGGCTCGGACACCGCGGCGCTCCTGCGAGAACTCGGTTACGACGCCGCAGATGTGGTATCGCTGCAGCAACAAGGCGCCGCAAAGGCGCTCTGACACAAACCAAGGGGGACCGATCCATGACCGATGACCACGATGCCCTGACCGAGTTGATCGACCAAAAATTGCAACCCCTGCCGCCCGGATGGCGCTCGGCACGGCAGGAGGCCTTGCTGAACCAAGCCCGCCGGGCCGAGGCGGACGGCATCGACGAATACTGGGCCTGGACCGCGCGCCAGTTCCGCTGGTCCCAGCCCTGGCACACCCTGCGCACCGGCGGCATGAGCGATGTCCGCTACTTTGAGGGCGGCCTGATCAACGTCGCCGACAACTGCGTCGACCGCCACGCCGAGAACCCCGAGCGGGCGGACCGTCCTGCCGTGATCTGGGAAGGCGAGGATGGCGCCGTCCGCACCACCACTTACCGCATGCTGCGCGACCAGGTGGCCCGCTGTGCCAACGCGCTGAAGGAACTCGGCATCGGCCGCGGCGACGTGGTCGCGATCTACCTGCCCAATCTACCTGAAGCCTTTGTCGCCATCCATGCCTGCAACCGGATCGGCGCCATCTACACCGTGCTGTTCTCTGGCTTTTCCGCGGACGCAGTCGGGCTGCGGCTGATCACCTCCCGCGCTGCCTGCGTCATCACCGCAGATGTCAGCTACCGACGCGGCCGCAGCGTGCCACTGTTGGACAACGTCCGAGCCGCGCGGGGCCACGCGCCGACGCTGCGCCACGTGGTGGTGATCGACCGCTCCGGCCGTGACACCAAGCTGCAGCCGGGCGAGGCCGCTTGGGCGGCGCTGATGCAGCGCCAATCGGCCGATTGCCCCTGCTTGCCGCTAGGCGCCAACGACCCGGCGTTCCTCATCTTCACCAGCGGCACAGAATCGCGGCCCAAGGGCGTGGTGCATAGCGCCGCCGGCTTCATGATCGGCGCCTGGGCCAATGTGCAATGGCAGGTCGGGCTAGAGCCGGACGACGTGTATTGGTGCGCCGCCGACGTCGGCTGGCTCACCTTCCCCATCCAGGCGGTGATCGGCGGCCTCGCGCAGGGCGGCACGCTGCTCTGCTACGAAGGCGCGCTCGACACGCCGACGCCGCTGCGCTTCTACCAAACCGCTTCTCGGCATGGCGTCACCAAAGTGCTGATGGCGCCCACCGCGATGCGCATGTTGCGGGCGCTGGGCGACGGCGCGGCAGCGGCCAACCCGCTCCCGGCGCTGAAGCTCGTCACCGCGCAGGGCGAGCCGCTGGACGCCGGGACATTCCAGTGGGTGACAACCCGTTGGAACGTCCCGGTAGTGAACGCCTACGGCCAAACCGAAACCGGGTCGACTTGGACCTATCCGGTATATGGCGTGGACGATCCAAAACCCGGTTCAGCCGGCCGGCCGGTGCCGGGGCACCGCTACGCCGTGGTGGACGATGACGGCCTTCCGGTTCCCGCGGGAGTGCGCGGCAACCTCGTGTTGACGCATCCCTTCCCCACCCTGGCCCGCACCATCTGGGACGACCATCCGCGCTATCTCACAACCTATTTCGATCGCGAGCGGACAGTCTATCGCACGTCCGACGAGGCCGTCGTGGACGCGGACGCCCATATTTGGGTGCTGGGCCGCGCCGATGACGTCATCAACGTGGCGGCGCATCGCATCAGCACCATGGAGATCGAGTCCGCCGCCACTGCTGAGCCCGGCGTGGCCGAGGCAGCCGTGGTCGGCGTGCGTCACCCGATCAAGGGCACCGTGCCAGTCGCGTTCGTCACCCTCCGGCCCGACGCCGACCCGGCGGGTGTTCAGCAAGCGCTGATGGCGTCGGTGGAACGGGCAATCGGCGGGATTGCGCGGCTGGAGCGGGTGTATGTGCTGGGCTCGATGCCGAAGACCCGCGCGGGCAAGATCATGCGGCGCTTGTTGCGGGAAGCAGCGGAAACCGGAGACGTTCGCGGCGACTTGAGCGGGTTGGAGGATCTGGCTGCCGTGACCGGCCTGGTTGAGGTGGTGCAGGCGGCGTGAGGTCTAGGATCGCGCTCCAAGGAGAGCCCTAACCCATGCCAGGGCTCTTCTCCCGCATCGACGCGAACGCGCCGGCCTTCACCGCCAACGCACTCGCCTACGACAGCTTGCTGCAGACCCTGCGCGAGCGTCTCCACACCGCAGCGCAGGGCGGCGGCGTCGCAATGGTGGAGCGCCACCGAGCCCGCAACAAGATCGCGGTGCGCGACCGCATCGACCTGCTGGTCGACCCCCTCAGCCCCTTCCTCGAACTCTGCCCGTTGGCCGCATGGGGCCTGTATGGCAACGAAGTGCCGGCCGCCGGGCTGGTGACCGGCGTCGGCGTGGTGCACGGCACGCCCTGCATGATCATCGCTAATGACGCAACCGTAAAGGGCGGCAGCTTCTTCCCGGAAACCGTGGCCAAGCACATCCGCGCCCAAGAAATCGCCGCCGAGAACCAGTTGCCGTGCCTCTATTTGGTCGATTGCGGCGGCGCCTACCTGCCGGAGCAGGACCGGGTCTTCCCCGGTAAGGACCATTTCGGCACTACCTTCCTAAACCAGTGTCGCATGTCCGCCTCTGGCGTGCCGCAACTCGCCGCAGTGTTCGGCGGCTGCACCGCAGGCGGCGCCTATATCCCCGCTTTGGCCGACGAGATGGTGATGGTGCGCGGCAATGCCCGCATCCATCTTGGCGGCCCGGAAATCGTCAAGGCCGCCATCAAGGAAGAGGTGGGCGGCGAGACCCTCGGCGGCGCCGAAATGCACACGCTGGTCTCGGGCGTGAACGACACGCTGGTCGACACCGAGGCCGAAGCCCTGCTGGCCGTGCGCGACATCGTGGCCAAGCTGAACCGGCCAACGCCGCAGTTCATGACGCTGCGCACCCCCGCGCCACCGCGCTTCAACCCGGCGGAGCTCGGCGGCATCATCCCGGCCGACCCGAAAACGCCCTATGACGTGCGGGAGGTAATCGCACGGCTGACCGACGGCAGCGATTTTCAGGAGTTCAAACCCACTTGGGGCGCCACGCTGGTCTGCGGGTTTGCCCACATGCACGGCTATCCGGTCGGCATCCTGGCGAACAATGGCGTGCTGTTCGCCGAATCCGCCTTGAAAGGCGCGCACTTCATCGAGTTGTGCAACCAGCGCAACATCCCGCTGCTGTTCCTGCAGAACGTCACCGGATTCATGGTCGGCACCGATGCCGAGCGCGGCGGCATCAGCAAACATAGCGCGAAACTCGTCTATGCCGTCTCCACTGCGCGGGTGCCGCGCTTCACCGTGATCGTAGGCGGCTCCTACGGCGCAGGCAACTACGGCATGTGCGGCCGCGGTTTCGCCCCGCGCTTCCTGTTCGCCTGGCCGAATGCGCGCATTGCCACCATGAGCCCGCAAGTCGCCGCCACCGTGCTCACCGAGCTGCGCGGCCGCAGCCTCAAGCTGCGCGCGTCGGCAGCGGAGCTCGACGAACTGGCCGAACGCACCTCGCGCCAGTTCACCGAGCAGAGCGACCCCTACTACGCCACCGCCCGGCTATGGGACGACGGCATCATCGAGCCGCAGGACACCCGCGACGTCATCGGCCTATGCCTGGCGCTGGCCGCCAGCAGCCCGCGCGAGACCGGTTTCAGCCCCGTGTTCCGGATGTAGCGGCCATGTTTGAATCCGTGCTAATCGCCAACCGCGGCGAGATCGCCTGCCGCATCACCCGTACCTGCCGCAGGCTCGGCATCCGCACCATCGCGGTCTACTCCGCCGCCGATGCCGGCGCGCTCCACGTGGCCATGGCCGACGAGAGCCACCCAATTGGCCCGGCGGACGCCGCGAGCAGCTATCTGCGCCCCGATGCGATCATCACGGCGGCGCTGGCCCACGGCGCCAGCGCGATCCATCCCGGCTACGGCTTCCTGTCCGAACGCGTGCAATTGGCGGAGCTGTGCGAGGCGAACGGTATTGCCTGGGTCGGCCCCTCGCCGCGCTGCATCACCGCCATGGGGTCGAAAACCCAAGCCAAACGCATCGCCGCCGAACAAGGTATCTCGAGCGTGCCCGGCTACCACGGCGACGACCAATCGCCGCAGCGCCTGTTGCACGAAGCGCACTCAGTTGGCTTTCCCGTGCTCATCAAGGCCAGCGCTGGCGGCGGCGGGCGCGGCATGCGGCGTGTGGACGACAGCGCCACCTTCCTGGGCGAACTCGCCATCGCCAAGACCGAAGCAATGGCCGCCTTCGGGGACGATCGCGTGTTGCTGGAGCGGTTCATCGCCCGCCCCCGCCACCTCGAAGTGCAGTTGGCCGGCGACAAGCACGGCAACCTGATCCACCTGTTCGAGCGCGAGTGCTCCATCCAACGCAATTACCAAAAGCTGGTGGAGGAAGCCCCCGCCTCCCACTTGCCACCCGCCGTGCGTGCCCGCCTGCTGGAGGCCGCCGTCCGGCTCGGCCGCGCAATCGGCTATGACTCGCTCGGCACAGCGGAGTTCATTCTCGAAGCGGACGACACCCAGCCGTATTTCCTGGAAATGAACACCCGCCTGCAAGTCGAGCATCCCGTGACCGAGTTCATCACTGGGCTGGACCTGGTGGAGCTGCAATTGCGCATCGCCGCGGGTGAAGCGCTCCCGATCCAGCAGGCCAAAGTCACGCAACAAGGTGCCGCGGTGGAGCTGCGGCTCAACGCCGAAGACCCGTCCGCCGCCTTCACTCCCCAACTCGGCCGCGTAGCGCAGTACCGCGAACCGGCCGGCCCAGGCGTGCGGGTGGATAGCGGGGTGCGCGAGGGCAGCGAAATCAGCCCGTTCTACGACTCGATGCTGCTGAAGCTGATCGCGCACGGCCCGCAGCGCCCAGCCGCGATCCGCCGGCTGGACACCGCGTTGCGACAGTTGGTCGTGCTCGGCATCGGCACCAACCAGGCCTTCCTGCGCGACGTCATCCGCAGCCCTGGGTTCAATGGCGTGCTCACCACCCGCTTCATCCCCGAAACCTTCCCGGACGGCTGGACCGCACCAGCCCCCTCCCCCGAGCTGCTCGGCGTCGCCGCCGTCGCGGTCGCCCAACGATGGCAGCAAGCGACCCGGCCATGCGCCCCCGGCCCCTGGGCCACCCTGGCAGGCTTCCGCACCGCCGCCCGCGCTGGCCTGCCCGGCCGCACCAGCGTGCAGCTTCAGCTCCCGGGAGCCGCCCCAGTGACGGTCGACGTCATCCAAACGCCGGCCGGCCCGCGGGCAGTCCGGCGGGGCGCAGTCCTGGACCCGCCAGCCGAGCTGACGGCCTTGCTGGCGGAAGACGACCTCGTGCACCTCGCGAGTGACGGCGCCGCCTGGACCTTCCACGCCGCCCCGCTGGTGCAGGCACTCGGGCGCAGGCAGGAGCGCGAGGCGGCCGATAGTCAGGGCGTGGTCGCCGCCATGCCGGGCCTGATCGCGCAGGTGCTCGTCCAGCCCGGCCAGATCGTCAAGCGCGGAGACGTGGTGATCGTGCAGGAGGCGATGAAGCTGATGCAGCCGCTCGCCGCCGCTGCCGAGGGAACAGTACGCGCGGTGCACTGCACGGCTGGACAGGTCGTGACCGCCGGCGCTTTGTTGGTGGAGATCGAGCCTCAAGCCCCCACGCCACCGAAGGAACCGCGGCCGTGACGTTAGACCCCGCCACCATCGACGCGCTCTCCGCCATCTCCACCGCGACGCTGACCACGGTGTTGCTCAAGAGCGGCCTGCGCAACGTCTGGCTGCGCGGCACCCGCCCGCTGCGGCCGGGTCAGAGGCGGCTGGTCGGCCGCGCCTTCACGCTGCGCTTCGTCCCGGCGCGCGAGGACTTGGCCACCCCCCAGTCATGGAGTTCGCCGATCTCGACCCGCGCCGCCATCGAAGCGATGCCGGAAGGTTGCATCGCCGTCGTGGGCGCGATGGGCGTGGCGGATGCCGGCATCTTCGGCGACATCCTGTGCGCCCGCATGGCCCGCCGCGGCGTTGCCGCACTGGTCACGGATGGGGTGGTGCGGGACCTGGCCGGCGTGCTCAGCACGGGCCTGCCGGTCTGGTGCAAGGGTGCCGCCGCACCCCCCTCCGTGGCGGGGTTAACCTTCGTCGGCTGGCAGGAGCCGGTCGGCTGCGGCGGAGTGGCGGTGTTCCCGGACGACGTCATCGTGGTGGACGACGACGGCGCCGTGGTGATCCCTCAGGCAATGCTGGAGGCCGTGGTGCCTGCCGCGGTGGAGCAGGAGCGACAGGAGAGTTGGATCATGCAGCAGGTGGAGCGTGGCGCCGCCCTCCCCGGCCTCTATCCAATGAACGCAGAGACCCGCGCGCGCTACGACGCCGCGAGCAAGTAGGGGTGGCAGACAGCCCAGCCACTGGCTTGCGCCGCGGCCTGACCAGCTACGGCGACGAGCGGTTTTCCCTCTTCCTGCGCCGCGTCTTCATCAAGGCCATGGGCTTTTCCGACGACGCGCTCGAGCGCCCCATCGTCGGCATCACCAACACGCATAGCGACTTCAACCCGTGTCACGGCAACGTCCCCGACCTGATCGAGAGCGTGAAGCGCGGCGTGATGCTGGCGGGCGCCTTGCCGATGGTGTTCCCCACCATCTCCATCCACGAGAGCTTCGCCCACCCCACCTCCATGTTCCTGCGCAACCTGATGGCGATGGACACCGAGGAGATGATCCGCGCCCAACCGATGGACGCCGTGGTGGTGATCGGCGGTTGCGACAAAACGCTGCCGGCGCAAGTGATGGCCGCGGCCAGCGCCGGGCTGCCCGCCATCGTGGTGCCGGTCGGCCCCATGGTGGTCGGGCACCACAAGGGCGAAGTCCTGGGCGCCTGCACCGACTGCCGGCGGCTCTGGGCCCGGCATCGCGCCGGCATCATCGACGCGGCAGAGATCGAGGCGGTCGGCAACCGGCTGGCGCCCTCCGTCGGCACCTGCATGGTCATGGGCACCGCCAGCACCATGGCCTGCATGATCGAGGCGATGGGCCTGTCGCTCCCCACCAGCGCCACCGCACCCGCCACCCATGCCGATCGCAAGCGCATTGCCGAAGCCAGCGGCAAACAGGCCGCGGCAATGGCAGCGTCCGGCTCGCCGCGCCCGGCCGACCTGATCACGCCCGACTCGGTGCACAACGCCATGGTGGTGCTGCAGGCCATCGGCGGCTCCACCAACGGCATCATCCACCTAACCGCGATGGCCGGCCGCGCCGGAGTAAAGGTTGATCTGGCAGCGCTCGACCGGCTGGGCCGCGAGGTGCCGACTCTGCTGAACCTAAAACCGTCCGGCGCGCATTACATGGAACACTTCCACCATGCCGGCGGCATGCCGCGGCTAATGCGCGAGTTAGCCGGGATGTTGCGGACCGGCACGCCGGTGGCCGGCGGCGGCACGCTCGCCGAGGTGATCGCCGCCGCGGAGGACGTACCCGGCCAGGACGTCATCCGCACGCGAGCAGCGCCGCTGAAGCCAGAAGGCGCGATGGCGGTGCTGCGCGGCAATCTGGCGCCGCTCGGCGCGGTCATCAAGCAATCCGCCGCCTCCCCCGCGCTGATGCGCCACACCGGGCGCGCCGTGGTGTTCGACTCCGTGCAGGACATGGCCGCACGCATCGACCAGCCGGATTTGGACGTCGCCGCGGACGACATCCTGGTGCTCCGCCATGCCGGGCCGAAGGGCGCGCCGGGCATGCCGGAGGCGGGCTACCTCCCGATCCCGCTCAAGCTGGCCCGGCAAGGCGTCACCGACATGGTGCGCATGTCGGACGCGCGAATGAGCGGCACCGCCTTCGGCACCATCGTGCTGCATATCGCGCCCGAGGCCGCGGTCGGCGGCCCCCTCGCAGTGGTGCAAACCGGCGACCGCATCGCGCTGGACGTCGAGGCTCGCCGGCTCGACCTCCTGGTGCACAACGCGGAGCTGGAGCGCCGCCTAACCGCGTGGCGTGCCGCTCCTCCCGCCCCCCCGCCGGCGCGTGGCTATGCCCGGCTCTTCCACGACAGCGTGCTGCAGGCCGACCAAGGCTGCGATTTCAGCTTTCTGCTGCACGAGGGCACCTAGGTTTATCGTCATGCCCGTGCTTGACACACGGCTGTCCGCTTCACGTTATTGTCGACGAGAAAGTAAACTTTATCGTCATGCCCGTGCTTGACACGGGCATCCACGGGGTCTGGCTGATGACGTCGGTCGGTTCTTGACGAGGACTGGCTCTCAACGGGTTGGGCCATTGATGCGGGGACGCCGTGGATGCCCGAATCAAGTCCGGCCATGACGCTAAAGTGTTGTATTCCTTAACTCTCTACGAACCGGACAGCTGTGTGCTTGACACGGGCATCCACGCGGTCCGGCTGAACACGGCAACGCAAGGAGTTGCACGCTCACCCAGCGCGCACTGTATCGACGCCCGGATGACGCCCGGGCTATGACGATAGCAATGCGATAGCGGGAGCGGCGACGCCTCCTACGAGCGCGGCGCCGACCACCCCTGATACCCCTTCACATTCTCCCGCGTGACCAGCTTGGACGGCAGCAACACCACCGGTTGCTCCGGCTTCTTGCCATTCAACGCCGCCACCCCGAGCCTCACCGCCAACTGCGCCATCGCGTACGGGTCCTGGCTCGCCGACGCCTGGATGTCGCTGCTGTCCGGGCTGGCCAAAGCGCTCTCAATGTCCGGCGCCCCGTCCACCGACGTGATCATGATCGGGCTGCGATGCGCCTGCTTGATGGCGAGTTCACTACCGATCGCCTGCGGGTCGTTGATGGTGAACACCGCGTCCACCTTGGGAAAACGCACCAACAAGCTTTGCATCACATTCAGGCCACCATCGCGCGAGCCCTTCGCGTCCTGGTCGCTCGACAGGATTTTAACGCCGGGCGCCTTGGCAAACACCGACTTGCAGCCGTTCACCCGATCAATCACCGAAGACACTTGCGGCCCGTTCTCGATAATCACGTCGCCTTTGCCGCCCAGCTTGTCGACGATATATTGGCAGGAGATCGCGCCGGCCTGCACGTTGTCGGTGGTCACTGTGAAGTCCGCCCCCTTGGCCGCGGTATCCACCGCCACCACCAGGATGCCAGCCGCTTGCGCCTTCTTGATCGCGGGCTCAATCGCATTCGGGTCGCCGGGGTTGAGCAGGATCATGTCCACCCCCGAAGCAATAAAATTATCCACCTGGGTAAACTGCTTGCCGAGGTCGTAGTCGAAGCCAACGGTGAGCACCTTCACGTTCGGATTGCTCTTGCGCGCTTCCGCCTCCGCCCCCTTGGACAGCGCGATGAAGAACGGGTTGCCCAGCGAGCCCAGCGAAATCCCAATCGATTTGAGCTCCTTCGCGCCCGCCGGAGCTTGGCCCAAAGCAAACAACGCGGTGGCCGCGAGCAGCAATCGACGCATAGGGATCCTCCCAATATTCTCTTGTCAGGTCCTTGCCGACCCTTGAATCCGATACCGGTCTAGCGCCACCGCGCCGATAATGACCAGCCCCTTTACGATATACTGCCAAATGTCGGAGACACCCACCAACACCAGCCCATTGCCGAGCACGGCGATAATCAGCGCGCCGACCAGCGTACCCCAAATCGACCCGATGCCGCCGACAAAGCTGGTGCCGCCGAGGATCACCGCGGCGATCGCGTCCAACTCGTACGACTGGCCAAGCTGCAAGCCATTGGCCGCATACAGCCGCGCGGCAGACATCACACCGCCCAGCCCGGCATACAGCCCGGACAGCGCATAGGCGAACAGCAGCACCGCCGACACCCCGATCCCGGACAGCCGCGCCGCGTCCGGATTGCCGCCCACGGCGTAAATATGCACCCCGAGCACAGTGCGCCGCAGGATGAACCAGGTGATCAGGATCACCGCCACTGCAATCACCACCAGCCACGGAATACCGAGCACCGAAGCGTTGCCGATAAAGGCGAACGGCAGCGCCGGGTTAAACACGGTGGTGTCGGCGCCGATCAGCCTCGCGACCCCGCGCACCGCCGTCAGCGACCCCAGCGTGACGATGAACGGCGGCAGCCGCAAGAAGGCGATCAGCGCCCCGTTCGCCGCACCGAACAGCCCGCCGCACAGCAGGGCGGCCGGCACGCCGACCACGCCCCACCCTTGGAGCTTGGACGCAATCACCGCGATCATGGCGCTGGCCGCCACGATCGACCCCACCGACAGGTCGATACCCCCGGTCAGGATCACCACCGTCATCCCCGCCGCCAGCACCGTGTTAATGGATGCCTGCTGCGACACGATGGACAGGTTCTGCCAGCTCATGAAGCGCCCTTCGCCCCAGGCGCCGGCGAGCCCGCCGCTCTCCACATAGCCGCTGAACATCTGGAACAGCAGCCCGAGCAGCACCAGCACCGGCAGCATGCCGGCCACCTGGATCGCCGACTGGATCGCCTGTTTGCGGCGGACCGCCTTGGTGCTGTCGGACATGATCCCCCTCAAGCCGCCACGGCGCCGGTGGCAATGGCAATAATACGCTCCTGCGCGTCCGCCGACCCGTCGCCCCCCACTTCGCCGGCCCCCACTTCGCCAGCAATCCGCCCCTCCCGCATCACCAGCACGCGGTCGCACAGCCCGACCACCTCCGGCAGGTCCGACGAGATCACGATCACGCCCACCCCGTCCCGCGCCAGCCTATCGATCAGCCGGTAAATCTCCGATTTCGCGCCGATATCCACCCCGCGGGTGGGTTCGTCCAGAATCAGCACCAGCGGCTTGGTCTCCAGCAGCCGGGCCAGCAGCACCTTCTGCTGATTGCCGCCGGACAGCGCGCCGACATTGACGGTATCGTTGGCGACGCGGATGCCGAGGGCGCGGATCGCCTGCGCCGCGCGGCGCAGCGCGGCCGGGAAATTCAGCAAGCCGCCCAGCCGCGCATCCTCGCCGATCACGCCGAGATTGATGTTCTCGCGCACCGTCATGTCGAGGAACAACCCGAGCTGCTTGCGGTCCTCGGTGAGATAGACGATGCCCGCCGCAATCGCGTCGCTGGGCCGGCGGATCACCACCGCGCGCTCCCCCACCATGACCCGGCCCGCCACGCGCGGGTCGGCGCCATAGATCAGCCGCGCCAGCTCGGTGCGCCCGGCGCCCACCAGCCCGGCAATGCCCAGCACCTCGCCCGCATGCAAGTCCAGCCCGCAGCCGAGCACGCGCCCCCCATCCGCCATGTCGCGCACATGCAGAATGACGGGGCCGCGTTCGTGGCCAGCGGCATGGTCCTTCTTGTAGAAACTGCCCAGGTCGCGGCCCACCATCAACCGCACCAGCGCCTCGGCCGACAACTCCGCGCGGCTGAGCGTGCCGACCGCGCTGCCGTCCCGCAGCACGCTGACCCGGTCGGCCAGCTCATACACCTCGGCCATGCGGTGGCTGATGTAGATGATCGCGAGCCCGTCCGCGCGCAGCCGGCGGATCAGCGCAAACAGCCGATCGGTCTCGCGGGTGGAGAGCGAGGTGGTGGGCTCATCCATAACCAGGATGCGCGAGCGCGCCAGCAGCGCCCGCGCAATCTCCACCAGCTGCCGCTCCGCCATCGACAGGCGGCTGACCAGGGTAGCCGGCGTCACCCGCAGGCCGAGCCGCTCCAGCACGGGCTCGGTCGCGGCGCGGATGGCGGCACGGTTGATCTGGCCGGCGCGGCGGGGTTCCGCCCCTAGCACAATGTTCTCGCCCACGCTCAGGTTGGGGGCCAGCGTCAGCTCCTGGTAGATCACCGCCACGCCGAGCCTGCGGGCCGCGAGCGGACCGTCGATGTCAGCGGCTTCACCGGCGATCCGGATGGTCCCGCCCGGGTCGGCCCGGTAGGCCCCCGATAGGATCTTGATCAGCGTCGATTTGCCGGCGCCGTTCTCGCCCATTAGCGCGTGGATCTCGCCGGCATAGGCGCTCAGGCTCACGTCCCGCAGCGCGCGCACCGCGCCGAACGTCTTGGAAATGCCCCGCATCTCCAGCATCGGCCGGCCGGCATCGTTGGCGCTCATTACGCGCGTTTCCCCACCTAGTCTTACTTGCCCGCAGGCCGCGTCAATTGAGCGGCTGACGGGGCGCCATGCAAGAGCGAGCGATGCCACGGGCCGCAGCAATATCGGGCTTCGGCATCGAGGCGGGATAGCTGCAGCTGTCCGCCTCCCCATCCGGCAATCATAAGGTCTGCTTCCCGTAAGCGCGGCTGGGTTGGCGGACATATCCGGGATGGTCGATTTGGGGTGGTTTGCCGGACAGCCAGCAGTACACTGTGTCTAACAGCTCCGCGGTCCAGAAGGCCCACCCTCTTAAATTCCCCGCGCCCTCTTGACACCAGCTTCCCCTCTTCCAATAAGTTCATTTATAAATGAATGTTAACGGGGACGATCCATGGCGATGAGAATGAACTCGACCAATCCGTTGTTCGGGGCGAACCGGCTGAAGCTCGGCATCTTCTGCACCAACGGCAAGGGTGCGTCCCAGAGCCTGGTTCCCGAGGCCTACCGCGCTTCGTGGGCCGCTTCGGTCGAAACGGCGCAGCTTGCCGACCGGGCGGGGTTCGAGGCCATTGTCCCCTATGCCCGCTGGAAGGGCTACGTGGACGGCAAGCCCAGCCATCCCAGCGGCGTGGTTATGGACCCGTTCACCTGGGCGGCCGGCATCGCGCAAGCCACGTCCCATGCCGCCGTGTTCTCCACCACCCACGCCCCGACCGTCCATCCAATCGTCGCGGCCAAGCAAGCCGCAACCGTCGACCTGATCTCTGGCGGACGCTTCGGCCTTAACGTCGTCGGCGGCTGGAACAAGCCGGAGCTGGACATGTTCGGCGCCCCGCTGAAGGAGCACGACCAGCGCTACCATCACCTTGCGGAGTGGTTGTCCGTCGTCGAACGGCTGTGGCGCGAAGAAGCCGAGTTCGACTTCGACGGGCAATTCTTCAAGGTAGTCCGCGGCTCCTCCATGCCGAAGCCGCTCCAACAGCCACGCCCGCCGATCATGAACGCCGGCGGTTCGGACCGTGGGCGGCGCTTTGCCTGCGAGCATGCCGACCTGTGCTTCATCATCCTGAAGTCCGAGCGGCCGGAGGTGTGCGCGGCGGATGTCGCCGCCTACAAGCACTTCGCCCGGGAAGAGTTCGGCCGCGAGGTCAAGGTCTGGACCAACAGCTTCGTCGTGCAGCGGGACACGCAGGAGGAGGCCGACGCCTACCTGCAACGCTACGCCGTCGAATACGAGGACAAGGAAAGCGTCGAGGGCTGGCTGGCCAAGCAGGCCGACCAGGCCCGCTTGATGCCCGAGGCCGCGCTGAAGGCCATGCGGCTGCGCTTCGCGGCCGGCGCAGGCGGGTTTCCCCTTGTTGGCACGGCCGAACGGGTCGCGGATCGGTTGAACGTGCTGGCGGATGCCGGGCTGGATGGCGTGCTGCTGACCTGGGTGGACTACGTGGACGGCCTCCACCGTTTCAGTCGCGACGTCCTGCCCGCGCTCGAAGCACGCGGGTTGCGCATGCCGTTCGGCGCGTCGCAACGCGCGAGGGCAGCGTGACGGGGTTCGCTGGCCAGGTCGTCCTGATAACCGGTGCGTCGAGCGGTATCGGCGCCGCTGCCGCCGAGTTGTTCGCCGAGGCAGGAGCCACCGTGGCCCTCGCGGCCCGGCGGCTTGAACAGACCGAAAAACTGGCGGGACGCATTGCGGCAGCCGGGGGAAAGGCCGCGGCTTTCAAGCTCGATGTGACGAGCGAGGCAAGCATCGAGACATGCGTCACCGGCGTGGTCGAACGGTTCGGCCGGCTTGACCATGCGTTCAACAACGCCGGCGTGGGCGCCACCCACAAGCTGATCGAGGACACCAGCGAGGAGGAATACGACCTGGTGCAGGACGTTTGCCTCAAGGGCGCGTTCTTCTCGATAAAGCACGAAATTCGCACGATGAAGGGCACGGGGGGCGGCAGCATCGTCAATACGGCCTCCGTCGGGGGCCGCATCGGCGTGCCCGGCTCGGGTGATTACGTCGCCGCCAAGCACGGCCTCATCGGCCTGACCAAGAGCGCCGCAATCGAAGCGGCGACCCACAACATCCGGGTCAACGTCATCGCGCCCGGCGCCACGGCGACGGACATGTACCGCCGCTGGCTGCCGACGGAGGAGGACCAGCAGCGCGTCGCCGACCGGGGATTGCAAAAGCGCATCGCGAGCCCGCGCGAGGTGGCCACCTATGCGCTGTTCGCCATGCGGGATGCCACGTTCAGCACCGGGAACGTGTTCGTCTGCGATGGCGGCATGTCGCTGGGCTAGGCGGCATCCATGGGGGTCAGAACGATCCAGTACGCCACGCCGATCACCTTCGGCGCCGGCGCCCTGGACACCTTGGCAGAGGTGGTGCGCAGCACTGGCGCAGGTCGGGTGTTGCTGCTGGGCGACCGGGGCGTAGAGGCAGCAGGTCTGGTCGGCAGGGTGCTGGAGCGTCTGGCGCAGCTCCGGCGGGCCGTGTTCCTGGACATCCCGGCGCACGCAACGGAACGCACCGTGTTCGACGCCGCGACGCTGTTCGCGGCCGAAGGTTGCGACGGCATCGTGGCGGTTGGAGGCGGCTCGGTGATCGATGCCGCGAAAGCCGTCGCCCTTTGTGCTGCCGCACCGGGTCCCTTGGCCCGTTTCGCGGCCGGGCGGGAAACCGTGGCCTATCCGAGCACCATGCCACCTGTTGTCGCGGTGCCGACCACGGCTGGCACCGGCAGTGAAATCAGCCGCGGCCTTGCCGTATCCACGGGGACCAAGCGGCTGGTGCTGTTGTCTCCCCGTCTGCTCCCTGCCGCGGCGGTGTGCGATCCCGGCCTGACGCTATCGCTGCCGGCGGCGCTGACCGCGGCCACCGCGGTTGATGCCTTGTCGCACTGCATTGAGGGGTACTTGTCGCCGAACGCGGCCGCTCCGTACCAAGCGGTTGCGCTCGACGGCGCGCAGCGGCTGTTCAGCGCCCTGCCCCGCGTGCTGGCCGAGCCGGGTTCGATCGTTTGGCGGGGCGAGGTGATGCTGGGAGCGCTGGAGGGCGGCATGGCAATGCCGCTTGGTCTCGGCGCGGCGCACGCCCTTGGCGTGCCGCTGGACGGCGCCGGGCTTCACCACGGCACCGTCATCGCGGCCCTGCTGGAGCCCGTTCTGCGGTTCTACGCAGGCCATCTCGGCGCCAAGCAGGCCGCGCTGGCCTGTGCGCTGGGGTTGCCGCAGGACGCCGACCTGGCTGCCGCGCTCGCCGAGTTCGTCCGAAACACGGGCCTGCCCACCACGCTGCCAGCGTCTGTCCTCCAGCCGGACGTGGCTGCAGGCGCCGTCCAGTCCGCCCTGGACGGCCATTACCACCGTTCCAGCCCACGCCTGCCGTCATCAGCCGACTATCGCGCAATCCTCGACGAGGCCGCCGGGGCGGTCGGTGGCAATTCCTGACAACAAGGAGCAACCCATGAAGCGCCGCACTCTCATCGCCGGCAGCCTCGCATCCCTGCCCGTCCGCGTCCTGGCGCAAAGCAGCGCGAAGCCGCCGCTGCGCATCGGCGTCCTCACTGATTTGAGCAGCCCGGCAACCGACGTGACCGGGCTCAGCTCCATCGAGGCCACCCGCATGGCGGTCGAAGACTGGATGGCCAGCCATGGCGGCGACCGCATCGAAGTTCTGACGGCCGATTTCCAAAACAAGCCCGATATCGGTGTCGGGATAGCGCGCAAGTGGATCGACGAGGACAAGGTCGACATGATCACGGACGTCGCCAACTCGGCCGTGGCCTTGGCGGTCAGCAATATCACCCGCGAGAAGAACAAGGCCTTCATGGCGGTGTCTGCGGCCACGACGGCCCTGACCGGTGAAGCGTGCTCGCCCAACACCGTGCAGTGGGTCCACGACAGTTGGGCCATGGGCTCGACCGCCAAGGGTGTCGTCCAAGGCGGCGGCAAGACCTGGTTCCTGCTGACGGCCGACTACGCGCTGGGCTACGATTTGGAGAAGGTCACCATGCAGTCTATCGCGGCGGCGGGTGGCCAGATCGTGGGCGAGGTCAAGCACCCTCTCGGTGCTCCTGACTTCGGCTCGTTCCTGCTGCAAGCCCAGTCGTCCGGTGCGCAGGTGATCGGGGTGGCCAGCGCCTTCGACGGCGTGACCATCATCAAGCAGGCGGCCGAGTTCGGTATCAACGTCAGCCGGTCGCAGAAGCTGGACATGCTGATCACCACCATCGGCGAGATCCACGGTGCGGGCCTCGACGCCTCGCAAGGCTTGCTGCTGACCACTCCGTTCTACTGGGACCAAGACGAGCCGGCCCGGCAATTCGCCGCACGCCTGCAGAAGCGGACGGGCGGACGGGTGGTGACCCAGCACCATGCAGGCAGCTACGCATCCACGCTGCACTACCTCAAGGCGGTCGCCTCCGTCGGGTCGAGCGCCGACGGCCGGGCCGTGGTCGACCGCATGAAAGCGATGCCTACGAGCGACCCGCTCTACAAGGAGGGTGTCATCCGGGTCGATGGGCGCAAGATCCACCCAATGCACATCTACCAGGTCAAGGCGCCTGCCGAGCAGCACAAGCCGTTCGACTATCTCAGCTACGTGCGGTCGATCTCGGCGGACGAGGCCTTCCGGCCGCTCACGCTTGGCGGATGCTATCTCACCAAGGCCGCATGACGGAACCGGCAGCGAGGATCGCCGTGGCTTCCGCCATCGAGGGCGGCGTCCTGGTGACGGGGGCGGGCCTCATCGGCAGCCTGACCGCGTGCGCAGTCGAGCAGTCCGGAGGCCGGGCGGTGCTGCTCGACATCGCGCCCCAGGAAGCGGCAATCCGCAGCCTGGGCTTCTGCGGGGACATTCTCGTCGCCGACGCGGCCAACGGCGAGGCGATGACCCGGATCGTTCGGCAATCCGGCGTCCGGAGCATCGTACACACGGCCGTGGTGCAGAGCCAGACCTTGTGGGAACACCCATCGCTCGCCGTCAGCGTCAACATCGGCGGTGCGGTGAACGTGCTTGAGGCGGCACGGGTCTGCGCGTTGAACAGGGTGGTCCTGGCCGGGTCCAGCACCGTCACGTACGCCTCGTTCGAGCTCGCGCGCAGCCTCGGCCTGCCGTCGCTGCCGGAGGACATGCCGTCCGCGTTAATATCGGGACGGCAACCGACGCTCTACGCCGCAGCCAAGGCGGCCATGGAGCAGTTCGCCGCCATCTATGCCGACCGGTTCGGCGTCGCCGCGGTCGTGCTGCGCTACGCGGCGGTCCTGGGCCGTTGGGACGGGCCGCTCGCTTTGCCGACGGAGGCGGTGCGCGCGCTTGTGGTTCCCGCGCTGCGCGACACGCCGGCCTGCCTGGCCGATCCTCTCCTCACCTGGGCCGGGATCGAGGAGTTCGTGGACGCGCGCGACTGCGCGGCAGCCGCTCTGGCCGCGCTGCAAGCGCCGCTTCCATCGCAGGTGGTGTTCAACATCGCCCACCCGGCGCCCGTGACCCATGCGAACCTGGTCGATGCGGTCCGACGGCGCTTTCCGCATCTGTCGGTGCAAAACGAATGCAGTCACGACAGGGGCTTCGCTGGCTACCCCGCGCCACGCCCCGCCATGTCCGACGTGACGGCAGCGGAGCGCCTGCTACACTTCCGGGCACACAGGACGCTGCAAGACTCGGTCGATTGGATCATCGAGGTGGAGCGCCAGCGCCTGAACGGATAAAGGCCATGCCGATCAGCCTTCCGGGCGCAGCTTGCAGGCCGATATGCTGCGGAGCAGCAAGGAGCATCTGGTGACCGTCTCGACACTCGCCCCTGACACTTCCCGCCCAGCCCGCAAGCGCGGTGCGGCGTCGCGAAGCGGCGCGCCGCCGCGGCGCACCCACGAGGAGCGGCGTGCAGCAACCAGGGAAGCGCTGCTGTCGGCTGCCATCGAGGTCATCACCAAACAGGGCTACGCCTCGACCACGACCAACCTGATTGCCGAACGGGCCGGCGTCACCCGGGGCGCGTTGCAGTACCACTTCCCGGCCCGGGACGACATGGTGCTGGCGATCGTCGATCACGTCATGACGGAGCTGAACTTCCGCATCGACACCGCCGGCCTGTCCACCAAGCCGCTCTGGGAGCGGGTCGAAGCCCTGGTGGGGCGCTACCGCGAGGTGTTTGCCGGGCCGATGTTCTTCGCGACCATGCAGATCCTGCTGGGCGTGAGAGGCGAACCGGCGGCCTTCGAGAGGGTCAAGGAGCACCTGACCGAGAAGCAGGATGCCATCAACCACACATGGCAAGCGATCTTCCCGGATGCGAAGCTCGGTAAGGGCGAGATGGCGTCCTTGCGCCGCATCGCCATGGCTGCCATCCGCGGCTACGTGTTGCTGGAGGCGTTCGGCGTGCCGGGGACCTGGAACAAGGATTCGGAGGTGCTGTGCCGCATGATCTTGTCCAGCCTATGAGGCTTTGCCCGGCGTCCGAGTGAGGATGGCTGATATGTCGCGGGTATTCGTGCGGGCACTTTACATGCAATTTTAAATGAATATATTTAGCTTGCTCCCCGATTGTGAGCGGGGACGAAAGGGAGGCAACATGGACACGATGATGGCGACCGCGCCGCTGGAGCCGCGGTTCGAGTTGGTCGACACGACAGTTCCACGGCCCCGTGCCTGGGCGCCGCTCCACGTTCCCAAGGCGAAGATCGAAGCTGCGGTCGAGCAGTTGCGCGACCTCCCCGCCGGCAGCCGGCGCGCCATGGAGGTTGTTCATCCGGAGTCGACCGATCCCGGACTGGGCCTGGCGCCCGGCCTGTCCTTCTCGGTCAACGTGCTCAACCCCGGCGAGCGCGTGACCGTCAACCGCGACAATGCCAACCGGGTCGAGTTCTGCATTCGCGGCAGCGGCCAGGTGACGGCCGGCGGCCGCACGCTGTCGCCGGAGAAGTGGGATATCTGGAACATCCCTTCCATGGCCCGCCGGCAATACCGCTGCGAGGGCTCCGAACCGTTCGTCTGGTTCAGCTACTCGAATGCCCCGGTCCTGCAGAAGCTCGGCATCCACTACTCGGACGAGGGCGACATCCAGCCGCTTCAGGCCAGCTCCGCGCAGGATGATGCAGATCGGACATATGTCCGGGAGAACGCGCCGGACCTCGCGATCCTCGGCGACGGCGCCCGGCTCCGCGGCTACGAGTTCCTGACCGACATCGAGGTGGTCGGGAACAAGGCGCTGATCTGGCCGTGGAAGCTCACGTCGCCGCATTTGTCGCACGAACAGGGCGATGGCAAGCGCACGATCATGCTGATGTACAATCCCGCCACGCAGCGCCGGAACGGCACGACGCACAGCTTCTTCGCCACGCTCTCGTCCCACCCGCCTGGCAAGGAGCGGCCCGTCCCGGCCCGCGGGCACAAGCACAGCTCCTTCGCCTGCAACTACCACTTCCGCGGTCGCGGCTGCAGCGTGGTCGACGGCCAGCGCGTCGATTGGCAGGCGGGCGACCTGCTGTTGTCCGCGCCGAGTTGGAGCGAGCACGCGCACGGCGCTTCGGACGAAGGGTCGAGCGTGCTGACCATCCAGGATCACCCGTTCCAGATCGGCGTCGAGAGCCTGATCTGGCAGGAGCGCATCGACGGTCCGATCCTGACGCTCGGCTCGGAGGCGGGTCAGACAGGCTACGTCGGACCACGGCTGAAGGGCGCCTGACCACACGGACTGTGACACAGCAGGCAGCAGCACCCCGCGGCCCGCTGTGTCCGGCCCGAAGCATTCTCTACCACGGGACAAAGATGCCACTGCAGCAAGCGACGGTGATGGGGCTGGCGGCCGAGCTGCATGCAGCCGAGCGCGATCGGTCGCAAATCAGGCAGTTCAGCCTGCGCCACCCCGACATGGGCATGCCCGATGCCTACCAGGTCCAGCGCGCCTGGGTGGACATGAAGCTCGCCGAAGGTCGCAAGCTGGTCGGCCACAAGATCGGCCTCACGTCCCGCGCCATGCAGATCGCGGTCGGCATCGACCAGCCGGATAGCGGGGCGCTGTTCGACGACATGCTGTTCGCAGAAGGCAGCGTGATCCCCCATGACCGCTTCATCGCCCCCCGCGTGGAGGTGGAGCTGGCGTTCATCCTGGGGCGTCCGCTGCGCGGGCCGGGGGTGACGATCTTCGACGTGCTCGCCGCGACGGATTGGGTCGCGCCCGCATTGGAAATCATCGACGCCCGCATCCACCAGGTGGACCCGGACACCAAGACGGTGCGCCGCGTGGTCGACACGATCAGCGACAACGCCGCCAACGCCGGCATCGTCATGGGCGGCCGGCCCGTGCGCCCGGATGCGGTGGACCTGCGCTGGGTCGGCGCCATGCTGGTGCAGAACGGTGCCATCGAGGAAACCGGTCTGGCGGCCGGGGTGCTGAACCACCCCGCCAACGGCATCGCCTGGCTCGCGAACCGCCTGGGCCCGCAGGGCATCGGGTTGGAGCCGGGTCAGATCGTCTTGGCCGGCAGCTTCACGCGGCCCGTCTACGTCAAGCCCGGCGACGTCCTGAATGTCGACTACGGTCCGCTCGGTGCGGTCGCCTGCCGCTTTTCAACGATGACCAGACAAAATTCATGAGATTGGTGTCGTTCACCGACGGCGAGCGCACGAGCTTCGGTGTGCAGACGGCCGGCGGCGTGCTGGACCTTGGCACGCCCGAGCACCCTGACCTGCGCAGCGCACTCACGCACGCACTCGACTTCGCGCAGGCGGCGTCCCGTGCCGAGCGCGTCGTGCTGGAGGGCCAGATCACCTGGCTTCCGCCGGTCCCATTTCCTGAGAAAATCCTGTGCGTCGGCTACAACTACCGGACGCACCTCGTCGAGACGAACACGCCGATCCCGGCATACCCGTCCATCTTCGTGCGCTTCCCCGGCTCGCAGGTCGGTCACGAACAACCGATCAAGCGGCCTTTCCTGTCGGACAAGTTCGACTTCGAGGGCGAGCTGGCGGTCGTGGTCGGCCGGGCGGGACGCCACATCTCCGAAGCCGACGCACTCTCCCACGTGGCGGGGTATGCCTGCTTTTCCGAAAATTCGGTGCGCGATTATCAGCGCCACTCCGGGCAGGCGACACCGGGCAAGAACTTCGAGGCGAGCGGCGCCTTCGGCCCTTGCCTGGTGACCGCAGATGAATTCGGCGCCGTCGGCGACCACACGCTGGTCACGCGCGTGAACGGCCAGGAGATGCAGCGGTCGGGGCTCGACGACCTGATTTTCTCCGTGCCGCACCTGATCGCCTACGCCAGCTCCTTCGCCCGGCTGGAGCCGGGCGATGTCATCGCGACCGGCACGCCTGGCGGGGTGGGCTCCGGGCGGCAACCGAATGTCTGGCTGAAAGCCGGCGACGACTTGGAGGTGGAAATCACCGGCGTCGGTGTGCTGCGAAACCGGGTCGTGGACGAAATTCGGGAGGACCGATGATGGCTGAGGGTGCGATCTACCTGACGGAGGCCGAGGTGGCCTCGCTTGTCGATCTGACAGACGCGATCGACGCACTGGAGGACGCCTGCGCCCGGCAGGGCCGGCGCGAGACGCTGGAAATTCCGAAGGCGCTTGGCACGTTCGGCGACGGCTCGTCGCTGCACTCGCTGGGCTCGTCCTTTCCGGATGCGTGCATTGGCGGCTTTAAGAACTGGATCAACACCAAGCGCGGCGCGTCTTCGGTGATGACGGTGTTCGACGTGGAGCAGGGAAGCCTGTCCGCCATCGTCGAGGCCGGGGCACTCGGGCAACTCCGCACCGCCGCGATCGCCGGCGTCGCCGCGCGCTGGCTGGCGACGCGCGGCGCATCCGACATGGCGCTGATCGGCACCGGACGGCAGGCCATGATGCAAGTCGCGTCCGTCGCCGCTGTCCGTTCCCTCAAGCGCCTGCGCGTATTCAGCCCCAGTTCGGACAAACGCCATGCGTTCGTCGAGAAAGCGCGCGAAGCGTTCGCCTTCGACGTGGAGGACTGTGCGAGCGTGGAACAGGCGCTGGAGGGCGCGGAGATCGCAACCCTGGTCACGCGGGCCACACAGCCATTCGTGCATGCCGACATGCTGGCGCACGGCGCCCACGTGAACGCCGTTGGTGCGATCCTGCCGGCAAACTCCGAGTTCACGCAGGATGTCTTCGATCGCGCGCGTGCCGTCGTCGTCGACAGCCTGGCCGGCGTGCAGCGCAACTCGCGTGAGTTCATCGACCGCTTCGGCGCCCTGGACAGCGGGAGATGGGACACCGTTCAGACGCTTGCGGACGTGATCGCCGGCCGCACGCACCCGGCGACATCGGGGGATCTCACGCTGTTCAAAGCGATGGGCATGGGCATTTCGGACCTCGCCGTTGCGCGCCTGGTGATCGAGCGGGCACGGGACCGGAAGATCGGCACGCCGATCGCACCCCGTCGTCCTGCCTCGCCGCGCTGGCGGTCCGATAGGCTGGCGGCAGAGTAGATGACCCCGGCCGAGGCGATGCTGGCGGAGCATGGCTGCGTATCGGTCTGCACCCGCTTCTACCATCACCTGGACCGGCGCGACGACCAGCTTCTCGCCTCGCTGATGGCGGCGGACGGGGTCTGGATGCGGCAGGGAAAGCCGGTGGCCGGCCCGCAAGCGGTCCTGGACGCCTTGGCGAAGAACGCGCCGGATCGCAAGACGCGACACCTGCTGAGCAACGTGGTCGTCACCCTGCTCGATGACGGCAAAGCGGCCCGCGTTGCCTACGACCTCGCCGTCTTCGTGCAGGAAGGCGAAAGTCCGGCCAGGCATACCGCCGTCCTCACCGGCGAGGACCGTCTCCAGCATAACGGCACGGATTGGCGCATCGCGCGAAAGGAGGCGGCCGTGCTGTTCCGCCTCGGCGGCTGACCAGGTTGCCGCTCGGCAGACAACAACAAGACGAAGGAAATCGTCCGGCAATGACCATGGCATCCTCTCCCGATACCGGCACGTCGTTCCTGGACGGGCGCCCGTGCTCGGGCCTGCAAATCAGGACACTGATCTTGTGCGGCCTGATCGGCGTGCTGGACGGCAACGATACGCAGATCATGGGTATCGGCGCGCCCTCCATTGCAGCCGCGCTCCACGTCGCCCCGAGCGCCATGGGATGGGCCATCTCGGGGTCATGGGTTGGTGCGGCAATCGGTGCTGTCGTGCTCGGAGGGTTTGCCGACCGTGCCGGGCGCAAGCCCGTCCTGATCTCGGCGGTCCTGGTCTTCGGCCTCTTCACGCTGCTGACGCCGTTCGCCGACAGCCTGCCGATGCTGGTGGCACTGCGGGTGCTGGCCGGCATCGGGCTTGGCGGAGCCACGCCCTGCTTCCTTTCGCTCGCATCCGAGTACACGCCCGCCCGTTTGCGCGCCAGCGTCGTCAGCCTGGTCTGGGCGGCGTTCCCGCTGGGCATCCTCATCGGCGGTTTAGCCAATGGCTGGATGTTGAGCCGTTTCTCCTGGCACAGCGCTTTCTATGTCAGCGGGACGATCCCGATCGTTGTCGCACTCCTCCTGCTTGCCCTGTTGCCGGAGTCGATCGGTTTCTTGCTGGTTCGCCGGCCGGGTGATCCGAGGGCGGCACGCATCGTCGGTGCCATCGCGCCGGGCTTGCCGCTGGACGCGGCGGCGATGGCCGTAAGCGGCCCGGCCCAGCATCACTCCGCCAGTCCGGCCGACCTGTTCCGATCCGGTCGAATGGGGCCGACGCTGTGCCTGTGGCTGGCGCTGTTTGCCTGCTTCGGGACGACCGCTTCCATGGCGTGGCTCCCGACCATCCTGCAGCAGAACGGCGTGTCCCCCGCGGCCTCTGCCATCGCCGCCTCGTTCCTCGGATTCGGGGCGTTGCTGGGCATGGCCGTCGCGGGACAACTGGTGGACCGCTTCGGCATCGTGGCGGCGCTCGCCGCCCCGGTCATGGCCGGCGCCGCCGCGACCGCTGCCATGGGCATTTGGCCTGGTTCGGCGCTGGCGGCGTCGGTGTTCGTCACCTTGGTGGGCGCGCTGGTCGGGATCGGTGCGTCTGGCGGCATTTCGCTGGTCACGTTGGTCTATCCCACGGCCATGCGCTCGACCGGAGCAGGCTGGGCCATGGGCCTGGGGCGTGTCGGGCAGGTGGCGATCCCGGGCGTCTTTGCGGTGCTGCTGCACGGCGGGTGGACGGCCCAGAGCATCTTCGCCGCTCTGGGTGTCGTGCCGTTGCTGGCGACTGGGGCGTTGCTGCTGTTGGCGCGCACGCTTCGCCCCGAGCAGGCCTCAGCCAGCTTGCCCGCAGCCGGGCTGACCCCACACCCTGCGCCGTGAGCGGCCGGGTGCGGAACTTCGCGATCGGCTGTCAGGGCACCGACTGGCCGCCGTCCGCGGGGAGTGCGATCCCCGTGGTGAAGGTCGCGTCGGCCAGCAGATAGACGATGCCCCGTGCGATTTCGGCCGGATCGGCGATGCGCTTCATGGGTGCCAAGCTGGCGAGGAAGTCGCGCTGCTCCTGGGTGCCGCCGGCCAGCATCTCCGTCGCGGTCCCGCCCGGCGCGATCGCGTTGATGCGGATGCCCTTGGTCGCGTACTCGAGCGCCACGCTCTTGGTCAGCCCGATGACGGCCCACTTGCTCGCCACGTAGGACGATAGCCCCGGCACGCCGACCAGCCCGCCGACGCTGGCCGTATTGACGATCGCGCCGCCGCCCGAGAGCAGAGCCGGGATTTCGGCCTGCATGGCAAGAAACACCCCCCGCAGGTTCGTCTCCATCACGCGGTCGAAGTCCCCGACCTTGACCTCCATGAACGCCCCACGTCCCGAAGCGCCGGCGTTGTTCACCGCGTAATCCAGCCGGTTGTATTGGCTGATGGCCGTGTCCACCATGCGCTTGAGGTCGTCGGCCTTCGTGGTGTCCGTGACGACAGGGTAGGCCGTGCCGCCTGCCGCCTCGATGTCGGCGACGACGGCTTGCAAGCGGCCGAGCCGGCGTGCGGCCAGGACGACGCTGGCGCCGAGTCGGGCGAGCTCGCGGGCGGTCGCCTCGCCGATGCCGCTGCTGGCACCGGTGATGGCGGCGACCTTGCCTGCCAACCGGCGGTCGGTGACGGCATTCTGAGTGGCTTGAGTCATTGTATTACCTTTCTGTTTCGAAGGTGAGTCCAGTGCGGTCAGACGGACGCGACACTGTTGGCGACGAGCACCTGGCCGGATAGCCAGCGCGCGCCGTCGCTCGCGAGACGTCGGGCAACGGCCTGTCCGATGCCCCCGCTTGCGCCGGTCACCAGGGTAACTTTGCCAGCCAGGGCGCTGGTGGGGGCAGTTTGCTTCCTGGTGTGGTTCGTCGCAGGCCCAGTCGGATCACCCATGGTGAAAACCTCAGATGACAGACATAACTTTACACACGTAACTTAATGTCTGTCAACTTATATGCTAGAGGGCTGCTCTGACTGCAGAGGACGGCATCGATGCAGGGTGAACGGCAGGAACAGAGGAGCGTGCCAAGGCAGCGCAATCCTCGCGGGGGCGGTGACCGGCTTCGAGCCGAAATCGTCGAAGCGGCAACGCGGTTGCTGGCCCGGCGCGGAGAGGACGAGCCGTTCTCACTTCGCGCCGTGGCAAAAGAAGCGGATATCGCCCCCCCGTCGGTCTATTTGCATTTTGCCGATAAGACGGCGTTGATCCTCGCAGTCCTGGACAAGCTGTTCACCCAACTCGCAGCGGCGCGGGACGACGCGGAGCGGGAAACGGCCGAGGCGGGCGGCAACGCCTGGGACCGCTTGCTGGCACGCTCCCTGGCCTACGTCCGCTTCGGGCTGGAGCGGCCGGGTCACTACAAGGTGCTCTACGAAGGCCGGGCGATCCCAAGGCTGGACGACCCCCGCCTCGCTGCGCTCGGTCAGCCCATGCTGGATCGTACGGCGGAGCTGATCCGCGACGTGCGGCGGGAACGCCGGGGGAAGCAGGCCGGGGACGCGGAACGGCTTGCGTTGCTGCTGTGGGCCGGCCTGCACGGCGTGGTGTCGCTACAGATCAACAAGCCTACCATGAGTTGGCCAGAGATGGGCGAACTGACCGAGCAGATGACGCGCGCGATGGTTGGAACGCCCTAAGTTGCCGTCTCGCATACCCGCGCGCAGCCGAGCCGGTCGCAGTGTCGCCAACATTACAGCGCTGTTTGACATCAATGCAATCATTGATTACGTAGGGGTATGCACGCTAGCAGACGCGCTACTCCAGCCTCAATCACCATCCGTAATCTCGACTCGGCCCTCAAAGAGCGGCTGCGCGTCCGCGCCGCCCAGCACGGCCAATCGATGGAGGCGGAGGCGCGCCGCATCCTGCAAACCGCGCTGACGCCGCAGGGCGCTCCGCCTGTGCGCCACCTGTACGACCGGGTTCGCGCCCGCTTTGCACCATTGGGTGGGGTCGATCTCGAACTGCCTCGCGCGAGCCGGTCCGCGACCCGCCCCGGTTCGACTGAATGCTGATGCTCGATACCAACATGCTCTTCGAGATCATGCGTCCCGAGCCTGAGCACAAAATCGCGGACTGGATCGTGCGCCAGCCATCGGATGAGTTGTTCACGGCAGCCGTATGCCAAGCAGAAATCCTGGCCGGCCTCGCCATCATCCCGAGCGGCCGTCGCCGCGCCGACCTGGAGGAGGCTGCGCGCGCCATGTTCGCCGACGATTTTGACGGCCGCGTCCTGCCATTCGACGCCGAAGCGGCGTCTGCCTATGCCGAGGTGTTCGCAGCGCGCCGGAAAGTCGGACGGCCGAGCGGGACCATAGATCTGATGCTGGCTGCAATTGCGCACGTGCGCAGGGCGAGCGTGGTCACCCGCAACGTGGCCGACTTCGAGGGCATGGGTGTGGCAATCGTCAACCCGTGGGATGAGTAGCCGCGCCGACACTTCGGTTGGAAAGACACGCCGATGACCAGGCGGGAGCCAGGGCGGTTTGTCGCCTACCTTCGTGTCAGCACCGACAGCCAGGCCAGATCCGGACTTGGCCTTGAGGCGCAGCGCCAGACGGTCGCAGCGCACGTCGCCCAGCCGCACGAACTCGCCGGCGCCGACACTGTGCTGCTGATCGACGTGCTGTATCAACTGACCACCGAGCTGCAACTCACGCTATTGCGCAGTGCTGCCGCGCTGACCCGTCAGCGGCTTATCCTCCGCACCGCCGACCCGGCGGCCGGCTGGCGCAGCATGGTCTCGGCCGGCATGGAGCGGCTGGGCCGCGGCGCAGGGCACGCCGCTGGCCAACGTGCTCCTGGTCGCCAGCAGGCATTGACCCTAACAAAGCATGTGGAGGCGCCCTCGAAGCCTTGTGCTTCGAGAGCCATTGACCGGAGCTGGCCGGGAGCGCTCTACCTCCCCACGCTGTGTCGAGTGCATTGGATGGACCCGGCCTGGCCGCCTTCCCGTCCGTCAATCAATGTGTCCGCAATGGCGTCCAAGGCACTGTGTTTGCGGACAGACGATCTCTGAGCTGAACCCCTTGGGCGAGACAACAAATCACGGACAGCTCGGCTGCGTCATAGCCCCGGGCTGCTGCGCAGCAGCCCGGGGCTGGTTTGATTCGAACTCTATCGGCGACAGGTAGGCAAGCGCCGAGTGAAGCCTTTGCCGGTTGTAGGTGGTTTCGATGAACTCCCCGATGCCGGCCCTGGCATGGGCGAGATCGCGGTAGGCGCTGGCATCGACTTCCTCGTGCTTGAGCGTCTTCATGAAGCTCTCGGCCATGGCGTTATCGTAAGGACAGCCAGCCCGGCTCATGCTGGGCTGGATGCCGGCGGCCTCAAGCCGGGCAATGTAGTCGCCGCACGCGTATTGAATGCCGCGGTCCGAGTGGTGAACCAGGCCGCCGGCGATCACCTCCCGGCTGGCCAACGCCATCTCGAGCGCATCCAGGGCAAGGCTCGCCCGCAGGTGATCGGCCATCGACCAGCCGACGACCTTGCGGCTGAAAGCGTCCAGCACGACAGCCAGGTAGATGAACGCCTCCGCAAGTCGCACGTAGGTGATATCCGCCACCCACAGCTGGTTCGTGGCCATGGGCATGAGGTGGCGCGCCAGGTTCGGCCACACCTGCCAGCTGTGACGCGCATCCGTCGTCGGCGGCCTGAACAGCGGCTTCGCCAGGCACAACAGGTTGTCCTCGCGCATGATCCGGACCACGCGCTTGTGGTTGACGCACCAGCCCTCGCGTCGCAGCAGCGCGCCGATCCGGCGGTAGCCGTAGTGGCGGTTGGCCAACGCCAGGCGCTGTATGACATCGCGCAGCGCCGTCTCTTCGCGCAGCGGATCGCTGCGGGTCCAGGAGCGATAGTAGGCCGCCCGGCTGACGCCAGCCAACGCGCACATCCTCCCCACCGAAAGCCCTGCTTCCGGCGTTTCGCCTTGCAAGCGCGTCATTGCCTGGATGTGGGCGAAGACGCGGTCACGCCAGGCGTGGCGCTCGGCCGGCGTGAACCCTCTATGTGCTGCAAGGCGCCTCTGAAACAATCCAGGTCCAGCTGCTGCTGGCCCACCTTGCGCTCCAGCTCGGCGATCTGCGTTCGCGCCTGGGCCAAGCTATCCGCCTTGGCACGCGACGCGCGCAAGCCAGCCGCCACAAGGACCTCCGGCGTGCGCGGGCGCCCGCGTTTGCTCGTCAGCGCCTCCGCGCCGTTCGCGCGAACCCGCTCACGCCAGTGATAGATAATCGTTCGCTGCACATTCAGCTCGATGGCCAAGGCGCTTGCGCGCTCGCCAGCTTCCAATCGCTCCACAGCCTTCAGCATGAACTCCCGGCTGTGGCGCCCAGACTCGCTCAGGGACATCGGCACATTCTCATCGTTGGGAGCTGTCCGAATTTACCTGTCTCACTCCAGGGGTTCACTCCACTCTCTCCGGCCAACGGTGGTTTGGCGGACAGGCGCAGTCAGGCCGCACCTGGCCCAACCTGCTTTTCCAAGAAGATGCTATGTGGCGAGAGGCGGTGCGTGCCGAACGGCCCGCGGTCCCGATAGCCTGCCCTGAGATAGAGCGCGTGGGCGCCGGTGCTCCTTGCGCCAACCTCCATCTGGATCAGGTGCAGCCCGATCCGCACGGCGGCGGCCTCGACGGCGGCAAGCAAGACTCGGCCAACTCCTTGTTGCCGGGCAGCCTTGTCCACGATCATGCGCTTCAGCTCGCCCGTGCCGCCGCCTTGCTCAATTAGGGCGCAACAGCCTACGGCCACCCCTCCCAGCCGCGCCACAAGGAAGTGGACGCCAGGCGCGCTCAAGGCCTCGGTGCCGAGTGGCTTGCGGCCTTCAACCGGGTAGAGCGATGCCGAGTAGGCGTCCGACTGCCAGAGGAGGTCTAGCACGTCGGCCTGCTGCGGCGCTTCGATGCCGACCGTCAGCCCGGTCATGCCGGCGCCCTGAACCGGTCGCGGTAGGCGGCGGGGCTGACACCCAGGGTCGTGCGGAAGTGGTGCCGCATGGTCGCGGCCGTGCCGAAACCGCACGCCGCCGCCACGTCCTCAATCGGCAGCGTTGCATCCTCCAGCAGCTCGCGCGCCCGCGCCATGCGCTCGGCAAGCAGCCAGGCTCCGGGGCTGGTGCCGCTGGTCTCCTGGAAGCGGCGGTGCAGAACGCGCGGACTGACTGCCGCCTCGGCCGCCAGCCGTTCGACAGGCCAATCCTGGTTCAGTGCCTCCCGCACTCGGTCCAGCAAACCGGTCAGCCGTGATCCGCCGACCCGCTCGCGCGGCACTGGGCGCTCTACGTATTGCGCTTGGCCACCGTCACGGTGCGGCGGCACGACCAGCCGGCGTGCAACCTGGTTGGCGATGCGCGCCCCCCAATCGCGGCGGATCAGGTGCAGGCACAAATCCAGGCCCGCCGCGCTCCCGGCCGCGGTCAGCACACTGCCCTCGTCCACGTAGAGCACATCGCGCACAAGCGTCAGGCCGGGGTGGCAAGCGGCGAGCGCGTCGAAGTAGCGCCAATGCGTAGTGGCGCGCTTTCCGTCCAGCAGTCCGGCCGCCGCGAGCACGAACGCACCGGAACACAGGGACAGCACGCGCGCCCCGTTTGCATGTGCCGCACGCAGGGCAGCGCAAAGCTCGGTCGGGACTGGCGCATCCGCCCCGCGCCAGCCCGGCACGATGACGGTCCCGGCGCCAGCGAGCAGGTCCAAGCCGCCGTCAACGCCTACGGTGATGCCACCCGCGGCTCGCAACGGTCCCGGCTCCGCTGCCGCCACGGCGAAGCGGTACCAGCCCGGCCCCATTTCCGGCCGCGGCAGGGCGAACACCTCGACGGCGCAGCCGAACTCGAAGGTGCATAGCCCGTCATAGGCGACCGCGACGACGAGCGGATTTGGCAGCGGGGGCGCGGGCCGGCTATGGGCGGCATTTGGCATGATCTTGACGCTAGACGGCATCCGCGCCGCTGACCAGCGTGCAAGCGGGCGGTGCAAGGTGGAGCGTACCCGAACAGAGAAGTTGCCATGCTTCCCAGCACCGTTGCTCAAACACCTGCCGCCCCGTCAGCCGATGCGCTTGCCCACTTCGCCCGCCGCTTGTCCCTGGAAACGGACTGCGCCGACGTTGCAGCAAGTATGCGGGACGGCACAAAGGATTTCGTCCTCCTCCATGTCGTCGGCTCGCCAGAGGCTTATGAAAGGCAGCACATTCCGGGCGCTCAGCACCTTCCACATAAGCAGATCACCGCCGAGCGTATGGCCGAGTGGCCCACGGACACCTTGTTCGTCGTGTACTGCGCCGGACCGCACTGCAACGGCGCCGACCGCGCCGCCTTGCGCTTGGCCGAGTTGGGCCGCCCGGTAAAGCTGATGCTGGGCGGCATCACCGGCTGGGCTGACGAAGGGTTTGCTTTCGCATCCGGCGATGCGCCGAGGTCGTTGTTGGACCAGCCAGGTGCTGCCGCCCAAGCAGCCTGACATTCTTCGTACCTTCGCAGCCGCGTAGGCCCACGCCCCGCGCTGTGTCCGCCAAACCTTGGTTTGGCGGACACTAAGCTGGAACCAGGGTTTGCCCGTCCTATGGCGTACCCGGCTTATCCCCCGGCCTGCTTCCTGAGAGCCGCGAGCAACGCCTCGACACTGCCGCTGTTATGGGACAGGAACGAGCTGAAGTCGTTGCGTTCGGTCACGCGCAGGCTCATGCCCTCCGCCAGCACGTCGGCGATCTGCATGCTGCCGCCGTTCACCTCCACCAGCCAGGTGATATTCACCGGCTTGTTGCCGGCGCTCTCCACCACGGTCGGCACATAGACGCCATCGGCCCGCTCGATCGGGGAATCGAACTGCAGCCGGAACAGCCGCAAATACTCGGAGCGCTGTTCCAGGGTGGCGTTCTGCCAATAATGGCCCAGGCAGAACCGGGCCACCCCGTCCTCATCCCCAACCCGGTCGAGATAGGGTTTGAGGCGCGCTTCCTTGTCCGCGCGAGGCCGCGCCGGCCACCACCCCGGCCAATTCGGCGCCAGCCTGCCGGACGAAATCGGCCGCGCGAGCGGGCTCGGCCGGCTGCGCGCGCGCCCATGCAGGAGCGATCAGCAAGCCGCACAGCCAGAGACGCGACAGAACAGCAATCATCGCCGGATCGTGCCACTGCCGCCCCGATCGCGTCGAGCCGGCATTCCGCAAGCGCCTCACCAACCCCGTCATACTCAGACTTGATCCAGAGCTGTCCCCGTTTCAAAACCGCTGCGGACCGCCTGGATCCCTCCAATCCTCAAGAGACAATGGCGAGGAGCAAAGCGACGCGGCCATCCAGGGTCGTTGCACAATCGAGCGCATGGTCGACCTCTGCCGTCGCATCCTAACCGCTGCAATCCGCCGCGCCCGCCGATCGGTGCTTGAAACTGTCCCCTCCCGAAGCGCTATTCTCCGGCCATGGACGCCACCGCCCCCTTCGATGCCGACGCCGTGCTCGCCGAGGCCACCACCCTCACCCTGGGGGCGATGCGCGTGGTCTCGTGCATGATGCAGATCGAACACAAGCTCGCCCAGGCCGCGGCCGCTTGGCTGCCGGCAGCGGGCAGCACCCCGGCCTCCCTCGCCGAGGCCGCCGCAACCGGCCAAGCCATCGACGACACCACCGCCGCGATGGCCCAAGCCGTGCCCCACACCAACACCCTAGCCCGCGCTCTGGACCAGCTCTCCCGCTCCCTGCGCCGCACCCTCGCCCTCAAGCAGCGCATCCAGGCCGGCTGGCCCCGCGCCCGTGCCGCCGACGACCGCCCCGCCATGCTGCGCCGCCAGGTCGCCCGCGGCGTCACCACCATGATCCGCCACGCCGCTGATGGCGACGCCGCCGAACGCCTGTTCGACGACCTCTACGAGCGCCTCGACGACCCCGCTTGGGCCGACGACCTGCAATCCCTGCCCGTCGAGGAGGTCGTGCGCCGCATCTGCCGCGACCTCGGCCTGGTCACCGCCGCCCTCCCCCGCCTCGCCGCCCAACCGCCTTACGCCGCCCCCGCTCCCGCTCCTCACCGCCGAGACTCGGGGTAACGGCTCTTCGGCGGCTCCACGGCCGCATTGAGGCCGCCACCCGAGCAGCCAACATCGAGAGCCTGATCGCTTCGGGCTGCAGCAACCCGAAGCGTGACTCAGTCTCTCAGACAAGGCGTTAGAGCGGGAGCGCTTCGCCGACCAGAAGCGGTCATGCTCTGGTGAACGACCGTCCGGTGCAGGGCGATCTTCCAGCGACTGCCTTGGCAGCGTAGCAGTTGACGCGTGATCGTGGCGGCCCCAAGCTCACCGCAAAGCAATGCAGGCGGGCTCGTGGGATGTCCGCGCATCGCCGACTGGCGCGGGGGAGTTGTTGGCGATGGCAGTGACGGCACGGCCATTCGCGTGGGAAACATCCTACCCGCCAGGCATCCGGTGGGACACGCCGCTCGAAATTACTACCCTGCCGCAGCTCGTCACCACGGCGGCCGAACGCTTCGGCGGGCTGCCATTCATCGAGTTCCGCAGCCTGCGCCTCAGTTTCCAGCAGTTCAGCGAGCGCGTCGATGCGGCCGCTGCAGGATTGCAGCAGCTCGGGGTGCGGCCAGGCGTCGCAGTGGCGCTGTTCCTGCCCAACACGCCATATCACCCAATCAGCTTCTTCGCCGTCCTGAAAGCCGGTGGCCGCGTGGTGCATATCAGCCCGCTCGACCCGCCGCGGATGATGCAACGCAAGCTGGTGGACAGCGGCGCGCGGATCATGGTGGCGCCCGACTTCGCCGCCATGCTGCCCCAGGCGCTCGCAGTGCTGGCGGAAGGCCTGCTCGACCACCTGATTGTGGCCGAGGACGCAGTCTGGGGACCTGGCCCGGCCACCGCCGCCCTGCCGGACGACCCGCGCGTGTTGACGATGGCGCGCTTAAGCGACACGGTCAGCAGCACTTGGCCCCCCCTCGACCCGGCGGATGTGGCCCTGTTGCAATACACCGGCGGCACCACCGGGCTGCCCCGCGCCGCCATGCTGACCCACGCAAATCTCTCCGCCGCAGTGTCCATCTACGAGGTTTGGTCGAACGGCACCGGCCGGCGCTGGACGCCGCAGGACCGGGTGATCGGCGTGCTACCGCTCTTTCATATCTACATGCTGACGACGGTGCTGCTACGCTGCCTCAAAACGGGCGCGCAAATGCTGCTGCGCCAGCGCTTCGATGCGGCGCAAACTCTGGACGACATCGAGCGCGGCGCCAGCGCGTTCTTCGGCGTGCCGACCATGTTCATCGCGATGGCGGCCCAACCGGGCTTGGAGGAGCGGGATTTCTCCTCGCTGCGGGTCGCCAATTGCGGCGGCGCGCCGCTGCCGGCGGAGGTGGCGCATCGCTTCGAGCGGCTCACCGGCAGCCGGGTCGGCGGCGGCTGGGGCATGACGGAGACGTCGCCGGCCGGCACCAACATCCTGCCGGAGATGGAGATGCGGCCGGGACTGATCGGCCTGCCGCTGCCTGGCATCGAGATGGACGTAGCCGACCTGGCCGACCCCCGTCGCGTGCTGCCCCTGGGCGAAGTGGGTGAAATCCGCATCCGCGGCCCCAACGTCACCGCCGGCTACTGGAACCGCCCCGACGAGACCGAGGCCTCCCGCGTGGACGGCTTCTTGCTCACCGGCGACATCGGCCGCATGGACGAGCAAGGCAATTTCTACATCGTCGATCGCAAGAAGGACATGATCATCTCCGGCGGCTTCAACGTCTATCCCCGAGTGATCGAGGACGCCATCTACGAGCACGAGGCGGTAGAGGAATGCTGCGTTATCGGCATCCCGGACGCCTACCGCGGCCAGTCCGCCAAAGCCTTCGTCAAGCTGCGCGAGGCGGCCGTGCCGTTCACGGTCGAGGAACTGCGGGCGTTCCTCACCGATAAGGTGGCGCGCTATGAACTTCCCGTCGCCGTCGCCTTCCGCGAGGACTTGCCGCGCACCCCCGTAGGCAAGTTGTCGCGCAAGGCGCTGGCGGACGAGGAACTGTTACGCAATCCAGCAGAGGCAACCGCATGGACCTGAGTTTCACCCCAGAGGAACGCGCCTTCCGCGAGGAGATGCGTGCCTTCTTCCGCGAACAGATCCCCGCCGAAATCCGCCACCGGGCCGGCCGCGGCGAGCACGTCAGCAAGGCCGACCTGCAGACCACCCAGCGCGCCATGAACGCGGCCGGCATCGCCGTTCCGCACTGGCCGGTGGCCTATGGCGGCAAGGATTGGACCAGCGTGCAGCACTACATCTGGCTGGACGAGATGCAGAGCAACTCCGTCCCCGCACCGCTCGCGTTCAACACCTCCATGGTCGGCCCGGTGATCGCTCAATTCGGCTCCGAGGCGCACAAGCAGCGCTTCCTGCCGCCCACCGCCAATCTCGACATCTGGTGGTGCCAAGGCTTCTCCGAGCCCGGCGCCGGCTCCGACTTGGCCGCCCTGCGCACCTCGGCGCGGCGGGACGGCGACGAATGGGTGATCAACGGCCAAAAGACCTGGACCACGCTGGCACAGCATGCCGACTGGATTTTCTGCCTCTGCCGCACCGACCCGAATGCGGCCAAGAAGCAGGAAGGCATCTCCTTCATCCTGATCGACATGAAAACGCCCGGCGTCACGGTGCGCCCGATCCAAACCATCGACGGCGGCCGTGAGGTCAACGAGGTCTGGTTCGACGAGGTGCGGGTGCCTTACGACAACCTGGTCGGCCAGGAAAACAAGGGCTGGGACTACGCCAAATTCCTGCTCGGCAACGAGCGCACCGGCATCGCCCGCATCGGCGTCTCCAAAGCACGGCTGATGCGGCTGCGCGAGCTAGCCAAGCTGGAGCGCATCGGCGGCGCGCCGATGATCGAGAACCGCGCCTTCAGCGAGAAGCTCACCGCCTTGGAGATCGAGCTGCGCGCACTCGAAATGACGCAGCTTCGCGTGGTGGCAAGCGAAAAGCACCGCACCAAGGGCAAGCCGAACCCGGCCAGCTCCATCTTGAAGCTGAAGGGCTCCGAAATCCAGCAGGCGACCACCGAGCTGCTGCTGGAAGCGGTCGGACCATACGCGATGCCCTACCGCTCCGACCACGAGGCCGAAGGCGACAACGACCCCATGTCGATCGGGCCGGATTACGCGGCAGAAGCGGCGCCGACCTACTTCAACTGGCGCAAGGTCTCGATTTATGGCGGCTCCAACGAGATCCAGCGCAACATCGTGGCCAAAGCGATCCTGGGGTTCTAGCGCGCATGGATTTCGACCTGAACGACGACCAGCGCTTGCTCAAGGACAGCGTCGAGCGCCTGATCACCGACCAATACGGCTTTGAGCAGCGGCGCGCCATCATGGCCGAACCGGGCGGCTGGAGCCGGGCGATGTGGGCGCAATTCGCCGAACTCGGCCTGCTCGGCCTGCCTCTCAGCGAGGCGCATGGCGGCTTCGGCGGCGGCCCGGTCGAGACCATGATCGTGGCCGAAGCCTTCGGTCGCGGCCTGGTGGTCGAGCCCTACTTCTCCACCGTCGTGCTCGGCGCCGGGCTGCTGCGCCATGGCGCCGACGCCGAAACTCGGTCCGCCTTGCTGCCGCAGGTGGCGGCGGGGGAATTGCTGCTCGCTTTCGCCCATGTCGAACGCCACTCCCGTTATGAACTGCACAACGTGACCACAATCGCCCGGCGCGACGGCTCACGCTGGCGGCTGGAGGGCGAGAAGGGCGTCGTGCTGCACGGCGACACGGCCGACAAGCTGCTGGTCACCGCGCGGACCGGCGGCGGCACGCGAGACCGCGCCGGCATCGGCCTGTTCCTGGTCGACGTGCCGGACGAGGGCGTCTCCGTCCGCGGCTACCCGACCCAGGACGGCATGCGCGCAGCCGAAATCTCGCTGGCCAGCGCCACCGGTCTGCCGCTCGGCGACCCGGCGGGAGCGCTGCCGCTGGTGGAGCGGGTGGTGGACGAGGCGATTGCCTATCTCGCCTCCGAGTCGGTCGGCGTCATGGCGGCGATGCACGCGCTCACGATCGACTACATGAAGCAGCGCAAGCAGTTCGGCCGCGCCATCGGCGAGTTCCAGGCGCTGCAGCACCGCGCCGTGGACATGTACGTGTTGCTGGAACAGGCGCGTTCCATGGCCCTCTTGACCACCATGATGGCCAGCGACGACGACCCGGCGGAGCGGCACAAGATTGCGGCCGCCGCCAAAGTGCAGATTGGCCGCTCCGGCCGCAAGCTGGGCCAGGAGGCGGTGCAACTGCACGGTGGCATCGGGGTGACGATGGAGTATGCCGTCGGCCATTATTTTAAGCGCATGGCGATGATCGAGCTGCTGTTCGGCGACGCCGACACCCACCTGGCCCAACTCGCCGAAGCAGGCGGCGTGCTGCAGGCGGCTTAGCAAAAGCTTCATATCGAGCAAGGCAAACCGCGCGCAGGCTTCGGCCTTTCGGGTCTAGGGAGACCGCGCCATGTCCGACGTCAGCGACGACAGCTTCGCGCATCTGGATACCGGCGGCATCACCCGCGAGCAGTGGAAGATCATGTTCATCTCCGGCATGGGCTTCTTCTGCGACGCCTACGACCTGTTCATCATCGGCGTGGTGATGAACATCCTGAAGGCGGAGTGGCACCCGTCACCGCTGGCGATCGGTCTAGTCACCTCCACCGCGCTGCTGGCCTCCGCCGTGGGAGCGCTGCTGTTCGGCCGCGTCGCCGACATGGTAGGGCGCAAGCGGATTTACGGCTACGAGGTCCTGGTCTTGGCGGCGGGTGCCATCGCCTCGGCGTTGTCGATCAACATCTGGTGGCTGATCGGCTTCCGCGTCATCCTGGGAGTTGGCATCGGCGGCGACTACCCCGTCAGCGCCACATTGATGAGCGAGTATGCCGGCAAGAAGACCCGCGGCATGATGGTGTCCCTGGTATTCGCCATGCAGGCCGCCGGCCTCATCGTGGGGCCCCTGCTGGCGGCAGCGCTGCTGTGGTCGGGGCTCGACCACGATTGGGTGTGGCGGCTGCTGCTGGCGTTCGGCGCCGTGCCGGCTCTGGTGGTGTTCCAGATGCGGCGGCATCTTGCAGAGAGCCCGCGCTACCAGGCCCTCCACGCCAAGAAGACCGAAAAACAGCCGAAGGTATCGTTTGGGGACGGTTTTCGCATCCTGCTGAGCCGCCGGGATTTGCAACTGCGGCTGGTCGGCGCCAGCCTCACCTGGGCGTTGATGGATTTCGCCTATTACGGCAACACGGTGAGCAGCCCGATGGTGCTGCACGCGATCTCCCCCGACGAAAGCCTACTAACCAGTACGCTGACCCAACTGGCGGTGTTCTCCTGCGCCGCCGTGCCCGGCTACTTCGTGGCGGCAGCGATGATGGACCGCATGGGCCGCAAGCCGATCCAAGTGCTGGGTTTCGCCATGATGGGCGGCAGCTTCCTGGCGATGGCGCTGATCCCAGGCATCGAAAAGCTGATCCTGCCATTCCTCATCATCTACGGGATCAGCTACTTCTTCACCGAGTTCGGCCCCAACGCCACCACCTTCGTCTACCCGGCGGAGATCTTTCCCGTCGAGACCCGCACCACGGGCCACGGCATCGCCTCTGCTGCTGGCAAGCTGGGCGGTTTCGCGGGGGTATTCACGTTCCCCTTGCTGATGGCATGGCACGGGCTGCTGACGGCTGAACTAGGGGCTGCCTTGGCCAGCGCGCTCGGTTTGGCCGTCACGCTGGCGATGCTGCCGGAGACCAAGGGAAAGAGCTTGGAAGAGCTGAGTCTCGCGCCTGCCTCAGCTTAGTCACGCCGTGAGCCGGTCCAACTCCGCCAGTTCCGCCTCCGTCAACGCCCAGCCGGCAGCCGCGGCATTCTGCTGCACCTGCTCCACCCGCGTGGCCCCCGCGATCACACTGCTAACCGTGGCGTGCGACAGCAGCCAACTGAACGCCAACTCCACCATGCTGCGGTCCCGCGCAGCGCAGAAATCGGTGAGCCTCTCCACCTTTGGCCAATGCGCATCAATCAGATAGCGGTCGGCCAGACGCTGCGTGTTGGTCAGCCGCGCCCCCTCCGGCAGCGTGGCGTTGCGGCGGTACTTGCCGGTCAACATCCCGCTTGCCAACGGGAAATACGGCAACAGGCCGAGCCCGAAACGCTACATCACCGGCAGCAACTCCGGTTCCGCCTTGCGCACCAGCAGCGAGTATTCGTCTTGGCACGAGACGAACGGGGTGCTGCCCGCCGCGCGCGCGGTCCACATCGCGTCCGCCACTTGCCAGGCAGCGAAGTTGGAACAGCCGATGTAGCGGACCTTGCCCGCGCGCACGAGGTCGTCCATCGCCGCCATGCTCTCCTCCAGCGGCGTCTTCGGGTCGAAAGCATGCTGCTGGTAGAGATCGATCCAGCCGGTGCGCAGCCGAGTCAGGCTGTCCTCCACCGCCTGCACGATCCAGCGGCGGGACGCCCCGACCCGGCGGCCGCTATCGTCCATCGGCATGGCGAACTTGCTGGCGATCACCACCTCGCGCCGGTGCGGCCCCAAGATCGCGCCCAAGATCTCCTCGGACGCTCCTTTGTGCGCGCCGGGCGCACCGCCCCCCAATCCGCCATAGACGTCGGCGGTGTCGAACAGGGTGATGCCCGCGTCCAGCGCGGCATGCACGACCGGCCGGCTCTCCTCCAGGCCGATCCGTTGGCCGAAATTGTTGCAGCCCAGCCCGACGGCGGACACTTGCAGGCCGGAGCGGCCGAGATTGCGGTATTCCATGGCAGGAGCCTTAGCCGTGTTGTTGCAGGGGCAAGCTGGCGATCTCGTTCAACAGCTTGCGCGACATTGCGTCCCCGAAGGTGGCGAAGTCGTGCACCTCCAGCACGAAGCTGCCAACCCCACCGGTGACGTTTTGCCGATACCAGTTCGGCAACCCGCCCGGCGGCTGCACATGCGCGTAGATGTACGACACCGGGTGATCGTTGATGATCGTGAGACCATTGATGGTGACGTTCGCCGCCACCGCCGCGTCGCGCGCCTCCTCGATCGGGCGGCCGGCATTGTTGGTGCCGTCGCCGGCCACGTCAATCACCCGGCGGGCGTCGCCAAACCCGCTCTCCTCGATCAACTGCACCGCTTGGTCGATCCCGCTGCCGATCGCGGTGCGGCCGTACGAGCTGCGCGGAAGTGCGCTCAGCTTGTCGGCAAAGGCGCCCGCCGAAGCCGCGTCGTACAGTACGGTCCAATCCAGCAGAGTTTGCACCTGGTCCGCCGAGGAAAACTCAACATACGCCACCGCGATACGGCCATTCGGGCCACCCTGGATCGCGCCGATCACTTTGGGATCGGTGAACGCGGCGGCATAGCCCTTCTTTTCCAGCTGGAACTCGCTGTCGTCGATGCTGCGCGATACGTCGGTCACCAACACAAGCTGCACGTCAACCGGAGGTGGGGCTGCCTGCGAGGGGGCGACGCAGGCGAGCAGGAGAAGGCAGGCGGCCGAAATGCGTCCAATCATCCCAGCCGCCCCACGCCAATTACTTCAGTTGAAGTTGAATGCCGTCGGCCGAGCCCGACAGCTCGGCTCCGCGGGTGACGTCATCAACCCGGATTTGCACGCCGTTGCCGTTCTGCAGGAACTGCCCGGCCAACCCGCGGCCAACGGTGGCTTCGCCCTTCGACGCACCGTACGTGCCGCTGAAGTCAGACACCTTATGCAGGTTGTAGACCCGGCCATGACCGACGATGCGGCTATATCCCACGTCGGCCACCGAGACCCCGCGGACCGTGAAGTAGTAACGATGGTGATTGAAGTACAGCGTCCCATCGCCCCAGGTATACCCGACGCCCACGGCGGCCGAATGCGCCACCATGGTGATGCGCCCGTCGACCGGGCCGGGATGTCCCGGGTCGGTTTGGCCGGCAGCCGGCAGAGCCGCCGCAATGCCGGCGAAGGCGACCATCCCCAGAAGCGCGCGTTTGGTGGCGAAACTCATAAAGTGATCCTTGACCAGAATTGACGATGGCGGCGGTAACGCTTTCGCGCTCGAATTGTTGCGCCATGGCTCCGCACGCGGCTGTCCTCAATGGCTGGCCCAGACGATGCGATGCATCCAAGTCACATCCTTGAGGTCGAAGCTGTAGTCCGGATGCGCCGGGTTGAGGCTCTTGAGTTCAATCCGCCGGGCCGAGCGCCGAGCGAGCTGCTTGGCCATCACCTCGCCCTCGGCGGTGCGCACCACCACGCGGTCGCCGCGCCGGATCGGAGCAGCAGGGGAGACGATCACCACGTCCCCGTCACGGAACACCGGCTCCATCGACTGACCGGAGATTTCCAGCGCGTAGGCGTTCATGTCACCGATCTCGGGCAGGCTCACCTCGTCCCAACTGCCGCCGACCGGGTAGCCGCCATCGTCAAAATACCCGTCCGACCCGGCCTGCGCCAGGCCGATCAGCGGGATGCGGCGGGCCGACAGCGTGCGCGGGTTAGAGGACATCGCGCGGGCGCCGGAGACCAGCGCGGTGAACGCCTCCAGGCTGGCACCGGTGGCGGCGAGCACCTTTGACAGGCTTTCCGTGCTGGGCCAGCGCGCCCGCCCGTCCGGCATGCAGCGTTTGGAGGGGTTGAACGTGGTCGGGTCGAGCCCGGAGGCGCGCGCGAGGCCGGAGACGGACATGCCGTTTTCCGCTGCCAGCGTGTCCAGCGCCCGCCAAATGTCTTCGTGTTTCAACGCTCTGCACCTCTCTCACCCGCGCGAATCGGGCGCCGCTGCATTGTGCCGTAGGATTTAACGCCAGGGCAAATAGGAATTAACGCAAAACACTATTGCGAATGTATGTGAAGAATGGGTTTATGTTCCTGTTCTGTTCATGTTTGAGGACCGCGCCATGCTCGCACTCCGACGCACGCACGACAGCGCCGCCACGCAGCCGTTCCGCACCGCCGAGGAGGCGTGGCTGTGGACGATGGCCGCGATCATGGCGCGACGCGACGGCGCCGGCCCGGCGTGGCGCCCCGAGGGTCCCCCGCGCCCCTGCGACCCCGACGACGTGATTCGGTGCCTCGATACGCTGTATCGCCAGCGCAGCATCGAACTGCTGCATGCCCGGGTGCTGCGCATTTGGGGCGAACGGCAAAGCTCTCCCCGCCCCGACCGCCCCATGCAGCGCAGCGATTGGCGCCTGTGGCACCAAGCGCTGGGCCAGCTCGAATGGGCACTGCGCGCACGCGGCGTGGTGCGCTGACACGTTAACCTGTCATAGGACTTATTACCTAGAAAAGGAACAGAGTCATGAGCTTCGCTGTCCGCAACCTGTCCGTCCTGGCCTACGCCAACGGCTTCACCCTATGGCACTACAAGTCGGGCGGCGATTCGCTGCGCGAGGTGAGCCACGCGGGTTATTTCGATGACGCCGTCGACATGCTGGCAAGCGGCGACATGATGATGGTGTCCACCTCCACCGGCGGGCAGGTGTTGTGCGTCGCGGTGGGGGAGCAGGGGCTACTGACCGCGCCGCTCGGCTAGGCGCTGCTGGTGCAAACCGTGGCATGCCGCGCGAGTCCGTCCGGAGTGGGCTCCAACCGCCCATCCGCTCGCTCGCATGCCAGCCCGAGCCCGGCGAGCCGCTGCAGGCACGCTCCATCCTTCAGCCCACCCGGCCGCCCCGCTGCCCCGGCCAGCAGCAGCCGGTGCAACGCCGAGCGGCAGCAGGTCTCCAGGTAAGGTTCGTCCCACATCGCCGCACCCATCGGGCAAACCGCCGGGCGTGGCAAGCCAGACCATCACCGTTTATGAGGGCGGCATGACCCCCGCCATCGCCGCCGCCGTTCAGCCCGCGCTGCGCCGTCTCGATCCCGAGCGCGCCCATCGCCTCGCCCTCCACGCGCTCCAGTTCGGCCTGGCCGGCCGCGCGCGCGGCCCGGAGGACCCGGCGCTCGCCAGCAGCTTGTTCGGCCATGCCCTCACCAACCCCATCGGCTTGGCCGCAGGCTTCGATAAGGATGCGGTCGCCGCCGCCGGACTGCTGCGGCTGGGTTTCGGTGGAGTTGAACTCGGCACCGTCACCCCTCGCCCGCAGCCCGGTAACCCGCGACCGCGTCTGTTCCGGCTTGAGGACGGCGCGGTGATCAACCGGATGGGCTTCAACAACGGCGGGGTCGCCGCCTTCGCCGCCCGCCTGGCACGGTTGCAGCCGCCGCCGGGCACGCTAGTGGGCGCCAATGTCGGCATCAATAAGGAGGGCGCCGAGCCCGAGCGCGACTACCCAGCCCTGGTGGCCGCCGTGGCACCCTACGCCCATTACGTCGCACTCAATATTAGCTCCCCCAACACTGCCGGGCTGCGCGCGCTGCAGGAAGCGGACCGGCTGCGCGCCATTCTGGCGGCTGTCTTGGCGGTGCCGGGCCGCCCGCCCGTGCTGGTGAAAGTAGCGCCGGACCTGCCGGACGGCGGGCTGGAAACCCTGGTGGAGGTGGCGGCGGGCTGCGGCGCGGAGGGATTGATCGTGTCCAACACCACCCTCGCTCGGCCCGCCACCGCACGCGGCCGCCATCGCAACGAGACCGGCGGCCTGTCCGGACCGCCGCTGCTGGCGCCGTCCACTGCGCTGCTGGCGCGGGCGCATCGGTTGGCGGCCGGCCGGCTGGTGCTGATCGGCTGCGGCGGGGTCTCCACCGGCGCCGACGTGCTGGCCAAGCTGCAGGCCGGCGCGCACCTTGTGCAGCTTTATTCCGCCTTCGCCGTCCACGGCCCGGCGCTGCTGCCCCGGCTCAAGACCGAATTGGCCGCCGCGCTTCGCCGCGAGGGCTACAGCAGCGTGGCCGCCGCGGTGGGAACGCGGGCGTGACCCCGCTTCCCGGCATGGCCGCCCTCGCCGCGCAGTACGACGGCTTCATCCTGGACCTCTGGGGCGTCATCCACGACGGGGTGCGGCCCTATCCCGGCGCGGCGGACTGCCTGCAGCGCCTCCGCCAGGCCGGCAAGCCCTGCGTGCTACTGTCCAACGCCCCACGCCGGTCGTTCGCGGCCGAGGCGATGCTGCGCGACATGGGCATCGGCCCTGAACTCTACACCGGTGTGCTGACGTCCGGCGAGGCGGTCCACCTGGCGCTGCGCGACCGCACCGACCCGTGGTTCGCCGCTCTCGGCATGCGCGTGTGGCATCTCGGGCCGGAGCGGGACCGCAACGTGATGGCCGGGCTCGGCCTGGACCGGGTCGCCACCCCGGCGGAGGCGAGCTTCGTGCTCAACACCGGCCCGGACGACCACCGCCCGCCCGCCTCGGTCGGCCCGTTAGAGCCCGACCTGGCCGAATGCGCCCGGCACGGCTTGCCGATGATCTGCGCCAATCCCGACTTGGAGGTGATCCGCGGCGGCGTGCGGGTGATCTGCGCCGGTGCGCTGGCGGCCCGCTACGAGCAGTTGGGCGGCGCCGTGCGCTCGCTCGGCAAGCCCGACCCGGCAATCTATCACCCAGTGCTGGCGATGCTCGGCACCGAGCGGGCGCGCACCTTGGCCGTCGGGGACTCGCTGCGCACCGATATCGGCGGCGCACAGGCGGCCGGCGTGGACTCCTGCTGGGTGCTGGGTGGCATCCACGCCGAGGCGCTCGGCGACGACCCCGCCGCTGCGACGGCGCATGCAAAAGCAGCCGGGTTGGCGCCAGTGGCAACGATCCCACGATTCGTATGGTGAGGCTTGCATAACTGGCGCCACCAATGTATCTACGACGTAGACACAAACGCGGAGAGTGATCATGCACGGGTTAATGAGCAAATGGGGCAACAGCGCCGCCGTTCGCATCCCCTCGGCGGTCTTGAAAGCTGCGCATGTCCAACTCGACCAGCCGGTCGACGTCCGGGAGGAAGGCGGCCGCATCATCATCGAGCCGCTGCACCCGGCGCGCTACGACCTCAATGCCTTGGTGGCTGCCATCACCGATGACAACCGCCACGATCCCGTCGAGATGGGCGAGCCGGTGGGCAACGAGGTCTGGTAGTGGCGCCGGGCTACATCCCGGATGCTGGCGACATCGTGTGGCTGCAGTTCGACCCGCAGGCCGGGCACGAGCAGGCTGGTCACCGGCCCGCCGTCGTGCTCAGCCCCGCCAGCTACAACGGCCGCGCCGGGATGATGGTCTGCTGCCCGACCACCACCCGCATCAAAGGCTATCCGTTCGAAGTGGCATTGGCCGGGTCGCCGCCCAGCGTCGTATTGGCCGATCAGGTCAAGAGCCAGGACTGGCGGGCGCGCAAGGCGGTTCGCAAGGGCCGGGTCAGCGCGCCCGAACTGGCCGAGTTGCGGGCCAAGCTGATCGCGCTAATCGGTTAAGCGTGTCCGGCGACGCCCGAAAGCCAGGCAGGATCGATCCGCAGCAAGCCGAGCGCGCGGTGCCACTTGCTGGCGTGGTCGTCGTCAAACACCAGGTCGAGCCGGGCGGGCGCGGAGAGCCAGGCATTGGCCTGGATTTCGGTGTCCAACTGGCCCGCTCCCCAATGCGCATAGCCCAGCGCCAACAAGCAGTCGTTCGGGCCGTCGCCGGCGGCGATCGCCTTCAACACGTCCAAGCTCGCGGTCAGCGCTACCTCGTCGTTCACCTGCAGGCTGCCCTCTCCCGTCCAGTCGGCGGTGTGCAGTACGAACCCGCGGGACCCCTCCACCGGCCCCCCATCGCACAGCTTGATGCTCCGGGCCGGCGGCGCCGGGGCAACGTCCAGTTGCTTGAGCAGGTCCTCAAAGCTCGGGCTGGACAGCGGGCGGTTCAGCACCAGCCCCATGGCGCCCTCTTCGGTATGCGCACAGAGATAGATCACCGAATGCGCGAACCGCTCGTCCTCCATGCTCGGCATGGCGATGAGCAACTGGCCGGTGAGGCGGACCCCGCCTCCTTCACCGTCGAGGAGTTTGGCTGAGTCGGACATAATCATCATCTTGGCGCGGATTTCGGCGGCTGCAATGGTTTGTGCGCACGGAGCACCGGGCTGCACGCGTGACACTGCCGGTCTCACGAATTAGCCTGCGGCCAAATGCGCGAGAGGGTGCAGCAATATGACAGTCAAGGTCGGTGACACACTACCCGAAATGAAGCTGATGATTGCCGGGCCGGATGGACCCAAGGAGGAAAGCACCGCCTCCCTGTTCGGCGGCAAGAAGGTTGTGATGTTCGCCACGCCAGGCGCCTTCACCCCCACCTGCAGCGCCAAACACCTGCCGGGATTTTTGCAGCATGCCGAGCAATTCACCGCCAAAGGCATCGATCGCATCGTCTGTCTGGCGGTGAATGACCCATTTGTGATGAGTGCCTGGGGAGGAGACCAGGGCGTGGACGGCCGCATTGTCATGCTGGCGGACGGCTCGGCGACGTTCACGAAGGCGCTCGGACTGGAGCTGGATTTAACCGCGCGCGGCCTCGGCGTGCGCAGTCAACGGTTTGCGCTCGTCGCCGAAGATCGCAAGGTGGTGCATTTGGCGGTGGAGGCACCGGGCGATTTCGACGTCAGCCGGGCCGAAACCGTGCTCGCCGCGGTGTAGTGGCAGTGTAGTGCAAGCCGGGGACGGCCGGAGGAACGCCTTCACGGCGCCGGGCGCATCACCGCGCCCACGGAAAGCTGCATTGCAACATTCTCCAGGTCACGTCCACATTGCGGCAATGCCAATGCCTGCCTATGTGATAGAACCATGCAAGTGACAACGCTCTTCCGGCGCGCGGCCATGCTGTCCGCACTCCTCGCTTATCCCGGGCTGGCTTTGGCCCAAGGCGGCCCGAGCGGACCGCCCGCGGTGGGCACCACCATCGTCCGCCAGCAGGCCATCACGCAAACCGATGAGTTCCAGGGCCGGGTTCAGGCGGTCGACCGGGTGGCGCTGGTAGCGCGGGTCACCGGCTATCTCACCAAGCAGTTCTTCACCGAGGGCTCGGAGGTGAAGCAGGGCGACTTGCTCTATCAAATCGAGAAGCCGCCGTTTGAGGCGGATTTACAAGCCAAGCAGGCCGCCCTGGCGCAAGCGAACGCGCAGCTCACCAACGCCACCATCACGCTGGGCCGCGCTCAGACCTTGCTCAGCACGCCGGCCGGCCAGCGCTCCACCGTCGACGATGCCGTGGCGACCCAGCGCAGCGACGCGGCTCAGGTGATGGGGGCGCAAGCCAACCTGCAAACCTCTCAGATCAATCTCGGCTACACCGACATCACGGCGCCGATTGCCGGCAAGATTGCGCGAACCTTGGTCACCAGCGGCAACGTGGTCGGTCCGTCCACCGGCACACTCACCACGATCGTCAGCCAAGACCCGATGTATGTGTATTTCCCGATCGCCCTGCGTGCCCTGCTCGAGCTGCGGCACCGCTATGCCGGCAAGGGTGGCACGTCTGCCGTATTGGTGAAGCTGCAGCTTTCGGATGGCACGCCCTACGAGCCGGTGGGGCACATCGACTATGTCGACCCGACCGTGTCCGCCAGCACCGACACCATCAACGTCCGCGCCGTAATGCCGAACCCCGCGTCGCCTGGCGCCAGCGCGCCAGAGGCCCGCGCCTTGGTGGATGGCGAATTCGTCACCGTGCTGCTTGAGGGCGCCGAGCCGGTGAACCTGCTGGCCATTCCACAGGCGGCTGTGCTGTCCAACCAGGAGGGCACCTATGTCTACGTCGTCGGGCCCGGCAACAAGGCGGTGCCCACTCCGGTGTCGTTGGGCCAAGCCTCCGGCGCGCTGGTGTCGATTATCTCGGGGCTGAAAGAAGGCGACACCATCGTGTCGGACGGTGTGCAGCGGGTGCAGCCGAACAAGCCGGTGAACCCGGCACCCGCCGCCCCCGGCCCTGGCGGGGCCGGTGGGCCGCCCGGGGGGGCGCCGCAAACCCAAGCCTCGACGCAGAAGTAAGGGCAGCCTCGCATGATTTCAGCCGTGTTCGTCGACCGGCCGCGGCTGGCGATCGTCATCGCCATCATCATCACCATCGCCGGCGCCCTGTCGCTCACCCGTATCCCGCTGGCGCAGTTCCCAGACATTGTGCCGCCCCAGGTGCAGGTGACGGCGAACTATCCCGGCGCCTCCGCTGCGGTAGTGGAAGCGTCCGTCGCGCAGCCGATCGAAGCTCAGGTGATCGGCGTTGACAAGATGATCTACCAGAAGAGCACCAGCGCCAACGACGGCAGCTATAACCTGACCGTCTCGTTCGAGCTCGGCACCAACCCCGACATCAACACCGTCAACGTCAACAACCGGGTGCAGACAGCGCTGGCCCAATTGCCGTCTTCGGTGCAGCAGCAGGGGCTGACGGTGCAGAAGCGCTCGTCGGCAATCCTGGAGTTCGTCAACCTCTACAGCGATGGCAGCAAGCAGAGCCCGCTGTTCATCACCAACTACGCGATCATCAACCTGCTGGACGAGATCAGCCGGTCGCCCGGCGTGGGCCAGGCCAACCTGTTCAGCAAGATGAACTACTCGATGCGGATCTGGTTCGACACCAACCGCCTCACCAGCCTGAACCTTTCCCCGTCCGACATCATCAACGCCATCCAGGCGCAGAACACCGTGGCGCCGGTCGGCCGCATCGGCGCCCGCCCGGCCGCGAGCGACACCCAGTTCCAGTTCAACCTGCAGACCGAGGGGCGGCTCACCTCGCCCGAGCAATTCGGCAACATCGTGGTGCGCGCCAATAACGACGGCTCCGTGCTGCGGGTGAAGGACGTGGCGCGCCTCGAACTCGGACCGCAGAACGAGGACAGCGAAAGCCGGCTAAACGGTCAGCCCTCGGTGGCCATCGCGATCTACCTGGCGCCCGGCGCCAACGCGGTCAACACGGCCAACGGCGTGAACGCCAAGCTGCAGCAGTTGAGCGGACGGTTCCCCGCCGGCATGCATTTCCAAGTCACCTACGACAGCACCACCTTCGTCACCGACACCATCCGCGAAGTGCTGAAGACGCTGGGTGAGGCGTTCATCCTCGTCATCATCGTGGTGTTCGTCTTCTTGGGCAACCTGCGCGCCACGCTGATCCCGACCATCGCCGTCCCGGTCAGCCTGATCGGCGCCTTCGCCGGGCTACTGGCGCTGGGCTATTCCGCCAACACTGTCTCGCTGCTCGCCCTGGTGCTCGCCATCGGCATCGTGGTGGATGACGCCATCGTCGTGGTGGAGAACGTCGAGCGCGTGATGGAGGAGCATCCGGATTGGCCGCCGGCCCGCGCGACCAAGGTGGCAATGCAGCAGATCACCGCGCCGATCATCGCGATCACCCTGGTCCTGCTCTCGGTGTTCGTGCCGATCGCCTTTATCCCGGGGATTTCCGGCCAGCTGTTCCGCCAATTCGCCGTCACCATCAGCGCCTCGGTGCTGATCTCGGCATTGAATGCGCTGACGCTGTCGCCCGCGTTGTGCGCGATCTTCCTGCGCCATACCGCCAAACGGGGCATCATGGGCCGGGTAATGCGCGGCATCGACAATGTGCGCGATGGTTACGCCTATCTCGTCGGCAAGACGTTGCGCTTGGCGCTGATCGGCATTGTGGTCGCGTTGGCGTTCGGCGGCGGGATTTTCGGCCTGGCATCCCTCACGCCCACAGGCTTCTTGCCGTCGGAAGATCAAGGAGGATTTTTCGTCTCCATCCAGTTGCCCGACGGCGCCTCGGTGGCGCGGACTGGCAACGTCGTGCGCCAGGTCGAGACCCTCGCCAAGCAGATGCCAGGTGTCCAAGATACCTTTGCCATCCTCGGCTTCTCGCTGCTGGACAGCGCCCAGGAGAGCAACTCCGCCTTCATGTTCATCAAGCTGAAGCCGTTCGCCGACCGAACGGCAGCGGCGGAGAGTGCGCAAGCGCTCATTGGCCGCATGTTCGGCATGGTGCAGCAGGTGCGAGCCGCCACGGTGTTCCCTTTCAACTTGCCGCCGATCATCGGCCTCTCCACCACGGGCGGCTTCGAGTACCAGCTCGAAGCGCTGGAAGGGCAGGACTCGGTCTCGATCGGACAGGTTGACAATGGCTTGCTCGGCGCAGCCAACTCCGATCCGCGGCTGGCCCGCGTCTTCACCACCTTCACCGCCGAAAACCCATCGATCTATCTCGACATCGACCGTGAGAAGGCCCAAGCGCTGGGCCTGTCGATGACGGACGTGTTCACCTCGCTGCAGGCCACGCTCGGCGGAATTTACATCAACCAGTTCAACCTGTTCGGCCGCGTTTGGCAGGTGAACATCGAGGGCGAGCAGCGGGACCGCGCCAATATCGGCGACTTGTGGAAGATTTATCTGCGCAACAACACCGGGGGCGTGGTGCCGCTTCGCTCCATCGCCAGCGAGCGCGTCGTGCTCGGCCCGCAGGTGATCACCCGCTACAACAACTACCGCTCCATCACCGTCAACGGCGGCCCGCCGCCCGGCGGTTCGTCCGGCACCGCGCTAGCCGCTATGACGCAGGTATCCGCCCGCACGCTGCCGGCTGGGTATAGCTTCGAGTGGACCGGCACCGCCTATCAGGAAGTGGCCGCGTCCGGGCAGACCGGCTTTATCCTCGCGGTCGCGCTGCTGTTCGCCTACCTGTTCCTGGTGGCGTTGTACGAGAGCTGGGTGATCCCGATCCCGGTGCTGCTCTCGGTCTCGGTGGGCGTGTTCGGCTCATTCATCGGCATCATGCTGGCGGGCCTCGTGCTGGACCTTTACGCCCAGATCGGCCTGGTGGTGCTGATCGCCCTGGCGGCCAAGAACGGCATTCTGATTGTGGAGTTCGCCAAGGAACAGCGCGAGGCCGGCCAGACCATCCGCAACGCCGCCGTTTTGGGCGCCCGAACCCGTTTCCGCGCGGTCATGATGACATCGTTCGCGTTCATCTTGGGCTTGGTGCCGCTGGTCATTGCGACCGGCGCCGCGCAGATTAGCCGTCGCGACGTAGGCACACCGGTGTTCGCCGGCATGCTGGCCTCGTCCACCATCGGCATCTTCCTGATCCCGATGCTGTATGTGGCATTCCAGACCATACGGGAACGCGCCAAGGCCCGGCTCAGCGGCCGCCAGCGGACACTGACGCATCAGCCGGGGGAGTAGGGGCGCAAAACTCGAGGCCAACTGGCCACGCGTCAGAGATTGGAGAACTCGTCGCTGAGCAAGCCTTGCTCCCGATGGAACGCGTTAAGGCGATCTATGACCTGGTCCGTCGCAGCGTCCCTAGCCGCCCGTTGAAAAGCGGCTCTTGCACCTGGGCGTGTTGTCCACATGCGAAGTCGAAGCTGTGGTGGTGCATGACGGATAACGACTTGAGCCCCTCGCTCTCTCAGCAGTCGACGTAGGCGCGAGCCGTTCCGTGAACCCCAGACCCCGAGAAAAACGGTCCCGGTGCTATCAACGTATTCCGCACCACCGAAGAATATCGTCTCAAGCATGCCCTTGCCGAGCCATCGCTCAATGCAATCGCGCTCGGCAATGCAAACAGCCGCTTCGCCGCCCCGCGCGAACACCGGGCTTCGAAACACATACACCTCGACACCGGCATCCACGGCTCTGACCTAACCCCTACTCAGCGCATACCGAACTTCGCAATAGTCGGACGCCACCGTCAGGTCCATGTGCCCGGCAGTGATCTGCCCATCGATGCGGCCGCGGCCGTCGCTGGCATGGATGCTGCCGTCTGGAGCCACGATGGCCGCAAGCGGGTAGGCGACCGTGGCCCCCCAGTAGTTGAGCGAGAGCGCGTTGCCCGCCACCGTCACCGTCCGATTGCCGCTACGCGGGCAGCCCGCCCGCCGCGCCGCCACCAACCGTGCGATCCCGCGATACTGGCCGTCCATGCTCTGCTGCGACGGGGGCACCGCAACGGCTGCGGGATGGCGCGGCGGCGGCGCGGCACAACCGGCCAGCCCCGCCAGCAACAGGGCGGCCAAGGCCGTTGCTTTCAGCCGACGATCTCGTGGTCGGGGAAGAAGAAAGCGATTTCCTGCCGCGCGTTCTCCGCGCTGTCCGAGCCATGCACCGTGTTGGCCTCGATGTTTTCGGCGAACAGGGCGCGGATGGTGCCGGGTTCGGCTTTCGCGGGGTCAGTGGCCCCCATGACCGTTCGGTTCAGGGCCACCGCACCTTCGCCTTCGAGCACCTGCACCACCACCGGGCCGGACGTCATGAACTCCGCCAGCCCGGCAAAGAACGGCCGCTCGCGATGCACGGCATAGAAGCCCTCCGCTTGCTCGCGGCTCATGCGGATGCGCCGTTGCGCCACCACCCGCAGCCCCGCCTCCTCCAGCACCGCGAGCACCTTGCCGGTGATATTCCGCCGGGTCGCGTCTGGCTTTAGAATAGAGAAGGTGCGTTCGAGCGCCATGATGGCTGGTCCTTTGGCCGGGTCGCGCGGGCTTTAACCGAGCGGCTCGGGGTGGGCAAGGGCGATGGGGTTAGGACACAGTGCGGGAACGCTGCTTTTACCCACGAGCGGCTGTTCGTTGCCAGGTTAACCAAGCGTGACCAACGCGATCAGGATCGCGAGAAGGAGGCATAACGGCGAATAAAAGTAGGTGTCGCGGGTGGCGAATACACTGCCTCGGATCCGCTTGAAGAAGCCGAGATAGTTAAATTCGCCGACGGCGCGAGCTGCGAAGACTAGCGCCAATACGGCACTTGCCGCCCGCAAAGCGTTGTGCGGTAACAACGAGGGCGCGAGACCAGCCGTGGAACCGACCACCGCCGCCATCCCGAGCAGAATAACGCCCACCAGGGCAGTAGAAACGGGTCCGGGTGATAGCGTCGGACGGCCGTCCTTGGAAGGAAGCGAGCCCGCTTTCCCGACAGAACCGCCTGCCGCCCAGTAGAAATGTACCACAGCAATGAGGGTGAGCGTAGCGCATACGACCAAAGCGGCACCCGGCATTGCTCACGTTCCTCGTCAGACACATCACATAGTGGGTCGTCCTCGCGGCCTCGCGTGGTCCAGGCCATCAAACAGCCGTATTGCACCCACGAGCGGGTAGCCTCGGCACTTGTTGTCCCGCTACTATCACTGCGCCGCACCCTTCATGACATGGCCATGCGAATTTGCTTTTTCGGCGACAGCTTCGTGAACGGGACGGGCGACGACGAGTGCCTCGGCTGGCCAGGCCGCCTCTGTGCCGAGGCCAGACAGCATGGACGCGACGTCACCCTGTACAATCTCGGTATCCGGCGCGATACCTCGGGCGACGTCGCTCAGCGCTGGGAGCGCGAGGCCGCCGCCCGGCTACCGCCCGAATACGACGGGCGCCTTGTCTTCTCATTCGGCGTGAACGACTGCGTTCACGATCAAGGGCGCCCCAGGCTGTCCGAGGACGCTTGCCTGGCAAACACCCGCACCATCCTGACGCATGCCGGAGCACGATGGCCGACCCTCATGGTCGGTCCGCCATGCACCGGCGATGCCGCGCTGGATCAGCGGGTCGGCCGGCTGTCGGGCGGCATGGAGTGCGTCTGCCGCGAGCTTGCCATCGCGTTTCTGCCGATCTTTGCGCGCTTGCAAGGCAGCGAGGTCTGGCATCGCGAGGCCGAGCAGGGCGACGGTATCCATCCAAACCGGGGCAGCTATGCCTTGATCGCCCAGGCCATACGCGAGTGGCAGCCCTGGCGCGAGTGGATGACGTCTTCGTAGCCCGCGGGGCCGTCCACCCCAACGTATTCGCGCAGCGAATGCGGGGTCACCGGCTCCTACCGAGCCTTCGCCTGTCCCGCATGAGCAAACGCTCATACGGCTACGACTACTCCGCGGCCGCCCGCAGCGCCGCCCCCGCCGCCAGCGGGCATAGCGGCAAGGCCGCCGCCAACAACGCCCACAACAACAGCAAATGCGGCCGCACGCTGAGCCCGAACGCCGCCGCGTCCACCGCGGCCGCACCGAAGATCAGCACCGGCGTGGTGAGCGGCAGCACCAGCAGCGGCATCAGCACACCGCCGCGCCGCGCCCCCAGCACCAGCGCCGCCCCCATGCTGCCCAGCAGCGACAGGCTGAGCGTGCCCGGTAGCAGCCCGGCGAGCAAAGTGGGGATCACCGCCGGGTTCATCCGCAGCATCAGTGCTAATGGCGCGGCGGCAACCAGTAGCGGCACCCCCGTCACCACCCAATGCGACAGCGCCTTGACCAGCGCCACCGCCGCGGCAGGCAGGCCGCACAGCAGCAATTGGTCGAGCGAGCCATCCTCCGCGTCGGCGCCGAACAAGCGCTCCAGCGGCAGCAGGGCGGCGAGCAAGGCGCACACCCAGACGATGCCCGGCGCCAACCGGGCCAGCACCTCCGGTGCCGGGCCGATCGCCAGCGGGAACAGCGCCCCGGCAATCACGAAGAACAGCACGGCCGCCAGCGTGTCCCCGCCATGCCGCCACGACAGCAGCAACTCCCGCCCGAGCAGGCGCCAGAACACCTAGCCCAGCCGCAGGATGGTGGCGCCGGGCAAGACAAGGTCCTGGTGGGTGGCCGCGATCACCCCGCCGCCGCCAGCCCGATGCCGCGCCAGCAGGCCGGCCAACAAGCCGAGCGACGCGCCATCCAACCCCAGGGTCGGTTCGTCCAGCAGCCACAGCGCAGAGGGGCTGAGCGGCAACCTGCACAGCGCCAGCCGCCGGCGCTGCCCGGCGGAGAGCATGCGCGCGGGCAAGTCCGCCAAGCTCTGCAGCCCCACCGCCTCCAGCGCCGGCTCGACCGGGCGCCCGGCCGCGGCCAGGCGCAGGTTCTCCCGCACCGACAGGCCCGGCTTGATCGCATCCGCATGACCAAGATACGCCGGCGGCGGGGCATCCTCGCCACCGGCCCATTCCACCCGCCCGCCATCCGGCCGCTTGAGCCCAGCCAACACCCGCAGCAAGGTGGACTTGCCTGCACCATTGGGGCCGAGCAACAGCACCGCCCCGCCAGGCCCAACGGCCAGCGAGATGCCGGACAGCACCAGGCGCTCGCCCCGGATCGCCGCCACGGCGTCCGCACGCAGGAGAAACGGTTGCGCCGAAGCGGCGGGTGCGATGGACCCGGGCTCCGGGCTATGGTTTAACGCTATCACCTCTCACCGCATAGTAGCGACCAGGCGGCATTCCTGCGCCGGGCCAAGGAGCAAGGCAACAGATGAAGAGCACCGGGCAAGACACTCTGAAAACTCGGTCGGTTCTGACGGCGGCGGGCAAGGAGTATGTCTACTTTTCCCTGCTCAAGGCCGCCGACGCCATCGGCGACGTGTCCCGCCTGCCGAACAGTCTGAGGGTCCTGCTCGAGAACGTGCTGCGCTTCGAGGACGGCACCACCACCACCGTGGAGGACGCCCGCTCTATCGCTGAGTGGGCGCAGAGCGGTACCAGCGCCAAGGAAGTGCCGTTCCGCCCCAGCCGCATCCTGATGCAGGACTTCACCGGCGTGCCCGCGGTGGTGGACTTGGCTGCCATGCGCGACGGCATCATCAAGCTCGGCGGCCACCCCGACCGGGTGAACCCGCTCATTCCCGTGGATCTGGTGATCGACCACTCGGTGATGGTGGACGTGGCCGGCACCGAGAGCGCGCTGCACGACAACGTGGAGCTGGAGTTCGCCCGCAACGGCGAACGCTACCGCTTCCTGCGCTGGGGCAGCCAGGCATTCGAGAACTTCCGCGTGGTGCCGCCCGGCACCGGCATTTGCCACCAGGTGAACCTGGAATACCTGGCCCAGACAGTCTGGACGGCCCGCATCAAGGACGAGGAGTTCGCCTACCCCGACACGCTGTTCGGCACCGACAGCCATACCACGATGGTCAACGGCATCGCCGTGCTCGGCTGGGGCGTGGGCGGGATCGAGGCCGAAGCCACCATGCTCGGCCAGCCGATTGCCATGCTGATCCCGGACGTGGTCGGCTTCCGCCTGACCGGCACGATCCGCGAGGGCGTCACCGCGACCGATGTGGTGCTGGTAGTGACGCAGATGCTGCGCAAGCACGGCGTCGTCGGCAAGTTCGTCGAGTTCTTCGGCGCCGGACTAGACGAGATGGCGGTCGCGACCCGCGCCACCATCGCCAATATGGCGCCGGAATACGGCGCTACCTGCGGCTTTTTCCCGACCGACAGCACCACGCTCGACTACCTGCGGCTGACCGGGCGCGACGAGGATCGGATTGCGTTAGTGGAGGCCTACGCCAAGGCGCAGGGCATGTGGCGCGACACCAACACGCCGGACCCGGTGTTCACCGACATCGTGGAGCTCGACCTGTCGACAGTGGAGCCGTGCATCGCCGGCCCGAAGCGCCCGCAGGACCGGGTTCTGCTCAGCGGTGCCAGCAGCGCGTTCAAGACGGAGCTGACCAAGAGCCTGGGCGTGCCCGCCAACGACGTCGGCACCAGGGTGGCCGTGAATGGCAAGAACTACGAGATCGGCCACGGCGATGTGGTGATCGCGGCCATCACGTCCTGCACCAACACGTCCAACCCCTACGTGATGCTCGCCGCGGGACTGGTGGCGCGCAAGGCGCGGGCGCTCGGCTTGCGGCCGCAACCCTGGGTGAAAACGTCGCTGGCGCCGGGCAGCCAGGTGGTGACGGAATATCTCGACAAATCGGGGCTGCACGACGACCTGGACGCGATGGGGTTTGCCCTGGTCGGCTATGGCTGCACCACCTGCATCGGCAACTCCGGCCCGCTCGATTCCGCCATCGGCGAGGCGATCGATCAGAACAAGCTGGTGGCCGTCTCCGTGCTCTCGGGCAATCGCAACTTCGAGGGCCGGGTGCATCCGCAGACGCGCGCAAACTATTTGGCCAGCCCGCCTCTGGTGGTCGCCTATGCGCTGCTCGGCACGATGACCGAGGACATCACCACCGCGCCGCTGGGCACCGGCGCCAATGGGCAGAAGGTCTACTTGAAGGATGTGTGGCCGACCAACGACGAGATCGCTACAATCGTCCGCGGCGATCTCTCCCGCGAGCAGTTCCTGAGGCGCTACGGCGAGGTGTTCAAGGGCCCGGAGGAGTGGCAGAAAATCGAAGTCGAGGCCGGCAGCGAGACCTATGGCTGGACTGACGGCTCGACTTACGTGAAGAACCCGCCCTACTTCGAGGGCATCACGATGGAGCCGGTGGCAAAGGGTGACATCCTGGGCGCCCGGGTGCTGGGGCTGTTCGGCGACAACATCACCACCGACCACATCAGCCCGGCCGGCAACATCAAGAAGGCGTCCCCCGCAGGTGACTACCTGCTGGAGCGCCAGGTGATGCAGCGGGACTTCAATAGCTACGGCGCCCGCCGCGGCAACCACGAGGTGATGATGCGCGGCACCTTCGCCAATATCCGCATCAAGAATGAGATGCTGGCCGGAGTGGAAGGCGGCTTGACCAAGCACTACCCCGACGGCGCCGAAATGCCGATCTACGACGCCGCCCGGCAATATCAACAGGAGGGCGTGCCGCTGGTGGTGTTCGGCGGCAAGGAATACGGCATGGGCTCCTCGCGCGACTGGGCGGCGAAAGGCACCATGCTGCTCGGCATCAAGGCCGTCATCGTGGAGAGCTTCGAGCGGATCCACCGTTCCAACCTGGTCGGCATGGGCATCCTACCGCTGACCTTGCCCGAGGGCGTGACCCGGCAAACCTTGGGCCTTACGGGCGACGAGGTGGTTGACGTGCTGAGCCTGGACGCCATCACGCCGCGGATGAGCGTTCCCGTGGTCATCCACCGCGCGGACGGCAGCAGCGAAACGGTGATCACGTTGTGCCGCATCGATACCGACGACGAGGTTGAATATTATCGTCATGGCGGCATCCTGCCCTACGTGCTGCGCGGTATGGCGACGGCGGCTTAGCCCGGCTGTAACCCACGCAGCCAGTCCGCGAACTCCGCTTCATTGAGCCCCCCCGCGGTCAGTCGTACCATTTGCACGATGGCATCGCTGACGCGCGGGCGGATGAACGCGCCGTTCAACGCCAGGAACGTCGCGGCGGTGGCCCAGGCCGTCCGCTTGTTGCAGTCGTGGAACGCGTGGGCTTTGCTCAGTCCAAAGCCGTAGGCTGACGCGAGATCAAACACATCGAGCCCGGCCTCGCCTTCGTAGTGCCAGCGATTGAGTGGCCGCCCTAACGCGCTTTCCAGCAGACCGTCGTCACGGAGGCCTGGCGTGCCGCCATGGGCCTTGATCGAGCTGTCATGCAGATAGATCACCACGTCCTTCTGGACGAAGCTCATCGCGGTCATAATCTGCCAACCCTTGCAGAACCCCAGCGTGCTCCCGGAGCACGGCCCGGGCGACATTGAGTTGGGCCTCCAGCATATCGCTGCGCCGGACCAGCTTCACCCCGTCCTCCACCTCGATCACGGTCAACTCTTGGCCCACCTCGAAGCCGAGCCGGGTGCGGGTATCGGACGGAAAGGTCACCCCGACCGAATTTCCCTGCTTGCGCAACGTCACATATCCCATCGCACTCGCACTCCTGCCAATGTGCATCGTAATATGACATTGTGTAAGACCAAACCCCTCACACCGTCAAGCCCGTTTGACGTTTGGTAAGATCTTATGTCCGATGAATTGGATCGATCCATCGCACCGTTTCCGCGGCCGGCGCCGGCTCGATGTCTAGGTTCACCACCACCGCCTCGTTATCGCTGCGCACCAACACGCATTCCAGCACCTCGTCTGGGCTGGCGTTGATCTCCTGGTGCGGCACATAGGGCGGGATGAAGATGAAGTCGCCCGGCCCCGCCTCGGCGGTGTATTCCAGCGCCTCGCCCCAGCGCATCCGCGCCCGCCCCCGCACCACGTAGATTACGCTTTCCAGCGCGCCGTGGTGATGCGCGCCGGTCTTCGCGTCCGGGTGGATGTGCACGGTGCCGGCCCAGATTTTCTGCGCGCCGACCCGAGCGAAATTGATCGCCGCCGCGCGGTTCATCCCCGGAGTCTGCGCCGTGTTGGGGTCCAGGCTGTCGCCCGGAATTACCCGCACGCCGTTGTCTCGCCAATCGGTCATCGATCAATCCCTTGCATCATGCCGCGATAGGCAAGCTGGTCGGCGTAGAGGCGCTGGAACACGGCATATTTGGCGTCATGATAGGATTTCACCGCCGGGTCCGGCTCGATGATCGACCCGGCGCCGCTCATCCCGGCCATCGCCCCGCGCAGGTCGCTATACGCCTCACCCGCCACTGCACCCAGCATGGCGGCGCCGAGCAGGATTGCCTCCGGCTCACGCGGCAAGACAATGCGGCAGCCGGTTGCGTCGGCATGGGTGCGCAGGAACACCGGGTTCTTGGTGCCGCCGCCGCAGGCCATGATGGTGTCGATGGCGTAACCGTTGCCGTTCATCGCCTCAATGATGTGGCGGGTGCCGTAGGCGATGCTCTGAATGGTGGCGAGATACAGCACCGCCAGATCATCCAGCGTCGCCGACAGGCCGAGCCCGACGATGCTGCCGCGCGCAGTGGCGTCCGCGCGCGGCGAGCGGTTGCCGATGAAGTCGGGCAGCACATGCAGGTGGCGGGTCAGCGCTGTGGGGGCGTTCCCAGGCAGGGCGGCTAGCCGGTCGTTCAGCACCTGATACACGGTCTGCCCGTGCTGCTCGGCCAGGTTGAGCAGGGAAGCATAGGCGGCATGGCTCTGCACGACGTGGTCGATGAGCGCGCCGGTGGCGGATTGGCCGCCCTCGCTCAGCCACAAGCCCGGGATCATGGCGGAGAAATACGGCCCCCATACGCCCGGCACGAACGCCGGGTCGGCCACCACCGCCATGTGGCAACTCGACGTGCCGCCCACCAGTGCCACACGCCGCCGCAAGGCTGCATCGGTCGGTGTCTCCCCATCGAGCGAAGCACCGATCACGCCCAATCCGCCGGCATGGGCGTCGATGGCAGACACCCCAACCGGCATCCCCGGCGCCAGCCCGAATGCCGCCGCCGCTTCGCTCGACAGGCCCCCGCCGACGACGCCGCCAAGCGGGCGGACGTCTTGGCCAATGCGCGCAAAGCCCTCGTCGGCCAAGCCACCGAGGCCGACCTGCCGGAAGTAGCTCTCGTCCCAGCGGTCTTCGTGGCCGACATAGGTCCATTTGCATACAGTCGAACACAGCGAGCGCGAGTTAGCGCCGGTGGCCCGCCAGGTCAGGTAGTCCGGCAGGTCGAAGAACTGGCCGGCGCCGGCCATGGCATCGGGCATCTGCTCGCTCAGCCAGAGCAGCTTGGGCGTCTGCATCTCCGGCGAGATGCGGCCGCCGACGTAATCAAGCACCGCATGGCCCGCCGCATTGATCCGGTCGGCTTGCTTGGTTGCGCGATGGTCCATCCAGACAATCACGTCCTGCTCGGCCGCTCCCTGCGGGTCCACCGAGACCGGCGCCCCCGCCCGGTCGACCACGACAAGGGAGCACGTCGCGTCGAACCCAATGCCGCGGATGCGAGTGCCGTCGCCGGCTGCGCCCGTCGCGCCACGCACGGCCATGCAGACCGCGTTCCAAATATCGGTGCTGGATTGCTGCACGAAGTCGGCCCGCGGCCGCCAGGTGCGGATCGGGTGAGTGGCTTGCCCGAGGCTGCGGCCGGTGAGATCGAACACTCCGGCCCGGGCGCTGCCGGTGCCGACATCCACGCCGAGAACCGCGTCCGTCATGCGCCGCCTACAGGCTCGGTCACTGCAAACGCCTCCGTTCTCTGGGCCGGAAAGCTAGCATTGCTGCCATGGCCCATCAATCGCGCGGGCCGCGACGCGAACCACACGGTCGTGCGTCCAATTGCAACATAGGAGTTTCCCGGCTTTTACCGCCCGCGCCGCGCCGCTAAAGGTATCACGCCCTCAATCCGGACCCGCCGCATCTTCCATGGCCCGCCCCTTCGCCACCCGCCTCGACCGCTATATCGCCCGCCAACTGGTCGTCGCCCTGATCGGCGCCACGGGGGCGCTGGTGGCGCTGATCTGGCTCACCCAGTCGCTGCGGTTCGTGGAGCTGGTGGTCAATCGCGGGCTGTCGCTGCTGGTGTTCCTGCAGCTCACCGGCCTGCTGATCCCCGACTTCGTCGCCATCATCCTGCCGATCACCACTTTTGTGGTGGTGCAATTCGTTTATGGCCGACTGTCCGGAGACCGCGAGCTGACGGTGATGCGCACGGCCGGCATGTCCCAGTTCGCGCTGGCGCGGCCGGCCTTGGCGGTGGCCGCCGCCACTATGCTGTGCTGCTACGCGCTCAACCTCTGGATCGTGCCGGCGAGCTACAGCGCCTTCCGCGAATACCAATTCGCCATCCGCAATCGCCTGGCCGCCTTCCTGCTGCAGGAAGGCGTGTTCACCGAGGTCTCCGACAACCTGACGGTCTATGTGCGCTCGCGTGACGTCGACGGCACCCTTCGCGGCATTCTGGTGGAGGATACGCGAGAGAAGAACACCCGCGCCACCATCCTGGCCGAGCGCGGCCAATTGGTCGAAGGCCCGAACGGCCCCGCGGTGCTGCTGGAAAACGGCTCGCGCGAGGAAGTGGACAGCCACAACGGGCGGCTCGACGTGCTCACCTTCTCGCAGAACACGGTGGACCTGACGCAAGGCGGCAAGAACGACGACGTGCGCTACCGCGACGTGAACGAAATGTCGATGGACGAACTGCTGCACCCGGAGCGTACGGCGCTCATGGCGCGGGACGCCGGCAAGTTCCTGGTGGAGGCGAACCGGCGCTTGTCGGCGCCGCTCACCGCGCTTTCGTTCGCCCTGGTGGCGCTGGTTTCGGTGCTGGCCGGTTCGTTCCGCCGCCACGGCAACCTGTTGCGCCCAATGGTGGCGGTGGCAGCCGTCACCTCGCTGCTGGCGCTGCAACTGGCGGTCGCAAACTTGGCAGCCCGCTCCACCGTGCTGATGCCGCTGGTCTGGGTGGTTGCAATCGGGCCGGGTGTGCTCTGTGCCTGGCTGCTGTTCGCGCCGGACCGGGTCGAACGGCTGATATCCAGACGCGTCGCCGCCACAGCCCGCTCGGCGACACCCGCATGACCGTCGTCACCACGCTCTCGCTCTACATCGCGCGGCAATTCTCCGCGGCAGTGCTGGCCATGACCGGGGCTTTGTCGGGCTTGGTGTCACTGTTCGACTTTATCGAACTGCTGCGCCGGGCCGCCACCAAGCCGAACGCCACATTCGGACTGGTGCTGCAGATCGCGGCCTTGCGGCTGCCGTACATCATGCTGCAAATCCTGCCTTTTGCGATCCTGCTGGGCGGCATCTTGGCGTTTTGGCGGCTGACCCGGTCCTCCGAGCTGATCGTGGCGCGCGCGGCGGGGATTTCCGCCTGGCAGTTTCTCTCCGCCCCCGTCACCTTCGCGGCGCTGCTGGGCATCGCCGCCACCGCCGTCGTCAGCCCGCTGTCCTCGGCCATGCTGGCCCGTGCCGAGACCTTGGACAATAGTTACTTGCGCACCGGCGGCGGCCCGCTTGCCCTCGCCGGCGGTCAGCTCTGGCTGCGCCAGTCGGACCGGGAGCTGGCGCCGAACGGGGTGGCCATCCTCAACGCGCGCTCGGTTAGCCTGCGCCATGGCCGCCTCATTGGCACCGATGTCAGCGTGTTCCGGCTGAGCGCGAACGACCGCGAGCTGCAGCGCGTGGAGGCGGCCGACGCCGAGCTTACCCCGGGCGCCTGGCTCCTGCATGACGCGCGCACCATGCTGCCGGACCACCTGCCCGAGCCGGTCGGCACCATGCGGCTGCCGACCGATCTCACGGTGAACCGCGTGCAGGAGAGCTTCGCTTCGCCCGACACGCTGTCGGTTTGGGCGCTGCCCAGCTTCATCACGCTGCTCGAGCATTCGGGGTTTTCCGCGGTGCGCCACCGGCTGCACTTCCAGTCGCTGCTTGCCTTGCCGCTGCTGGCGGCCACCATGGCGCTGGTTTCCGCCGGCTTCTCCATGCGCCCCGCCCGGCGCGGCGGCGTGACGCAGATGATCGGCAGCGGGGTCGCGGCCGGTTTCCTGCTGTTCGTAGTCTCCAAGGTGACCGAGGAGTTCGGCCAGTCGGGCGCGTTGCCGGTCTCGCTCGCAGCCTGGGCGCCGGCATTGGCCGGGTTGATGCTAGCCGTGTCGTTGCTGCTCCATCTCGAGGATGGTTGATGACGGTCCGGTGGCTGGCCGCCGCCTGCTTTACGGCGGCCCTGGCGGCGGCCGTGCTGCTGCCACGGCACACCGCGCAGGCGCAGCTCGCCGGTGAGTTGACCGGCAACAAGCAGACCACGCCGCTCGACCGCAACCAGCCGGTCGGCTTCACCGCCGACACTGTCGAGTACAACCGCGAAACCGGCATCGTCACCGCGAGCGGGCATGTGGAGGCCTGGCAGAACGACCACCTGCTGCGCGCCGACCGCGTGACGTTCGACCGCAACACCAATGTCGCCGCAGCGTCCGGCCACGTCACCATCGTGGAGCCGGATGGCCAGGTGCTGTTCGCCGACTACGCCGAACTCACCCAAGGAATGCGCCAGGGCGTGCTGCGGGGCATGCGCGTGCTGTTGGCGGAGAACGGCAAGCTGGCAGCCAATGGCGCCCGGCGCACCGATGGGCAGATCAACGAGCTGACCCACGCCGTCTACACCACCTGCGATTTGTGCAAGACCGATCCGTCGAAGCCGCCGCTCTGGCAGCTCCGCGCGCTGACCGCGACGCAAGACCTGGAGCACCATCGCATCGAATACCACGACGCGGTGCTCGACATACGGGGGCTGCCGGTCGCCTATTTCCCCTACTTCTCGCATCCAGATCCCTCAGTGCGGCGGGCAAGCGGCTTCCTGGTGCCGAATTTCGGCTCCGCCAGCCATGTCGGCGTGTTCTTCGAGCAGCCGTATTTCTGGGCGATCGACGACAACCAGGACCTGACCGTCTCGCCCGAGATCGCGAGCGAAAGCGGGCAGCAGCTCTCGGCGGACTACCGCCGCCGCTTCAACAATGGCACGCTGACCGCCGATGCGGCCGGAGCGCTGATGCATGGCACGCCGGAGGGCTACCTGTTCACCAAGGGCACCTTTAGCTACGATGACACCTGGCGCTACGGGTTCGACATCAATCGAGCTACCAGTGCCACCTACCTGGCCGACTTCCGGGTGCAAAACTACAGCAGCCTGTTGACCAGCTCGGCCTATGTCGAGGGCTTCGGCGTCGGCGCCTACACCAAGCTCGACGTCCTCGCCTACCAGGGGTTGGCGACCTCGATCACGCAGGCGCGACTGCCTTTTGTGCTGCCGCGCTACGAGTACAGCTATTTCAGCGAGCCCGATTTCCTCGGCGGCCGCTGGCGGTTCAGCACGGAGGATTTCAACGTCGTCCGCCAGCAGGGCACCAATACCGAGCGGGCCAGCGCCAGCATCGACTGGCAGCGGCCGTTCTCCGGCTACCTCGGCGAGCAATACAACGTCACCGTTCACGCCGACATGGCCGCCTACACGGCCACCAGCCTGAACCAGCAGCCCACCTATGGCAGTGCGGGCAGCACTGAAACCGCGCAGGCGCAGCCCACTGTCGCTGCGATGATGCGCTGGCCGTTCATGCGCGATGCCGGCGGGGCCGGCACCCAGATCGTCGAACCGATCGTGCAGTTGGTCGCCGCGCCCAATTCCGGCAACTTCATCGGCCGCAACATCCCCAACGAGGACAGTCTGGACTATCAATTCGACGACGCCACCCTGTTTTCGCTCAACCGCTTCGGCGGCATCGACCGGTTCGATGGCGGCTTGCGCGCCAACGTGGCAGTCCACGGCAGTTGGCTGGTGGGCGGCACCACCTTCGACGGGCTGATCGGCCAGTCCTACCGGGAGCATCGAGACAACAGCGTCCCGCGCCTGTCCGGCAACAACAACCACGTGTCGGATGTTGTCATGCGCGGCACGTTCACGCCATCGAGCTTCTTGGACCTGACGGCCCGGGCCCGGGTATCGCCGCGCAACGGGGATATCACCTTCGGCGAGGCGCTGGCCTCGGTCGGCCGGCCGATCCTGCGTGTCGGCGCCGGCTACTTGTACTCCGACACCAACCCTTACTTTCTGTATTTGCAGCCACCCTCGGCGAACCCGCCCACGGGCTATCCGGCGAGCTACTTCGTGCCGCGCAACGAAGTCGAGTCCTCGGTCAGCACGCAGTACGGCCGCTACAAGCTCAGTGGCAACGCCCGCTACAACGTCAGCACCGGCAGCCTCGACGCTATGGGCGCGCGCGGCACCTATGAAGACGAGTGTTTTATCTTCGACGTCAACTACATCCGGCGCTATACCTCCATTAACGGCGACAGCGGGGGCACGACCATCCTGTTCCAAATCACGCTGAAAACGGTCGGCCAGTTCGGGTTCCACGGCTAGGGCCTGATCGCTTCAGGTTTGTTGAACTTGAAGCGCGAATCAGCCTCTAAACAAAGTGTTGCAGCATGCTTGTTTCGTCTATCAGAAGCAAACATGCTCTAAAGACGGGAAGAAACGCATGCGTCCAGGCTTCACCCCAGCGCTCCTTGCGGCGGCGGCTCTGTTGGCCGCGGCCCGTCCGGTGCCGCCGGTCCAATCCAGCGTTCGGCCGGTCAGTGCCAACGTGCCGCCGGGTCAGTCGGCCGGCGCAACTGAGCGGATTGTGGCCGTAGTGAACGGCGACGTGATCAGCGAGGCCGACGTGCAGGCCCGCGCACGGCTGTTCGCCCTGTCCACCGGTCTGCCGATGAGCCCGGACGTGATCGGACGGCTGCAGCCGCAAATCAAGCGCCAACTCGTCGACGAGAAGCTGCGGCTGCAGGAGATCCAGCGCCGCAAGATCATGGTCTCGGACAAGGAGATCGCCGAGGCGATCGCCAATATCGAGCAGCGCAACGGCATGCCGCCGGGTGCGCTACGGCAGAAGCTGGGGGCCGAGGGCGTGGCGTGGCGCACCATGGTGGACCAGACCCGGGTGCAGATCGGCTGGACCCGGGTGTTGCGCGATGAATTGGGGCCGCGCGCGGAAATTACCGACATGGACATTGCGGCGCGGCAAGCCGAGATGAAGTCGGAAGCCGGGCAACCCGAATACCGCATCGCCGAGATTTTCCTGCCGATCGAGGACCCGACCAAGACCGCCGACACCCAGCGCTTCGCCGATACGGTGATCGGTCAACTGCGCACGGGCGCCCCGTTTCCCGTAGTGGCGGCGCAGTTCAGCCAAAGCCAAACCGCGCTGCAAGGCGGAGATCTCGGCTGGGCCAGCATCTCGCAACTCGACCCGGCGGTGGCCAAGGTGCTGAGCGACATGCCGGACGGCGCGGTCAGCAACCCCATCACGGTGCCTGGCGGCATCATCATCGTAACCCTGCACGAAAAGCGCGAAGTGGGGCGCGACATGGCTACCGTGCTGTCACTGCGCCAGGTCTTCCTGCCGTTCGCGACGCCGCTCAACCCGCAAGCTCCGACCGATCAGCAAAAGAAGCAGTTGGCGGCGGCCGAGACCCTCGCCAAGACCGCCCATACCTGCGATGCGATGGAGGCGGCCGCAAAGGCCGAAAACAGCCCCCGCCCGGCCAATCCGGGTGACGTGCGGCTGGAGGGCTTGTCCGGCCCGATGAAGGCGCTGCTCGCGCCGCTGCCGCTCAACCAGGCCAGCCGGCCGCTGGTCTCGAACGACGGCATCGGCGTGGTGATGGTGTGCTCGCGCGACCAGAAAAACCTGGCCGATGCGAGCAAGGAGGAGATTTCCAACCAGTTGCTGAACCAGCGGGTGGAGCTGGTGTCTCGCCAGCTGGTGCGGGACTTGCGGCGCCAATCCTATATCGACGACCGGAGCTGACGGCCCGCTCCGGGAGGTCATTGCCCGGCACCGGCTGGACGCACGCCGCTCGCTTGGCCAGCACTTCCTGCTGGACCTGCAGTTGGTGGCGCGCATCGCCGCCCTGGCCGGGGAGTTGGCCGGCCGCCATGTGGTGGAAGTGGGCCCCGGGCCCGGCGGGTTGACCCGAGCGCTCCTGGCAAGCCCCGCCGCCTCGGTGACCGCGGTCGAGATCGACCCGCGAGCGGTGGCGGCAGTGGAGGAACTGGCGCTGACCGACCGGCGCCTCCGGGTGGTGGCGGCGGACGCGGTCTCGCTTGACCTGGCCGCTCTGGTGCCGGCGCCGCGCGTGGTGGTGGCCAATTTGCCGTATAACCTGGGCACGCCGCTGCTGGTCGGCTGGCTGCGGCAGGCGGCGCAATGGGAGCGGCTCACCCTGATGTTCCAGCTTGAGGTGGCGGAACGGATTTGCGCGCCGCCGGGCAGCGAGGCCTACGGCCGGCTGGCAGTGCTGGCGCAATGGACGGGAACGCCCGCGATCCTCGCCCGCATCCCGCCCGCGGCGTTCTGGCCGCCGCCCAAGGTGGTGTCCGCCGTGGTCGGCTGGCGCCCGCGTGCGCAGCAGCCGGCGCCGGGCTTGTTCGCCGCCATGGAGCGCCTGACCGCCGCGGCGTTTGGCCAGCGCCGCAAGATGCTGCGCGGCTCGTTGCGCCCGCTCGGGGGCGAGGTGCTGCTGTCCAGGGCCGGGATCGACCCGGCACGCCGGGCGGAGACGCTGACCATCGCCGAATTTGACCGGCTCGCCCGCGACCTCAGCCGGGCTGCGGCTACAACGACCAATACAGCAGGAGTGGGGTAGAAATGCGGCAAGCAGTCATCGTCGCGACGGCGCGCACCCCGATCGGGCGCGCCTATCGGGGTGCATTCAACAACACGCAGGCGCAGCAACTCGGGGCTCATGCCATCCGGCACGCCGTCGCCCGCGCCGGGCTCGAACCGGACGAGGTTGAGGACGTCGTGATGGGAGCGGCCGTGCAGCAAGGCAGCCAAGGCTTCAATGTGGCCCGGCAGAGCGCGCTGGCCGCCGGGTTGCCGGACTCGGTCGCCGGTATGAGCATCGACCGCCAATGCGCGTCCGGCCTGATGGCGATCGCCACCGCCGCCAAGCAGGTGGTGCTGGATGGCATGGACATCGTGGTGGGCGGCGGGGTGGAGTCAATTTCGCTGGTACAGACGTCGCACGCCAATGCATGGCGGCGGCAGGATCCCGCCTTGGTGGAGCAAATTCCAGCGCTCTACATGAGCATGATCGAGACCGCGGAGATCGTGGCGGACCGCTACGGCGTCTCCCGCGCCCGCCAGGATGAGTATGCCCTGCGTTCGCAGCAGCGCACGGCAGCGGCGCAACAGGCGGGCCGCTTCGACGACGAGATCGTGCCGATCACGGCGGTGATGGAGGTGACCGAAAAGGCCACCGGCACCGTCAGCAGCCGCGAGGTGACGCTGGAGCGCGACGAAGGCAATCGCCCCGAAACCACGGCGGACGGTCTGGCCGCGTTGAAGCCGGTGTTCAAGGACGGCCAGCGCATCGCCGCCGGGCAGTTCGTCACCGCCGGCAACGCCTCGCAACTCTCCGACGGCGCCTCGGCCTGCGTGGTGATGGAAGCCGCCGAGGCGCAGCGGCGCGGCCTGCAGCCGCTCGGCCGCTACTGCGGCATGGCTGTGGCTGGGTGCGACCCGGCGGAAATGGGGATCGGCCCCGTGTTTGCCGTACCCAAACTGCTGGCGCGGCACGTTCTGGCCATGGACGATATCGGCCTGTGGGAACTGAACGAGGCCTTCGCCAGCCAGGTCCTGTATTGCCGGGACCGGCTTGAGGTCCCGGACGACAAGCTGAACGTCGATGGCGGGGCCATCTCCATCGGCCATCCCTACGGCATGTCGGGTGCCCGCATGGTCGGCCATGCGTTGATCGAAGGCCGGCGACGCGGCGCCCGATATGCCGTCGTCACCATGTGCGTCGGCGGCGGCATGGGGGCTGCCGGCCTGTTCGAAATCCTCTGATGCGGTCTACTGTGATCTACCAAGAACGAGGGAGCGCCTGACGCCATGGGCAACGTGAATCCGGTGGTCGACTTGCGGCACGAGGGCGAGGTGGCGGTCATCGCCATGGACAATCCGCCGATCAACGCCTTGGGCCAGGTCCTGCGTGACGGGCTGATGCAAGCTCTGGCGCAGGCAAGAGCGTCCGATGCAAAAGTGGTGCTTCTCGCCGGCACGGCTCGGGCCTTCTCCGGCGGTGCCGACATTGCCGAGTTCGGCAAGCCGCGGCAGCCGCCCGGACTGCTGGAACTGATCGACGAGATCGAGGCGTTTGACCGCCCGGTGGTCGCCGCCATCAGCGGGGTCGCCCTGGGCGGCGGCTTGGAACTGGCGCTTGGCTGCCATTACCGCGTGGCGATGCCCGGCACCAAGCTCGGGCTACCGGAGGTCAAGCTCGGCATCATGCCGGGCGCCGGCGGCACGCAGCGCCTACCGCGGCTGATCGGCCCGGTCGCGGCGATGCAGGCGATCGTGTCCGGCAAGCACATACCGGTCGAGGACGCCCCCGGGCTCACCGATGCGATCGTCGCGAGCATGGAGGAAGCGGTGGCGTTCGCCCGCTCCGTCGCCGGGCAGGCGCCGGCGCGCGTGCGTGACCGTGACGACAAGTTGGCAGCCGCCCGCGCCAACCCGGCGCTGTTGGACGAAGCCGCTGCCCCCTTGCTGAAGCGGGCGCGCGGCCAGCGCGGGCCGGCCTACTGCGTCGACGCAGTACGCGCCGCCGTGACGATGCCGTTCGATCAAGGCATGGCGCTCGAGGCCAAGCTGTTCGCCGAACTGCTCGCCAGCGACGAAAGCCGAGCCCAGCGCTACGCCTTCTTCGCCGAGCGGGAAGCACGCAAGGTGCCCGGCGTGCCCGCCGACCTGAAGCCTGCCCCCGTGGCCAGCGCGGCCATCATCGGCGCCGGCACCATGGGCGGCGGCATCGCCATGTGCTTCGCCAACGCCGGCATCCCCGTCACGGTCGTCGAGGCGGCGCAGGAGGCGCTCGACCGCGGCATGGCGGTGGTGGAGAAGAACTACCGCACCGCGGTCAGCCGCGGCTCCATGCCGGAGGGCGACGTGGCCCGGCGCATGGCCCTGTTCACCCCCACCACCGACTGGGCCGCCATCGCGGAGGCCGACGTGGTGATCGAAGCCGTGTTCGAGACCATGGCGGTCAAGCAGGAGGTGTTCACCAAGCTGGACGCCATCGCCAAACCGGGCGCGCTACTCGCGTCCAACACCTCCACCCTCGACGTGGACCAGATTGCGGGCTTTACCAAGCGGCCGCAAGACGTGCTGGGCATGCACTTCTTCTCCCCGGCCAACGTAATGAAGCTGCTGGAGATCGTCCGCGGCAAGCAGAGCAGCCCCGAAGCCATCGCCCGCGCGCTCGCCATCGGCCGCGCCATCGGCAAGGTCGCGGCCGTGGTCGGCGTGTGCGACGGCTTCGTCGGCAACCGCATGCTGCATAAGCGCTCGGCCCAGGCCGAGAGCCTGTTGCTGGAAGGGGCCAGCCCGCAGCAGGTGGATGCGGTGGTGACGAAGTTCGGCTTCCCGATGGGGCCGTATGCGATGGGCGACCTGGCGGGGTTGGACGTCGGCTGGCGCATCCGCCAGGGCCGCGGCACCACGGCGCCGGTGAGCGACGCCTTGTGCGAGGCCGGCCGCTATGGGCAAAAAACCGGCGCCGGCTACTATCGTTACGAAGGCCGCACCCCCATGCCGGACCCGGAGGTGGACCGCATCATTGCAGCAGCGCAGCGCCGGACCGGAGTCGAGCCCCGCCCGCTCAGTGACACCGAAATCTTCGAGCGCATGTTCTACCCCATGATCAACGAGGGCGCCCGCATCCTGGAGGAAGGGATCGCGACCCGGCCATCCGACATCGATGTGATCTGGATGAACGGCTATGGCTGGCCGAGTTGGACCGGCGGCCCGATGTTCTACGCTGATACAGTGGGGCTGAAGCACATCGCCGACCGGCTCGAGACCCACGCGGAGCGCAGCGGCGACGTGACGCTGCGCCCGGCCGCGTTGCTGCGGCGCTTGGCGGACGAGAACCGAGGCTTTGCCGCATGACAGTGCGTTAGACTAGCGGCGCCACCACCCCCGCTTCTTCTCGCCCGCGGTCTCCGCCGCGCCAACCAGCACCGGCGGCGGCACCGGAACGCTCACCGGCTCGGCCGATACGGGAGCAGCGGCATGGCCGTTCGCTAGCGGTTCAATGACGGCGACCGGCTCGGCAACCGGCACGAACTCCGGCTCGGCGGCCGCAGCCGCTTCGGGCTCCGGCTCGGATGCGACATCGGCGGGGACAGTGGCCTCGGCAGCAGCCCCCTCAACCTCCGGGCGGGCTGGCGGCGAGGGCCCGTCGGTCTCGTCCACAAGGTCGAACAAATCGAACACGTCGCCCCCGAATGGGTTGGCCGGCGTCGGCCCGGTATAGGCGGCTTGGGCAACCGGCGCCGCCTCGGGGCCGAAGGAGGCCGGCTGCTGCTCGGGCGCGGCGGCCTCGTCCTCGCGTGGCTCCCGCCGCCGGCGGCGGCCGCCGCGGCGGCCGCGGCGACGGCTCTTGCCGTCCTCGTCAGCCGCATCGTCAATCGCTGCCGCAGGCTCGGCTTCAGGCTCCCTCGAACCCATGTCGTCCGTCGCAGTCTGTGGCGCCCCAGCCTCCGGTGCCAAAGTCTCCGGTGCAAAATTCTCCGGCGATGGGCCCGGAAACGGGGGAATGGTTAAGTCGGGCTGCTCGGCGCCTTGCCAATCCGCCGCCGGCGGCCCGGCCGATGGCGGGGAAGTAGCCACTGCCTCCTCTCGGCGGCCGCCGCGACGGCGCCGGCGGCGCTTGCGCACCCGATTGGCGGTTTCCTCGGCAGTCTCGCCAGGCATCGGGGCGTCGCCATCGTCACTCGCCGCGTCCGCCTGCAGCTCGGCCGGCTCGGTCAGTTCGTCCTCCGCCTCCTCCGCCGCTTCGTCTTCCTCGATGGCAGCGGCGGGAGCTTGCGGCGCCAGGGCGCTCGGAGGTGCCTCCCCGGGCAAGTAGCCGCGGATTTTCTCAATGCGGATTTCCGGCGGCAACAGCGTCTCGTCCGCTGCAAAGGCGACGCCCATGCCGTAACGCGCCTCGATCTCGCTCAGCCGAATCCGCTTGTGATTAAGAATGTAGAGCGCCACCGCGGCCGCCACATGCACGGTAATGGCGGCGGAGCGGCGTTTCGCCCCCTCGTCCTCCACCTGGCGCAGCACGGCCAGAGCCGCCATCTCGGTGGTGCGGACATGCCCGGTGCCGCCGCAATGCGGGCACGTCGTGAAGCTGGTCTCGTTGAGCGATGGGCGCAGCCGCTGGCGGCTGAGCTCCATCAGGCCGAAGTGGCTGATCGCCGCCATCTGAATGCGGGCGCGGTCGTCTCTCAATGCGTCCTTCATGCGCTTCTCGACGGCCGCATTGTTGCGGCGGCTCTCCATGTCGATGAAGTCGATCACCACGAGGCCCGCCAGGTCGCGCAGGCGAAGCTGCCGCGCCACCTCGTCGGCAGCCTCCAGATTGGTCTTGAGCGCCGTCTCCTCGATGCCGCGCTCCCGGGTGGAGCGGCCGGAGTTCACGTCGATGGCGACTAGCGCTTCCGTCTGGTTGATCACCAAATAGCCGCCGGAGCGGAGCTGCACCGTCGGCTGCAGCATGGCGTCCAACTGGGACTCAACGCCGTAGCGGGCGAATAGCGGTTGCGCCTCGCTCCACAGGATCACCTTGCGGGCGTGCGCTGGCATCAGCATGCGCATGAAGTCCCGCGCCGCACGCCAGCCGGCCTCGCCATCCACCACCACCTCGTCCACGTCGCGCGAGTAGTTGTCGCGGATGACCCGGCGGATCAGGTTGGCTTCTTCGTGGATCAGCGCCGGGGCGATGGAGGCCATGGTGGTCTCGCGTATGCTGTCCCAGAGGTCGAGCAGGTATTCGCAGTCCCGCTTGATCTCCGCCTTGGGCCGGGCTGCCCCGGCGGTGCGCACGATAAGCCCCATGCCGCGCGGGATTTGCAGCTCGGTGGTGACTTCCTTGAGCCGGCGGCGGTCGGCGGCGGAGGTGATCTTGCGCGAAATGCCGCCGCCGCGGGGCGAGTTGGGCATCAGCACCGAGAAGCGGCCTGCCAACGAAACATACGTGGTGAGCGCCGCGCCTTTGTTGCCGCGCTCTTCCTTGACCACCTGCACCAGCAGGATTTGCCGGCGGCGAATAACCTCCTGGATTTTGTAGGAGCGCATGAAACGCGACGGCGGCCGCGCCTGCTGCCGTTCCTCGCCCTGGCCGTCCTCGCCCTGGCCATCCTCACCTTGGCTATCCTCACCTTGGCCGTCGCCCTCGCCGCTCTCGCCCTGCTCATCCTCCGCCTGCGCCCCCTCCGCTTGGGCGATCGCCTCGGCCGGCAATTCCGGTTGCTCCGCGAACTCGGCCGGCGAGAGAGGCAGGTCGGCGTCCTCGATGCTGATGGCTGGCGGCTCCATCGGCAGCATCGCGACGTCGGCAGCGTCTGGGACCGCCGCACTGACGCTGTCCTCGGCCAACGCGGTGGCTGCCGCGGCAACCGGCACTGGAGCATCTGCCGGTTCGGCCTGCCCGGAGTGCATGTCCGCCAGTTCGGGGGCGCTGTCGGCACCGAGATTTGGGTCAGGTTCGGCCTCGGCCACCCGCACATCCTCCGCAAAGGCGGCAGCGAGCGTTGCCGGGTGGGGCGCCGTCTCCGCCGCAAGGGGAGGTTCGGCATCGGCCGGGCCTGCGTCGGCACCCTCGGCGGCATCGTGCTGCTCCGGCGTGCCGGCGCCGAGTTCGACCGGGATGCCGGCCGGCACGGCTGCCTCGTCAGCCGTCTCGCCGGCCGCTTCGGCGGCAGCTGCAGCTTCATCCTCCGCCTGTTCTTCCGCCCGCGCCTCCGCCTCCTGCATGGCGAGCAACCGCTGACGGTCTGCGACAGGGATTTGGTAGTAATCCGGGTGGATTTCGCCGAACGCCAGAAAGCCGTGGCGGCCACCGCCATATTCCACAAAGGCTGCCTGCAGCGAAGGCTCTACGCGAACCACCTTGGCGAGATAGATATTGCCTTTGAGCTGCTTCTTGGCGGCGGTCTCAACGTCGAAGTCGTCAAGTCGTTGTCCATCCAGCACCACCACGCGGGTTTCCTCCGCGTGGGTAGCGTCGATCAGCATGCGTTTCGTCATTATGAGAGAAGCTCCGGTGCGCCTGCCAGCGTCCCCGCTGGGCCGAGTGGCGGCGTCTTAAAAGTCGGGATGATGGATGCAGCTTCAGCCGGAGCATGCGCGCGCCGTTGGCAGCGCCGGCCCAGCCGAACGCGGCTACAGGGCACGGAATGCGACAAACGGAGGCGACGGCGCTCATTCGGCGGAGAGCGATCCTTGGTCTGGGTCGGTTACGCACGTTGACACGGGCGACCGGGTTACGAAATGCGCCGGCCGATCAATGGAGCGGCCCCGGCGCGTGTGATCGCGCCAACTGGGCGGCGAGCCGCTTGGACATAGTCCGCGGCGAGGCTCGGCCGCAGCGTCACAACCATGACGTAAAGGTAGGGAGGCTGCAAGTGTCCGCTCAAGGGGCGCTCGTGAGAGATCAACCGAGTCGGCGTAGCCCGCGGCGCCCATCGCCCAGCGCGTGGCTCACCCGCAACAGGTCAGCAACAAAATCAAGCTCCAAGGCGTGTTTTTGCTCTTGCCGTGTTAAGCTGCGCGCCATGAACATCGGTCCGTGGACACGCCGGGCACTGTTTGGCAACGGAGCCCTCGCCTTGATGGCCGGGCTGGCTCGTGGCTCGCCCTCGCGCCGGCCTCGCCCTGAGCCGACCGCGCCTCGCTCGCAGCCGAGCGGCAAACCCGCGCTAATCGTGCTCGATCCCGGGCACGGCGGCAAGGATCCGGGCGCCATCGGCTATAGCGGCACCTACGAGAAACACGTCGCTTTCGCCGCCGCCGGCGAGTTGCAGCGCCAGCTCCAAGCGGATAGCCGGTTTCGCGTGCTGCTCACCCGCGAGCGAGACATATTCATCCCGCTCGAAGACCGAGTCGGCTGGGCGCAGCGGCAAGGCGCCGCGCTGTTCGTCTCCATGCATGCCGATGCGCTCACCGACCATGCGGTGCGCGGCGCCAGCGTCTACACCTTGTCGGACACCGCGTCGGACGCGCAAACGGCGGCACTGGCGCAGCGCGAGAACAGCGCCGACCGGTTCGCCGGCACCGCTTTCCACGACCAGCCGCCCGAGGTGGCGAGCATCCTGCTCAGCCTGGTGCGGCAGGAAACCCGCGCCGGTTCCGCCCGGCTGCAGCGCGGGATGGTCGGCGCGCTGGACCGCGACGTGCCGATGTTGCAGAACCCAGCCCGGCATGCGGGTTTCGTGGTGTTGCAGGCGGCGGATATCCCCTCGGTGCTGGTCGAGATGGGGTTCATGTCGAACCCGCAAGATGAAGCGGCGTTGCGCCGCGCCGAGCACCGCGCCGCCGTGGCAGCAGCCATGAAGCGTGCGGTGGATGCTTTTTTCGCCGGCCCCAGCGTCCGTATGGCAGGATAGCGCCACGAGACAGTGGCGGGCGTGGTTTGAGGGGTTGGTGAACAGCTGATGGACGACCTAACAGCAGGCGAGCGGATGACGCCGCAGCCGCCGCGCCGTGCGCCACGCGCCGTGCCCGTGCGGCGGCGGCGCTCGCCGCTGCGCTGGATCGGCCGGCTGGCCGGAGCGCTGGTTGCGGTGCTCGCGCTACTCGCGGTGGCAGGCGGTGCGGTCGCCTATCACAGCTATCAGACCTTGGCCGCCGATCTGCCGACGGTGGACGGGTTGCGCCAGTACCAGCCGCCGGTGATGAGCCGGATTTACGCCAGCAACGAAGGGCTGATCGCGGAATTGGCCAAGGAGCGGCGCATCTTCGTGCCGTTCACCGCAATCCCCGACGTGGTGAAGCAGGCCTTCGTCTCGGCTGAGGACCAGAACTTCTGGACCCATAAGGGCGTCGACCCCGGCCGCATCGCCCGCTCGGCCTTTACCGATCTGTTCCTGGTGGCGCAGCACCGCCGCCCGGTCGGCGCCTCCACCATCACCCAGCAGGTGGCGCGCAACATGCTGCTCGGCACCAACGAGCGCACCTTGTCGCGCAAGGTGAAGGAAGCCGTGCTGGCGATTCGCATCGAGCAGGTGTTGTCAAAGGAGCGCATCCTCGAACTTTACCTGAACGAGATCTATTTCGGTCTGCAATCCTACGGCGTGGCCGCGGCGGCACAGACCTACTTCAACAAGTCCCTCGACCAGATCACGATTCCTGAGGCCGCCTTCCTCGCCTCGCTGCCGAAGAAGCCGACCGACCTCAACCCGTTCCGCTTCCCCGAGGCGGCCCGCAACCGGCGCGACTGGGTGCTGGACCGCATGGCCATCGACCACGTCATCACTCCGGAGCAGGCGGCGGCGGCGAAGGCCGGCCCGGTCGTCACAGGCCAATTCCGCCGCCCCGAGACCGTCGCCGGGTCGGAGTGGTTCGGCGACGAGGTACGCCGCGAACTGGTCGACCGGTTCGGCATCGACGCCGCCACCGAGGGGGGCCTGGTGGTGCATACCAGCCTCGACCCGGCGTTACAGGCCACCGCCGACCGAACGTTGCGCGCCGGGCTGATGAAGTACGACCGTGCTCATGGCGGCTGGCGCGGTCCCGTCACCCGTCTGGAGAGCAGCGTCGCGGCCGGTGCCGGCTGGGCCCGCGCGCTCGCCGCGGTGCCGCGGCCGCCGGGCATGCTGACCGACTGGCGCCTGGCCGTGGTGCAGGGGGTGACACCGGGCGAGGCCAAGCTCGGCTGGGTGGATGGCGATGGCGCCAGCCATTCGGCCGCCATGCTGCTGTCGGACACGCTTTGGGCCCGCCCGAACCACGGCGGCGCACTGGGCGGCATCCCGCGCCGGATGGCAGAGGTGGTGCAACCCGGCGAGGTGGTGATGGTCGAACCCACCGCCGTACCGGCAGCAGGCAAGCAGGCGGCGGCCGAAAAACTGATGCTGCGCCAAATCCCGCAGGTGGAGGGCGCGCTGGTCTCGCTCGACCCGGCAACGGGCCGCGTGCTGGCCGTGTCTGGCGGCTGGAGCCACGACATGAGCCAGTTCAACCGCGCCATTCAGGCGCAGCGCCAGCCCGGCAGTTCGTTCAAGCCCATGGTCTATCTGGCGGCCATGCAGCAGAACCTGCCGCCCAGCCAGCGGGTGCTGGACGCGCCCTTCACGCTGGATCAGGGCGCCGCCGGCGTGTGGCGGCCCGGCAACTACGAGACCGGGTTCTCCGGCCCGGTCTCGCTACACCAGGCCCTCGTAGAATCGCTCAATCTCGCGACCATCCGGGTGGCGCAGCGGGTCGGCATGGACTCGGTCGCCAATAACGCGATTGCGTTCCACGTGGTGGACTCGATGTCGCACTACCTGCCGAACGCGCTGGGCGCGGTGGACACCACTGTGTTGCGGCAGGCCGGCGCCTATGCGTCGCTCGACGAAAGCGGGCGCGAAGTGGTGCCGACCCTGATCGACTCGGTGCAGGACCGCGACGGGCATGTGATCTGGCGCGCTGGCGGGCTCTCCTGCGCCGGCTGTTCCGACCCGAGCCAGCCGCCCACCCTCAGCGACGACCGGCGGCAATTGGCGGACGCGCAGAGCGTGTTTCAGACGGTGACCATGATGCAGGGCGTGGTGGCGCACGGCACTGGCACCGAGGCGGGGAGGGGCCTCGGCCGGCAGGCGATTGCCGGCAAGACCGGCACCACGCAAGACTTCAATGATGCCTGGTTCGTGGGCTTCACGCCGGACATGGTGACCTCGGTTTGGGTCGGGTTCGACAATCCGGCCACGCTTGGCGACAAGGAAACCGGCGGCGTGGTCGCGGCGCCGATCTGGCATGACTTCATGGCGGTGGTGCTGAAGGACCGGCCCAATCTCGGCTTCGCCGTGCCGGACGGCATGACAGTTGCGACCTGGGCGCCGAACATGATCGACGCGTTCAAGCCTGGCGAAACGCCGGGGGAGAGCGGCCCCACGATCGGTGGCAACGACAGCGACAGCACCGGCGTCACCGCCAGCAGCGGCGGCACCGGCACCGGCGTGGACAGCGGCTTGGGCGGGCTATACTGATCGTTTGTGCCCGCACGGCGGATGATGCTGCGCTCTTCCGCCGTACGACTGCCCGCAAACCAAACGTGTATGGCGGAAAAGCGCAGCGTCATCCGCCCCCTCAAAGGACCCGCAGCATGTCGACCGAGTCGGACGCTCTCCACGAACAGATCAAGCAGTCGGTGGCGCTGCTGAGGAGGCATCTTTGACTGGGATGCCGCCACCGAGCGCCTGGCCGAACTGAACCACCGCGCCGAAGACCCGGCGCTCTGGAACGACGCCGCGAAAGCTCAATCCGTGATGCGTGAGCGCACCCAGTTGGCCAACCAGATCGAAGGCGTGCAGGCGCTTGAGGCCGAGGTCGCCGACACGCTGGAACTGATCGCGCTCGCCGAAACCGACGACGACTCGCAGCTCGCCGCCGAGGGCATCGTCGCGCTACGCCGGGCCGCTGGCGAAGCCAAACGCCGAGAGATTGAGAGCCTGCTTTCCGGCGAGGCCGACGGCCGGGATGCGTTCCTCGAGGTGAACAGCGGCGCCGGGGGCACCGAGGCACAGGACTGGGCAGAGATGCTCGCCCGCATGTACGGCCGTTGGGCCGAAGCGCATGGCTACCGCATTCAGATGCTGGAGCAGAGCGAGGGCGAGCAGGCCGGCATCAAGTCCGCCACGTTCCAGATTACGGGCCCGAATGCCTATGGCTGGCTCAAAACCGAGGGCGGAGTGCACCGCCTAGTGCGCATTTCGCCGTTCGACAGCAATGCCCGGCGGCAGACCTCGTTTGCTAGCGTGTATGTCTATCCGGTGATCGACGATACCATCCACATCGATATCGATCCGTCCGACCTGAAAGTGGATACCTTCCGCGCCTCCGGTGCCGGCGGGCAGCACGTGAACAAGACCGAATCCGCGATCCGCATCACTCACCTGCCGACCGGGATCATCGTGGCGTGCCAGACCGACCGCTCCCAGCACCGCAACCGGGCGACGGCAATGGAGATGTTGCGTGCGCGCATGTACGAGGCGGAACTGCAGAAACGGGAGGCCGCCAGCGCGCAGACTGAGGCGGCGAAGACCGATATCGGCTGGGGCCACCAAATCCGCTCCTACGTGCTGGCCCCCTACCAGATGGTAAAGGACCTGCGCACCGGGGTCGAGACCGGCAACCCGGCGGCGGTGCTGGATGGTGCGCTCGACGAGTTCATGGCCGCCGCCCTCGCCGCCCGGGTCGGCGGCACCCGCAGCGAAGCGAGCGCACAGGCGGAGTAAGGCTGTAAGTTCCTAGCACCTGCATCTTGGTCTATACGACCGTTATAGACCGTCTGACAAAATCGACCCGGTCCGCAAGGTCATCGAAGACCACCGCTGCTGTCCCGGTTTTAGGCAGTCCTGTCAGATTGATTCGCTGTGTGTTCGGCAGGTCAGTCGTTCGAAGGACGAAGAAGCGCCATTGCCGAGGGTCGCGATGATCTGCTGACTCGTCTGCGACAGGATGATGCGCCAAGATATACATATGCGCGCATTCCGACCCGGGGCTGCGATCCAATTGGTTCCCATGAAGTAGCCAGTCCTCGGAGCAATGTCCCAGGAGCATTTACTGACGGAATTTCCCTGCGTCCAAGTCTGTCGGGTGGCTGACTGTTTTACCTCTAGCTTCAATCCACTTGAATGTTTGAAGTCAGCTTCCGCATAGTCTGCAGAACACCAGGTCCACTCCGCCGGCAAGGCTAAACTGACCATGGCTTCTACGAGCATTGCTCTCAAGACGTTCGTGACAAGCGGTCTCCCAAACGCAGCGTTCGATGCCACGGTGACGATCTCAGCCGCACTCGTCACCGACACAAGCCTCCATGCAGGACCAACACGAGTATGCTGCATACTCGTAAAGACTTACTAAACGGCTGACTTTGGAGATCGCACGTGCCTCAATCCATCCATGTCGGCATCGGCGGCTGGACCTTCGCGCCTTGGCGGGGGACGTTCTATCCGCCGGGGCTGCCGCACGCGCAGGAACTGGCCTATGCCGCGGGCCGGCTGACCGCCATTGAAATCAACGGCACGTTCTATCGCACCCAATCCGCCAGTAGCTTTGCAAGCTGGGCACGCGCCGTGCCGGACGGGTTCGTATTCGCCCTCAAAGGCCCGCGAGGCGCCACCCACCGAACCGCGCTGGCCGAGTCCGAGCCTTCGGTGCAGCGCTTCTTGACCTCCGGACTAATCGAACTCGGTGACCGGCTCGGCCCGATCCTGTGGCAGTTCCCGCCCACTCGCCGCTATGACGCCCCGGCGATGGAGGCCTTCCTCAACTTGCTACCGGCGACGCAGGACGGCATACGGCTGCGGCATGTCGTCGAGACCCGCCACGAGACCTTCGCCACGCCGGACTGGTTCGCCCAGCTTCGGCGCCACCGCGTCGCGGCGGCCATCGTCGATAGCGCCAAGCACCGCCTGCAGGGCGACTTGACCGCCAGCTTCGTTTACGCCCGGTTAGAACGAAACCAGGCGACTGCGCCGGAGGGCTATGACTCGGCGGCGCTGGACGCCTGGGTCGGGCGCGCTCGTCTTTGGGCAGCGGGTGATCCTGTCGCGGATCTGCCATTAACCGGCGCGCCCGCGCCTTCTACCGCCCGCGAGTGCTTCTTGTTTTTTATCAGTGGGGACAAGGTGCGTGCGCCCGACGCCGCTCAAGCGTTCCTGGCTCGGCTTCGAGCGGGTACCGGCTGACGCGGGCGCCGAAATAAGGTAGTTTAGGCGTGATGAGCATGCCGTTTGACCGCCTCGCCTATGTCGACCGCCTGAAAGACGCCGGCGTCGAAGAGCCGATCGCCCGGGCGCACGCACAGGCACTGCGTGAAGCGCTGGAAGAAGGTGTAGCGACCAAGGCGGACTTGGAGGCGCTTGAGACGAGGCTTGGGTCCAAGATTAGCGAGCTGAGGATGGAGCTGAAGGGCGAGATGACCGGGCTCCGAGCCGAGTTGAAAGGCGACATCACAGACGTGAGGACCGAAATCAGCGATCTGCGGACCAGCTTGAAAGCTGACATCCAGCGGCTCGACAGCAAAATAGACCTGACCGCACGCGACCTGGTCATTAAAGGCGCGAGCGGCTTCGTCATCCTCGCTAGCCTGATGGTTGGCCTGAAGCTATTCGGCTAAACGGTCGGCGGAACCTGCTCCCCAACCGCCCGTTCGCTCTGCCTATCGTGGAGGTTTGGGGACATGGCGAGCCTGGACCGGGAAGCGCAAGCCGTGCTCGACCGCATCGCGGCGGCTGGCTACGCGCCCCCCGAGCAACCGGTCGGCGACGAAGCGTGGACGGCGCGCTACCGCGACCGCTTGCTTCGCATGATCCCGCTGGCTGGTGAACCGGGACAGGCCGAGTGCATCCGTCACCAGATTGAGGGCGTCGATGGCCCGTTGGACGTGCGGGCTTACCGCAGTGCTCCGGGCATCGTGCCGGCGATGGTCTACTTTCATGGTGGTGGCTTCGTCGCTGGCTCGCTCGACACGCACGAGCCGGCCCTGCGCAGCCTGGCCGCTGCTACCGGCGCAGCCATTGTGGCTGTGGACTACCGCCGCGCGCCCGAGCACCCGTTTCCCGCCGCCCCCGAAGACTGCTACGCCACCGTCGCCCACGTTGCCACCAATGCCGAGCGATACGGCATCGACCCGGCATGCATCGTGGTGGCCGGGGACAGCGCCGGGGGCACGCTGGCCGCGGCCGTGGCCCTGATGGCACGCGACCGCGGCGGTCCGCGCCTGGCCGGCCAGGTCTGCCTCTATCCTGCAACCGACCTGCGCACCCCATCGAGCTACGCCTCTGCCGCCGAGTGGGATGGGACGATTGTCGACCGCGCGGATGATGAGCGTGCTTATGCGGTCTATCTCGCAGGCGCCGATGCCTCTCACCCCTACGCCTCGCCGCTACTGGCGCCGAACCATGCGGGCTTGCCGCCCGCCCTGGTGATCACCTGCGAGTGCGATCCTCTGCGCGACGAGGGCGAAGCCTACGCTGCCGGGCTGCGGCAAGCCGGTGTGCCCGTGGAGCATATCCGGCTCGCCGGCATGATCCATGGCGTGCTGCAGATGGGCGGCTATGTTGGTGCGGCTCGCACCGTGATGGCAGATATCGGCCGCTGGATGGCGGGATTGGGCCGCGCAACTCCCGCCGCGAGCCCCCGTTAACACCTGTACGGCGACACGCCGTTTTGGGAGTAGATATGATGGACAAAGACCGCGTTCAGGGCGCGATGGATCAAGCCAAGGGCAGCATTAAAGAGGGCGTCGGGAAAGTGACCGGCGATCAGAAGATGCAAGCCGAAGGGGCCGCCGACAAGATGGCCGGCAAGGCGGAGAACACGGTCGGCGGCGTGAAAGACACCGCGCGCGACGCTCTCAACAAGCCTTGACGCGTCAGGTCTCTCTCGCAGACGGTATTGCGGGAGAGACCGCCGCCTACTCGCGGCTAAGTGGAACCGCCAGACCGCGCTGCACACCGGGCCGCGCCATCATCGCTTCATACCAGCTACCGACATGCGGGAAGTCGGCGAAGTCCACCTGATGCCGCTCATGGCGCCACGCCCATCCCAGGATGGCGAAATCCGCGACTGACAGGGTGCCGGAAACATATTTCACTTCGGCCAAACGCCGGTCCAACACCCCATAAAGACGCCGGGTCTCGGTCGAAAACCGTTCCAACCCATAGTGCTTGGCTGCTGGCTCGCTGACCGTCAGGAAATGGTGGACTTGGCCAGGCATCGGGCCGAACCCACCCATTTGCCACATCAGCCACTCCAGCACTGGCACGCGATCCTGCAACGCCTCAGGCAGAAATTGACCTGTCTTTTCACCGAGATACCACAAAATGGCGCCGCTCTCGAACACGCTGATCGGCTGGCCGTTAGGACCATCCAAGTCCACAATGGCAGGTATTTTGTTGTTGGGACTGATTTTCAGGAACGCAGGATCTTGCTGCTCGCCCTTGGTGATATCCACCACATGCACAGTGTAGGGCAGGCCCATCTCCTCCAGCGCGATGCTGATCTTGCGCCCGTTCGGCGTATTAAACGCGTGTAGTTGGATCATGGACCGCTGCTCCCGCTTATCTGCCGTCAATCATAGCCCGGCCGGCGCACGCTGTCGCATCACCGGCTGTGTCTTCCCGGGATGCCTGCCATGAACAAGGCCGTGCTGACCCTTTCAGACGATCTGGCGGCGCCGGCCCGGCTGCTCGACCTACAGCGCCATGCCGGCCAACACGCCGGCGCTATCCCCGCTAAGCAGCGATTAGCTGTGCTGGCGGCGCTAGACCGCGTCTTGCGCACCAATCGGACCGCGATTGCCGCCGCCATTTCGGCCGATTTCGGCCACCGTGCGCATCAGGAGACGATACTGGCTGAGATCGTGCCCTCGCTCGCCGCCATCCGCCATGCCCGGCGGCATCTGCGCCAATGGATGCGGCCAGAGCGGCGCCGAGTGGACATCGGCTTCCGCCCGGGCCGCGCTTTTGTGCAGTGGCAGCCGCTGGGCTGCGTGGCGGTCGTTTCGCCCTGGAACTACCCGTTGCTGCTCACGGTCAGTCCTTTGGTGGACGCGATTGCAGCGGGGAACCGCGTCATTGTCAAACCGTCGGAGTTGGTGCCGCGCTTTTCCGCCCTGTTCGCCCGGCTGATGGCCGAAGTGACCGAACCCGCGCATGTCGGCGTCGTCGAAGGTGGCCCGGCCATCGGGCAAGCCGTGTGCGCGCTGCCGCTGGATCACCTGCTGTTCACCGGCTCCACCGCCGTGGGCCGCTTGGTCGCACGCGCCGCGGCGGAGACGCTCACCCCCGTCACGCTGGAGTTGGGCGGCAAATCCCCTGCGCTAGTCTGCCCCGACTTCGACCTGGTGCGGGCCGCAAAGACGATTGCGCAGGGCAAGCTGTTCAATGCCGGCCAAACCTGCATCGCACCCGACTATGCGCTGGTGCCGCAGGAGCGGATGGAGGCGTTCGCCGCCGCGGCGATGAGCGCGGCCACCGCCATGTACCCCCACGTTGAGTCCAACCCGGATTACACCGCCATTATCTCCGCCCGGCACGCCGCCCGGCTAGAACGCTTGGTGCACGAAGCCGAAGCAGGCGGCGCCCGGGCGCTACGAGCGCCGTCCCAAGGCGCTGGGCAGCGTTTCCCGCCCGTGGTGCTGCTTGGCGCCCCCATCGACAGCGCGGTGATGACCGAGGAAATCTTCGGCCCCATTCTCCCGGTCATCGGCTACCGCAACCTGGACGAAGCATTGTCCTTTATTGCCGCCCGCCCGCGGCCCCTGGCGTTCTACCCGTTCACGCGGGACCCGGCGGTGCTCGCCACCGTGTTGGACCGCACGGTCTCAGGCGGCGTCTCGGTCAACACGGTGATCATGCATTGCATCCAGGATGACTTGCCGTTCGGCGGGGTCGGCGCGTCCGGCATGGGCGCCTATCACGGCCGGGACGGCTTCCGCCGCTTTTCTCATGCGCGTGGTGTGTTCCAACCGGGCCGCTTCAGCGCTCTGGAATTCCTTGCACCCCCCTACGGGCGCAAGATGCGCCTGGCGTTGCGGGCCATGCTGCTTCGGTAACGCTACTGATCCGGATAGCTGTGGCTCTCCGCGGCGCCCCCCGGATGGGTGACGGCACCGAGATGGGCGGGCCCCACCAGTTGGGCGTATTTCCAAATCGCGCCGCTGTTGTAGTCGGTCGTCCGCGGTTGCCAGGTGGCGCGGCGCTCCGCCCACTCGGCGTCAGAAAGCTGCGCGTCGATCGTGCCGGCCGCCGCGTCCAGCACGATCCGGTCGCCATCACGCAGCAAGGCAATGGGGCCGCCCACCGCCGCTTCCGGCCCGACATGGCCAACGCAGAAACCGCGGGTTCCGCCGGAGAACCGGCCGTCGGTGATTAGCGCCACGGCCTCACCCATGCCCTGGCCGTAGATGGCGCTGGTGGTGGAGAGCATCTCGCGCATACCGGGGCCGCCGCGCGGGCCTTCGTAGCGAATCACGATGACGTCGCCCGCTTTGTAGGCGCGGGCCTGCACGGCGGCGAAAGCGTCCTCTTCGCAATCGAAGCAGAGCGCCGTGCCCTCAAAGCGTTGCCGAGCCATGCCGGCCACCTTCACAATAGCCCCGTCCGGCGCGAGGTTGCCGCGCAAGCCCACCACCCCGCCGGTGGCCGAGAGCGCGCGGGCGACGGGATACACCACATCCTGGCCGGTCGGGAACACCACATCCTTCAAGTTCTCGGCCATGCTGCGGCCGGTCACGGTTATGCAGTCGCCGTGCAGCAGGCCGCCATCCAGCAGCGCCTTCAGAATAACCGGGATGCCGCCGATCTTGTGAACGTCGAACGCCACGTATTTGCCGCCGGGCTTGAGGTCGGCGATGTAGGGGGTGCGGCGGAAAATCTCGACCACGTCGTCCATAGTGAAGCGGATGCCCGCCTCGTGCGCCATGGCTGGCAAGTGGAGCCCGGCATTGGTGCTGCCGCCTGTCGCGGCCACCACCACGGCGGCGTTCTCGAATGCCTCACGGGTGCAGATGTCGCGCGGGCGCAGGTTCTGCTCGATCAGCGACATCACCGCGCGGCCGCTTTCCGCCGCCCAACGGTCGCGGTCCTCGTACGGCGCGGGGGCACCGGCCGAGCCTGGCAGCGCCAGCCCGATCGCCTCGGAGACCGTGGCCATGGTATTGGCGGTGAACTGCCCGCCGCACGCTCCGGCGGAGGGGCAGGCGACGCATTCCAGTTCGTGCAATTCCTCGTCGCTCATGTGCCCGGCGGCGTGCTGTCCCACCGCCTCGAACACGTCCACCACCGTCACGTCGCGCCCCTGGAACGTACCCGGCAGAATGGAGCCGCCATACATGAACACCGAGGGCACGTTCAGCCGCAGCATCGCCATCATCATGCCCGGCAGCGACTTGTCGCACCCGGCGAGCCCCACCAGCGCGTCATAGCAATGGCCGCGCACCGTAAGCTCCACCGAATCGGCGATGCAGTCGCGTGACACCAGCGAGGACTTCATGCCCTGATGGCCCATGGCGATGCCGTCGGTGACGGTGATGGTGGTGAACTCGCGCGGCGTGCCGCCGGATTCGGTCACGCCGCGCTTAACCGATTGCGCCTGGCGGGACAGCGCGATGTTGCACGGCGCCGCCTCGTTCCAGCAGGTGGCGACGCCCACAAATGGCTGGTTGATGGCGTCCTCATTCAGGCCCATCGCATAATAGTAGGAGCGGTGCGGGGCCCGGTCGGGGCCGACGGTGACGTGGCGGGACGGCAGGCGGGACTTATCCCAGCGTTTGGTGAGCAACTCGTCACTCCCTGTGTGGCATCGGCGGCCTGCCGCTTATCGGCCAGTCGCGATGGCCGAGCAACACGCACGCGCCCAGCCCAAAGTGGTTAAACAGATATCAACCATTGCGGCTTACAACTCCCTGAACGCGCTAGGAAGCGGTATGGCCGACGCACACACCATTGAAACATTGCTCAATCGACTGACGCGGCAGAGCGGCCTCCTCAGCCTGGGCGTGGCCGATACCGCCGGGTTCGTCGACGATGTGTCAGGCCGGATCACGTCGCAGGTGGACGAGATCAAACACCTGCGCACGGCAATCCAGGAGGTTGCCTCCGACAACGCCAGCGTCGCCGTCGCATCGGAGCAAACGCGGCAGCACGCGGGGGGTGCCCGGTCGGATATGGATGCATGCTACGGCTCGCTGGAGGGAATGGTTGGGGCGATCGTCTCGCTCGCAGACGTGCTCTCCGCGATGGGTCAGGACGGCGCCGTTTTGGAGCAGGCGCTCGGATCGATCGACAAGGCGGCGCGGCAGATCGCAAACGTGGCGGCCCAAACCAAGCTGCTGGCGTTGAATGCAGCGATCGAGGCGGCTCGGGCGGGTGCGGCCGGGCTCGGCTTTGCCGTGGTCGCGTCGGAGGTAAGGTCGCTCGCAGCCGATACCGCGGCCGCCACGGAGGCAATCCGTGGCACCGTAGCGACGGTGCGGTCGAGCGCCCGCGCATTGATCAGCCGCGCGCAACAGAGCACGACCGAAGCCGCCCAAGTGAGCGAGCAAAGCGCGACCGTGTTGAGAATGGTGGGCAGCAATCGCTCCCGCATGGCCGAAATCAACACCATGACGGACCATATCGCTCAGCGAACGCACACGATTAGCCGCCAATGCGATAGCGTTCGCCAGTCTGTGGAAGCTATGTCGGGCGATATGGAGCGCTCCACGACCGATTTGTGCCAGGCGCGCGACACGATCCTCAACCTGCTGACCGCGTCGGAGGACATCGCCGCCTCCACCGCCAATGCAGGCTTCCAGACCGACGACACGCCCTTTTTGACTTGGGTTCAAGCGGACGCCCGCCGCGTAGAAGCCCTGTTCGACGCCGAGCTGGCGGCAGGCCGGATGAGCCTGGATGACCTGTTTGATGAAGACTATATGCCGATCGCAGATAGCAACCCGGCGCAGCATCTGACCCGTTTTACCGACATGACCGACCGAGTCCTGTCCGCCATGCTAGAAGAGGCTAAAGCAAGGCACGGCAGGAGCATTTTCTGCATCGCCATCGACCGTAACGGCTATGTGCCGACCCACGCCGCGTCGCTGTCGCGCCCGCAGTCCGCCGACCCGGCATGGAACCGGGTGTTTTGTCGCAACCGGAGGATTTATCGGGAGAGGCCGATCGCTCGCGCCTCCCGGGACCGTAAGCCATTCCTGCTGCAGAGCTATCGCCGCCCGATGGAGGGCAACACATTCGTGCCGATTAAGCTTGCCTCTGCCCCGATCGAGCTTCGCGGCCGGCACTGGGGCGCGTTGGCGCTCGCGTACACGCCGGGGGACGCTAATGGCTAGAACCTGATCGCTTCAGGTCGGCTCAACCTGAAGCGTGAATCAGCCTCTTAAACAAAGGGTTAGAGCATTGGCGCTGCGCCTATCAGAAGCAATCATGCTCTAATGCTTCGTGTTCACTCGGCAGCAAGCGCCAAGGCTCCGGCGGCGAGTGTCTGCCGGGCGTTCAGAACCTCGATGGCGACGACACGCCTTCAGAGTCAATATCGAGGACGATACCGGGTGTTACTTCTTCAGACTCCATCATGGCGGCAGGAGTTAACCGGAGGTATAGGGCATCAGCATCTTGGTTCTGGTTGGTCTTCATGGCCGAGCTCCGCGGTCGAACAACGCTGTATTAACCAGAATATTGTCGCCGTCAGGCCGGTGAGCAACTCGGATAATGCGGGCGCTACGTTCAGCGATGCGCTTGAATGATCTGGTCACCTGGGCTCACTGGGATCAGCATGCGTGAAGTTGGGCAGTTGGACCGCTTCGGTGATCCATTCCGCATTCAGACCTCGCTCGCGGATCATTTCGTGAGCGTGTCCCGAAAGGACAATGCTCACTCGATCCGCTTCAACGCCCCGGCCAGCCGGGCCATCTCAGCCTCGAAGCCCGCGAGCCGTTGGCGGTTCTCCTCCACCACCTCAGGCTTCGCGCGTGCCACGAAGTCGGGCTGGGCCAGCTTGGCGCGCACCTTGTCTGCATCTGAATTGGTTCTGGCGAGATCGCGCTTCAACCGGCGGCGCTCCGCCTCCAGGTCGATCAGCCCCTCCAGCGGCAGCACGATGATGGCCTCGTCCAGCCCGATCTGCGCACTATGCCGCGGCAGCTCACCCGAAAGTGCCACCACCTCGCTCGCCCGCGCCATCCGGCCCAGCACCTCAGACCAGCGCGCCGCCCGTGCCATCGTCTCTGGCGCGGCATCCCGCAGCAGCACGGGGGCGAGCACGGAAGGCGGCACATTCATCTCGGAGCGCACCGTGCGCACCTCGCCCACCAGCCGCACCAGCCAGTCCAGTTCCGCCGTTGCCCCCGTCGAATCCACAACGGCAACCGGCTCGGGCCAGGGGGCCGCGATCAGCTCCGCCGCTGGGCCATAACCGAACTCACCCCAGAGCACCGAGGTCACGAACGGCATCACCGGATGCAGCATGCGCAGGATCAAGCCGAGCGCGTAGGCAGTGGCCGAGCGCAATTCGGCGTCCGCCGCGAAGGACGGCTTGGCAAACTCGAGAAACCAGTCGCAGAAGATGTGCCAGGTGAAATGATAACCGGCGGCGGCGTAGTCATCGAAGCGGAATGCTTCAAGCGCCGCGGTGGCCTGCGCAAGCGCGGTGTTGGCGGCATCCAGCACCCACCGGGCCAGCACGCCCTGCGCGTGCGCCGGGTCGAACGCCGGGTCGGGGCGGATGGCGTTCAGCTCGCATAAGCGCGCAGCGTTCCATAGCTTCGTGACGAAGCGGCGGTATTCCTCCACGCGCGCCGGCCCCAGTTTCACGTCCCGCCCAGGTCCGGTGAGCGCACAAATGGTGAAGCGCACCGCGTCCGTGCCGTAGTGGTCGATCATCGCCAGCGGGTCGATCGCGTTGCCCTTGGACTTGCTCATCTTTTGGCCGCGCTCGTCCCGCACCAGACCATGGATGTAGACGGTGCGGAACGGCACCTCGCCCATGAAGTGCAAACCCATCATCATCATTCGGGCCACCCAGAAGAAGATGATGTCGAACCCGGTGACCAGCACGTCGCCCGGGTAGTAACGGGCCAGTTCCGCCGTCTGCCCGGGCCATCCTAGCGTTGAGAACGGCCACAGCGCGGAGGAGAACCACGTATCCAGCACATCCTCGTCCTGCTGCAGCGGCTCGTCCCGGCCGTAATGCTCCCGGGCCTGGTCGCGCGCCTCCGCCTCCAAACCTGCCACGAACACGGTCCCGTCCGGCCCATACCAGGCGGGGATGCGGTGGCCCCACCAGAGTTGGCGGCTGATGCACCAGGGCTCGATGTCCCGCATCCAGGCGAAGAACGTGTTTTCCCATTGCCGCGGCATGAACACGGTGCGCCCGGTCTCCACCGCAGCGATGGCGGGAGCGGCGAGGGTCTTGGCGTCGGCATACCACTGGGTGGTGAGAAAGGGCTCAATCGGCACGCCCGAGCGGTCGCCGTGCGGCACCTGATGGGTATGCGGCTCGGTGTTCATCAGCAGCCCAAGCCGCTCCAGCTCGGCCACGATGGTCTTGCGGGCGGCGAACCGGTCCTGCCCGGCCAGCGAGCGGGTCCAGGCCGGATCGGCGATGCCGGGGACTTCGGCGAGTTCTATCTCCGTCAGCGTCACGCAGCCCTCCCAGTCCAGCATCGAGGGCATCGGCAGGTCGTGGCGGCGGCCCACCGCGAAATCGTTGAAGTCGTGCGCCGGGGTGATCTTGACCGCGCCGGTGCCTTTCTCCGGATCGGAATAGGTGTCCGCGACAATCGGCACCCTCTGCCCGGTCAGCGGCACGATCGCGCTACGGCCGACCAGCTCCGCATACCGCTCGTCCGCCGGGTGAACTGCGATGGCCGTGTCGCCCAGCATGGTCTCGGGACGGGTGGTGGCGACCGTGATCCAGCCGTTGCTGCCCTCCACCGGGTAGCGGATGTGCCACAAGCTGCCGCGGACCTCGCGGCTCTCCACTTCGAGGTCGGAAATCGCAGACTGGAACTTCGGGTCCCAGTTCACTAGCCGGCGGTCCCGATAGATCAGGCCCTGACGGTAGAGCGTGACGAACACCTCGCGCACCGCATCCGAGAGGCCAGCATCCATGGTGAAGCGCTCGCGGGCCCAATCGAGCGAGGACCCGAGGCGGCGAAGCTGGCCGGTAATGGCCCCTCCCGACTCCGCTTTCCAGGCCCAGACGCGTTCGATGAACGCCTCGCGCCCGATCTGCTTGCGGGTCAGCCCCTCGGCGGCCAATTGGCGCTCAACCACCATCTGAGTGGCAATGCCGGCATGGTCGGTGCCGGGCTGCCACAGCACGTCGCGGCCCTGCATGCGGCGCCAGCGGATCAGTACGTCCTGCACCGTATTGGTCAGCGCATGGCCGACATGCAGGATGCCGGTCACATTGGGCGGTGGGATCATGATGGTGAACGGGTCGGCGTTGCTATCCGGGCACGCCGCAAACGCGCCATTGCGCTCCCACTCGGCGTAAAGAGCGGCTTCAGCCTCGGCGGGGGAAAACGTTTTGTCGAGCATAGCCGCCGGTTCTACCGCCTGTCCGGCGCGGATAGAAGGCGCTAAACCCCGGCGCGTCCCGCCACGCGCTCGATCTCCTGCCGCACGAGGCGCTCGACCAAAGGTGGAAGTTGCAGGTCCAACCAAGCCTTCAGCATCGGCCGGATTTCCTCGCGAACCAAATCCTCGATCGTGGGACCGCCGCGATATACCTGCGCGCCCCGCTCGCTAGCCAGGGTGCGCAGCAGCGAACTGACGGACAATGCCGCAGCCGCTTCCGCCTCAGGCGCCAGCAGGCTCTCGTTGTGCAGGTCGTGCAAGGCGGTTGCGGGCGCTGATACCGGCACCGCGACCGGCAGGGTGGGCGCCGGCGCAGGCTCGGGTGCGGCCTCGGACGGGGGCGTAACCAGCATGCCCTCGTCGAGCACCAGAACGTCCTCATCCTCACCGGCCGACCCGGCGCCTGTCACCGCCTCTGGCGGCAGCGGGGACGGTTCAGCTGCCTGGTTGGCTGGCTCAGCCGGGCGGGCCGCATCGGCAGACGCGCCTGGAGCCTCGTCCTCGTTGAGAATTCGCCGGATGGAGGCAAGAATATCCTCCATGGACGGATCGGCGCCCGAGGCATCCGACGCAGGCGCGGCGGGAGTGGGCGCGCGGCTCATCCGGTCACCGGCCCGGCTGGCTCAGCGCGTAGTCGCCGGTGCCGAACAGCCGGTTGCGCACTGCAAGGTAATAGGCGGTGTCATCGTACAGCGGGACGTTGAGGTTAAGGTCCTTGGCGGTCAGCCGCCCGACCGCGGAGGCCAGGCCGTAGGACGACGTGATCAGCGTCGCCAGGTTCTGCACCAGGGTGGAGCGGGACTGCAGCAGCGTCTGCTCGGCGTTCAGCACGTCCAGCGTGGTGCGGCTGCCGACGATGGCCTCGCGCTGGGTGCCTTCGAGCGCGATCTCGTTGGCGCGGACCGCGGCGCGGCTGCTCTCAATCGACGACCGGGCGGCCGCCAGTTGCTCGTACGAGGACAGCGCCATCTGGATCACCTGGCGCCGCGTGTCGTCCACCGTCTTGCGGGACTGTTGCTCGGTCTGCCGCGCCTGGCGCACGGCGGCATATTCGGCGCCGCCCTGATAGATTGGCACCGTGACCTGCACAACCGCAGCGACGCCCTTGCTTCTCGCAGCGATGAAAGACTGATTGTTAGACAGCGTTGCCGAGCCAACGGCATTGACCGTGGGCAGCAAGCCGGCATAGGCGGTGTCGACGGCGTCCTTGCTGGCCGCGGCATCGAACATGGTATAGATGAGAGTCGGATTGTTGGCCGCGGCAACTCGCGATGCCTCTGCCGCATCCTTCAGCGGTAAAGCGAGCGGCTGTGGCACCACCAGCTTGCCGGGCAGAAAGCCAACGTCCCGCTGGTAGGCGGCGCGCGCGGTTTGCAAATTGCCTTCGGCCGTCTCGCGGGTGGCGCGCGCACTCGCCAGCGCCGCCTCCGCCTGCGCTACGTCGGTGCGGGTGATTTCGCCGACGCGGAAGCGGTCGTTAGTCGCTTGCAATTGCTTGTTCAGCACCAACTCGTTGTTGACGTCGAGCTGCAGCAGTTGTTCGGCCTGGATGACGTTCGTGTAGTCCGTGACGACGTTGGTCAACACGTTCTCTTCGGTGGCGATCAGACGCCCGCGCTGGCTGAACACCCGGTTTTCCGCCGCATGGACGCCGGCTTCCGTGCGCCCGCCGCGATACAGCGGCTGGGTAATGTTTGCCTGCGCCAAGTAGTTGGGCTTGGTGTCCTGCACATAACCACCGGACCCCGCAGTCCGGTCCGCACCGTTCTGCGTCCCGTACTGCCCCGTCACCGACACGGTTGGACGCCAGCCGGCCAGAGCTGCCGGCACCCCCTCGTCCACCGACCGCAAGGCTGCGCGCGCGGCGAGAAGGGTCGGGTTGGTCGAGTATGCGGCCGCCATCGCTTCCTGCAACGTATGCGGCTCGGTCTGCGCGTGGACGCCCGTGGCGCCGCACACCGCCAACAATCCCGCGAGCGTTGCCAATCGCCTAGCCATAGACCAACCCCTCTCAGCTCGCCGGGAGTGTGACACAGAACGGCGGCTCGCGCCATCACGCGGGTGCGAGCAAAGCTTGCTAGAACACGAACCCGGCCGGGGCGCGGAGTTCCGGCAACAGCGGCGGGCTGCAATCGAACACCTCGCGAGTGCGCAAGCGCAGGGCTCCGCCCACACGCACCGGCTCTGCCAGCACCGCCCGCCCGCTCACGCCCGCGGGCTCCATCACCACGGTGACCAATCGGCCGCTGGGCGCCAGTTGCGCCGCATAGGTTGGCGGGATGGCAGTCACCGCCCCTTCGACGAAAATCAGCTCCCAAGCCGGGTCGGCCGGCATGCCGGGCGCAAGCGGGCCATGCACCAGCCGTACGCCCGGCGCGTGACGCGGCAGGGTTCGCAGGGCGATGGCGAGAAGCGCCTCGTTTTCCTCCAGCGCGGTGATCTGCGCGCCGCACAGCGCCATCACCGCCGCGCCATAACCGGTCCCGGCCGCCACCACGAGCGTGCGCTCCCCCGGACGGATCCGCGCCAATTGCACCAGGCGCGAGAGCACCATCGGCTCCATCAGCACCCGGCCGCCGCCGAGCGGAACATCCCCGTCCATATAGGCCAGCGCTGCTTGCGACGGCGGCACGAATTGCTCTCGCGGCAGGGTGCGCATCGCGTCGATCACGCGCGGGTCGGTGACGCGGTTGGGGCGAACCTGGCCATCCACCATGTTGCTGCGGGCGGCGCTAAAGTCGATCTGTGGCTGAGCCATGGGAGTTCCGGTTACGAGCGAGGCGTTATAGGAGCGCCTCCTCGACACGGGCAACCGCCTGGGTGATCCCCTGGCGCAATTCCGCAGGCTTGGCTATAGAAGAGTTATGCTCGCTGGCGAGATGTGCCGCGACGAGGTCCGGTGGCAGAGTGGTGATGCAGCGGACTGCAAATCCGCGTATGCCGGTTCGATTCCGGCCCGGACCTTCAAAGCGAAACGCGCAATCGGACGGCCGCCCGTTAGCGGTGCGCTTCCGCGCCGCGCTCGCGGCAGGCCCAGTTATGCTCGTGCACCAAGCCATCCTCGTAGCCAACGATGTCGGGCTCGCTGACACGGTGGCCTTGCTGGGAGCGCTCGTTGTAAGATTGGCGGCCGTGCAGCTCCGGGTGGCTGCGGTCGATGTCGATCTGGTTCATGTCTGGTCTCCTCTGGCTGAGTGAAACATTGACATGTGAGCGCGCGATTTAAAGCCAATTTCGGTGCCGCCCAATGCAATCATGTGAAGCTACCCACAAGAGCTTCTCCACGACCGAAAAGGTTGTAAATCTCGCGCCGCAGATCAATACTGGTATGGTGGCCGAACCGCTCGCACTCTACATCCATTGGCCGTTCTGCCTGGCGAAGTGCCCGTATTGCGACTTCAACAGCCACGTCCGCGAGGCGATCCCGCAGGCTCGGTTCGCAGCCGCCCTGCGAACGGAGCTCGCCTGGGAGGCGGCCCGGCTGGGGTCGCGCCGGCTGAACTCCATCTTCTTTGGCGGCGGTACACCCAGCCTGATGGCGCCAGAGACCGTGGCTGCGCTGATCGCCGACGCAAAGCGCTGGTTCCAACCGGCGCCGGACCTGGAAATCACCCTCGAGGCCAACCCCACCAGCGTGGAAGCCTGGCGCTTGCGCGAGTTCGCCGCGGCCGGCATCAACCGTTGTTCGCTCGGCGTACAAAGCCTGCGGGATGACCAACTGGCCTTCCTCGGCCGCCAGCACTCGGCCGCCGAGGCCATCCGTGCGCTTGAAACAGCGCGAGACATCTTCCCTCGGCTCTCGTTCGACCTGATTTATGCGCGCCCCCACCAAGCGCTGGCCGACTGGCGGACCGAGTTGGATCAGGCGCTCACCCTGGCAGCCGATCACTTGTCGCTCTATCAGCTTACGATCGAACCGGGCACCGCGTTCGAGGCGCTGCATCGCCGGGGCGAGCTGATACTGCCGGAGCTGGACGCCGCCGCAGAGCTTTATACCGCCACGGTGGAGGCGGTTGCAGCCCACGGGCTGGCGCAGTACGAGGTTTCCAACTACGCCCGCCCAGGCCGTGAGAGCAGGCACAACCTGGCCTATTGGCGCTACCGCGACTACGCCGGTATCGGCCCCGGCGCCCATGGCCGCGTCACGGTGGGCGGGAGCTTGGTCGCCACGCGGCGGCACCGCGCGCCCGAGCCTTGGGCGCAGCGAGTCGAGCGGCTAGGCCATGGCAGCACCGAAGAGGAGGCGCTGACGCCGGCCAATCGTGCCCGGGAACTGATGCTGATGGGATTGCGCCTATCCGAAGGCGTGGCGCTCGGCTGGCTGCAGGAACGGACAGGACTAAAGCTGAGCGACGTGGTTCACGCGGACATCCTGCAACGGGCAATCGATGCCGGTTACCTGCACCTGTCCGACGAGAGGCTACAGGCCACGAAGTCGGGCCTTCTGCGCCTGAATGCCTTGCTAGAAGCTTTACTCACATAACGCCCGAATTATCGACCGCCCGCATCAAACGGCGTCGGAACCAGGCCCTTCAAGGTGGAGCAACTGACGAACCACGGCAATCAGTTCCGAGGGCACAAATGGTTTGCTCAGCAAGACGTCGTTATCGCGCAACTTGACCTGATCGCGAGCTATATCTGGCCGTCCGGTGGTAAAGATGATAGGCACTTTCGGATAGCGGTCGCGAACCAGCGAAGCCACCGCAAAGCCATCGAGCGCGCCCGGCATGTGGACATCGGTGATGAGCATGGACAAACTAGCCTGGCCGGCGATCATGTCCGCAGCGGCATCGCCAGTGTCAGCCTCGCAGACTGTGAAACCGCGCTCAGTCAGTTCCTCCACCACAATCAGGCGGATCAGCGCTTCGTCTTCGACAACAAGAATGCACACAGCCCAATCCTATGCACGAGCGTTGTGCGGCCAGCGGGTGAATTACGCACGTCACCAGATAGCTACGCCGGTCTTGCGGGTTCGACGCACCGGCAGAGACAAGCCGGGGACAAAAAATCGTCATCCGAACCATTCTATTTGACATCGGCTACATCACTTAGACGTGTAACATGATCGATGTGGACCCGCTCGATGAACACTTTCCCCGTCTGCCGCCCGGAATGAGTGCTGCCGACGCGACTCACGAGCTCAATAATCTGCTGACTGTGGTGCTCGGGAGCATGGAGCAACTGCAGCGTCAAGCGTTGGACGACCGTGGCAAGGCGCAGCTAGACCGCGCCCAAGCCGCGGTCGAACAGGCCAATAAGCTGCTACAGCAGATGATGGGGCCGCATGATTTAGACAGTACGTCGACCCATTAGAGGCAGACACCTGCAGCGACACATCTGACGCCCAAGGCTGGGGGCAGGGCCGGGGTGGAGAACTCCCGCATGCGCTATGAGCCGGACACGATCCGACGCTCGCCATTAGACTGGGGCAGCTCCGCCGCGAACCAGGTCATGCGCTAACCAACCCGCGTATCAGAGATGGATCAATCGTCGCTAAAGCGAGCCCCGCCTCCTGCCCCGGGCGGGAGCAAACGCCACACAACGCCGGCGTAAATCGGCGAACGGATCATCACGGCCTACGCTGTTGAAGACGGACATGAGAGAGCATCATCGGTACAGACGCGATCAGCGACCGATAAGGATGCTCGCCAAATCAGGGCTAGCGGGGTAGCCCACAATGGCCTGGCCGTCAATCAAGCCATAAGTGCGGCGTCGCGTAGGTGCGGACATGCGGCCAAGAGGCAGGCCGCGCTCTTCCGGCACCACGCCATTGCATCGCTCCAACGCCCAGGCCGATTGGGCTAAGCTGGCCCCGCTGCGGGCCTGGGCCATGCGCGCCAGGCCAAGGTTGAGGCCCTCGAGTAGCAGCCCGGCCAGGAGGGTTGAAGCCCCGCCGGCCAGCAAGGCATCACGCTGGAGGCTCATGACCTGCCGGCGCCATCTCACCGGTGACGCTGCGGAGCATGCGGCCTAAACCCTCCAACACCAGGTAAATTTTAGCGCGCCGTGTGCCGCCAGGATCAGTTGAAGTAGCGGAGATGGAGAAGGATGCGATGCCCCTCCGGAGTCATCCGGAACGCCGCATTGGTAAAGCGGGGCGGGCCAAAGGAGGGCAGTGCATCGTTCGAGAAGCCAACGCCTTCCTCAGGTATACCGAGTAACGTCCGCTTGATTTCCAAGCTGTCGTTCTCGTCCTGAAAGGCCTGAACAGCGTAGGTCCCAGTCGGCAGGCGGTCGACGACCGCAACAACGGTCCCGGTCTGCGCCGGGGCGCTGGCATGATACTGGCAATGTCTGCCCAAGAATGTGTCAGCCGTGCAAACCGCGATGAGGACGTGTCCACGGCCAGCCCGGACATTGGATACCACCACCTTGAGTTGGCCCAACGTCGACTCCGAAGCCAGGGCAGGCGTGTACCAGGAAGCAGCGGCAAAGATGACAACAAACGCCGATGCGATGAAGACATCTTTTCGAACAGCGCGGCGCCGGTAGCACAAGGGTCTCGGCAATAGCACGCTCAGGCATGCCAAAAGCGAAAGCGCTCCTGGCATGCCGAAGCTCAACCAGATCGCGCGGGTTGGAACGTCCAGATCAAGCCGGTCGGACAGCCAAATCAGGCTCCATGGCAAGCAAACTTCGGCAGCAAGAAAGCTGCCGAAGATAAAAAGCAGTTGATCGACATGTTGGGGCTTCATCGAGACCATCCAATCAAGACCGCGGGTTGTGCTCTGCTGGCGTCGCCCGCCGCCTGGCGGGCAAAGGCCAGGCTCAAGGGTTTGCGTTCGCGGCGAGGGTCTCGCGGCCGGAAGCAATCGCTGCGACCGGCTGCTCCGCTGGACTGATTGTCGCAGTCGTCGTGGCTCCCGAGGTGATCTCTTCATCCAGCAAGTCGGACGCGAGTGAGAAAGCTCGCCGAGCATGGTTGTAGGCGACGTAGGAGCCGACGATGTTCCACGGCAAAGCGTTGTTGTAGGTCCCGATCTGGACAACCGGCTCGCGGGTTTGACCGTCGAGAACCTGCATCTCTTCGCTGGCGCCGCCTGCGGACGGTCGAAATAGACCGATACCGCCGAGGCCAATTTGAGCCGCCTGCACAGGAACATTGACCCACCAAAGCGCACGCCGCGTGTTGGTAATTGCCGCACGCACCCGCAGCACTCCTGGGCCGGTCGGCTGGCCTGGTGCTGGATCTTCGATAACCGTGAACCGGCTGGCCAATTTCTTGGCGAGGTCATCATGAAACGTGGCCTGCAGCATGGCCTGGGTGTCGGCACTACGCTTGGGCGCGTCCTTGTCCGGCATCCACACCACGGGCTCAATGATGACTTTGCTGTAGTTCGCGGCCGAGAAGCCGGGTTTGACATAGATAGCGTCGAGCGTGTGATTGGGCTGCGGGCGCATCTGGTCGTAATTGGTCAGGAAACCGGTCTGGGTCAGGGCTTGGCCGGCACAAGCAGAAAGACCCAGCACACCGGCCAGAACCGCCATCCGGGACAGATGACGGTTCACGTAAGCAACATTTATCATGGCATTCTCCAATTACAGGATTGACCGCAGAGTCGCCGCGGCCATGTTCAACAGACACTGTTCACTGAACACTGATGCTCGATTATGGATGTTCCAGCCGGCTGTCAAGGGGCTCGCCGGAAAGTAGAAGCTGGGTTTGATCGCCTCCCCTCTGCAATGCAGCGCAACGCGCGCCATCAGGAGTGGCGATCACTGAGCGATGATTATAAAACGGGTTTGAGGCGACTAACGCCTCCTCTGTGTTTCTGGAGCAATGGCTGTGAAGCAATCAGCGGCCCCACGAGATACTCGCGGCGGCGCGCGGGCTCTGCCTGGAGAACGGCTTTGAGAACGTCTCCACCAGGTAGATGGCTTAACGGGTCGGCATCTCGCAGACCGCTCTGTACGTCTATTTCAAGAACAAGGAGGAGATGCTGGACGCACTTGTCGCGGCGGCCTTCCGCAAGCTTGGCGCGGCTTGCGACAAGGTCGACCTGAAGGGCGGCGACCCGGCGGAGGCGCTACAGGCGGGCATGCTCGGATATATTCGACTTGGCTTGAGCAATCCCGATGAGTACAGAACCGCTTTCTCTTTGCGAACCGCATGTTGACGTCACCTCCCGTCAAACGACAAGTGGCGACGGTTTTTCAGCAGCCTGCCAGTACGGGAGAACGCCGCTACTCCGTCGCGAGCGCCAGCGCCCTGGCGTAGACGATCCGCCGCGGGAGGCCGGTGGCGGCCGCCACGGCGGCAGCGGCATCCTTCACGCTCAGGCGTTCCAGCGCCGATAACAGACGTGCATCCAGCACCGCCGCGTCGGGAGCGTCGGCGGGCGCCGGGCCGAGCAGCACGGTGATCTCGCCACGCGGCTCTGCCGCCGCATAATGCGCCGCCAGCGACGCCAAGCTGGCTCGCCGCACCTCTTCGAACCGTTTGGTCAGCTCCCGCGCCACCGCGGCCGGGCGATCGCCGAACACATGCAGCAGGTCCTGCAGCATCGCGGCAAGCCGGTGCGGCGCCTCGTACCAAATGGCGGTGGCGGCCAAACCGGCCTGCTCGGCCGCAAGCAAGTTGCCGAACGCGGTGCGGCGCGCGGCGGAGCGGGGCGGTGGGAAGCCGAGGAATAGGAACGGCTGCGGCGGCAACCCACTCAGCGTCAGCGCCATCACCGCCGCATTCGCACCCGGCACCGCGCCCACCCGCAGCCCCGCCGCTAACGCCGCCCGCACCAGGCGAAACCCAGGGTCACTCACCACTGGCGTACCGGCGTCTGACACCAGGGCGACGCGCCGGCCCGCCCGCAACGCATCGAGCAAGGCGGGGGTACGCTCGTCCTCGTTGTGGTCGTGCAGCGGCGAGGTGGCGGCAGTGATGCCAAAATGCGCCAGCAAACGCCCAGTCACCCTGGTATCTTCGCACAGCACCAGATCTGCGCCGCGCAACGCCTCCAGCGCCCGGGTGCTGACATCGCCGAGGTTGCCGATGGGCGTGGAAACCAGCACAAGCTCCCCCGCAACAGGGTCCGCCGCAGTCATTGGAGAACTGATCAACGTGTTCCGCGCATTCCGTCTCCTGCTTGCGATGGCCGCCCCAACGGCCGCGCTCATAGCGCTGCAGGGCTGCGTTGTGGCACCGGGCGCACCGCCAACCGCCGGGCCAGCCCTGCCGCCCGCCAAAATCGGCGCCCTGCTGCCGCTGACCGGCACCGATGCCGGCTTGGGCCACAGCCTGTTGCTGGCAGCCCAACTTGCCCTCCCGCCGGGCGGCCCGCAACTGGACGTGCACGATACCGGCAGCACCCCGGCCGGCGCCACCGATGCCGCCGCCGCTGCCGTCGCCGCCCGTGACCCGGTGATCATCGGCCCGCTCACCGCCGGGGAGACCGCCGCCGCCAGCACCGTCACCGGTAGCACCCCCCTGCTCGCTTTTACCTCCAACCGGCAGCAGGCGCGGCCCGGCGTCTGGGTGCTCGGGGTAACGCCGCAGCAGCAAGTTCTGCGCCTGGTGGCCGCTCTTAGCGCTGCCGGCAAGAACCGGATTGCCGCCGTGCTGCCCAGCAACGCATTCGGCGATGCGCTGCTGGACGGGCTGGTCCGCGCCGCCGCCAGGACGGGCGACCCCGACCCGATCGTGCGCCAGTATCCGGACGGCCGGCCGGCGGAGCTGCGCGCCGCGCTGCGCGACGTGTCCGATGACGCCAATCGGCGCGCCAGCGTCGGCCAGCAGCTCCAGGCCGCCCAGCAAAGCAACGACCCGGACGCGCTCGCCCAGGCGCCAGCGACAGCGCTGCCAGCGCTGTCCCCGCCGCCCTTCGACGCGCTCCTGCTGGCCGATGGCGGCGCCACCCTGGCGCAAGCGCTGGCCGCCCTGCCCGGCTACGGCGTGGCGCTGCCGGACGTGCGGGTGGTCGGTCCTGCCACCTGGGCGCGGGAGGCCGGCGCGATCAGCGGCTTGAACGGCGCTTGGTATGCCGCGCCCGACCCGGCGGAGCGCGCCGCCTTCGCCGCCGGGTTCGCGCAGCGCAATGGAGCGCCGCCCAGCCCGCTTGCCGACTTGGGCTACGACGCCGCCCGAATCGCAATGGCCAGCCTCACCGACCCCTCCGCCCTGACCCGCACCGAGGGCTTCCATGGCGTGGACGGCCCGCTGGCACTGCAGCCGGACGGAACGGTACTGCGGGGGCTAGCCGTGTTCCAGATCGATATGGGCAAGCCGCACATCGTCGACCCGGCGCCGCAACTCGCCACGGGCAGTTGACGGTGCGGCGGTGATGATGGTCCCGGCCGGCATCGCCGCCCTGCCGCTGGCCGCCGTGGCCGTCCTGTTCGCCGCCGGCTGGCTCGGGGCGGCGGCCGCGGCCGTGCTGGCAGCGGCCGCGCTCCTGGCGGGACTGGCCGTCGCGCTGCTGCGCCGCCACGACCATGCCGAGATCCTCGCCACCCTGCGCTGCCTCGCCGAAGACGGCACCGCACCGGCCGGCCGGCCCGTGTGGCTGACGCGCGAGATGGGCCGCCTGCTGCGGCAAGCGAGCCAGCGGTCGGACACGCTGCTGCAGCGCTTGCTGACCGAGGAAGCCATCATCGAGGCGTTGCCTGACCCGCTGATCGTGCTGGGGGCCGACCGGGCGGTGACGCGCGCCAACGCCGCCGCCCGCGCCGCCTTCGGCAGCGAGCTGGCTTCCGTCCTGCGCCACCCCGTGCTGCGCGCGGCCATCGAGCGCACCGCCGACAAAGTGGGGTCCGAACGGGCGGACCTACAGCTCTCGGTCCCGGTCGTCCGCGAGGTCCATGCCACGGTGGTGCGCTTGGCGGGGGGCCGGGTGGCGGCCGTGCTGTCGGACCGCACGCGGGAGCGGGCGCTGGAGCGGATGCGGGCCGATTTCGTCGCCAACGCCAGCCACGAACTGCGCACCCCGCTGGCCAGCCTCACCGGCTTCATCGACACGCTACGCGGCCCGGCGGCCGACGACCCGCCCGCCCAGGCCCGCTTTCTGCAGATCATGGCCGAGCAGGCCGCGCGGATGAACCGGCTGATCGACGACCTGCTCAGCCTGTCGCGCATCGAACTGACCGAGCATCGGCCCCCAACCGAGCGGGTGTTCGTGCCGGAGCTAATCCGCTGGATCGCCGCCTCCTTCGAGCCGCGGGTGATTTCGCGCGGCATCCGCTTCGAACTCGACGCGCCGGACGAGTTGCCCCCCGTGATCGGCGACGAGGACCAGCTCGGCCAAGTGCTGCAGAACCTGATGGACAACGCGCTGAAATACGGCCGCGAGGGCGGCACCGTCAGGGTCACTGCGGCGCTGGCCCAGCCCGATCCGCGCTGGCCGAGCCGCCCCGGCCTCACCGTGGCGGTGGCCGATGACGGCGGCGGCATCCCGCGCGAGCACCTGCCACGGCTGACCGAGCGGTTCTACCGGGTGGACAAGGGCCGCTCGCGCGCGGTCGGCGGCACCGGGCTGGGGCTGGCGATCGTCAAGCACATCGTCAACCGGCACCGCGGCCATCTCGCCATCGACAGCCGCGAGGGCGAGGGCGCCACCTTTACGGTATGGCTGCCGGTGTCGACGCCGCCGGCTGACCCGGCAACTGGCCCAGCGCCGGCGGCAAGCGCTCCACCGGTCCTGGCGAAGTTGGAACCGGCTCCGGCCGCGCGGGCGCCAAGCTAAGCGAAGCTGCCGCCATCAGCGCGCGAGTGTAAGCCTCGCGCGGCGCCGCGAACACCGCCTCGGCCTCACCCTGCTCCACCACCCTGCCGGCCCGCAACACGACGATGCGGTGCGCCAGCGCCCGCACCACCGCCAGGTCGTGGCTGATGAACAGGTAGGCCAGGCCATGCCGGAGCTGCAGCTCCCGCAGCAATGCAACGATCTGCGCTTGCACCGAGCGGTCCAGCGCAGAGGTTGGTTCGTCCAGCACCAGCAGCCGCGGCCGCAGCACCAGCGCGCGGGCGATGGCGATGCGCTGGCGCTGGCCGCCGCTGAACTCATGCGGATACCGGCCGGCCGCATCCGCCGGCAGCCCGACTTCGGCTAGCACCGCCGCCACCTGCGCCTCCCGCTCGGCACGGGTCAGGCGCTCGTGCACCTGGAGGCCCTCGGCCACCAGCCCGCTCACCGTCATGCGCGGCGACAGTGCGCCATACGGGTCCTGGAACACGATCTGCATCGCGCCGCGCTGGCGCCGCAGCGCTGCCGCCGAGAGGCTGCTGAGGTCCTGCCCGGCGAACACCACCCGCCCCGACGCCGGGGTAAGCCGCAGCACCGCCAGGCCGAGGGTGGACTTGCCCGAACCGCTCTCCCCCACCAGCCCCACCGTCTCGCCGGCACGAATGCTGAGCGAAACGCCGTCGAGCGCCACCAGGCTCGGCCTGGCTGCCCGGAACAGGCCGCGGCGGCCGGCGAACACCACCCGCATGTCCGCCGCGTCCAGCAACGTGGCAGCGCTTGGCGGCAGGGGATTGGCCCGGCCGGACGGCTCGGCGGCCACCAGCATGCGCGTATACGGATGCTGCGGGTTGCGGAACACGCCGCGCCCCTGCTCGACGATGCGGCCATCCTTCATCACGCAGACCCGGTCGGCATAGCGGCGCACCACGCCCAGATCGTGGCTGATCAGCATCAGCGCCAGCCCGCGCCGCGCCTTCTGCTCGGCGAGCAGCTCCAGGATTTGCGCCTGGATGGTGACGTCCAGCGCGGTGGTGGGCTCGTCGGCAATCAGCAGCGCCGGGTCGTTGGCCAGCGCCATGGCGATCATCACCCGCTGGCGCTGCCCCCCGGACAGCTGATGCGGCAGCGCGTCCAGCCGCCCGGCGGCATCGGGGAAGCCGCAGGAGTCGAGCAGCGCCATGACGGCCGAGCGGGTGGGGCGGCGGCCGTGCAGCGCCACCGCTTCCCCCACCTGCCGCCCGACCCGGTGTAGCGGGTTGAGGCTGGTCATCGGCTCCTGGAACACCATACCCGCAACCCGGCCCCGCATGTCGCGCAACCGCTCCGGGGAGGCCGTGAGCATGTCGGTTCCGCCCAGCACCGCCCGGCCGCTGGTCTCGGTGCCGGGGGGCAGCAGACGCAGGATGCTGAGCGCAGTGAGCGACTTGCCCGAGCCGCTTTCCCCCACCATGGCCACCGTCTCGCCGCGATCCAGCGTAAAGGACACGTTGTCCACCACCGCAGATGAGCCGAAACGAACGGATAGGCCGCTGATCTCAAGCAAGCTCATCTCGGTAGCCGGCGCGGATCAAACGCGTCGCGCACCGCCTCGCCGACAAAGATCAGCAGCACCAGGATCCCGCCCAGCACGACGAACGCCGTCATTCCCAGCCAGGGCGCCTGCAAGTTGTCCTTGCCCTGGTTCACCAACTCGCCAAGCGAGGGCGAACCCGGCGGCAGCCCGAAGCCGAGGAAATCCAGGCTCGCCAACACCGTCACCGACCCCGACAGGATAAACGGCAGGAAGGTAAGTGTGGCCACCAACGCGTTCGGCAGGATGTGCCGCGCCATGATCATGCCGTTGCCCACGCCGAGGGCACGCGCCGCGCGCACGTAATCGAGGTTACGCCCGCGCAGGAACTCGGCGCGGACCACGCCGGTGAGCCCCATCCAAGAGAATACCAGCAGGAAGCTCAGCAAGACCCAGAACGTGGGCGTGATGACGGAAGCCAGGATGATCAGCATGAACAGCTGCGGCATGCCGGACCATATCTCGATGAAGCGCTGGAACAGCAGGTCGGTGAGGCCGCCATAGAACCCCTGCACCGCCCCAGCCGCGATGCCGACGATGCTGGAAACAATGGTGAGGGTGAAGCCGAACAGCACCGAGATGCGGAACCCGTAGATCACCCGGGCCAGCACGTCGCGCGATTGGTCGTCGGTGCCGAGCAGGTTGCGCCAGGAGGGCGCCGTCGGCGGTGCGCTGGGCAGGCCTTTGACGATGGTATCGAACGAGAACGGGATGGCGGGCCAGATCATCCACCCATGGGCGCGAATGGCGCTCGCCAGGTCGGGGTCGGTGTAGTCGGCAGCGATTGGCAGCAAGTCGGGGCTGAACGCGTCCTCGCTGTAGTCGTGTAGCACGGGGACGTACCATCGGTTGTCGAAACGGATCAGTAGCGGCCGGTCATTGGCGACGAACTCGGCGCCGCCGCAGACGACGAACAGGGTTAGGAAGATCCATAGCGACCACCAGCCGCGCCGATGCGAGCGGAAGATAGCCAGCCGGCGTTGATTGAGCGGGCTCATAGTGCCGCGTGGCCCTCACCCTCTTCCGCTCGGGGACAGAGCTATCGCATTGGTACCGTCATGGCCGGACGTGATCCGGCCATCCACGGCGTCCGGAAGCCGCCGGCCTCTGGCGTGAAACTCCAAACGGTCCGGATGCGGGTCCGACGTCGCCAGCCATACTGCGTGGATGCCCGTGTCAAGCACGGGCATGACGATGAACTCTATTGCCAAAGTTGAACCGTAAATCAGACAGCCTCGGGTCAACTGCGGGCGTGACTGCGTGGCGTTTGCAGGCGAGGGTTTGTGGAGGTAGCAACTTAGCCATCATCCCCGCCGCTCGAAGTCGATCCGCGGGTCCACCACCGTGTACATCAAGTCTCCAACAATCTGCAGCACCAGCCCGACCAAGGTGAACATATACAGAGTTCCGAACATCACCGGGTAATCCCGCCGGATCGCCGCGTCGAACCCCAACAAGCCCAAACCATCCAGCGAGAACACGATCTCCACCAACAACGCCGAGGAGAACAAAATCCCGATGAACGCCGCCGGAAAGCCCGCCACGATCAACAGCATCGCATTGCGGAACACATGGCCGTACAGTATTCGTTGCTCCCCCGCCCCCTTCGCCCGCGCGGTCAGCACGTATTGCTTGCCGATCTCGTCCAGGAAGCAGTTCTTGGTCAACACGGTAAGGCTGGCGAACCCGCCCGCCACCAGCGCGACCGTAGGCAATACCATATGCCACGCGTAGTCCGCCACGCGCTGCGGCCACGGCCAACCGCCGCTGCCTTCGCTGGTCAGCCCCCGCAAGGGGAACCAGTCCACGAACGAGCCGCCGGCGAACAGCACCACCAGCAGGATCGCGAACAGAAAGCCCGGAATGGCATACCCCACCAGCACGGCCGTGCTGGTCGCGACGTCGAACCGCGTACCGTCCCGCACCGCCTTGGCGATGCCGAGCGGGATCGACACCAGGTAGATCAACAGCGTCGACCACAGCCCGATCGAGATGCTCACCGGCAAACGCTGCAGCACCAGATGCATCACGCTGTCGCCGCGGAAGAAGGACTGTCCGAAGTCGAACCGCAGGTAGGAACCGATCATGTCCAAGTAACGGGTCAGCGGTGGCTTGTCGAAGCCGAACATATGCCGGATTTGCGCCACCGTCTGCGGGTCGAGCCCGCGCCGGCCGCGGTAGCGCCCCGCCTCCGTGCCGGCGGAGAGCAGCTCGGAACCGCCGCCGGTGATCCGGCTGGTGGTCTGCGTTTGCGACCGCAGGTCGGCCAGCATCTGCTCCACCGGGCCGCCGGGTGCGGCCTGCACGATGGCGAAATTGATAGTGATGATGCCGAACAAGGTTGGCACCACCAGCAAGAGCCGGCGCAGGATGTAGCGCCCCATCAGTGCGTCCGGGCGGCATCCGTGGCGGCGGCGAGCTTACCGTCCACCCACCAGGTGGCGAAATCAAGCCCGGTGCGCACCGGCTGGCTGGGATGGCCGAACCGGTTCCAATACGCCACCCAAACCTGCTGCAGATGCCATTGCGGCACCATGTACCAGTTCCACAGCAGCACCCGGTCCAGCGCATGCGCGGCGGTGACCAGGTCATCGTGCGATTTGGCGCTCACGATGTCGGCGACCAATGCATCGACTGCCGGGTTGCACACGCCGGCATAGTTCTGCGTGCCGGGCTGCTTGGCGCTCTGGCAGCTCCAGAAATCAGTCTGCTCGTTGCCCAGCGAGTCGCTTTCCGGCACCACCACGGTGGCCATGTCGAAATCCAAATCGTCCATCCGCTTCTGAAACTGCGCCGCATCCACCGTACGCACATGCGCGTCGATGCCGAGGCGGCCAAGCCACTGCACATAGGGCAAGCCTACGCGCTCGAATGCCGGCTCGTTGAGCAGGATCTCGAAACTCATCTGCTGGCCTTGCGCGTTGACCATCTTGCGGTCCTTAACCGTCCATCCCGCCTGCTGCAGCAGGTCGTAGGCACGGCGCAGCCCTTCGCGGTTGTTGCCGGAGCCGTCCGTCACCGGCAGGCTGAACGCAGCGGTGAACAGCGCGGGCGGCAGCTTGCCGCGGAACGGCTCCAGCAACGCCAGTTCCGACCCCTGCGGCACACCGGATGAGGCGAACACGCTATTGCTGAAGTAACTGTCGGTGCGGGTGTACAGTCCGTAAAATAGCGTCTTGTTCATCCACTGGAAGTCGAACAGCTCGTTCATCGCCTGCCGCACCCGCACGTCTTGGAACACGGCGCGGCGGGTGTTCATCGCAAAAGCCTGCATGCCGGTGGGCAATTGGTCCGGCAGCGCCTCCTTCTTCACCAGGCCGTTCTGCACGGCGGGGAAGTCGTAGCCGGTGGCCCAGTTCTTCGAAATGCTCTCTTGGCGGAAATCCACCTGCCCCGCCTTGAACGCCTCGAACGCCACCGTTGGGTCACGGAAATACTCATAGCGGATGGTGTCGAAGTTGTTGAGCCCGCGCCCGGTCGGCAAATTCGCCGCCCACCAATCCGGCACCCGTTGATACACGATGGTGCGGCCGAAATCGACCTGCGCCACCCGATATGGACCGCTGCCGACCGGCGGATCATGCAGCGGCGCAGTGAAGTCCCGGCCTTGCCACCAATGCTCCGGCAAGACTGGAATTTCGCCCAGGATTTGCGGCAATTCGTGGTTGTCGGCGGTCTTGAAGTGAAACACCACGGTGTGCGGGTCAGTCGCCACCGCCTCCGAGACGTCCGCCCAGTAGGTGCGGTAGTTCGGCCGCCCCTTGTCGCGCAAAGTGTTAAACGACCACACCACGTCGGAGGCCAACACCGGCGCGCCGTCGCTGAACTTCGCCTCCGGCCGCAGCACGTAGGTGACCGACAGGTGGTCCGCTGCCACATCCACGGTTTTCGCCAGGTGGACATAGGCGGTGGCGGCTTCGCCGGGATTGTCCACCATCAGCGTGTCCCACACCCGCCCCAGGCCGGACGCAGGCGAGCCGCGCACGATGAACGGGTTGAGGCTGTCGAAGCTGCCCACCGCGGCCAAGGCGACGCTGCCGCCCTTCGGCGCGTTCGGGTTTGCAGCGGGGAAATGGCTGAAGTCCTGCGGCAGCGCCACGCCGCCGGTCAGCGACAAGGCATAGGTCGGCTCCGCCCGCGCCGGCCCGGCGGCAAGCAACAGCATCGCGAACAGGACGGCGCGCATCATCCCCGCAACAGCTCCACCGCCCGCGGCAGCAGCGCCGGGTCTCCCACCGCGAGCACGGTGCCATCGCCATCCGGGCGCAGCGCCAACCCGCGCCAATCAGTGATGCGGCCGCCCGCGCCCTCAATCACCGGCACCAGCGCCGCCCAATCCCATAGCTTCATGGTGGCCTCGGCTATCACATCGATCTGTCCCAGCGCCAGCAGCCCATAGGCGTAGCAGTCGCCGCCCCAGGACACCCGGCGCACCGCCGACGCCAGCCGCTCCCAACGCGGCGCTTCCGCGCGCTTGAAAATGCCCGGCGAGGTGCAGCTCAACTCCGCCTCCCCCAGGCTGGCGCAAGCCCGGCAGCCGGCCCGGCCGCCCAAGGCGCCGCGAAATCGGGTGGGTCGGCCCGCCACACCCAGCCAGCGCTCACCCATGACTGGCTGGTCGATCAGGCCGAGCACCGGATTTGCGCCATCCAGCAGCGCGACCAGCGTGCCGAACACAGGCCGGCCAGTCAGAAAGGCACGGGTGCCGTCAATCGGGTCGAGCACCCAGCGGAACCGGGCGCCGGGCCGGTCCTCGCCCGCTTCCTCGCCAAGCACGCCATGCTCCGGAAAGCGCGCCGTCAACACCTCCCGCATCGCCGCTTCGGCGGCCCGGTCGGCCAGGGTGACCGGGCTATCGTCAGCCTTGCGCTCGGCCGCCAGCCCAACGCGGAACCAGGGCCGGATCGCCGCCCCCGCCGCATCGGCCGCCGCCTCCGCGGCCGCAATGAGCGCCGGCCAGTCTATTTGGAAAACGTCGGCTGCGGGTTGGGCTGGTTCTGCGACCGCTGCGTTGGCGGCAGCACATGCGCCTCGGGCGGCTGCTGCGACATGTCGGTCTGCTGCTGGGTTTGGTTCTGGTTCGGCGAGGCCTGGTTGTTCTGCTGCCCCGTGACCACGCCCGGGCCTTGCGCGCTCGGCGACACCGAGGTCTGCGCCCGGGCTCCCCCTGCGGCCGACGCCAACAAGCACGCCGCCGCAATCGTCACTCTCGTCAAGCTGCGCATCATGGTATCCACGCTCCACGCGGTTTGCGCGGCAGCGCCTGCATACCTAAGCTCCGCCGCGCCGCTTGCCAACACGCCCCCCGCAGCCGAGTTCCACCGCCCGTGACCCCCATCGTCATCATCCCGGCCCGCATGGCCTCCACGCGCCTGCCGGGCAAGCCGCTGGCCGACCTCGCTGGGCTGCCGATGGTGGTGCATGTGCTGCGCCGCGCGGAGGCGGCTGGGATCGGCCCGGTGGCAGTGGCTTGCGGCGAGCCGGCGATTGCCGACGCCGTGACCCGAGCCGGCGGCCTCGCCGTGCTCACCGACCCGGCGCTGCCCTCCGGCTCCGACCGGGTCTACGCAGCGCTCCAACGGCTTGACCCGGCGGGCGAGCACGACGTGGTGGTCAACGTCCAGGGCGACACCCCCACCATCGACCCGGCTGCCATCCGCGCCGTGCTCACCCCGCTGGCCGACCCGGCGATCGACATCGGCACTCTCGTGGTGCCCATCGCCGGCCCGGAGGAAGCGGCCAGCGCATCGTTCGTGAAGGCAGCCTGCGTGTTCCTGCCGGGCCAAACCGTGGCTCCCGCGCTATATTTTTCCCGTGCCCCCATCCCATCCGGCGTCGGACCGCTGTGGCACCATATCGGCGTCTACGCCTATCGCCGCGCCGCCCTCACCCGGTTCGTGGCGCTGCCGCCCAGCCCGCTCGAGCAGCGCGAAAGCCTGGAGCAGCTTCGCGCCCTGGAAGCCGGCATGCGCATCGCCTGCGCCCGGCTGAGCCATGGCCCGTTCGGCGTCGACACGCCGGCCGACCTCGCCCGCGCCCGCGCCCTTCTCACGGAGCCCTCCGCATGACCGTTTCCTTCCAAGGCAAACCCGGCGCCTATTCCGACCTGGCCTGCCGCGCCGCCCTGCCCGGCCACGCCACCCTGCCCTGCGACACGTTCGAGGCCACCATCGATGCCGTGCGCATGGGGGTCGCCGACTTGGCCATGCTGCCCTGCGAGAACAGCCTGGCCGGGCGCGTGCCGGACATCCACTCGCTGCTGCCAGGCAGCGGGCTGCACATTGTGGGCGAGCATTTCCAGCCGGTGTCGCACTGCCTGCTCGCCCCGCCCGGCGCCACCCTGGCGGGGGTGCGGCGGGTGCACTCCCATGCCGTCGCCCTCGGCCAGGTGCGCCGCATCATCCGCGAACTCGGCGTCGAAGCGGTGGTGGAGGCCGACACGGCGGGGGCGGCGCAATTGGTGGCGGCATGGGGCAACCCGGCGGATGCCGCCATCGCCTCCCAGCTTGCCGCAGAGCTCTACGGGCTCGACGTCCTGCGCAGCCACGTGGAGGACGCATCCAACAACACCACCCGATTCTACATCGCCGCGCGCCACGCCGCCGTGCCGCCGGCAGATGCACTCGGCACGATGACCACCTTCGTGTTCCACGTGCGCAACGTGCCGGCGGCGCTCTACAAGGCGCTGGGCGGGTTCGCCACCAACGGCGTCAACATGACCAAACTCGAAAGCTACATGCTGGCCGGCGAGTTCACCGCGACGCAATTCCTGTGCGACGTGGAGGGCCACCCCGACCAGCCGCCGCTCCGCCGCGCGATGGAGGAGTTGGGGTTCTTCTCCCGCGAGGTCCGGGTGCTAGGGGTGTATCCCCCGGCACCGCGCCGAGCAGTGGACGGCGGCACGAGGCACTAAGTGCCCCTATGCCGGAAAGTCGGTGCCGCGGGTCACATCCTCCCAGCGGTCCATTTCACTGGTCAGCGCAGCCACCTTCTCGCGGGCGCGGCGCAGTGCGTCCGAGCCGAGCAACAGGTGTAACGGTGGCGCTTCCGAGTCAACTGCGGCCAGGATGGCGGCAGCCCCGCGCGCCGGGTCGCCGATCTGCTTGCCCGCCATCTCGCCAAGATGCGCCAGCGCGCGGCCCACTGTCCCGGCATAGGCATCGCCCGCGCCGGAACTCCGGCGGACCGAGTGGTCGGACAGGAAATCGGTGCGGAAGCCGCCCGGCGCCACCGCCATCACCTTGATGCCGAGCGGCCCCGCCTCCTGCGCCAGGCCCTGCGACAAGCCCTCCATCGCCGACTTGGCGGCGGCGTAAGCGCCCGAGCTCGCCATCGGCGCACGGCCGGCAATCGAGGTGATGTTGACGATGTGGCCGCTGCCCTGCGCCCGCAACCGCGGCAAGGCGGCCCGGATCAGCCGGAATGGGCCGAACACGTTGACCTCAAACAGGCGCTCGACCTCGGTGTCGGTCGCCTCCTCAATGGCTCCGAGCAGCCCGTAACCGGCGTTGTTGACGAGGACATCAATACGGCCGCCCAACTCGAACGCTTGCGCCACAGCGGCTTCGACCGCGTGCTTGTCGGCGACGTCGAGCTGCAGGACGTGCAACTTGCCCCGGCCGACGGTCAGGTCGGCCGCGCCGCTGCGTACTGTACCGATCACGGTGTCGCCACGGTCGAGCGCGGCCTGAGCCAGCGCTTGGCCGAGGCCGCGTGAAATACCGGTGATGAGCCAGGTCTTCATGACGCTCTCCTTTGATAAGCAGGCCCATATCGGAATGGCCGGCGCCTCAAGAATAGCCAGCCGCCTCACGACGCTTGTAAGCCCCGCTACACAATGCTTTCTGCCGCCATGCTCTCGACTCCTATGCTTTCCACCAGCGACTTCGGCCAGCTTCGCGCCTTCATCGCCGTCGCCGAGGAACTCAGCTTCAGCCGCGCCGCCGCCTTGCTCGGGGTCTCACCGTCGGCCCTCAGCCAGATGGTGCGCGGCTTCGAGCAGCGAATGGGCCTGCGCCTGCTCAACCGCACCACCCGCAGCGTGTCCCTGACGGCAGCCGGCGAGGCCCTGTTGCAGCAAGTGCGCCTCGCCGTGTACGACCTTGGGGCGGCGATCGAGCAAGTCAGCCAAGCTCGCGGGCGGCCGGCCGGGCGCGTCCGTGTCCACGCTTTCCGGGCCGCAGCCAGGCTGTTCCTCACCCCGATGCTCCGCTCGTTCCACGACGCCTACCCGGATATCGTGCTCGACGTCACTTTGGACGACGCCGTCGTGGACATGGTGAAGAGCGGCTACGATGCCGCCATCCGCGTCGGCGAGGTGATCGAGCGCGACATGATTGCAGTGCGGCTCGGTCCCGATCTACGCCAGGTGGTCGTCGCCTCGCCCGACTACCTGGCGCGCCATGGCGCGCCCGTCGACCCGGCGGACCTTAAGCATCATTGCTGCATCCGCTGGCACTGGCCCGGCCAAGCGATGCCGTACGATTGGGAGTTCTGGGACGGCAAACGTTGGTTTGAGGTGGCGGTTGAAGGGCCGCTGATCGTCAACAGCCGCGACTTGGAGCGTGAGGCGGCTCTCGCGGGCGTCGGCCTGGCTTTCGTGGTGGAGCAGATGGCCGCGTCGCTGATCGGCGAGGGACGGCTGGTGCCGCTGCTGCAGCAATGGTCCGCACCGTTTCCGGGTTTTTTCCTGTGCTACCCCGACCAACGCCAAATGGCCCCCGCGCTACGGGCGTTTATCGACCAAGTCCGGGCTGTGGCCGGCATCAATGTGCTTTCGTAAATCTCGGGGTAAGCCAACGGGCAGGTCGGCATGCAAGACGCGATCCAGATCGAGCCCCTGAGGGCTCTCGGCCCGGCGGTTAAGCCGCTTGTTCTCGAAGCTGAGCGAAACGGCTTCGGCTTCATGCGCCGCCTTGCTGCCGAGTGGGCATCGGGCGCCAACAGGTTCAACCGTCCTGGCGAATGCTTGCTTGCCGCTTACCATGGCTGTCGCCTAGTCGGCGTCGGCGGCCTTAATCGCGATCCTTACGCGTCTTCCGACGGGATCGGCCGGTTGCGCCATCTCTACGTTCTCGCCGCGGCCCGGCGTCTTGGCGTCGGGTCACGGCTGGTCGCCCGCATTCTTGACGACGCCCACAGCATGTTTCAGGTGGTGCGCCTACGGGCGAATACGGAACAGGCGGCGGCGTTTTACGTCCGGCTCGGGTTCACCAGCACCAACGAAGAAGCCGCCTCCCACATCATGGTCCTCAATCGCGGCGGCGGCGCAAGCGGCGAGGATGGATCGGCAGAGGCTGCGCGATTGGGTGCTCAGTCCTCCAGCGTCACCAGCACCGGCACGTGGTCGGAGGGCTGATCCTCGCCGCGCACCTGCTTGTCAGGTGTGGCTGAGATCAGCCGGTCCGCCAAGGCCGGAGAGAGCAAGGCGTGGTCGATGCGCAAGCCACGGTCCCGCTGCCAGGCGCCGGCCTGATAGTCCCAGAACGTGTAGAGTGGCCCGCTTGGGGTGGTGATGCGCGCCGCATCGGTGAGTCCGGCCCAGAGCATGCGGCGAAAGCGGGCGCGGGTTTCGGGGCGGACCAGGGCGTCGGCCGCCGTCAGGGTGCCGGAAGCGTAGTCGACGTCCGCCGGGCAGACGTTGTAGTCGCCGGCCAGCACGAAGGGGGTGTCGGCGGCGAGCAAGGTGTCGGCACGGTCGGCGAGCCGTTCCATCCAGGCCAGCTTGTAGGCGTAGCCGGCCTCGCCGCCGGAATTCCCATTGGGGAGATAGAGGTTGCCGACCACCAGACCGGCCACCTCCACTTCGAGATAGCGGGCCTGCAGGTCCTCGTCCGGCAAGCCCGGCAGTGCCTTTTGGTGCACCTGCATCGGCAACCGGCTGAGGATGGCAACCCCGTTATACGACTTTTGCCCGGCCACGACTGATTGGTAGCCCAGCGCCTCGAACGCTGCGGCGGGGAAGGCAGCCTGCTCGCACTTGATCTCCTGCAGCAGCAGCACGTCCGGCTCGGCGCGGCCGAGCCAGCGGCAGACATGCGGCTCGCGGATGCGGATGGAGTTGACGTTCCAGGTGGCGAGCTTCACGGGGTGAAGCGGGACTTGCCGGTCTCCAGCTCGTCCACGCGCTCGCTGAGGTCATCCAGCCGCCGCTCGGCCTGGGTTTGCGAGATGCCGATGCGCGCCTTCATCTCACCCACAAGCATATCCGTCTGTTCCACGAGCCGCTGGTCGAACTGGCTTAGGCGCTGCTCGAACAGCCGGTTCCAGTCACCTTGTCCGACCACAAGCGACAGCATCGTTTCATAGTCGGTGCGGATGCGGCGCTGCTCCTTCTGAATGTCGGCCAGCGCCCGACCGATGAATTCCAAGTTGACCGCGTCTCCGCTCATCAATCGACCGCGAAGCTCGTCCCGCAGCCGCAAGCGCTGGTGGCGTTTGGGTTGCGCACGGTGAAATGGCTGCCCATCAGCTCGTCGGTGTAGTCGAGCTGGGCACCGGCGAGCAGGTCCAGGCTCACCGGGTCCACCACCACCCGGGCCGCGCCGCTCTGCACCACCAGGTCATCCGGCTGCACCGCCTCGTCCAACTCGAACTTGTATTGGAAGCCGCTGCAGCCGCCGGCGAGCACCGCGACGCGCAAGGCGGCGGGGCGGGACTGGGTGGCGACGATGGCGGCGATCTGCTCGGCGGCCCGGTCGCTGACGGCGAAAGCTTGTTCCATCTTCTCAACATAGGCCAGGCCAGGCAGCGATTGAAGGGGTGCGGACGGCGGTGCTAAGGCCGCGTATGACCCTCGCCCACTACGCCGTCCAGGTCGCGACCGCGCGTGGGCGCCTCCATCCCGAGCCAGAGGCGCCGACGCGCTCGCCGTGGCAGCGCGACCGGGACCGCATCATCCACTCCTCGGCGTTCCGCAAGCTGCAATACAAGACGCAGGTGTTCGTCAACCACGAGGGCGATTTCTTCCGCACCCGGCTCACCCACACCATCGAGGTGGCGCAGATCGCCCGCTCCCTCGCCCGCGAACTCGGGGTGGACGAGGACCTGACGGAAGCGCTGGCGCTGGCGCACGACTTAGGGCACCCGCCATTCGGCCATGCCGGAGAAGAGGGGCTGAACCGCGGCATGAAGCCGTGGGGCGGGTTCGACCACAATGCACAGGCGGTTCGGGTGGTGACGCTGCTGGAAAGCCGCTACGCCGCGTTCGACGGGCTCAATCTCACCTGGGAGACGCTGGAGGGCCTGGCCAAGCACAACGGGCCGCTCGCCAAGCCGCCGCCCTACATCGCCGAATACGATGGCCGCCATAAGCTCGACCTGCACAGCCAGCCCGGCGTGGAGGCGCAGCTTGCCGCCATCGCCGACGACATCGCCTATCACAGCCATGACCTGGACGACGGAATGCGCGCCGGACTATTCGGCCCGGGTGAGATCGCGCACCTGCCAGTGGTCGGCGAGGCGCTGCGCGAGGCACGAGTTGCCAGCCTGGACGTGCCTCCGCCGCGGCTACGGCATGAGACCATCCGCCGGGTGATCAACAGCCTCGCCGAGGATCTCGCCTGCGAGACCCGGCGTCGGCTCGCCAAGCTCGACCCGGCGGACGCCGCTGCGGTGCGGCGGGCGCGGCAGCCGGTGGTGGCGTTCAGCCCCGCCATGGCGGAGGCCAACGGCGCGATCAAGGAGTTTCTGCGCGCCCGCATGTATCGCCATTGGCGAGTGAACCGAATGACCGCCAAGGCGCGCCGGCTGACCGAGCACCTGTTTGGCCTGTTGCACGAGGACAGCGCCTTGTTGCCGGACGAGTGGCGCGGGCGCGCTGGGGAGGCCGACCCACGCCGGACCGCGCTTACCGTGGCGGACTACATCGCCGGGATGACCGATCGCTTCGCCTTAGAGGAGCACCGGAAGCTCACCGACCTATCCACGCCCGGCTAAAACGTCGCTAGGAATGATCGTAGATGAAGTCCATCGAGATGCGGCTCGAGCAGGCGGGCGATGTTACCATGGCTTGCAGGTGATTGCCGGTGATCTTGCCGGCCAGGGTGGCATTGCCTTCGGTCGACTGGATGCGGCCGTCGGAGTTGACCGGTGCGGCAAACAGCGTCGTCGGGTCGTAGGCATACCAAAGCACGCCGTCGCCGAGGAAGAGCACGCGCTCGCCATGCTCGCGCGGGCATGCCATGCCGGTGCTGGAGACGGGTGTGCTGAAGACGGGCGTGATTGTGCCTTGATAGCTGCCGTCATAAACCCGGGATTGAGACGCGCTCAGCGGCACCGCCACGCCCACCAGGTCAAACGTGGTCTGGCAGCCGGCGAGCAGCAAGGCTGTTGCGGCCAGGGCAGCAAGTCGGCAAGGCGTGACCAAGGGGGTGTCTCCCTTCCGCGTATTCATAAAGGTGACGGTAGCTGATCGCGTCGACCTGCGCTATGGATGGGTGGGTGGAATGGCGTGAACGCCGCCCAAATTGCCGCACCTGTTGCTTCAGGGGTATCTGTGCGGCTCGGGCGGCCCATATCGCGTCCACTGGCAGTGAGGACCTGCATGTTGATTACGCGGCGCCGTGGCTGGGAACTACCGGAGAGCCGCTGTACCCCGGAACGGTTCGTGGTGAGTCGGAGGCGGCTGTTGGGGGCTGGCGTGGGCTCTGCAATCGGCCTTGCCGCAGGCCGCTTCAGCCCAGCCGCGGCCGCGCCGGATCCGACCTATCCCGCCGGGCGGGATATCACTGCCGAGAGCGCCGCCACCACCTACAACAATTTCTACGAGTTCGGCGACGACAAGGACATCTACCGCGCCGCCCAGCGCTTGCCGACGTCGCCCTGGCAAGTGGAACTCGCCGGCATGGTCGATAAGCCGCGAACAATCGAATTCGACGACCTGATGAAGCAGGTGCAAACCGAAGAGCGGGTCTACCGCCATCGCTGCGTCGAGACCTGGGCGATGACGGTTCCCTGGACCGGTTTTCCCCTGTCGCAACTTGTGACGGTGGCGCAACCCACGGCCGCGGCCAAATACGTCGTGTTCCAATCGGCAACCCTGCCGCGGGTAATGCCTGGCTTACGCAACAGCCTGTATGCGTGGCCGTATGTTGAAGGTTGCACGATGCAGGAGGCCGCCAATGACGTGGCGTTCATCGCCACCGGGATGTATGGGCACGAGTTGCCGAAGCAGGACGGCGCCCCGCTCCGGCTGTTGCTGCCATGGAAATACGGCTTCAAAGGCGGTAAATCCATCGTGAAGGTCAGCTTTACCGACCAGCAACCGGAGACATTCTGGCACGCCCTGCAGCCTGCCGAGTACGGTTTTTGGGCCAACGTGAACCCCGCTGTGCCGCATCCGCGCTGGAGCCAGGCCAGCGAACGGCTATTAGGCACCGGCGAGCGGGTGCCGACCCAGATCTGGAACGGCTATGGCGAGTGGGTCGCGGGGATGTATGCCGACAAGCAGGGCGAGCGGTTATTCGCATGATGGTCGCCAAGATCCTTGCCGTGCTGGCTGCCATGCTGCTGGTGGCGGCCGTGGCGCTTGGCACGCTGTTGCCCCCCGACATGAGCCTGGGTGAAGCGTTGGACGGCATGTCCCGGCTGCAACTGGGTGCGGCCGAGGCGTTTGTCCGCAGCCACATCTCGGATTGGATGTGGGATAAGCCGCTCACGGCGGTGCTGATGCGGCCGATTTGGCTATTGCCGACCTGCCTCGGCCTGGTCTGCGCCGGCGCCGCCATGACCGCAGCCTCTCGCCAGAAAGCGGCTCCTTCACGCCGGCGGCAGTCCTGAAACTGGCGTTTGCTGGGAGAGGCGTCCCGCGAAGTTAAAGTCCAAGTTTGACCCGCGCCAATGCAATCACCCGCTGCGCCTCGGACCATAGCCCGATGGCCGCAAGCACCTCGAACGGAACGAACGCCGCCGCGGTAACGTCGCCGCCAGCCACTGGCACTCCCCCCTGCCAACGGGCGGCGAAGTCCAGGATGGTGTAGTGGAACTGCACCCGTCCGGCGGCGTCTGGGTGGATGCTGTCTACGTGGGCGATGAGCGTCAGCCTTCCCGCTTCCAATCCAGTTTCCTCGCGCAATTCCCGCCGCGCGGCCGTCTCCGCCGTTTCACCGAGCTTTTGCGCGCCGCCTGGGATGCTCCATTGCCCGGTTGCCGGCGCGCGACCGCGCCGCACCAGCAAGGCGGCGCCGGGCCGTAGCAACACGGTGCCGATCCCCACCAGCGGCCGCTCCGGATACTCTCGGCCCGCCATCGCCCTGCTCCTCCGTTGCCATTCGCATATCGCGCAGGCAGCGGGTTGGCTATGCGCCAGACCGGGTTGGCGGCGGCGAGCGCCAGGAGGATGCTAAGCGCATGCCCCTGCAGGATATTCTGACCGGCGCGATCAATGCGCAATCCCGCCGCCTGATCCGAAAACGCGCCCGGTCGCGCTACCGCTCGCGTGTTCGCTCCCGCGAGCGCCTCTCCCATGTCTCGGTGCGCACCACGGCGCTGATCGTGGCCTCCGCGCTGTTCATGGAGCAACTCGACGGCACGGTGCTCGCCACCGCGTTGCCCACCATGGCGCGCAGCTTCGGGGTCGATCCGCTGGCGATGAACGTGGCGCTCACCGCCTACCTGCTGAGCCTGGCCGTGTTCATCCCCGCCAGCGGCAAGGTGGCCGACCGGTTCGGCACCCGCACGGTGTTCCGCGCCGCCATCGCGCTGTTCACGCTCGGCTCCATCCTGTGCGGCGTGTCGAACGGGCTGTGGGCGCTGGTGGCGGCGCGCATTCTGCAAGGCATTGGCGGCGCGATGATGGTGCCGGTGGGCCGCCTGGTGCTGCTGCGCTCGGTGGAGCGCAGCGAGTTGGTGACGGCGATGACTTGGCTGATGGTCCCGGCCACGATCGGCCCGGTGCTGGGGCCGCCGGTGGGCGGCTTCCTGGTCACCGCGCTGTCATGGCGGTGGATTTTCTACATCAACGTGCCAATCGGCGTGCTCGGAATGGTGCTGTCCACGCTCTACATCCGCGACATTAAGGAAGAGGGTCACATCCATTTCGACGGCTGGGGCTTGCTGCTGTCCGGCGTGTCGCTGTCCTGCTTGATGTTCGGGCTGGAGATGGCGACCCGGGGCGAGACCTCCCCGCCCGTTACGGTGGCGATTGTGGCGGCCGGGCTGCTGAGCGGATCGATGTATTTGCGGCATAGCCGGCGGGTACCGCAGCCAGTGCTGGATTTCTCGCTGATGCGGGTGCCGACCTTCGGCCTGTCGGTGATCGGCGGGGGACTGACGCGGATTGCCGCCGGGTCGGTGCCGTTCCTGCTGCCGATGATGCTGCAGCTGGGCTTCGGCATGTCGGCGCTGCAGAGCGGGCTGATCACCTTCGCCAGCAGTGCCGGCGCCTTGCTGATGAAGGGCGTGGCGCAACCGGTGTTGCGCCGTTTCGGCTTCCGGCAGGTGATGATGTGGAACGGCCTCACCTCCACGGTATTCCTGGCCGCGATGGCGAGTTTCCGGCCGACCTGGCCGACCTGGCTGATCTACGCGGTACTGCTGACCGGCGGCTTTTTTCAATCGCTGCAGTTCACTGCCTACAACACCATCGCCTATGCCGATATCGAACGCCCGCGCATGAGTGCGGCCACCAGCTTCTACACCACCTTCCAGCAGTTGATGCTGACCTTGGGCATCTGCACCGCCGCCGGGTCGCTGGCCGGCTCGCTGCTGGTGACCGGGCACTCGCACCCGCTGCTGACGGACTACAGCGCGGCGTTCCTGGTGGTAGCGGTGATCTCCCTGGCCGCGTCGCCCACCTGCGCCCGCCTGGCGCCGGATGCCGGCAACGAACTCAGCGGCCGAAGTGCTTCCCTTGTAACCCGCCAAGTGCAGGCGGCGGTGACGACCGTGCAGACCCAGGCTGCCGATGCCGCTGCGAGGACCGTCTCGTAACTCGCCGCTATTCAACGCCCGCTGCGTTGAACCCGTCTGCCAGTACGCCTCGTGGCCGGATCATCCCGTATTCCGGCACCGCGAGATACCGCCCGCTGCCGGCGGCGGCACTCACCACCCCGTCCTGCATGACCACTTCGCCGCGCCGCACCACGGCCTGCGGCCAGCCGGTGACCTCCATGCCTTCGTACGGCGTGTAGTCGATTGCGTGCTGCATCAGCGCGTTGGTCAGCACCACCCGCCGTGACGGATCCCAAAGTACCAGGTCGGCATCGGCACCCGGCGCGATCCGGCCCTTTTGCGCCAGGCCGAACAGCCGAGCCGGCTGCGCCGCCACCAGCCGGACGAAGTCGCTCGGCGACAGCCGCCCGGAGCCCACGCCCAGGCTCCACATCAGCGGCAGCCGCGCGGCCAGGCCGGGCACCCCGTTCGGGATGGCGGTGAACGGCGCGTCCTCGCCTGCGACCCGCTTGCCCCGCGTGCCCTCGTAGCTCCAGCCGCTATGGTCCGAGCTAATCACCCCGAGCGTGCCCATGCGGATCGCGTCCCACAACCCCGCGGCCGCCGCCGCGTCGCGCGGGGCCGGGCTGCACATGAACTTGGCCCCCTCGAACCCGGGCCGGTCCATGTCCGCCGCCGTCAACGCGAAGTATTGCGGGCAGGTCTCGGCCCAGACCTTCACCCCGCGCGCCTGGGCCCGGGCAACCTCCTCCGCCGCCTCGGGACAGGAGACGTGGAACACCTCGATTGGCGTGTCCACCAGTTCAGCCAGCGCGATCGCGCGGTGGGTCGCCTCCCGCTCCACCACTGCCGGGCGCGACCAGGCGTGGTATTTCGGTGCTGTCTTCCCCGCCGCCAGCAGCGCGGCCGAGCGCCAGGCGATCGCGTCGTAGTTCTCGCAATGCACCGCCACCAGGCAGCCCAGCCGGCGCGCGGCCGACAACACGGCCAGGAACTGCCGGTCATCCAGCCGCGAGGCGTCGTAGGTCAGGAACACCTTGAAGCTGCGCACGCCGGAGGCCACCACCTGCGGCAACTCGCGCTGCACCACCTCGTCGGTCGGGTCGGTGACGATCTGGTGGAAGGCGTAGTCCACCTTTGCCCCCGCCGCGGCCCGGCGGCGATATTCCGCCAGCGGCCCCAGCACGCCGCCACCCTTGAACTGGGTAGAGAAGGTCACCACCGAGGTAGTGCCGCCCGCCAACGCCGCCGTGCTGCCGGTGGCGAAGGACTCTTCGTCCGCCGTGCCGTCGGCGCGGAGTTGCTCGATGTGGCAGTGCGAGTCCACGCCGCCGGGCATCACCAGCAACCCGCTTGCGTCCAACTCAGGGCCGCCTTGCAGCCGGTCCGCAATGGCAGCGATTCGGCCGGCGCGGATGCCGATGTCGGCCGAGAACTGGTCGGCATCCGTGACCACAGTGCCGCTGCGGACAATCAGGTCGAACTCAGCCATCCGCTTCTCCCTACGAACCGCTGAACCAGTTATAGCCCTGGTCCTCCCAGAACCCGCCCGGATAATCATTGGTCACGAAAAGCGCCATGACAAACTTCGGGCTCTTGAAGCCCAACTTGGTCGGCACCCGCACCCGCATCGGGAAGCCGTACGACTCCGGCAGCGGCTTGCCCAGGAAGTCCAGCGCCAGGATGGTCTGCGGGTGCAGTGCGGAGGCCATGTCCAGGCTGCCATAGTAGCGGTCGGCGCATTTGAACCCGACATAGCGCGCCCGCGTGTCCGCGCCCACGCGTTGCAGAAAGCTGTGCAACGGCACGCCGCCCCATTGCCCGATCGCGCTCCAGCCCTCGATGCAGATGTGCCGGGTAATCTGGCTCTCCTGCGGCAGGGTGCGCAGGCGATCGAGCGTCCAGGGCGTGCGGTCGGTCACCAGGCCGGAGACGGCGAGAGACCAATCCGCCGAGTCGATCTCGGGGGTGCTGTCCTCAGGGTAGAAGCCATTGTAGGGGAAGGGGTTGGTGATGGCGCTGGCTGGAAAGGTAGGCGCCAGCCTGTTGGGGTCGAACAGCCAAGCCTGCACCCGGTCGTTCCAGCGCGACATGGCGAACAGGGCGCGGTCGATCGCGTCGCCGTCCGAGAGGTTGCAGCCGGTGAGCAGGGTGAGCGCGCCGAGCGACAGGCTGCCGCGGATGAGGCCGCGGCGCTCCAGCCGGCGCAGCGCCGGGCGGTGATCGTCCAGCCGCTTCACGTCACCCGCTCCCGCCCGGTGATCATGGCCGGGAGGGTACGCGGCACGGCGGCGACCAGCGCCAGATGCACCATCACAAACAGGGCCAGTCCGGTCATGGCGAGGAAATGCACCCGCCGGGCCGCTTCATAGCCGCCGAGCAGCATCAGCAGCCCTTGCAACTGCACCGGCTTCCACAGGCACAGGCCGGACACCACCATGGCCACGCCCAGCAGCAGCGCCACAAGGTAGGCGAGCCGCTGCACCGCGTTGTAGCCCTGATCATGCACGAGCCGCAGCGACAAGGCTGAGCGGAAATCCTGCCACACCGCGCTGGGCGCGATGGGCAGGAGTTGGCGGGCGAAATGGCGGCTGCCCAGGCCATAGCCGACATAGAGCAGCCCGTTGCCCACCAGCAGCCACATCATGGCGAAATGCCATGCGAGGCTGCCGCCCAGCCAGCCGCCCAGTGTCGCCCAGCGCGGAAAATACACCGGCCAGAACGCGTTGGCGTCGTAGATGCCCCAGCCGCTCATGAACATGCAGGCCATCGCCGCCGCGTTCACCCAGTGGGTGAGGCGGACGGTGACCGAGTGGCGCAGCCGGGTGTTTGCCACCGCAGTCACATCGGTGGGACGGTGCCGTTCTCGCCCACGTTGATCCGGCTGGCGGTGAGCGTGCCGTTTGCCGCTTTGGCCGGCACGACCAGCACGTGGGCGCCGGGCTTCAACAGCGAGTGATCATCGCTCGGCTCCAGGCTGACGATCGGCACATCCTCCGGCACGTAGATCTTTTTCTCGCCGCCGCCCTTGTAGTTCACCGTCATCACCCGGCCTTTCGACACCACGAGGTCGCCCACGGTGCCGTTGGTCATGGTGCTGGTGGGGCCCAGGTCCCAGGCGTAGCTGCCCTCGCCGGTGCCGTTCATGCTGGCGGGGAACACGGTCACCTCAAGTGCCTTGAGCGTGCCGTCTGGCTGCGGCACGGCGGCGCAGCCGATGAAGGTGCCGCTCTTGATGTCGCCGATGGCCGCCTTGGTGACGCCCACCACCTTGGCGTCTGGCGTGAGCGCGACCTTCAGGTCGTCACCGCCGCGGGTCTTGAGGGTGAGCGTGTTGCCGGCCACCGCTTTGATGGTGGCGCGCACTCGAGCGGGCGGCGACTGGGCGAAGGCCGGCGCGGCAACCAAAGCGGTGGTGGTAAGCAGGGCGAAGGCAATGCGGCGGGTCAGCATGATGCCGGGTTCCACTTTTTTGGTTTGAGCGCGATGCATCGGGCGGCCGCGGCGGGCTGTCAATGCGACGTTGCTAACGGCCGGGACACTATATCGGTAGCCGGATGCGGGCGCGCAGCCCGCCCAACGGGCTCTGCTCGAGCCAGATGTCGCCGCCATGCGCGCGAACGATGTCGCGCGCTATGGTGAGGCCGAGCCCGGTGCCGGTGCCCCCGGTCTGGAACGGGCGGAACACGCTCTCGCGCTGCTCGGGGGCGATGCCGGGGCCGTCATCGTCCACCAGCAACTCGACGTTACGCTCCTGGCGCAGGGCGGAGAGGGCGATCTGGCGAGCGTGGCGCCGGGCATTGTCCACCAGGTTGGTGATAGCCCGGCGCACTGCCTCGGGCCGCAACAGCACGGTAAGCCCGCCGGGTGCGTCCAGCGCGATGGCCGCCCCGGCCCGGCGCGCACCCGCCGCCACCTCTTCCAGGATGGCGCTCACATCCACCTGCTGCGCCTGTTCCGCCCCTTCCCCGCGGGCAAAGGAGAGATAGCCGCCAAGCATGCGGTCCATTTCCTCCACGTCGGCGGTCATGTCGGCAATGTCGCCCATCTGGTCCGGCGTGCGCGGCAGCATGGCCAGGGTCAGCCGCAGCCGGGTCAGCGGGGTGCGCAGGTCGTGGGAGACGCCGGTGAGCATCTCGGTGCGCTGGCTGAGGAAACGGCTGATGCGCGCCTGCATTCGGTTGAACGCGGCGGCGGCCTGGCGCACCTCGGCCGCCCCTTCAGGCTTCATCGGCCCGCGATCCCGCCCCATGCCGAACGCCTCGGCGGCTGCGGCCAGGCGGCGGATGGCGCGCACCTGGTTGCGCATGAACAGGGCCGCGATGCCGAACAGCAGCAGTGCCGACCCGGCGAGCCACATCACGAACAAGGTGAGCGTAGAGGTATACAACCGTTTGCGCGGCGCTTGGACCTCCAGCACGCCGTCTGGGAGCTGCACCTGCACGGTCACGTTGCGCGGATCGGAGGTCCAATCCATCGTGTAGAGCAGGCCGCCGAGCTTGCTGTCCAGCGAGGCCGCTAGGTCGTCATCGGCCGGGCCGATCTGGTTGACCCAGCGCCGCGGCTGGATGGCGGCGTTGGGCGTGAAATGCATCGGCACTTCGTAGCGCAGCAGGGCCGAACGGAGGATCCAATCACGGTTCGGCTCGCCGGGGAAGCGCTGCATCAGGCCGATGGTCTCTGCGACCTCGCCGGCGATGGCCGAGGCGAGTCGGCGAGCCACAAGGTCGAGATAGCTGCCGTAGAAGACGGTAAACGCCACCGCCTGCAGCAGTATTAGCGGCAGCAGAATGATCAGCAGGCTGCGACCCAGGAGCGATCGCGGCAGCAGCCGTTTGATGGCGAATTTCACGGCATCCTCTAAGCCACCCTGGATCGCCACGCCGCCAAACGGCGGCGCGCAATGACAGGTCGGAGATCTTTGGCCGCTGGTATTACAGCAAAGCCTGCACCGTGTGGATGCCCATGTCCATGATGGTGATGCGGCGATTAACTCGCGTCTGCAAGCGCGGGGCGAGCGGTTTCAGTGATCATCTCGATACGGCCCGAGATTTGGCCGCCATCCTCCACCTGCAGCCGCCGGCACCTTGCCGTGCCAAGCAGCTTGCCGGTGGCGCGCACGATCAAGCTGCCACGGGCGGTGAGCGTGCCGTCGATGGTGCCGGACACTTCGGCGTCCTCGACTTCCACTTCGCCCTTGAACATTCCGCCGGAGGAGACGGAGAGCTCAGTCGCATGGATCATGCTCGCCTCGACCGTGCCCTCCACCACCAAGCGCTCGGCGTCCTGCACCGTGCCTTGAACGCTGATCCCGTGGCCAACCACCAAGGTGCGCCGCTCGGACGGGACGTCGCGCGTGGCGGGACGGGGCGGCATGGCCCCGGGCCGTGGGCCAGCACCCGGTTGCGGGCCCGGCGGCGGCGGTGCGGCCGGCGTCGGAACAACCGGGGTCACGTTGTACGGCATACGGGCCATGGCGGGCACCTCCTTTACGACAGCAGGGCGGTAGGGCGGCACGCCGAGCCCGGTGTCGGGCGGGGCTGCCGGCGGCAGGGCTTGGATCGACGTATCCCGAGCAAGCGTGGCATGGGCGCTGGACTCGGCGGCCGAGTTCTCGGCATCAGACCCATTCGGGTTGCGACGTTTGAACAATGGACGTTGCCTTCCTTGGCGCCGCCGAATCACTCGGCGGCAAGTTGTCCCCGCCTATCATTGGGCACAGCCGCCGCACAACCCGTAATCCGGCAGCGAATCGACTGTTGTTAGTCAACATACGATTGTGCGTAGTATTGCCGGTTCAAAACATGAACCATCGTCGCCGTGCCGATGATTGGCACCAGCAGGTTCAGGCCGGGGATGGTGGCCGCCAGCGCCAGCAGCAAGCCCGGCGCCAGCACTGCCCAGCGGCACTGGCGATACACCGCCTGAGCCTCCCGGCGGCCCATCCGGCGCATCGCAACCGCCACGAACAAGCCGCGCCCAATCGCCCATCCGCTGATCACCAAGGCCAACACCAGCCCGACGCCGGGCACCGGCAACAATGCCAGCAGTAGCGCCAGCCCGTTCAGCAGCAGGACCTGCAAACCCAGCGCCGCCCCATCCCAGACTTGCGCGTGCAAGGCCGCCGGGCAGGGAGGCGGCAACCAGCGATAGTGCCGCTGCTCCACTGCGTCCGCGATCCGGTCGATGAACAAGGTGGAGATCACCAGCACGGTCGGCAGAAACAGCCACACGGCCAGCAGGATCACTCCCGTCGTCGCCAGCAACGCTGCCAGCCAGCCATGCCAATCGACCGCGGCCAGCAGGGCATGCACTGCCTCGAAGCTGCCGACCAGCAACACCGCGTAGGCGGCAAGGGCAAGCAAGACGCTGCGGCCCAGCACGCCGAACCAGGCCCGGTCGTCCAACTGCCCGATGGCCAACAGCAACGGCGTCAACACCGGCCTGCGCTCCCTGTTTGCCCGCGACTGTCCGGCCCAATGACGGCCCCAATGATCCCTGGGCACGGCGCAATGGACGGCGATGATGCGGCGTGCGACATCCCACACCCTAACCGGACCGGCAACACAGCATGGACGCTCCCCACTTCGACATCCTGGGCATCGGCAACGCCATCGTCGACGTGGTCTCGCCGGTGCCGGAGGCGTTCCTGTCCAAGCGAGGTATGCACAAGGGCAGCATGACCCTGATCGACCCCGCCACCGCCGAGGCGCTGTATGCCGACATGCCGCCGGGCCAGGAAAGCAGCGGCGGGTCCGCGGCGAACACCTGCGCGGCGGCGGCCGCCTTGGGCGCTCGCGTCGCCTATATCGGCAAGGTGGCCGACGACGCGCTGGGCCAAAGCTTCCGGCGCGACATCGCTGCCATTGGGGTGCATTTTCCCACCACGCCGTTGCTCGGCGGCGCGGCCACCGCCCGTTGCTTGATCCTGGTCACGCCCGACGGCCAACGAACCATGAATACGTATCTCGGCGCCTCGGTCGCGTTCGCCGAGCCGGACGTGGACCCGGCGCTCATCGCTCAAGCGGGGGTGATCTACCTGGAAGGCTACTTGTTCGACCCGCCTGCCGCACAGGCTGCTTTCCACCGTGCCGCCGCCGCCGCCCATGCTGCCGGCCGTCAGGTGGCGCTATCCTTGTCCGACCCGTTCTGCGTGGACCGGCACCGCGCCGCCTTCCGCGCCCTGGTGGCCGGGCACGTGGACATCCTGTTCGCCAACGAGGCGGAGATTTGCAGCCTGTACGAGTGCAACCGCTTCGAGGACGCGGCTGTTGCCGCCGGGCAGGATGTGGCCATGGCCGCGCTCACCCGCAGCGAGCAAGGCAGCGTGATCCTGCACCGTGGCCAGCGCGTGGAGGTCGTTGCCGAGCCGGTTCAGGTGGTCGATACCACGGGCGCTGGGGATGCTTACGCCGCCGGCTTCCTGGCCGGCCTTGCCACCGGCCGGACGCTTGCCGCCTGTGGCCGCATGGGCAGCATCGCCGCGGCCGAAGCGATCAGCCATCTCGGCGCCCGCCCCGTGACCGACTTGCGAGCCCTGGTGGCAAAGGTTGCAGCCTGAGTTCGGTGGCGGCGAAACTTCCGATCAATCGCCCTCGTTGAGGTATCGGCGGCGCCTGCAAGGTAGCGGCCAACCAACCAGTCGAGGAGTTCGCTTCCATGCGCACAATGCTGCTGACCGGCGCGGCCTTACTCGGCCTGGCTGCGACGGCGTCGGCACAGACCATGCCGCCCGCAACCGGCATTCGTCCGGGCCATACCCCCGGCGTTGGCGACTCCTTCCCAGCCTCGAACCGCGCGAGCAACATCAACCCGGCCGACACACATTCCGTAATTGCGCCCCGGTTGCCGCCGCCGGAGGGTGGCCAGAACGCGTCGGTCGGCCAATTCCTCATGGACGCGCAGAACTCACTTAACGCGGGCCAGAGCGGCCGGGCGCAGGAAGCCCTGGAGCGGGCGGAGACCGCCATGCTGCAGCGCTCAGTGCCGGCCGATCAAGCCACCACGCCCGACCAAGCACCTGATGTTAAACTGGTTGAAAACGCCCGCGACGATCTGGCCCACCGCGACGTGAACGGGGCCAAGCAGGCGATTTCCGCCGCCATCAACGCGCAGCATTCTTAGTCTGGCAAGAGCTGTAGGGAGAGTGTAGCGCCTGCAGAACCCACCGGTCGCGGCGAGACGGTGGGTAGCGACCTGCAACCCACCTTACGCTCTTGCCCGCCGTGACTGCGCCGTTAAGCTTTCGGCAGCCACACCACGAACCGGGCTCCAATAACCCGCCCAAGCTCATCACGGCGGTTCTCGGCGGCGATGCGCCCCTTGAGCGCCTCCACAATCTGCCGGCTGATCGACAAGCCGAGGCCTGAGTGTTGGCCGAACCGTTCGCTTTGCGGCCGTTCGGTGTAGAACCGGTCGAATACGTGCTCCAGACGCGCCTCCGGCATTCCGGGGCCTTCGTCGTCCACCATGACTTCCACCATCGCGCCAGCGTCCCGGGCGCGCATCACAACCCGGCCGCCATTCGGGCTGAAGCTCTGCGCGTTGCCGATCAAATTCCGCAGAACCTGCACCAGCCGGTCCTCGACCGCCTGGACCAGCAACGGACCGTCGGGCGCGTCGACCTCAAGCCTTGGCCCACCCTCCGGCCGGGTGGCCACTTCGATTTCCGCCAACAGCCTCAAGATGGCCAGCACGTCCACCGGGCCAGGTGCCGCCCGGCTCAACTCGGCGTCCACCCGGCTGGCATCGCTGATGTCGCTAATCAGCCGGTCGAGCCGCACCACATCCTCCCCGATGATGGCTAGCAGCCGCCGCTGCGACCCGGCGTCCTCGACCCGGCGTAGGGTTTCGATTGCGCTGCGGATCGAGCTTAGCGGGTTCTTGATTTCGTGCGCGACGTCCGCCGCAAACCGCTCGGTGGCGTCCATCCGCGACCAGAGCGCCTCCGAACTGTCCCGCAGCGATTGCGCGAGCGCACCCACTTCGTCGCGGCGGCGGAGCAGGGCGGGAGGCACGGCGCCGGCACGGCCATGCCCCTCGCGCATGTCCTGCGCCGCCTGGTTCAGCCGCAGAATCGGGCGGGCGATGGTGAGCGAGAGGTACCATGACAGCATCACCGTGAACAGCAGCGCCACGCCGAACAGCCCCAGAATGGACATGCGGATGCCGACCAGGCTGCTGTCGACTTCCCGCGCATCGCGGGTAAGCTGAATGATGCCCACGGTATGGCGGTTGCGCATCACCGGCTCCGCCACCGTCACCAGCAGCCGGTCATCTGCGGTGCGCCGGATGTAGGGCGGCGTTTCCCGAGTCGAATCGCTGCTGGAGAGCTTGAGCTCCGCCTTCACGTCCGGTTGCCAATCGGGTCCCGCGGCGCCGGGCCCGGTCTCTACGATCGGCGTCTGGCCACGATGGGGAACGATCGAGAGCAGATCGTCATACACCGCCTCGATGGTGCCTTGCAGATGGCTGCGCTCCGCCGCAGGGGGCAGTGGTTCAGTGTTCACTGCGCCGCCCGGCCCCTCGTGCACCCGGCTGTCGGCGATCACCTGGCCGTCGTTGCTATACAGCCTGGCTTGGCTGTTCGGGGTCGGATCGGTGAGCCGCCGCAGCAGAGGGCGGGCGATGTCGGGCACCAGCACCGGCTTGTCCGGGTCGGTTTCGCGCACTGCGCTTTCGCCCAGCGCCCCGGCATAAATGCGCGCCTGCTCGCGCAACGCGGTGACTTCGCTTTCCAGCAGGCCGTTCTGATATTGGTCGAGATAGAGCAGCGCTGCCACCAGCAGCGCCAGCGGGACCACGTTGACCAGCAGGATGCGCCGTAGCAAAGGCGATACCCACCGCCGGGCGAGCGCGCGATGGGTTACCGGGAGCGGCGGCGGCGGATGCCCAATGTCGGGCAATCAACTCTCCTTGTAGCGGTAGCCGATGCCGTAGAGCGTCTCGATGTGGTCGAAGCTGTCGTCTCCGGTGCGGAACTTCTTGCGCACTCGCTTGATGTGGCTGTCGATTGTGCGGTCGTCGACATAGATGTTTTCGCCATACGCGGCGTCGATCAGCTGGTCGCGCGACTTCACCATGCCGGGCCGGGCTGCCAGCGCCTTCACCAGCAGGAACTCGGTGACGGTGAGTTGGATGTCGTGCCCGCGCCAGGTGCATTGATGCTTGGTCTCGTCCAGCACCAGGTCGCCGCGGGCCATGATGCCGCTCGGCGCGGCACCTGAGCCCTCGGCCCGGCTGCTCTCGTTGCGCCGCAGCAGAGCACGGATGCGCTCGATCAGCAGCCGTTGCGAGAACGGCTTGGTGATGTAGTCGTCCGCCCCGAGCCGCAGCCCCATCAACTGGTCGACCTCCTCGTCCTTGGAGGTCAGGAAAATCACCGGCATGCTGGACCGCGCGCGGAGTCGCTGCAGCAGTTCGATGCCATCCATCCGCGGCATTTTGATGTCCATCACCGCCAAATCCACCGGCCGCGACGTCAGCCCCTGCAGCGCGCTCTCTCCGTCGGTGAAGGTACGGACCTGGAAACCCTCGGCCTCTAGCGTCATGCTCACCGAGGTGAGAATGTTGCGGTCGTCATCGACCAAGGCAATCGTGTGCTTCATGACTGGCTCCCCGTGGTGAGATTACCATAGGCTCGCGATTGTGGCCGAATCTGGATCGGACGGTGAACACATGGTGGCAGACACGCCGGAACCCTCTCTGCCGCGGCACAACCGGGCGGACATCGTTTGGCAGGCGCGCTGCCTCTTGCGGCAAGCGCGCGCCGGCACGCTGGCGACGGCAGAGGACGGCCAGCCCTATGCTGCACTCGTTACCCCCGCCCCCGCGCCGGACCTGTCGTTGCTGATGCTGCTCTCCGGCCTATCCGCCCATACCCGTCACCTGCAGGCGGACGGCCGCTGCGCCTTGATGGTGGCGGGTGAAGCCACCGAGGCCAATCCGCAGACTGCGCCCCGGCTGACCGTGCTCGGCACCGCCACGTTGGAGCCTGACCCGGTGCTCAACGCCCGCTGGGTGGCGCGCCACCCATACGCCGCATTCTACGCCGATTTGGGCGATTTCCGCCTGGTTCGCCTGCGCCCGGCCGGGGGCCAGTTCATCGGCGGCTTCGCCAGCGCGCACCGCCTCACCGCGGAGGATCTCACCCCCGACCCGGTGGCCGTGGCTGCGCTGGCCGAAGCCGAGCCCGACATACTCGAGCACATGAACACCGACCATCAGGCTGCCATCGCCCGCATGGCCGGCGGTGATGGCTGGCGCATGGCGGCGGTGGACGTCGACGGGTTCGACCTCCAGCGCGAGGACGCCGTGCAGCGGATCGCTTGGTCAGCCCCGGTGACCAACCCGGACGGTGTGCGCCGGGAGCTGATTAAGCTCGCACGCGCCGAAGCAGAGCGGCCAGGTTGATCCGCGCTTAATCAGGCAACTCGTCTTCCCGCTCGCTGACCTCCGGAGCGGTTTGCAGCGCAGCATCAATGTCGCTGCGGAGCGGCATTCCAAGTTGTGCTCCGAGCCTGGTCGCCGACAAGGCGGCGGCGACGGCGGCCCGCCGCATGGCCGCATCCAGCGGCGCACCCCGGGCGATGGCTGCCGCCAGCACGCCGCTGAAGCAATCGCCGGCGCCCGTGGTATCGCGCATATGGACGGAAAACGCCGGCACGTGACGATAGCCGGCCGTGGACATGGATTCGGCGCCCTGCACTCCCATCATGCGCACCACCGCAATGCCCAGTGCGGCCGACAGCGAGGCGGCGTTGTTGCCGGTACCTAGGTGCTCGGCCGCCCATTTGAGCTCGGTGCTGTTGCCGACCAGCAGGTCCACCTGGGTGAGCGCCGCCGTGTCGATCATGCGCGGCGGCGAGAACTGCAGCACGACGGGAGAGCCAAGCTGCTTCGCCCGCAGGATAAGCGCCGCGGTCTGGTCCGGCTCGGTCTCCAACTGCACCAGGACGGTGGTGCCGGGCCCGAGCAAACGGTCTGGCACTTGGTCGGCGCGGGCGGCGCGATTGGCGCCGGGATAGGCGGCGACGGTGGTGTAGCCTTCGCGGTCGATGCAGATGGCGGCGCGCCCCGTGGCTTGCGGCACGCGGGCAATGTGGCTCAGCGCCACGCCTGCGGTTGCCAGGCCGGCAAGCGCCTCGTCTGCCAGCACGTCGTGGCCCACGGCGCCAACCAGGGTGACGTCGGCGCCATCGCGCGCGGCCGCGACGGCGGCGTTGGCACCCTTGCCGCCGGGTTCGGTGCGCGCGTCGTCGCTGCGCAGCGTATCGCCCGCGCGCGGCAGCCGGGGGAGCGGGAAGACAAACTCTAGGTTGATGGAACCGAAGATCAGAAGCATGCAGACCGCCGCCTTGGGTTAAAGCCTCCCGCGCTCACGCCGCTTACCGCTGCGGGCAAGATCCTGCCGGTGTTTGTAGTCTTGTCGAGGCTTGCGCGCTTATGCCAGGTATGGCGAGCGCCGACGCAAGACCGCCAAGGACAGCCCTCGCTTATGACAGCGATTTTTCGGCCCCGATCGACGCTCATCGCGCGGTCTACCCTCCTCGCCATGGGGTTGGTGGTGGCGGGCGGCGTGGGGTGGTGGTGGCTGGCGCCGCGGTCGGACTGGGCACGGCGCGTGGGATTCGTGATCGATCAACCAGTGCCGTTCAGCCATCAGCATCACGTGGCGGGTCTGGGGATTGATTGCCGCTTCTGCCACAGTTCGGTCGAGGTGTCGGCCAAGGCGGGGCTGCCGCCAACCTGGACCTGCATGACCTGCCACTCGCAGATTTGGACCAATGCCGACGTGCTGGCGCCGGTGCGAAATAGCCTGGCTGAGGGCAAACCGATCACCTGGGGGCGCGTGAACAACCTGCCCGACTATGTCTACTTCAATCACTCGATCCATGTCGCCAAGGGGGTGGGGTGCTCGTCGTGCCATGGGCAAGTCGATACCATGCCGTTGTCGTGGAAGGCGGCCAGCCTGACGATGCAGTTCTGCCTCAACTGCCACCGCAACCCGGGGCCGCAGTTGCGGCCGGAAAACGCCATCTATGACACAAACTGGGTGCGCCCGGCCGACATGCCGAAGCCGGCCGCGATGCTGGTGCACTATGGTATTCCCAACCGCACGCTGACGGATTGCTCGATATGCCACCGGTGAGGCCGCGGCAGTGGCGCGGGCGGCTGGAAGATGCCGAGTTGGTGGCGCGGGAGTTCCCGGTGCTGGCGGCGTCGCTGGCGCGGCCGGAATCACGACGCAACGTGTTGCGGCTGATGGCGGCGAGCATGGCGCTGGGCGGCCTGGCTGGCTGCGACCCGAGCGCGCCGGATGGGCACTATGTGCCCGCGGTGAACCAAGCGGCGGACATCGTGCCCGGACTGCCGAACCGCTACGCCACGGCGCTGGCGGAAGGCGGGGTGGGCGCCGGCATCGTGGTGACGCACGACATGGGCCGCCCGGTGAAGGTGGAGGGCAACCCGGCGCATCCGGGCAGCCGCGGCGCCACCAGCATCCACGGCCAGGCGGTTCTGCTGGACTTCTACGACCCGGACCGCTCGGTGGGCGTGCTGAACGCGGGCGACGTGGCGACCTGGCAGGCATTGCTGCGCACCATGCTGGTGCAACGGGCGGTGCTGGCGGCCAACCAGGGCGCCGGGTTCCGCATCCTCACCGGCCGAGTGGCCTCGCCCACGCTGGGCGCGGCGATCGCCGGGTTGCTGGCGCGCTATCCCAAGGCGCAATGGGTGCAGTGGGAGCCGGTGAGCCGGGATGCGGTGGGGCGCGGCACGGAACTCGCCTATGGGCGCCGGCTCGACCTGCTGCCGCATGTGGCGGCGGCGGACGTGGTGCTGGCGCTGGAGAGCGACCTGATCAGCTCGGCGCCGGGTCATTTGCGGCATGCGCGGGATTTCGCCTCGCGGCGCAATCCGGTGCGGGCGGCAATCAGCCGGGTATATGCGGCCGAACCGGTGCCGACGCTGATTGGCGGTGCGGCGGACCATCGCTTTGTCGCCGGGCCGCGCGAGTTGGCGGCGGCAGTGAACGCGCTGGCAGCGGCAATCCTGGGCGGCAACGGCACGCCGGATGCGCCCGTTTGGGTGGCGCCGGTGGCGGCGGATTTGCGCGCCGCCGGGCCGCACGCGCTGGTGCATGCCGGGCCGGACCTGCCGGCCGAGGCCCATGCGCTGGTGCACCAAATCAACGAGCGGCTTGGCGGCCGCGGCACCACGTTCGACCTGATCGAGCCGGTGGCGTTCCGGCCTGGCGACGAGGCCACGGGGCTGGCGGCGCTGCTGGAGGACATGCGTGGCGGCCGCGTGGACACGCTGCTGATCCTGGACAGCAACCCGGTCTATGCCGCGCCGGGCTTCCAGGAGGCGCTGGCGCGAGTGACGTTCAGCCTGTCGGCCGCCGCCGCGCCGGACGAGACCGCCCGCGCCGTCGCCTGGCACGTGCCGCACACGCACCTGTTCGAAGGGTGGGGCGATATCCGTGGCGACGACGGAACGGTGGCGATCCAGCAGCCGCAAACCCTCCCGCTCTATGACGGACACAGCGCGTTTGAAATCCTCGCCCTGTTCGACGACGCGGTGCTGGATGGCACCCCCGTGCGAGACCGCGACGTGGTGCGCGCCGCCTGGCGCAACCAGTTGGACGACGATGCCTGGTCGGACGCGCTGGCCGCGGGGGTGGTGCCCGGCACGGCGAGCCGGACGGTGGCGGATAAGCCGGTGGAGACCGTGGCGCCGTTGACCGTGCCGCCAGCGCAGGCGCTGAGCTTGCTGATCCGGCCCGACCCCAATCTTTGGGATGGCCGCTATGCCAACAATCCATGGCTGCAGGAACTGCCGCGGCCGCTGGGCAAGCTGGTGTGGGACAATCCGCTGCTGATCTCGCCCGGCTTGGCCAGCCGCGCGGGGCTGCAGAACGGGGACGAGGTGGAGCTGACGCTGGCCGGGCAGACGTTGCCCGCGCCGGTCTGGGTGGTGCCGGGCCAGGCGGCGGATTGCGTGGTGGCATGGCTCGGCGGCGGGCGGACCCAGGCCGGCGCGGTCGGCAACGGCGTGGGGGTGGATGTGACGCCGTTGCGGGGCCTGGCCGGCGTGCCCAGCCTGACCAAGACCGGCAAGCGGGTGAGCATCGCCAGCACCGACCACCACAACGTGCTGGAGGTCGAGCGGCAGACGATCGACGCGGTGGTGCGCCATGGCACCCTGGCCGCCTTCACCGCGGAGCACGGTTTCCTGCACGAGGATGGCAGCCAGCCTTCAATCTACGACCGCAAACCCGGTATCGCGGGCATTCAGTCCGGCGTGCAATGGGGCATGAGCGTGGACCTCAACGCCTGCATCGGTTGCAACGCCTGCGTGGTCGCCTGCCAGGCGGAGAACAATGTGCCCGTGGTGGGCCGCGACCAAGTACTGATCGGGCGCGAGATGCATTGGCTGCGCATCGACCGCTACTACGAAGGCCTGGCAGAGAACCCGGACAGCTTCCTGCAGCCCATGCTGTGCATGCATTGCGAAAGCGCACCCTGCGAGCCGGTGTGCCCGGTGGAGGCCTCCATCCACGACAGCGAGGGGCTGAACCTGCAGGTGTATAACCGCTGCATCGGCACCCGATTTTGCTCCAACAACTGCCCCTACAAGGTGCGGCGGTTCAATTTCGGCGCCTGGGCGGCAGAGGAAGCTCGCCCGGCGATCTCGCGCAACCCGGACGTCTCGGTTCGCAGCCGCGGGGTGATGGAGAAATGCACCTTCTGTGTGCAGCGCATCGCGCAGGCTCGGATTGCGCACGACCGGGACGGCACGCCGGAAGAGGTGGTCACCGCCTGCCAGGCGGCCTGCCCCACGCAGGCGTTCAGCTTCGGCAACATTAACGACCCGGCGAGCGAGGTGGTTCGTCGCAAGCAAAGCCCGCTCGATTATGCCCTGCTCGCCGACCAAAACACCCGGCCGCGGCTGACCTACGAGGCGCGCATCATCAACCGCAACCCGGCGGTGAGTGCGTGAGCGACGTTCCACTGAGCGCGCTGCCGGTAGTGGAGCCGCGCGAAACCATCACCAGCATGACCAACCGGGTCAGCGTGGTGCCGTTCCGCGCCGGCGGATGGCTGTGGTGGTGGATGCTGCTGGTGCCGTCGGCCATGCTGTTCGGCCTGGGCGTGATCGGGGTGGCTTGGGCGTTCCTGCGCGGCATTCGGGTGTGGGGCAACGATTGGCCGGTGATGTGGGGCTTTCCCATCCTCGCCTATGTGTGGTGGATCGCGATCGCCTCAGGCGGCACCTTCGTGTCGGCGTTCTTCTTCCTGGTGCGGGTGCAATGGCGCACCTCGGTCAACCGGCTGGCGGAGACGATGACGCTGTTCGCGGCAGCGGCAGCCGGCGTGTATCCCATCCTGCACTTAGGCCGGCCCTATTTCGCCTACTGGCTGTTCCCCTACCCGAACACGATGACGCTATGGCCGCAGTGGAAATCCCCCCTGCTATGGGACTTCATGGCGCTGCTGACCTACGTGATCGCCTCCGTGCTGTTCTGGTATCTCGGCCTGATGCCGGACCTGGCCACCATGCGCGACCGCGCCCGGTCTCGCTTCGCCCAACTGGCCTATGGCGCCGCCGCTATGGGGTTCCGCGGCAGCAGCACGCAATGGCGCCACCTGAAGGCGACCTACGGCACGCTGGCGGCGGTGATGGCGCCCTTGGTGGTCTCGGTGCACTCGGTGGTGGGGCTGGACTTCGCCGGGGGTGCAACGCCCGGGTGGCACTCCACCGAGTATCCGCCATTCTTCGTGTTCGGCGCGCTGTGGTCGGGGCTCTCGACCGTCACATTGCTGATGTTGGCGTTCCGCCGGCCGCTCGGGCTCACCGCGCTGATCACCGAGCGGCACTTGCGCATCATGGCCAAGCTGATGCTGACCAGCAGCCTGCTGATGTCTTACGCCTACGTGCTGGACGCGTTCGAGCCGTTCTACAGCGGCCAGGACGCTGAGCGGATCCAGTTCGTCAACCGCGTCTTCGGGCCCTATTGGTTCATCTATTGGGGCATGATCTTCTGCAATTGCCTGTTCCCGCTGGTGCTATGCTTCCGCCGGGTGCGCGCGAGCCATGCGGCGTTGGCGGTGGTGGCGGTGGCTTCGATCGTCGGCATGTGGCTGGAGCGGTTTAACATTGTCGAGCTCAGCCTGATGCGCACGCACCTACCCTCGGCTTGGGGCAGCTATACGCCGACGTTTTGGGATTGGGCGGTGTTCGGCGGCACGATCGGCATGTTCATGACCGGGCTGCTGCTGGCGCTGCGCCTGGTGCCGATCGTGTCGATGTTTGAGATGCGGGAGCTGCTCGCCGAGCAGGGACAGGCGGTATGATCCTGGCGATGTGGGCAGAGGAGGCTGGGCTGGCCCACGCCCTTGCCCAGCTGCGCGAGGCGCGGGTCGGCCCGCTCGAGACCTACACGCCGGCACCGCTGCAGGACGAGCCCACCGCCTCGCCGCTGCCGCTGGTGATCTTGCTGGCCGGTCTGCTAGGGGCGGCGGCGAGCTTCGGGCTGCAGAGCTACTCGTTCCTGAGCGCCTATCCGTTCGATATTGGCGGGCGGCCGCAATTCGCCTGGGCGTCGTTTGTTCCGACTGCGTTCGAAAACGGGGTTCTGGCCGCCCTGCTCGCCGGGTTCGCCGGGTTCATGCTGATCAACCGGCTGCCGCGGCTGTACGACCCGGTGGACGAGTCCGACGCCATGCGCCGGGCGTCGCGCGACCGCTGGTTCCTGCAGGTGGCGAGCGAAGACCCGGCCGTATTGGCGCGGGCGCGCGACCTGCTGCATGGTTTGCATCCCGCCCTGGTCGAGGAGCTGCCGGGATGAGGCCGGGCTTTTGCATCTCCATCGTCATGGCCGGACTTGATCCGGCCATCCACGACGTACCCGCAGGTGACGTCGGTCGAGCACCGGAAGGACCTTGCCCAATCGGCGATTTACGTGACATGCCGGTCCGCGTGGATGCCGAGGTCAAACCTCCGCAGCCTTTCCACGTGCTTACGCACGCGGAACCTTTGGCTGCTCCGCCTTGGCATCACGGTGTGGGCGCCATCGATTGCCAATGCGGCTGTGTTGCGGGATGAGGCTGCTGCTTGCCCTCGTTATGCTGCTGGTGGGCGGCTGCGACGACATGATCCATCAGCCGAAGAAGAACGCCTATGCCGACCAGAGCGTCGGCCCCGGCCCGGAGCCCGGCGGGGTGGTGGATTACCGTTCCCGCCCCGTGGCGCCGCCGCCGGTAACGCTGGCGTTGCTGCAGCGGGGGCAGAGCCGCTTCCGCATCTACTGCACGCCCTGCCATTCGGAGTTGGGCAATGGGCAGGGGATGATTGTGCAGCGTGGTTTCCCGCCGCCGCCCTCGTACCACATCGCCCGGCTGCGAGACGCGCCGGTGGAGCATTTCTACGATGTGATCACCAACGGGCACGGCGTGATGTATTCGTTCGCCTACCGGGTAGAGCCGGCCGACCGCTGGGCCATCGCGGCCTATATCCGCGCGCTGCAGCGCAGCCAAGCTGCCACGGTGGCGGACCTCACCCCGGCGCAGAAGTTGGCGCTACAGTGAGACGCGGTGCGCCGCTGGCAGGTTTAGCCGGACTGCTCGTTGCCGCGCTCGGCTGGGCGCTGGAGCCCGCCGGCTTCTACGGCGGCTGGTTGGCCGCGGTGACGCTGTTCGCCGCCTGGCCGCTCGGGAGCATGGCGCTGTTGCTGATCCATGCGCTGACCGGCGGCCGCTGGGGAGACGCGCTGCAGCCGGCGCTGCGGCTCGGCGTGTGCGCCCTGCCGCTGCTGCTGCCGGCGGCGCTGCCGCTGATTGCCGGGTTGGCGTCGCTGTATCCATGGGTGCGGCAGCCGTTCAGTAACGCGTTCTACCTGAACCCGCCGTTTTTCGCCCTGCGCGCAGCACTCTATCTCGCCGTGTGGTTCGTGCTGGGCTGGCTGGTCCTGCGCGGCCGGGGGCTGGAGCGGGTGGCGCCGGCGGGGCTGTTCCTGCTGGGACTGACCACCAGCTTCGCCGCCATCGACACCACAATGTCGCTCGACCCGCAGTTCGTCTCCAGCATCTACGGCATGGTCGCGGCGGCGGGAATGGTGCTGCTGGCGCTATCGCTCGCGGTGCTGCTGACCGCGGGCGAGGTCGCCGGCGACGTCCGGGCGGACTTCGGCAAGCTGCTGCTGGCGCTGGTGGTGCTGTGGATTTACCTGGACTTCATCCAATTGCTGATCGTCTGGCAGTCCAACCTGGTGGCCGAAGCGCCGTGGTACGTGCAGCGCGCGCGGGGCGGTTGGGGCGCGGTGTGGCTGGCGACGACGGCCGGGCATTTCGTGCTGCCGTTCTTCCTGCTGCTGTCGCCGCGGATGCAGCGGTCCCGCCGCGTGGTGGTGTTCGTGGCGGGCTTGCTGGTGGCCATGGAGGTGCTGCGAAGCTGGTGGACGGTGCTGCCCTCGCTGGGCCGTGGCGCGGATTGGGTCGCGGTGGCTTGCATGGTGGGGGTCGGCGGCGCCGGGTTCGCGTTCGCTAGCTGGGCCGCCCGCCGCGCGCCGGTGCGGGAGGCCGCGCATGCCTGATCAGATGGCCGACCGCGCCCCGTCTGTCACCCGTGCCCTGTCCGCCGCTCGGCATGAGCCGCGCGACGTCAGCCTCCGCTTCTTCATGCTGCTGCTGAGCGGGATCGGCTGCGTTCTGGTGCTGCTGATGGCGCTGGCCTACGAGATTTTTCCCGGCGAGGTCCGCGACGCTCGGTTCGCCGGGCCCTTCCCCGCGTTCCCCGCTCCGCAACTGCAACCCGATCCGGCAGCGGATTGGCAGACCTTCTACGCGCGGGAACTGGCCTGGCTGAACAGCGCCGGCTGGCAGGACCGCAAAGCGGGCGTGGTCCATATCCCGATCGACCAGGCGATGCGCGCGGTGGCAAGCGAGGGCATCCGCGGCTGGCCCACCGGCAACACCGCGGCGAGCCAAGGGGACCGGCGGTGATCCGGCGCGTGGCGCTTGCAGCGCTGCTGCTGCTCACTCAGGCTGCGGCCGCCGCGGATGACCCGGCGGATTATGCCTGGGACATGCATCGCGGCGCGCAGGTGGCGCTGGCGACGGTGCTGCACGACGAGGCAGGACAGGACATCTCGCTTGCGGCAGCGGGGGCAGGCAAGCCGCTGATTCTGGATTTGGGCTACTTTCATTGCCCCTCGCTGTGCGGCGTGGCGCGCAGTGACATGCTCGCCGCCCTGAGCAATAGCGGGCTAGTGGCTGGGCAGGACTATGCCCTGGTATCGCTGTCGATCGATCCGGCGGAGACGCCGCACGATGCGGCCACCGCGAAAGCCGCCGACTTGGCGCAGACGCCTGGCGCCGGCGGTGTCGCGTGGCACTACCTCACCGGTCCTGCGGACGCCATCGGCGCGGTGGCCGCGGCGGTCGGGTTCCGGAACCGCTACGACGCGGAGTTTAGGCAGTTCCTACACCCGACCGGCCTCGTGGTGCTGACGCGAACCGGGCTGGTCAGCGGCTACCTGCAAGGCGTCGGCTACACCGGAGGCGACCTGCGCGCGGCCGTGCTGCGCGCCGGCGCGGGCGGCATCGCGCGGGCGGCCCTGCCCGTGTTGCTGCTGTGCTTCCATTTCGATTCGGCGACCGGGCGCTACAGCCTGGCGATCATGAAAGTTTTGCGTCTGATGGCAGGGTTCACCGTGTTGACGCTCGGTGCGCTGATGTTGGCTTTGCGCCGCAAAGGCCGGGCGGCGGCGCCATGACGCTGATCCCTGCCGTCTCGGCCCTCGCGCGCGAAACCGACTGGCTGATCGGCGGGCTGCTGCTGGTCTCGCTGCTGGTGCTAGCGCTGGTGATGGGGCTGATGCTGGTCTACGTCGTGCGATACCGCCGCAGCAGCAATGAGGACCGCGGCCAGGTGGGGCAGAAGACCTGGCGGGTCGAGGTTGGCTGGACCGCGGCAACGCTGGTGGCGTTCTTCGGCTTGTTCATTTGGGGCGCGAACCTGTTCGTGCGGGTGTACCAGCCGCACGCCGATCCGCTGACCATCAACGTCATCGGCAAGCAGTGGATGTGGAAGGTCGAGTATCCGGGCGGGCAGCGCGAGATCAACCAATTGCACATCCCGGAGGGCCGCGACGTGCAGCTGCTGCTGACCAGCGAGGACGTGATCCACGATTTCGGCCTGCCCGCGTTCCGGGTGAAGCGGGACGTGCTGCCGGGCCGCTACGAAGCGCTGTGGCTGCACGCGGACCAAACCGGCAGCTTCCACCTGTTCTGCGACCAGTTCTGCGGCACCGACCATTCCGCGATGGTGGGCACAATCACCGTCATGAAAGGGCCGGAGTACCAGAATTGGCTGGAGCAGAACAGCGCGACGTCAGGGCTGCTGGCGGACGGGCAGGCGCTGTTCATCCGCTATGGCTGCAGCGGCTGCCACCAGGCGGGGCTGTCCGGCGGCGCCGGCACGGTGCGGGCGCCATCGCTGAACGGGTTGTATATGAGCCCGGTGCCGCTGGCGGATGGCAGCACGGCGATGGCTGACGATCGCTACATTCACGATTCGATCGTGTATCCCAAGGAGCAGATCGTCGCGAGCTACCCGCCGGTGATGCCGTCGTTCAAGGGCGTGATTGGGGAGGAGGACCTGGTGAAGATCATCGCCTACATCAAGTCGCTGGCGCCGCGGACATGAGCAGTGCGGCGGCGGCGGATTTTGTCGCGTTGCAGCCGGCGGGCGAGACCTACCTCACCGACGAGAAATCGATCTGGTCGTGGTTGCTGACCACCGACCACAAGCGCATCGCCCTGCTGTATTTCGCCTCGATCACCGCGTTCTTTTTTCTCGGCGGCGCCGCGGCGGGGCTGATGCGGCTCAACCTCGTGTCGCCCGACGGCCTGATCTTTGACCATGAGATGTACAACCGGCTGTTCACCATGCATGGCGTGATCATGGTGTGGTTCTTCCTGGTGCCGGCGATCCCGGTCACGCTGGGCAACTTTCTCACCCCGCTGATGCTGGGCGCGCGGGACCTGGCGTTCCCGCGCATCAATCTCATGAGCTGGTATTTGTTCATGGCTGGCGGGGTGATGGCGCTGGTGGGCCTCGCGATCGGCGGGGTGGATACGGCATGGACGTTCTACACCCCGCTCTCCACCGTCTACGCCAAGGGCTACGTCACGCTGGTGTGCCTGGGGATCATCCTGTCGGGGTATTCCTCGATCGCGACCGGGCTCAACTTCATCGTCACCATCCACAAGCTGCGGCCGCCAGGCATGACCTGGTATCGGGTGCCGCTGTTCCTTTGGTCGCTCTATGCCACCTCGGTGATCTACGTGCTGGCGACGCCGGTGCTGACGATGGCGATGCTGCTGATCATCCTAGAGCGGGTATTCCGCGTCGGCATCTTTGACCCGGCGCTGGGCGGCGACCCGGTGCTATTCCAGCACCTGTTCTGGTTCTACTCGCACCCGGCGGTGTATATCATGATCCTGCCCGGTTTTGGTGTGGTGAGCGAAGTGATCACCGCGTTCTCGGGCAAGAGCGTGTTCGGCTACAAGTTCATCGCCTGGTCGTCGGTGTCGATCGCGATCATTTCGTTCTTCGTCTGGGGCCACCACATGTTCGTGGCCGGCACCTCGCTGTATTCCAGCGTGGTGTTCTCGTTGCTGTCGTTCATGGTCTCGGTGCCGTCGGCGATCAAGGTGTTCAATTGGCTGGGCACGCTGCACAAGGGCTTCATCCGGTTCAACGCGCCGATGCTCTACATCCTGGGGTTCATCGGCCTGTTCACCATGGGCGGGCTGACCGGGCTGTTCGTCGCCTCGCTGGGCGCGGACGTGCATCTGCACGACACCTACTTCGTGGTGGCGCATTTTCACTACATCATGGTGGGCGCGATGGTGTCGGCGTTCTTCGGCGGGCTGCACTACTGGTGGCCGAAGATCACCGGGCGGATGTATCCGGAGGTCGCCGGCCAAATCGCCGCAGTGATGATTTTCTTCGGCTTCAATCTCACCTTCTTCCCGCAGTTCATCCTTGGCTACGAGGGCATGCCGCGGCGCTATGCCAGCTATTCGCCCGAGTTCCAGGTGTTGAATGTGCTGTCCTCGTGCGGGGCGGTGATCCTGGCGGTGGCTTACCTGATGCCGCTGGCTTATCTGAGTTGGTCGATCTTCGCCGGGAAGGAGGCGCCGCCTAACCCGTGGGACGCGACCGGGCTTGAATGGCAGACCCAATCACCGCCACGCACCGAGAACTTCAGCGTGACACCGGTGGTGACCTACCCGCCCTATGACTACCCCAAGCCGGAAGCGCGGCAGCATGTCTAGCCGCAACCAGGCGGACGCGCTGGAGCGGGGCGAGCCGGGCAGCGGCGGATATTACGGCACCTGGAAGACCAGATCGCAGGATGGCGCGGTCGCCCGGCACATCGAATTCCAATATGCCGGCATGGAGCACCAATCGGGCACGGCGCTCTCCGGCATGTGGCTGTTTCTTGCCACCGAAGTTCTGTTCTTCGGCGGCTTGTTCCTGCTCTACATGGTATATCGCTGGCAATACCCGCATGGCTTCGCGGTGGCCTCGCAGCGCACCGAGGTGGTGATCGGCACGGTCAACACCGCGCTGCTGCTCACCAGCAGCGCGGTGTTCGCCTGGGGCCTGGGCCAGGTGCGGCAGGGCCGTAACCGCCGCCTGTTTTGGGCCTGCGTGCTGGTGGCCGCACTCGGCCTCGCGTTCCTGGCACTGAAGGGAGTGGAGTGGACCGACGACCTGCACGAGCATCTGTTCCCCGGCCCCGGTTTCGCCATCACCGGGCCGGACAATGGCGCCGCGCAATTGTTCTGGCTTTTCTACTTCATCGCCACCGGGCTGCATGGCGTGCATATGATCGCGGGCGTAGGCTTGGTGGCCTGGCTCGGCTGGACGGCGCGGCAGGAGCGCTATAGCGCGGGCTATTTCACGCCGGCGGAGGTGGTCGGCTTGTACTGGAGCTTCGTCGACATGGTGTGGCTCTGCCTCTATCCGCTGATCTATCTCGCGGGTGGCGCCGGGTCATGAGGCCGGCGACGGTGACGCTGACCTGGCTGGGACTGCTGGGGCTGATGGGCGCCGAACTGCTGCTGTCGCGGTTTGCGGCAACGCGGGAGGTCGTGCCTTTCGTGGGCATCGCCATGGCTGTGCTGGTGGCATTGACCTTCATGCGCCTGGGCAGCAGCCGCGGCTTGGTGCCGGTGTTCGCGCTGGCGGGGGTGTTCTGGCTCTGCGTCATGCTGGGGCTGGGCGCGCTGGACTCGTTCACCCGGCACGATGTTCCGGTCGGGGCACACACTCAGCCGGATTGAGTCCTCATGTGGACCGTAGGATGGGTGAAGCGCAGCGCACCCATCAGCCGCGGCGAAATGGTGGGTTGCGAAGGGCAACCCACCCTACGAGCCATGTGGCCCAACCCCTCACGGCAGGAACTCGACCGGGCAGCCCATGCCGAACGCCGCCGGCGACACGATGCGGCCGAGAGATTCGAGTGCGGGCACGCCACCCACCTGCAACGCCGCCCGGGTCTGCTCCAGCCGCTTGGTGCGCAGCGTCAGGGCCGCCATGAAATGAGCACGGCCGCCCCGGTCGGCGGCCGCCGCGCCAAACTGCGCGGCGACGGCGTCGTGGCGCAGGATTTCGATGCGGGAGGTGCCGGCGGTTAGGGCCACCCCGCCGTCAATCGCCTGCATCGCCGGGTCACCGAACATGCGGGCAAACAGGGCGCCGAGGATGGCTGGATCGTCCGATGCGATCACCGCGCGCACGACGCCGGTGGCGCCGTTGGGGTGCTGCCGCCACTCGTCGCGCCATACCAGTTCGCGCGTGAGATGCTGGCAGAAATACAACCTGCCGGGGCGTCCGGCCTCGGGCTGGATATGAACGGTGCGGAAGCGTGCCTCCGCCGGACCGCCGGGCAGCGCAACCGGGCGAGTGAGCTCGTTTGGGGGCGTGGCCGGCACCCCTCGAGCGGCGAGGGCGCGGTAGCTGGCGGCGGCGTCCTCGCTGCCGAACACGAGGCCGGCGAGCCCGAACGGGTCGGCCAGGATTTCACGCCGCGCGCTCTGCTCGCCAGTGACGGCGATTAGTTCGAGGTAGTCGGTGCCGAACACGGCGAGGTGGTTGGCGGAGCCGAGCGAATGGAAGCCGCGCGGCGTCAGGGTAAAGCCAAGTCGCTGATAGGCGGCTTGCGCCTCATCGAGACGATCGCGCGCGTTGACGACGACATGGTCGAAGGTGGGCGTGGGCCATGGCCCGGGTTCGGCTGGCATCGCGCCATGCTGCGCCGGCCTTGCAGACAAGCCAAGCGGGCTCAACCGTCCAGCCTGCTGCCGAGTGCTGCGGGAATGGCCGCCGTGTCGATGCGTTCCGGCCGATCACGCCGCTCCGTCAACACGGCGAGCAACAGCACGAGACCGGTGCAAGCGCCGACCGCCGCCGTTGCGGGCCAGCCGCCAAGATGCAGCGAGACCGTGCCCGCGAGCGAGCCGGCCGCACCGCCGACGAAGAGGCACGTCATGTAGACGCCGTTGACCCGGCCGCGGACATGGGGCGGGACGGCAAAGACGATACGTTGGCTCACCACCTGGGTGGTTTGCACCGCCGCGTCGATCAGCATGGCTAGGATCACCAGCGCCACCAGCCCGGCGCCCGCGGCGGCCCAGCCGGTCGCGGCGAACGCAAGGCCTAGCACGGTGACGGACCCGAGGGTCGCCGCCCGGACAAGCCCGCGGTCGGCCAATCGCCCGGCGAACGGGGCGGCAAGCGCACCGCCCGCCCCGGCCAGTGCGAACAGCGCGATGCCGCGCTCGCTCAAGCCAAAGCGGGCAGCCAGCATGATCGGCGCCGCGGTCCAGAACAGGTTGAAGGCGCCGAACATGAGACATTGATACAGGCTGCGCCGCCGCAGCACCGGCGAGACTGCCAGCAGCCGGAGCATCGACGCGAGCACCCGGCTATAGTGGCTTGTCCCGGCCGGCCGGTAGCGCGGCATCATCCGGGCCAGCGACAGGCCGATCAGCACCAGCAGCGCGGCGGAGAGCAGGAACACGCTGCGCCAGCCAAAGCTGCCGGACAGGAACAGGGCCACGGGGCGGGCCAGCATGATGCCGGCGAGCACGCAAGCCATGACGTTGCCAAGCACCCGCCCGCGCCGGGCGGGGGGCACCAGCTCTGCCACGAACGGCAGCAGCACCTGCGCCGCCGCCGAGCACACCCCCATGATGAACGAGGCGAGGAAGAACAGGACGGCGCTCTGCGAGAGGCCAAGCAGCACCAGCGACGCGGCCGTCAGCGTCAATGCCACGAGCACCAGGGTCTTGTTCTCAACCAGGTCGGCGAGCGGCACCAGGAAGAACAGGCCGATGCCGTAGCCGACTTGGGTGACGCTTACGATGGAGCCGGCCAAGCCGGGCGCCAAGCCGAGCTGCGGGCCAATGGAGCCGATGAGCGGCTGGGCATAATAGAGGTTGGCGACCAATGCGGCTGCCGCGATCGCCAGTAGCGCGAGCAAAGGCTTGGAGACAGCGCTGGCGTGGAGCGGGTCTGGACGGTTGGGTGTTTGCATGGGAGCCACGATGCCAGCCGTGGCCTTGGCAGAGAAGCCCGGCAGCGAAATTGCCCCATTTGTCATCGAGCGATGACAAATGGGGCAGATCAGTGATCGATTCAGAAATGCGAAGGATTCAAAGTAACTCTAGAATATCGATGCTACTATTTTGGCAAAATTGCTAATGGCTGAATGTAAACGACTTCGCTCCCGTATTATAGAGGTCAAGAGAGCTATTGGCGATATTTGCACCGTCGATCGTGGCACCGCCCAGGTGCAGGTTACGGTCGGTCCCGGGCCCCGGCTGGTTGGTAGCGGCATCGTTCAGGAAGTTGAGCGATACCGTATGCGCCCCGCTGAAATCGCCCAGCACGTCCAGCATTTGCGACTGGCCATTGCCCGTGATCGCGCTGGCCGTTTGGGTGCCGCCGATCTGTTGTCCGTCCACGCTGACCGTGAACTGCGCGTTACCAAGATAGTAGTCCTGGGACATGCTCAGTGCCAAGCTGTCGGGTCCGCTGCCGATGGTGGTCGGAGGCGGTGCGCTGGGGGTGGCAAAGCTGAAACCGAGCGGACCGTTGTTGCTCCCCACCAGGCCCGATCCGCTGATCGTTGCACCGTTGATGGTCGCGGTGCTGACGAACAGCAGGCTGTTGTTGGCGTTGAGATAGTCGACCGACACCGTGTGGTTGCCGGGAGCGAAGTTCCCCAGCATGTCGAACTGCTGCTCCTGCCCAGCCAGCACGTTGGCGGTGACAGCCTGCACGCCGCCGACCTGCTGCCCGTCGACGCTGACGGTGAATTGGGCACCCGCCGGCTCTGCCCGCTCCGACATGAACAGGTCCAAGCTGTCGGGACCGGAGCCCAGGATGGTGGCACCCGCGGTGGGCGAACCGGGCTCCGCGAACCCGAAGCCGGTCGAGTAGTTGTTGGACAGCACGGCACCGCTGCCGCCGATGCCGTTGCCGTCGATGGTGGCGCCGTTCACCAGCAGCAGGCTGTTGTTGGCGTTCAGATAGGCGACGGATACGGTATGGCTGCCAGCGCCGAAGTTGCCCAGCACATCAAACGTCTGGCTCTGTCCGGCAAGAACGCTGGCCGAGGTGGCCTGCACGCCGCCTACCTGCTGACCGTCCACGCTGATGGTGAACTGCGCGCCGTAATCCGCCGAACGTTCCGACAGCGACAGCGCCAGCGTGTCCGCGCCGGAGCCGAGCACCGTGGTGGACGAACCGCCCGCCTCGGTGAAGCCGATCCCGGATGCTCCATTGTTGGACAGTGTGAGGCTGCCGCTCGCCACCGCGGCCCCGTCGATGGTGGTGCCGTTGACGAACAGCAGGCTGTTGTTGGCATTGAGGTAGTTGACCGACACCACGTGACTGCCGGCTGCGAACGTGCCTTCGACGTTGAAGGTTTGCGTCTGCCCGGCGAGGCTGCTGGCGGTGGTGGTCTGCACCCCGCCGATCTGCTGCCCGTCCACGCTGACGGTGAATTGGGCACCGTTCGTGGCGGCCCGTTCCGACATGGTCAGGGCGAGCGTGTCGGAGCCGGAACCGATGGTAACAGTTCCGGTGCTGACTGGGCTCGGTGTGCTGGGCGCGTTCGGCGTGACGGGCGCGGGGGTGACCGGCGCGGGCGTGATGGGGGCTACGGGTGCAGGCGGGGCGATGACTATCGGCGCGACAGGCACCGGCGCCACGATTGCCAGCGGCACGGCAGTGCTGGGCTTGGCGAATGTGGCGCCGATCGTGCCGTTGTTGTTGAGCACCAGGAAGCTGTTAGCCACCGCGGTTTCGTTGATCGTCACGCCATCGACGACGAGCAGGCTGTTAGCGGCGTTTAAATAGCTGACCGCGACGGCGTGATTGCCGGCGCCGAAGTTGCCGAGGACGTCGAACTGCTGGGATTGCCCCCGGCTGTAGTCTGCCGTGGTGCTCTGCACGCCTCCCACCTGCTGGCCATCGACGCTGATGGTGAAATTGGCGGCACCCGGTTGGCCGCGATCGGACATGAACACGGCCACCACGTCCGGGCCGGAACCCAGCGTGACTGGCGCCGAACCGCCGCTCGACTGGCTGAAGCTCAAATCGCCATTGCCGTTGTTGCTCAGCGCCAACGTGCTCGCCGCAATGCCCACGCCGTTGATGGTGGCGCTGTTGACGTGAAGCACGCTGTTGGACGCGTTCAGATAGTCGACCGTCACCGGGTTGTTGCCGGCGCTGAAGGTGCCCGAAACGTCGAACTGCTGCACTTGGCCGCTGGACGCGTCCGCCGTCGTGGTCTGCACGCCGCCGACCTGCTGGCCATCGACGCTAATGGTGAATTGGGCTCCGGCCGGCGCGCCGCTTTCGGAGATGAACAGGTCCAGCGTATTGGGGCCGGAGCCGATCGCCACCGCGGCAGGACCGGTGGTTTGGGTGAAGCTAGAGGAGATCACCCCGTTATTGCTGAGCACGCTGTAGCTGCCCGGCACATAGGTGCCGTTAATGTCCACGCTGTCGACGGAGAAGAGGCTGTTGGAAGCGTTCAGGTAGGTCACGACGATGGAGTTCGCACCCTGGGCGAAGCTGCCGAGGAAATTGAACTGCTGTGCCTGACCGGCCGCGCTGTTCGCCGACGTGGTTTGCACGCCGCCGATCTGCAGCCCGTCCACTGTAACGGTGAATTGGCTGCCGCCGGGTTGCCCGCTCTCCGACACGAACAGCGTGAGCGTGTTCGGCCCGGAACCGACGGTGACCGCGGAGGGCGAGGTGGATGGGGCGGGCGTGGTCCCGGGAGCAAACGGGTCCACCTCGACGATGAGCGGGTGGTCGCTCACCATGACCGTCACAGAACTCACATCCGAGTAGGTGGCGATCGGCGCCGTGCCGACCAGCGGGTCATACACCTCGACCGATTGCGCCGTTTGCGCAAGCGTGATGGTGACCGGGGAAGCAGAATCGGGAATGGTCTGGGCGGTGTTGTTGTCCCAGAGTTCCGGCTCTTGCCAGACCGCGATGTCGAACGTGCCGTTCGACTTCTCCAGCAAATAGGATGCGCCATAGATCGGCTGGCTGGCGACGTAGGTGGTGAAGGTGCCGTAGCCGAACGCGGCCTGGGCGGCGGCCGGGTTGAGCGCACTGGCCAACCCACTTACCGAATAGGAGAGCGCGCCTGCCTGGAAGCTTCCTGCATTGCTGCCCGGGTCGTGCAAAATGCTGGTAAGGTTGTGCAGTGCCGTCGCCGATTCCTTCGGCTGGCCGTTCCACGTGAAGAAGCCGAAATGGTCTTCGCTGCCGCGGGTATCGTTTGGGTCGTTGCCCTGATCGAGCAGTTCGTAGACTTCCACCGCGCTGGCGCCGTCCAGCAGCATGTCAAAGATGTTGTCGAGCTGATACTTGGCCACCACATCGTCGCTCATGCCGGCCCCCGGCCACGGGTTGTCGGGATAGCCGGTCTCAGTGACGACGAACGGGTCGTTCGGCGTGCCGGCATTATTCACCGGGAGATAGTAGCTGTCGTAAATCTGGGGCGAGAAATACGACGAATAGGCATGCACGTTGCCATAGGCCGTATTGGAGGATTGATTGCCGAGCGTGGTGTATGCGCGCGGATCCATCGAGCCGACGGAGTAGGTGACATCGCCGATGCTGCTGAGCAGCGGGTCGGCCTTGATCGCCGCGTAAAGCTGGTTCTGGTAGTTTTGTGCTGCGGCAAGGTCGGCATTGATATTCGGATCTCCCTCGCCGACCTCGTTTTGCCCGGTGACGAAGGCGATCATGCCAGGATCGGCAGTTTCAAGCAGGTTGAGATCAGCAATGACAGTCGCGACGGGCAAAGGTGTTGAACCGCCTCCGATCGCGAAATCGTAGCGGATGCCGTGCGCCATGTCGGATTCGACTTTTTGCAGATAGGCCAGGCCGCCGCCGCTCAAGCCGACCGCGTCGAGCGCGCCGCCAGCCAAGTTCACGCCAAGATACTGGAACTCTGACAGGTATTGACCGGCGAGCGTGGCGTAGGTGTCGTCGCCATCGTTGTTGTGCGTGTCGACGCCAATGCTATTGATGAACTGGAAGGTGGACTCGGCCTGCACGGAAGCGGGTTGGCTGCTTGGAGCGGTTTGCATGGAGTTTTTCCCAATCCTAAATAGTCTGAAGTATAAAATTGAGCTCTCCGGAATAGAGAGCGAAGTATGATTAAACTGGCACACACCGACTGAGCCGGCATGAATGCAGCCGTTGAAACCAAGGAACGCGTCCGAAATGGCAGACCGAGACCTGTTTGCCGCCTGCCCGGCTAGTTAACCCGGCGCTCGCTGCTGATGCTCACGAATTTGTGAACAGCGCCGTGGACGTTCCTCTAAAGCGCCTAGATGCGGGCGGCAAGCAATTACGTCGCGATCATTCCGTCTTTAATACTCGGGGTATGCCGTTATTATTGCGTCTATGGCGGTTTGACACGAGCGCAGGGTTCACAGGACGCCGGCCGCTCGGCCGGTATGACGCATCGCGCAGCTGCGACTGCGTCGGCGGCCGGACCGCCGGGCCGAAGAAGCGGCGGCGCGGCGGCCGTGGGGCAGCCATGAGGAGTGAGAGTAGCCTCGGCCGCAGATTTGAGGGATAGATTGGCGCGGAGGAGATACCGCGATGCCGTCCTGGTCACCTGCGTCCTGGCGCAACCAACCTATCCAGCAGAACCCGGCCTATCCCGATCCGGCGGCACTCGCCACGGTGGAGCAGCGTCTCGCGAGCTACCCTCCCCTGGTATTTGCCGGTGAAGCGCGGCGCCTGAAGGCAGCCCTCGCCCTTGCGGCGGACGGCCATGCCTTCGTCCTGCAAGGGGGCGCCTGCGCGGAAAGCTTCGGCGACTTCAATGCGAACGTCATTCGCGATACCTTCCGCGTGCTGTTGCAGATGGCAGTCGTGCTCACCTTCGGCGGCGGCGTGCCGGTGGTGAAGCTCGGACGCATGGCTGGCCAATACGCCAAGCCCCGCTCCTCGGACAGCGAGACGCAAAGCGCCACCACGCTGCCCGCTTATCGCGGCGACACGATCAACGGCTCCGCCTTCACCGCCCGCGACCGCACACCCGACCCGCTGCGAATGGAAACCGGATATTTCCACTCGGCAGGCACGCTCAACCTGCTCCGCGCCTTTGCCTCCGGCGGCTATGCCGACCTGCACGAGGTGCATCGCTGGAATTTGTCCTTTGCGGCGCGCTCCCCGCTCGCCAGCCGCTACCAAGATATCGCCGCCCGCATCGAAGAGACCCTGGGCTTCATGGCTGCCTGCGGCATCAGCGGCTCGACCACGTCGCAAATCCGTGAGACCGAGTTCTTCACCAGCCACGAAGCGTTGTTGCTGCCCTATGAACAGGCGCTGACCCGGGTCGACTCGCTCACCGGCGATTGGTACGGTTGCTCGGCGCATTTTCTCTGGATCGGTGACCGCACCCGCCAGCCGGATGGCGCCCATGCTGAGTTCCTGCGCGGGGTGCGCAACCCGATCGGCATCAAGGTGGGGCCGACAATGCCGGTGTCCGACCTGCTCCGGTTAATCGAGTTGCTGAATCCGGCCGACGAGCCTGGCCGCATAACCCTCATCAGCCGCATGGGCGCGCAGAACGTAACGCAGAAGCTGCCAGCCCTGGTCCGGGCCGTGCGCGCAGAGGGCCGCCGTGTGGTATGGCTGTGCGACCCTATGCACGGCAACACCATCACCACGGCGAGCCGGGTCAAGACTCGGTCGTTCGATGCCATCTTGTCCGAGGTGCGCAGCTTCTTCGACGTTCATGCCGCAGAGAGCAGCCGCGCCGGCGGCGTGCACGTGGAAATGACCGGCAGCAACGTGACCGAATGCATTGGCGGCGCCCGCGCCTTGACGGAGGCCGATCTTGGCAACCGCTACGAGACGTTCTGCGACCCGCGCCTGAACGCCGAGCAATCCCTCGAACTGGCGTTTCTGCTGGCGGAGGAACTCAAGGCCCGGCGCCTGCCTGCCGGTGCTGCGTCCATAGCCGCCGAGTAGAACAGGACCCTGGCCATGAGCCTGACCGACGACATTGCCATGCGGACCGACGCGTATTTTAACCGCACGCGGGACATCGTCGCCCGGTTCGGCGACAAACGCGTCACCTACGCGGTGTTCCTGCGCGGCCCCGTGATCTCGGCACCACGATTGATGCTCGATTGGCTGCGTGCCGTGGCCGACGAGCAGGGCTTCCCGCTAGAGTTGGACGTGACCCATCCGGAAGGCGCCTGGGTGGGCGCGGGCGAGCCGCTGGTCTACGTGACCGGCTCGTTCCAACACCTGTCCAATTGCGAGACCCTGTTCCTGCAGAAGCTCGGGCCAGCCTGCGTTGCCGCGCATAACGCATACCGGATGTGCAATGCGCTACCGCAAGCGGGCTTTCTGGCCATGGAAGCCCGGCACTGCGCTGGCGCCGAAATGCAAGACTTGATGGGGTATGCGGCCGGGGTCGGCAGCGCTGCCGCACAGCGGGAAGGGGCGCGCGGCTTTATCGGCACCGCCACGGAACTCACCGCACATTGGTTCGGCCAAGCCCATGGCGCCGGGACCATGCCGCATGCGCTGATTGGCTATGCCGGATCGACGGTGCGGGCCGCCGAAATGTTTGTGGAAACCTTCCCCGGCCAACCGCTCACCGTGCTGACCGACTACTTCGGCCGCGAGATCACCGATGCATTGGCCGTGTGCCGCCGGTATCCCGACATGGCCGGGTCGGGCCGCATGGCCGTCCGACTCGACACCCATGGCGGCCGCTTTCTCGAAGGGCTCGACCCGGCGGAAAGCTACGCCGTGCTCGAGCGTCACGCCCCCGGTGCAATCCGGCGCTACCGCAGCGACACCGAGCTACGCTACCTCGTTGGCACCGGCGTGTCTGCCTCTTCCATCTGGCGCATGCGCGAAGCGCTGGACGAGGCAGGCTTCCCCGCGGTGCGAATTGTTGCCTCGTCCGGATTTAACGTGGACAAATGCCGGGTGATGGCCGACGCGCATGCTCCGGTCGATGTCATCGGCACCGGCAGCTTCCTGCCCGACGCTTGGTCGGAGACTTACGCTACGGCCGACATAGTCGATTACGACGGCGAAGCGCGGGTGAAAATCGGCCGCGAGTTCCTGCTCCGCCGTAACGGTGCCCGCAACCGCTCTGCCGCGTCTTCAGCGGGAGGGCCGGAGTGAGAGGGCTCGCCTCCGCCCGGGTGCCGCTGCGGTGAGCGACCTGTTCGCCCCCGCTGGCGGCTGGCGGGTCCGTATCCTCGATCTATCCGGCGCGTCTGACGACAAGCTGGTGGAGGAGGTCGCCGGCTTTGCCACGCTGATGCAGGCCAATGCCTTTGCCCGCGCCTATGTGCGCGACAGCGTTGAGCGATGCCGCGCCGAAGGCCTCACCGGCCACGACGTGCTCAATGCGTGGTTTACCTTCGGTGAGGACGCCGAAATCGCTGACCCGCCGGATGGCGCCTGGCGCAGCGCCACCGAGCTTGCCGAGTTTGCCGACCGCCCCGCGCATGATGAGGAGCGCGACTGGCGCACGCTGGACCCTCGCCGTGATACTTAAGAGGACGACTAGCGTTTCGCTGTCGCGACGATCGTTGCCAGCGTCGGGACAGCTGGAGGGCGTCCTCGCGTCAAGCTCAAGCCGCCACCAACCGCAGCCCGGCCCGCTTGGCCGCTGGGTCTGCGGGGAGCGCGGCCTGGCAGCGCGGGTCCATCGCCAGTTCGGCGCCATCGGCCGCGCGGCGGACCCGTAAGCTGGCCAGCAACTCGGGCCGCAGCCGCACCGGCGAGGTGAAGGTGAAGGCGCACCGGCCGCGGCCGAACCCGGCCTGCGCCAGGTCTCCCCGCGGCTCGCACGCCGCCACGGTGCCGATCACCCGTCCGTCCAGCTCCACCTCCAGCAGCACCGGCAGGTCGGGGTGGGCGGCGTCGTGCGCCCACCCCTGCACCCGCCAGGCGCCGTCGATCCGGTCGACCGAGCCCGACAACGCGCCCGGTGCCACCGCCACGCGCGCCACCACGGGCCGCAGCGCCGCCTCCAGCTTGGCACCGCGCTCGGGCCGCGGCGCGCACAGGGTGAACTCATCCGGCGCCGGGCCGGCCTCGGGGTAGAGCGCCTCATACTCGGCGGCGTTGTCGAACGCGGCGCGGGAGACTTGCGCGTCGGCATAGGTCTCGGCCCAGGCGCCCTCGGCGATCACGCAGTCATGCGCGGCCAATTCGATGTGGACGTAGTCAATGCGCTGTGGGCACCAGTCCTGTGTAACGGTGACACCATTGACCAGCAGGCGGGCGATCAGCAGCGTGCCGTCCACCAGCACCGAGTGACCCGGCGAGACGTACAGGTCCCGCGCGGGCAGCCGCTCGCCGAGTGCACCGGCGCGGATGCAGACCGGGGTGAGCGCCGGGTCGCCAGCGGGGTGGCTGTGGCGGCCGACCCAGCGCACCGGCTGGATGCCGCCGAAGCGCGTGACCACGGAGTCGCCGGTCTGCAGGTCCTCCACCCGGACCTCGCCGGTGGGCGTCAGGATGCGGGTGCCGCGCAGAAAGCACAGCGGGGTGAGGACCACCGAGCCGGCGCCGGCATTCTCGCCAGAGACCAGCACTTGGCTGGCTCCGCTGTTGAACGATCCACCGCCCTGACCGCCATACGCGCCGCCTCCATGGTAGCCAGCGGTGCTGCCGGCGTGGTAGTAGGCCGCGCCGCCATTGCCGCCGCCAAACCCGCCGCCGCCGCCGCCGCCGCCAGAGAAGCCGCCGCCGCCGCCGCCGCCAAAGGCGCCGTGCCCGTTGCCGGAGTTGCCGGCCGAGGTGTAGCCAGCGCCGCCGGCGTAGCTCCCGTTCGAACTCGGATTCGATGTTCGATTGCTCGCGTCGTAGCCGGGAAGGCCATAAGCGGAGCCGGCTGTGCCGCCAAATCCTGCGCCAGCGCCGCCTTTGTAGCCGCCGCCGCCGCCGCCGCCATAGCCTTTGCCAGTGGCTCCAGCACCGCCCGTGCCGGCAACGCCGGAACCAGCGGGGCTGGCATATCCTGCCCCACCGTTATTTCCAGCCAGGAAGACGAAACCGGCACCACCGCCGCCGCCCGCCACCAGCAGCTTTTGGACCACCGCCGCGCCGTTCGTCTCGATGACGAAGGTGCCGCCGCCGCCGCCTCCGCCGTCATGCCCGTAGCCTGCGCCGCCCACGCCACCGACGACGATCTTCAGGGTTTCACCGGCCGTGAGCGTAAAGTCGCCTTCGACCTCGGCACCCAAACCGCCAACGCCGTTGTAGGCGCTGCCACCCTGGCCACCATATGCCTTGATCAGGTAGCTGCCACCATTCGTCGCCGTGAATGTCTTGATCGTTCCGGTAAACCTATAGGTGCCATTCGCCACGGGCTTGCTCCACTCGACCAAGGCACCGGGCGGGCTTCAGCGCCACGCCCTCACCGCCATGGCGCCAAGATTACCAGCGAAGGGAAAACAAGCGGTTAACGGGACCGCGGCCACCATCTGTGGGCGCCCATATCCGCTGGCGGCCCGCCTGTGTTACAGGGCCTGGCGCAACGCCGAGGCCCCCACTACGTGCCAATACCGCGGTTGAAGGAACTGGCCGCTGTTGCTGGCTTGGTCGCACGTGCCATCCAGCAGGGTGCGCCGGTGCCCGTTTCCACCATAGGCCGCCTGGCCAACATTCCCACCAAAGGCGCGCCGCTGCAGAGTTCCGTCACGATCCGCTGGGACCCGCACCAAATCCCCAGCATCGAAGCCGAGAGCGACCGCGACCTCGCAGTGGGCCTCGGCATCGTGCACGCGCATCTGCGATTGACGCAGATGGAGGCGATGCGGCGGCTCGCTCACGGGCGCGTTGCGGAGATCGTCGGGCCAGCCGGCGTGGAACTCGACCGTGCGTTGCGGCTGATGCGATTCGGCGCCGCGGTCCCGGCCATGGAAGCCGCTCTGCCTGAGCCTACGCGGGCCTGGCTAGAGGGCTTCGTCGCCGGCGTGAACCACCAGGTGCAGCACGCCCCCGCCCTACCGCACGAGTTCCACTTGCTTGGCTTCCGCCCCGAGCCGTGGACACTGCGCGAAGTGCTGACGATCAGCCGCCTGGCCTCGACCGACGTGAGCTGGCTTGTGTTCGCGCGGCTGCTGAAGAGCCAAGCCGCTCTGGCTGCCGACGAATGGGACGCGTTATGGCCGGACCTCCAGGCAGGCGACGCGCTGCCCTGGCCCGCCCGCCCGGACGAGGCGGCGCTCGGGTTTTTCCGGGGCAGCAACTCGGCCGCCGTGCCCGCCGCGCGCAGCGCCACCGGTGCCGGGCTGATCGCGTCTGACCCGCATCTTTCCATCACCCTGCCGCCGCTTTGGTTGATTGCGGGGCTGCACGCACCCGGGCTGGATGTGGTCGGGCTGATGATCCCGGGCATTCCCGCGGTCGGGCTCGGCCGCAACCGCTGGCTCGCTTGGGGGGGCACCAGCCTGCACGCTGCCTCCAGCGACCTGGTGAACGTATCGCAAGAGCCCATAACGGAGCGGCGGGAGCAAGTGGCCGTAAAGGGCCGGCCGGCCGCCACCATCGTGCTGCGGGAGACGCGGTTCGGTCCCGTGGTGAGCGACGGCATGCTGCTGCGCTCGCCGCGCCCGACCGCGCTGCAATGGGTCGGGCATCGGCCGAGCGACGAAATGACCGCCCTGCTCGGGCTGATGCGGGCGCAGAACTGGGAGGCGTTCCGCGCCTCGCTCGGCAGCTTCGCCGTGCCGGGTCAAACGATGGTGGCGGTGGAGGCGGGAGCGCAGGGCCGTGCGGGGCGGGTGATCGCGGCCCACCTGCCGCGGCGCGAGAACGCCCCCATGCCCGGCCTGGTTTACCCGCCGGACGCGATGTGGGCGCTGGATGACCTGGTGCAGGGTACCGACTTCTTCAGCGTCGGCGAGGAGCCGATGGTCTCGGCCAACGATCGGCCGGCCGACACCACCGTTCCGGTCGGCTTCTTCTTCGCGCCACCGGAGCGCGTGGAGAGGCTGCGCGCGTTGGTGGGGCAAGACCGGGTCACGCCCGCGGACATGCGCGCCCTGCCGCTCGACGTGCTGCATCCGCGCGCGCTGGCGCTGCGGGACTTGCTGCTGGCCCGCCTGCCCGTGGGAAGCAGCGGCGCCCGGCGCGTGCTCGCCGCCTGGGATGGGCGCTACGACGCCTTGTCCGAGGGGGCGCTGGTGTTCGAGGTGATAGTGGCCGCCTTGGCCCGGCGGCTGATCCGCCGCAGCACACGGGAGGCCCTTTCCACGATCTGGACCGGGCGGCTGCTGATTGCCGAGCGCCTGGTCAACGCGCCGCCGGTTGCGATGCGAGCCGCTCTTGCAACGGCGGAGCGGGCGCAGAGGCGATACCACTGCTGGGGCGGTGCGCACCGGGTTGGCCTGCATCATCCGCTGGCGGCGCTGCCGGGCGTGGGTCGTCGCTACGCACTGCCGAGCTACCCGGCCGATGGCGGCAACGACACGCTGAACAAGACCGGGCATGGGCCCGTCGCGGGGCGGCACAACGTGACGTTCGGCGCCTGCGCCCGGCACTTTTCCGACCTGTCCGATCCGGACGCTAACGAGTTCGTTCTGCTCGGTGGCCAGGACGGCTGGCTGGGCTCGGCCAACGCGGCGGACCAGGTGCCGTTGTGGCGGGCGGGAATCGCGATCCAGGTGCCGTTGCGCGCGGAGAGCGCACGGGCCTGGCCGCATTGCACCGTGCTGCAGCCAGCGTGATCGATGCCACGCCGGCGCTGCGCCTGCTGGCATCCCGCCGCCTCGCCGCGCTCGCGGCGGCCGACCCGGTGGCGGCGCAGCGGGCGACGCTGAGGACCCTCCTACGCCGCGCCGCAGCCACGCAGTTTGGCCGCGAGCACGGCTTTGCGCAGATTCGCAGCGTGGCGGAGTACCAGGCGCGTGTGCGGCTGCGCAATTACGAGGAGTTCTGGCGCGACTATTGGCAGCCGGTGTTTCCCGTACTGCGAGACGTCACTTGGCCCGGCCGCATCCCGTTCTTTGCGCAAAGCAGCGGCACCACGGGGGGCGCGACGAAGCGCCTTCCGGTCAGCTATGGCGGGATGCGGGCGAACACCGGCGCCGGGTTCGACACCATGGCGTTTCACTTGACGGCGCGGCCCGGTTCGCGGGTGTTTGGCGGCCGCAACCTGCTGCTCGGCGGCTCGACCGGGTTGGAACGCCTGGCGCCCGGCGTGCGCGCCGGCGATTTGAGCGGGATCGCCGCCGTGCAAATGCCGCGCTGGGCGCAGGCGCGTGCCTTCCCGCCACCAGCCCTGTCGGTGATTGGCGACTGGGCGGCCAAGATGGCGGCCATGGCGCCCGCCTCTCTGGCCGCCGACGTGCGCAGCATCTCCGGGACGCCGAGCTGGATGCTACTGTTCTTCGAGCAGGTTGCCGCGTTGCGGGGTGCGCGTCGGCTGAATGAGGTGTTCCCTAATCTGGAGCTGGTGGTCCATGGTGGGGTCGGCTTCGCGCCCTATCGAAGCCAGTTCGCCGCTTGGCTCGACGGCAGCCACGCCGAACTCCGGGAGGTGTATCCCGCCAGCGAAGGCTTTATTGCAATGGCCGATCGGGGAGGGGGCGACGGCTTGCGCCTGGTGGTAGACCGGGGCTTGTTCTTCGAGTTCGTGCGGCCTGCTGAGCTTGACAGCGCCGCGCCCGACCGCCGCTGGCTGGAGACGGCGGAGCTCGACACGGAGTACGCCATCGTGCTCACCACGAACTCGGGCCTATGGTCGTTCGTGGTCGGCGACACGATACGCCTGATTGAGCGGAGCCCGCCACGGCTGCTCATCACCGGGCGGACCGCGTTCACGCTGTCGGTGTTCGGCGAGCACCTGATTGCGGAAGAACTAGACCGCGCTGTGGCCGAGGCTGCGGCGGCCGCGGGCGCGCATGTTGCGGATTACACGGCGGGTGGCTGGATCCCTGAAGGGGCGGCGCGCGGCGGCCATGTGTTCATCGTGGAGGCAACCGGTCTGGCGGACGAAGGCGAGTTCGCCCGCGTGCTGGACGCTTCACTCTCCCGGCAAAACGCCGACTACGCGGCCCATCGGCAGGGCGGTTTCGGCATGGCGGCGCCCAAGGTCGTGTTCGCGCCACCGGGATGCTTTGCCAAGTGGATGGCTCGGCGGGAGAAGTTTGGCGGGCAGAACAAGGTGCCGCGCGTGATCAACGACCGAGCGCTGCTGCAAGACCTGCTGCGTTTTGCTGCCTCAGGATCGGCATAATCATGCGCCACTCGGTCGACCCTTCAGCAGGGTGGCGACCAAGCCGCGGGCGCTAAAGCTCCATTGATAGCCGAAGAGTTCTGACTACCATCCGCGTTGAGGATAATAGCCGACCACCACTGATAAGGCTCGTCGTAGTTTTGCGTGCTCCAAGTCCAAAGCCCCCACCCACTAAACCCATAATCGCAGCTTTCGGCGACGTGCGCCTGCAAACCGTTTGCCGCTGCCTGGGCGCTAGGCCAGTTGTTACCGCCAGTCCTCAGAGCTCCGAACTCTCCCATCATAATAGGCTTAGATTCAAACCCACCGTAGACGAAGTCAGCACTCTGCAAGGCCTGATCCTCATTGTAAGGATTGTTGTTATTCTGCGGATAAACGTGGATGTCGCTGTAATCGACTTGACCGTAGAGCGCTAGAATTTCATGCCTTACGGGGAATATACATGACATGGTGTCGCTACCCGAGCAAGTTGTCGGACCGTTCGCTCCGCCATATGCGTTCGCTTGGCCAAACGCTGCAGGGGGAGCGACCGAGATGCCAACTAAAATACTTCTTGTCGGGTCGGCTTGCCGGATCGCGCTTCCCATCGTCAATGCAAAGTTTTTCGTCAAGTCATCTATGAGAACCTGCCGGGACCCTGCCTCATAGCTATAATCTGCCATGTTATAGACAGAATTATCGATTTGAAGTTCCGTTAACGACGTGTTCGATAAGGGCAGTTGGTCAGAGCGAACGGATAGTTCGTTCTTCACATCGATAGCCATGATGGCGGAAAAAGCATTCGGCCATACCTGCTGATAATATAGGTCTGACAGCAGCGTCGATAAGAAGCTGGCGTATGCAGATGCCCAACTTGGATTAAATAGAACATCGTTCTCGCCTGTTGAACAAGGGTCTAACGTCGTACCGGCGTCGGCGCATGTCAAATTAGCATAGTGGAAATTCGCAGGAACGTATTCGCTGGTAAGAATGACCCTCATACCGTTATTCGAAGCGCGCTGAAGAAAGTCAGCCACATCAAACCAGTATTCTGAGGGTATCACGTTCGCCGTGCTTGGAGTCGCCGTATACGTAAAACCTTCATTTACATAGTTGGAGCTTAGGAATACACGGATATAGTTGTAACCAGAGCTGTGAATATACCTTATGGCAGCTTCTGCCTGTGAACCATCACCATAGCAAGTGGGATACGAGTTCTGGGTTCCATTGCAGGGATCAAAGAGACCATGGTAATAACCAGCGGGAAGCGAGCCAACGTTTGGAACGAGGATGTCGTAATTTACGCCTCGTAGATCGACAATCTGACCGTTCTGAATAAATACTCCGCGGCCATTCACCTGACCTACAGAGATATCGCCTGCTTCTACGGGAGATAAATCGGTGATCAAAGTTAGGCTGGATACAAAAGCTATGATCTGGCACTGGCACTTTGTAATCATGTATCGATACCATACAGGGTTTAGACAGGATGCTAGCACGAGCTATCAAATTTAGCTATGAAAACCGATGCACATTCTATTATTTGAAGCTGAGATATCATTTGTTAGGGTGATCTCCCTTCGTCAAAATGCCTCCTTTGTAGACTTTACTTTCGACGCATCACCACAAAGTCTTGCAGGCCCGCAATAGCGTCGGCGATATCCAGGATTTCGAATTGCTGGCCCCAACGGTCCACGATGTAGCCGCGGCTATGCATAGCCGCGCGATAATACTCCTTGTCACTCACGACGCCGTCCAATGCAGCATCCCGGCAATAATCAAGATATCCCGCCCGCTGAACCTCGCGATAGAGCTTCGCCGGAAACTTATTGTAGGCGAATTGCGTCGGGCCCTGCACTGATAGGAAGACCAAACCGCCCGGAGCAGTTATGCGTTCTAACTCCGACAACCAGAGATGCTGGTCGTTTTCCTGCAAGTGGGTCATGACAGACAAGCCGATCACGAGATTGAAGCTGGCGGAACGAAATGCGGTAGGCGGCCGCAGCGGCACGACGTCGAAACGGCCAGACGGGAGCGCCGCCCGGCACCACGCGATGTTGTCCGCATCGATGTCCGCCCCCGTGACCGCACAAGAGGTTTCGCTGATGAGGTAGCGAGTGACCCGTCCCGCACCGCAGCCCCAGTCCAAAACGTTGGGGAAGTCGTCCCAGCTTAGACCCAGCTCACCAAGGTAGCGAGCAAGGTTATTGAAAATCATCGCCCCGCCCATAGCGAAACGCGTTTGGCTGGTATCGCCGATGACTCGCTTGATATTGGCCTCCGGCGGCAGTGGAAACCGCTCGAACCGCGGGTTCATGAAATGCACGGCGCGGCGCCAATGATGATCGATGTACCGGCCAGTCGGCGACGCGTCGCAGCGCCAAAAGCGTGCGCCGCGCAACTCGTCCAAGTGTTCGGTCATTGTCCAGCGGAACACATTGCCCATGCCGCGCACCTCGGGGAAGCGCGCCTTCAGCTCCGGGTCCGGGATTGGGTATTCGACATCGCGCACCTGCCGGCCATTAATGAAAAACGCCATGTTCTCCGTCAGGCCGTCCGGCGCGCCGGCATAGCCCTGGATGGTGATGCCATTCTCGTCCACAGACATCTCGCCCGGCAAGAATGGCAGGTTTCGCACAGCGGCGCTCTGCAACTCCCGGTCGGTCAAGCGATCAAGTTCCCGCTCGGATTCCGCGGCACTTTGGCCATCGAGAGCCGGCAGCGCCGGCGAGGACCCTATCGTTCTTGCCTGCAGCCCAGTTAGCGTTGCAGATACTTGAGCCAGATCAGCGGTAAGACGGTCTTGGCCCGCCTGTAGGGCGCGGTTTGTCTCGGACAAGCGGGTCTGCTCGGCCGACAGCCGTGCAATGGTGTCCAGCATGGCAAGCACGGCGTCGTGCAGCCGCCGGGCGGGTGGAAACAGAAGCGAAAGACGCGTGCTCGTCGAGGCGGGCCGGGGCATGCTAGGGCTATCCAATCGTAGAATAAGCGGTCTAACGGTCGGGGCATGGCGGGTCTAGAGCGTGGTCGTCTCTGCAGCGCGCTACAAAACGCGCGCAAGAAAGTCCTGCGTGCGCCGCTGCGCCGGGCGGCCCAGCACGGCAGCGGGGGCGCCGCGCTCCACCACCAACCCGGCGTCCATGAAAGCCACCTCGTCCGCCACTTCGCGCGCGAACGCGAGCTCGTGCGTCACCACCAGCATCGTCATGCCAGAGCGCGCCAGGTCCTTCATTACCGCGAGCACGTCGCCGACCAGCTCCGGGTCCAGCGCCGAGGTGGGCTCGTCGAACAGCATCACCTCCGGACCCATCGCCAGCGCGCGGGCGATGGCCACACGCTGCTGCTCGCCGCCAGAGAGCTGGGCTGGGAACTGCGCCGCCTTTGCCGCCAGCCCCACCTGGTCCAGCAGCGCCATCGCGCGGCCGTGTGCCTCGGCGGCAGGCACGCGCCGCACCTGCACCGGCGCCTCCATGATGTTGGCCAGCGCGGTCATGTGCGGGAACAGGTTGAATTGCTGGAACACCATGCCGACACGCTGCCGCATCCGTGCCACTTGGCGCTCGGGCAATTCATAAAGCACGCCAGCCTTGTCGCGATAACCGACCAGGTCGTGGCCCACCCAAATCTGCCCGGCGTCGACCCGTTCGAGATGGTTGATGCAAGACAGCAGCGTGCTCTTCCCCGAGCCCGAGGGACCGATCACGCACATCACGCTGCCCGCCGCCACGTCCAGGTCGATGCCGCGCAGCACGGCACGCTCGCCATAGCGCTTGACCACGCCGCGCATGCGCACGGCGCTGCTCACCGCTGGCGGAACCGCCGCTCGAGCGCGTGTTGCCCGGCGGACAATACCGAGACCACGATCAAGTACCACAGCGAGGCGGTGATCAGCAGCGGGATCGTCTCGTAGGTCCGGGCATAAATGAGCTGCGCCGTGTAGAGCAGCTCCGCCAACGCAATGACGCTCACCAGCGAGGTGTTCTTCACCATGGAAATCACTTCGTTGCCCACCGGCGGGATAATCACGCGCATGGCTTGCGGGAACACGATGCGGCGGAAGATGGTGAGCCGGCCCATTCCCAGCGCGAGCGCCGCCCGGGTCTGCCCGTGGGGAACCGAGGCGATGCCGGCGCGGATCACCTCGGCGGTGTAGGCGGCTTGGGCCAAGCCTAAGCCAGCCAACGCCGCGAACATGGGGGTGATGAGCGTGTTGGCATTGGCGCTGAACAAAGTCGGCCCGAACGGAACCCGCAGCGCGATCACAGGGTAGAGCGCGCCGAAATTGTACCAGAAGATGAGTTGAACCAAGGCGGGAACGCTGCGGAAGAACCAAATATAAGCCCAGCTCACCGACTGCAGCAGCCAGTTGGCGGAAAGCCGCATCATGGCCAGCGCCGTGCCAAGCACGAGGCCGATCGCCATGGCCAGCACGGTCAGTTCGAGCGTACGGCCGAGGCCCAGCAGGATTTGCGGGTCCAGCATATACTTGCCGGCGACCGGCCACTCGAAGGCAGGATTGGTGGCCACGCTCCAGAGCGCCGCCGCCGCGAGCGCGCCAACAGCAGCACTGCCCGCCCAAGTCCACGGATGCCGCAGCTTGACCACACGGGGCGAGGCGCCGGAGAGGACGGCCTCGCCCGGCATCAGTTCGGCGTGCCCGCCGGGTCGATCAGCGCCTGCTTGATGCCGCTGTCCTGCAAGCCCCATTTCTGCACGATCTGCCCGTAGGTTCCGTTGTCCATGATGAACTGAATGGCGGCGCGCAGCGATTCGGCGAGTGGAGATCCCTTCGGCAAGGCGACGCCGATGTAGCTCGGGTCGGTGTAGTGACCGACGACCTTTACCCGGCCTTGCGACTGGCCGACGAAATAGCTCACCGCCGTCGAGCCAAACCAGAATAGGTCGATGCGGCGGCTCATCAGCGCCTCGGCCGCCGCGTTGCCGTCGACGAAGGCCAGCGCATTGATCGGCTTCTTGCCGGCCGCCGTGCATTTCGGCGCTTCGTCGGCGGCAAACACCATCTCGCGGGAGCCGCGCGTCGTGCCCGCGGTGAGCCCGCACACATCCTCCAGCGTGTCTACCTTGATGGCGCTATCGGCGAGGGCGGCGAACAGCTCGTTGGCCTTCAGCGTGCTGACCATGTCGAGCACCTTAAGGCGCGCATCGGTGATGCCCATCTGCCCCATGCCGCCGTCGAAGCGGCGCGCTTGCAGCCCGGGGATCAGCGTGTCGAACGTCGTCGGGCGGAGATCGAGCGAAAGCCCCAGCGCTTCGGTGGCGGCGCGCATGATGTCGACTTCCCAGCCGACAATGTGACCGCCGGCGTCTCGGAAATCGTCGGGCGGCGAGCCGATCGCCACGGCCAAGGTAAAGCTCTTGGTGTCGGGCGGCAGCAGCTTCACCAGGCTGGGCTGTGGCGACTGGGTTGGGATGGGTGTGGCGGGTTGCGCCAGGGCGGACCCGGCGATGAGGGCGGCAGCCGCGGCCAGGAGCCCTGTGCGCTTCATGTCAGCTCCTGTGCCGGTGGCTGCCATGCGGCGGGCGCGCCAGCCCCAAGCTGCCGCGCAAGGTGCCATCGCCGCCATACTCGGTCTGACACAGGCCACGGCGCTGCAGCTCGGGCACCAGCCATTCGAACGCCTCGACCGCCGGCACGGGCATGAACGGAGGCATGATGTTGAACCCGTCGCAGCCGCCCGCAGTGAACCAATCCTCCATCGTGTCCGCGATGTCAGCCGGGGTGCCCACCATCACGTTGTGGCCCGAGGCGCCGGCCATGATCTGGTATAGTTTGCGGATGGTCATGCCTTCCTGCCGCCCAAGCTGGGCCAGCTTGTCATGGCCGCTCTTGATCGCGTTCTGGCTGGCGAGCGCTGGCGGCAATGGGCCGTCCAGGTCATGGCCGGAGAGATCGCCGAATGTGTCGGTGAGCATGGGCAGGCCGAGCGGTGGGGGCACCAGCGATTGGAGTTGGTCGAAGCGGTCCTGCGCCGCTTGCCGCGTCCGCCCCATGATGGGCAGGATGCCCGGCATCACCAGCATGGACTCGGCGGATCGGCCGGCGGCCTCGCCATGGGACTTGACGCTGCGGTAAAACGCCACCGCCTCATCTCGCGTCTTCTGGGCGGTGTAGATCAGGTCGGCGATGCGCGCGCCGAGCGCCTGCCCAGGCTCGGAGGAGCCGGCCTGCGCGATCACCGGGTAGCCTTGCCGCGGCCGGGCGACGTTGAGCGGGCCTTTGACGGCAAAGCTTTCGCCGCGGTGGTGCAGAGTGTGCAGCTTCGCCGGGTCGAAATAGCGGCCGCTGGCTTGGTCGCGGATGAAGGCATCATCCTCCCAGCTGTCCCAAAGGCCGAACACCACGCGGGTGAACTCCTCGGCGCGGCGATAGCGCAAGCCGTGTTCCATGTGTGCGTCGCGGCCGAAGTTGAAGGCCTCCTGCTCGCTCCAGGAGGTGACGACGTTCCACCCCACGCGGCCCTCGCTGATGGCATCCAGGGACGCGAACTTGCGGGCGACGTGATAGGGCTCGTTGTAGGTGGTGGAGGCACTGGCGACGAAGCCGAGCCGCTCGGTTACGGCCGAGAGCGCGCCGATGAGGGTGAGCGGTTCGAACACGTCGATGCGGGCGTTAAAGCTGAGTTCGTCCTCGTTGCGGGCCGAGTGGCGCACGGCGATTCCGTCGGCCCAAAACATGAAATGGATGCGTGCCGCCTCTGCGGCTTGGGCCATATGCTTCCACAGCCGAATGTCCATCGCCGCGTCCACTTGGGCGCCTGGCATGCGCCATCCAGCGGCATGGGCGCCGTTGGCGACGATGTTGAGGCCGAGTTTCATTTGCCGCTTCGGCAACAATCCCTCGCACTGCGCTGACGGGCGCTATCTAGAAGCGGCGTCCGGCCCGCGTCAAATGCGGGCGGCCTCAGATTTGGCGCTTGATCTGTCGTTTCGCGTGCGCCAGCTTGATTGGACCGGATGCGCACCGAGCTGGCTGGCCCCAAGCTTGCTAGACCAGTAACCGGAAATGGCTTTCGCCCTATCAGGGAGGTAAACGTATGACCATTGGTGTCGACGACAAGCGCAAGCACACCGGACTTGCCCGGCGAGACTTGGGCAAGCTCGCGCTCGGCCTGGCCGGCACGGCGGCCGCCGCTGGCTTCGCCAATCGGGCTCGCGCACAGACGCCGACCATCAAAATCGGCGTGCTGCATTCGCTGTCCGGCACCATGGCGATCAGCGAGACCACGCTGAAGGACGTCATGCTCATGCTGGTGGACCTGCAGAACCAGAAGGGCGGCGTGATGGGCCACAAGCTGGAGGCGGTGGTGGTCGACCCGGCGTCCAACTGGCCGCTCTTTGCCGAGAAGGCGCGCCAGCTCATCACGGTCGACAAAGTCAGCGCCGTGTTCGGCTGCTGGACCAGCGTGTCGCGCAAATCCGTGCTGCCGGTGTTCGAGGAGCTCAACAACCTGCTGTTTTATCCCGTGCAATATGAGGGGGAGGAAAGCAGCAAGAACGTGATCTACACCGGGGCGGCGCCGAACCAGCAAGCGATCCCGGCGGTCGATTACCTGATGGACGAGAACAAGATCACCCGCTGGGTGCTTGCCGGCACCGACTACGTCTATCCGCGCACCACCAACAAAATCCTGGAAGCGTACCTTAAAGCCAAGGGTGTCGCCGCGTCCGACATCATGATCAACTACACGCCATTCGGCCAATCGGACTGGCAGACGATCGTGGCGGACATCAAGAAGTTCGGCTCATCGGGCAAGAAGACCGCGGTGGTCTCCACCATCAATGGCGACGCCAACGTGCCGTTCTACAAGGAACTCTCGAACCAGGGCATCAAGGCGACCGACATTCCCGTGGTCGCCTTCAGCGTTGGCGAGGAAGAAATCGCCGGCATCGACACCAAGCCGCTGGTGGGCCACCTGGCCGCCTGGAACTACTTCATGAGCGTCGACACCCCGGAGAACAAGGCGTTCATCGACCAGTGGCACGCGTTCACAAAAAATCCCAAGCGCGTCACCAACGACCCGATGGAAGCGGCCTACATCGGCTTCAACGCCTGGGTGAAGGCGGTGGAGAAGGCCAGTAGTTACGCCCCGGCGGACGTGATTGCCAACATCATCGGCGTCTCGGTGCCCAACCTGTCCGGCGGCTACGCGACGGTGATGCCGAACCATCATATCACCAAGCCGGTGTTGATCGGCGAAATCCAAGATGATGGCCAGTTCAACATCGTCAGCCAAACGCCGGGCTTGATCGTCGCGCAAGCGTGGTCGCCCTATCTGGAAGGCTCCAAAGACCTGATCAGCGATTGGCTGCCGCCGATGTCCTGTGGGAACTACAATGTCGTCGCGGGGAAATGCGGCGGCGGCAAGTCCTAGAACTGCGGCTCTGGGTCTAGACGCCGGTTCCGGGCATTACGATCCGTCGAGCATCTCTACCGCCGCCACGTCCAGCAGACGCTCGATCACCTCGGGCTCCTGCGCGCCCGCAATCGCGTGGCGGCCGCCGACCACGAAGCAGGGCACGCCATTGATGCCCAGGCGGTGCGCCCGCAGGTTCTCCGCATGCACGCCCTCAAGCTCTGCTTCGCCGGCCAGCATGGCGTGGGCCGCCGCCGGGTCGAGGCCGCAGGAGGCGGCGATGGCGCTCAGCATGCCGAGGTCACCGATGTCGCGGCCGTCGGCGAAATGGGCGGCGAACAGCGCCTCCACCACTTCGTCCGCGCGGCCGAACCGGGCCGACCAGCGCACCAGGCGATGGGCGTCCACACTGGAGGGCGTGCGGCGCACGCGGTCGAAGCGGAACGGGACGCCCTCGGCGCGGCCGATATCGGCGATGGACCCGTAGAGCCGCCGCGCCCGGTCTTCGCCGCCGAACTTGCGCACCACGTAGTCCGAGCGGGCCATGCCGAGCCGCGGCATGTCCGGGTTGAGCAGAAAGGGGCGCCAGACTAGGTCAACCAGCAGGTCGGGCCGGCGGCGCAGCGTGCGGATCAGCCGCCTCGTGCCCAGGTAGCACCAGGGACAAACGAGATCGTGCACGACTTCGACATTCAGTCGTGCCTTGGGCGGGGCAAGGACATTCACGCCGCCATTCTAGGCGCCTCGCTCCCACTCGTCACACGGTTTTTGCCAGGCTGCCGGATCAGGCCTCGCCATAGCTAGAGATCACCGGGTCGAGCCGGTATTCGTCGACCAGGAAATCGATGACGGCCCGGGTGCGCGGGGCCAAGTTGCGGCGGGTGGGGTAGACGGCCGTGATCGGGTAAGGCGGCGGCTGCCACTCCATCAGCACCGGCTTTAACCGGCCGGAGGTGATCTCCTCGCCGAAAAACCAGGTGGGCAACAGGGCATAACCGAGACCGGACAGCACGGCCTCGCGCAGCGCCTCGCCATTGTCGGTGCGGAAGCGGCCGCTGACCCGGACGGTTACCGCCTCGGCGCCGCGACCAAACGTCCACTCGTTCGGCTCGTCGACTCCGGTGAAGATGATGCAGGGCATCCTAGCCAAGTCGCTCGGATGGACCGGCTGGCCGAACGCCTCGATGCAGCCGGTCGATGCCACCGCCATGCGCCGGGAGGAGCCGATCTTGCGCGACACCAACGACGAATCCTGCACGGGGATGATGCGGACGGCAAGGTCTAGCCCCTCGGCAACCAGGTCCATGACGATATCCGACATGCGCAGGTCGATGGAGATCTCTGGGTATCGCTCCAGCAACCGGGGCATCCGGGGTGCCACGTAGAGCCGGCCGAACGTGGCCGGCGCACCGAGCCGGACCAGGCCGCCGGGCAGGCTATGGCGGCGGCCGACCGCGGCTTCGGCCTCCTCCACCGTGTCCAACACGCGCCGGGCATGGCCCAGAAGGTCCCGCCCATCCTCGGTTAGCGCCAGGCTGCGCGTGGTGCGCTGGATCAGGCGGGAGCCGAGATGCTCTTCTAAGGCGGCGACCTGGCGAGACACCGCCGGTTGCGTCATGCCCATCTCGCGCGCCACGGCAGAAAACGACCGCGCCTCGGCGACGCGCACGTAGATGCGGAATGCGGCCACTAAATCCAAGATTTATGCTTCGCTCACATGAAACTTACCACTTAGGTGGGCATGTAAATCATGTGTGGGCGGCTGACATAGCCCACAGTAGGCTGGGCAAGAGGTTCGGCAGGGGTGCAGCTATGCAAATTGGTCACGACAGGCTGAAAACCCAATTACAGACGTTTTTCACCGGCTTCCTCGACCGGCTTTCCACCGCCGACCGGGAGAACGTTGTCGCCGCAAACGAATCCGTGCGGGCCGCCCGCGCCAATGCGCCCGTGCTCCGGGTCGGGGACATGGCGCCGGACTTCGTTTTGCCCAACCAGCATGGCCGAATGATGCGGCTTTCTGAGCTGCTCGACTACGGCCCGGTCGCCGTGTTGTTCGTCCGCGGCGGCTGGTGCCCGTTCTCTACCATCACGCTCCGGGCGTATCAGGCGGCGTTGCCCCGCATCCATGAGGCGGGCGGAAGCCTCTTCGCGCTGACGCCGCAGCCGCCGGACCGTTGCAGCACGATGGCAGAGCGGGACCTGCTGGCCTTCTCCACCCTCTCCGATGCGGACAACGCCGTGGCGGAGCGTTATGGCGTCGCCTACGAACTGCCCGAAGTGACACGGCCGCTATACCTTCGATTGGGCCACGACCTGCCGCGCATCAACGGGACCGGGGACTGGCGAATTCCGCTGCCAGCCACCTTCCTGGTTGGCATGGACGGGCGGATTGTCCTCGCGGACGTACAACCAGCCCCGCACCAGCGGTTAGAGCCCAACACCCTCATCGACGCACTGCAGACTCTGCGAGTGGATGCCTAGCGACTCGGCAGCCCGTCTACCGCAGTGATTCGGTCGGGGGCAGCGAGGTCGGCATGGCGACGACCCAGGCCCTGAGCGAGACGAGCCACCGGTGCAGAGCAGCGGCGATTGCTTGCGCGATCTGGCGTTGCCCGTCTTGAGCGAGGAGAAGTCCCTCACCGGCCTTGGAGAATGTATCCATGACTTGATCCTTCAACGATTGGGCCGAGACCCCTGCGAGCGAAGGACGTTTCCAGCATTTGTGCGATGCAACATAATGGGTTTTATGCTGCAACGCAACATGAGACCCGATTAGAGTTGCTATGGCGCTGTCTCGGCCGGCCCGGTTTGCAGCGAGTCCAAGGCCGCCTGCAGGATCACCGCGGCCGCAAGGCGGTCGACACTCGCGCCGCGCCTGGCTCGATTGGCCGCCTGCATGGACAGCGCGCGGTGCGCTTCGGCCGAGGATAACCGTTCGTCCCACATCGCGGCCGGTAGGCTGGTTGCGGACGTGATGGCGAAGGTCCAGTCTCGCGCCGCCTGCCCCGCCGGGCCAAGTCGGCCGTCCATTTGCAACGGCAGACCCACGACCAGGCCGCCGATTTCCTCCTGCCGGGCAAAGCCGGTGATCGCCCGGGCCATGTCCGCCAGCTTGCCACGGGGCAAGGTGCCGAACGGGCTGGCCAGCACCCGGCGCACGTCGCTCAACGCCAGCCCCACGCTGCGGCTGCCCAAATCGATGCCGAGCAGGCGCTGATTGCGCGGTAACTGGGCGTGTAGATCGGCCAAGTTTATGAGGGGCATGTTGATGAGGGGCATGGCCTGCCGTTATGGTCTGCTCCTTCAATCCAGCCAAGGACCCCCATGTCGCTCGACCTCGCGACCGTTCTGCGTATTGCCACCCTGGCCCGCCTTCGGGTCGAAGAGCACCGATTGGGCGCCGTCCAAGCCCAATTGAACGGGATACTCGGCTGGATCGAGCAGTTGAACGAGGTGGACATCACCGGGGTGGAGCCGGTGACGGGCGCCGCGAACCTGGCGCTGCGCCTGCGCGAGGATCGTGTGGCGGACGGCGGCATTGCAGACCAGGTGCTAGCCAACGCGCCGGACCGGGTGGGCGCATTCTTCGCTGTACCAAAGGTGGTGGAATGAGCCTCACCGAACTGGGCCTGGCCGAAGCCGCCGCCGGGCTGCGGGCGCGGCAGTTTAGCGCCCGCGAGTTGACGCAGGCGCATCTGGATGGGGTGGCGACGCTGGGGGCGGAGCTCAATGCGTTTATCACCGCGACACCGGAGCAAGCATTGCGCCAAGCCGATGCCGCAGATGCCGCGCTGGCCCGCGGCGGGGCCGGACCGCTTGCCGGCATCCCGCTCGCGGTGAAAGACGTGTTTTGCACCGCCGGCGTGCGCACCACGGCGGGCAGCCGCATCCTCGAACCGTTCGTGCCGCCCTACGAGAGCACGGTGACGGCCAACCTGCTGCGGGATGGCGCGGTGGTGCTGGGCAAGACCAACCTGGACGAGTTCGCCATGGGCTCGTCCAACATGAGCAGTGCGTTCGGCCCGGTGACCAACCCTTGGTCGCCCGAGGGCGAGAAACTGGTCCCCGGCGGCTCCTCCGGCGGCTCGGCCGCGGCGGTGGCGGCGGGGCTCGCCATGGGCGCCATCGGCACCGACACCGGCGGCTCGATCCGCCAGCCAGCGGCGCTATGCGGCATTGTCGGGGTGAAACCGACCTACGGACGCTGCAGCCGCTGGGGGGTGGTGGCGTTCGCCTCCTCGCTCGACCATCCGGGGCCGTTCGCCCGCTCGGTGACGGACGCAGCGACGCTGCTCGGCTCGATGGCTGGGTTCGACCCCAAGGACAGTACATCGGCCGACCGGGCGGTGCCGGATTTCGCGGCCGCCTGCACGCGGGGGGTAAGCGGCCTGCGCGTCGGCGTGCCGCGGGAGTACCGGTCGGACGGGATGGCGCCGGAGATTGCCGCATTGTGGGAGCAAGGGCTCGGCTGGCTCCGCGCGGCAGGTGCGACCGTGACGGACGTGTCGCTGCCGCACACCAAATACGGGCTTGCGGCGTACTATATCGTGGCCCCGGCCGAAGCCTCCTCCAACCTGGCCCGGTACGACGGCGTGCGCTTCGGCCGCCGAGCGGAGGGGGAGAGCTTGACGGATTTATACGAGCGGACCCGCACCGAAGGGTTCGGCGAAGAGGTCCGCCGCCGCATCATGATTGGGACCTACGTGCTCTCCGCCGGCTATTACGACGCCTACTACACCCGCGCGCAGAAAATCCGCGCGCTGATCCTGCGCGACTTTACCGACGCCTTTGCCCAGGTAGACGCATTGCTGGCGCCGACCACTCCCAACGCCGCCTTCGCCCAAGGCGAAAAGATGGACGACCCGGTGACGATGTACCTGAACGACGTGTTCACCGTGCCGGCCAACCTCGCCGGCATCCCCGCGCTTTCGCTGCCGGCGGGATTGAACGGCGCCGGCCTGCCGCTCGGCTTGCAGGTGATGGGGCGGCCATTCGATGAGGAGACGGTGTTCGCGGTGGGCGGCGCCATCGAAGCCGCCGCCGGGTTCAGCGCGCGGCCACGGCTGAGGACCGGGCTATGAGCTATCAGATCGACGGCTGGGAAATCGTCTGCGGCCTGGAAGTGCATGCCCAGGTGACCAGCAAAGCCAAGCTGTTCTCGGCCGCCGCCACCGACTTCGGAGCCGAACCGAATAGCCAAGTAAGCTTTGTGGACGCTGGCTTCCCCGGCATGCTGCCCGTGGTGAATGCCGAGTGCGTGGCGCAAGCGGTACGCACCGGACTCGGGCTGGACGCCCATATCAACTTGGTCAGCCAGTTCGACCGCAAGAACTACTTCTATGCCGACCTGCCGCAAGGCTATCAGATCAGCCAGCTGTATCACCCGATCGTGGGCGCCGGGCACGTCGAGATTGAAGCCGAGGGCGAGACCCGGCGGATCGGGGTCACGCGCCTGCATCTGGAGCAGGACGCCGGCAAATCGCTGCATGACCAAGACCCGGCGCGCTCGCTAATCGATCTGAACCGGTCCGGCGTGGCTTTGATGGAGATCGTCTCCGAGCCCGACATCCGCTCGCCTGACCAGGCTGGCGCTTATGTGCGCAAGTTGCGCTCCATCCTGCGCTATCTCGGCACCTGCGACGGCAACATGGAGGAAGGTTCGCTGCGGGCGGACGTGAACGTCTCGGTGCGCAAGCCGGGTGAGCCGTTCCGCACCCGCTGCGAGGTGAAGAACGTGAACTCCATCCGCTTCGTGACGCAAGCGGTGGAAGCCGAGGCCCGGCGGCAGATCGCGGTCTGGGAGTCGGGCGGGACGGTGGTGCAAGAGACGCGGCTCTACGACAGCGGTCGCGCCGAGACGCGATCGATGCGGTCTAAGGAGGACGCGCACGACTACCGCTACTTCCCGGACCCGGATCTCTTGCCGCTAGTGTTGGACCCGGACTGGGTGGACGCGCTGCGCCGCGCGTTGCCGGAGCTGCCCGATGCGAAGCGGGCGCGGTTTGTCGCGCAATACGGGCTGTCGCCCTACGACGCCGGCGTGCTGGTCGCGGAGCAATCGGTGGCGCTGTTCTACGAGGCGGTGGCGCGCGGCCGGGACGCAAAGGCGGCGGCCAATTGGGTGATGGGAGACTTATTTGGCGCTCTGAACCGAACCGGCCGCACGATTGAGAGCTCGCCGGTGTCCGCGAACGCTCTTGGCGAAATGCTCGACCTGATGGCTGACGGCACCATCAACGGCCGCATCGCCAAGGACGTGTTCGAGGCCATGGTGGAGACCGGCGAGGCTCCCGGCGCCGTTGTAAAACAGCGCGGCCTGCGGCAGGTGACGGACATGGCGGCCATCGACGCCGCCATCGCAGCCGTGATCGCCGCCAATCCGGACAAGGTCGAGCAATATCGCGGCGGCAAGGACAAGCTGTTCGGCTTTTTCGTCGGCCAAGTGATGAAGGCGATGGCGGGCAAAGGCAATCCTGGGCTGATCAACGACGGATTGAAGCAGCGCCTCGACTCCCGACCGTAGGGTGGGTGGAGCGCACTGCAACCCACCGCCAACGGTGAGATGGTGGGTCGCCAAGAGCGACCCACCCTACGCGGTGAGGTTCGCGGGACTGATTACTTGCCGTTCGGCGTGACCACGATGTGCGGCGCGGCATCCAGCAGCAACTCGGCCGACAACGCGGCCAATGTGGGCGCCGTGCTGGCCTGTGCCGCTGCTTGCTGGGCATCGGCGACGTAAGGCGCAGCCTTTGCCGCTACGGCTTGGATCTCCGCCTCGACGGCAGGGTTTCCTGCCTCGGCCTGTTCGGCCGCACCCAGCGCCGCCTGGTAGGCGGCCAATCCAGCCGACGCCACTTGGCCGACTTTGGTGGTTACCGCCGGCGCATCGGCGGCGAGTTGCGCGCATCCGGTGACGCTGGCCAGGACGAGGGCAACACAAAGCATACGAGTCATGATGTTCCTAACAATTAAAGGGAGTTGGCATCTTCATTGCGGGAGCGCATGTAGGCGTCGATGTCGCGCGCAAATCCGGGCTTATTGCCGGTGAGTTCCAAGATGCCGAAGGTGTTGCGCTTCAGGTCCTCGTCCGGATCGAAATCGTGCCGGACCAGGATGTCCCACCGGCTGACATAGGCGCGGCGCTCCTTGCTGCCGTGCCAACGGTGCTCGATGGTGCCGGGGACGTAGCCGATATTGCTTGAGATGTGCTGCATCGCGCGACGCTGCCAGCGCAGCACCGCGCGGCGGTAGCTCGGGTGGATGCCGCCTGGCAGGCTCTCTTCGGCCCGCCCGACGAGGGCGAGCGCCATGTGGTGGTCCCCCGCGCCGAGTGCAGCCACATCGATCATGCCGCCCACCTGCTCCAGTGCCAGGCGGGTTGCCGCCCAGGCATAGCCGGGATGGGCAAATTCGTAGGAGGGCTTGCCAGATGCCTCGATCGGCTGGCCGTCGCGGAAGATTTTGCAGAAGGAGCGATGCGCCTGCAGGTGGCTGTCATCCGGACCAAGGTCGTAGCAATGCGACCAGGGCTGCACGAAGTCGTAGAGCTGAAGCGCATGCAGCGTCTCGCTCGCCCAGCAAGGCTTGCGGAACATTACATCCGCATCGACCCAGGCAACGTATTTCCAGTCCAGCGGCAAACGGGAGAGGCCAGCATTGATCAGGCTTTCCTTGTTCCAAACCACCGATCGGGAATGCACTGGCACATGGTTGACGTGCGGGTTTCCAGCCAATTCATAGCTACGATCGCCGTAGCTGCATTCCACCGTGGTCAACCGGACGCCGCTATCGAGCATGTGCTGCTCGAACTCACGGTAGAGACGGATACGGGACTGCCAGCGGATCGGATTGGAGATAACGGCAACGACGTGAAGCAGAGATGCCTGCATAGGCGATTCCTATTGCACGTTGATCGGGGCGGATGCGATGGTGGCAGCAGTGGGCGTCGCCAGCAGCCCGACCACGGGCTGCTTGGTAATTGCCCGCATGGCGTAGCTTCCGAGCAGCACGGCGATGCCCGAAACGAGACCGCAGGTGGTTTCGTCGAAGCCGAAGCCGTAGCGTGACGACAACCACGCGATGGCGCCGGCGGCCAGCGTGCCCCAGGGAGATTTGCTGGCCAGGAGCGGCTTGCTCTCAAGCTGCACAGCAAGCGCCGGGTCGAGCGCGTAAAGGTTCGCGATTAAGTTAGGCAAAGACTTTGCGGCGGCGATAGCCTCGTTAACTGCCGCTGTTGAAGACAGAACTGGCATCCGAACTAAACTCCTTGGTTCGTTGTTGCGGCTGAGGTTGTCTTATTGCCCGTCGCGACGATAGGGCGGCTCGACGCCATCAGCATGGCAGCGGCTTCGCGGCGAACGGTTCGGGCGGCCCAACCTTTGCCGAATATTTGATTGTCAAGGCTGGTGTAGAAAGCCTGCTGGGCCGAAGCGAGTGCCGCGATGCGGGCGCGCAGCACCGCGCCCTGGCAGGACGCCCGCTTCAACGTGTTGGGTCCAGCGGCGCCATCCTGCACCGCCCCCACGATCCGTTGGAGCATCTTTACCGCGGAACCTGGGCCATGATTGACGCCGAAATCGAACACCATAAGATCGAGCCCGGACGGCAACCCGGTGCCGGCGACAGCCTGCCAGTAGCGGGCCTGATAAATCTCGCGGGCTTCGGCCTCAGAGAGCAACCGCACATCCTGGGCGGTGCAGCGCTTGCCTCGCCATTCCGACAGGCCGGCCAGAGTGATGCCGAAATTGGTTGGGCCCCCAGGGTCAGCCGGATTGTTGACGTAGTTGCCTTCGTTTTCGGGGCGAAGCGTGAAATCGACGCAAGCAGCAAATACGGCCATTAGGCAGAACCTATTTTCTTGAATTCGGTTTTGAGATGCGGGTGGTGGGCCACAGCGATGAAGGCCTGCGATAAGGGGGCGGGCGATCTTGCCCGCGTCGGGAGCGGCGGGCCACGATCCTGGCATCGGCCCGCAATGTCGGGCCAAAGCACTGAGGGCCAGGAGCGGCCGCGTGATGGCAAGCTAGCCGCAGGTCGGCCGCGTGGTCCAGGCTTTTCACGTTCGCGCGAGCATTTCCTGCGCCGGGCGCCATCTCGGCGCCATCCGCGTGTAGAGCCTTGTCACACTATGAGACTTGCGTTGCCCCGGCGTGACAGCCTTTACCTTGCGGCCGCACCAGCCGGGAGGCGGCGCGGTTCCCATGCCGATTGAGCCCTCACCAATCGGCCGCGCCATGCTCAAGAATTTGTGATATGGGTGCCAGGCTTAGCGCGCCATCACGGACCACTCACGCGGCGCTAGGAGCGAATGACCGAGTTGGCGATTAAGAATGACGAGGATGACCCAGGATGAATGACCAGCTCGAGGTGCGGACTCCCACCAAGCGCCCCGATATTCGGGTTGCGCCCCCACGCCGCCGCGCGCGCTGGAGCCTGCTGCTTGGCTTGCTCATCCTGGCCGGAACGGGTTTGGCCGCCTGGTGGCTGTTGGAAAGCCGCCATCAGCCGGCCACGGCAACCCGGGCAGGCGGCCCGCCACAACCGGTGGGCGTGGCAACCGTCGGCACCGGCAATTTGGACGTCGTGCTGACCGGCCTTGGCGCCGTGACGCCGCTCACCACCGTGACGGTCGTCACCCAGATCAACGGCCAACTCACCCAGGTGAACTTCTCCGAGGGCCAGGTGGTGCACAAGGGCGACTTCCTGGCGCAAATTGACCCGCGCCCCTACCAGGTGGCGTTGGAGCAGGCGCAAGGCACGCTGGCGCGAGACCAAGGCCTGCTCGGCCAGGCCAAAGCCGATTACGCCCGCTATGTAACGCTGAACAAACAGGACAGCATTTCGAAGCAGCAGGTGGACGACCAAGCTTACCTGATCAAGCAATACGAAGGCACTGTGATCACCGACCAGGGCAGCGTGGATAGCGCCAAGCTAAACCTGGTCTATTGCCACATCACCTCGCCGGTGGATGGCCGGGTCGGCATCCGGCTGGTCGACCCAGGCAACTACGTGCAGACTAGCACCACCTCCGGCCTGTTCGTGCTGACGCAGGAGCAACCTATGTCGGTGATCTTTACCCTGCCGGAAGACGATGTGAGCACCATTGCGCAGCAAATGAAGGAGGGAGCCCTGACGGCGGAGGCCTATGACCGAACCAACACCAAGCTCATCGCCACGGGCACGCTGGCCAGCACCGACAACCAGATTGACGCCAGCACCGGCACGCTAAAATTGCGCGCCCTGTTCCCGAACACCGACGAAGCATTATTCCCGCAGCAATTCGTCAACATCCGGCTGATCGTGCGTAAACTGACCGGCGTGGTGACAGTGCCGCAAGCGGCCGTGCAGCATGGCGCACCGGGAGACTTCGTCTACCTGGTGAAGCCCGGCAACGCCGTGGCCGTCAAGGTGGTAAAAACGGGCGTCACCGAGGGACAGACCGTGCAGGTCACCGACGGGCTGAGCCCCGGCGACCAGGTCGTGACGGACGGGCTGGACCGCCTGCGCGACGGCGCCGCCATCAGCATCGCGGGTCCGGACAAGCCGGCCGTGGCCCCGAATGAGGGCGACGGGGCCGGCCGGCGGGGCAGCCGCAGGCAACATGCCGCACCAGCCAATGGTGCACCGCCCGCGCAATGAGCCCGTCGCGCCTCTTTATCCTGCGCCCGGTCGGCACCACGCTGCTGATGGCGGCGATCCTGCTCGTCGGCGCCATCGCGTATACGTTCCTGCCGATCTCGGCCCTCCCCGACGTCGACTACCCGACCATTCAGGTGCAGACGTTCTATCCCGGCGCAAGCCCGGAAGTGATGACCACGGCGGTGACCGCCCCGCTGGAACGCCAGTTCGGCGAGATGCCGGGCCTGTCGCAGATGTCGTCGATCTCGTCCGGCGGCGCCTCGGTCATCACGCTGCAATTCACGCTGACGCTCAGCCTTGACGTGGCCGAGCAAGAGGTGCAGGCCGCAATCAACGCCGCCACCAATCTGTTGCCGTCCGATCTTCCTGCGCCGCCGATCTACAACAAGGTGAACCCGGCCGACGCGCCCATCCTCACGCTCGCGCTGACCAGTAAGACGGTGCCGCTGACGCAAATCGAGGACCTCGCCGACGTGCGGCTGGCGCAGAAGATCAGTCAGCAGCCCGGCGTGGGCCTGGTCTCGATCAGCGGCGGCAATCGGCCGGCGGTCCGCATCGTGCTTAACCCGCGCGCGCTCTCGGCCTACGGGCTCGCGATCGACGACATCCGCACCATCATCGGCACGCAGAATACCGATACACCGAAAGGCAGCTTTGACGGACCCAGCCAAAGCACCACGATTAACGACAACGATCAGATCACCAGTGCAGCTGGCTACAAGAACCTCATCATTGCCTACAAAAACGGCCGCCCCATCCGGTTGAGCGACGTGGCCACGGTGATCGATGGGGCGGAAAACAACCAGCTCGCGGCATGGGCCAACAAGACGCCCGCCGTGATCCTGAACATCCAGCGCCAGCCCGGCTCCAACGTCATTGCGGTGGTGAATGGCATCAAGCAGCTGTTGCCGCAGATCGAGACCTCGATGCCTCGCGCGGTGGACATTGCGGTGCTGAGCGACCGCACCACGACCATTCGCGCTTCGGTAAGCGACGTGGAGTTCGAGCTGGCTCTCGCGGTGGCGCTCGTCGTTCTGGTGATTTTCCTGTTCCTGCGCAATCTGCCTGCGACGCTGATCCCGTCCTTGTCCGTGCCGCTGTCGCTGGTCGGCACGCTGGCGGCGATGTATCTGCTTGGGTTCAGCCTGGACAACCTGTCGCTGATGGCGCTGACCATCTCGACCGGGTTCGTGGTCGACGATGCCATTGTAATGATCGAGAACATTGCGCGGCATGTCGAAGCCGGCGAGCCACCGCTACAGGCGGCGCTCAACGGGTCGCGCGAGATCGGCTTCACCATCATCTCGCTCACCGTGTCGCTGATTGCCGTGCTGATCCCGCTGCTGTTCATGGGGGACGTGGTGGGCCGGCTGTTCAACGAATTCGCCGTCACCCTTTCGGTCACCATCGTGCTTTCGGCCGTGGTCTCGCTGACGCTGGTGCCGATGCTATGCGCCTTGCTGGTGCGGCATCGGCCATCGAGCCGCCGTAACCGGCTCGACCTGCTGGCAGAGCGCGGCTTCGACAGGCTGGTCGCCGGCTATGGGCGCTGGCTGAATTGGGTGCTGGACCGCCAGGGGCTGACCTTGTTGGTCGCCGTGCTCACGCTGGGCATGACGGTGGTGATGTATGTCGTCATCCCGAAGGGCTTCTTCCCGGTGCAGGACACCAGCGCCATCCAGGGGATTTCTGAGGCGGCGCAGGACACCTCGTTTACCGCCATGGTGGCTCACCAGCAGGCGCTCGCCGACACGATCCTCACCGATCCGGCCGTGGAGAGCCTATCCTCGTTTGTTGGGATCGATGGCACCAACACCACGCTCAACGCTGGGCGGTTCCTGATCAATCTCAAACCAAAGGACAAGCGGGATGTGAGCGTGACCGGCGTCATCCGCCGCCTCACGCAGGAAACCGCGTCGGTGCCGGGCATTCGCCTGGCCATGCAACCCGTGCAGGACCTTACCATCGATTCTACGGTCAGCCGCGCCGAATACCACTTCTTCCTGGAAAACCCGGACAGTTCGCAGTTTGCCCAATACGTGCCCAAGCTGTTGGCGGCGCTCTCGCAAGCCCCCGCCTTCGAGTCGGTCACGAGCGACCTCAACACCAATGGCAAGGCCGTTAACATGGTGGTGGACCGCGCCACCGCGGCGCGCTTCGGCATCACCACGGCAACCATCGACAACGCGCTGTACGATGCGTTTGGGCAGCGGATCGCCTCTACCCTGTACACCCAGTCCAACCAATACCGGGTCATCCTCCAGGCCGATGTCGTCAGCAGCCAAAGTCTTGAGCAGGCGTTGGCCGGCATCTACCTGCCATCGGCGACGGCCACCGCGGGGCAGGTCCCGCTTTCGGCCATCGTGCATCTCTCCACGCGCAACAGCCCGCTGCAGGTGGAGCATCTGGGCCAGTTTCCGGCGGTCTCCATCTCGTTCAACCTGGCCAGCGGAACGTCGCTGGACGCAGCGGTGGCGGAAATCGAGCAGGCGGAACGCGATATCAGCCTGCCCGATAGTTTCAACACCGCTTACCAAGGTTCGCTCGCGGCGTTCAAAGCGTCCTTGTCCAACGAACTGCTGCTGATCCTTGCCGCGCTGGTTGCGGTCTATGTCGTGTTAGGCGTGCTGTATGAGAGCTTCATCCACCCGTTCACCATTCTGTCCACCCTGCCCTCGGCTGGCGTCGGCGCCCTGATCGCGCTCGATCTCACCGGGCACGACCTCGATGTCATCGGCATCATCGGTATCATCCTGCTGATCGGCATTGTGAAGAAGAACGCGATCATGATGATCGACTTTGCGCTGGCTGCCGAACGGACCGAGGGCAAGCCGCCGCGCGAGGCGATCTTCCAGGCCTGCCTGCTACGCTTCCGGCCCATTCTGATGACTACCATGGCGGCGTTGTTGGGCGCCGTGCCGCTGATGGTCGGTACGGGCAGCGGCTCCGAACTGCGCCAGCCGCTCGGCATTGCCATTATCGGCGGCCTGCTGGTCAGCCAGGTGCTGACGCTGTTCACCACCCCGGTGATCTATCTCGTCTTCGACCGGCTTGCCGTCCGTCTCACCGGGCGAACCCCCAACCTCGATGCCGGTGCGGCCGAGCCAGCAGAATAGCAGCCGGCGAATGAACATCTCCGCGCCTTTCATCTTGCGGCCGGTCGCGACCACGCTGCTGACCCTCGCCATCCTCGCCGCCGGCGCGCTGGCCTATTTCAAACTTCCGGTCGCGTCGCTGCCGCAGGTGGATTTCCCCACCATTTCGGTGCAGGCGCAGCTCCCCGGCGCCGACCCGGAGACGGTGGCTACCAGCCTGGCTAGTCCGCTCGAACGGCATCTCGGCCAGATCGCCGACGTGACCGAGATGACCTCGCAAAGCCAGGTGGGCCAAGCGCGCATCACCCTGCAATTCGGCCTGGACCGTGATATCGACGGCGCGGCGCGTGACGTGCAGGCGGCGATCAACGCAGCCCGAGCGGATTTGCCAACTAACCTGCTATCGAACCCGATCTACCGCAAGCTCAACCCGGCGGACGCGCCCATCCTCATCGTCTCCCTCACCTCCGGGACGCTGACCCGCGGACAAATCTACGATGCCGCCAGCACCGTGCTACAACAACAGCTCTCCCGACTAACCGGCGTGGGCCAGGTTATCATCAGCGGTGCGGCGTTGCCTGCGGTTCGCGTCGAGCTGGAGCCGCACGCGTTGTTCAAATACGGCATCGGGCTGGAGGACGTTCGCGCCGCCCTCGCCGCGGCCAATGCGAATAGCCCAAAGGGGATCGTGGAAGTCGGCAGCCAGCGCCTGCAGATCTACACCAACGACCAAGCGACTCATGCCGCCGACTACCAGCCGCTCGTCATAGCCTACCGTAATGGTGCTGCCGTGCACTTGACGGACGTGGCGACGATCAGCGACAGCGTGCAGGATTTGCGCAACCTGGGCCTAGCGAACGGCAAGCCGGCGGTGCTCGTCATCATCTTCAAGCAACCCGGCGCCAACGTTATCCAGACGGTGGACGCGATCAAGGCGGCGCTGCCAAAGCTGCAATCCGCATTGCCACACGATATCGATATCGGCTTCGCGTCCGATAGCACCATCAGCATCCGCGCCTCGCTGAGCGACACGGAGATCACGCTGCTGATCGCGGTCGCGCTTGTCACCCTGGTGGTGTTTGTGTTCCTGCGCAACGTAAGGGCCACCCTCATCCCGCTCGTGGCCGTGCCGGTGTCCGTCATCGGCACGTTCGGAACCATGTACCTGGCGGGCTACAGCCTGGACAACCTGTCGCTCATGGCGCTCACCATCTCCACCGGCTTTGTCGTCGATGACGCCATCGTCGTGCTGGAAAACATCTCCCGCTACATCGAGGATGGCGTGCCGCGCACGCGGGCGGCGTTGCGCGGCGCGCAGGAAGTCAGCTTTACCATCGTCTCCATAACCCTGTCGCTGATTGCTGTGTTCCTGCCCATCCTGCTGATGGGCGGCATCGTGGGGCGGCTGTTCCGCGAATTCGCCGTCACCCTTTCCATGGCAATCCTGGTGTCGATGGTGATTTCCCTCACCACCACCCCGATGTTGTGCGCGCTGTTTCTCCGCCCGGCCGCGGGCAGGCCCGACTTCCTGACCGGCCGCAAGAGCTTCGGCCAACGCGCACAAGAGTTCTACGGCCGCACCTTGGCATGGACACTGAACCACAACGCGCTGGTGCTATCGATCCTGCTTGCCGCGGTCGTCATGAACGTCGTCCTGATTGCCATCATCCCGAAGGGCTTCTTCCCCACTCAGGACAGCGGGCGGCTGATCGGCGCACTGCAAGCCGACCAGAGCATCTCGTTCCAGTCCATGAGCAAGAAGCTCGAGCAGATGATGGCCATCGTCCAGCACGATCCTGCCGTCGCCAACGTCGTGGGCGCAACCGGCGCCGGCGGCGGCGGCGCCGCCTCGCAGACCAACACCGGTAGCGTCTACGTGGCACTGAAGCCAAAAAGCCAGCGCGCCAGCCTCGACACCGTTCTCGCCCGCTTGCGCCGCGAACTGTCCCGCGTGCCGGGCGGCCGCCTGTTCCTGGTGCCGGCGCAGGACATCCGCGTGGGCGGCCGGCAGAGCAACGCCGCCTACCAATACACCTTGCGCGCCGATAGCACGGCCGAGGTGTTCGAATGGACGCCCAAATTGCTACAGGCGCTGCAGCATGACCCGGCACTCACCGACGTGAACTCCGACCAGCAGCAAGCCGGGTTGGAAACCCAGATCGATATCGACCGGACCACCGCGTCTCGCCTCGGCCTTAACGTCAGCCAGATCGACAATACGCTCTACGACGCGTTCGGCCAGCGATCCGTCTCAACGATCTACAACGCGCTGAACCAATACCACGTCGTGATGGAGGTGGCGCCGGAATATTGGCAGTTGCCGGACATTCTCCACCAGATTTGGATCAGCACTTCAGCCGGTACGCCGACCGGGGTGCAAACCTCGAACCTGCCATCGGGCACGGTCTCATCGGCCGCGCAGTCCACCGCCGCCGCCAACGCCGCGTCCAGCGTGAACGGGATTAACAACTCGCAACGCAATGCCGCGCAGAATGCTCTGGCGGTCAGCGGCCATGGTAGCGCGTCCTCCGGTGCCGCGGTCAGCACTGGGCAGGAGACGATGGTGCCGCTCTCGGCCGTCGCCCAGTTCGCACCGGGCAAGACGGCGCTTTCGGTCAATCATCAGAGCCAATTCGTCGCCTCGACCATCTCGTTCAACTTGGCGCCGGGCCACTCGCTTTCCGATGCCACAGCGGCGGTCACTCACGCCACTGCGGCGGTGCATATGCCGGCCGACATCATCGGCGGCTTTGCCGGCACGGCGCAGGTGTTCCAGCAATCCCTCAACAGCGAAGGGATCCTGATCGCCGCCGCCTTGCTGGCAGTGTACATCCTTCTCGGCGTTCTATACGAAAGCTTCATCCATCCGATCACGATCCTCTCCACTTTGCCCTCGGCCGGCATCGGCGCCGTGTTGGCGCTGTTGCTGTGCGGAACGGAGTTCTCGCTTATCGCGGTGATCGGGGTCATTTTGTTGATCGGCATCGTCAAGAAGAATGCCATCCTGATGATCGACTTTGCGCTCCACGTGGAGCGAACCGATGGTGTGGGGGGGCGCGAGGCCATCTTTCAGGCCTGCCTGATGCGGTTCCGCCCGATCATGATGACCACCGCGGCCGCGCTGCTCGGCGCTCTGCCGTTAGCTTTGGCCTACGGGCAGGGCGCTGAACTCCGCCGGCCATTGGGAATTTCCATTGTCGGCGGCCTCATCGTCAGTCAAGTGCTGACGCTCTACACCACCCCGGCCGTCTACCTCTTGCTTGACCGGTTGCGCCCTCGCACACGCCGGGCTGCCGCCTTGGGTGCGGCTGAATGATCGGCCGATTTCTCGGCTACGCTGCGCTGCTGCTCCTGCTCGCCGGCTGCATGGTGGGCCCAGATTATCACCGGCCCGCATCGGCGGGCTCGCTCGAGTCGTTCAAGGAAGCGCCGCCGGGCTGGACCGCCGCCAGGCCCGACGATGCAGCACCGAAAGGCGCTTGGTGGAGCATCTATCATGACCCGCTGCTCGACGAGTTGGAGCGCGGCGTCGTCATCTCGAACCAGACGGTCAAGCAATACGAAGCGCAGTATCGCGAAGCCACGGCCACGGTGGACGCCGCGCGCTCGGCACTGTTCCCAACCCTGGCGCTGACGGCAAACGATACGCGCAGCCAGCGCGGCACCGGGTCATCGGCCGGCCGAGCTGCCACCCTATACACTGCCGAAGGCAGCGCGAGCTGGAATTTGGATGTGTGGGGACGCATCCGGCGCCAAGTGGAAAGCGATGTCGCCGCCGCGCAGGTCAGCGCTGCAGACTTGGCAAACGCCACCCTTTCCGCCCAGGGCGCGCTGGCGACTTACTACTTCGAGCTGCGAAACCAAGATAGCTTCGCGCAGCTCCTGACCGATACCGTGAGGCAGTATTCCGACGCGCTTCGCATCACCCGAAACCAATACAACGCCGGGACTGCCCCGCTCGCCAACGTTGCCGCAGCCGAAACGCAGCTCGATACGACCCAAGCATCGCTGGTGAATATCGGCGTCCTGCGTGGCCAATATGAGCACGCCATAGCAGTCCTTGCGGGTGCGGCGCCTTCGGAGCTATCGATCCCGCCCGGCAACCTTCCAGCGGACGTGCCATTCGCGCCCGGGGTGCTGCCCTCAACCTTGCTCGAGCGCCGGCCGGACGTTGCGGCGGCTGAACGCGCCATGGAAGCGCAGAACGCCTTGATCGGCGTGCAAGTCGCAGCCTACTTCCCCGACATCAGCCTCTCCGCCCTATACGGCTATTCCGGCAACCCGATCGGCTCCCTGATCCAGACCGCCAACCGTGTATGGTCGCTCGGCGCCGCGGGGACCGAGACGCTGTTGGAGGGCGGCTTGCGCAATGCCGATGTGGCCGTGGCGCGCGCTGCCTATGACGCGCAGGTGGCGGTGTATCGCCAGACCGTGCTCACCGCGTTTCAGCAAGTGGAGGATGAACTCGTCGCCTTGCGCGTGCTTGAGCAGCAAGCCGGGGCCGAAGCCACTGCCGTCCGCGCCGCGCAGCTTTCGGTTAGGCTGGCGCTTAACCAGTACATCGCTGGCACCGTCCCCTACACGAGCGTGATTACCGAGCAGACGGCGCTGTTGGGCAATCAGGAAACGGCGCTCTCGGTGCAGGAACAGCGGCTCGCCGCCAGCGTGGCACTCGTGCAAGCGCTTGGCGGCGGGTTCGGCGCTGAGGACGTTCCGTCCAAGGACGAGTTGCAAAAGGGCCTGCCGTTCCTGAAATATTGACGTGGATACGCAACTGGCGGCGAAGCTTTGGAGTGAGATAAGCTCGCGCATGCCCGCCCCATTCGTCACCACCCGCAATCCCCTGCTCTCCCTGTTTCAGTCCGCGGCTCATGCGTTTGCCCGTCAGCAACCTACGAGCGGCAGCGACACCGGCTATCATCCAATGGCGATGTCCGCATCGCACATCGTGGCTTTGCGCAAAGACCCGCTTCTCGCCTATTCGCCGCCCGCCGGCGTCCCCGCCATGTCGCTCACCTGCGCCGAGCTTGGGCTGCAGCTAGTCGAGGCCATCGCCCGACAGGATGCAGACCGCCAGCGCGCCCTGCACAACCGGCTGAGCTTTTCGCAATGCGATCCGCTTTGGGCCAAAACGCTGCTCGCCTACGCTGGCGACTTCGGATTTGACGGCAAACCAAAGCCGATCCCCTACGTCCGCTACGCCAGCCTGGCGGACTTCATCGTTCCCGCCCCCACTCCAACGATGCGCATCGCCCTGCTGTCCGATTGGGGCACGGGAACCGACGAAGCCCGCCGGGTCGCCAGCCTGCTGGCGCGGCAACAGCCAGACGCGGTGATCCATCTCGGCGACATCTATTTCTCCGGCACGCCGGCTGAATGCAAGACGCATTTCCTCGACCCTTTGCGTGCGGTCTTGCCCAGTCAGCGACTGTTCACGCTCTGCGGCAACCATGATGTTTATAGCGGCGGCCTTGGTTACTATGCTTTACTCCGCCAAATCGGCCAGCCCGCGAGTTACTTCTGCCTGCGCAGCCCCGACCGAAGCTGGCAGATCCTGGCCGCCGACACGGGGCTGAACGATCGAGATCCCTTCGACGAAGCCGCCGCCCTGACCAGCCTTGACCCAGCCGAGGAGGCTTGGCTCAGCGACAAGCTTGCGGGATTTCCCGGCCGGACTTTGCTGCTCACGCACCATCAACCGTTTTCCGCCTTCGCCCAAATCGGCCCGTTGGCCCGGCATAGTCCGGTCAACGCCCATCTCATGGCAAGCTATGCCCGCCTCTCCCAAGCGGGCCGGATTGATGCCTGGTTCTGGGGCCACGAACATCGGCTTCGTCGCTACGGCGCCTATCGCGACGTGGGCCGCGGCCGCAATATCGGCTATGGCGCAATCCCGGTGGAAGCAGTTCCCGGTCCGGACCAGCCTCTGCCCGGCCTGGTGGACCCGCCCGTGGTCCAAGCAGACCCGCCGCTCACCATTGTCGAGGGCGCTTACACCCACGGTTTTGCGCTGCTCGACCTCGCCCCCGATCGGATCGAAGCATCTTATTGGGCGCTGACGCAGCCGGCCGGCCCGGTGATCCGCGAAGAGGTCGGGCCCGTCCTGGCATAGTTTTGCCACCACTCCGACATCGTAACGTCATCGAACTGTGACTAGGCCAACAAACCAGAAGTCAATACCAACGCGCCGTCGTTGCTGGGTCGTCCAGTTGGCGCGAGATGACGGTTTCTGGGGAAGGGCGAACACGTGATGACCAAGAGGCAGTTCTACAGGCAATCCTGCGCATTGCTGACCAGTGTCGCGCTGCTGCATCCGGTGGGCCTGCTCGCCCAGGAATCGCCCGGAGATGTCAAAATCGGCCCGCGCAGCAGCGCCATGGTCGCCCGCTACACCAACGACCTCACTCGCGAGCCGCATCTCACCACGGCAGAAAAGGTTGCGCTGCTGAAGAAGCGCGTCAAATACGTGTTCGTGCTGTTCCAAGAGAACCGCTCGTTCGACTTCTATTTCGGCACCTTCCCCGGCGCCAGCGGCCTGTTCAGCCAACCGGCCGCACAGACCCCCGGCTTCACCCAAAAACTGGTCGACACCAATGGCAATGTGACCACCATCTCGCCGTTCCTGATCCCGCAGACGGTCACCGCTCCCGGCAACGTCACCGTTCCCATCTACCCGGCCGACACCGCCTCGGTCGATCACTCGCATGCCGGCATCATCAACAGCTCCGATTTCGTGAACGGCACCTCGCTGAACGACCGCTTTGCGCTGGACGAGGAGGGCCTCACTACCGACGCCCAAGGCAACGTCCTGAGCGGCAAAACGCGGCAACCGCCCGCCTCCAACCCCACGCTGGCGCAAAAGCAAATGGGCGAGCTGGTCATGGGCCATGTCGATTGCGACACGGCGCCATTCCTCTGGCAGCTCGCCGACCGCTTCACCCTGTTCGACAACTTCCACATGACCGTCACCGGGCCATCCACCCCCAACGCGCTGGCGCTGATCGCCGGCCAGTCCGGCCTCACGCAATGGGCGCTCAACCCGTCAGAAGCCAGCAGCAACACCGGCAGCCCCACCGTCTCCAAAAGCGGCGGCGTGCCGATCGTGGCCGACCCCGGGCCATTCCCCGGCTCCAACCTCGATACCTCGCCGGTCAAGCCGCCCTACAACCCGGCGGACGAAAACCCCAACAACCCGACCCTGAACCAGACCTACGCCAGCCTGCCACTCTCCTTCATGGGCCGCAGCATCCGGCAGACCGTCGCCAGCGACCCGAACCCGGCACTCGACCTGCTGGACGTGCAAGCCGATATCCAGCGCATTGCCGGCGACCGCAACCCGCCCACCAACTGGGGCTGGTTCCAGGAAGGCTACGACGCCGAGCCGACCGACAGCACAGCGCTGCCGCTGCACAGCTCCTACGTGCTGCACCACAACGGGCCGCAATATTTCGGCTATGTCGGCGACAACCCGAACGTCGCCGGGCCGCACCTGCACGGCCTGAACGACTTCTACACCGCCGTCCAAAACCAGCAGCTCGGCACCACCGGCGGCGTGTTCTACGTCCGCGGCGGCTACGGCAACAACGACAACCTGCTCCCGGTCGACCCGAACCCCACCGTCCGCGCCGCCTTCCCCGGCAGCGACGACCACCCGGGCTACTCGGACGCGCAAATCTCCGAACAGTTGATTGCCGACGAGGTGAACGCCATCGCCGCCAGCCCGTACTGGAAGGATAGCGCCATCATTATCACCTACGACGAAACGGATGGACTCTACGATCACGCAGCGGTCACGCCGCGGGTGAACGATCCAGAAGGCAACCCGCTCGAACCGTCCTCGCGCATCCCTGCCATCGTCATCTCGCCCTACGCCCGGGCGCATGCCATCGTGAGCCAAAATGCCGAGCACAGCTCTGTCATCAAGTTCATCGACCAGCTCTTCGACCTGACGCCGCTGGCGGACTTGCCGGATGAGCGAAAGGGCTTTGCCGCCGGCAAGGCAAACCTGGGCCAAAATTACGTCGGCCCGGCAGATGCCGTTGTGCCGAACATCAGCAACATGCTGGCCGCATTCGACAACCTTCGCTTGCTCGGCTACAGCGCGCCGCTGCCGGCGGAGTATGCGCAAATCGAGCCGAACACCACGCCGTCGCTGCCGCACTATCCGCTCGGCGGCTGCTACACGCTTAACATCGTGCCGACCGACTATGTGGGCGGCAAGCTCATCGATCCGGCGCCCGCCGACTTCAACCCGCGTCCGTCGACCACTCCCGGCATCCCGACTTCGGGCACTTGGACGCCATAACGCATTGGAGGGAGCCGCACCTGGCTCCCCCGCTCGCTTTGGACATTGCACACTCAAATGGCTTGTTTGCGCATCTTGCCGGTTCTTGTCTTGCTGCTCGCCCTGCCAAGCCTCGCTCAAGCTGGCCCGACGCTCGACGCCGTCCGCCGCGCCGGAACAGTGACCTGCGGCGTGGTGACGGACATTGACGACTACTCCGAAGCCGACACCCATGGCGACTTGTCGGACATGGGGGCGGATTTCTGCCGCGCCCTGGCGGCGGAAATCTTCGGTAACCCGGCGCAGGCCCGCTTCCTCAGCCTTCCGGACGAGCCGGCCGGCCTTGCGGCGGTTCGAGACAAACGGACCAGCGTGCTGTTCGGCGCCACCCCCAACCCGGTGGTCGGCGCCGCGTTCGGCCTCTCGTTCGGGCCGCCGATGTTCTTCGATGCCCAGGGCTTCCTCGTGGCCAAGGACAGCGGCATCGCCACGCTGGACGACCTCAGCAAGCGTCGCGTCTGTTTCATCAATGCCTCGCCCCCTGAACAAACGCTGTATGATACGCTGGAGCCTCGGCTTAAGACGCCAGAGATGCGCTTCCCGTTCTCCGAGCGTGGCGAAATGGAGGTCGCGTTGATCGACGACCATTGCGACGCCATCACCGGCGACGTGTCATGGCTGGCAAACGCCCGGCGCAGCTTTCACGCTCAGGTAGCGCGCTTCGTCATCCTGCCGGAGACCATTTCCACCGACCCGCTTGCGCCAACCTACCGCAGCGACGACCCGCAATGGGCCGCATTGGTCGACTGGACGGTGTGGGCGCTGCTGCAGGCCGAGGAGCACGGCATTACCCAAGCCAACGCCGAAGCCATGCGCAGCAGCAAGGATCTGGTGGTGCAGCGTCTGTTCGGCGTCACACCTTGGCTCGGCAAAGCGCTCGGCGTGTCAGATGACGCGTTCCGCCATGCTGTTGAGGCGGTCGGCAACTATGGCGAGCTGTATCGCCGGGACGTGGGCGAAGCGTCCGGACTGCGACTGCCACGCGGACGCAACCGCCTCGCCTCTGCGGGCGGGCTCATGTGGGCGCTGCCGGTCGAGCCGCTGCAGTAACGCGGGTTGCCATGCATTGAAAGCGCCGCCCGTAGGGCGCACGCTCCCATGGCTGCCGAACTGCTTGAGGAGCAACGCGCCATGGAACCGATCGGTTGGCGCCGGAATTCATCCGCCCCTTCGGCCGACCCAGCCGTACTGGAAGCGCTGCGTGGGATCGCCACTTCCCTGCTGAGCGACAACATGGCTCGCGGCAGTGGCACGGTGGGGCTGCTGCCCTATCACCGCCCCCGGCCGATGGCGGGCACGGCGGTCACGGTGCGAACCCGCCCCGGCGACAATCTCGCCATCCATCGCGCCTTCGACTTCTGCCGCATCGGCGACGTGCTGGTGATCGATGGCGGCGGCGAGTTGAGCCAGGCGCTCGTGGGCGAGATCATGGCCCGCTTCGCCGAAAGCCTGGGGATTCAGGGCCTGGTGATCGATGGCGCCATCCGCGACGTCGGCGCGCTGCGCTCGCGGGATTTCCCGGTCTATGCCCGCGGCGTGACCCATCGCGGCCCGTATAAGAATGGGCCGGGCGACATCAACGTCCCCGTGGCCGTGGGCGGCATGGTGGTGCAACCCGGCGACGTCATGGTGGGCGACGAGGACGGCGTGCTGGCGGTCGCCCCCGCCGACCTGGCCGCGGTAGTGGTGGCGGCGCGCAGCCAAGCCGAGCAGGAAGCCGCGTCGCTGCGCGCCATTGCGGAAGGTCGGTTCGACCGCAGCTGGGTCGAGCCGCATGAACGAGCGATGATGCGCCAATGAGTCGCAGGCTTCAGGGTTCAACCACCATCAGCGTGGCGCCGCCCGCGAGATAAAGCCGTCCGCTCGCCGGGTCTTCCGCCGCGGTGCGCGCGTTGGCCAGCGTCTGAACCGCGGGCAGGAGGCGATAGCGGTCAGGCGTGTCGGCCTCGATCACCGAGAGCGTGGCGTCGGCGTTGGCGACGAATAGACGCTTGCGCCCGCCGTCATAGATCACCGTTTGGCCGCCCAAACCGACCGGCACGGTGGCTACCCTCCGGCCGGTTTGCGTGTCCAGCACCAGCAGCAGACCCTTCAGACACGAAACGAAGGCCCGGTGATTGGCAGGGTCCAGCGCCACGCCCGCCGGGTCCGGGCAATCGGGGAGCGAGTAGTGCTGGTCCAGCATGGCTCGCCTGGTGTCGATCCGAACCAGCTCACGCTGCGCCGAATGCGAGACATAGAGGAAGCCTTGACCATCCGCAGCCGCCGATTCCAGCCCCTCTCCGCCCGCAAGGGCGATTGTCGCGACTGGCTTGTCGCCGGCGGTGTCGATCACCGTGATCGTTCCGTCGTCATCGTTCATCGCAAACACCCGGCGCGATGCCGGATCGTAGGCGATGGCATTCGTGTCCCGCCCGGCCGGGACAGTGGCAAGCACCGCGTTGGTCGTCGCGTCGAACACCGTGACGGTGGCAGCCCGGCCGTTGGTGACATAGACATGGCCATTTGGCGCAACCGCAATCGCGCGGACCGGGCCGGGCGCCGCCACATGGGCCGCCACGCGCAGCGGCGCGGTCTCGACCACCGTCACCTCGGCATCATGGGCGATGTAGAGCCGCCCGGTCGGCGCATCGAAGGTCAGGAACCTGGTCCGGTCGGTGCCGCCAAGCGGCAGCGTCTTGGCCGACTGCCCCGCCAGGGGGACGAGCACAGCGCAGATTGCGGGCAACCAAGCGCGCATCGAGGTGTCTCCTACAGCGTGGCAGAAACGGTAACGAAGAAGCTTCTGCCAGGATCGGTGTAGTAGAGCGCCTGCCCTTCCCCATTCAGCGAAGTGACGTTGGTGAGGCTGTGGTCGTTGAAGATGTTGCTGACGTTCAGCCGCGCCACGATCTTGCGGCCGTTCAGAATGGGGATGGTGCGGCCCGCAGCGACGTCCGCGGTGGCATAGCCCTTGAGGAAAAAATTGTCCTGCAACACGCCGCCGTTGGTATCCTGGCCCCACTGCGGCCCGATCCATTTCGCCAGCACCGAGCCGAACATGTTGCTGTTCTGGAACAGCGGCCCGATCGCCCCCGTGCTGCGCGGACTGTTGGCGAGCGCCACATGCGAGGCGGTGTACTCGGCATCGTTCAGCGAGCCGTTGGCATACAGGAACACGTTCGGGTGCAGCCGCGCGGTGCCCTCGACCTCGACGCCTTTATAGATCGCGCCGCCGCCATTGGAATAGACGGTCGTGTTCGCGATGGTCTGCGACGCGATACGGTTGGTAAAGTCGATGTAGTAGAGGTCGCCCGACAACGCGAACGTGTCGTTCTTGAACACCGCCCCCACCTGGTAGTTCACCGTGAGCTGCGGCGACAACCCGGTGTTAACTTGCGTGGTCTGCAGCACATTGATCGGGGGTGCGAGGAACCCGCGCGCGATCTGGCCATAGACCGACAGGTTCGGGCTGATGCTGTAGCGCGCCTCGATCGACGGTTGGAACGCGTTGTAGTGCTGGTTGATGTTCTGCGGCACCTTGGTGGACTGATTGATGGCGGCATTCAGCAGCCGCTCGTTCTCGGTAAAGCGCAGGCCGGGCGTCACCACCAGGCCCGGGATCGGCGTCAATCCCCATTCGATATAGGGCTGCACCGTGGTGAGGCTCGAGCGATAGCTGAATTGGAACGGGTTGCCGAACTGCAAGGTGGCATATGGCACCTTGCCGGTTGCGCTCAGCGTGAGATCCGCGGTGTAGCGGGATGACGAGAGCGGGATGTAGTCCACCCAAAGGCCGGCCCGCAATTGCCCGAGCGCGGTGTCCTTGCTCAGCCGCAAGATGTTACCGTAATCGCGAAAATTGGTCCGGTTGGGCAAGCCGGGTACGTCATTGCTGACCGTGAATGGCTGGCCGCCGATATAGATCCGGCCGTTGAGCGCAGTCGTGCCGCCGACATCGCTGCCGCGCACGCCGCGCTTGTTGTAGGCGTTGGTGTAAAGCTTGTCGTCCAGGACGAAGCCGTGGCCCAAATCGGACTTCACGCCGAGATACTCGAAATCCGTGGTGTAGACGTCCACGTCGTAGCCGGTGAAGTTCTGCGATCTCGGGTTCTCGTTCAGCGCGTAGTTCGGCCCGTAGGTCTGGATTTGCTGCCGCGTCGCCCCATACGGGGTATGCGTACGGGCATTGTCCGCGTTGGTAAAGAACGTGACCACCGTGCTGTCGCCGATCGGCGCTTCGATCTTGGCCAAGACATTGCGCCGCTCGGTGCCGGTGCTGGTCAGGTAACCTTCGCCTTCCTCGCGCTGGATGTCGATCATGGCTTTTGCGCCGCCTAAGTCCTTCAACACTCCGGTATCCGCCTCCAACCCGGCGAGCCGGGTCTCAAAGCTGCCGAGCCCGCCATAAGGGTTGATGGTGACGGTGTTAGCGGGGGAGCGGGATTGGATCGCGACAGTGCCCCCGAAGGTGGCATAGCCGATGGTGGAGGCGGTCCCGGGCCCGCGGTCGACGGTCACCGAATTGATGTCGTGCGATAGGATATAGGCCCCGGTCTGCGGCGCGAAGTTGGTCGGGGCGCCGGGCAGCACGATGCCATCCAGCACCGTGTTGAATTGGGTGTATTGGAAGCCGCGAATGGTCTCCTGAAAGTTCTGCTGCAGCCCGTTGCCGGTGGGGCTGATATTCTGCGTGCTCGGGGTAAACTTGATGATCTCGTCGTAAGGCGCGGTCGGCACCACATTTTGCTGGATGAAGTTTGGCCCCACCACCGAGGTTGGCTCCGTCGCCGTCAGCGGCGTGGTGGCCGGCGCCGCGGCGGGAGCGGAGCCGGGCATGGCCACGTAGCTGCCCCCGTCCGAGCCGGAGACCTTGGCCGTGCCGATATCGGTTGGCGCGGTTTGCGCCAGAGTGGCGGGCGTAACCGCCCCGGTGGACAAGCCAAACAACAACGCTGGCCCGGTCGAGCGGCAGAGGCGACGGATGTGCTTCACGAAATACCCTTGTCGGTCGGAGAGGACGTTGCAGAACCCCGGCGGCCGTTAGGACGCGTCCAGGTCATATTCGACATGCACCCAATCGCTGAGCGTCTTGCCGGCCAGGTCCGGGGGTGGTGGCGGCATCGCAGCGTTCTGAACGGCGGCCAGCGCAGCCCGGTCGAGCGCCGCCGAGCCCGAGCTGCGCGCCAGTCCTATCACCCGGACCTTGCCGTCCTGATACTGGAACGAGATCACGGCCTGTCCCGTCATGCCCATCATCCGGGCGGCCGCCGGATAGTTGCGCCGTGCCTCCGCCTGGATGAGCTGCAGCAATCGCCCTTCGAACGAGGCCTGCGCGGCGGAGGCAGCCGCTTGGCTGGTATTCTCAGCCGCGTTCGCCGGCGCAGGCGCGGGTGCTGGTGGCGATCCATCGGCTGGAGGCGCGGGCGTGGCGCGGGGCACCGGCTGCCGCCGGGGGGCCGCCGCAGGGTGAACCGGGCGGGCGCGTGGCTCGGGCGGAGCGGCTGGCGGCGTTGCCGCGGCTTGGCTGCGCGGTTGCGCTTGGGTCGGCGGAGGCTCGGGCGTTGGCGACGTGACCGACGCCAGCGCGTCCGGCGCTGGTGCCATCGGCGGCGCTGTTGGCGCTGTGGCGGGCTCCGGACCGGGCACGGCCGGGACAGCGTCCGGCGGAGCCGATGCTGGCTCGCCAGCTTCTGGCAATGCTGGGAGAGCGGGCGCCGCAGGGTGCGGCAGCGACGCAAACACCAGCGGCACGGCCGGTTCGGCCGTCGGCAGCACCACCGCTCCCGATGCCGGAACCAACAGCAAGACTCCGGCGTGGCAGGCGCACGCCGCAAGCAGGTTCTGAGCCAGCCGGGCGCGTGGCGCGGCGGAGCCGGCCTGCCCATCCAGCCGCACGCCACCCCACCGTTCCTCCGCTGGGCGCCCCATCAAGCGGCTGCCGCTCGCAGCAGCGGGCCACCCGGACATGGTGGGGTGTCGCGGTTTTCGGCTCGGCCGGCTGAGCAAAATGTCGAACGTCCTGTTTCCATCAAGCGCCGGGGCGCGCGCCACGCTGCAGTGCTTAGGCAAGGCACCTTGCAGCGGCGATGTCAGACACGTGACAGCTCTGTGAAACCCGCCGAGCGGGAGTATTTATAATGTTAAATCGTTATTATACCGGTCAGCTTAGAAGCTGACTTGGTTGAGGTAGGGGTAGCTAGTTAGGGATTGCAGTTGGGCTGCGGTCAGCTTTTGCCATGCGATGCAAAGCGCATCGACGATGGCGTCGTAGCTGTTGAGGAGCCTGTGGCTGAGATAGCGCTCGCGCAGGTAGAGCCAAACGCGTTCGACTGGGTTGAGCTCGGGGCTGTAGGGCGGCAGCAGGATCAGCGACACGTTGGCCGGCATGGTGAGGTCGTTGGTGACGTGCCAGCCGGCCTGATCCATGACCATGGCAGCGTGTTCGTCCTTGGCCAAGGTGGCGGCGAACTGGTCGACGAACAGCTGCATGGTGGCGGTGTTCAGCTCTGGCAGCACCAGGGCGAACGCGCTGCCAGTCTTCGGCTGCACGGCGGCGAACAGGTGCGTCCAGGTGTAACGCTGGTCGCACAAGCCGGGCGGGCGTTGGCCGCGGGTGAACCAGCGATGGCAGGTGCGGCCTTTCTGGCCGAACCGCGCCTCATCCTGAAACCACAGCGTCAGGCGGCGGCCCGGATGCGCCTGCGCGATGGTGTCCAGCTCGCTCTGCAGCCCCCTTTTGACCAGGTCTGTCGTGCTACCGGGTCGGCCTTGGGATGCGACGGCCGGGCCTTCTGCCGCGACAAGCCCAGTTTGCGCATCAGCTTGGACATGTGCGCCTCGTGGTAGTCGACCTTCCAGCGCCGCGCGATCTCGGCACACAGCTCGGCCAGCGTCCAGGCCGACACGCCCGTCTTCTCGATGTCCGGACCATCCAGCACCAGCTTGCGCAGCTCGGCCATACGGCTGTCGTCCAGCCGCGGCTTTGGTCCAGGCCGGGGCCGGTCGTGCAGGCCGTCCAAGCCCTCGGCGTTGTAGCGCATGACCGCATCGCGCAGCGCCTGGCGCTCCATGCCGGCCAGGCGCGCTGCCTCGGCCCGCGTCATGCCTTCCAGCGCGTTGGCGATTGCCATCATCCGCGCCGCCGCTGATCGGTCAGGTTCTACACGCGCCCGCTTGCGCAGTTCTGCCCCCGACAGCTTCTCGCTGATCACCAGCCGCTTGCCCTTCATCGCCCCTACCCCGCACAGCCCCAGCGAGGCCAGCAGGCTCCACCGAGCCGCTCAAAATCACAGGCGAGTCATCAACCGCGCTGGCCGGTATTATACCAGCGCCCGCATGGTTTGACCTATGCCCAGGCGCGAGACGTTATGGACGTGATGCGTTCGGGCATAGCCATGAGAGCGTTCCAGGCGTTGCAGCAGGCATCGACGATGTCGTCGTAGTGGGGGAAGACCCGGTGGCTGAGATAATTCTGCCGGAGATATTGCCAGACGTTCTCGACCGGGTTCAGCTCCGGGCAGTAGGGCGGTAGATGCAGCAGGCTTACGTTGTCCGGCACGCGCAGCTTACCGCCGGTTTGATGCCATCCCGCGCCGTCGAGCGTGACGACGGCGTGCGCGCCGGGTTGGACGTTGCGGCTAATCTCGGCCAGGTGCCGGTTCATGGCCGAGGCGTTGACCTCCGGCAAGACCAGGGCCGCACCGCAGCCACGGGCGGGACAGACGGCGCCGAAGATGTAGGCCCATTCGTATCGCAGGTCGCGCGGCATGGGCGGACGGCTGCCTCGGTCCGTCCAGACATAGGTCAAGGAGCCTTGCTGGCCGACGCGTGCCTCGTCCTGCCACCAGAGCTCGATCGGCTTGCCAGCCGCGCTGGGCGGCAGGACGGCGGCGACCAACTCGGCGAAGTTTTTTTATGCGCCTGCAGGGCGTCCGCGTCCTGTTTTGGGTGGTGCGGACGCACCGATATCCGGCTGAACCCAAGCTTGCGCAGCAGCCGGCCCACGGTGCGCTCGTTCACCGTGACGTCGAACTCCTTGTGCATGGCTCGGGCCAGGTCGATCCGACGCCAGCGTATCACCCCATGCACGGCAAGGTCGGGGCCGTTGCGCACCAGCTCGGCCAGACGGTCCGTCTGCGGTTGAGCAAGCTTGGGCTTACAGCCGCCACCCCAGCGATTGCTAAGCCCAGCGAGGCCGTTCGCATTGAACCGGTGCACCCAGTCGCGCAACGTCTGGCGCTCCATCCCGCAGGCGCGCGCAGCATCGCCACGCGAATGACCTTCCAGCAACAGCGCGATGGCCAGCATGCGACGCACCGCATTGGCATCACGGCAGCCGCTCGCCGCAAGCCGCAACTCCTGCGCCGAACACTTCTCAGCACAAACCCTCACCCCAGCAGGCATGACCAATCCCCATCAACCATTCAGGAAACCGAATCACACCCACCGTGACCGCGCATAGCCCCCGTGAGTCAGGCCATGCGGGCGCTGGTATTACTCAGCGATCGAACGGTATTTTGTCGCCAAATCGTCACGGACCGTCACTGCCGTGTTTTGCTAGTCGTCTGGTATGGGCCGCGCCCACACTGCCCCGCCACCACCGAGATGATCATCGACGACAAGGGTTTCACGCTGCTGGAGGTGCTGGTTGCCTTCATCATCATGTCGCTTGTCCTCGCCTCGCTATTGGAGGGGGGCGCCGCCGGCTTGTCCAACGTCGAAGCGGCTAACCAAACCGAGCGGGCCGTCTCCCTCGCCCAATCGCACCTCAGCGGGTTTGACGCCGCTTCCGATCATGCGGCGCAGGACCTGCAGGGCGACGAGGGGCGCTATCATTGGCGCCTGCAGGCCGCCCCCATCCAGACCATCGCCGTGCGTCCGGTGGGGCGCAGCCGCCCAGGACCGACCACCCTCTATCAGGTCGCAATCACGGTCTCTTGGTTGGTGCGCGGCGGGCGGTCCGCCGTGCGGCTCGAAACCATGCGCCTAACACCCGTGCCGCCGGCCCCGCCATGATGCCGCCCCATCTTGGCGCACCGGACCGCGGCTTTACCCTGCTCGAAGTGCTGGTGGTCGCCGTGGTGTTCGGCTTCATCCTGCTGGAAATCGGCCAGGGGCTCGACTTCGGGGTGCAAGCCTCCGCGGCCCAGCGGACCATCGTCGGCCGCCAGGCCGACCTCGACAGCGTGGACCGGCTGCTGCGTGGATTGATCGTCCGCATGGACCCGGGCAGCAGGAACGCCGCACCGCACCCGGTCGGCACACCCAAGTCGTTCGCCTTTACCACCGACCTTCCGCCCGGCGCTGCCAACCCGTTCGCTAGGCATGTGGACGCCAGCCTATCGCTCGAGCGTGGCCGTCTGCTGCTGCGCTGGGCTGCGCACCTGCATAGCGGAGTTCCCGTCTCCGTAACTCCGGCTGCGGACGTGCTGCTCACCGGCGTCACCCGCGTCGAGTTCAGCTATCTCGCGCCCGACGTGGCCAGCGGCGGAAGTTGGCGCGAGCAATGGACCGAGCCGTACCTGCCGCGCCTGGTGCGCATTCATATAGGCTTCGCCAAAACCGACCCGCGGCACTGGCCCGACATCGTGGCAGAACCTCGCCAGGACCGGCCGGATGGCTAGCAGGGCCGCAGCGCGGGAACGCGGTTTTGCCTTGCTGGTGGTGCTCTGGTCAGTGGCGCTGCTGTCATTGCTGGCGGTGCGGCTCACCTCAACCGGCCGCAGCGAGCTGTTGCTGGCCTTCAACATCCGCAGCGCCGCCATCGTCCAGGCCCAGGCCGATGCGCTGGCGTATAGCACGATTGTCCGCTTGATGCGCGACGCGCCGGCCGAGCGCGGCGTGGACGGGCTGGCCCATGCCAGTCAAATACCGGGCGGCCGAGCCAGCATCCGCGTCACCAGCCTGGCGGGTAAGATCAATCCGAACGCCGTATCGGAGGACATACTTGCGGCGATGATCCAGCAAGTCGGCCTGGCGCCGGCCCCGGCGGCCCGGCTCGCGGCGGCCATCGCGGACTGGCGCAGCCCAGGCCAGCAGCCGCGCCCCGGCGGCGCCAAAGCGGCGCAATACCGCGCCGCCGGCCTTCCCTATACGCCGCCTGGAGCACCGTTCGAATCGGTGGCCGAGGTCAGCCTGGTGCTCGGGATGACGCCCGAGGTGTTTGCGCGGCTGGCGCCGCACCTCACCGTATTCTATCCCGCCGACCCGGTCTGGGCGGCGGCCGACCCGGTGGTCGCACGCGTGCTGCAGACGCTTGACCAAGTGGACGTGACCGCCTCGCCAGAGGGCGCGGACACCGACGCGGATTATGTCGACATCGTCGCGCGGGTCACCGCCGACACGGGTGCCGCCTTCACCCGACAAGTGACCGCCTGGGTCGGACATGGCGCCTTGCGCGGGCGCTACCGGGTGCTGCAGTGGGATGCAGGTCCCTAGCCGCATTGGGCGGGTAAGCGCCGCGGACAAGGCTCATCGCTGGTCGCGGAAATACGGCAATCCAATCGCCGCCGGAGCGGCCAGGCCGCGCTGCAGCCTTGGCCAGGCCAGCCGGGGCACGACCATGAAGCCGATCGTGCCCAGGTAGGGGAACATCGACAGCACCGCGGACGGGACCGGCCAGTTGCGCGCCTGGCCAACATAGCCCAGCGCGGTGATGCCGCCGAACAGCAGCGCCGCCGCAACCGATGGCAGCGGCCGGTAGCCGGCGAAGATCACTAGAGACACGGCGATCCAGCCCCGGCCGCCCGTAATGCCATCTGACCAGGATGGCACGAACGCCAGCGTGAGGTACGCTCCCGCCATCGCCGCCATCACGGCACCGAGCGTGACATAGCAGAACCGGATCCGCATTGCCGCCACGCCCGCCGCGTCCGCCGCCGCCGGGTTCTCTCCCACGGCTCGCAGGTTCAGGCCGTGCCGTGTGTGATACAGCAGCCAATGCAGCGCGAGCGGCAGAGCAAACCATATCGGGTAGACCAGCAGGTTCTGCGAGAACAGCGCCCGGCCGAGCACCGGGATTTGGTCCAGCCATGGCACCGCGACCCCCTCGAACACCGCGCGCGCCGGCTGCCCCGAATAGCGGCGCCCGGCGGTAGCGGCGAGCCCGCTGCCCATAATGGTGAGCGCCAAACCGCACAGGGTCTGGTTCGCCCGCAACAGCACGGTGGCCGCCGCGAACAGGGCGCCGAACACCAGGCCGGTGACGGCCGCCGCCAGCAAGCCGAGCCATGGGTTGGGAACCGCCGCCACCGTGATGATGCCGGCAACCCCGCCGAGCGCCATCAGCCCTTCCAAGCCCAGGTTGAACACGCCCACCCGCTCGGCCAGCACTTCGCCCAGTGCCGCAAGCGCTAGCACGCCGCCCGCCAGCACCGCGGTGGACAGGATGCCGGTGATCAGCTCGATCATTGCGGCTCTACCCGGCGGGCGGGCCGCCAATAGGCTAACTGCTCCGCAATCGCGACGCAGAACAACAGCAACCCGGTCAGCGCCAACACTTGGTAGGTGGATACGCCGGAGGATTGCAGCACGATCCCGGCATTCAGGATCACCGCCATCAGCAACGCCGCCGCCAGCACGGCAATCGGCGAGCCGCCGGCCAGCACCGCGACCATGATGCCGAGATAGCCGAAGTTGTTGGAAATGCCGCCTTGCAGCCGGTGCACGGTGCCGGCCACCTCCAGCATGCCAGCCAGCCCCGCCAATGCGCCGGACAGCAGCATCACCTCGATCAGCCGCCGCCGTACCGCAACCCCGGCATACACCGCTGCCTGCGGGTTGGACCCGGCCAGCCGCACTTCATAACCCCAACGGGTAAAGCCGAACACCAGCCCCAGAACCACCGCCGCCACCACGCCGACCGCCAATCCCCAATGCAGGTCGTCCAGCAGCGGCGGCACCTCGTAGGGGATGCGCGCGGTGGCGGAGGTCACCGCCTGGCTCGCATCCCGCCACGGGCCGGTGCAGAGCCAATAGACCAGAAGAACCGCAACGAAGTTCAGCAGCAGGGTGGTGATGATCTCGTTCACCTGCAGGGTGGCGCGCGCCAGGGCCGGCAGCAGGATCCACAGCATGCCGCCAGTGCACCCGGCCAGCGCCATTAGAACCAGCATCACCGCGTTGGGCCCGGTGACGAACAGGCCCACCGCGCTCGCCGCGACCGCGCCGGCGTAGAATTGCCCCTCCCCGCCAATGTTCCACAAGCCGATGCGCAACGTCACCGCAGTGGCCAGCCCAGTGAGGATCAGCGGCGACAACAGCAAGCCTAGATCCTCGATCCCAAATACCGTGCCGAACGAGCTGTCCACCACGTCGCTGGCGAGGCTGCCGACATCGAAGCCGGTGGCGGCGAACACCGCGGCCCCCACCAGGAGCGCCACTGCCACCGCCGCCACGCGGGAGGCGAGGGCGGCGGCCGGGCCGATGGAGGCAACCCGCTGCCAACGCCGCATGTCAGGCCACCGCCCCGCCGCCCATCAACAAGCCGATGCGCTCCGCGTCCGCTTCGTCCGCCGCGAACCCGCCCACCAAACGTCCGTTGAACATCACCACCACCCGGTCGGCAATGGCCAGCAGTTCCTCCAGTTCCTCCGAAATCAGCAGCACTCCAACGCCCCGCGCGCGCAACTCCACCAGGTTGCGCAACACGGTGTCGGCCGCGCCGACATCCAACCCACGGGTGGGATAGGCGGCCACCAGCGCCGCGCGGGCGATGCGCATCTCTCGCCGGCTGACCAAGCGCTGCTGGTTGCCGCCGGAAAGATTGCGCACCGGCATGCGCAGGCTCGGCACCAGCACGGCGGCGTCCGCCACGATGCGCCGGGCCAACGCGAGCGCCGCGCGGGGCCAAAACAGCGGCCCGGCGGCCACGGGCGGGCGACCGTATTCCCGCATCACCGCATTGTCCGCCACCGGCATGGCGGGGGCGAGCCCACTGCGCAGGCGGTCCTCCGGGACGTGGCCGATGCCCGCCGCGGTGAACGCCGCCGGGTCAGCCGCCACAAGCTGCCCGGCTACGCGCACCTCCCCCTCGGTCAGGGGCCGGATACCGGTCAGCACCTCGCTCAACTCGCGCTGCCCGTTGCCGGCGACGCCCGCCACGCCCAGGATTTCGCCGGCATGCAGCAGCAGGCTCACCCCGCGCAAAGCCGTCACCCCGCGGTCGCTCAGCGCCGTCGCGTCCGACAGTTGCAGCACGGGAGCACCGCGCGCCGACCGGGCCGGGCGCTCTGGCGGCGCCAGTTCGTGCCCGACCATCAGCTTGGCAAGCTGGGCGGGTCGGCAAGACGCAGCAGGCAGAGTGGCCACGTTGCGCCCAGCGCGCAGCACGGTGACCCGGTCGGAAATCTCCAGCACCTCATCGAGCTTGTGGCTGATGAAAATCACGGAGTGCCCGGACGCCGTGAGTTCGGCCAGTGCCTTGAACAGCCCTGCGGCCTCCTGCGGCGTCACCACCGCAGTCGGCTCGTCCAGGATCAAAATTCGCGCCCCGCGCGCCAGCACGCGCAGGATTTCCACCCGCTGCTGCTCGCCGGCCGACAAATCCGCCACCACGGCGCCGGGGGACACATGCAGGTTGAAGCGCTCCGACAGTGCCCGGCTGCGCGCTTCCAGCACCCGGGGGGAGACGCGGCGCGGTGTATCCGCCCAGCCGAGATGGATGTTCTCGGCCACGGTAAAGGCTCGGATCAGCTTGAAGTGCTGGTGCACCATTCCGATGCCCGCTGCGATGGACTGCATCGGCGAGGCGAACCGCACCGGCGTGCCATCGATGCGGATTTCGCCGCCATCCGGCTGGTAGATGCCGGTCAGCACGTTCATCAGGGTGGATTTGCCGGCGCCATTCTCGCCCAATAGGGCGTGGATTTCGCCGGGCCGCAGCTCGAAATCCACCGCATCGTTGGCGAGCAAGCCGGGAAACCGCTTGCTGATCCCGGCCAGTTCGACGACCGCGGCCGCCATGGCTGACTCAGGCAGACTTCAGGCCCGTCACACCGGCAATCGGCCAGTCCCACTCGTACAGCGTGGAATCGTCCATGGCTTGCCCCTTTGCGATGCGAACCCGGCCGCTGCTATCCTTGATCTCGCCGACAAACGGCGAGTAACCGGTCAGCATCTTGCTGCGCACGGCGTCCGCCTGGGTACGCACCGCGTCCGGCACGCTTTCGCCCCAGGGGTCGCGGTCCACCCCCTCGCCCATCGCCAGCAGGATGCGCTGGCCGGGCTGCCAGGTGCCGGCCAGGCGAGCGCCCACTTGGCCGACGTAGAACTGCCGCCAATCCACCACGATGGAGCTGACATAGGATTTTGGCCCATAGCGGCGCACGTCGGTGTTCCACATCACTGCCGGCACGCCGCGCTTCTCCGCCACTTGCAGGTAGGCCGCCTCGTCCATCACGCCGAACAGGAAATCGCACCCGTTGTCGATCAGCGCCGTGCCGGCTTGGGCGGCGGCCTGCGGGTCGAACCAGGAGTTGATCAGGATCACTTGCATGGTGGCGTTCGGGTTGACCGACTGCGCGCCCATCAGGAAGGCGTTGACGCCACAGAACACGGTCGGCACTGGCAGTGAGCCGACATAGCCCAGCTTGCCGGACTTGCTCATCAGCCCGGCAGCCACGCCGGTGACGTAGCTGGGCAGCCAGTGCTTGACGTAATACCAGCTTCGGTTCGCCGCCACCGAATGCCCGTTGCACTCCATCCAGGCGACGTTGGGCGCCTTGTCCGACACGGCATGAAGCAAGTCCCCGTATTCGGACGACAGCATCACCAGGTTCGCGCGCTGGGCCACGAATTGGCGGAAGGTGCGCGTCGCATCGGCGGAGTAGGGGATGTTCTCCACTTCGAGGTATTTCGCCTTTGCATACTTCTCCTTCACGGCGAGCAGACCCTGGTGATGGGAATAGGTCCAGCCTTCGTCCGAGATCGGACCGACATGGCCGAACGCAATCACCGCCGCGTCCTCCGCCACGGGGCCGAAGGCGGGAGCGGCGCGGCCGGCGGCAGGGATTAGCGCCGCGACCGCACCCGCCAGCAGCGGCCGTCGGCCAAGGGTGAAACGGTTCATGTCGCTGCTCCCGCGTTCGTTACCTCTGCGAGCAACAGGCAAGCAGCGTGCCAGCGGGATCAGCCACGAATTCGATACGGCACCACGCCGCGTTCCACCGTGCCCACGTCCAACGCTTGGCCCGCAGGCGGCACGGCGCGATGGCGGCAGTTGGCTCGCTCGCAGGCGCGGCAGCCGGGCCCGATCGGGTCGGCGGTCGCCGGGTCACGCAGGTCGAGCCCGGCGGCGTAGACGGTCTGCGGCGCATAGGCCAGTTCGCAACCGATCACCATCGCCACGTTGCGCGGCCGGCTGAGATAGGCGCCGCCATCCCGCCCCACGGTGCGAGCGATATTGAGGTAGGACATGCCGTCCGGCGTTTGCGCCACCTGCACCAGCAAGCGGCCGGGCTGCGCAAAAGTACGATACACGTTCCACAATGGACACGGGCCGCCGAACCGGGCGAAGCGGAAGCGGGTGGCGCTGCTGCGCTTGAGCACGTTGCCGGCGATGTCGGTCTTGACGAGATAGAACGGGATGCCGGGCGCGCCGGGCCGCTGCATCGTGCTCAGCCGATGGCAAACCTGCTCGAAACTGGCGCCGAAGCGGCTTTGCAAGCGCTGGATGTCGTAGCGCAACGCCTGAGCCTCCTGCAGGAAGCGGCCATACGGCATCATCAAAGCGCCGCCGAAGTAGTTCGCCAGCCCGGTGCGGGCCAAGGCGCGCGCCACCGGGGTGGAAAGCCCCGCACTGCGCACCAGAGCGGCGATGGCGGCACGCTGCTCCAAGAGGGCGATCACGTGGCCCATCCAGAACGTGCGGCTGGCGGCGTTGGCCTCCTCTGCCACCAGCAGTGTGCCGGCGCTGCGCTGCAGCCGCCAAACCGTGCCATAGGCGAGCAAGTTCGGCGCATCCACCACGCTCACCCCGTGGCGGGTGCGCAGGTAGCGGGCGAGGTCTTCGCGCAGGCTGGTGGCGCCAAACCCCTGCGCCTCCGCCAGGCGCTCGGCCGCGTGGTCCAGCACGGCGAAATGGTTGTTGTGGCCCTGCACCCATTCGCGCACCTCATCGTAGGCGGCATGCGAACTAGCGGCGCCCTCCTGGGTCGAGCCGCCGCGCTCGGTTTGCGATTGCTCGTCCAATGCGACATAGGCGCGGTAGAGCGTGAGAAAGTGTTCCGCCACCGCCGGGGCAGCGCGCACGCAGGCGGCGGCCTCCTCCCGCCCGGGTGCCACGGCGGCAAACAGCGGGTCGGCTAAGGCCTCGCGCAGGTTGGAGGCCAGCCGCTCGTCCTCGTCGCTGGCGAAATGGGCCTCCGACACGCCGAACACCGCGGCCATCCGGCTGCGCAAGGCGGCCGGGATCGGGCGCAGGTCGGCCTCCATTTGGCTGAGATAGCTCGGCGACACATCCAACCGGCCGGCCAGTGCACCTTGGCCCAGCCCTGCCGCCAAGCGCAGCCGCCGCAGCCGGTCCCCGGCGAACACCTTGGCTTCTCGCATTGCCAGCACCTTCGCAATCTTCACACGGCTTGTTGGCAGGATGGCATTTTTCTGCAAGCCATCCGGGCCATTCGGCCCTAGATCGTGGCAGTCTTTACCGAACCAGCAACAAGGAGGACGCGGCGTGATCCAGCATGACGTGACGGTGCACCCCGAGGCCGACCGCCTCGGCCGCGAGGATCAGCTCGCGTGGAAGATCGCCGCCGTCGCCACCGACCCGGTACCGGTCGAAGACGCCGTGACGGCGATGATCGTCAACCGCATCATCGACAATGCCTCAGTCGCCATCGCTGCTATCAACCGCAAGCCGGTCACCGCCGCGCGATCGCAGGCGCTGCGCCACCCGCGCGCCGGGGGCGCCACCGTGTTCGGCTGCCCGCCGGACGTCCGGGTTCATGCCGAATGGGCCGCCTGGGCCAACGGCACCGCCGTGCGCGAACTGGACTACCATGACACCTTCCTGGCCGCCGAATACAGCCACCCTGGCGACAACATCCCGCCGATCCTGGCCGTGGCGCAGCAGCTCGGCTGCGATGGCGCCGCCCTCATCCGCGGTATCGCCACGGGCTACGAGATCCAGGTGAATCTCGTCCGCGCCATTTGCCTGCACAAGCACAAGATCGACCACGTCGCCCATCTCGGCCCCTCCGCGGCGGCTGGCATCGGCGCCATGCTCGGCCTGCCTGCCCCCGTTATCTTCCAGGCGGTGCAACAGGCGCTCCACGTCACCACGGCGACCCGGCAGAGCCGCAAGGGCGAGATCAGCTCCTGGAAGGCGTTCGCCCCCTCTCACGCCGGCAAGCTCGCGATTGAGGCGGTGGACCGCGCCATGCTCGGCGAGGGCGCCCCCAGCCCGATCTACGAGGGCGAGGACAGCGTCATCGCCTGGATGCTGGACGGCAAGACCGCTCATTACGTCGTGCCGCTGCCAGCCCCGGGCGAGCCAAAGCGTGCCATCCTGGACACCTACACCAAGGAACACTCGGCCGAATACCAGAGCCAAGCGCTGATCGACCTCGCCTTCGACATGGGCAAGCGCGTCAACAACTGGGACGACGTGGCCGAGATCGTCATCGAAACCAGCCATCACACCCATTACGTCATCGGCACGGGGGCCCGCGACCCGCAGAAGATGGACCCCAAGGCCAGCCGCGAGACGCTGGACCACTCCATCATGTACATCGTGGCGGTCGCGCTGCAGGATGGCGAGTGGCACCACATCCGCTCCTACCTGCCCGAACGCGCCAGCCGGCCGGACACGGTCGCGCTGTGGCACAAAATCCGCACCATTGAGGACCCGCGCTGGACCCAGCGCTACCATGCCGACGACCCGGCGGTGAAAGCCTTTGGCGCCCGCATCTCCATTCGCATGAAGAACGGCGACGTGATCGAAGAGGAGCGCGCCGTGGCCAACGCCCACAGCCTGGGGAGCACCCCCTGGCAGCGCCCCGACTACATCGGTAAGTTTCGAACCCTCACCGAGGGCGTGCTCGACCCGGCGGAAAGCCAACACTTCCTCGACCTCGTGCAACGTCTACCCCAGCTCTCGGCGAGCGACCTGCTCGGGCTCACCGTGGCCCTCCCGCCGGCCAAGCTGGCCGCCACCCAGGCCAGCGGCATTTTTTAAGGAGAACTCCGATGAACGAGGTTGCGCCCTCCGCGCCCAAGCCCAAGAAGTCCGTCGCCCTCTCCGGCGTCCCGGCCGGCAACACCGCGCTCTGCACCGTGGGCCGCACCGGCAACGACCTGCACTATCGCGGCTACGACATCCTCGAAATCGCCGAGCAATGCGAGTTCGAGGAGATCGCCCACCTGCTGGTGCACGGCAATTTCCCCAACACCGCCGAGCTCACCGCCTACCAGGCCAAGCTGCGCGCCCTCCGCGGCCTGCCCGGCCCGCTGCGCACCGCGCTTGAAGCCCTGCCGGCGGCGACCCACCCCATGGACGTGATGCGCACCGCGGTGAGCGTACTGGGCTGCGTCCTGCCCGAGGCGCACGACCACAACGCGCCCGGCGCGCGCGACATCGCCGACGCGCTGATGGCCAGCCTCGGCTCCGCGCTGCTGTATTGGTGGCACTGGTCGCGCAACGGCCGCCGCATCGAGGTTGAGACCGACGACGACAGCATCGCCGCTCACTTCCTACACCTGCTGCACGGCAAGCCGGCCCCGGCCAGTTGGGTGCGCGCGATGCACACTTCACTCAACCTCTATGCCGAGCACGAATTCAACGCCAGCACATTCGCCTGCCGGGTCGTCGCCGGCACCGGGTCCGATCTATACAGCGCCATCACCGCCGGCATCGGCGCGTTACGCGGGCCAAAGCATGGCGGCGCCAACGAAGTAGCTTTGGAGGTGCAGACCCACTACGCCAACCCGGACGCAGCGGAGGCCGACATCCGCCGCCGGGTCGAGGCGAAGGAGGTGGTGATCGGCTTCGGCCACCCCGTCTATACTGTGTCGGACCCGCGCAACGTGGTCATCAAGGGCGTGGCCCAACGCCTCTCGCAGGAGGCCGGCAGTACCGTGCTGTTCGACATCGCCGAGCGGATTGAGCGGGTGATGGCCGAGACCAAGCGCATGTTCGCCAACCTCGACTGGTTCAGCGCCGTCAGCTACTACCAGATGCGGGTGCCGACCTCGATGTTCACGCCGCTCTTTGTCATCTCCCGCACCTCCGGCTGGGCGGCGCACGTAATGGAGCAGCGGGTGGACGGCAAGATCATCCGGCCGAGTGCCAACTATACCGGGCCGGACAACCAGACCTTCGTGACACTGGAGCAGCGCAAGTGAGTTACCTCATCGGCAGCGAGTTGCCCAACGAGCCGGCCGGCGAGCGATTCCGCGCGCTGGTGAACGCGGGCGGCATTGTGCCCATCCCCGGCGCGCATAATGGCATGGCGGCGTTGCAGTCCAAGCAGGCCGGCTTTCCCGCCGTCTATCTCTCGGGCGCCGCAATGACGGCCTCCATGGGACTGCCGGACCTGGGCGTGATCACGGTGGACGAGGTCTGCTTTTTCGTACGCCAGGTCAGCCGCGCCTCGCAGCTCCCCGTATTGGTGGATGGCGACACCGGGTATGGCGAGGCCTTGAACTGCATGGCCATGGTACGCGCTTTTGAGGACGCCGGCGCCGCGGCGGTGCATATCGAGGACCAGCTGCTACCGAAGAAGTGCGGCCATTTGAACGATAAGAAGCTGGCCGACGCGCACGACATGGCGGCCAAAGTCGCCGCCTGCGCCCGTGCCCGGCGCCACCTCTTTATCATTGCCCGCACCGATGCGGCAGCCAGCGAAGGCATGGATGGTGCGGTCGCTCGTGCGCAGCTTTACATCCAGGCGGGAGCGGATGCGATCTTTCCCGAGGCGCTGCACTCGGCCGAGATGTTCCGCGCTTTCGCCGAGCGCATGCCCGGCGTGCCCCTGCTGGCCAACATGACCGAGTTCGGCCGCACCCCTTTCTTCACCCAGGACGAGTTCCGCGACATGGGCTACCGCATGGTGATCTGGCCCGTCACCAGCCTGCGCGTGGCCGCGAAGGCGCAGGAGGAGCTTTACGCCTCCATCCGCCAGCACGGCGGCGCGCATCGCATGATCGACCGCATGCAGACCCGCAAGGAACTCTACGCCACCATCGATTACGCCGGTTATGAAGCGCTCGACGCCTCAATCGTGCAGACCGTCGTCCCGGTTGGCATGCCGCAGCAACCCGAAGCCGCCTGACCGCCATACCCTCTCCTGCGGCCGGGAGAGGGTTGGGGTGAGGGTGCGAGGCCGCGGTCAGTTGTCGTAACACGCATCTTGATGCGGGTGTCACCAGGGTCAAACCCCGCATCGAAATGCGGCGCGACGTAACTGCTTTGTAGATCACCGCGATATCTGCTCAAGCGCCCGCTTGTTCACCCGTGGCCCGGTGCTGATCGCCCCCATCACCATCACCATGCTGCCGGCAATGAACGCGAACACCCCCAACGTGCCGAAATCGCGCATCAAGAACGCGATCAGAAAGGCGCTGAACACCGCCGAGATCCGGCTGAACGAGTAGACAAACCCAACTGCCACCGCCCGGAACCGGGTGGGGTAAAGCTCCGCCTGGTAGGCGTGGAACCCGAACGACATGATGTTCGAGGACAGCGTCAGCATCACGCCGCAAGCGATGATGGCTGCCGTGGAGGCCGCCTGGCTGAACAGCAGCCCGAACACCGCAATGCACCCGGCGGCGCTCACGATCAGCCACTTGCGCTCGACTTTGTCGGCAAACCCGGCTCCCAGCAACGGGCCAATCGGGGCGGCCAAGGCGATGAGCGATGTGTAGCCGAGCGATGAGGTGAGCGTGATACCCTGTTTCACCAATAGGGTCGGCACCCAGTTGGCAAAGCCATAGAAGCCGACGGTTTGGAAAATGTTGAACACGATCAGCATGACGGTGCGGCTGGTGTAGGGCGGCAGCAGCGCCTCCAACAAGTTGCCCCGCGGCAGCACTGGCTCGAGTGGCCCCGGCGGCGGCAGGGGGGCGCCGGTCTCCGCCTCGACCCGCCGCTCGAGCGACGCAACCGCCGCCTCCGCCTCACTTAGCCGGCCATGCGCCGCCAGCCAGCGTGGGCTCTCCGGCACCTGCCGGCGAATGAACCACACCGCCACCGCGCTGACCGAGCCAATCAGCACCACCCAGCGCCAACCGGAGAAACCACCCGGGCTCGCCGGCACCAGCAACCAGGACAGGAAGCTCACCACCGGCACGGCTGCGAATTGCACCACTTGGTTGACCGCAAAAGCCCGGCCGCGGACCGTTTTCGGAACCAACTCGCTGATGTAGGTGTCGATTGTTACCAACTCCACGCCGATCCCTACGCCGGCGATGAACCGCCAGAGATTGAGCCCAAGTGCATCTGTCTGCAGCGCCATGATGGCCGACGCGGCGGCGTACCAAAGCAATGAGACGGTGAACACGCTGCGCCGGCCGAACCGGTCGGCGACGAAGCTGAACACCATGGTGCCGACAAACAAGCCGGCAAACAGCGCCGCGACGAAGCCGGCGATGCCGGAGGTACCAAACAGGCCCGGCGTGGTGGCGGTGAGAATGCCGTCCCGCACCAGCCCCGGCGCCACCGGGCCGGTGAGAAACAAGTCGTAGAACTCGAAAAAGCCGCCGAGGCTGAGCAGGGCCACCCATTGCCACACGCTGCGGCTTGCCGGCAGGCGGTCGAGCCGCGCCCCGATCGCACCCGCGTCGAGCGCGGGCCCGACATTGTCCACTTTGGTTAACATCAGCGTCTCTTCCGTCTCCCGCCGGCGCTCGTTGGTTGTTCCCCATGGCGACGGTTGTTTGCCGCACTTTATCCTAGACGGGTCTGTCGCCTAGAGGCCATGCCGGTTCCGCCGTCTGTCACGCCGAGCGCCCCGCCTGGGCGGCCCAGGCCCGGCGTCTTGCGAACCGCCCGCGCGCTCGCCATTTGGCAATCCATGCAGAACATACCGTATGATCCCATCGGCTGGCATGGGACGACTATCCTATGCGTCCGCCGCGATGGCCATGTCGCCATGGCGGGGGACGGGCAGGTCACGCTGGGCCAGACCGTCATCAAGGGTAACGCCCGCAAAGTCCGCCGCATTGGCGTGGGCGATCGGGTGCTGGCCGGGTTCGCCGGCGCGACCGCTGATGCCTTCACCCTGCTGGAGCGGCTGGAGGCCAAGCTCGAGCGCTTCCCCGGCCAGCTAGAGCGTGCTTGCGTGGAACTGGCAAAGGACTGGCGCACCGATCGTTACCTTCGTCGCCTGGAAGCCATGATGGCGGTGGCCGATGCCGACCGCTCCTTCACCCTCACCGGCAATGGCGACGTATTGGAGCCAGACGACGGCGTGATCGCGATCGGCTCAGGCGGCAACTACGCGCTCGCCGCCGCCCGCGCGCTGATGGAGATCGACGGCCTTTCCGCCCAGGACATTGCCCGTCGCGCGATGCGCATCGCCGGCGATATCTGCGTCTACACCAACGCTTCTGTCATCATCGAGACCCTGTAAATGGACGTTCCAACCTACTCCCCGCGCGAGATCGTCTCTGAGCTCGATCGGTTCATCGTCGGCCAGAACGACGCCAAGCGCGCCGTTGCCATTGCCCTGCGCAACCGCTGGCGGCGGCAGCAGCTACCCGAGGAGATGCGCGAGGAGGTGGTGCCAAAGAACATCCTGATGATCGGCCCCACCGGCTGCGGCAAGACCGAGATCGCCCGGCGGCTGGCCAAGCTGGCGCAGGCGCCGTTCCTGAAGGTGGAGGCGACCAAGTTCACCGAGGTGGGCTATGTCGGCCGCGATGTGGACAGCATCGTGCGCGATCTGGTGGAGACCAGCATCACCATGCTGCGCGAGGCCTCTCGCAAGGACGTGCAGGCCAAGGCGGAATCCCAAGCCGAGGACAAGCTGGTCACCGCCCTGGTCGGCGAGGGCGCCGGCGGCGACACCCGTGCCAAGTTCCGCCGCATGCTGCGCGACGGGGAATTGGAGGATAAGGAAGTTGAGGTCCAGGTGGCCGATTCCGGCGGCTCCCCCATCGGCCAGCTCGACATCCCCGGCATGCCGCCGGGCCAGATGATCAATTTGGGCGAGATGATGAAGGGCATGATGGGGCGCCCGCAGAAGACCCGCCGCATGACCGTGGCAGCCGCCCGCGCCGCCCTTACCCGCGACGAAGCCGATCACCTGCTGGACACCGAACAGGTCACCAAGGACGCGGTGTTCCACGCCGAGCAGAACGGCATCGTGTTCCTCGACGAGATCGACAAGGTGTGTGCCCGCTCCAGCGAGGGTGGCTTCCGCGGCGGCGATGTTTCGCGTGAGGGTGTGCAGCGGGATTTGCTGCCGCTGATCGAGGGCACCACCGTCTCCACCAAATATGGCCCGGTGAAGACCGACCACATCCTTTTCATCGCCTCCGGCGCGTTCCACCTTGCCAAGCCATCCGATCTGTTGCCCGAGTTGCAGGGTCGGCTGCCGATTCGCGTGGAGTTGGCGCCGCTGTCCCGCGCCGACCTGCGACAGATCCTGGTGGAGCCGGAGCACAGCCTGCTGAAGCAATACGGCGCGCTGATGAGCACCGAGGGCTTGGCGCTCGACTTCTCCGAGGACGCGGTGGACGCGCTGGCCGACTTGGCGGCGGACATCAATGATCGGATCGAGAATATTGGCGCCCGGCGGCTGGCGACCGTGCTGGAGAAGTTGCTGGAGGAGATTAGCTTCACCGCCAGCGACCGCCGTGGCGACGCGGTGAAAGTGGACGCGGCTTATGTGAAGGAGCGGGTGGCGCCGCTCGCGGCCCGGGGGGATTTGAGCCGGTTTATTCTGTAGCGTTCTGGCGCCGCATCTGTGCACCTGGTTCCACGGTGTCAGTCTGTTGTTCTCCAGCTTTCAGTTGGCTGTGTCGATTACTCCTGAACTGCTCCGCGGGGAGGGCAGTCGTAAACACGACGAACGCAAGCTTCTCGCTGGCCTTTGCAAGTTCAGTTCGTCTGGACGGCATTGAGCGCGCGTCGACGGCACGGGATCAGCAGACGGCCAGCCGTAAGACATGCCTCACCTCGGACTGCTAGCACGCTAGCTAAGAGAAGGGGCTGTAGAGTGGGCTAAGACAACTTCCGCAGGCGGATTCGTTCAATCTCATCAAGGGCAGCCCGTCCGATAGCGTAACTGGTGAAACGGTGCCGGGGAGTCTGCGGAACGCCGGGTCCGCACGCGCCGGGTCGAGCGCATTGAACCGGAGCTTCAGCGTGAAGCGTCGCGGTGCCGCTGCGTCCATGCGCTCGACCCTGTTGGTTGTGGACACGAAGGGTAGGCGTTGGTGCTTCATCCAAGTGAGCATCTCATCCAACTGGCTCACCTCGAAGGCGCGCGACGCGGCACCGCGGACGAACAGCAGCGCCTCCGCGACGTGGCGTCCAGGCCGGGCCAGTCGGGCGCACGGAGTTCCAAGATCGTCTCCGCACACCGTCAGCGCCTGGTCGAACGCGGTCAGAGAGGAGGCCTCGGTCAAGACGGTCACACCCATGGCTTCGGCGACCCCGGCGAGTGCCACCTCCATCTCCGCCATGCCGCCGCCGACCGAGCGTGCTGCACGCGCTAACGCTGCCCAGCGCGATTGTAACGGAGTTACCGCTGCCGACAGCTATCGAGGTCAGCGACCTCCAGCACGGCTGGTAGCGATTGATCAATCTTCATTTCTGAAAGCTCTCGCAACGCGTCAGATCTTGATCTGACAATGCGGGAGGTTTGGAGACGGTGGTCTTCGCATAGATTGCCACAATGCGCGGCAATATGCGCAAACTATCTTGTCAGGAGCGGTCCCACACATCATTGTTTGGATATGAGCAAGGATCCCGCACCGCGCGAAGATAAACGTGCCAAGTTCATTCGCTTGGCCGAAGGCCGAACGTCTAACGCTATTCGGTCTATCCGAGTGATCGGCAATCTGGCCAATAGGCTGCACTATGAGTTCTCGGATGCAGACGTGAAGAAGATCATGACCGCCCTAAACAAGGAAGTTGACGCTGTAAGCAGAAAATTCGACGAATTGGCCACCAAGACGAAGGCGGAGTTTAAGCTTTGAGCCTGTGGTTTTTTGAACAGAGAGATCCACGCGGTGTCTACAACCTGCCCAAGCATGAAGAGCACTTTGCTCACGTGAGAGGAATCGTCACCTCCTTGGCTAGAGAGACATCGCAGAATAGCGGCGATGCCAGCGATTCGAGCACAGGCAAGCCAGTGCGGATGCGCTTCCGCTTCGGCAAAGTCGACCTCGTTCGATTCAAACACTACTTGGTTGGGCTAGAGCCCCACCTGGCATGCTTTTCTAACCTTGCCGGGCTGCTGTTAGAAGGCAAAGTGTCTTACCTGGCGATTGAAGATTTTGAGACACATGGTCTTCGTGGGTCCTATGATCCGATGTCCGGAGGGACTGAGAGCGGGTACACCGCTTTCTGGCATCGCTACGGCGAATCAGGTAAGTCGAAGGAGCATGGAGGTCGTCACGGCCTTGGCAAGAGCACGGTTGCTTGTGCTTCGCGCCTCCGCATGTTCTTCGGGGCGACGGTTCCGTCGGATGCTAGACCGCCGAGGTTGCTTCTGCAGGGCCAGATCTGCCTCGGGCCGCATATGCTCGACGACGACGCCGGCAAACGGGTTCTCTTTGACGCTTACGGCCTCTGGTATGATAAGAATGATGCGGGAGAGACAATACCCTTCATTGACAAGGCGGCCGCTGCTTTCACTCACGATTTCAAGCTTGATCGGGGCCGGTCTTCAGGACTGTCGCTCGTCATTCCTTACCCGGCGGAAGAACTGACTCCCGATGCTCTCGTGCGAGCAATCATCGAGAACTGCTTTCACCAGATCCTCAGCAAGCACTTGGTTGTGGAAGTCGAGAATGTTGTAATAAGCGCCTCGACTATCAAGGAGCTTGCGGTCAGACATGACCTCTCAAGCTTAGGCGCCGCAATTGATCTGAGCGAGGAAGTAGCCAAGGGCAAGCTATCTTATGCCACCCCCAAACTAGAGGCCGTTAAGCTTTGTCTAAAGGCGGATCACTTCGAACCCGCGGCGTTGAAGGACATTCAAAAACGCTGGACTGATGGTAAAACAGTGGCCGTCAAACTCCCAATAAGCATCAAGGAAAAAGGCAAAGCGGCAGCCACGGGCGAGGTCCACCTCTTTATTCGTCGTCAACAGGACGAGCAGTTGGCCCGAGAAACGTATGTCCGCGGACGGGTTTCGGTTCCCATGCGAGGGATTATTGAGCGCTCGAATTGCGTCGGGCTTCTTGTGGCGGATGTGGGCGATGCCTCCACTTTCCTCGGAGACTCGGAACCGCCAGCACACGATCGATGGCTCGTCGGTCGTCTTAAGGACAAATACATCAAGCCGGAGGATGCTCTAAAGCGCATCAAATACGCCTTGCGCGACTTGCTCAGCATCGTGGATGCCGGCGATGACGAGCGAGCCATCAAAGACGCTTTTGCCGAGTATCTTTGGTCCCCTCGAATTCAGGACGAAGAGGAGGAGGATCGTCCTGTCAAAACAAAGCAGCCCAAGTCGGCTGACGACGTTCCAGCGCCGCGCCCCCACCCGCACGTTTTGCAAAAGGTCGACGGAGGGTTCGCCTATTCGTATCGGGCTGCTGATGAGCATGACGGCACGGTCGCGGCGCGGATTTTGGTCAGCTACCGTAGACGGGCTGCACCCAAGAAGAGCCTGAAGAAGACCAAGTTTTCAGATTTCGACGAGGAAATGCCCATGGAAGAAGTGGGCAGCGCTTCCGTGACGCAGGATGTCGAAGCTCGCCGCATCGTCTTTACGTTGGAGAACGTGTCGCCTGGATATGAGCTTCGCGTGACCGGCTTTGACGCCAACCGCGACATCGAACTGCAGCTAGAGGCGGAAAGCGCATGACCAGGATGTTGAGACGCTTCAACTATACTCAGCGTGCCAAGATTGCTCGCAATCAAGTGCATTTAGATACTGAAGTACTCGAGGATGGCACATGCATGGCCGTGGTGCGCAAACTCCAACTGTCAGACAGCGGTCAGCATGTGGAGGCGGTCTGGAGCGGGGCTGAGGTATTTCTTGAAGCCCGACGCACCTCTACGGAGTCTTGGGCTCGACACTCGCTTGGAACGGTGTCCAACATTCGGAGCGGGGGTCTGCCGCGTACAGTTCGCCTCGAGGACTTCGATGACGAGGGCGGAATTACGTTCAGGGTCAAAGTAGTAGACCATGAAAGCCGCTTGTTGGCTGACGGCGACGACATCCGTGCTGGCGTTCCGCAAAACAAAAATAGAGAGCCCCTGATCTATCTGATCCCGCAAGATCTCGGCGAAGAACTCTGGTTGATTGACTGGGAGGATGTCGAGGGACCTCGTGTTTTTGTAAATAAGCGGCTCCCCAACTGCAGTGCCCTTCTGACCCGAGACCCTCTTGTTCGGGGTTTGATAATGCCTCAGATTGTTCGAGCGGTTTTGCCGCGTGTGGCCACAGCTGAGCAGAAGACTGACGATTGGGTTCAGAGGTGGTCGGAATTTGCCAAGCGGCTCGGCTTCGAGGTTCCGAACGAAGATGCGGATGAGGATGTTGTCTCAGACTGGGTGGACCAGGTAGCCAGCGAGTTTGCCTTGACTCTGAGGTTTGCTACCGAAGCTGAGGGACATTTGCACACAACTGGTGAAGAATGAGCGAACTCGGAAAATCAAGACATCCCATTCGGTCCTTCACGAACGAGGGCCTGCAGAAATTCCAGGCCTGGCTTGACCGAGCAGAAACGGCCGAGACAAAGCGGTTCACTGCTGAGCCGCCGCCAGAACACTTACTTTTCGACAAGCAATATGCCACGGAGATCGGGTACGGCGGCTACACGAACCAGCGTCGCTTTGAGCGTAAATACGACATGGGCTTTGAAGTGTGCAAGGCGGTCGATCGCGAGGAGATGCTGCGATTAATGGGAGATGCAAGCGCCTGGGCATGGCTGTCGCTCTACTTCCACGAAAGCACGGTGCCGTTTAAGAAAGGCAAGTGGTTTACGGGTGACCGGTCGCGGCACTTGGTCGGGACGATCGCAAATAGGCGGCAGGATCAAAGCCAACGCCATCTAGTCAAAGGTGCGGCGACAAACGTGTTTCGTTTCAGTGAGTACGCAGCGGTCCTCATGAGCGGCGCATCCGGCATGAGTAAGATCGAAGAGCAGATAATGAGCCGTAAAGTGGACCCGCCGCTCGCCTTTCTTCCAGAACTGGTAAAAGCCCTGCATAAGCTTTACTGGGATGTTGACGCCGACGATGTAAGGGTTGGCGCTGCCGGTGACGGCAGCGGTTCAATCATGCACTTTGTAGATCTGATTGGGCAGCTTGATCTCACCTACGATATCAGCCATCTCAAAAGCGAACGATTGATCGTTTTGCTGCCAAACGCCTTCAAGCGGTTTAAAACAGGGTCAGGTTCCCGTCGTTCGCGTCGCCGAATTCGTCCCACAAGGTTTTCCGAAGCTCAGGCGACTGCCTAACCAGGCGCAAACGGAAGCGCCGGTGTCAGCACATTGACGCCCCTATCGGCAGAGGGCATTTTCGTTTAATGAGAGTCGCAGACCTTTTCTCCGGTTGCGGAGGCATGAGCAGCGGTTTTTGCGCTGCCGGGCACCAAGTCGTATTCGCTGGCGAGAACTGGGCGCGTGCCCGCTTGGTCTATGATCTCAACTTCGATCATGTGGCAACGGCCATAGATCTGTCCAAAATAGTAAGTGCGGCGGCGCTAATTGGTCGAGCGGATGCGGACGTCATCGTTGGTGGGCCTCCGTGCCAGGACTTTTCAGCAGCTGGCTTGCGAACCGAGGCTGACCGAGCCGATCTCACGTGGAATTTCGCCGAAATCGTTCGGGCCTGTAGACCGACCTGGTTCGTTATGGAAAATGTGCCGGAAGCCGGAACAAGCCGGGCCTGGGCCGTGGCTCGGGCAAGACTTACTGGTGCAGGATACGGCCTTACAGAGGCGCTTCTCGATGCATCGCTATATGGCGTTCCGCAACTTAGAAAGCGAAGGTTCTTGATTGGCCGACTAGGCGAGGATGACCAGTTCCTGGCTGACTACCTAACGGACTGGCGGACGGATCAGCCCCTCACGATACGAGGTTATCTCGGTGATGAGCTCGGAATTCAACATTACTATCGGCACCCGCGGCATTGGGGTCGACGCGCGATTTACTCCATTGACGAGCCAGCAGCCACCATTCGATCGACCAATCGACCAATTCCGCCTAAATATAAGTCGCATCCCTTAGACAGCGCGCCGGTCAAGGATGCGCAGCTCTTAACCCCCATTCAAAGAGCACGACTGCAGACGTTCTCTTCGAAGTTCCAGTTTGACCGCGACTTGTTCCAACACGAAATCGACCTCATGGTCGCTAATGCAGTCCCGGTGCGATTGGCTGAGTGCGTCGGAAGCGCCATCGGCGATTTTGAGGAGAGGCGCTCTGTGCAACCCTCGAAGGAGACCTTTAGGGTTTGGCTTTGCGAACAACGCTACTACACTGAACGCAGTGCTGGGAACGTTCTGTCGAGGCTGAAGCGAGCTCGTCGAATCATCGGGCGTGAGCATAATTTCTCGGATTTCCGTGATGAGGTGCATGCCTTGCAGAAAGCGCCCGAGTTCCGCGCGTTGACGACGAGCGTTCGATCACAGCTCAAGAAAGCTGTTCTGCTTCATGGCGAATTCCAGCGGCGCTCTTGACGGTGCCGCCAAGCGTGCTCGTCACTCGGGAGAGCCACGCAGGATTGCGCAGCTGACACTCCCAGACAACGATTGTCACCCAACCAGCGTCTTCTAGCGCTTGCAGATTTTCCTCGTCTCGTTGAACGTTGCGTCTGAATTTGTTCTGCCAGTACTGATGTCGCGTTTGTGGAACTGTCGCGCGACAGCAGTGTTCATGGCGATGCCAGAAACAGCCATGCACAGAAATTACGGCGTTCCTGGCAGGAAAAACAATGTCGGGAGAGCCTGGAAGTCGCGAGTCGTGTAAGCGATAGCGGTAGCCAAGACGATGCAAGGTGCGGCGCACCTGTAACTCCGGTGCGGTGTTTGTGCTCCGGACTCTCGTCATGGTTGCAATACGGGCCGGGTCAGGGGGTAAGTCTCTCTTCATAGAACAGAACTACCAGGCCGACTCGGTTGAATTCGGCTTCTTGACATCATGATTAGGACCGTTCGTGCCGGATCCCTGGTGGTATGAACTCGACAATCCGCCCATGCGGCATCTCGATCGCATTTCCCCGCAGATAGCAATACAGTCCATGCTCGTGGTTGAAACTCCCTAGCAGGAGCAGGTGTGATTGAGGCGGTCATCTAATCGTCTGGTTAGGTCGAGTTGCGAGACTTTAACCTGAACCGACCAGGAGCCGATGGTCGAGAACAGCCCACCGCTCGCCGAGTTGCTGGCGGCAGCCGGCGACGGCGATTTCATGCGCACAAGGCTCGTCCAGTCGATTGACGCCAGGCCGAACCATGGTCACATCGGTCCCATGACCGACCCGTTCGTCGACCCGCCCGAAGCCACCGCCGCCGATGCCATCGCCGCAATCGGCGACGAACTGGGCGTGTTCGACGACTGGATGGACCGCTACCAGTTCATCATCGAGCTGGGCCGCAAGCTGCCGCCGCTGCCACCGGAGTGGATAAACGACGCGCACCGCGTGCCGGGCTGCCAGAGCAAGGTCTGGATGGAGGCGGCGATGCAAGGCCCGGTGATGCGGCTGGCGGGCGCGTCGGACGCGGCGATCGTCTCCGGGCTCGTGGCCTTGCTGCTGCGGGTCTATTCCGGCCGGGTGCCGGCGGAAATCCTCGCCACCGACCCGGTGTTCCTTCGCGACCTCGGACTGCTGGAGGCGCTGTCCACCAATCGCGGCAACGGGATTGCCGCCATGGCCCGCGCCATCCGCTCAGCCGCCGAGGCGCAAATTCGCTAACGCGCCTTGCCGATGAAAGCCGCCACCAAGTCGGTCAAGTGCCCCATCTCGTTCAGCCGTAAGCCTGGCAGCGCCACCGGCTTGCCCCCGCCCTGTGCCACCCGGCGCGGCAGGCAGGCGGCGGCAAAGCCGAGCTTCTGCGCCTCCTTCAGCCGTGCATCCGCCTGCGCGACCTGCCGCACCTCGCCCGACAACCCCACCTCGCCGAAATAAACGGTGCCGGCATCGGTCGGCGTCTCGGTGGCAGCGGAGGCCAGTGCTGCGGCCACGGCCAGGTCGGCTGCCGGCTCGCTCACCCGCAGGCCGCCGGCAATGTTGAGATACACATCGTGCGAGGAGAGACGCAGCCCCGCCCGGCTATCCAGCACCGCCAATAGCATGGACAAGCGGCCGCCATCCCACCCCACCACCGAGCGGCGCGGCGAGCCGCCCGCATTGGGGGCCAGCAACGCCTGCACCTCCACCAGCACCGGCCGGCTGCCTTCCAGCCCGGCGAACACCGCCGACCCGGCGATGTTGCCCCGCCGCTCGGCCAAGAACAGCGCGGAGGGGTTCGGCACTTCGGCCAACCCGGTTTCCGTCATCGCGAACACGCCGATCTCGTCGGTGGCGCCGAACCGGTTCTTCACCCCGCGCAGGATGCGGAACTGGTGCCCGCGGTCGCCTTCGAAATACAGCACCGCATCCACCATGTGCTCCAGCACGCGCGGCCCCGCGATGGCGCCGTCCTTGGTCACGTGCCCCACCAACACCAGCGCGAAGCCCCGCTGCTTGGCCAGCCGGATCAGCTCGAACGAGCAGGCACGCACCTGGCTGACCGTGCCCGGCGCCGACTCCACGCTGTCCATCCACATGGTCTGGATCGAGTCGATCACCACCAGCGTGGCATCGCTGGCCGCTTCCAGCGCGGCGGCGATGTCCCGCACGTTGATGGTCGCGGCCAACTCCAGCCGAGCTTCGGCCAGGCCGAGCCGCCGGGCGCGCAGGCGCACCTGCTCGATCGATTCCTCGCCCGTGATATAGAGCACCCGGCGGCCCAAGCGCGCCAGGCTGGCCGCAGCCTGCAGCAGCAGGGTCGACTTGCCGATCCCCGGGTCTCCGCCCACCAGCACCGCCGAGGCCGCCACCAGCCCGCCGCCCAGCACGCGGTCGAGTTCAGCGATGCCGGATTGCGCGCGCGGCGGCGGGGCGGAGCTACCGGCGAGACCGACGAACTCGATGCGGCCGGTCTTGCCGGTTTTGGCCGGGCCCGGCCGGGCTTCCACCACCTCCTCGACGATGGTGTTCCACTCGCCGCAGGCCTCGCAACGACCGGCCCATTTCGGCGTGACGGCGCCACAGGATTGGCAAACATAACGGTGGGTCGGCTTGGCCACGCGGCAGGAGCTCGTTGTTTTGCGGGTGAGCAAGCGGGGTAGGCTGGCTCTGCACGCCGGTCAAATGGGGGCAGCGACGGCTGAGCCGGTTCTTTAACAGCGACGAGCCTGCAATGTCGCGTGCGCAGCCACCATTGTCTCGTCCGACACTGGAGGAGAGCTGCTATGCCCGATCGGAAGCTTCATTTGAGCGCATTCATGCGGCCGGTGAGCATTCACACCGGCGCCTGGCGGTTTCCCGGCGCGTGGCCGGACGCAAACTTCAATTTCGGCCATATCCGGCGATTGGCGCAGACGCTGGAGCGCGGCAAGTTCGACGCCTTCTTCATGGCCGACCACTTGGCCGTGCTCGACATTCCGCACAATGCATTAAAACGCAGCCACACCGTGACCTCGTTCGAGCCGCTGACGCTGCTCTCGGCTCTGGCCGGCACCACCGAGCGAATCGGCCTGGTCGCCACCGCGTCCACGAGCTTCGAGGCGCCCTACCATGTGGCCCGGCGCTTTGCCTCGCTCGATCACCTGAGCGGGGGCCGCGCGGGCTGGAACGTGGTGACCACCGCCAACCCGGACGCCGCGCTCAATTTCGGCGCGGAGTCGCAGATGGCGCATGACGACCGCTACGTGTTGGCCCGCGAGTTCGTGGCCGTGGTCACGGGCCTGTGGGACAGCTTCGCCGATGATGCGTTCGTTCGCGACGTGGAACGCGGCATCTATTTCGACCCGGCCCGCATGCACGTGCTCGACCATCACGGCCCGCATTTCGACGTGCGCGGACCGCTGAACATTGCCCGTCCCGTGCAGGGCTGGCCGGTGATCGTGCAAGCGGGCTCATCCGAGCCGGGCCGCCAATTGGCCGCGGAAACGGCGGAAATGGTGTTTACCTCGCAGGCGACCATCGAGCGGGCTCGGTCGTTCTATGCCGACGTGAAAGGGCGCATGGCCGCGTTCGGGCGTGGTCCGGAGCAGCTCAAGATCATGCCGGCCGCAATGGTGGTGATCGGCGACAGCGTGGCCGCGGCCCAAGCCATGCGCGACCAACTCGATGACCTGGTGCATTACGACAGCGGGATCGGTTCGCTTTCCGCGGCGCTCGGGTATGACGTGTCCGGCTTCGATCCGGATGGACCGCTGCCGCCTGTGCCGGAGACCAATGCGAGCCGGAGCGCGCGCGAAGGCGTCCTTGCGATGGCGGCGGGTGGGATGACGATCCGGCAACTGGCGGCCAAGGTCGGCAGCTACGGCGGCCTCGCCTTTGTCGGTACCGTCCGCAGCATCGCCGACCAGATGGAGGAGTGGCTGGCGGCGGACGCCGCGGATGGCTTCACCATCATGTTCCCATTCCTGCCGGCCGGGCTAGACCGGTTTGTCGAGCAGGTCGTGCCGGAGCTGCAGCGGCGAGGCTTGTTCCGGCAGGACTATGAAGGAACGACGCTACGCGAGCACTTGGGTTTGCCGCGGCCGGCGAACCGGTTCTTTGCCGAACCGTCCGAGGCCGGTGACTGAGGCGTCTTCGCGCGCTCTGCTGCATCACGACGCAAGGCTGGCGCCGGCATGGAAATGGGCATAGACGCGGCGGGCTGTCTCCCGGTTGATGCCGGGCGCGGCCTCCAAGTCGCTCAGCCCGGCCTGCTTCACGCCGCGTGCGGAGCCGAAGTGGTTGAGCAACGCCCGCTTGCGCGCCGCACCGACACCCTCGATGTCGTCCAGCTCGCTGCGCACCAGCGTCTTGGCGCGGCCGGCACGGTGCGTGGTGATGGCGAAGCGGTGGGCCTCGTCCCGAACCCGTTGCAGGTAGTACAGCACCGGGTCGCGCGGAGGGAGCTGAAATGGGTCACGGCCCTCTGTGTGGAACCACTCGCGGCCGGCGTCGCGGTCAGGGCCCTTGGCGATGCCGACCAGCTTTACGTCCTGCACGCCAAGGTCGGCCAGGATGCCCTGGGCGGCGGAGAGCTGGCCGGCACCGCCGTCGATCAGCACCAAGTCGGGCCAGTGGGCGCCCTCGCCCTCCGCAGCTTCCTTCAGCGCACGGGCGAAGCGGCGTTCCAGCACCTCGCGCATCATGGCGAAGTCGTCGCCGGGCATGATGGGATTGCGGATGGCGAACTTGCGGTAAGCGCTTTTGGCGGCGCCTTCAGGGCCGAACACCACCATCACGCCATAAGCATTGGCGCCCATGATGTGGCTGTTGTCGTAGCACTCGATGCGCTCGGGCGGTGCTGGCAGGCCGAACACCTCCGCCACCCCGTCCAGCAGCTTGGCCTGGCCGGCGCCCTCGGCAAGCCTGCGCTCCAGCGCCTCGCGGGCGTTGATGGTGGCGTGCTCCACCACGCTTCGCTTCTCGCCCCGTTGCGGGGTGGTGATCTCGACCCGGCGGTGCGCCTTCAGGCAGAGCGCCTCGGCCACCAAGACGGCTTCCGGCAGGTCGTGGCTGGTCAGCACCAGAGCAGGCGGCGGCTTGTCGTCGTAGAACTGGGCGATAAACGCTTCCAGCACCTGGCCCGCTTCGTCCTGCTTGCCATGGGTGGGGAAAAAGGCACGATTGCCGTTGTTGCGGCCGCCGCGGACGAAGAACACCTGCACGCAGGTCTGTCCCGCGGTCTGCCAGGCGGCGAACACGTCGGCATCCTGCAGGCTGGCGGGGTTGACCACGGCGGTGCCCTGGACATGGGTGAGGGCACGGATGCGGTCGCGGGCGGCGGCGGCGCGCTCAAATTCAAGCTTGGCAGCGGCGGCTTCCATCTCGGCGGCGAGTTCCGCCTGCACCCCGGCGGCGCGCCCGTGCAGGAAGGCCTTTGCCTGCGCGACCAGCTTGCCATAGTCCTCTTGGCTGATGCGCCCGACGCAGGGGGCGCTGCAGCGCTTGATCTGGTGTAGCAGGCAGGGGCGGCTGCGATTGCGGAACACGGTGTCGGCGCAGGAGCGCAGCAGGAACACGCGCTCCATCGCCACCACGGTCTGGTTCACCGCCCAGGCGGAGGCGAACGGGCCCCAGTAGGAACGGCCCTTTGCCTGGGTGCCGCGGAACTTGGCGATTTGCGGATAGGGGCTGTCCTCGGTCAGCATGAGCCACGGGTAGGACTTGTCGTCGCGGAGAACGATGTTGTAGCGCGGCTTGAGGCGCTTGATGAAATTGGCCTCGAGTAGCAGCGCCTCGGCCTCAGTGTGGGTGGTGACGATCTCCATCGCCGCGGTCTGCGACACCATTAGCCGCAGGCGCTCGGGCAGGCGCGCGACCTGGGTGTAGCTGGTGACCCGCTTCTTCAGGCTGCGCGCCTTGCCGACATAGAGCGCATCGCCCTTGGCATCCAACATGCGGTAGACACCGGGGCTGCCGGGCATGGTTTGAAGCGCGCGCTGGATTACGGCAGCGCCGAGAACGTCTGGCGGCAGTTCGGGGGGCAGTGCGGGTTCACCCATCGGATGCCTGCGAAATCACCAGCTCGGCGAGGAAAGTTTCCACCAGTGCTGTGGATAAGTTTGTGGAGGACTGCGCGGGGAGCGCCGTGACTTGGCGGTTAACCGGGAGTTCCACCACCTTGCACGGTTTTTGGGCATGATCGTCAAACATCTGATTTCGTTGTATTTTCCTTTTTGAGCGCGTCACAAAGTCAAAACATTGCCGTATATCGCTGACTTTATTGCGAGTTCGTGCTGCCGGGTGGACAAGTCGGACCGCGGCGTTCGATTTCCACCCCGACAGAGGCGAGATCGTCGAACGCGTCCAGCTTCTCTACACGGACGCGCACAAGCTCGATTCGGGCGTCCTCCAGGCACTTCTCCGCGATCCGTTCGGCAAGGGTTTCCACCAGCATGACGTGCCCGGCCCCCACCACGGCCCGCACGTTGCGGGCAACCTGCTCGTAATCCACCACCCGGCTGAGTTCGTCGCGGCCGACCCCCGCACGGGACAGGCCGGCGCCAGCCGCATCGAACGGGGCTTCAGCGACGGCGAGATCGATGTTGAGCCGGATGCGCTGGGGCGCGGCGTGCTCGTGCGGGTAAACTCCGATCGAGGCGGGCAGCACCATATCGCGCAGGAAGACGTGACGACGGCCTTCTTGCGCCAGTCGAGGAACATCTCTCATTCCGCGGGCGCCTCCCCCTTCGCTGGGCTCCATTGCAGGTGCTGGCCGCCATCGAGCGCGATCATCTGGCCCGTCACCGAGGGCAGGGCAAGGAGGGCGAGCACGGCGCGGGCCACTTCGTCGGGGCTGGTGCCGCGGCCGAGCGGTGTGGCGGCGCATTGCTGCGCGAACTGCTCGGCCGACTGGCGCGGGCTCGGCAGGGCTGGGCCCGGTCCGATCGCATTGACCCGGATGCGCGGCGCCAAGGCCAGGGCCAGGGATTGGGTGAGTGCCCAGAGCGCGGCCTTGGAGACGGTGTAGGAGACGAAGTGCGGCGTCAGCGACCAGACCCGCTGGTCCAGCAGGTTGATCACGTTGCCCGCCACGCCGGAGGGCAGAGCCTTGGCGAAGGCTTGGATGAGCACGAAGGGGGCGCGGAGATTGGGTTCGAGATGGGCGTCCCAACTGGCGCGGCCGGCGGTGTCCCATTCGTCGCGCTGGAAGGTGCTGGCGTTGTTGACCAGGACGCCGACCGGGCCGAGCGCCGTTGTGGCTTGGGCGATTAGGCCTGCGGTCGCGGTCTCGTCGGCGAGGTCGGCAGCAAGGACGGCGGCCCGGCCGCCCGTCGCCTCGATGTCAGCGGCCAGGGCCCGCGCCTCGGCTTGGCTGCGACGGCAGTGCAAGGCGACGGGATGGCCGGCTTGTGCCAAGGCGAGGGCGATGGTGCGGCCGAGCCGCTGCGCGCTGCCGGTGACGAGGGCGGTGGGGGGTGCGGGCATGAAAAGGCCTGTACTGCGACGCCGGCGAGCGGTAAACTAGACCTGTTCCAGCAACTCGATGCGGTTGCCAAATGGGTCGGCCACGAACAGGCGGTGGAGGCCATCGAGCGGCGCGTCTTCCGTCAAGCAGCAGCCTGCCTCGCGCAGGGTGCGCCGGAGCGTCGGCAGGTCATCGACAAGAAAGGCCGGGTGGGCCTTGCGGGCGGGCTGGAACGCCGGCTCAACGCCGAGATGCACCTTGAGCGCGCCTTGCTCGAAGCAGCAACCGCCGCGCCCTGCGAGCGCGGTGGGTTTGGGCACTTCGGGCAAGCCGAGCAGACCGCCATAGAAGTCCCGCGCCTCCGCCTCCCGACCCGGCGGCATCGCGAGTTGCACGTGATCAAGTTGGCGCAAAGGCATGCTTCAGCTTAACCGTAGAATTCAGCAGACGCGATCAGGCGCTGACACTTTTTGGCCAGCGGCAGTGACGGCGTCCGGAGACGGAACGCGTGCAACCTCCTGTAAAACTCACACTGCCGGAGAACGAATCCCAAGCTGCTATGGAAGCGTTCGACGGCGCGTCCCATTATGCCTGTTCCGCTATGCGGAGCTCCGGCTGGTGTTCGACCGGGAAATTGACCGAACGTGCAATAAAGCAGAGCCGGTTTGCTTCGCAGTGAAGGGCTTCGGCCACGGCACGGTCCGACCCCGCCGCAATAGTGACTCTGGGGCGCAGCAGGACCGAGCTGAACTGGCCGGCACCGCCATCCTCCTCGACCATTTGGCCCTCCGCGTCATCCTCGTAGTCAAGCACCGTCACGCCCCGGGCGGCACATAGGCCGAGATACCAAAGCTTGTGGCAGGCCGCGAGCGACGCCAGCAGAAGCTCCTCCGGGTTCCAACGGGCGGGGTCGCCGCGAAAGCTCGGATCCGACGAGCCGTCGATGGGGAGTTTGCCAGCAGCACTGATCCGGTGCGCCCGGCTATACCCGGCATAGGACGCCGTACCGAATCCCTCATTGCCGGTCCAAGTCACCCGGATCCGATACTCGTGCAGCTTGCTCGCCATTGTTACCCTTGGTCGCCTTCGCGGCGATGCTAGCAGAGTGCGAGGCGCTCGAAACGCCGGTGACGACCCGTTGCCCGGCTTGCAGCGTTGCAAACAGAGGAGAGATCATGCCGATACCGAATGATGGCGCACCGGCGCTGGACCCTGAGGCTAATGGCTTCGAGGCTCTGGTCGAGGGCGTGCTCCAATTCCAAAGGGAGGTGTTCCCAGAACGGCAGCAGCAGTTCCGCCGGCTCGCATCCGGCCAGCGGCCACACACGCTGTTCATCGCGTGTGCCGATAGCCGTGTCGTGCCGGAAATGATCACCCAGACCGATCCTGGCGAGCTGTTCGTCTGCCGGAACATCGGCAACATCGTGCCGGCGTATGGCGAGATGATGGGCGGCGTGTCGGCCATCGTCGAGTATGCATGTCTTGCGCTTGGCGTCTCGCACGTCGTGGTCTGCGGCCATTCCGACTGCGGCGCGATGAAGGCGCTGCTGGACCCGGAGGAGCCCGGCTTGAAACGAATGCCCACAGTTGCGTCCTGGTTACGCAACGCCGCCGCTGCTCGCAGCGTGGTAGACGTCACCCGACCCGGCCTGCAGGGTGCGGCCAAGGTGCAGGCGTTGGTGGAGCAAAATGTGCGGACCCAGCTGCAACACCTGCGCACCCATCCCGCGGTCGCCGCCCGCCTCGCCGCCGGGAATCTCTCGCTGCATGGCTGGCTCTACGACATCGAAGGCGGCACGGTATCGACGCTGGACGAAGCGGGCGGGGCTGCGGTGCCGCTGGGCCGGAGTTAGTTCCGCCGCCAAAGCTCCTCGTTCAGCAAATCCGCGAAGGCGGCCCATAGCGCCAGCGGCACCTGGCCCAGCGCGACCAGCTTGTCCACCCGCGATGCCGTCGCCACCAGCGTCAGCGCAGCGCCCGTTTCCACGGTGAGCAGCGCCGTCGAGGTCCCCAACTGCTTGCGGCCGAAAAAGACATAGGGGTGCGCCCCGACCGCGGCCACGTTGGCGCTCCAAGCCGCGACCGCTTGGGTCCGCCGCGGGCTCGGCGGGGCTGACAGCAGGCGGTAGCCGGCCCACCCCAGCAATGGGTAGAGCACCGCCCAGGCGCCTCCGAACACCGGACCCGGCGGCGTGTAGGAGGGCTTGTTCAAGGCCGCATACCAGGCAAGCGTGCGCGGATGGTCCGGGCTTGGCGTGTTACGGCGCCCCAGCAAGGCGGCCGCCAACACGGCAGACGCGGAAATCACGGCGGCCGAGGTTTTATCCATAGAATTTGGTCCTTGTTGACTGCCTGGCCAACGCAGCCCATCGCTCGGGGTTACCCGGCCAGCGAGCGCACCGCCGCGACGAATGCTTCGGGCGCTTCCTGGGGCACGTTATGGCCGACAGCGGGCAGTTCTCGCCGCTCGTAGCCGCCAGTGAAGTGCTTGCCGGCGGCGAGCGAGGTCTGCGCGGGCGCCACTCCGTCATCGGCGCCATGCAGGTTGATGGTGGGCACGGTGATGGCCGGCTGGGCAGCCAAGCGCTGCTCGACCGGACCTGCCGACGGGTCGCCGGGCACCAGGCCGAACCGATGGCGATAGGAGTGCACAACTACCGAGACAAAGTCCGGGTTGTCGAAGGCGGCGGCGCTGCGGGCGAAGCTCTCGTCGGTGAACGTCCAGCTTGGCGACCAGAGCCGCCAGAGCAAGCGTGTGAAGGCAGCGCGGTTTGCCGCCAGGCCGGCCGCGCCTCGGTCGCCGTGCAGATAATACTGATACCAGAGGCGGTGCTCCTGGTGTGGCGACGCTGGAGTATTGGCGGCGGCGATGTCCTGGATGTTGTAGCCGGTGCAGCTCAGCAGTCCGCGCACCCGCTCGGGCCAGAGCGCCGCCACGATGCAGGCAGCACGTCCGCCCCAATCGTAGCCGGCGAGCACGGCCGGCGGCAGTGACAACGCTTCCAGCAGCGCCAACAGGTCGAGCCCGAGCGCGGCCTGCTCCCCGGAGCGCGGGGTGGCCGGGTCGAGGAAGGCGGTTGCGCCGTAGCCGCGAAGATAAGGGACGATGACGCGATATCCCGCCGCCGCCAGCGCGGGCGCCACGGCCTCGTAGCTGTGGACGTCGTAGGGAAAGCCGTGCAGCAACACCACCGGCAGCCCGTGAGCGGGACCGAGATCCTGGTAGGCGACGTTGAGCACGCCGGCGCTGATATGGTTGATGGCCGCTGCCATGGCATAGGCTCCTGGCTTTACCTTCTGGTCGAAGTCGCAACGGTCAAATCATCAATCAAGTGAGCTGGGAAACATCGGCGGGCGTAATTGCTGCGATATAAACGCGCGACAGGGTTGGATGCGGCTGGCATGCGTATGTGGGCCGGACTGTTGCTGTTTATCGCCACTCGGCATTTTTTCATCCTTATACAAGAAAAACACGTTCCCGTGAGCGAGGAGTTGTTCTACATGGCCTCGGCACTCGTGCCCTGGAGCGTATCATGGCTGCCGACCATTCGATTAAAACCGCCGAGATCATCCGCTTCCCCCTGTCGCGAGCGGCCTCAAACACCTTCACCGCCCGGGACCGGCTTGAGGTCATGGATTGGGAAACCAAAGCCGGTGACGGTATCCGCCTGTTCATTCACAAGCGGCATGAGGGCGACCCGCCCGAGGTGGGAGAATACGCCAGCATCTATCAGGCGAATGGCGCGTGGGCGGCATGGGGCGCAGTACGGCAGGGCGGTGCAATCAGCGTATGGCGCGCGCGTGACGGCCGCGATGTCGGGCGGTTTGAGACGATGAGCGAAGTGCTGGCGATGCTGTCGGAATACGTTGCGGGCGAGCGCCAGCGCGGCTAGTGCAGCCATCCCCGAGTGCGCCGCTGCGGTTGGGTCCGCAAGACATAGAGTGGCTACTCGCCTAACAGTTCGCGTTCTCCAGTCCCGCCATCCGCGCCACGCAGCGGCCGAGTTCTTCCACCGTCGGCTCTAAGAAGATGGTGTAGTGGTCGCCCTGTAGCGTGACGTATTCGGCGTCGATCAGCCCGCGCCAGCCAAAGCGGCGATCCAGGCCGAAGCCGCGCGGCTCGGTGGAGGAGCGGATATGCAGCGCTCGCCCGGCAAACGGCCCTGGCCGGTAGAGTGTTGTGGCTGCAGCGAGCTGGCGGCTGAGCTCTTCGTCGAACGCTTTGGTCGCGCGGTAGCTTTCAGCGGCTGCCCCGGACAAGGCCGGCGCGGTCTTCATCGGCCCCAACAGTCGCTGGGCCATGTTGCGCTGACGCAGGCAGGTGTGCAGCGACAGCTCGCCCCGTGCGACCCGCGCAAAGTCGCTCAGGATCACTTGCAGGCCGTAACTCCGCTGTGCCAGCTTACGGCGAACCGGGCTCATGGCGGCGGAATAGGCCGGGTTCCAAGTATCCACCAACACCAGGCCAGCCACCTCGTGCCCGGCAGCCTGGAGCTGCTGTGCCGCCTCGTAGGCGATGACGCCGGCATGGCACCAGCCGAGCAGGACGTAGGGACCCTGCGGCTCCTCGCCAAGCAATTGCTGGACGTACCGAGCCGCAATCTGCTCGACCGTATCGGGCAGCCGGCCGCCGCTGCGCCGGTCCGCCGCCTGCAACGCGATGAAACGATGGTTGGCACCGATCTTTTGGCCCAGCGGGAAGAATGCGCCGTTGCTGTGCACTACCGCGAAGACCGGCTTGCCACTGCCGCGGCCGAGCCGGGTCACCCGGTCAAAGGTATATTCACGCAATTTCGCGGCCATCTCGCCGCGGGCTGGCGCCGTGGCTCCGTTCTCCCGCCCGGGCAAAGTGGTGACCCGGGGCAGATGAGAAATCGATCCAGACATATACCGCCTCGCCCTTGTTCGCCTCCACCGGCCGCAGCAGGCAAGCGGCCAGGCATCGATGTGCCAACTTTACATCGCGCCGGTTAACAGGAGGTGTTCAAGGCGGGCGGCTTAAGGGCGACCGGCGCCGATGTCGCCGCGGCAAAACCCACCGGGCCACTCCACCGCGGCTACCGCGGCATACGCCACGGCGCGCGCGGCGGCAGGGTCGGGCGCAAGCCCAACGAGCGTGAGCACACGCCCGCCGGCGGCTACGACCTGCTCGCCTCGCAGGGCAGTGCCGGCGTGGAATACCAGCGCACCCGGAACGGCGGCGGCGCGGTCCAGCCCCGCGATCACGCTGCCGGCCTCCGGTGCGCCTGGATAGCCGCGCGCCGCCATCACCACGGCGCAGGCGGCGTCCGCACGCAGGCGAAGGTCGAAGTGCGCAAGTTCGCCCTGGCAGGCGGCAAGCAGGGCGGGCAGCAAGTCGCTCTGCAGGCGAGCCATCAGCGCCTGGCATTCCGGATCGCCGAAACGCACATTGTATTCGATTAGGCTGACGCCGGACGCGGTCTGCATCAACCCAGCGAACAGCACGCCACGGAATGGCATGCCGCGCCGGGCCATTTCGGCCAGGGTGGGGCGGATGATGAGATCCATGGCGGCCCCCGGGTCGAAGCCAGGCGCAGGAGAGATCGCGCCCATGCCGCCCGTATTCGGCCCGGTGTCGCCGTCGCCTACCCGCTTATGGTCGCGGGCGGTTCCGAGCAGGATCGCATCCGTGCCGTCGCACAGCGCGAACAGGCTCACCTCGGCCCCGATGAGACATTCCTCAATTACCACCGGGCCTTGTTGCAGCCAGCGCTCGGCGGCCTCCTCCGCTTCGGCCTCGGTCTGCGCCACCACCACGCCCTTGCCGCCCGCCAAGCCGTCCGCCTTGACCACGATGGGGGCGCCGCGGCGGCCGATGAAGTCCCGTGCGGCGGCGAGGTCGGTAAACACCTCGAAGCGGGCGGTGGCGATGCCGGCCGCCTCCGCGACCTCCTTGGCGAACGCTTTGCTGCCCTCCAGCCGGGCTGCGGCAGCAGCCGGTCCGCAGCAAGGGATGCCGGCGGCTGCCATGGCGTCGGTAAGGCCCATGACCAGCGGCGCCTCCGGGCCCGGCACCACGAGGTCTACCCTATTGTCGCGAGCAAAGGCCACCAGCGCCGCAAGGTCGGTGGCGGCGACCGGCACGATGGTGGCGAGGGCGGCGATTCCCGGGTTGCCCGGCGCTACGAACAGAGTGGTGAGCAGCGGCGAGGCAGCGAGCGCCCATGCCAGCGCATGTTCCCGGCCACCGCTTCCTACCAGCAACACCCGCATGATCCGCTCCTTTGACCCAAGCCCTGCCTAGCATAGCTTGGCGACATGGATACGCAGCCTCCCGCCACGAGCAACGTTCCCGAATACAGCGTCAGCGAGATCGCCGGCGCGGTGAAGCGCACGCTGGAGGGTGCCTTCGGCCGGGTGCGGGTGCGTGGCGAGCTGACGGAAGTGAAGCGCTATGCCTCGGGGCACACCTATTTGTGCCTGAAGGATGAAGGCGGCACGTTGCGCGGCATCATCTGGAAAACGGCGGCGCGTTCGGTCGGGCTGAAGCCGGAAGACGGGGTGGAAGTGATCGCCACCGGGCGGATTTCGGCCTGGGGCGACAAGAGCCAATACCAGCTCATCATCGAGCGGCTGGAATACGCCGGCGCCGGGGCGATGCTGGCGCGGATCGAGGCGCTGCGGGTGAAGCTGGCAGCCGAGGGCCTGTTCGAGCGCAAGCGGGTGCTTCCGGTTTTGCCCAGCGTGGTGGGGGTGGTGACCTCCGCCCAGGGCGCGGTGCTGCACGACATCCACACCACCATTGCCCGCCGGTTCGGCCGCCCCATCCTGCTCTGGCCGGTGCCGGTGCAGGGAGCGGGGGCGGCGGAGCAAATCGCGGCGGCTATCGCCGGGTTCTGCCGGCTGCCGCAGGGCGGGGTGCCCCGGCCGGACGTGCTGATCGTGGCGCGGGGCGGCGGCAGCCTGGAGGACCTGATGGCCTTCAACGACGAGGCCGTGGTGCGGGCGGCGGCGGCCTGCAGCATCCCGCTGATCGCGGCCGTCGGCCATGAGACCGACCATACCTTGATCGACTTGGCTGCGGACCGGCGCGCGCCGACCCCCACGGCCGCGGCGGAAATGGCGGTGCCCGTGCGACTGGAGTTGCTGGCCGACCTGGCGCAGCGCGCCGCTCGCATCGCCGGCGCCGTTGCCCGTATGGACGGCGAGCGGCGGATGCGGCTGGCGGGCCTGGCAGCGCGGCTGCCGGATGTGGCCTCGCTCGCCGGGTCCGCCCGGCAGCGGCTGGACGACCGGGCGCACCGGCTGGTGCTGGCGCTGCCGCATCTGGTCGCGGCCCGGCGTGCTGCGCTGGTGCGGGCGGAGCGGGCGTTGCCCGACGCCCCGTTAGTGCTGCGCGGGGCTGGGCAGATGCTGGCAGACCGGGCGGTGCGGCTGCGCCTGGGGCTGCCCGGCCTGCTCGCCGCACGCCGTGCTGCGTTGATAGCCGCCGAGCGCCACATGCCGAGTGCGGCTAGCGTGCTCGCTTCGGTGCGCCACCGGGTCGCTGCCGCAGGGGGCGGGTTGGCGATGGGCCTGCGCCATGCCGTGCAACGCCAGCGGATCGCGGGCGGGCGGGTGATGCTGCAGACCGGCACGGGGGCGGTGAGCGGTCGAGTGCGGGAGGCGCGGGCGCGGCTGGAGGGCCTGGGCGCCCGGCTGCAATCGGCCGACCCGCGCGCGGTGCTGGCGCGCGGCTACGCGCTGGTGACGGACATGGCGGACCGCCCGGTGACCAGCGCCGCCGCGGTGACGCCGGGCAAGCGGGTGCGGCTGGAGTTTGCGGATGGGGCGGTGGAGGTGCAACGTGGGGTAAGGGGTGCGGCGGTGCGGCAGGCGGAGTTGCCGTTGTAGGGTGGGCTGCTTGCAGCCCACCGATGCCGCAGACCATGGACCCTCGCGAGCGGTTTTGTGCGGCAACCGCGATGGGCTGCAAAGCAGCCCACTTGCGCAAACGACTCAGGGGTCGTGTTTGCCGACGATGACGGGGCATGTCGGGATAGATAATAGACAAGACCGGCAATCTTTTTCTATTTGAGGTTCCTTAGTATGTCATTGATGTATATCGCCGAAATTGGAGTTTCACTGCCTTATGCAAGAGTTAGGGAGATCTTTCAATCGTTTGAAGTTATAGTAAATCGTGAGGACGGGGATGGGTTCTGCGGCAACTTCAAAGCTTCACATATGTCATTTTCTTGTCTAAAGCTGATAAAACCATCACCTCCAAAGGCTGATTTCAATAATGCGTACGGCGATTTAGTCGGGAACGAAATCGTTTTCTCATTTGGCGGCTCAAATTTTGAACAATCAAAGTCACAAATCCGCGCGTTGCTCGAGAGCGTGAGGGCTGAGAAGGCATTTTTTGTTTTCTCGTTTCAATATGAAGCGGTCTATTCATTCAATGACCGGGACGGCTGTCATGTCGTACGCGTCTTTTAAATTACTGCTCTAATGAGAGTTTCGGCCGTTAGGTGTATTAAGGTGCATCGAGAACGTTGTTAAGCTTTACCCCGAGTCCGCCCAACTCCAAACCATCGTCAGCGATTCCCGCTGGATCTCCGCATTGGTGCGGAACGCCCGAGCATGCGGCTCAACACCATTCATACGCTCAGCTTATGCACTCCGCGCATCGCCCCGTACCGGTGCGCCGTCTCAATCACCGCCGCCACGCCATGCGGCTTCGGCGCCGTGCTGGCCGTGTCACCAATCTACGCCGTCGGCTTCCTTGATTTGCAGCTGCTTGCGGCATGACTTCCCATCAGTGTGTCTCGCCAGACTAGACCGATACCGCCCGCCACTGACATGATCGTCACCATGCCAGCAACCCTTCGCCTCGGCTTCGATATCGGCGGCACGTTCACCGATTTCGTGCTCTCCGACCCCGCCACCGGCGCACTGCGTCTGCACAAGCGCCTCACCACGCCCGACGACCCGGCGGTCGGAGCCTTGGCCGGCCTGCGCCACATCGTCGCCGAAGCCGGGGCTGCGTTCACCGACGTGGCGGATATCGTGCACGGCACCACCCTGGTCACCAACGCGGTGATCGAGCGGCGGGGCGCGCGGCTGGGGCTGATCACCACCGCCGGGTTCCGCGACGTGCTGGAGGCCGGCACCGAGCAGCGTTACGACATCTATGACCTGTTCCTGCGCTTCCCCGCGCCGCTGGTGCCGCGGCATCGACGGCTGGAGGTAACGGAACGGATCGACCGTGACGGCCGGGTATTGACACCGCTGGACCGGGAGGGAGTGCGCCAGGCGGCACGGGCGTTGCAGGCGGACGGGGTGCAGGCGGTGGCGATCTGCTTCCTGCACGCCTATCGCGAGCCGAAGCACGAACAAGAAGCTGCCGCCATTGTCGCGGCCGAGCTGCCCGGCATTGCGGTTTCCGTGTCCTCCGCGGTGGTGGCGGAGATCGGCGAGTATGCGCGCTGCGTCACCACCTGCGCCAATGCGTACGTGCAGCCGCTGATGGCGACCTACCTGCACCGGCTGGAACAAGAACTGCGGCACGCCGGGTTCGGCGGGGCGCTGCGGCTGATGCACTCCGCCGGCGGCCTGCTGTCGGTCGCGGCGGCCCGTGAACTGCCGATCCGGCTGCTGGAATCGGGTCCTGCCGGAGGGGCTCGCGCGGCGGCGCTGCTCGGCGCCCGTGCCGGTCATGCCGACCTGCTGGCGTTCGACATGGGCGGCACCACCGCCAAGGCGTGCCTGATCGAGGACGGGCAGGCCCAAGTGGCGCCCATGCTGGAAGCCGGCCGCGAGCAGCGGTTCAAGAAAGGCTCCGGCCTGCCGATCAAGGCCGCCACCGTGGACATGATCGAGATCGGCGCTGGCGGGGGCTCGATTGCGGCAATCGATGAGGTCGGGCTGTTGCGGGTCGGGCCGCACTCCGCCGGGGCGGCGCCGGGTCCGGCCTGCTATGGCCAGGGCGGCAGCCAGCCGACGGTGACAGACGCGAACCTGGTGCTGGGCTATTACGACCCGGCGTTCTTCCTCGGCGGCACCATGGCGCTGGATGCCGCCGCCGCCCGCGCCGCCCTCGCCCGCGTGGCGGACCCGCTCGGCCTGTCTGTGGAGCAGGCGGCATGGGGCATCCACAAGGTGGTGGTGGAGAGCATGGCCGATGCCGCCAGAGTGTACCTGGTGGAGCGCGGCCGGGACCCGCGGCGCTACGCCATGGTCGGCTTCGGCGGCGCCGGCCCGGCGCATGCAGCCGAGGTCGCACGCGCCCTGGGCATGGCCGAGGTGATGGTGCCCCCCGCTTCCGGTGCGGCATCGGCGCTGGGCTTCCTGGCCGCGCCGCTTTCGGCCAGCCGGGTGCGGTCGCTGCCGATGCGGCTCGCGCCGGGACTGGACCTCGCCGCTGTCGAAGCCGCATTGCAAGCGCTGGAAGCCGAGGCGCGGGCCGAACTGGCCTCCGGCGGCGTGACCAGCGGCGTCACGGTCCAGCGGATGGCCGACATGCGGCTGGTTGGCCAAATGCACGAGATCGCCGTCGAGCTGCCCGCGGCGGCGCTGACCCGGGACAGCCTGCCTGCGCTCACCCGCGCGTTCACTACCGCCTACACTGCCCGCTACGCCGCCCTGCAACCGGGCGGGGCGGTGGAGGCGGTGAACTTGCGCGTCACGCTGACCGGGCCGATCCCATCGGTTTCGCTCAGTGAGCAAGGTGCCAGCGGGGGCGCCGCACGCAAGGGCGAACGCCTGGCCTGGTTCGGCGACGGCTCCGTCACTGCCACGGTGTATGATCGTTACGCGCTGCGGGACGGCAGCGTGGTCCACGGCCCGGCGATCGTAGAGGAACGGGAGGCCACCACGGTAATCGCGCCCGGCGACGTGCTACGGGTGGATGCAGCCGGCAACTTGCGCATCGCGGTCGGCGCGCCCAGCACCATGGCCCTGGTCCGGCCCGGCATGACCCATGCCGAAGCCCGCGCCGCCATTGAGGCCGATCCGATCGCGCTGGAGATCATGTGGAGCCGCCTCACCACGGTGGTGGACGAGATGTGGCTGACCATCATCCGCACCGCGTTCTCCCTCATCATCGCCGAGTCGCAGGATTTTGCCTGTGAATTGCTGGACCCGCAGGGCGAGACGCTGGCCCACTCGCCCCGCGCCATGCCGGTGTTCAACCTGACCTTGCCGCGCGCGGTGAAGGCGCTGCTGGCCCGCTTCCCCGCAGACACGCTCCAGCCCGGCGACATGCTGGTGACCAACGACCCGTGGCTGTGCGCCGGGCATCTGTTCGACATCGCCGTGGTCAGCCCGGTGTTCCGCGATGGGCGGGTGGTGGCGCTGGTCGGCACTGTGGGCCACGTGGCCGATATCGGCGGCACCCGCGACAGCCTGCGGGCGCGCGAAGTGTTCGACGAAGGGCTGCAAATCCCGCCGATGAAGCTGGCTCGCGCCGGTGTCGACAACGAGGACCTGTTCACCATCATTGCGGAGAACGTGCGCAACCCGTCCCAGGTGGTCGGCGACATCCAGGCCTTCATGGCCGCCAACCGCATCGGTGCCCAGCGCTTGATGGCGTTCATGGACGAATACGGGCTGGCCGACCTGTCCGCACTCGCCGCGGTGGTACAGGACCGGGCGGAGCAGGCGATGCGCGCGGCGATCCGCGCCTTGCCGGATGGCGACTACAGCAGCAGCGTCGAGTTCAGCCCGGTGGACGCCACGCTCACCTTGCCGCTGCGCCTGACCGTGGCGGGCGACACCATCGCCATCGACTTTGCCGGCGCGCCGCCGCAACTGGCGCAAGGTGGGGTGAACTCCACCATGAACTACACGGCGGCGCATGCGACCTATCCGCTGAAATGCATGCTGACGCCGCAGGTGCGCGGCAATGCCGGCTGCTATCGCCCGTTTCGAGTGACTGCGCCGGAGGGCTCGATCGTGAACTGCACCCGGCCGGCCGCCGTCGCCTCCCGCACACGGACCGGCTGGTACCTCGCGCCGGCGGTGTTCCGGGCGCTGGCGGAGGCGGCTCCCGGCGCGGTGCAGTCGCCCACCGGCTTGCCGGTGGCGGTAAATGTGTCCGGACGGGATGCGGCAGGCACGCTCTATGCCGATCACCTGTTCATGGGCGGCGGCCAAGGCGCCGGGGCCCGCGGTGACGGCAAGTCCGGCTTGCTCTACCCAACTTCGGCGGCCAACACGGCCATCGAGGTGTTCGAGGCGCGGGTGCCTGTTCTCGTCGAGGAGAAAACGTTTCTCGCCGACTCGGGAGGCGCCGGGCAATCGCGCGGCGGGCTGGGGCAGCGGGTCCGGTTCCGCAAGCTGTACGACGATGGGCTGCCGGCATTGGCCGCACTTTTCCCCGAGGGCGCCAAGGCGGTGCTGCCTGGCTTGGCGGGAGGGCAGCCCGGCTGCCGTGCGTTCGCGGGCGTGCGGCGGCCAGACGGCAGCTTGTTGCACGACTGTGGCGCCGGCGAGTTGGTCAGCCTTACCAGCCCGGAGCAGGTAGCCGAGATCGTGTTTGCCGGGGGTGCCGGTTACGGCGATCCGCACCGCCGCTCGGCACAGAACGTGGCCGCAGACTTGCAAGACGGGCGCATCACGGAGGCCGCCGCCCGGAACGTGTATGGCGCCGCCCGTGCCAAAGCCGCGGAGTAGCTAGCCATGGACATCGCCACCGCCGATCACAGCACTACACGCCACCGCGGGCGGCACCCGTCCATCTTCGACCCGGCGACGCTGATTCTGCTGACGGTGCTATGCGTGGTGGGCGCGATCATCGGCATGCAGCTCCTGGTCACGCTGGGGGTCACGGCGAACACGTCGATCGTGGGGGCGCTGATCGCCATGGCGCTGGCCCGCATCCCGTTGCGCGTGTTTACCCGCTACCGTTCGGTCCATGTGCAGAACCTGGCGCAGAGCGCGATCTCCGCCGCCACCTTCGGCGCCGCCAACAGCCTATTGCTGCCGATCGGCATTCCCTTCCTGATGGGTCGGGGCGATCTGGTGCTGCCGCTGCTGGGCGGGGTGGCGCTGGCGATGCTGGTGGACGCCACCATGCTCTACCGCCTGTTCGGCTCCCGTGTGTTCCCCGCCGATGGCGCTTGGCCGCCGGGCGTAGCCGCGGCGGAAGCCATCCGTGCGGGCGACGAGGGCGGCCGCTGCGTGCTGGTGCTGGGTGGCGGGGTGCTGGCGGGGATCGTGGGGACGGGCTTTCTCGGCATTCCCATGTCGGCGTTTGGAGTCGCCTTCATCGGCAATGTGTGGGCCTTGGCGATGTTCGGCATCGGGCTGCTGATCCGCGGTTACGCGCCGCAATTGTTCTCCGGCGTGCTGCCCGGCGGGGATATCGGCCGCGCGTTCATTCCGCACGGGCTCATGATCGGTGCCGGGTTGGTGGCCCTGGTGCAGGTCGCGACCGTGATGCTGGCCCGGCGCACGGAGGCGGCCGGGGATGCGGCACGGGGGCCGGGTCGCGCCTTGGCGGTTGGCGCGGTGGCTTACGTGGTGGTGGCCGTCCTGATCGCGCTGGGCGGCGGGCTGCTGAGTGAGCTATCGGTCCCGATGCTGATCGCCTTCGTGGTTTACGCCGCCTTTGCCGCCTTGGTGCACGAGTTGATCGTTGGCTTGGCGGCGATGCATTCCGGCTGGTTCCCGGCCTTTGCCGTGGCGCTGATCACCCTGATCATCGGCATTCTGGCCGGTTTCCCACCCGTGGCCTTGGCGCTGCTGGTCGGGTTCTCCGCCGCCACCGGGCCGGCCTTTGCGGACATGGGCTACGACCTGAAAGCCGGCTTCATGCTGCGCGGCCACGGCGCCGACCCGGCGTTCGAGGCGGATGGCCGCTTCCAGCAATACCTGGCTGCGATGTTCGCCTTTGGGGTGGCGGCGGTGGTCGTTCTGGTGTCGTACCAGGGTTATTTTGCCGCCAATCTGGTGGCGCCGGTGGCGAAGGTCTACGTGGCGACCATCAAGGCCGGTGCCACGCCGGGCGCTGCGTTGCAACTGCTGACTTGGGCAGTGCCGGGTGCGTTGCTGCAGTTGGCGGGTGGCCCGAGGCGGCAATTGGGCGTGCTGTTCGCGACCGGCATGTTGATCGTGTTCCCCGCGGCCGGCTGGGCTGTCTTAGTGGGCGTTGTGCTGCGATTGCTCTATGGCGGGCTGCGGGGTGCGTCGGCGCAGGGCGAGATGGAGGTGTTCGCGGGCGGCGTGATTGCCGGCGATGCCCTCACCGGGTTCTACAACGGGGTTGCTGCCAACTTGCGGCGCTGACTCGCGACCGAAACGGCTGGCTGGATGGAGGTGAGGAACGCAGATGTCGTTCTCGGTGAGGCGGCTTGTTCTGGGCGAAATGGATCGCGCGGCCTGCGTTCTGCGAACTTCGTTCGACGAGCGCCTGCCATGGTTGGCGGCTCGTCACACGCCAGAGGAGGATCGCGCCTACTTTCGTAGCCATGTATTCTCGACCTGCGCGGTCTACGGGACGATCGACCAGGACATCGCCGGCATCATTGCTTTCCGGCCCGACTGGATCGACCAGCTCTACGTGTTGCCGAGCCGCCAGGGGGAAGGAATGGGGCAAGCACTGCTCCAAGTGGCCAAAGCGGCGTCGACGAGCCTTCTGCTCTGGACGTTCGTTAAGAACATTCCTGCACGGCGCTTCTACGAGGCGAGAGGCTTCGTTGCGATCGATCAGACCGATGGCAGCGCCAACGATGAGCGGGAGCCAGATGTGCTCTATCGGTGGGGTCCCGACATCTGCCGTAGGTAAGCTGCTTGCAGCCCATCCTACGCGAACCAGTCAGGGGTCGTGCTTGCCGGCGACGAAGTGGGCGGGGCGGGCGGTTGAATTGCCTCTGATACACGCTGCGCGGCGACGTTGTCCGGGTCATCGGCCTGAGAAAAGCTCACGACCGTGAAAGGAGCGCTATGAACGACCCGCCTGAACAGCCCGCCCATATCTCGCAGGAGGCTTGGGACGCCGAGGATGTTCCGGAGGCGACTGACGAAGAATGCAGCCGAGCCGTCCCGTTCAAGGACGCGCATCTCGAGATACATACCGACTGGAAGCGCGGACGGGGCAGACCTCCAGTTGAGTAGCCTAAGGTGCATATCGGTTTCCGGCTTGACGCCGACGTGATGAAGGGCGTTCGCGCGACCGGATGCGGCTACAGTGCCCGCGTTGAAAAGGTGCTGCGCGAGGCGTTGGAGAAGGGCAGTTTTGAGGAGCGCTAGATCAAGCGGTTTGCGCGGCATAGATGTAGCGGAGGGCAGCAGGTAGGCCCATGCGACAGTCCGGCCACTCGGCTAGCTTACGACGCACCGACCGCTCAGACCTCCTCGCACGTTCGGCGATTCCCAATCATCGCCAGTAACTCCCGCCGGGTCTCCGCATTGGCGCGGAACGCGCCCAGCATGCGGCTGGTCACCATGCCGACGCCGGGCTTGTGCACGCCGCGGGTGGTCATGCATTGGTGCGCGGCCTCGATCACCACGGCTACGCCATGCGGCTTCAGCACCGCCTGGATCGTGTCAGCGATCTGGACCGTGAGCTTCTCCTGGATCTGCAAGCGCTTGCTGAACGCGTCCACCACCCGGGCCAGCTTGCTGATGCCGATCACGCGCCGGTCCGGCAGGTAGGCCACATGCGCGCGGCCGATGATCGGCACCATGTGGTGCTCGCAATAGCTCTCCAGCCGGATGTCGCGCAGGAGGATGATCTCGTCGTAGCCCTCGACCTCCTCGAAGGTTCGCTCCAGCAGTGACACCGGATCGACATCGTAGCCGGCAAACAGTTCGAGGTAGGAGCGCGCCACTCGGGCGGGCGTGTCGCGCAAGCCCTCGCGGTTGGGGTCGTCACCGGCCCAGCGCAGCAAGGTCCGAACCGCGGCCTCCGCCTCGGCCTGCGTCGGGCGTCCGGGCTGATGCATGTCCAAGGTTGATGAGTCCCCCGCAATGTCACGCGCATATGGGGGGCGGGACTATCCTCACCAACCCAGTTAGGCCGCCACCTTCTTCACCACGGTGATGGCGTCGGCCGAGGTCCAATCCACCGCGCCCTCGATCCAGCCGACCTCCTGGCCCTGCTTGTCGATCAACAGCGTGGTTGGGATGCCGCGCACGTTGAGCGCCTCGGCCACCGCGCTGCGTGGGTCGAGCATCACGGGCAGGCGCTTGATGCCGCGTTGCTGGTAGAATTGCTGCACCGCCGCCGCACCCCCCCGGTCCGAGGAGAGCGGCAGCACCACCACCCCCGAGGCCGCCACCGCCTGGGCCAAGCCGTCCAACGCCGGCATCTCGCGCACGCAGGGCACGCACCAGGTCGCCCATAGGTTGAGCACCACGCCCTTGCCCGCGAAATCCGACAACGAGACCGGGCCGCCATCGGCCGCGACCCAGTGCAGGTCGTCCAGCTTGCGCGGCTGGTGCAGCGCGTGCAGCGCGTCGATGCCCTCTAAGTCCTCGGCCCGCGGGTTGCGGAGCGGCACAGCCGCCGCTACGGTCCCGGCCGCGACGAGCAGGGTGCGGCGCGAGAGTCTGGTCATTCGGGATGGGTCCTCACACAGTGTCGGGCGGCAACACAGGTCGGAACGCGGCGGCGAACGCGCAATGGGGCGGGCGGTTCAGCGCCGGGCCGGACGTGGTGATGGCGGAGATCAACGCCTCGATCGGGTTCGACCAGCGGCTGTGGCGGCAGGACATACGCGGCTCGCTTGCCCATGCCGCGATGCTGGCGCGCGCCGGGCTGCTCACCGAAGCGGACGAGGCGGCCATCCGCGCCGGGCTGGAGGCGATCGGCGCCGAGATCGCGGCCGGGCGGTTCGCCTGGAGCAGCGAGCTCGAAGACATCCACATGAACATCGAGGCTAGGCTGACCGAGCGCGTGGGGGAGGCCGGCAAGCGGCTGCACACCGCGCGCAGCCGCAACGACCAGGTCGCGACCGACTTTCGCCTCTGGGTGCGCGATGCGATGGATGGGCTGGACGGCGAGTTGGCCGGGCTGATGCGCGTCCTGGCCGATCGCGCGGCCGAGCATGCCGCCGACCCGATGCCCGGCTTCACCCATCTGCAGACGGCCCAGCCGGTGACGTTCGGGCATCATTTGCTCGCCTATGTGGAAATGCTGAACCGCGACCGCGGCCGGATGGCGGATGCACGGCGGCGGCTGAACGAATGCCCGCTCGGCTCGGCGGCGCTGGCCGGCACGTCGTTCCCGATCGACCGCGCCATGACCGCGGCAGCGCTGGGATTCGACCGGCCGGCCGCCAACTCGCTGGACGCGGTGTCGGATCGCGATTTCGCGCTCGAGTTCCTTTCCGCGGCGGCGATCTGTGCGGTGCATCTGTCGCGATTGGCGGAGGAGATTGTGCTCTGGTGCTCGGCGCCGTTCGGCTTCGTGCGGCTGTCGGACGCATGGACCACCGGGTCCTCCATCATGCCGCAGAAGCGCAACCCGGACGCGGCGGAGCTGGCGCGCGGCAAGACCGGGAGGGTGGTGGGGGCGCTGGTGAGCCTGCTCACGGTGATGAAGGGTCTGCCGCTGGCCTACGCCAAGGACACGCAAGAGGACAAGGAGCCGGTGTTTGATGCTGCCGACGCGCTGGCGCTGAGCCTGGCCGCGATGGCTGGCATGGTGCGGGACCTGCAGGCCGACCCGGCACGCATGCGGGCCTTGGCGGGCAGCGGCTACGCCACGGCGACCGACCTGGCGGACTGGCTGGTGCGGGTGCTGCATCTGCCGTTTCGCACGGCCCATCACGTAACGGGGCGGCTGGTGGCACGGGCGGAGGCGCGCGGCTGCGAGTTGGCGGCGCTGAGCTTGGCCGAGATGCAGGCGGAGGAAGCCGGCATCACCGAGGCAGTGTTCGGGGTGCTGACGGTGGATGCGTCGGTTGCGTCGCGCACCAGCTATGGCGGCACGGCGCCAGCCAACGTGGCGCGCGAGGCGGCGCGGTGGCAAGCGGCCTTGGCATGAGGCTGGCCGTGGTATTGCTGCTCGTGGGCTTGCTGGCAGGCTGCGGCAAGAAAGGGGCGCCGACAGCACCGGGACCGGCCGACCAGATTAGTTATCCCAAGAGCTATCCGACGCATTAGTCCAGAGCTACTTTGAAAGGGGACGGCGTTGAAATTCGTCTTGCTGCATTTCGAACCGAGTCACGCGAGTGACCACGTCGGAAATGACGGAGCCGACAAGCCCTGTTGCAGCCACACCAGCTGCGGCCTTCGCCTTCGTTACCAGCTGGCCTTGCCCGGCCTCTAAATGGGTCATTCGATCCTCCAGCTGGCGGAGGCGTAGCTCGATCAGTTCCAAGGAAGCGCGGGTCTTAGACTGTAATTCAAGAAGGTCTTCAACCTTGCGGGCCACAGCCCAAAGACGGCCAGGAACATCCCAGACCGCCACTTCTATCGGCTAGTATCTACGGCTAACTGCCTTAGCAACGCGTCCAAAGCGTGGCGCTCCTTTAGCACGTTAGCCTCAAACTTGTTCATTACTAAATCGACTTCTTCAAGAAGCTTTCTGTTAAATTCTTCCTGGTCAATTGAAAGTTCTGGTGTAGGTTCAGCAGACGTTGTGGTATATTCATTGAGCAAACCCTGCTCTTGCATCGCGAGCCTTACTTCGCTCAACGATATGCTGTATCTGCGAAGCTCTCTCTCAATTTTCCGTAAAGCCGCGAGGGAGCCCGGCCCTTTCATACTTTCTGCAAGACGCGTTAGACCTATGTAGATTTCTGCATATTGCGAATAAGGGTTCTCTGAGTCAGAATCAGGTTTTAGCGCAGCAGTAGCATCAGAACTAGCAGGCGTTGCCATGATCGCCCTCCACCATCTCACCACAGGGGATTGCTACCGTCTCTATCATGGGCAAGCGATCCACACCGGCAAGTCGCAACTATGGAAAATCGCTGAAAGTATGCGGCGGCGAGACGTGGGCGGTGCTACCCGAGTTGTTGATCGGGTTGGGCCGTAGTGTGCGGCAAGCAATTGTGGCACGCTTCGTCTGCAGCCCAAGTCTTCCCACGCGATGGCGGGGCTCACTCGTGGCGGTGAATGCCAGCGCGGTCAGACCGCCAGTGCGATCAAATCGAAGGACGCAGACGTATGAGCGAGAAAACACCAGGACCGAGCCGAAGGGGCCTGTTCCGCGGGGCGGTCGGCCTGACCGCCGTCCCCGCTATCGTCCGCGCGGCTCCCGCACCCGAAGCGCTTGCGAGTCCCGCTCCGGCCGGTATGTCCCCCATTACTCTAAACGTGAACGGTAGAGATTACCGGCTCGTCATGGACGGGCGCATCTCGTTGCTCGACGCAATCCGCGAGCACATGGACCTGACCGGCACCAAGAAGGGCTGCGACCACGGCCAATGCGGCGCTTGCACCGTCCATATCGACGGCGAACGCGTGCTCTCCTGTCTCACGCCGGCCATCGCGGTGCAGGACCGCCCGGTCAAGACCATCGAGGGCCTTGCGGCGGCCGATGGCGGCCTGCACCCGATGCAGCAGGCCTTCATCGACCATGACGGCTTCCAATGCGGCTACTGCACGCCGGGCCAGATCATGTCGGCGGTGGCTTGCGTCAACGAAGGCCATGCGACCACGGACGCCGACATCCGGGAATACATGAGCGGTAACCTCTGCCGTTGCGCCGCCTACCCCAACATTGTCGCTGCGATCAAGCAGGGGCGTGAGCAGATGGAGCGAGCCTGATGCGTCCGTTTTCTTACGCGCGCGCCACAGACGTGGCGCAGGCTGTGCGCCTCGGCCAGCAGAACGGCCAAGGGCAGACCAATGCCCCAGTGCAGTTCTTGGCTGGCGGCACGACGCTCTATGACCTGATGAAACTCGACGTGATGGTGCCCGAGCAAGTGGTCGACCTTGGACCGCTGCGCGCCACTCATTCCGAGATCGCGTCGCGTCCGGACGGCTTACGTTTGGGTGCACTGGCCAAGATGGCCCATGTGGCGGCGCACCCCATCGTGCAAGCGGATTACCCCGCGCTAACCGAGAGCCTGCAGATGGCTGCCAGCGCGCAATTGCGCAACATGGCGTCGCTCGGGGGCAACGTGCTGCAGCGCACCCGCTGCAGCTATTTCCGCGATCCGAGCTGGGCCGCCTGCAACAAGCGCAACCCCGGTTCCGGCTGCGCGGCGCTGACGGGGTTCAACCGGAACCATGCCGTGCTGGGCACCGACAGCAGTTGCATCGCGCAATATCCGGGCGACTGGGCCGTGGCGCTGATGGCGCTTGAGGCGCAGGTCGACCTCACCGGGCCGCAGGGGGCGCGTCGATTGCCGTTTGCCTCGCTGCACCGTTCGGCCGAGGCCCAGCCGCAGCTCGAAACCAACCTGCGGCCCGGCGAGGTGATCACCGCGTTCTTCGTTCCCGCCACCGCCTGGGCGCAGCGCTCGGTGTATGTGAAGGTTCGTGACCGCGCCTCATACGAGTTTGCCATCGCCTCCGCCGCTGTTGCGCTCGAGATGGATGGGGAGGTGGTGCATCAAGTTCGTATCGGGCTCGGCGGCATGGCCTATCGCCCTTGGCGCGCCCATGGCGCGGAGGCGGTACTGACCGGCAAGCCGCTGACTGCGGCGAACGCCGAAGCCGCGGCGCGCGCAGCCATGACAGGCGCCGTGGGCCACGGTCAAAACGACTACAAGCTTGAGCTTGGGCAGCAGACGGTCGTCCGCGCCCTGATGCAAGCCAAGGCGATGCCGATCCCAACCAGGAAGGCCTGACATGACCATCGATCCAAGCATCCTGTTCGGCACGCCGACACCCCGCATCGACGGTGTCGCGAAGGTGACGGGGGCGGCGCGCTTCGCCTCGGACGAGCCGGTGGCCAATCCGGCGTTTGCCTATCTGGTCACCAGCGACATCGCGCGCGGGCACATTACCGGCTTCGACCTGAGCCGCGCCAATGCCGTGCCGGGCGTGCTGGACATCCTGACCTACGAGACCGTCCGCGGCCAGACCACGCCGCCGCGGGGGCCAGATGGCGGTCCGACGACCACGACGCTCGAAAGCAACCGGATTTGGCACGCGGGGCAGATCATCGCCGTGGTGGTCGCCGATACGTTCGAGGCCGCGGCCGAGGCCGCGAGCAAGGTGCAGATGAGCACCGTGGCCGAGCCGCCGAGTGCCAGCTTCGGCTCGCCCGGTGCCGACACGCAGCCAGTGGCGGCGGCCCAACTGGGCGAAGCGGGCAAGGACGATGCGGCCACCAAGAGAGCCGCGGCCGACGCCGCCTTTGCCGCCGCCGCGGCGAAGGTCGACGCCCGCTACGCCACGCCAACGCAGCATCACAACCCGATCGAGCTGTTCACCACCACCTGCGTTTGGGACGGCCCTAAGCTCACCGTCTACGAGCCGTCGCAGTTCATGTGGGGCTTGAAGACGGCAACCGCCCGCCAGCTTGGGATCGACCCGGCGGATGTCCGCACCGTGTCGCGCTACGTTGGCGGCGCGTTCGGCTCCAAAGGCAACCAGACCTCGCGCACGGCCTGGATCGCACTGGCGGCAAAACGCCTGAGTCGCCCGGTCAAGCTGCAACCAACCCGCGCGCAGGGCTTCACCATCGCCACGTTCCGGGCCGAGACGCGCCAGCACGTGCGGCTCAGCGCCACGCCCAATGGCAAGCTTACCTCGGTGTTCCAGGAGGGTTGGGAAGTAACCTCCCGGCCGTCCGGTTACAAAGTCGCGGGGGTCGAGGCGACGTCGCGGCTCTATGCCTCTCCGGTGATCGCGACCGCCGTCAACGTCGTCCACGCCGACCGCGCCACGCCGGGCTTCATGCGGGCGCCCGCCGAGGTGCCTTACATGTTCGCGCTGGAAAGTGCGATGGACGAACTGGCCTATGCGCTCGACATGGACCCGATCGAGCTGCGCCGGGCCAACGACACGCAAACCGACCCGGTTTCGGGCCTGCCGTTCTCCTCCCGCCTGCTGATGCCCTGTTTCGACCAGGCGGCGCAGAAGTTCGGCTGGGGCCAGCGCAACCCGAAGCCCGGATCGATGCGCGATGGCGAGTGGCTGGTGGGGTATGGCTGCGCCACCTCGTTCTACCCGAACAACATTGGCCCGGCCGCGGCGCGCATCACGCTCACGCCGGCGGGCAAGGCGAACGTGGCGCTGGCGGCGCATGAACTCGGCAATGGCGCCTACACGACGGTGGCGATCACCGCCGCCCATGCGCTGGGTTTGGCGGTCAGCGACGTATCGGTGCAGATGGGCGACAGTGACCTGCCGCCAGTGCCCGTAGCTGGCGGCTCGAACAATGCGGCATCGACCACCCTTGTCGTGTTCAAAGCCTGCGAGGACATCCGGCGCCGCCTGGCTGAAGCTGCGGTGAAAGCGGAGGACAGCCCGTTCCATGGCGCAGACCCGGCGGCCCTGAACCTGGCGGGCGGCATGCTGCGCAACCCGGACGGGCAGAGCGAGCCGTTGAGCAAGGCCGTGCCCCGCACTGGCGGGCGCCTTGAAGTCTATGCCGAGAACATCCCCGCAGGCGTGCCGGCCAACGCGATCGGCCTGCTGTATGAGGGCAAAACTCTGATGAGCCGCGGCGGCGACCGCAAGGACGTCACAGCCTACGCATTCGGCGCCCATTGCGTGGAAGTGCGCGTCCATAGTTTAACCCGCGAGATTCGTGTACCGCGCGTGGTCTCCGCCTTTGCCGCCGGCACGATCATCAACCCGACGACAGCACGCAGCCAATTTATGGGAGGGGCGATCTGGGGTATTTCGTCCGCGTTGCACGAGGCCACCAAAGTAGACCCAGTGTCTGCCCGGCTCATCAACCAAAATCTGGCAGATTACTTGGTTCCCGTGAACGCTGACGTGCCGTCCATCGAGATCATCATGGTTCCGGAGCATGACGAGCGCGTCAACCCGCTTGGCGTGAAGGGCATCGGGGAGATCGGCATCGTCGGCATGAATGCGGCGATCGCTAATGCAGTGTACCACGCCACGGGCAAGCGCTTGCGGGAGCTGCCTTTGCGTCCAGAACAGCTCCTCTGAGGCAGGGCTGCGCCAAACGATCTTGCTCGGGCACGGAGCGGGTGAACCCCATTGGGGCTTGCCTGCGCCCGGGGAGACCATGACGAGATGCAATACCAAACGCGTGTTGAGGTTAGGTCTCTTGGCAGCTTTTCTCATCGGCTTGCCTGCCGCATGCTCAGTCTACCACGGTCCGATCACCAACGCGCCGCAGGGCGATCATGAAATCGGTTTGCCGGCGGGAGACTGAACCGCCGGGTTCACCTCTCCCATCCAGTTCGGGAAGAACCGCTCGTGGGCGGCGCGCAAGTCAGCCAGCCGAGCAAAGCTGCCGTCGGCTAGCGTGATCCGGTCTCCCGCCGCCGAGCCCAGCCGCAGCACGGGCACGTCTGCCTCCCCGGCTTGCCCCATGAACTCGGCCGCATCAGCAACTGCCACCAGGTAGCGGGCCTGGTCCTCGCCGAACCAGAAGGCGGCCTCGTCGGTCGCCTGAAGCTGCCGGGCGAGGTGCACGCCGACGTCGCCTGCCAGCGCCATTTCCGCCACTGCGACTAACAGCCCGCCATCGGACACATCGTGGCAGGCGACCACGTGCCCGGCGACGATTTGGGCGCGCACGAAATCGCCATTGCGGCGTTCGGCGGCGAGATCCACCGGCGGCGGGGCTCCCGCCTCCTGCCCGGCAATCTCCCGCAGCCAGAGTGAGCGGCCCAGCCAGCCGCTTGTGCACCCGACGAGCACCAAGTCCAGGTTCGGCAGCAACGCGAGCCCCACCGCTCGGGCGGCGTCGTTCAGCACGCCGAGGCCACCGACCGCGGGGGTGGGCAGGACCGGGGCGCCGTCGGTCTCGTTGTAGAGCGAAACGTTGCCGCTCACCACGGGGAAGCCCAGCGCGGTGCAGGCGGCGGCCATGCCGCGGATGGCGGCGGCGAACTGGCCCATCACCAGAGGCTTCTCCGGATTGCCGAAGTTCATGTTGTCGGTGATGGCGAGCGGCGTCGCCCCGGTGGCGGTGATGTTGCGCCAGGCTTCGGCCACCGCCTGCATGCCGCCCGCCTCGGGGTCGGCGACGCAGTAGCGGGGCGTGCAGTCGGTGGTGAGGGCTAGGGCCAGGTCGTGGCCCTCGATGCGGACAATGGCGGCGTCCGCGGCGCCAGGCCGGCGGATGGTTTGGCCGCCAATAGTGCTGTCGTACTGGTCCCACACCCAAGCGCGGGAGCACAGGTCCGGGCAGCCGATCAGCTTGGTGAGAGCCTCGATGATGCCGAGCTTGCGCTTTACTGGGCCGAGTGGGGCCGGGGCCGGCGTCTCCTGGGTGGGCCGGTGATACAGTGGCGCTTGATCGGCCAGCGGGGAGAGCGGGATATCGGCCTCTACCGTCCCCTGATGAGTGACGACGATGTGACCCGTGTCGGTCAGCTTGCCGACCACGGCGAAATCCAGCTCCCATTTCTCGAAGATTGATCTGGCCAACTCCTGCCGGTCGGGACGCAGCACCATCAGCATGCGCTCCTGGCTTTCCGACAGCATCATTTCGTAGGCGCTCATGCCGGGCTCGCGCTGCGGCACTGCGTCTAGGTCGAGTGCAATGCCTACGCCGCCCTTCCCGGCCATCTCCACCGCCGAGGAGGTGAGCCCGGCGGCGCCCATGTCCTGGATCGCCACGATCGCGTCGGTGGCCATCAGCTCCAGGCAGGCTTCGATCAGCAACTTCTCGGTGAACGGGTCCCCCACTTGCACGGTCGGGCGCTTGCTTTCGCTGTCGGCACCGAACTCGGTGGAGGCCATGGTGGCGCCATGGATGCCGTCCCGCCCGGTGCGGCTGCCGACATAGACCACCGGATTGCCAATCCCGGCGGCGGCGGAGAGAAAGATACGGTCGCGCGGGGCGATGCCGACCGTCATGGCGTTGACCAGCGGGTTGCCGTTGTAGGCGGGATGGAAGTTTACCTCGCCGCCCACGGTCGGCACGCCGACGCAGTTGCCATAGCCGCCGATGCCGCGGACCACGCCATCCACGATGCGCTTGGTGGCGGGATGGTCCGGGCTGCCGAAGCGCAAGGCGTTCAGATTGGCGATTGGGCGGGCGCCCATGGTGAACACGTCGCGCAGGATGCCGCCGACGCCGGTGGCCGCACCCTGGTAGGGCTCGATGAACGACGGGTGGTTGTGCGACTCCATCTTGAAGACGGCCGCTAAACCCTCGCCGATGTCCACTACACCCGCATTCTCGCCGGGTCCGTGGATCACCCAAGGGGCTTGCGTCGGCAGTTGCTTGAGCCAGACGCGGGAGGATTTGTAGGAGCAATGCTCCGACCACATGACGGAGAAAATCCCCAGTTCCGTGAGCGTTGGGATACGGTCCAGGATGGTGAGGACGCGGCCGTATTCCGCGGCGGACAAACCGAATTCGGCGGCCAGCGCCTGGTTGACGTCTCTCAAGCCGGGCCTCACGCCGCCAGCGCCTCAACCAGCCCGGCGAACAGCGGTGCCCCGTCCGTGCCGCCGACCAGCGGGTCCACCAGGTCTTCCGGGTGCGGCATCAGGCCAAGGACGCGACCATTGGCGCTGGTGATGCCGGCGATGGAGCGGGCGGAGCCGTTCGGGTTGGCCTCGGCCGTGGCTTCGCCGGCTGGCGTGACGTAGCGGAACGCCACCCGGTTTTCGGCTTCCAACGCGTCGAGCGTCGCCGGGTCGGCGGTGTAGTTGCCGTCGCCATGGGCCATGGGGGCGCGGAACACCTGACCCATTCGGTAGTGCCGGGTGAAGGCGGTGCCGGCACGCTCGACGCGAAGATGACAGTCGCGCGAGATGAACCGCAGCCCGGCGTTGCGCAGCAGAGCGCCCGGCAGCAATTGCGCCTCGGTGAGGATTTGGAAGCCGTTGCAGATGCCGAGCACGTGGCCGCCCCGGTCGGCGAAGGCGCGGATGGCCGGCATGATCGGCGCGTGCGCTGCCATGGCGCCGCAGCGCAGGTAGTCGCCATGGGAGAACCCCCCGGGCAGGATGATGAGGTCGAGCCTGTCCGGCAGCGTGGTCTCGCGGTGCCACAACACGGGCGGCCGCTGGCCGGTGGCGCGCTGCAAGGCAATCGCGACGTCGCGCTCGCGGTTGGTGCCGGGGAAGAGCACAATGGCGGATCTCACGGCGTCAAGGGTCCTCGGGTCGGTCGCGTGTGGTGTCTAGCACAGCCCCGAGATTTTGTTGCAGCGAGGCGATGGCATGAGTAAGATGCATTATGGAGCCAATTTGGAGGCAACCATGTCGGTGAACCTGTCGATCAAGAATGCGCCTGATGAGCTTGTCGCGACGCTCAGGACTCGGGCGGCTCGCCACCATCGGTCCTTGCAGGGGGAGTTAATGGCGATTTTGGAACGCGCCGCCGATGATCGAGCGGAATCGGACGACCAGGGCGATGTCGCGCGCCGGGTGATCCAAGAGCTTGATGACATGGGCTTGCGTCGGGGTTCCGAGTCGGTGCGGATGATTCGCGAAGATCGTGATCGCTAGCAATCGCTATGGTGAAGGTCATAGACGCGTCCGCGTTGGCGGCAATCTGTTTCGGTGAACCAGAGGCCATTGCCGTTGCGCGAGACCTCGATGGTACACGCTTGATTGCACCAGGATTGCTCGACTTCGAACTGACGAATGTTGCCTGGAAGATTATTCGGCGTGAGCCAGGCTTTCGCGACTTGATCATAGCCGGCCTGCGGAAGCGCGCCGATTTCCGGATTGAATTGCAGCAAGTCGATTGGCTGCAAACCTTGAACCTCGCGCTTCAAACCGGTTTGAGCGGCTACGACGCAAGTTACTTGTGGCTCTCTCGCACCCGTCAGGCGCCGCTGATTACGCTCGATAGCAAGCTTCAACGCGTTGCGATTGGCGCCTGAGCCTGGGGCGACGCTCACAGGGCCGCAGGCAACCTATCCCTCACTGAAGCACCTCAGGAGCCGCACCAGGCTGCTTTGTCGTGACCTGCCCGGCCACATCCACCCGAAAGCTCTCGATCACCGTATTGGCCAGTAGCTTGCGCGCCATTGCCTCCGCCGTCTCCCGCGCCCGGTCTGGGTCGGTTTCCGCCAGCTCCAGCTCGATCACCTTGCCCGCGCGCACCTCGCCCACGCCCGCGAAGCCGAGCGTGCTGAGCGCATGGCCGATGGCGCGGCCCTGCGGGTCCAGCACGCCCGGCTTCAGCATGACGGTGACCACCGCCTTCACTGCACCGCCTCCGGGCCCTTCAAGTCCCGCGCGCCCGCCTCGGGGAGGATGCCCAAGCGGCGGGCGACCTCCTGATAACCCTCCTCCACCCGGCCCAAGTCGCGGCGGAAGCGGTCCTTGTCCATCTTCTCGTTGGTCTTGCTGTCCCATAGGCGGCAATTGTCGGGGCTGATCTCGTCGGCCAGGACGATGCGCATGTCCTCGTCCTCCCACAGCCGGCCAAACTCCAGCTTGAAGTCCACCAGGGTGATGCCAACGCCCAGGAATAGGCCGGTGAGGAAATCGTTCACCCGCAGGGTCAGCGAGACGATGTCGTCCATGTCGGCGGTGTTGGCCCAGCCGAAGGCGGTGATGTGTTCTTCCGCCACCATCGGGTCGTTCAGCGCGTCGTTCTTATAGTAGTACTCGATGATGGAGCGGGGCAGGCGCGTGCCCTCCGGGATGCCGAGCCGGGTGGAGAGCGACCCGGCGGCCACGTTGCGCACCACGATTTCCAACGGGATGATCTCCACCTCGCGGATGAGCTGCTCGCGCATGTTCAGCCGGCGGACGAAGTGCGTCGGCACGCCGATGTCGCCCAGCCGGGTCATCAGGTATTCGCTGATGCGATTGTTCAGCACGCCCTTGCCGGTAATGGTGCCCTTCTTGGCACCGTTGCCGGAGGTCGCGTCATCCTTGAAGTACTGCACCAGGGTGCCAGGCTCTGGCCCTTCAAACAGGACCTTTGCCTTGCCCTCGTAAAGCTGCCGGCGCCGGGCCATTCACCTATCCTCGTCTCGTCGCAGCCCTATAGCAGCCGGGGCGCCCCCCCGCCACCCGCCAGGCCGAGCGCCGGAACCAGGTGGAAGGCCGCCTTGCCCGCACGGCCTGGCGCAAACCACCATTGCACGTCGCCCGACATGGACAGGGCGAGCAAGGAAGCGCAGGTGGTGCCGAACCCGTCCATTGGCGGCACTGACAGGGCGGCTTCGCGCGGCGGGGCCTCGTCCGCGAGCAGGGTTTGCCAGACTGCCCAATCCGGCGGGTTCGGTGCTTGGGCGGCTCGGAACCGCGGCAGGTGGCGAGCGACCCTGGGGCTGGAAAGGTCGTCCGGATCGTGCGCGGTGAGCATGTGTAGGCCCGGCGGCAATGGCTCGGCGCTCAATTCGCCCGCCTCGTCGTTGCGGATGAACCAAACAGCCGCGCGCTCCGCCACCACCATGTTGAAGCTGCGAAAGGCAGCGCCGTCCAGGGCCGCGAGAGCCTGGGCGGCAGTAGCTGCGCTGCTGTGCCGAGCGGCTAACAGCGGCAAATCCCCGCGGCTGCGTTTGCCCGGCGCCGGGCCGAGGCTGCCGGGCCGGTTGAGCACGGCGGCGAGCACGCCGGCACCATTCACCGCCATCCAGGTACCACCGCCGAGCCGGTCCCGCCCGCCGGTGACGTCAGGTTGAGCCGGCCAGTAGGCGGCCGGCGGGTCCCACGGGCGGTCTAGTCGTTCGTCCCGGTTGGCGGCGCATAGCAGCGGCCAGGCATGGCCCGGCCGCGACAGGGTGATAAGGGTGCACACGGCCCTGGACGTAGGCCCGCGCTGTGCGCGTTACCAGCGGCCGCCATCCCGCCAATCGTGAGACTGGTGCCACTCTTCCCACCGGCGATGCCGCTCCCACTCGTGATGGCGCCACTCGCGGGCGCGCCATTCCTCACCGGGGGCATAGCCATACCCGGGCGGCGGCGCCTGCACCCATACCGGTTGGGCGGACGCGATGCCGGCGCTGGCGAGGCCGGCGAAGATGGTCAGGCTGAACAGGGCTTTGCGCATGACGGACCTCCTTGATCCAGGAGCGACCGTGCGCGGGGACGATGGCCGAATGAGGGAAGATTTGTGATGGAACGATGGCCGATGCGGTGCCTCTAGGCTTCGTCCGGCACGGCGCGAGGCTCACCTAAATGGCAACATCTGATGCCCATCAGATCACGACCCTAACGTTCGATTGCTATGGCACATTGATCGATTATGAGGCGGGGACCATCGCGGCTCTGCGGCCCCTGCTTGATCGTCATAATGTGACGCTATCGGATGACGCGGTGATTCGCACCTGCCAGGAGATCGAAGCTCCTTGTTGCGACCCTCCTTATCGGCTTTACAAGGACGTACTGCGGGCGGTCGTGGACGGCTTCGGCGCTCGGTTCAGCTTCAAGGTGGCCGCCGCAGACCGAGACATCCTGGTCCGCTCGCTTCCGGAATGGCGCCCCTTCCCCGACACCGTGGACAGCCTGCGCTTGCTGCAACGCCGCTATCGGCTTGCGATTATCTCCAACATCGATGACGACCTTGTGGCAGGGTCCTTGGCTCAACTGCAGGTCTCGTTCACGGACGTGGTCACGGCGGAGCAAACGCGCTGCTACAAGCCGCGCCGCCCCATCTTTGAGCAGGCGCTACGCCGTCTAGGCGCCACGCCTGGGACGGTCGCCCACGTCGCTGAGGGCGCCGATGAGATCGTTCCCGCAAGAGAACTGGGCTGTGCGACGGTTTGGGTCCGCCGCAATGGCCGGTCGGCAAGATTTTTGAAGCAGCCGCCTGACTTGGAGGTTGCCGACCTTCAAGCCCTGCCGATGGCATTGGACACAAGAGCATAGGACACTAGGCGGAGAGTACAGCCGCGCTAGCCGCCAACAATCTGCAGCAACGCCAGAGATGTCATCGTCATTGCCGCGCCGGTGCCGATCCCCATAACGATGTTGGAGACTGTCGCGAACGTGCCCGCGTCTTGCTGCTTTGCCATCGTGATATATTGAATGGCAGCTGCCGCAAAGCCTTTGCTGAGGTCGGCAATTTGTGCGGGATGGTCGATACTGAAAGGACTGAAGAAGTTCATGACACACCGTAAAATGCTTGATGGCAATTTCATGCCAAGCGACAACCCACCGTTTCAAGCATCTTTTTCAAATCACCGCCGCGAGGTCAGACAAGCGGCAGCTCGGCAGCGCCAAACACCCGCTCGAACACGTGGTCCAGCGCCCGTAAATGGCTCGCTGGGTCCATCGCGGCGTCGATTTGCGCGCGGCTGATCCGGCCAGCCACTTCCGGGTCGGCGAGCAGGTTGTCGCGAAAACTGTCGCAATCCGGTTGCCCCAATTTCTCCCATGTTTTCATGGCATTGCGCTGAACCAGGCGATAGGCGTCCTCCCGCAGGATGCCAGCCCCGGTCAGCGCCAGCAGCACCTCGCCGCTATGCACCACCCCGCCCAAGCTCTCCAGGTTGGCCGCCATCCGATCGGGGTAAATCACCAACTGCTCGATCATCCCGGCTAGCCGCACCAGCGCGAAGTCCAGCGCGGCCGTGGCATCCGGGGCGATCACCCGTTCCACTGACGAATGGCTGATGTCGCGCTCGTGCCACAGCGCCACGTTCTCCAGCGCCGGCACGGCGGCCGAGCGCACCACCCGCGCCAAGCCGGTCAGGTTCTCGCTGAGCACCGGGTTGCGCTTGTGCGGCATGGCGGAGCTGCCCTTTTGGCCGGGGTGGAAGAACTCCTCCGCCTCGCGCACCTCGCTGCGCTGCAAATGGCGCACCTCGACCGCGAGCCGTTCGACGGCCGAGGCGATCACGGCCAAGGTGCAGAAGAACTGCGCATGCCGGTCGCGCGCGATCACTTGAGTAGAGACGGGCTCGACGGCGAGGCCGAGCGTGCGGGCGACATGCTCTTCTACCGCCGGGTCGAGATGAGCGAAGGTGCCAACCGGGCCGGAGATTGCGCAGACAGCGATTTCCGCCCTTGCGGCCACCAGGCGGGCGCGGTTGCGGGCGAACTCGGCGTAGTGCCCGGCGAGCTTGAGGCCGAACGAGGTCGGCTCGGCATGGATGCCGTGGCTGCGGCCGATCGTGAGCGTGTGTTTGTGCTCGAAGGCACGGCGCTTTAGGGCGGCCAGCACCGCGTCCACATCCGCCAGCAGCACGTCGGCCGCTTGCGTGAGTTGCAGCGAGAGACAGGTGTCCAGCACGTCGCTGCTGGTCATACCCTGATGCACGAAGCGGCTCTCGGGCCCGATCCCCTCCGCCAGCCAGGTGAGGAAGGCGATTACGTCGTGCCGGGTCTCGGCCTCGATGGCGTCGATGCGGTCCAGGTCGGCCTGTCCAATCGCTGCCAGCAGCGGAGTGCCTTTGTTGCGGATGGCACGGGCGGCCTCGGCCGGGATGGTTCCGATGGCGGCCATGCCGTCGGCCGCGGCCGCCTCGATGGCGAACCACAGGCGGTAGCGGTTCTCCGGCGCCCATATGGCTGCCAGAACAGGGCGGGTATAGCGCGGGACCATGCAGTCGTTACTCCAAGCGGGCCTTCACTCGCCCATTCTAGCCCAACTCGCGGCCTTGGCGCAGGTGCTGTTCATTGACCTGGCTTTAGCCGGGGACAATGCCGTCGTGGTGGGGTTGGCGGTGGCCGGCCTGCCCGCCGCCCAGAAGCGGCGCGCAGTGGTGCTGGGGATCGCGGCGGCAGCGGTGATCCGGTTGGGACTGGCCTCGGTCGCGCTCAAGCTGCTCGCGATCGTGGGGCTGACCCTGGCCGGAGGAATCCTGCTTTTGTGGGTTTGCTGGCGAATGTATCGCGAGCTGCGGCCCCATCCGCGCCGCCTGGCGCCGCCGGTGCCGAAGTCGCTCGGCGCGGCCATGGCGCAGATCGCTGCCGCCGACCTGTCCATGAGCCTGGACAACGTGTTGGCGGTGGCGGGCGCGGCGCAGGGCCGGATCGGCATCTTGCTGGCTGGCCTGGGCGTTTCGGTCGTGCTGATGGCGGTGGCGGCGACGCTGGTGGCGCGCCTGCTGGAGCGGTTTCGCTGGCTGGCCTGGGCGGGGCTGCTGATCGTGCTGTTCGTTGCCTGCAAGCTTATCTGGGAAGGCGGTGCCGACGTTTGGCTGCATGTCCTGCCCTGGCTGCATGCTAGAGCATGATCGCTTCTAATAGGCGAAGCGCCCATGCTCTAACTCTCTGTTTAAGAGGCTGATTCACGCTTCAGGTTGAGCCAACCTGAAGCGATCAGGCTCTAGCGCGCAATGATCACTCGGGCGGTGCGAGCGGCCAATCGGCCGATTTGCCCAGGGCACCGCGGGGCAGTTCCGCGCCAAAGGTGTAGGCGCGAGGCCTTTCGGGGGTGGAAAGATTGAGGGCAGCGAAGGTTTCCAGCGCCGCCTGCAAGCTGGCGGTTTCGGCGGCAGGGCCGCGCGGGACAATAAATGCCTTCAATCGACGGCCTTCCGTCGCCGCCATCAGCCGCACGGAGGCGGCCGCGACGCCCGGATGGCTTGAGAGCACCGCCTCGACATGGGCAGGAAACACGTTCGTGCCGCCGACTTGGACCGCACCATCGATGCGGCCGTTGATGCGATAGCGGCGGCTTGCCACCCATTCCAGCCGATCCGGCGCAGCGAACACAACGCCGTTGCGCCGCAGCCCGCCATCCTGGTTGCGTTGCCATTGCGGCATGAGCGCGTAATTGGCAGCAGGATCCGTGCGCCAGCCGATCCCGCCGGTCTCGGAGGAGCCATGGATCTCCACCAGCCGCGACAGTCCGGCCTGTTCGAGCTTAGCCGCCGTTTCGGCGGGGCAGGGCGCTGTGGACGTCAGCCCGGTGACCCCGCTTCTCCAACCGAACGGAATGGCCCGGGCTGCGGCCGCCCAGAACTCGGGATGGCCGACAATCAGATCTCCCGGGCGCAGCAACCCGACGAGGCTGCCAGGAGACAGCCCGGCGATATCAAGCACCGGGATCTCACTCAGCTTCTGCGGCAGCAGAACCGTAAACAGGAAGCCGTAAATGTGGTGGCAAGGCACCGCGCTCAACACCCGAGTCGTGTCCTTGAACAGGAGCGGCAGCAATGCGTCGATCTCGTCGTGGAGGTCGCTCAGCCTATGCACGATCGGTCTGGGCTGCCCCGTGCTGCCGGAGGTCCGGAAGGTGAGCTTGGCCGAGTACTCGTTCAGCGATTGGGTGGCGACGTCGCACCACTCGCCGAAGCTGCGCTTGGCCAGCAGGAAGTCGGCAATGCCGCTCTCGTGCATGTGCAGCGCCTCCGACAGCGCGGCGGCGAGCTGCAGGCGCTCTAGGCTGTCGAATCCCAGCCCTTGCTCATCGAGCCAGGTTTCGGGCGCCCAAGTCCCGGGCGGGAGTGTGGTTGCCGGGCGGATGGTGCGTGCCTCCGACCGGATGAGGTCGGCAAGCCAGCGCGGCAGGCCGCTCGCACTCCACCAGCGTCCATCGGCAGTATCGGGGTGAGCAGAGGCAAGCATCATCCGCGGCCTTTGTCGAACAAGATCGAGGGGGCGAGCCGGGTTCGTCGCGGCGGCCCGGCCAGGCGCGCTCAAAGCCGCTTGACGAAAATCCAGTATGTGCCGCCGCTGAGTGCCTTTTTCATATGCACCCGGACTTTGGTTGGTTTCATGTTGTAGTCGAAAGTGTAGTCGAACACGGAGTTCAGGGAGCCAGCTTTGACGCCTTTGTCAAACTCACCTTTGAACTTTGGAGTATTTGTGCAGGGCGCGACGGCGGTAAAGAAATTCTTGCCAACCACTGAACCCGGGTCACGGCCGGTGATCTGCCCTTCCATGGCGTTGTACGTCATGATCTTGCCCGTCGCGTCGAGTTGGATCGCTCCAAAGGCAAGCCCGTCAATCTGCTTGTCTGACAGCTTCGACATCGCGTTTTCGATGTCGTTGCCACCGAATCGAACCTGCTCCAAAACGCCGCTCATCCCATCACCTCGTCCGGCGCTGACACAATGGCCGCCATTCGGCCCTGCCCTCAGCCTGGTAGCATACAGACGTATTTTACCGCTTTTGGCAATGATGATCGGCGAGAAAGGCACCATAACAGGGTGCCAAAGTCGCAGTTCCGAGGTTCCGCACCACAGCCTGCCGTGGCTCGCCACGCTGTGAGCGCGCGCGGTTTGCCCGTCTCTCAGGAGCCGCCTAGATAGGGGGCGATGCCGCCAGCAGACGCGGCGCACCGCTGCAGATTGGGAGATTGCCATGCATCCGGAAACCATGGTCGTGCACGCCGGCTGGCGGCATGACGCCAGCACAGGCGCGGTCGCCGTCCCCGTGTATCAGACCACAGCGTTCCAGTTCGATGGCGCCGAGCACGCGTCCAGCCTGTTTGCGCTGAAGGAGCTCGGCAACATCTACACCCGCATCATGAACCCGACATCCGATGCGCTGGAAAAGCGGGTGGCGGCGTTGGAAGGGGGCGCAGGAGCGCTGGCTCTGGCGAGCGGCCAGGCCGCGAGCGCGCTGTCGGTGCAGAACCTGGCCAAGGTGGGGGACAACATCGTCTCCTCTACCGACCTCTATGGCGGCACCTGGAACCTGTTCGCCAATACGCTCAAGGACCAGGGCATCGAGGTCCGCTTCGTCGACCCCGTGGACCCGGCGGCCTTCGTGCGCGCCTCGGACGACCGCACCCGCGCCTGGTACGCCGAAACCCTGCCGAACCCCAAGCTGCGGGTGTTTCCGATTGCCGAAGTGGCGGAGCTGGGCCGGCCGCTGGGGATCCCGTTGATCATGGACAACACCGCGGCGCCCATGCTGGTGCGGCCGTTCGACCATGGCGCTGCCGTGGTGGTCTATTCGGCCACCAAATACCTCGGCGGCCATGGCACCGCGATTGCCGGGTTGATCGTGGATGGCGGCACGTTCGATTGGGCGGCCCACCCCGCGCGCCAGCCTGGGCTGAACACCCCCGACGCGTCCTATCACGGCGCGATCTGGACCGAAGCGGCCAAGCCCTTGGGGCCGATCGCCTACATCCTCAAGGCGCGGGTGACCTTGCTGCGCGATCTCGGCCCGGCCATCAGCCCGTTCAACTCGTTCCTGGTGCTGCAGGGTATCGAGACGCTGCCGCTGCGGATGAAGCGCCATTGCGAAACCGCCGCGGCGGTCGCCGATTGGCTGTCGCACCGGCCGGAGGTCTCGCGGGTGATCTACCCCTCCAAGATGACCGGGCGGGATGCCGAGTTGACCCGGCGCTACCTGCCACATGGTGCGAGTGGATTGTTGGGGTTCGAGCTCCATGGCGGCGCTGCAGCCGGACGGCGCTTCATCGACGCGCTGCAACTGTTCTACCATGTCGCCAATATCGGCGACGCCCGTTCGCTCGCGATCCATCCGGCGAGCACGACCCATTCGCAGCTCTCCGAGGGAGACCAGATGAAGAGCGGCGTGTCGCCGGGCTATGTGCGCCTGTCGATCGGGTTGGAGCATGCGGACGACTTGCTGGCCGACTTGGACCGGGCGTTGCGCGCGTCGGAGATGAAGGCGGCGGCGGAATAGGGAGAACCGCTCAAACCATCACCGCCCCCACCTGCCGCAAGAACGCCAACAGCGCCAGCAAGGGCAACCCCAGGACGGCCGCGTGCTCCCCCTCCACGCGGTCGAACAACTGGGCGCCGAGTCCTTCGAGCCGGTAGGCGCCGACACAGTCCAGGCAGGCGGCGCCCTCGGCCGCCAGGTAGGCGTCGAGCAATCGGTCCGAGAACGGCCGCATCGACAAAGCCGGCCGCGCTACGTGCCGCCACGCCTCCTGCCCGTCGCGCCAGCAGACCGCCGCCGTGACCAGCTCATGCCGGCGGCCGCGAAGCGCCTGCAACTGCTCGCGGGCCATCGCCAGGTCGGTTGGCTTGTCGAACCAGCGTCCCTCGCAAACCAGCATTTGGTCCGCCCCGATCACCAGCGCGCCGGGCGCCACCACCTGCCGCGCCTTCGCCGCAGCCAGGGCGGCGGCCGCACCCTCCATGTCTCCCGACGCAAGCATGGCGCGGCGGACCGCCGCCTCATCCACCGAAGTAGCTTGGACGCGGAAGGTTAGCCCAGCCGCCGCGAGCAAGCCGCGCCGAGCGGCCGACCCGCTCGCCAAGATCATCGGCGGAGCGGCCGGCGCCATCAGGGGGCGGTCCATTATGGCGCGGCCGGAGACGCGTGCTTCCGCCGGGCATGCCAGGCGTCCATCAACTGCAGCACCGTCGCGGCGGTTTCCTCGATCGAACGTCGCGTCACGTCGATCACCGGCCAGCCGCGGCGGTTGCAAATCCGGCGAGCCCAGAGCAGCTCGTCCTTCACCGCGTCCGCGTCGATATACTCGCTCTTGTCTTGCCGCATCGCCCCGCTCTGGCCGATCAGGCGCAACCGGTGCCGGCGGATTTCGATCAGGGCCGGAGGATCCAGCGTCAGGCCGATCACCGGGCAGCGCGGCTCGCCCAGCCCGGGCGGGTCCGGCAAGCCCGGCACCAGCGGAACGTTGGCCGCCTTCACCCCCCGGTTGGCGAGATAGAACGAGGTCGGCGTTTTGGAGGAGCGGGAGACGCCGACCAGGATTACGTCGGCTTCCTGAATGCCCGCCTGCGCCTGGCCGTCGTCATGCGCCAGGACGAAATGCATGGCGTCGATCCGGCGGAAGTAGTCGGCGTCCAGCACGTATTGCCGCCCCGGCCGCGAGGCCGCCTGCTCCCCGAGCTGTTCTTGGAGCATGCCCAACACCGGGTCGAGCACGTTCACCAGCGCGATCTGCAGCCGGGTGCAGATGGTCTGCAGTTCTTCGCGCAACCCGGTGTCCAGCAAAGTGGACAGCACCGGGCCGGGTTCCGCCTCGATGCCCTCCAAAACCCGGTGCAACTGGAAGCGAGTCCGGACCAGGCTCCAGCGATGATACACGATGGAGACATGCTCGAACTGCGAGACCGTGGCCCGCGCGATCGAGTTCAGCGTCTCCCCGGTTGCATCCGACACCAAGTGCAGGTTCAGCCGCTGCGTGCTCATGACTGCGAGGATAGCGGGGATAAGCCGCGCCGCCAGCGGATTATGCGGCCACGGCACCAGAGAGCGGGGATAACCCGTCCATGACGGCCTCCATGGGATGGCTGAAGGCGCCACGATGGGGACGGCGGGACAAGCGCTGATTTGGCAACGGTCGTAACGGGTTGGCTATCTGCCTTCGTGTGGATGGAACGCGCCCTGCCGCCGGCAGTGCCGTGTACCCCCTTATCCACACGCCCTACTAACTACCACTGCCTACTTTAGAATCCTTATTGGTTTATAGAGAGCGGCATGACATCTCCCCTGCCAAGCGTCCCACTCGCCCGCGCGCCACTGCTCCGGGTACTGGCCGGCGAGGCCGTCTGGCCGCCGCCGATTTGGCTGATGCGACAGGCCGGCCGCTACCTTCCGGAATACCGTGCCATCCGCGCCCAGGCCGGCGGCATGCTGGACCTGTGCCTGAACCCGGACCTGGCCACCGAGGTCACGCTGCAGCCGATCCGCCGCTATGGCTTTGATGCCGCCATCCTGTTCAGCGACCTGCCGCTACTGTGTTGGGCGCTGGGCCAGGACCTGCGCTACGCTGAGGGCGAAGGTCCGTTGCTGAACCCGGTGCGGGACGCATCCCAGCTTGCCCGGCTGGATGGGGCGCGGCTTGCCGGGGCGGTCAGTCCCGTGCTGGAGGCGGTGCGCCGCATCCGCGCCGCCCTGCCCTCCGAATGCGCCTTGATCGGGTTTGCCGGCAGCCCTTGGACGGTGGCCTGCTACATGGTGGAGGGCCGCGGCTCCAAGGAGTTCACCGCCGCGCGCACCATGGCCTATGCCGATCCGCCGCTGTTCGCCGGCCTCACTGACCTTCTGGTCGAGCAGACCGCCGCCTACCTCTCGCTGCAGATCGAAGCCGGGGCGGATGTGGTGATGCTGTTCGACTCTTGGGCGGGCGTGCTGCCCGCCGAGCAGTTCCGCCAGCACGTCATCCAGCCGACCCGCCGCATTGTGGCCCGGTTGCGCGAGCGCCATCCGGCCACGCCGGTGATCGGCTTTCCCCGCCTGGCTGGCGCGCTGCTCGCCGAATACGTCGCCGGCACGGGGGTCCAAGCCGTCGGCGTCGACACGGCGGCGGACCCGGCGCTGGCCGCGGCCGCCGTTCCGGCCACAGTCGCCGTGCAAGGCAACCTCGACCCGTTGGCGCTGGTGGTGGGCGGCGAGACGCAGGACACAGCCACACGCCGGGTATTGCAGGCGTGGCGCGGCCGGCCGGCGATCTTCAATCTCGGTCATGGCATCGTGCCCGGCACGCCGCCCGAGCACGTCGCCGCCCTGGTCGATCGCGTCCGCCATGCTTGACGCCGCCGCACCCCCCGCCAAGTCTGGCTGCATGCAGGCACCCCGCATCGCCGTCGTGCTGTTCAACCTGGGCGGCCCCGACAAGCCGGCCTCGGTGCGGCCGTTCCTGGTCAATCTGTTCCGCGACCCGGCTATTCTGCGGGTGCCGTTCTTCGTGCGGCCGCTGCTTGCCCGCATTATCGCCTATGCCCGGACCAAGCCCGCCACCGCCAACTACATGATCCTGGGCGGCAGTTCGCCGCTGCTTGGCCTGACCGAGCAGCAAGCCCGGGCCCTGGAGCGGGCGTTGCCGGAGTTCGAGCTGCGGTGCTTCACCGCGATGCGCTACTGGCACCCGTTCAGCGGCGAGGTGGCGCGCGCCGTGCGGGATTGGGCGCCGGAGCGCATCGTGTTGCTGCCGCTCTACCCGCAATACTCCACCACGACGACGGGCTCCTCGCTGAGCGCCTGGCGGGAAGCCGCCGCCGCCGCCGGGTTGGTGGCGCCGGTCAGCACCTTGTGTTGCTACCATGCCGACCCGGGCTACATCGCGGCGACCGCCGCCGGAGTGCGCCGCGCCTACGAAGCCGCGCTGGCTGAACTGGGCGGCCGCGCCCCGCTGCGGGTGTTGTTCTCGGCCCATGGCCTGCCCGAGGTCATCGTCAAAGGCGGCGATCCGTATCAGTTCCAGGTGGAGCGCACCGTCGCTGCCACGGTGCAGGCGATGGCGGTGCCCGGGCTGGATTGGACGGTGTGCTACCAATCCCGCGCGACGCCGCAGAAATGGCTTGATCCCAGCACCGAGCACACCATTGAACGGGCAGCGCACGACAAGACCGCCGTTTTAGTGGTGCCGATCGCCTTCGTGTCCGAGCATTCGGAAACGCTGGTGGAGCTCGATGTCGAATACCGGGACTTTGCGGCGGAGAAGGGCGTGCCGGGCTATTTCCGGGCGCCAGCCCAGAACGCCGACGCGGGCTTCATCGGCAGCCTCGCCTCGCTGGTGCGCAAGACGCTGGATCGCGGCCCTGGCCTGTGCAGTTGGGCGGGCGGCCGAATCTGCCCGCAGCAGCATGGCGATTGCCCCCATGCCTGCGCCGGGCTGGCGGCTGCTGAGCCCGCGCTAGAACTTGCCGCCGAGAAGCTGCCGGAACGCGTGGCGTGACGAAGCTGCCGTTGCTGCTGGTGATCTTCGACTGCGACGGCGTGTTAATCGATAGCGAGGGCCCTTCCAACCGTCTCGTCGCCGAGGCGGTGACCGAGCTGGGCTGGCCGATGACGGCGGACGAAGCCTACCGCCTGTTCGTCGGCCGCCGCCTCTCCGACATCCCGGCCATCGTCGAGCCGAAGCTGGGCCGCTCCGTGCCGGCAGAGTGGGTAGAAGGCTTGCGCGGGCGGCTGGTGCAGGGATTGGCCGCCGTGGCGGCGATCCCGGGGGCGCACGACGCGCTGGCGGCGGTGACGGCGCTGGGCCTGCCGTTCCGTGTCGCCTCCAACTCCTCCCATGAGGAGATGGTGGTGAAATTTGCCCAGACCGGCTTGGCTGCGATGATGGCAGGCCGTGCCCATAGCGCGCGGGACGTGCTGCTCGGCAAGCCGGCGCCGGACGTGTTCCTTCACGCTGCCGCCGCGGAAGGTGTGCCTCCCGGCGCGTGTCTCGTGGTCGAGGACAGCGTGCCCGGCGCCGAGGCCGCCCGTGCGGCGGGAATGGCTTGCGTTGGCTTGGCACCGAACGGCGACAATCCCGCCTTGCGTGCAACCGGGGCCGTGCTCATCCACTCCCTGGCGGAGCTTCCGGCCATGCTGCGAGCGGCCATGGAACCCCGCCGATGATTTGCGTGAGCCACTGTCAGTCCTTGAACGGGTCGAACTCGCCCTCTCCCGCCATGGCGACCGCGAACGGCCGCAGCGTGTGCAGCACCCGGATGGTGCCGGCGTGCTCGGCCAGCACGGCGGGCAGCCGGCGATAGGCCATTGGGCTCTCGTCCAGGTCCCCGCCGCTCAGCGACACGCCGCGTTCTGTCAGCCAGGCATCCATCTGCGCCCGAGTGAAGACCCGCTTGGCCGCCATGCGCCCGAACAGCCGTCCGGCACCGTGCACCGTGGAGTAAAGCGCCGTGGCCGAAGCCGGGCTGTCCACCCCCTCGATGATGGGGGTCGGTAGCAACGGAACCGAAAGTTCGATTCAGCTCTCGTCGTTGGTGTTCCGAGGGTCCCGCAACGGCCTGAGTTCACCACGGGCAATCTGGTCGGGCAGGATGAAGGCGTAGCGGCCGAGCATGTTGATGTGGTCGAACCCAAGCGGCGAGAGCCGGGCCACGTCCTCGTCGCGCACGTCGAAGCCCTCGGCACGGAGCTGGTTCAGCGCTGCGTCCATGTAGATTGTGTTCCAGAGGACGATGACGTTTACCACCAGGCCAAGCGAGCCGAGTTGATCTTCCTGACCTTCGCGGTAGCGCTGCCGCAGTTCGCCGCGCTTGCCATGGAACACGACGCGGGCGAGCTGATGGCGGCCCTCCCCACGATTGAGCTGCACCAGGATGCGCCGCCGATAGGCTTCGTCGTCGATGAAGCGGAGCAGGTAGAGCGTCTTGATCAGCCGTCCCAGTTCCTCCAATGCGCGGGCCAGCTTGGTCGGGCGGTCCTTGGTTTGCAGGGTTCGAATCAGTCCAGCGGCCTGCACGGTGCCGAGCTTGAGCGAGCCGGCCAGGCGCAACAGGTCCTCCCAGTGCTGGATAATAAGCTTCATGTTGATGCGCTGGGCGGCCAACTCGTCCAGAGCGCCATAATCGGCTTTGCCATCCACGCGCCAGAACCTGGTGCCGCCGATATCGGCCAGACGCGGACTGAACTGGTAGCCCAGGAGGTGGAAGATGCCGAAGATCGTGTCGGTATAGGCCCCGGTGTCGGACATGATCTTGGTCGGTTGCAGCTCGGTTTGCTGCTCCAGCACCACGGAAAGTAGGGTCAGGCTGTCGCGCAGGGTGCCGGGCACGGTGATGCCGTTCAGCCCAGTGAACTGGTCGGAGACGAGATTGTAGAACGTGACCCCGCGCTCCTGGCCGTAGTAGCGAGGGTTCGGCCCCGAATGGATCGTGCGGACGGGCACCACGAACCGCAGCTCATCAGCCGAAGCCACGTCACCGCCGCCCCAGGCACGGGCGAGCGGGATGCGGTTCTGGGCTGCGACCAAGATGGCGTTCGTTCGGGTGAGCGTCTCGGCCCGAATGTAGTTCTGCCGCACCCAGCTCAGCCGTGAGCGGCGCAGCGCCGCGTTATCGCGCCGGATCAGCGGCTCGAACCCGGTATTGCACGCTTCGGCCAGCAGCACGGCGCATAGGCTGGTGGCGACGCCGCCGGCACGTGCGCCGCCCTCGCTGGCATGGGTGAACCCGTCGGCAAAGCCGGTGCGAGCGTGCATTTCGAGCAGCAATTCGGGCAGATCCACCAGCGGCATGCGTGCGGCAACGGCCGCCTTGAGCGCAACTAGGCTGGGCAGCTCCTCCAGCTTGTCGAGGGCGGACAGCACCAGCTCGCCGCCGTCTACCTGCACAGCGGTGTTCTTGGGCAAATTCGCCGCGGCATCCTGATAGGCGGCGTCCAGGCGCTCAGCCAAACGCGCAACTTCGGCCGGCCCGTCGGTCGAGAGGCCCAGGGTGCGGCAGATGGACGGCCGCGCTGCTTCCCAGGCTGAACCCGCCAAAAGACCGATCCGCGGGTCGGCAAAGCGCAGGCTGGGTGACGCGAACAGGTCACGCCGCCGGATCCCGATCCGCATCGCATCGAGCAGGCAGAGCCGGTAACCAAGGCTGTCCACGCCGCCATCGGCGGCTTTGACCTGTCGCTTCCAGCCACTCGGCACGAAGCCGAGCGGTGCCGACGGAGCCGGGCCGCGCCCATCGGTGCTGCGCAGATGGCGCGCCGCGTCCAGCGTTGGCTGTCCGGCCGGTGTGGCACCGAGGGAGACGGACCTCAGCATGGCCGGCAGGAAGCGCAGCTTGCCGGGCTGGGCGCGAAGTTCGAGGAAGTAGAGATCGCCGGGCGGTCGCACGATGGCGTCGATCTGCTCCAGCGCCGCCGCGAGCATCGTGCGCGGCACGATTGCGAAGGCCGCCCCGCGCACGGCGCCGTCGTCTATCGCTTCGTCCATGAGCACCCCGCCAGCTTGGCGGAGCTGGAGAGCGGCGGCGTCGAGATCGCGGAGGGTGCGGAGCCGCGCTTTCTTGCCGACTTTGGCCGCGTCGGCGAACAGGGCGGTGACCACGATGTCAAACAGGTCGAGCACATCGTCCTGCGCGGTCGCCTCAAGTGTCCGCACGAAGGCGAGCAGCGTCGCTGTGCGCCGCTCCAGCGGCATGCGCGCTACGGCTTGGGCCTTGGCGACGGTCGCAAACCGGGCCAGCGCTGTGACCCGGCCCGGCGGCACGTGATCGGTGGTTGGCAGGCCCAGCGTCAGCACCCGGACCTCGTCCAGGCGACTGACGGCGCGGGACAACTCGGCACCGCTGCGTAGGTAGGGACCGTCCCGAAGGCGGTCGAGCGGGCTGGGACGGCCGCCCTCTCCTGCGATCAGCAGGGCATCAAGCTTCGCGCGCTGTTCGTGTGTCACATCACGGGCGAGCGTGCGCCACAGGCGACGAGCGGCCCGGGCGCGAATGCGGGCGACCAGGCGCTCAAGAGCGGACGCGCCAGGGAGCAGCACCTTCTCCGTTACCAGCCAAACGGTCGCGCGGTCGAACAGCACGCTCGGCCGGTCCGTGCCGGTCCAGCACAGCGCGTAAAGCCAGCGCGTCAGGCGGAAGTGGACGAAGGGGTCAGTGAACTCGCGGTAGCCAAACCCGGCCCGGATTTCCCTGGCATGCTGCCAACGGGCCCGGCCCTCGCGATACAGAGCGAGACAGCCAAGATCGGAAATCCCGAGTTGGCGCGCCAGGTCGTTGGTAACGCCCGCCGGCACATCGACCGGGTCATCCAGGAAGGTCCCCAAAAACCGCACCGTGCCAAGCTGCACGGCAAAGCCCAGCCGCATGTGATCCCAGCGTTTGGCGGTAGCCAGTTCGCGGTCGGCATCGTCGAGGTGGAAGTGGCGGGCAAGTTGATCCGTGCTGGGCTCACCGGCGTAGCGGCCGTAACGGCGCTCCTGCTCTGCCGTCAGAAAGGAAACTGGCACCGGTTGATCAGCGACCGAGCAGCTTGCGGGCGCGCGGCTTCGCCCGTCCCTCGCCGTCGACGTAGCCGTACAACGTGCTGACAGAGATGCCGAGCTGCTCGGCCACATCGCCAGCGATGTTGCTCCGGTCAGCCATCATGGTCATGGCTGTGCGCAGCTTGGCGCGCGTCATCAACCGCGGCCTGCCGCCGGTTCGGCCACGTGCCCTGGCGGCGGCGAGACCGGCCAGTGTGCGCTCCTTGATCAGGTCGCGCTCAAATTCGGCCAGGGTGGCAAAAATGCCGAACACCAGACGACCTGTGGAACTGGTCGTGTCGATCCCTCCGGTCAGTACCTTGAGGCCAATTCCTTTTGCCTGAAGTCCGCCGACCAGTTCGACCACATGGCCGATCGAGCGGCCGATCCGGTCGAGCTTCCAGACCACCAGGGCGTCACCGGCGCGTAGCTGGTCGAGAGCCTTGGTCAACCCGGGCCTGTCGGTGACGACCCCGCTGCAAACGTCCTCATACAGCCGCTCGCAGCCCATGCTCTCCAAGGCATCGCGCTGAAGCGCAAGGTTCTGCTCGGCCGTCGACACTCGCATGTAGCCGACCAGCATCGCTAATCCCCCTCGGTCCAAAAACTAACTGAGCAGGGTTTGCAGGGTAGAGATAGATGCATGAGTTATTGCATCAGGGACGGTTTCGAAAGTCTCGGGAACCCACGGGTCAGCCGGTCCGCATCAAACGGTGGTTTTCTGCACACCTGTCGCCGAGTTGGGGAAAACGTGCTTCGGCTATTGGCCGGCGTGGTAGCGAAGGCTATCCGCGAAGAGGGCGACCATGCGCTGAGCATAGTCGAGCCGTGTGTCATGGGCTGCCAGGCAAAGGCTTGAGACCGCATCCAAGAATTCGTCCGGATCAACGTCGGCGCGTGCCTCCCCGGCTGTGACAGCGGCTTGCAAAAGACGACGGAACGCCGGGTGGATGTGCTGAACGCGACGCGCACCGATGCTGTCGAACGCCGGATCGCCAAGCATGAGGGCCCGCGCGAGCCCTCGCTTGGTCACTGCAAGGGCGGAGAATTCCCGAAGCCACAGTACCAGGGCCACGAAGGGAGGGTGCTTTGCCGCGAAAACCTCGGCGGAGGCGGCGCACGCGTCCAGTTCCTGGTGGAACACCGCAGCGACGAGATCGGCACGACGCGGGAAATGCCGATACAGCGTGCCCACTCCAACGCCGGCTCGTTCCGCAATCTGGCGGACCGGGGCGTCCAGTCCGGTTTCCGCAAAGACCGCCTTCGCCGCTGCCAGGAGTTCCCCCATGTTGCGTTGTGCGTCGGCGCGCACGGGCCGCTCCTGCGGGAGCAGACCGGTGGATCGGTGATCCTTGCTGTGTCCTGCGTCGTCCAACGGCATCTCGCTTGCAAACGGAACATGCTCCGGATAGAATGGAGCATGTTCCGGTTAAGCTTGGCTATCGCAGCGTGGTCGCCCTGGCAATCCGCCGTCGCGGCAGAACCTCAGGGTGCGAAACGCCTTTCCGATCCGGGTCGCAGGAGGAACTGCTATGAGTGAGCCGACCGTCATGCCCGACCGGGCGCCCGTGCCACGGGCAACCCCGTTCATCTCGTTCAGCCCTGTGACGCTGGCGCCGCCGGGGCGGGCGGCCCAAATAGAACTCCGCGTAGCGGCTTCGGCGACCGGCGGAGAGCTGCCCATTATCCTCCTCTCCCATGGCCACGGCGCATCCAACTTCATCGCCTCGATGCGCGGCTACGGGCCGCTGGTGGACTTCTACGCCGCGCACGGATTCGTCGTGATCCAGCCGACGCATCTGGACTCCAAGACCCTGGCGCTCGACCCGAACGGGCCGGAAGGAGCGCTGTTTTGGCGTTCGCGCGCACAGGACATGCACTTCATCCTCGACCAACTCGACGAGATCGAGGCCGCTGTGCCAGGCCTGAAGGGGCGGTTGGACAAGGAGCGGGTCGCTGCGGTCGGGCGCTCATTGGGCGCGCATACCGTCGCCATGCTGGCGGGCATGACAGTCACGGACAGCAAGTCGGGGGAAGTCGTCAACCTGACGGAGCCCCGCATCAAGACCGCGGTTATGTTCTCGCCCCCTGGCGACCCTGCGGATCGTGCCGCCTGGGTCCGGGAGCACTATCCCGAGCTTTCCGGCAACGACTTTTCGGGCATGAACCTACCCTCGCTGATCGTGACGGGCGACCAGGACTTTAACAAACGGTTCTCCGAGCGCCCAGACTGGCGCGCCGATGCCTACCGCCTGAGCCCCGGGCCAAAGTGCCTGGCGACACTGTCCGGTGCTGGGCACATATTCGGCGGTATCTCGGGGTATGACGCCAAGGAGGCTTCTGACGAGAACCCGAGGCTGGTAGCGGCTATCCAGCGGATGACGTGGGCCTATCTCCACTCCGGCCTGTACCCGGACGACCCCGCGTGGCGGGAGATCATTGAAGCGCAGAAGATTGCTGCCGATCTACCTGGCCGCCTGGAGTGCAAGTGAGGTCGCCGCCGCCTTAGACTCAAATCGCTTTGACTGGAATCGCAGTTTTCTCCTTCCGAAACGGGAGCGACGTGTGATTCGAAGGCTTCCGGCTGATACCGGAGGCGAGGATGGCGTGGCGGCGTGGACAGGCCTACGGGCAGGACTTGCGGGATCGGGTGCTGGCATGCCGCGATCTGACCTTGGTGCAGGCGGCAACGCGCTTTGGCGTGAGCCCGTCTTATGTTTCGAAAGTGCGGGCCCGGCTTCGCGAGCTCGGCGATCCGGCCCCTGGCCCGCAGCATGGCCATGTTCCGTTGCGATTGGCCGGCGTCACCAAGGACTTGGCAGCACAAATCCATCGGTTTCCAGATGCCACGTTGGACGAGCTGCGGTTGTGGCTGTCGCAAACCCACAAAGTCAGTGTGAGCTACTCCGTAATGTGGAAAGTCGTCGCCCGGCTGGGCCTGACATATAAAAAAAGCACCTGCAGGCCGAGGAACAGCGGCGCGAGGACACCGCCGAAGCGCGCCGACAATGGGCGGCGCGCCAGCTCACTCTCAATCCAGCGCGCCTTGTCTTCCTCGATGAAACCTGGGCCACGACCAACATGACCCGCACACGCGGCCGGGCACCACGGGGCGAGCGCCTGGTCGGCATCGTCCCGCACGGCCATTGGCACACAACCACCTTCCTGGCCGGCCTGCGCACAACCGGCTTGATTGCTCCGTTGGTGCTGGACAGCGCGATCAACGGAGCGGCGTTCCTCGCCTACATCCAGCAGTTCCTGGTCAAGGAACTCAAGCCAGGCGACGTCGTGGTGCTCGATAACCTCAGCTCGCACAAGGTGAGCGGCGTGCGCGAGGCCATCGAGGCTGCCGGTGCGAGCCTGATCTATCTGCCGCCCTACAGTCCAGACCTCAACCCGATCGAGCTGACGTTCTCCAAGTTCAAACGCCTGCTTCGCGATGCGGCCGAACGCACCATCGAGGACCTCTGGACCGCAATCGGCCGCCTGCTCAAGCGCTTCACCCCGCAGGAGTGCGCCAACTACATCCGACACTGCGGGTTTGCACAGTCAGAACGATAAGGGTCTAGAGCCTCAGATGCGGATGTCCCCAAAGGAAATGAGGCGGCGCAAGGACCGCTTCGTGTCGAAGTTCGGCGGCAGTTGCCGACCCCAACCACGTCAATCTGTCGGAATGGATATGGCTTCGATCATCTGAATCGAACTTTCGGTTCCGCTGCTACCGGACCCCCATGATCACCGCGTCGTCGGCCATGGAGCCGCCGACGAAGCCGCGCTGGCCGGGCCAGGCCGGGGTGGCGCCCTTCCGCACCACCCAGAGATCCCGACCGGCATGCGTCTCCCGCCAGGCGTAGTTGTGGTGATTGTGCACCCTATCGGTCACCGCGCCGCCGATGATCTGGCGCACCCGCTCCACCACCCATTCCCGCCCGGCATAGGCGTAGCGGCCGGCCAGCTCCATGGCGGCGATGTAACGGCGCCCCAGTTCGCTGTCTTCGTTCACCACGGCGGGCGGCACGTGCATGCCGTCCTTGCCGCCGGCCGCCTTGAGGTAGCGAGTGGCGCTGGTGTGCCCCAGTCCACGGCTACCGAAATGGACGCCGATCCAAACGAATCCGGCCTCGTCTGTCATCAGGTCCACGTAGTGGTTGCCGCTTCCGACCGTGCCCAATTGGGCCGCGGCCTTCTGCCGGTAGGCGCCCATGTCGGACGCAGCCCACGCCTCACCGTCGTCCAGTAGGGCATGCTCCACCCGTTCGGCGTTGGCGCGGCCAACCCCGAACGAGATCACCCGGCGTATATCGCCCAGGATGGCGGCAGCACGATCGCCGACGGCGGCGAACGGCGTGTCCAGCCGGACGGCCAGGTTGCCGCAGCCGATGTCAAATCCCACGCCGGAGATGCTGATCTGCCGCTTGTAGGCGATTACGCCGCCGACCGGCTGCGCGTAGCCCAGGTGACCATCGGCGCACACCACGCCGGCAACCACGTTGCCAACGCCCATGCAGTTGCGCATCTGGCCGAGCGTAGCTTCCTCGTGCGGGCCGAACACAGTCAGCGGCGCGTCCGCGTAGGCAGCTTCCTGGGGCGGCAGCTCGACCGTGGCGATGCGCTCGGCACTCCGCTCGGCGCGGGCGGCGTCGCGGAAGCTGCACCAGGCCGGCCAGCCGCGGCCGCCTTCCGCCTCGCCGGGCCGTGCGACACGGGCATCGGGGTCGAGGCCGGCGGCAATCGCCAGCTCACGGGCACGCTCTTCGAAGGCACTCGGGCGACGCATGATCAGTCTCCAGTCCTCAGTCGTCGGACATCAGTGTTCAATTGCGGATGAAGTCCGCGATGGCGGCGAGGGCGGCAGTGTCGAAGCCGACCACATCCAGCATGCCGGCGTCGTCCGGGTCGGCGATGCTGAACCCATTGGACACCAGCCCCACCACCACGAGCTTGGCGGCGATGCCGGTCCGCTCGCGATACCGGCGCAACGCCTGCACCGGGTGGATTGCTCCGGCCCAGGTCTCGCTGTCCGTGTAGACAACGAAGGCGTCGGCCGGGATGCCCCGCTTCAGCGCATACAGCATCGGCTGGGCGCAATCGGTCCGCTCGAACGGCAGGCCCGACACGGCGCGCACCGCATCGTCCAACCGCATCGACGGCGACAACGGCAACGGCACCATACCCCCGGTGAAGCCCACGATGTGGGTCTGGGGCTCGGTCGCCGCCGTCACCAACGCCATGGCCGCGGACGCCTCGCGCGGGGTCAGCAAGGACCCGGCGACCCGCCCTAGGCCCATGGAGCCCGACACGTCCAACGCCAGCAGCAGCCGCTTGCCGGTCGGCTCGACGGCCCGAAAGGCGGTGTAGAACGCCGCGTTCAGGCCATCGACCACCGCCTGCACCGGCTCCCACACCAGTCCGCCACGATCCCCCCGGCCCTGCGCATAGGTGCGCAGCGCCAGCAGGATCGCCAGCGGGTGCAGCCGTGCCTTGGCGATGCGATCGGCGTCACCAAGGGCGGACAGCACCAGCGGCAACTGGTCGCCCAGCGGACGCAGCACGCCCACGGCCGTGAGCTTGGCCAGCGAGCGGACCAAGGCTGTCAGCGGCATGCGGTCGAGCAGCGCCTGCCACACCGCCGGGTCGTTCAGCAGCGCCGTCGGCACCGCCTCCCGCGGCAGGTCGTGCCCGCGGATCAGCGCTGCCGCTGCTGCCCCGTCCGTGGTCTGGCCGAGCGCCACGGCTGCCCGCACGAAGGCGGAAAGCGCCTCACCCTCATTGCCACGGCACGCCCAGTCCAGTAGCGCCGCCCGTGCCGGGTCGGACACCTCCGGATGGGATAGCCGCAGCAGGTCGCGGTGCGACCAGCCCCCGCGCTGGCGATACTTCACCAACTGATAGGCAAGCCGTTCCGCCGGCTGCGCAGCGTACCACGCTCCCACGGCCCGGCGCAGTGCCCGTCCCCAGCCACGCGCTCCCTCGACGAAAGCGGCAAACTGGAACAGATGGGTGCCGGTTCGGGCGACGCGGGGCAGCGCTGCCAGGGCAGCCCGGCGGGTGCCGAGGTCCTCGGCCGCGGCGGCGAGCGCGAGGGCGAACAGCGCTGGGTCGTTCTTGGGCGCCCGCCCCTCCTCGCTGACCGCGACGATGCGCGCCACCGCCCGGTCGCCATCGGCTGCGATGGCACGCAGCACGGCGGTGGCGTTGTCGCGGGTAAGCACGGCCTCGCCGGCGTAGTAGCTGCCGCCCTCGGAGCCGAGCACAAGGAAGCGGTCCAACCGCGCCCAGTCATCGACCGGGAAAGTATAGCCGCCCGCGCTGTTGGGTAGGGTGCCGGGGATCGGCGCCGACTGCGGCAGGATGGCCGCAACCCGGCGAGTGAGGATGGAAAGGTAGTTCGTCATGGCCCGCCTCGTGTCGCAAAGGACCGGCGGGCATGGTGGTGGTGAGGGGTGCGTCCGCCTAGTTAGGCGGAGGGGATTCGAACCCCTAGCGACCAGATAACCCTCACGCTCCGGCCCGCCGGAGTTATGTCTGCAATGATGTTCATGCCTGTGGAAGCCAATGCTTGCTTTGCACTGGTTCAGGCTGCCCGGGGCTACCGGAGCGTTCGACGATGCATTGCGGTCGTTTAAATCGTGTCACAGCAGCCTCCTTTTTCATCCCAGCCGGGCGGTCATGGCATCGTCGACGGCCGAAGCTCTACCGCTGAGCTACAGGGCCACTTGCCCTGACGGGATTCGAACCCGCGGCCTTCGTTTGCAACGATAACCGTCGAACTCCGGCCCGCCCGGGCCAACGCACGCGAAGACACGCGGACATGTGTTGCCGAGGGACGTACCACCCGCAAAGCCAAGCGGTCGGGTGGCTCCTGGCAAGATAACCCTCGGTGTTCGGCCCGCGCCAAACTCGATCACGGTCGTGGAACATCCAGGCTGGGGTTTGCTCTTCAGAGGAGAACCCAGCACTGATCCGGCCCGTCGGAGCGGGGTATGCCGCCGCTCGTTGCGCGGCGTCAACCGGAAACTTTAGAAATCTTCAAGTTTGCGATAAGCCTGCCGCGATGATCACCACGGCGCAAATACGTGCGGGACGTGGCTTGCTGAAATGGACCCAGGCCGCCCTGGCACACCGGGCCGCCATCTCGGCGGTGACGCTCAACATGATTGAGAACGAGGCCGTCCAGCCGCGAGAGGCCACGCTGGCCGCTATCAGGCGAGCCTTGGAGAGTGCGGGTGTGCAGATGGTTGAGCAAGACGGGACCGGCGTGGGCGTGCGCTTCGCACCCCAGCGTCAATAGGCGCTAACACTGCCGAGTTTACAGCAAGCAGAGTTCGCGCAGCTTCCGTGCCAGGTGCTGCGGCAATACTGCCTCGTCGGCCAGCGGGTCGAGATCCGGCGGGGCGTCCTCCGCACGAAGATAGCGCCAGCCCTGGAACGCCCTCACCGGGCGCCCCGCAACCGGCACCAACTCCGCATCGAACAGCAGGGCGGCGCAGGGATGGCCGTCCTCCCGCACTGCCGGCTCGATGCCCGTCACCCGCTGGCGCAGCAGCATCGCGCCGCCGATCACCCAGTACATCGAGCCGCCCGCGGCGATCTCCGCGGCCCGACGCGGCATCTGCCGGGTGCGGTGTTGCAGGGGTGGATCGCGCAAGCCGCGCTCGGTTTGGATCGCCCGCAAATGCGCCGGGTCGCGTATGCAGACGGCCAGTTTCATCAAATGCAGCATCGCCGCCAGAAATGGCGGACGGGCCGCGATCCGGCAAGACGCGGCATTGACTCTCGTTTCACACTCGGCGACATCGCGCTCAGCGCAGGCCAGCCTGCCCAGAGGAGTGTCGTCGATGAAGCATTTTGCCTCGGCCGCCTTGGTCGCAGGATTGGTCGCTTTGGCCGCCACCGCCCATGCCCAAGCGCCCGCACCGGCGGCGGCCCCGGGATCTGCCTCGCCGACGATGGACGCCATCCGGGCGCGCGGGATGCTTGCCTGCGGCGTCTCCACGGGGGTTGCCGGGTTCTCGCTGGCCGACAGCCAGGGCGTGATCCGCGGCATCGACGCCGATACTTGCCGCACCATTGCCGCCGCCATCCTGGGCGATGCGAGCAAGGTGAAGTTTGTGCCGACCACCACCACCAACCGCTTCACCGCGCTGCAATCCGGCGAGATCGACGTGCTGATCCAGGAGACCACCTGGACGCTGGGCCGTGAGGCCAACCTCGGCCTGGAGTTCACCGGCATCACGTACTACGACGGCACCGGCTTCCTGGTGAAAACCGCGTCCGGCGTGAAGTCCGCCAAGGACTTGGATGGCGCCACCATCTGCGTACAGCCTGGCACCAGCACCGAGCTGGCGATCAACGACTATTTCCGCCTCAACAAAATCAAGTTCACCCCGGTGGAAATCCAGGACGTGAACCAGGTGCAGGGCACGTTCCTGTCCGGCCGCTGCGATGCTTACTCCACCGACAGCTCGGCGCTGGCGGCGTTCCGATCCACTCAGGGCGACAAGGCGAAGGACTACACGTTGCTGCCGGAGATCATCAGCAAGGAGCCGCTCGGCCCGTCCGTGCGCAAGGGCGACGACAAGTTCTTCGACATCGTGAAATGGACGCAATACGCGGTTTTGACGGCAGAAGAGGACGGCATCACCAGCAAGAACGTCGACAGCTTTTCGGATAGCACCAACCCCGACATCCGCCGCCTGCTCGGGATCGAGGGCGACTTGGGCAAGGCGCTCGGGGTGGACAACAAGTGGGCCTACAACGCGATCAAGCAGGTGGGCAATTTCGGCGAGATTTGGGACCGCAACATCACGGTGCTGGGCGTGCCGCGCGGCATCAACAATCTATGGACCAAGGGCGGGCTAATGTACGCGCCGCCGCTGCGCTGACACGCAGTTTATTGGCGCCCTCGTCCGCCCGTGGGGAAGCGCATACCATAGCGCGTCATGGCCGGACCTGATCCGGCCATCCACGGCGTGCGGACGCCGCCGGCCCAATGCATGGAGCGCGGAACGGTGCGAAACTGACTCCGACGTCACCAGCCGGACCGCGTGGATGCCGGTGTCGAGCACGGGCATGACTGTGGCCAGTTGAGCCGGAACCACGCATAGAGCGGCGACCGCAAAATGCTGCCGGAGATGGCCGGCTCACGATGTTGCTCACCTCAAACCGGCCGTTTGTCAGACGTAACCGGCGTCTTTAAGGTCGAAGCCGCGCAGCGTCACGGCCGATCGCACACGAAGGCCGGAACGGCTGCTGGGAGGATAACAAGAATGGCTTTGGCATCATTGCAATGCTGGCGCGGACTGGCCGTGGCGGCCGCCTGGGGGCTGACCGCCTCGAGCGCCCTGGCGCAAACCACTGGCGGCGGCGCGCAAGTGGTCGGGCAAACGTCGAGCGAGTCCTGCACCAACCCGTCTCCGAGCCATGCGACGCTCAAAGGCATGGTGGTCGGCTTCTCGCAGTCGGAGAACGAGCAAAACCCGTTCCGCGCGGCGGAGACCGACTCCGTCAAGGCGGCGGCGCAGCAGGCCGGCGTGGCGCGCCTGCTCTACACCAATGCCAATGACGACCAGGCCAAGCAGGTCGCCGACATGCAGAGCATGATCGCGCAAGGCGCCCAGGCGATCATCGTGGCGCCCTTGAACGCCACCGGGCTGCAGCCCGCGCTGGCGCAGGCGGCGGCCAAGCACATCCCCGTGGTGACGATCGACCGCGCCACCGCCGGCACGGTCTGCAGCGATTTCATCACCAATATCGGGTCCAACTTCTACGTCCAGGGCCAGCGCTCGGCCGATGCGCTGGCGCAGGCGACCGGGGGCCGCGCCAAAATCCTGGAAATCCAGGGCGGCTACGGCAACTCGGTGGAGACCGACCGTACCCAGGGGTTTGCGGATGGTTTGAAGAAGCATCCTGGCATGGAGCTGTTGGCGGCGCAGACCGGGAACTGGTCCGCCACCGACGCGCAGCGGGTGACGGAGCAATTGCTGCTCGCCCATGCCGATGCGAGCGCGATCTATGCCCAAGCCGACGTGATGGCGCTTGGCGGGATGCGGGCCATCCAGCAGGCCGGCAAGCGGCCGGGCCAGGATGTCGCCATCGTCAGCATCGACGGCACCAAGGCGCTGGTCGAGGCAATCGAGCAGGGCCGGGCGCAGGCCGATGTGGAAACCAATCCGCGCTTCGGTCCGCTCTCGTTCCAGGCGATCGCCGATTGGTTCGACGGCAAGCCGGTGCCGCAGAAGCTGATCATGCAGGATGCGCTCTACGACAAGGCGAACGCAGCCGCAGCGCTCAAGAGCGGCAAGCCGTACTAGGTCTGGTGGCTGAGCCCCTGCTGCAGACGCTTGGCCTCAGCAAGCAGTTCGGTGCCGTGGCTGCGCTGCGGGATGTGTCGTTCGACTTGCTGGCGGGCGAGGTGCATGGGCTAGTCGGCGAAAACGGCGCCGGCAAGTCCACGCTGATCAAGCTGCTGACCGGGTTCCATTCGCCCAGCAGCGGCGACATCCGGCTGCGCGGCGCGCCGGTGCGCTTCGATAGCCCGCGCGCGGCGCAGGCGGCCGGGGTGGCGGCGGTCTACCAGGAGATAAATCTCATCCCGGAGCGCAGCGTCGCTGCCAATATCTTCCTGGCGCGGGAGCCTCGGCGCTGGCGCGTGCTGACCGATACTGCCCGGATGCTGGATGAGGCGGCCGCCATCCTGGCCCGCTACCGGCTGGCGATCGACCCGCGCCAGCCGCTGCGCACCTTGGGGCTGGGTTTGCAGCAGATGGTCTCCATCGCCCGCGTGGTCTCGCTCGGCGCCAGCGTGGTGATCATGGACGAGCCCACCTCCGCCCTGGCCAGCGCCGAGGTGGACATCCTCTACGGCGTGGTGGACCAACTCCGGCGCGAGGAGCGCGCGATCGTCTATGTCAGCCACCGGCTGTCGGAGTGTTATCGCTTGTGCGACCGGCTGACGGTGTTGCGGGACGGACGGGTGGTGGAGAGCGCCCCTGCCGCCGACCTGCCGCGGGGCCGGCTGGTGGCGGCGATGCTCGGGCGCGAGGCCATCGCTGGGACCGCAGCCACGCTGGAGCCGGCAAAGCGTACCGCCGCGCGGAGCGCCGACGCCGTGCTCAGCGTGCGCGGGCTGCATTGGCGCAGCCGGGTGCGGGACGTCTCGTTTACGGTGCGGCCTGGCGAAATCCTGGGCCTGGTTGGGCTGCTCGGCGCCGGGCGCACCGAAACGTTCAAGGCGATCTACGGCGCCGAGCAAGCCGATCGCGGCGAGGTCATCGTGGCTGGCCACCGGATGGGCGGGGGCGGTCCGGCCGACAGCATCCGCCATGGCCTGGCCTTTCTGAGCGAAGACCGTCGCTCCGAAGGCATTTTCCCCAAGCTGTCCGTACGCGCCAACTTGACCGCGGCGGTGCTGCCCGCGATGTCCCGCTTCGGCGTCATCTCGCGCAAGCAGCAGGCGGCCCATGTGTCCCGCTCGGTGCGCGACTTGGGCATCAAGGCGGCCGGACCGGATGCACCGATCGGGTCGCTGTCGGGCGGCAACCAGCAGAAGGTGCTGATCGCGCGGGCGCTCTGCACCAGCCCGCGCGTGGTGATGCTGGACGACCCGACCCGCGGCATCGATGTTGGCGCCAAGGCGGAGGTGCACCGGGTGGTGCGCGGGCTGGCGGCGGAGGGGTTGGGCGTGGTGGTGACCTCGTCCGAGATCGAGGAAGTGCTGGAGCTGGCGGACCGCATCCTGGTGCTGAACGAGGGCGAAGTGGTGGGCGAGATGGAGACGGCCGGCCGGGAGCCGGACGACATCATCGCCGTGCTGGTAGAGGGTGGCCGCCAGGCGGCATGAGCGCGGCATGAGCCAGGACGTTGCCCGACGTGCCGCCGCCGTCCGCGGCAGGCCCGACCTTGCCGGGCTGCGGGCGTACAGCGTCTACGTCGCTTTCGCCGCCCTGGTAGTGCTCGACCTCGCGGTGACGCCGGGCTTCCGCAACCCGGCGGTGATCCGCAGCTTGCTGTTCGAATCCGCCCCCGTGCTGCTGATCGCACTGGGGCAGAGCCTGGCGATCGGCACGCGCGGGATCGACCTTTCCGTGGGCTCGGTGATGGCGCTGAGTTCGGCGGTGATCGGGATTGCCCTGCCGCTGGGCCAGGGCGTGGCGATGCCGCTGGGGATCGGCGCCGGCCTGCTGTGCGGCCTGCTGAACGGCGCCCTGGTGGCGGTGCTGGGGATCGACCCGCTGATCTCCAGCCTATCGTTGCTGGTGGCGGCGCGCGGCCTGGCGCAGGCGCTGCTCGGCGGGGCCAGAGTGGATTTGCCGTTCGACGGCCCGGTGCCTTGGTTGGGGGCCGCGTCGGTGGTGGGGCTGCCGGTGACGGCGCTGCTGGCGGGAGCGGCGGCGGTGGCGTTCGCCTTCCTGGTGAAGGCCACCGTGGTCGGTCAGTATGCCATCTTCGCCGGGGCCAGCCGCACCGCGGCGTTCCTGGCCGGCCAACCGGTGCGGCGCACGCTGGCCTTCGTCTATGGTTTGAGCGGCGTGCTGGCGGGCGCGGCGGGCCTGTTCGCCACCGCTCGGCTGGGAGCGGCGGACCCAAACTACATCGGCGTACAGTTTGAATTGGACGCCATTGCCGCTGCGGTGATCGGCGGCACCCCGCTGTCGGGCGGCCGGGTTTCGGTGCTGGGGACTATGTTCGGCGTGCTGCTGCTGGAAGTGCTGGATGCGAGCTTCATCATGAACGATATCAGCGCCACCTACGCGCAAATCCTCAAGGCGGCGTTCATCGTCGGTGCGCTCTACCTGCAACGGGCGGGCGGGTGAGCGCCACGCTCGCCGCGGCCCCGCGCCGCGCCCGGCTGATCGGGCTGCTGCAGGCGCGCGGGGCCATGCTGGTGCTACTGGCCGCGATAGCGGTGGCGGCGGCGCTGTTCCCTGACTTCCTGCAACTGGGCAACTTGAGCGACATCGTTACCGCGGCGAGCTTCCTGGGGTTGGTGACGGCCGGGCAGACGCTGGTGATCATCCTCGGCGGGTTCGACTTGTCGGTTGGGTCGATGGTCGGGCTCGGCACGGTGCTGGCGGCCTATGCGCTGCCGTTTGGCTGGGCTGCGGCCTTGCTGCTGCCGGTGATCGTCGGCGTGCTGGTGGGCCTGGTGGAGGGCTTGCTCATTGCGCAGGCGCGCATGGCCCCGTTCATCGTCACTCTGGCTTCCCTGTTGGCGCTGAAGGGCGCAGCGATCGCGCTGGCGGGCGAGAGCATGGTGATTGCCGATCCCGGTTTTTTCGGCCTCATCGCCAACGGACACATCCTCGGCGTCAGCACGCTCATCCTCATCCTGGCCGGGGTCTTTGCCGTGGGTGCTCTCCTGCTGAACCGCACCCCATTGGGCGCCGCCATTTTCGCCATCGGCGGCAACGAGGAGGCCGCGCGCATGCTGGGCATCCGGGTGGAGCGGGTGAAGCTGCTGACCTATTGCGTGAGCGGCGGGTTGGCCGGCCTGTCCGGCGCGCTGCTGGCGGCGCGGCTGAGCAGCGGGCTATCGACCGCCGGCACTGGATATGAGCTGCAGTCCATCGCGGCGGCGGTGATCGGCGGCGTGCTGCTGACCGGCGGCGTCGGCACCATGCTGGGCGCGTTGTCGGGCGTGCTGCTGCTGGGGCTGATCAACAACGTGATCAACCAGATCGGCTCGTTGAGCGCCGCGTATCAAGGGCTGGCGAGCGGAGCGTTCCTGCTCGCTGCCGTGGTGATCCAGTCGGGGCTCACCCGCCGCAAGCAGACCACGTGAAGGCTCTCAGCCGGGCGAGCCCGGATGGGTCACGGCGCAGTCGTGGTCCTGCAGCTCCTCGGCACCGGCGCGGTCGCCGGGTCGACGTGGTCCGCCAGCAGCAGCCTGCATGGCAAGGCTTGCGGCGAGCAGGCTTAGCAGCGCGCCGCCGCACAGGGGCGCGGGTGCCGGGATCCGAATGGTCACGTGGCGGGGGCTCCCTTTGGGTCTGGTGGACTGTAATGGTCGTGGCCGCGCCGCTCCACCTGAACGGCCCATGCTCTAACCCTTTGTTTAAGAGGCTGATTCACGCTTCAGGTCGAGCCAACCTGAAGCGATCAGGCTCTAAGCGGCTCGGATCCCGATCAGGAAATCGGCAACGTGAGCGCGCATTTTGAGCTCGCGGTCGCCGACCGCACCAGCTGCGCCTAGCACGCGTGCCGCGATGCGGCCGGTATCCTCAGCATCACGCTGCACGTCCCCGGCGGTTCCGCTCACGTCGAGCGTGTTGCGCGCAGCGCCGGCAACGCTGCGGCTGATGGCGTCAGTTGCGGCCGCGTGTTGCCGCATCACGCCCGACACGTTGGTGGCTACGCCGCTGATTTGCCCGATCGTTGCATCGATGCCTTGCAGCGCGTCCACGGCGTCAGTCACGCAGAGCTGGATGGCGCCGATCTGCTTCGAAATCGTCTCTGTGGCGAGCGCCGCTTGCAGCGCGAGAGCTTTGACTTCCTGTGCCACCACCGAGAAGCCACGACCTGCCGGCCCTGCGCGAGCCGCCTCAATCATGGCGTTCAGAGACAACAGCTTGGTGCTCTCAGCGATGGCACGGATGGTGGTCACGATCGCGCCGATTTGCCCCGCTGCGCCGCTGAGCCGCTCGATCGTTGCCGTGGTATGCCCCGCCCGTTCAACGGCTTGGCTCGCCATCTCGATGGAACCCGCCACACCGCGACTGACCTCCGAGGCTGTCGCTGCCAAGTCTCGGATGGCGGTGGCCGTAGCGGTCACGTGGGTGGCCGCCATCTGGGCTCCGGCCGCCATCGAAGCTGCACGCTGGGCGGTGGCATCCGACGCACGGGCGAGTTGTTCGGCCAGGGCCCGCATTTCCCCGGATACCTGGGCGAAGTCATCCAGAGCTGCGCTGGCAACGGTGCTGAAGCTAAGCGTGCCGGCCTCCAGCACTTCGCTGGTTCGTCGTCGTGCCTCATAATCGAGCGTCCGAATTTCAGCGAAGCGGGCAACTTCTCCGCGGCGGAGGCGCTCGCGGGCATTGAGCAGATAGGCCCGGCGCAGCTCTTTCTCGACTTTGTAGTTTGCCAGCAGGGTCAGCAAGCCGGTCAGCACGACCGCGCTCAAAATCTGGTCCTTGGCGTTCGGAATGGTGTCGTTCATCCATGCTAGGTTGACAGATGTTGCAATACAAACGACCACGGTCGTCCAAGCGGCAAACTTAAACCGAATCGATACTACAACATTGACGTAAAGGAGGGTGAGAATCGCAGCATAGCGATATAAGACTGCGACAGGAAATTCGCTTCTATGGATGATAACCATGCCGACAACAAGGCTAAAAAGTGCAATAGAGGCAGGTATCAGCTCGCGAACGACGGTCGGCCGGGCTTCTCGGTTGTAAACGATTGCAAGGATGCTTATCGGCGTCACGACCAACAATTGCACGATCGTGGTCAGAACCGCAACATCGGGTAAATCCCGGTAATAGGTGACTATTGCTAAATTATAGGCCAGCAGGCTTAAGGAGTTATACCAGGTAAACATTTGGCGGCGGTCGGCGCTTGTCTCACGCTCAAACATCGCCTCCAAGGCGGGAGGAAAACTCAAACCCACGCGTTTTGCAAGCAGGCTAGCCTCGATCATCTCGGCAGTCGGTTCGCCAGCCTTTTCATCAGAGTCCACTTTGCTTGACATACCTGTCCCACACGGCTGTAAAGCCTACGTCCATGCCAATTGTATTGCTGTTGCTTCATACACGAAGAGTGTTTACAAGAAGTTATTGCTCTGCGCATCCGGTCGAGCGCTCAAGCGCCCGGACCGAACTTGTCCCGGATGATTGCCGCCGGATGCGACGGCTGCAGCCGGTCTCCCCGCCCGAACAGCTTGTGCCGCAGCGTGCCCGGCGCATACGCCCGCTTATACCGCCCGCGCGCCTGCAGTTCCGGCACCAGCCAGCGCACGATCCCCGCAAACGTCTCATGCGCTACCACGAACGCGAGGTTAAACCCGTCCGCCCCGGTCGCGGCTAACCACGCCTCCATCCGGTCCGCCACCGTCGGCGCCGAGCCGGTGAACACCGGGCCGGCGCCGCCGATGCCGACATGCTCGGCGACGTCCCGCACCGTCCAGATGCGGTCGGGCTCGGCGCGGGTAACGTTCTCCATGGCGGAACGCCCGGCGTCGTTCTCGACGTAGCGGACCGGCTCGTCGAGGCCGTAGCCTGACAAATCCACCCCGATCCAGCCCGACATCAGCGCCAGCGCGCCCTCATGACTGACATAGGCGCGGTACTCGGCCAGCAGCGCCCGCGCCGCCGTGTCGCTTTCGGCCACGATGGCGGTGGCTAACGTGAACACGACAATCCGGCGCCCCTGCTCGGCCGCCAGCGCCCGGATGGCGGCCACCCGTGGCGCCACCGCCGCCACGCTCGGGCCGGAGACGAACACGCATTCGGCATGGCGGGCGGCGAAGGCGCGGCCGCGAGGAGAAGAGCCAGCCTGATAGATCACCGGCGTGCGCTGCGGCGACGGCTCGGCGAGATGGATGCCCTGCAACGCCGGGTCAGCGTGTTGAATGGCGCGCACGCGGTCTGGCCGGGCATACACCCTGCCCGTGCGATCGGCCAGCACGGCGTCATCGGCCCAACTGGCCTCCCAGAGCTTGTAGGCGGCTGCCATGATCGGCTCGGCGGCGTCGTAGCGGTCGTCATGCGCGGCCTGGCTTGGCTTGCCGGCGGCGCGGGCGGCGCTGTCGAGATAGCCGGTGACGACGTTCCAACCGATACGGCCCTCGGTGAGATGGTCGAGCGTAGAGAAGCGTCGGGCGAGCGGCGCCACTGGCTCGTACGACAGGTTCACCGTGGCGCCGAACCCCAGGTGCTGGGTGACCGCCGCCATGGCCGGAATCACCAGCAGCGGGTCATTGGCGGGCACCTGGGCGGCGCTGCGTAAGGCCGCTTCGGGGCCGCCGCCATAGACATCATACACGCCCAGCACGTCGGCGAAGAACACACCGTCGAACAGGCCGGCCTCCAGCAGGCGAGCGAGATCGGTCCAGTACGACAGCGTCTTGTATTCAGTGGAGCGATCGCGCGGGTGGGTCCAGAGGCCCGGCGCCTGATGGCCGATGCAGTTCATGGTAAACGCGTTGAGCCGGATTTCGCTGCCCGTCACGGTGGTTCGCTCCTGCGCCGCAGCGCTCAGGTCACGCTGCCCGGAACTGTGTCTGCGACGCTAGCAAGAAATCCGGGTCTTGCGCGGGTGTTGCATAGCAGCAACGAAAACCGCAAATGCAATCGAAGCCAGCCCGTTCTGCCATCGCACTGATTGCTGCCTGCGCGGCAATTTTCTATGCATACGAATGAATGCAATTAGCAGTGGACGGTACGTGTCGTGAAATCCTCAGTGTTGCTTCCGACTTTCATACTCCTATCTGGCTGCGCCTCGATCGTTTCTGGAACGACGCAAGAAGTGCGGGTGGAGAGTTCGCCGCCTGGTGCGAACTGCAGTCTTAGTCGCGATGGCTTGCAGGTGCAGCAGGTTGTCACGCCTGCAAGCACGATTGTGCAACGGACCAGTCGCAGCCTGGTGGTTGCATGCACCAAGCCCGGGTATGCACAGGCATCCTCCCCAGCGCCTTCATCGGTCGAGCCGTGGGTGTTCGGCAATCTCCTGTTCGGCGGCGTCATTGGCGTTGTGGTCGACCTTTCGACCGGCGCCAGCAATAAATATCAGTCGCCTGTGGTCGTGACCTTACCAATCAGTCCTCAGCCGTCAGTCACGCAATCGGCGGCTGAACCCGTTGGGTGAGGCGATAAGTCCGCCTGGGAGATTGGGGCCCAACCAGGCGGAAGCACGCCGGGTCGCAAACGCTGCATACCCCTTTCTCTGCTGCGCAGTGTGCGGGTTGCAATTACCAGCATGTCTGCAAGTCGCTCATTTGGATCACGACTCCAGCAATAATGGGCCAGATAACCTGGCCCATCTCTGCCCGACACATCACGGCATGTATGATGCTGGCCTCTATCCGTGCGAGGCAATCCGCTTGCTGCAAGCCCACTGGCAAGCGACGCAAGGCCGCCCAGACCACAAGGCAAGAATGAAAGACGCGGGTGCCAAAGCGGCGCTCGCTCGCAAGCGCAGTGCTGCCGCGCGAAAAGCTGTTCTCACCCGCCATGCCAACGATCTGGCCCGGAGGACGGCGAACTCTTAAGCCAATCCGCGGAGAGGAGTGCCGAAGCTTACCATCAAGCTGCCCGGCGCTGTGTCTCCGATGCCAGCAAGAACTCCAGATCCTCCGAGTCCAACCCCGCCGCATCCACTTCTGCGTCCAGCGCGATGCCTGCCAGCTCCGCCTTGCGCACCTGCAACTGGATGATGCGCTCCTCAACCGTATCCGCCGCGATCAGCTTGTAGACAAACACCGACTTGGTTTGCCCGATGCGGTGTGCCCGGTCGCTGGCCTGGTCTTCTACCGCCGGGTTCCACCAGGGATCGTAATGGATCACCGTGTCGGCCGCGGTGAGGTTCAGCCCGCGCCCGCCCGCCTTCAGGCTGATCAGGAACAGCGGCACTTCGCCGGCCTGGAATGCGCGCACCGGCTCAGCGCGGTCCCGCGTGTCGCCGCGCAGCTCCACAAAGGGCAGCCCGGCGGCGTTCAAGCGCGGCTTGATCAGGTCCAGCATCGAGGTGAATTGGCTGAAGATCAGGATCCGCCGGCCCTCGGGCAGCATGCCCTCCACCATCTCCATCAGCGTGTCGAGCTTGGCCGAGGGCGCCTCGCTGATCCCCGAGGCGAGCTTCACCAGCCGCGGGTCGCAGCAGGCCTGGCGCAGCTTGAGCAGCGCGTTCAGCACCACGAACCGGCCCTGCCCCGGGCCCAACTCGGCCAGTTGGTCGCGCACGCTGTCGTGCAAGGTGGCGCGGATGGTGTCGTATAGCTCGCGCTGTTCCGGCCCGAACGTGATATGGCGGAGGATGGTCTCCTTCGGCGGCAACTCCGCTGCCACCTCCGCCTTGGTGCGGCGCAGGATGAACGGCCGGATGCGGCGGGACAACTGGCCGCGACGTACCGGGTCGCCTTCCTTTTCGATCGGGGAGCGGAACCGCTTGCCGAAAGAGCGCCGATCCCCCAGCAAGCCCGGCTGCAGGAAGGCGAATTGCGACCACAACTCGTCCAGGTTGTTCTCGATCGGCGTGCCCGAGAGGCAAATCCGGTGCCGTGCCTCGAGCTGGCATACCGCGCGAGTGGCCTTGGCGTCGGGGCTCTTGATCGCCTGCGCCTCGTCCAGCACGATGATGTGCCACGGGATCTCCCGCATTGCCTCCGCGTCACGCGCCAGCACCGCATAGGTGGTCAGCACCACGGCCACCCCCTCCAGCCGGGCGCGGGTGGCTTCGCGGCCCTGGCCATGCAGCACCGCCACGTCGAGATGCGGCGCGAACCGGGCCAGCTCGGCCTGCCAGTTCGCCACCAGGCTGGTCGGCACCACCACGAGCACCGGCCGGTCCAGGCGGCCGGCAGCATGTTCCGCGGCGATGTGGGCGATGGTCTGCGCGGTTTTGCCCAGGCCCATCTCGTCGGCCAAGAAGCCGCCCAAATCATGCGCGCGCAAATGCTGCAGCCAATTGAGCCCGTATTGCTGGTAGGGCCGTAACGTCGCGCTGAAGCCGGGCGGGACCGGCACGTCCGCGACCGGCGGCAACTCGCGAAACCGCTCCACCGTCGCCACCACGTCCGCCGCGTCTTGCCAGCGCGTCGTCAACAACTCCTCCAGGTCCAGCACTGAAGCTGCTTCGCCCTGCGGCAGGACCAAGGTCGAATCGCTGCGGTCGGCCGCAGCCTCAATCAGGTCCCCCATCACCGCCATAATCCGCCGCACCCGCTCGGCCGGCAGGCGTACTACGCGGCCATCGTCCAAGCTGGTCACCAGCTCGTCGGTTACCGTGCGCAGCGCGTCGGGGCCGCGCTCCATCAGCCGCACCAGGATAGGCAGCAGCGGCACGCGGGCGCCGTCCACCTCGATCCCCAGGTCGAGCGAGAAGCTGCCGCGCTCGGCATCGCTCACCCGCGCGTCCAGCATGCCCACCGCCTTGGCCACGCGCGGGCCGAACCCGGCCTCAATCACGCAGCCCCAACCCTGCTCCTGCAAATTCGGCAGCTTTTCGGTTAGGAACCGGTGCCATTGCTCCGCCGAGTCCGGCCCACGCAGCACATGCACCCGCCGCCCCTTGCCGCCGCTGCCGCCCTCAACGCGAAGCTGTACGAAGCCAAACTCCGCCAGCTTTGTGGCCGCCACCGCTTCTGCCGCCGGGTCGCGACGGACGAATTCCTGCCCGCGCGGCCCTGATACGGGCACGAACTGGCGTTCGTCGTCCGCCTCAGCCATGCCACGGCCGCCGTTTTCCCCGGCGTAATCGAAGTCCAGCGCGAGCGTATCGAGCAGGACCTGGCGGCCGAACTCGTCCGGCCCGTGCCGCTTGCGCAGCCGCAGCACTGGACTGGCCGTGCGCTCCACGATCACCCGGTCGCTCTCCAGCGCGGGCAGCGGGATTGGCGCGCGCTTGCGTCCCCGCGCCGGCTTGGCCGCAGGCGGCGCGGCCTCGCGGAACCGCGCCTGACCGGTCGCCCCGCTGGCAGCGTCCACGTACCAGTTTCCGCCCTCTCCCATCAGCACCGCTGACTTGGACGGCAGCGGGGGCGGCGACCCGGCGTCGAACGAGCGCGGCGGCCCGGGCAGCAGGCGCCGCCCATTCGGCGCCCAGCGTGCTTGTCCCGATTGCAGCAACAGCCCGACGACCTCGCTCAGCCGCTCCGGAGCCACCGCGGTCACCGCGCCGGTCAGCGCGCTCGCCAGCGCCTTGGCGTCTGCGCTGGCGGCCGGGTCGGCCAGGATGCGCTCGGGCGCTGCTCCTTCCGTGCGGCCGGACCCTTCATCCAGCAGCAGGGCGCGCACGGTGCAGGCGGCCGGAGGCGTCGCGGCGGCGAGCTCGAACACCAAACGGCGCGGCGGCTGGGCGGCGGCTGGGCGGTCCAACGTCTCGGCCGGTTCCACCCGCCGCAGGCTGGGGAACCGGTCCAGCGCCGCCAGCCCGGTCGCGGCCAAATGCGGGCAGGCCGGCTGCCGGCAGGTGCAGCGCGTGCCGAAGCCGACCCGGCGCCCCCGTGCCATGGGCGTGAGCGTGGCCGTCCGCCGCGTGCCGCCATCGGCCACCGCCGCGGTGATCGACTCGCCCGCAAGCGCCACCTCGACCGCGCCCAGCAGCACCAGGCTGCGGCCCCGGGTGAGGGTCTTGGCTTCGAACAAGCCGCGAAGGTCGTCGGCGGAAAACGGCGTCGGCATGCAGCTTCTATCCCACTGTCCCAATCGTGCGGACGCGCCCATGCGCTGCCGCAGTGCAGCACTATAGCGCATCGGCCGCGGGCCACGCACCCTTTCTGCGGCACTTCTTCCTAGCGTATACCGCGCAGTCGCAGGGTGTGCAGCTGCCGGACCCATGCTAGAGCGGGAAGCATGGCAGCGCACCCAAGCCCGCCGGTGGGCATCGCATTCCCCGAGCAGATGATCGACCGCGACACTTTCCGCATCTGTATGCGGCAGGTCCCCGGCGCCGTGAGCATCGTCACCACCCTGCACGAAGACTTGCGCGGCGGCCTGACGGCGACGGCGGTTTGCTCCGTCTCTGCCGAGCCGCCGCAATTGCTGGTCTGCATCAACCGGTCCGCCAGCGCGCAGCCGCTGATTGCCGCGTCGGGCCGCTTCGGTGTCAGCTTCCTATCGCATCAGCAGCAGGACGTGGCAGACGCCTTCTCCGCCTCGCTGGACGACCGGTTCGAGGCAGGGGACTGGATGGTGCTTGGCTCGGGAATCCCGCTGCTGCGGGGCGCCGCCGCCGCGTTCGACTGCGTGGTGGTGCAAACCCTCCAAGCCGGCACGCACACCATCTTTATTGGCGCCATCGTCGCTGCCGTGGCGCAGGAGACGCAGAACCTCGTCTACAAATCCGGCACCTACGGCAGCATCTGACGGGTTAGCCGGGAAAGCCGCCCTCGAAAGCGATCTGCGAGACCGGCAACCGCTCGTTCGGTATCTCGCGCGCCGCCAGAGCCTCCGGCAGCGTGGACTTGTCGCCTTTCCGCCCGACAGCGAACAATTGCTCCACGCGGTAACCTTGCGGCACGTTCAACTCGGCAAACGCCCGCTCGATGTCAAAGCCCACCATGCCATGCGCATGCCAGCCGGACAGGCTGGCTTGGAGCGCAAGATTTTCCCACGCCGCGCCAGCGTCCAGCGAGTGGCTGTGCGACGGTACCGGAGCGTCCTTGCCCGGCGGCACCATGGTGGAGTTGGACACGAGAACGACCAGCACCGCCGCGTTCTTTGCCCAGGATTGATTGAATTCGACCAGCAAGCCTAGAAATTTGTCGAAATGCGGCGTGTCACGTCGCGCATAGAGAAAGCGCCAGGGCTGCGAGTTGTAGGAGGATGGCGCCCATCTCGCCGCTTCGAACAGCTTCATCAACTCGGCCTCCGGCATGGCCTCGCCGGTGAAGGCTCGCGGCGACCAGCGATCGACGAATAGCTTATCGACCGGATAGTCCGGCCGCCGCGGATTGGTGTCGTCCATGAGCAACTCCTTGTTGAAACCGTCGTGGTTCTAGCAGCCGCACCCAATTCCGTCTCGCGACAACAGCGCGGCTTAACGGCGCGTCAACCTTTTGCTGTCAAGCTCCGATCGATCCGCAGCGGTGCGGGCGTTCTGGCGGGCAGGTAGAATACCATGTCGATCGGGTCCTTGAATACCAATCTGGGTGCTGTTGCCGTTCTGCAGACGTTGAACGGGACCAGTTCCGCGCTGCAGACGACTGAAAAGCAGATCTCGACCGGCTACGCGGTGAGTGACACCACCGACAATGGGGGCGCCTTCGCAGTGGCGCAACAAGTCCGCTCGAACGTGACCGCGCTGACCAGCGTCAATCAGCAACTCGGCAATGCGCAGGGCTTGGTCACCACGGCGCTCACGTCACTGACGAGCATCTCCAATGCGCTTACCACCGCGAAGGGCCTGCTGGTGAAGATCAGCGACCAAAGCCTATCGGACGACCAGCGGGACCAATACGTCACCTCGTTCAAATCGCTGATCTCGCAGGTTGCGGACGCGGTGGACGACTCAACCTATAATGGGCAAACTTTGCTCGGCGCGGCCTCCGGTCCGGTCGCGGGCACCGGAAAAGCCGTAATCAACAATGAATCCGGCACGACGAAACTGCTGAGCGCTGAAGACGTGAGCAACTTGCCGAACACCTTGGCTGGGCTGATCGGCGCCACCTTCAGCCGCAACAGCGCCGGGGTAGATACCTTCTCCACCCCGACGGCTTCTGCTGCGCAGACGGCGGCCGGCGCGGCGCTGCAGCAACCTGGCCCATTCACCGTGGTGCAGACAGCGCTCAACAATCAACTCGACCAAGTGGGCGCCGATTCCAACTACCTCAACACTCAAATCACCCTTAACAGCGACAAAATCGACAGTTTAAACGGCGGCCTCGGCGCCTTGATCGACACCGACCTGTCGAAGGAATCGGCGGTGCTGCAGTCGTTGCAGATTAAGCAGCAGCTTGGCACCCAGTCCCTCTCGGTGGCCAACCAGGCGCCGCAGGGCTTGCTGAGCCTGTTCAAATAGCCGGTCATGCCCGGGCGGGCTGACAACGCGGGAGTAGTTCCGCCCGGAAAGAAACCGCACTAAGCTCGCGTGGTGAGCGAGACAACGACACCCATCATCCTGCTCGAAGATGACCGGTCGCTGCGGTCGCTCATCGCCGATGGCTTGCAGGCGGCGCGCTACACGGTGGTGGAAACCGGCAGCACGCAAGCTGCCGTGGCGGCGATCTCGGCGGCCCACGGCAAGGCGATCCTGGTTGCCGACCGACAGATCGAGTCGCAACAAACGGGAACCAACGGCTTCCAGGCCGCAGCGCAAGCGTTGGAGCAGCATCCCATGCTGCGGGTGATCTACGTTTCCGGCAACCACATGGCGGTGCGCCGGCGGCTGCTCAGCGATCGCGAGCGCGCGCTACTGAAGCCGTTCGCAATGTCTCAATTGCTCACCTTGGTTCGCGAGCTCGGCTAGGGACCCATACCGCGGTGCTTACGACCCGAGCGGCGGCTTACCAGGCCGCTCAATCAAGCTGTGGTGGACCCCGTTTATTTGCTAAAGCCGCCGCTATTTCTTCGCCGTGCCGCCCAGCCACCATTTCACCGGCTGAGCTTCCGTCCGTGATTTCGGCCGGCCCAGGCGTTTGGCCTGCACCTGGTCTGCCCCCGACCGTTTGACCGGCGCTGCAACGTCATTCGCCAGCGCGTCAGCGTCAGCGGGCAAGGCGTGGCGGGCGGAACTGCGACGCGCGGCCTTGCCCTCGACAGCCTCCGCCCGCGCCCGGCGCTCAGCGGCAAGTTCCTCCGTGAGGGTGCGCTCACGCTCCTGCAGGGCAGTCCGCTCGGCCTCGAACGCGGCCTTTTCCGTCTCTAGCCGGACCGCCAGTTCCTGCCGCGCCAATTCCCTATGGCCCAGTTTGGTCTGCAGGTCATGCACCGCCGCCTGTGCCTCGTTGAGCGCGCGCTCGGCTCGCAATCGTGCCGTCCGCTCGCTCGCGAGGGCCGCCTCCGCCATGCCTAAGCGACTGCTGCCAACCGACGGCTCGGCCTCATGCGGGCGGCTGCGATTCAACACCGTCACCGGAACATCGCCATCCTGCACGAAGCGGGCACGGGGCCGCTCCCCGGAATGGCGCTCCGGCATGCGCGTCTCGGTCCTTGCGCGGCCGGGCTCGTGGCCGGCGCGGCCATTGGCCGGGCCGTTCGCTTCGAGATCGCCGAGCGCGCGTCGCATCCGCGCTTCGGCCGTTTCAAGAGAGGCGTCGTCGAGTTCCGGCTGGCCTGATAAATTCGCCATATTACTTTCGGAATGTTTGAGGTTTAACGGAAGGCACAAGAGATGAGGCACAAGCGCTCAATGCAGACTTGGCCCGCACCGCTTCCAACCACGTTCGATCGTGCCATACCTAGCACGCTGGACCGCTTGCTCAAGTCCCGGTGCTGCGCGCGCTGTCACGGCAATCGCGGCACATGCGGCAAACGCTCAATTAAGACCCAGCACGCCCCATATCACAGGCACTACGTATTCAGTCAAATCCGCGCTTATGTTGCTCACAGCTCGGACCGGCTCAGCCGATCTCCGGGCACTCTGCCGCGACTGCTTGACCCGGCAGCCGCAACGCCTATCTTCCCGCATCGTTCATAGCAACGCATCACCAGGCAAAGCAAAGTCTCATGCATCGCCGGCAAGTTTTGGCCGCTGCGGCAACGCTGGTTGCCCCGGCCACCGCTCTGCGCGCATCCCCTGTCCCGCTCAAGGTCGGCGTGATGAACGATATGAGCGGTGTATTCGCCGACTTCCAAGGGCCGGGTTCCTTACTGGCGGCGCGCATGGCGCTGGAGGACCGGCATGGTTATGCCGGACCCCGCTCCGTTGAACTGGTGTTTGCCGACCACCAAAACAAGCCGGATACCGGAATGGCCATCGCCCGGCAATGGCTCGACCAGGAGGGCGTGCACGTCATCATGGACGTGCCGAACTCAGCCATCGCGCTGGCTGTCGCCAAGCTGGCGACCGAGCGCAACCGCGTGTTCCTAGGTGTCGGCGCCGGCACAGTGGACCTCACGGGCAAAGCCTGCTCGCCCAACATCCTGCAATGGGACTACGACACCTGGGAGACCAGCGAGGCATTGGGCCGCGCCATCACCGATCGCGGCGGCAAGACTTGGTTCACCATCGCGGCCGATTACGCCTTCGGTGCCGACCTGGATCTGTATGTCGGCGAAGCGGTACGGGCGGTCGGTGGCCGGGTGATCGGCGGGGTGAAGGCGCCGTTTCCGACCGCGGATTTCAGCTCCTTCCTGCTGGCGGCGCAATCCTCGGGCGCCCAGGTGGTCGCGCTGAACAATGGTGGCGGGGATACCGTGACCTCGCTCAAGCAGGCCGCCGAATTCGGGCTGATGCGATCGATGCAGGTCTGTGGCCCGATCTACAATGTCAACATCACTCAAGCGGTCGGCCTACAGGTGGCGCAGGGCGTATTGGGCGTGACGCCATTCTACTGGGACATGAATGACGCCACCCGCACCTTCTCCCGCCGCTTCGCCGAACGCAGCCCGCGCCATGCCATGCCGAACGACATGCAAGCGGGAATGTATTCTGCCATGCTGCATCTGATGAAGGCGGCTGCGACAGATATCGACGTCACCGACGGCCGCAGCGTGGTCGCGGCAATGAAGGCCCTGCCTACGGACGACCCGATCTACGGCCCCGGCCGCATCCGCGCGGACGGGCGCAAACTGCATCCGGTGTATCTGTTCACCACCAAAACACCGGCCGAGAGCAGGTCGGATTGGGATTACTACACGATCCTAAGCACCATCGCGCCCGAGCAGGCGTTCCGGCCTGTCTCAGCGGGTGGCTGCGCTTTAGGTAAAACCTAAGATGCTGCACCGATGAACCTCATTCCCTGGCGCCGTCCCACCATCCCCGTCATCGAACTGCACGGCCTGATCGCCGGGCGCGAGGGTGCGGTGAACCTGCGCTCGACCGGCCCGCTGATCGAACGCGCCTTCGGCAGCGCCAAGCGCGGCGGCAACGTCATCCTCGACATCGACAGTCCTGGCGGCTCACCGGTGCAATCCGAGCTGATCGCCGGCCTGGTGCGTCGCCGGGCCGAAAAGACCGGCGTGCGGGTGCACGCGGTCATCGGCGAAGCCGGCGCCTCCGGCGGCTATTGGCTGGCCTGTGCCGCCGATGAAATCCACGCCAGCACCATGAGCATTGTCGGCTCCATCGGCGTAGTGGGCGGCGGCTTCGGCTTCGAGCAGCTCATCGCCCGCTATGGCGTGGAGCGGCGGCTTTACACCGCCGGCGCGAACAAGGCACGGCTCGACCCGTTCCGCCCCGAGCGGCCGGAAGATGTGGCTTTCGTCCAGGCTCTCATGGGCGACATCCATGAGCGCTTCAAAGCCTGGGTGCGGCAGCGCCGCGGCGCCCGCCTGGCAGACGACCCGGCGGTGTTTGACGGCAGCTTCTGTCTCGGCGGCCGCGGCGTGGAACTCGGGCTGCTGGACGGGCTCACCTCGGTCGACGAGTTGGTCCGCCATCTGGCCGGAGACCGCGCCCGGCCGCGCCGCCTGCGCCCGCGCCGCCGTTTTTCGCTCGCCCGGCTGCCAAGGCTGACCGCCGAGGCGCTGTTCGATCTGGCCGAGGAACGCCGCCTCACTCTGCGTTAGCGACAAACACCTGGTTGGTCGCCCACGAAATCCATACCCGACGATTGCCGAGCCAATCCGCTCCTAGCAGCGCCCCCAGGCTGCGCATAGTGCGGATGGGTGCCACCGCGAGCACGGCAGGGCCAATCTGCAGTGAGCCCACTTGCACTTTATCAAACCGCCGGCTGCTCGCCGCCAGGCGGCCCGGCCCGAACCCCTCCACCCGGTCTGGCCCGGAAGCGGCGGCTAGCCCGAGCGCCAGCATGCCGGGCAGGGTGATGACGGAGGCGGATGCGCCACTGTCGAGTTCCGCTTCCAGCGCCGCGCCGTCGAGATGCAATGGCAGCGCCAGGATGTTGCGCACCGGCCGCCACGCGGGCAGCGCCTGATAGCGCCCTGGCCAGGGCAGGAAACGGCCGTTGCAGCCGGTGACGCTATACAAAGCGAGGCGGTCGTTCGCCGGGTCGAAGTCCAGGTCGAAGGCGGAGAGAAAATCCTGTCCCAGCAAGCCGGCGACGGGCTGGCCGCCGATTTGGTCCGGGATGGGGCCAACCACCAGCGAGTTGTCCGCCGCCACGGTATGCCGCCGCAGCGCAACGCCGCCGAGGGAGAGGGTCGCGGGCCGGCCCAGCCGCCGCCGGTCCTCGCCGCCCGCGCCGGTTATGTCGGTGCTGACCCATTCGTCCCGCGCCAAATGCAGCCGCTCGGCTGCTTGCAGCCCGACCACGCTGCGCTCCGCCCCCGTGTCCAACAAGAACTGGGTTGTGGCGCCGTTGATCTCGACTGGAACCAGGAACAACCCGGCTGCCGGGGTGAGCGGAACGGTGGCACGGGCGGCGAGTTGGCAGGCAGCCTGGGCGTTGGACGCGGCGAGCACAAGCCAGAGCAGCAGCCAGGCCCTCACCCCAACGCTCTCCCGTAACACACGGGAGAGCGAGAGGACATGGATTCAGGCCGAATAATACATCTCGAACTCCACCGGATGCGGCGTGTGCTCGAAGCGGAAGACCTCCTTCCATTTCAGCTCGATATAGCTTTCGATCTGGTCGGTCGAGAATACGTCGCCCGCGAGCAGGAACTCGTGGTCTGCCTCCAGTGCGCCCAGCGCCTCCCGCAGCGAACCGCAGACCGTGGGAATGCCCTTGAGCTCTTCCGGCGGCAGGTCGTACAGGTCCTTGTCCATCGGGTCGCCCGGGTGGATTTTGTTGCGGATGCCGTCCAGCCCCGCCATCAGCAGCGCCGAATACGCCAGATACGGGTTGGCCGACGGGTCGGGGAAGCGCACTTCCACCCGCTTGGCCTTTGGGCTGACCGCATACGGGATGCGGCAGGAGGCCGAGCGGTTGCGCGAGGAGTAGGCCAGCAGCACGGGCGCCTCAAAGCCGGGGATCAACCGCTTGTAGCTGTTGGTGCTCGGGTTGGTGAAAGCGTTGATTGCTTTGGCGTGCCGAATAATGCCCCCGATGTAATAGAGGCAGGTCTCCGACAAGTCGGCGTAGCCGCTGCCAGCAAACAGCGGCTTGCCGTCCTTCCAGATCGACTGATGGGTGTGCATTCCCGTGCCGTTGTCGCCATAGATCGGCTTCGGCATGAACGTCGCCGTCTTGCCGTAGCTGTGTGCCACGTTATGGACGCAGTATTTGTAGATCTGCATCTGGTCCGCCATCCGGGTGAGCGTGGTGAAACGCGTGCCCAGCTCGTGCTGCGACTGTGCCACCTCGTGGTGATGCTTCTCGATCACCAGCCCCATCTCGCCCATGGTGGACAGCATCTCGGAACGCAGATCGCTTTCGCTATCCACTGGCGGCACCGGGAAATAGCCGCCCTTCACCGCCGGGCGGTGACCCATATTGCCTTCCGGGTAGTCCTTCAGGTTGGATCCTGGTCCCTCGATGCTATCGATTTGGTAGCTACCGAAGTTGCCGCCGGTGCCGAAGCGCACGCTATCGAAGATGAAGAATTCGGCCTCCGCCCCGGTCAGGATGGTGTCGCCGATCCCGGTGGATTTCAGGTAGGCCTCGGCAAGCTTGGCGGTCGCCCGCGGGTCGCGCCCGTAATACTGCCCGGTGGACGGCTCGATGATGTCGCAGAACAGGATCAGCGAGGGCTTGGCGGCAAACGGGTCCAGTACCGCCGTCGCGGTATCCGGCATCAGGATCATGTCGCTCTCGTTGATCGCCTTCCACCCCGCAATGGAGGAGCCGTCGAACATGAACCCGTCGGTCAGGCTTTCCTCGTCCACGCTCGAGACGTGCTGCGCCGTGTGCTGCCATTTGCCGCGTGGATCGGTGAAGCGCAGGTCGACATACTCGACCGAGTGCTCGCGGATCATGTCCATCACCTTGGCCGCCCCATTCGGCGCCGCCACCGCAGCCGCTGCCTTTTTCGCCATTCCGTCAGCTCTCCTGCTTTGTCCCAGCCACACCGTTGCGGTGCGGTTCTGGTCCGATACAGCCACAGCGCCACGGCCCGGCATAGGGCGGACAGCGCTGCCGTGGCTTTAAATTGCCTCTTCCCCCCGCTCCCCGGTGCGGATGCGGATGGCTTCCTCCACATGGGTGACGAAGATTTTGCCATCGCCGATGCGGCCGGTGCGGGCGGCCGCAATGATAGCCTCCACCGCGCGCTCCACCACGGAGTCGGCGCAGACCACCTCGATCTTCACCTTGGGCAGGAAATCCACCACGTATTCGGCGCCGCGATACAGCTCGGTATGGCCCTTCTGCCGTCCGAACCCCTTGGCTTCGATTACCGTGATGCCCTGCAGCCCCACCTCATGCAGCGCATCTTTCACTTCATCCAGTTTGAACGGCTTGATCACCGCTTCGATTTTTTTCAACGGATGTGCCTCCCATAAGCCAGCGGGCCTGGCAGCCGGGAAACTTGCATGGAGCGTGCCAAGCGGCAATGTATCCAGCCCGGCGGCCTGGCCGTCCGGTTGCGTCGAGGAGGATTGCACGGGTGAAACTTGCCAACGAACTGCTGTCCGGCATCGGCACCACCGTGTTCACCGTCATGTCGGCGCTCGCCGCGCAGCACGGCGCGATCAACCTGGGCCAGGGCTTTCCCGACACCGAGGGGCCGGCCGACGTGGTGGACGCCGCCGCCGCCGCGCTGCAGGACGGCCGCAACCAATACCCGCCGCTCACCGGCGTGCCGGAGTTGCGCGCGGCGGTGGCGGCGATCAACGCCCGTTTCTACGGCCTAGACATCGACCCGGTCACTGAGGTGGTCGTCACCTCCGGCGCTACCGAGGCGGTCACCGCCAGCCTGATGGCGCTGCTCAATCCAGGCGACGAGGTGGTGCTGATCGAGCCGCTGTATGACACCTACTTGCCGGTGGTGCGCATGCTGGGCGCCATTCCGCGACTGGTGCGGCTGGTGCCGCCGCGCTGGGAGCTGCCGCGGGCCGAGCTCGCGGCCGCGTTCGGCCCGCGCACCAAGGCCATCCTGCTCAACACACCGATGAACCCCACCTCCAAGGTGTTCACCGCCGCCGAACTGGCTTGGATCGCCGACCTGCTGGCGAAGCACGACGCCTATGCGGTGTGCGACGAGGTCTATGAACACCTGACCTACGACGGCTGGCGGCATATCCCTCTGATGTCGCTGCCGGGCCTGCGGGAGCGCTGCCTGCGTATCGGCAGCGCCGGCAAGACGTTCAGCCTGACCGGCTGGAAGGTGGGCTACATCACCGCCCCCGCACCATTGGCGCTGCTGGCCGCGCGGGCGCATCAGAACCTCACCTTCACCACCCCGCCCAACCTGCAGCGCGCGGTGGCGATCGGTCTTGCCAAGGACGACGCCTACTTCGCCGGCTTGTCCAGCACCTTGGCCGCCAAGCGGGATTTGCTGTCGGCCGGACTGGCCGGGCTCGGCCTCGCGGTGCTCCCGGCGCAAGGCAGCTACTTCGTCACCGCCGATTTCAGCCCGCTTGGCTTCCATGGCGACGACGTGGCGTTCTGCCGCCACATCACCGAACAGGCCGGCGTGACGGCGATCCCGCTCAGCGCCTTCTACGACCCGGCGGGCGGCCCGGCGCCGGGCCATTACGCGCGGTTTGCATTCTGCAAGCAGAACGCGGTGCTGGAGGAAGCGGTCGCCCGCCTACGCCGCCATTTTACCAGCCAGCGGACGCTGCCGTTGACGGCGGCCGGGTGAGGGCGGTATTGCGCGGCTTCATGTGGCGGACGTAGCTCAGCAGGTAGAGCGCCGGTTTGTGGTACCGGTGGTCGTGGGTTCGAGCCCCATCGTTCGCCCCATGGCCCTCGGCTCCCGTGGCGTGCTAAGCGCGTAACAAAGCAGTGCTTAGCACGCGTCAAACTGCCCGGGAGCCAGGTCCATGTCTTTTGGCTTTAATGCCGACTCAGCCGTTCTCGGGGCGAAAGCGGCGCGCACGCCGCTCAACCGCCAGCAGATCATCGGCTTTTGGGCGGCTTGGTTCGGCTGGCTGCTGGACGGCATGGATTCGGTCATTTACGCGCTGGTGCTTGGCCCGGCGCTAACCGAGTTGCTGCCCCGCTCGGGCATTGCGGCGACGCCGGGCAATATCGGCTATGTCGGATCACTGATGTTTGGGCTGTTCCTGGTCGGCTGGGGGCTTTCGTTCATCTGGGGTCCGATTGCCGACCGGTTCGGGCGCACCAAGTCGCTGGCTGCGACCATCCTCATCTATGCGGTGTTCACCGGTGCGGCCGCGTTTGCGCCGAACATCTGGTTGCTCGGGCTGTTCCGCTTCCTGGCTGGCATCGGCGTCGGCGGGGAATGGGCCATGGCGGGCACCTACGTTGCCGAGGCATGGCCGGAAGACCGACGCAAGATGGGCGCCGGCTATCTTCAGACCGGTTACTACTTCGGGTTCTTCGTCGCGGCGGCACTGAACTTCACCATCGGCGCGTCCTATGGTTGGCGCGCGATGTTCTTGTGCGGCCTGTTCCCCGTGGTCGTCTCCATCGCCACCTTGCTCAAGGTCGAAGAGCCCGCCCGCTGGGAGCGGCGGCGCCAGCAAGTCCGCGCGACTGAAGCCAGGCCGCTACGCGTTATCTTCAGCCGCCGCTACCGCCAGCAAACCATCGCCATGTCCAGCTTGCTGACGGTGGCCATCATCGGGCTGTGGGCGGGCGCCGTGTATGAACCGACTGCCATCGTCTTCCTGTCCCGGAAGATGGGGATGGCCGCCGCCGATGCCAGTAAGATGGTCTCTTACGGAACTGGGTTGTTGTCGATTGGGACCATTCTCGGCTGCCTTGCCGCGCCCTGGCTGTCGGAGCGCATCGGGCGCCGGCTCGCTCTGGCATTGTATTTCCTCGGCATGATGGTGACGATCGTGGCGGCGTTCGGCTGGGCATTCTACCTGCCGGTTGTGACGGCACTGCCTTGGTTCGTGACCCTCCTGTTCTTTCTTGGCTTTTTCGGTGGCAATTTCGCCCTGTTCAGCCTCTGGCTGCCGGAGCTGTTCTCAACCGAGGTCCGCGGCACCGCGTTCGCATTCTGCACCTCGATGGGGCGGTTCATTGGGGCGGCGGTCAACTTCGGCCTTGCCGCCGCCGTGGCTCGGATGGGAACGCTCGGCACGCCGATCGCCCTGACTGCGATTGCGTTCGCTTTGGGCTTGCTGGTGATCCCATTTGCCCGCGAAACGCGGGGCGAAGCCTTGCCCGATTGATTTCTTCGCACTTTTTGCAACCATAGCGCGTGCAAGCTGGCACGTGGCGTGCTTTGTAGCGCTCATTGAACAAGGGGGCGTGAATGAGGTGTATATGGCTGGTCTTGGCTGGGTTGGCCCTCGGGCCGTCCTCGGCGCGCGCGGCAGACATCCTAATCGGCGCACTCTACCCGCTCTCGGGCAATGCCGCCCAGGTCGGCGCCGATGCCCAAGCCGCCATCGCCACTATCAGCGACATCATCAACACAGATCACGCCCCAATCCCGATGCTGCTCGGCCATGGCGGCGGACTGCCGCATCTGGGCGGCGCGCACATCAAAGTGATCTTTGCCGACCACCAAAACGATCCGCAAAAGGCCCGCTCCGAGGCTGAGCGGCTGATCACGCAGGAGCATGTGGTGGCCCTGGTCGGCAGCTACACCAGCGCCACCGCGGTCACCATCAGTCAGGTCGCCGAGCGTTACGAAGTGCCGTATATCTCGATGGATAACTCGTCGCCCTCGCTCAATCAGCGGGGCTTGCAGTGGTTCTTCCGCACCACCCCGCAGGATGTGATGTTCACCGGCGCGATGTTCGACTTCTTCAAGTATATGGGGGAGAAGACGGGCCACCCGGTGCATTCGGTGGCGCTGTTCCACGAGGACAGCATCTTCGGCACCGATAGCGCCGCCGTGCAGCAGAAGATGGCCGATGCGGCCGGCATCAAGGTGGCGGCCGACATTAAATATCGCGCCAACTCGCCTTCGCTGTCCGCCGAGGCCGAGCGGCTGAAATCCGCCAATGCGGACGTGGTGATGCCGTCCTCCTACACGTCGGACGCGATCCTGTTGCTGCGCTCCGCCAACGAGATCGGCTATCACCCGGTGATTATGGCGCAAGCCGCCGGGTTCCAGGAGCAGGCCTTCCGCACCGCCGCCGGCCCGCTCGCCGAGGGGGTGATGAGCCGGTCCTCGTTCGCGGGGGATGCGGTGAAGTCCCGCCCCGCCATTGCGCCGGTAGAATCGATGTTCCATGCCAAGGCGGGCAAGGACCTCAATGACAACACCTCTCGCCAGATTGTCGGCGTGCAGGTGCTGGCCGACGCCATTGACCGCGCCGGCTCCACCAAGCCGGAGGACATCCGCAAGGCCCTGGTCGCCACCGACATCCAAGGCGATCAGACCATCATGCCGTGGAAAGGCATCAAGTTCGACAGTACGGGGCAGAACACCGAGGCCACCCCGGTGATCCAGCAGGTGAAGGATGGCAGCTACCACACGATCTACCCGGAAGATGTCGCGGTGCAGCAGCCGGTGTGGAACGTCGGCAAGTAGGTGACGCTCGACACCGTCCTGCAGGTCGCGCTCAGCGGGCTGCTGATGGGGCTGATCTACGCGCTGGTCGCCGCCGGGCTGAGCCTGATCTTCGGGTTGATGGACGTGGTGAACTTCGCCCATGGCGAGTTGCTGATGCTGGCGATGTATGCGGCCTTCTTCATCAATGCTGGAACGGGGCTGGACCCGTTGGTGCAACTCCCGCTGGTGGCCGCGTTGATGTTCGCGGGCGGCATGCTGATCTATCGCGGCCTGATCGCGCGGGCGCTGAGCGTGCAGTTCAATCGCGGCATGGTGCAGATCTTCGTCACCTTCGGGCTGGCGATCTTCATCCGCGGCGCCGCTCAATTCGCCTTTGGCGGCGATTTCCGCAGCATCGGCGCCTCTTGGCTGGCCAACCGCACGCTGGACGTGGCAGGCATCTACCTGCCGCTGCCGCAACTGGCGGCAAGCCTGGTTTGCCTGGCCGCGTTCGCCGGGTTGCTTGCGATCAGCCGCACCGAATTCGGCCGCGCTCTGGAAGCCACCCGCGAGGATCGCGACGCGGTGGCGCTGATCGGCATCGATCGCGACCGTATCTTTGCGCTGGGCTGGGGACTGGGTGCTGCCACGGTCGGCGTCGCCGGGACCATGCTCGCCACCTTTTACTACGTCTCGCCAACGGTCGGCGCCAATTTCGCCCTGATCGCCTATGTCACGGTGGCGTTGGGCGGCTTCGGCAGCATCACCGGAGCCTTGGTAGCGGGCGTGGTGATCGGCGAGGTCGAGGCGGTCACGGCTCAGGTGTTCGAGCCGTCGCTGAAGCAGGTGGGCATGTTCGCGATCTACCTGGTGGTGCTGATGGTGCGGCCGCGTGGGCTGTTTGGGACGATATGATGGTTTTCCCGACCGGCCGGTGGTTTCGCCGTTTTCCAGATGCCGCACCGTGGATGCCAAGTCCTAGCCCACGGCTGTCCGGCTCGTGGTTTTTCAGTTTAAAAGTAAAGTTTACCGTCATGCCCGTGCTTGACACGGGCATCCACGCGGCCCGGCTGAACGAGGCGGTGCAAGGACTTGCACGGTCATGCAGCTCGCACCGCGTGGATGCCCGGATCAAGTCCTGGCGTGACGATAATTCGAGATGGATGGGGCTGGATGAAGGTGACTGCCGCGGATGAACCCCATCACCCGCCGCCGCCGCATCGAACTCATCACCGGCGGGCTTGTCCTTGCCGCCTTGGCCGTCCTCCCGCTGCCGATCCACGACCCGTATACCCAGAACCTCATCATCCTAACCGTGCTCTACGCGGGCCTGTCGCAGGCCTGGAACATCCTGGGCGGCTATTGCGGGCAGATTTCGCTGGGGCACGGCCTGTATTTCGGCATCGGCGCCTACGTCTCCACCTTGCTGTTCGTCCGTCTCGGCCTGCCGCCCACGATGGGGATGGTGTTGGCGGGCCTGGCGGGTGCCGGCGTGTCCCTGCTGGTTGGCTGGCCCTGCTTTCGCCTGTCCGGCCATTATTATGCCATCGCTACGGTGGTGGTGGCCGAAATCGGCTACCTCCTGTTCCTCAACTGGGACTTTGTGGGCGCCGCCACCGGCGTCTACGTGCCGTTCCATGGCACCAATTGGCTGCAACTCCAGTTCCGCACCAGCAAGCTGCCGTTCCACTACCTGGCCCTGACGTTCGCGGCGCTCACCTGGGCCACCGCCTGGCTGATCGAGGGCTCGCGCTGGGGCTATTCCTGGCGCGCGGTGCGCGACGACGTGGTGGCCGCGCGCAGCCTGGCCGTCCGCGTGTTCCCGTCCAAGATGGCGGCCGCGGCGATCAGCGGCTTCTTCACCAGTATGGGCGGCGCGATCTACGCCCAGTATGTCGGCTATATCGACCCGGACAGCGTGCTCGCCTCCTCGTTTTCCATCCTGATCGCGCTGCCGGCGGTGCTGGGCGGTGTCGGCACGTTGTGGGGCCCGCTGATCGGCGCGGCCGTGCTGATTCCGACCAGCGAGCTCACCCGGTCCTATCTCGGCGGCGCCGGCGGCGCGGACCTGATGATCTATGGCGGCTTGATCGTGGCCGTGGCACTGCTACGCCCCGCCGGGCTGGTCAGCCTGTTCGGTGTACGCAGCCGGGCAGCCGAACGGGCACCGGCCAATGCCTGAGCCAGCCCTGCTGGAGGTCCGCGCCGTCAGCAAGTCGTTCGGTGGCGTGGCCGCCAACGTGGACATCAGCTTCAGCCTCGCGCCCGGCGAGATCCTGGGGCTGATCGGCCCCAACGGCGCCGGCAAGACCAGCCTGTTCAACGCCATTGCCGGCGAGGTCGCGCCCGACCGCGGCGACATCCTGCTGGCAGGCCGCCGGATCTCCGGCGCCGGGCCGCTGGCCTGCGCCCGCGCCGGCATCGCCCGCACCTTCCAGGTGGTGCGCTCGTTCGACAGCATGACGGTGCGCGAGAACGTCATGGTCGGCGCCTTCAGCCGCACCACCCGCGCCAAGGACGCCATGGCCGAGGCCGACCGCGTGCTCGACTTCACCGGACTGCTCGCCCGCGCCGACCGGCCCGCTTGGGGTCTCACCCCGCCGGAAAAGCGCCGCCTCGAGATTGCTCGCGCACTCGCGACGCGCCCCCGCCTGCTGCTGCTGGACGAGATGCTTACCGGGCTCACCCCGACCGAGGCGCAGAGCGGCGTGCAGCTCATCCGCGACGTCCGCGCCGAGGGCGTCACCGTCATCATGGTCGAGCATGTCATGGAAATCCTGCTGCCGCTGATTGATCGCGCGGTGGTGCTCAATCTTGGCCGCGTGCTCACCGAGGGCGCTCCGAACGTTCTGGTGCGCGACCCGGCGGTGATCCGCGCCTATCTTGGCGACCGTTATGCCGCCTGAGTTCAAACGTCACGAACATCGTCATGCCCGTGCTTGACACACGCATCCACGCGGTTCGGCTGGTGACGTCGAAGGCGTTTTCGCACGGTGCGGAGCTCCAGGCTATCAGCCGGTGGCGTCCCAACGCCGTGGATGGCCGGATCAAGTCCGGCCATGACGAGGCAAATGCAAAAGGCACGGCCGCAAGCGGGAGAGGGAGATGACCGAGTCCATCCTCCACCTCGAACACGTCTCCGCAGCCTACAAAGGCCTCAAAGCCCTGCAAGGCATCTCGCTCGACGTGGCGGCCGGCGAGATCGTGGCGGTGGTGGGTGCCAACGGCGCCGGCAAGAGCACGCTGCTGCGCGCCATCGCTGGCCAGGTCGCCACCGAGGGAGCCATCAGCTTCGATGGGCAGAACCTCGTCCGGGTTCCGCCGCACCGGATCACCCGGCTGGGCGTCGGCCTCGTGCCGGAGGGCCGCCGGCTGTTTCCCCGCCTCTCGGTCGAGCACAACCTGCGCCTCGGCGCCTATGCCAGGCGCGGCCAGGCGGACCGCTTCGCCCCGTTGCAGACGGTATTCGCGCTGTTCCCCCGCCTGCAGGAACGTCTCTCCCAGCGTGCGGAGACGCTCTCGGGCGGCGAGCAGCAGATGCTGGCCATCGGCCGTGCGCTGATGACCGGCCCCCGCTTGCTGATGCTGGACGAGCCGAGCCAAGGCATCGCCCCCCGTTTGGTGGACGACATTCTGGCGGCCGTCGCCCGCATTCGCGAACTGGGCGTGACGATTTTGCTGGTGGAACAACGCTTGGCCGAATCCTTGGCCTTGGCCGACCGCGCCTACGTGCTCCAGACTGGCCGCATCGTGATGTCCGGCCCTGCCGCGGAGATCGCTGCCGATAGCGGCGTGCGCCGGGCCTACCTGGGATTGTAGAGGAAACCATTGCATGAACCGCTTCACCCGCCGCGGCCTCGCCGCCGCCGCCATCCTCCCCGCCGCGCTGATGGCGCCCCGCACGCGGGCCCAGAGCAGCGGCGGGGGCACGGAAAGCGCGCTTGACCGCGTGCAGCGCACCAAGACCCTGCGCATCGCGGCGCTTCCGGGTGCAGCGCCCTATTTCATCAAGGATCTGGCCACCGGCGCTTGGAAAGGCGCCTGCGTCGAGATGGCGCTCGACATTGCCCGCGTCTTCGACGCCCAACTGGACTATGTCGAAAGCACCTACGCCAACTCCGTGCTGGACCTGCAATCCAACAAGGTGGACTTGGCTTTCGCGCTCAACCCCACCCCGGCCCGGGCGCTGGCGATCGGCTTCACCCACTCCTTCATCACCCACCCGTTCGGCTGCATCGCGCGCGCCGGGTTCGCGCCCAAGACCTGGGACGACCTCAACAAGCCCGATATCCGCGTCGCCTGCGACCTGGGGTCGCTGCACGAGGTTGCGGCCCGGCGCTACTGCCCGAAGGCGCAGATCACCGCGCTGAAGACGCCGGACGAGGCAATCTTGTTCTTCCAGTCCGGCCGGGCCGACGCGATCATCCTGGCCGCCATGCTAGGCCTGGCCGCGCGCGCCAAGAACCCGGCCCTGGGCAGCTACGACCTGCTCACCGGCCCAACGGTGGCGCTGCCCAGCAATTTTGGCGTCCGCCGCGAGCCGGACACACGCTTCGCCGAGGTCCTGAACGCCTGGATCGACTTCAATCGCGGCACCGGCGCCATTCGCGAGGACCTGCTGGACGGCCTCGCACTGAATGGCGTCAAACGCGAGGACATTCCCCAGGCGCTGACGTTCTGATCAGCGCGGCCAGCGCATGGGCTATCATTGGGACTTTGCTTTCCTCACCCGTTACACCCGCCTGTTCGTTACCGGCGCCGAGGTCACCCTCGCCTATACCGCCGGCACGGTGGCGCTTGGCCTCGTGCTGGGCCTGCTGCTCGGGCTCGGCCGGCTGACCCGGTCGCGCCTGCTTAACCTGCCTTTGGTCGCGTTCATCGAGCTGTTCCGCTGCACCCCGCTGCTGGTGCAGATCGTCTGGTTCTATTACGCGTTGCCGGTGCTGCTCGGCCTGCAGATCCCGGCCGTGGTGGCCGCGACGCTGGTGCTGTCCTGCTACACCGCCGCTTTCTACGCGGAAATCTTCCGCGCCGGCATCGCGTCGATCGAGCGCGGCCAATGGGACGCCGCGCGCGCCATCGGCCTGCGCCCGTGGCCGGTGATGCGCCGCGTGATCCTGCCGCAGGCCATCCGCCGCATGGTGCCGCCGTTCATGAACCAGTCCATCACCCAGCTCAAGAACACGTCGCTGGTCTCCACCATCGCAGTGCCGGATTTGCTGTATCAGAGCGAGCTCATCACCGGCGACACCTACCGTCCGCTCGAAGTCTACACCATGGTGGCGGTCATTTACTTCGCGCTGCTATTCCCACTCACCCGGCTGGTGCAATGGTACGAGATGCGGCTGGCCAAGAGCCGCTAGGCGGAGCAGTCTACGGCAACGCTGCCGAACTCATGCATCGCGGCATTGGCCAAAAGGTCGCTGCCGAAACCCCTTTGTAGCCCCAGCGCAGGCGGACCCATGACCCTCCCGTTGCCAGACACGGACCGGCGGTATACTCGCGAGGAATACCGGCGCTGGTGCGACGCCCAACCGCGAGGACGCTACGAGCGCGTGGACGGCCGCATTGTCGCCATGGCGCCTGAACGTGGCGCGCATTTGCGCATGAAGGCGGCGGTCTATGAAGCACTGAAGCGTGGCATCGCTGCCGCTGGCGTCGATTGCCAGGCCTTGCCCGATGGCGCGACGGTGGAAACCGGCGAAAGCGACTACGAGCCGGACGCGCTGGTGAATTGCGGTGAACCGATGGCTGATGAGGCGGTGGCTGCGCCCAACCCAGTGATTGTCGTCGAAGTGCTCTCGCCGGGCACCGCCTCGACCGATACCGGCGGCAAGCTCGCTGGCTACTTCCTGGTGCCATCCGTGATGCACTACCTGATCATCCACCCAGTCCGGCAGATGGTGACTCACCACAGGCGGAACGGCGCCCGATTGGACAGCGTCATTGTGGTGAATGGCCCGATCGCGGTGGACCCGCCCGGGATCGTCATCACGGCCGATGAACTATATAACCGGTGACGGTCCGGGCGAGGAACGGAGCGGCTGCTAGCCGGAGCGAAACGTTCGCGCCAGGCCTACAGCCAACCCGACCGGTGTCACCCCGAGCAGCCGTTGCATAGGGTCGATCCCGAACGTCTTGTCTTCCAGCAATCGCTGGATTTCCTCAGCCCGGACGACCGGCACGCCCGGCAGCCACCGCGTCAGCGGGGCCAGGCGCTGCAGCAAACTGGCCGAGACCGGCACGATCCACGGCCGGCGTAGCCCAGCCGCCTGCGCCACCGCGCGCACGAAATCGGCATAGCTCACCCGATCTGCGCCCGCGATGACTAGGCTCTCTGGCCCGCGCCAGTCCCGCGCCATCGCCGCCATGATGCAGCGCGTCACGTCCTCCTGATGTATCGGCCGCACCAGCGAGCGGCCGCCACCGGGCAGCGGCACCACTGGCAAGCGTCGCAGCAGCCCGGCCAAGCGCTGCACGTTGTCCTCGCCCTGCGCGCCGTAGATCATGGTCGGGTGCAGTATCACGCCAGGCCGGCCGGATTGCTTGAACGCGGCCTCGCCTTCCAACACGCCCAGCGCATGCGGGTCGGGCCAGCGAGTGAACTTGCGGGTGCTGCCGAGCAGCACGAGGCGCGCGGAGGCGGGTGCTGCGCGCAAGATTGCCGCTGTGTGCCGGGCATGGGCGCATGACACCACGAGCGTGGCGCCAGCCAGCGCCCGGGCGAGCGCGGCGCTGTCGCGCAAATCCGCCACCAGCGGCACGCCCGGCAACCCTGCCCGCTGCCACTTCGCCGGATCCCGCACCACGGGCAGGAAGCCCTGCCCGTCCGCCGCCATGGCACGGCACAGAGCTAGGCCGGACCGCCCGCTGGCGCCAATCACAAGGGGGCTCATGCACTCACTCTAACGAAGCAAACCCAGGCGCGAAACCTGTGGTATCGAGCTACCACGTAGGCGCAACCTTGACTTCGCTAGTCGGAACGCGGATATCCGGCGCCCAGCAACGGCGGTATCGAGGCCCTTCGGATGAAGACCACACTCTCGCTCAAGCCCGCGGAGGTCAGCAAGAACTGGACGCTGATTGACGCCGACGGCTTAGTGCTCGGCCGGCTAGCCGCCCTCATCGCGCAGCGCCTACGCGGCAAGCACAAGCCGCAATTCACTCCGCATGTGGATTGCGGCGACCACATCGTCGTGGTCAACGCCGCCAAGGTGCGCGTCACCGGCAACAAGGCCGACCAGTCGGTGTTCTACTACCACACCGGTTATCCGGGCGGGATCAAGGGTCGCTCGGTGCGGCAAATTCTCACCGGCAAGCATCCTGAGCGGGTGATCGAGAAGGCGGTGGAACGGATGATCACTCGCGGCCCGCTGCAGCGCGCGCAGATGAAGCATCTCTATGTTTATGCCGGTGCCGAGCACAAGCATGATGGCCAAAAGCCCGAGAAGCTCGACGTCGCCGCGCTGAACCGCAAGAATTCGAGGCTCTGATGTCCGACACGCAAGACGCTCCCCCTGCCGAGCGCACCGGCACCCTTGCCGACCTGCGCAACTTCACGCCCGCGGTTGCAGACGGCGCGGTAGCCGCCGAAACCCCCATCCGTCGCGAGCCCAAGCGGGACGCGCAAGGCCGCTCCTACGCCACCGGCCGCCGCAAGAACGCGATTGCCCGCGTCTGGATCAAGCCCGGCCGCGGCGATATCGAGGTCAACGGCAAGACCGTGACGCAGTATTTCGCCCGCCCGGTGCTGCGCATGCTGATCACCCAGCCGTTCCTGATCTCCGACCGCTACAACCAGTTCGACGTGTATTGCACCGTGAACGGCGGCGGCCTGTCGGGCCAGGCCGGCGCGCTGCGGCACGGCATCAGCCGTGCGCTCACCTATTACGAGCCCGACCTGCGCGGCATCCTGAAGCTTGCCGGCTTTCTCACCCGCGACAGCCGAGTGGTCGAGCGGAAGAAGTACGGCAAGGCCAAGGCCCGCCGCAGCTATCAGTTCTCCAAGCGGTAAGAGTGCATTAAACGGCGGGGGTTTAATAGACAGCCTGCGCGGGCGCAGCTTATTCCAAACGGCGCCACGCGGTAGGAATAGCGAGCATGCGACGGCCCTTAGCCGCCACGGTCTTCGGCCTCGGCTTCGTGCCGTCGGGCTGCCTAGGATGGTTGACTTGGTCGTCGATGCAGCCGGGTGGGCTTATGGCGTCCGGCCAGCAACTTGTGGTGCGGGACTACCTGTGGCTTTGGGCGGCGGGCAAGCTTCTCGCCGCCCATGATGTGGCTGCAATTTTCACGCCGGACAGGTTTGGCGCCTACCTGAAGGGCATCTTCGGTCAACAACTCGAACAATACGCTTGGAGCTATCCGCCGTCGATGCTCTTCCTGGCAATTCCTGCCGGGCACTGGCCGATCCTGGTTGAGTTTGCCGTCTACATGGTCATTCAGTTTGGCGTGCTCTGGTCGGTTGGTCGCCTGGCCTGCCAGTCGCATTCCCTGTGGTTTGCCGTCCTCGTCAGCCTGGCGGCGTTGGAGGCCATCCTGGCCGGCCAAAACGGTGCGCTGACATCGGCGCTGTTGGTCGGCGGTTTGCTGCTCGCGGACGCACGCCCGCTGTTGGCCGGCGTTCTGTTCGGATTGCTGACGGTGAAGCCTCAGCTTGGATTGCTGGTGCCAGTGTGCTTGCTCGCCGCGCGGAATTGGCGCGCGTTGGTCGCCGCCACCGTGACTGCTGCTGCCTTGGTCGTGGCGAGCAGCTTGGTGTTCGGCCTGCAAAGTTGGATCCTGTTCTGGCAGAACACCCGCCCCTTCATGACCTGGATCCTGCAGCGCGATTGGGGTGGCGAATATTACCAGCGCATCATGGTCACGGTGTTTGCAGCCGCTCGCTCGCTTGGCCTGGGTCTGGCGACGAGCGAGGCGCTGCAAGCGGCCGTAGGCTTGCTGGCTGCGGTCTGCGTGTGGCGTCTTTGGTCGAGGCCGTCTACGGACGTGGGCGCGCGGATGGCGGCGACCGTCTGCTGCAGCCTGCTCGCGACACCTTATGCCTACAACTATGATGTGATCTGTCTCGCCGCTTCCGTGGTCCTTCTTGCCGCAAGCACCCGGAGCCTCGCTGGCGCTGCCGTATTGGCGCTTGCCTGGTTGTGGCCCGGTTTAACCGTGTGGGCGAGCCTGAGCGGCTTGCAATGGTTCTCTCCAGCCCTCCTCGCGGCTGTTGCGATCATGGCCTATCGTCGTGCGAGCGGGATAGCCAGCCCTGTGCCGATAAGCACAGCCGTACCATCCTTACCTGCTAGTGATGCGGAAATCTGAGTGTAGTGGCAGCCTTGCGGCCGCGTGGCTTGCACTCTGCCTAATCATTGATCCAACTTAGGCCGGTGGAGGAATCGGTATGGCCCATAGCGTCTTCATCGACGGCGAAGCTGGCACCACCGGACTCGGTATCCGCGAGCGCCTCCGCGCCATTCCGGGCGTGATCATCCGCTCCATCGACCCGGCCCACCGCAAGGACCCGGCGGCCCGGCAGGACATGATGGCCCAGGTGGACGCTGCCATCCTATGCCTGCATGATGACGCAGCCCGCGAGTCCGCGGCCCTGGCGGCGGGGCTGGGCGCCGGCGCACCGAAGCTGCTGGACGCCAGCACTGCCCACCGGGTCGACCCGAATTGGGTCTATGGCGTTCCTGAACTGGACGCCGGCCAGGCCGAGCGCATCGCAACAGCCGCCCGCGTCGCCAATCCCGGTTGCTATCCCACCGGCGCCATCGCCTTGCTGCGCCCGCTGGTCGCCGCCGGGTTGGTCCCCGCGGACTACCCCATCTGCGTCAATGCCGTGAGCGGCTACTCCGGCGGCGGCCGCGCTGCAATCGAGGCCCACGATGCCGCCGGCGGCCCGGCCTTCGAGCTCTACGCCCTCGGGCTGGAGCACAAGCACATCCCCGAACTGCAACGCTATGCGCTGTTGACCCGGCGCCCCATCTTCATTCCAGCGGTCGGTCATTTCCGCCAGGGCATGCTGGTCTCCATCCCGCTGCACCTCGACGCGCTGCCGGCCCAGCCCTCCGCCCAGGACCTCACCCAAGCCCTTGCCGACTACTATCGGCACGCCCCACTGATCCGGGTGCTGCCGGCGGAGCCCGTCGGGCGGTTGGAACCCGAGGCGCTGAACGACACCGATGCGATGGAGCTGCGCGTCTTTGCCCATACGAGCTACCGCCATGCCGTGCTGGTGGCACGGCTGGACAACCTGGGCAAGGGCGCCTCGGGCGCCGCGGTGCAGAACCTGCGCCTGATGCTCGGCCAGCCCGCACAGGCCGAACTTGCCGCCTGACGGCCCGCTCTGGTCGCTGGACGGCGTCTCGCCCCAGATCGCGGCGGACGCTTGGGTCGCCCCCACCGCCAGCGTGATCGGCGACGTGGTGCTCGGCCCTCGCGCCAACGTCTGGTTCCATTGCGTGCTACGGGGCGACACCAACCACATCCGCGTCGGCGAGGGCAGCAACATTCAGGACGGCACCATCGTCCACATCGCCACCGGGACCTTCCCGTGCCTGATCGGCCGCTACGTCACCATCGGCCATGCCTGCATCGTCCACGCCTGCACCCTGGAGGACCGCGCCTTCGTCGGCATGGGCGCTACCGTGCTGGACGGCGCTGTGATCGCCGAAGGCGGCATGCTGGCGGCAGGCGGCTTGCTCACGCCGGGCAAGCGCATCGGCCCGAACGAGCTCTGGGCCGGCAGCCCAGCCCGGCTGATGCGTGTGATGTCCGCCGAGGAGCGGGCGTCTTGGGATCAAACGGCACCTCACTATGTAGCATTGGCGCAGCGCTTCCGCACGGGATTGGCCCCGATGCGCTAAGCCGGCTGCCATGAGGACCCTCCATGCGCCGCCTTCTGCCCATCGTCGCACTCGCTGCCCTGCCGGTCGCCTGCGGGCCCCTCCCGCCGCCGCCCGACACCGCCGTTCTTCCGCCCGGCGTGTTCAGCCCGCTGGACCAGGACGTTCCCGCCACTGAATACGCCCAATACGCCTTCTCCGACCCGGCGCGCACCTATGGCAACCCGGTGGCCGGGGCGCAGGCAGTGCTGGCGATGGATTATATCGCCGGCCAGCTCAACACGAGCCCGCGCTGGCAGAACATCAGCGCCATCACGCAAATGCAGCTCCTGCAGGGCCGCGCCGCCACCCGCCAGGCGGTGGGCATTGCCCCCAATGCGCCCTCGCAGCTTGTGGTCAACAGTCTGGTAGCCGCGCGCAACGATCTCGCCAGCGGCAACAGCCAGGCGGCCGAGGCGGCCTTGACCAATCCAGCGTTCCCGGGCGGTGGCGCACAGGCGGTGAGAGCGCTGACCAATCTGCCCTACATCCAGATGGCAAACGTCTCGACCCAGCATGCCGGTGAAGATCTGTTCGCGCCGGACAACGGCGATCAGCGGCCGGATTAGGGCCGCCACGTACCGATGCGCGCGCCACCGGACAACTCGCGGTCCAGGAAGAACGCGGCCGAGATCAGCGCCAAATGCGTCAGCGCTTGCGGCGTGTTGCCCATGTGCTCGCCGGACAGGCCGATCTCCTCGGAGAACAGGCCAAGCGGGTTGGCGTAGCTCAGCATCTTCTCGAACACCAGGCGCGCCTCCGCCAAACGCCCCGCGCGCGCCAAGCATTCCGCATACCAGAACGAGCAGGCGGAAAAGGTGCCTTCCTGCCCGTCGATCCCATCCGCGTTGCGGTAGCGGTACACCAGCGGGTCATCGACCAAGGTGCGGCCGATCGCATCGAGCGTGGCGAGCCAGCGTGGATCGGTGGAGGCGACGAAACGCACCAGCGGCAGCAGCAGCATAGCGCCGTCCAGGTGGTGCGACCCCTTGGCGGCGACCAAGTGTCCGCGTTCCGGGTCCCAGAACTCGCTCCACACGCTGGCGCGGATGGCGTCCCGCGTTGTGTGCCACTCGTGAAGCGGGGCGGGCAGCGAGCGCTTCTGCGCCAGCCGGGTCGCGCGGTCCACCGCCACCCAACACATGACGCGCGAGTGCAGCCAGTGGCGGGCGGGGCTGCGCAGCTCCCAAATGCCTTGGTCCGGCTCCTGCCAGTGGCCGCACACGTAGTTCACGGTGCGGACGACATGGTTCCAGCCATCGTGCGAGATCGCCTCGCCATATTTGTTAGCGAGATAGACGGCATCCAACAGCTCGCCATAGATGTCGAGCTGGGTCTGGTCGAACGCCGCATTGCCGATGCGCACCGGCGCCGCACCGCCATACCCGCGCAAATGCGGCAGTTCGGACTCGTCCAGCCGCTCCCGGCCATCGATGCCATACATGATCTGCATGAGGCCGCTTGAGTCGCAGCCCTTCGCGCGCGCTTCCACCCAGCGCATGAAGGCGTTGGCTTCGGCAGCATAGCCCAGGCGCATGAACGCGTAGACGGTGAAGGAGGCATCCCTGATCCAGGTCGCACGGTAGTCCCAGTTGCGCGTGCCGCCAGACGCCTCCGGCAGCCCGAACGTCGCGGCGGCCAACACCGATCCATGCTCGGACGAGGTCAGCAACTTGAGCACCAGGGCCGAGCGGGCGATCGCCTCGCGCCAGCGGCCCTTGTAGTTGGACTGGCCGATCCAGCTTTGCCAATGTGCCACGCAGGCGTGAAACAGCGCATCGATCTCGCCGGGCCCGGGCGCTGCTGCGGTGGCGTCGAGCAGGATGAAATCCGCACCTTCGCCGGCTCGTAGCGTGAACTCTGCCCGTGCGCCGTGGCCCTCGGCGGTAAGCGGCACAGATCCGGCAAGCCGCAAGGCGGGGCCGCCGCTCGCGGAGAAGACAACGCTGCCGCCATCTGTCGCCGCTCTCGTATCGCCGCGCGCGTAATCCAGCCGCGGTGTGCAGTGCAGGCGGAAGCGCGCCTCGCCACGCACCACGCGCACCCGCCTTACCAGCCGCGGTTTGCCCCCGGGTTCGGGGAAGGGCATGAAGTCCGTGATCTCGCCCACGCCCTCCGGCGACAGGAAACGCGTGACGAGAACGTTGGTGTCGGGAAGGTAGATCTGCCGGTGTTGTGCCCCGGATAGGGTCGGCGCGAGTTCCCAGACGCCACCTCGCTCGCGGTCGAGCAGCGCCGCGAACACGCTGGGGCTGTCGAAGTCGGGCCAGCATAGGAAATCCACCGCGCCATTATCGGCAACCAATGCCGTGGTGCGCTGGTCACCGATCACTCCATGGGCTTCGATCGGGCGGCCAGGCGCAGTTGCGGGTTCGGCGGCGGCGATCGCGTGGGCTGGCCTGTTGTCAGCCATTCTCTAACTCCGGCCGAGGTCTGGATGGCAGGCCAACGCGCTCAGGTCTCCAAGATATCCCGAAATGTCGTGCGCGGTGGTAGCGCCAATGCCGCCGCCGGGTCCAGCAAGGCCGCGAGTTCTGCCGCGTGTTGATAGCCTGGCATCAGCCGGGCGATGGCGGCGTCGGCCCAGCTGGCCGGGTGAAAGTAGAGTTCGCTCACGCCAGCCGGCAGGTGTGGGGCCAGACGTAGCAGCCGTTCGGGCGTCATGCCACCGGTCCAATGCAGGCCAAACACGTGGTCGGTGGTTACGAGGCCGGCGCGGTGAACCTGCTGACGGAGCAGAGATGTCCAGCGGCGAAGCACGGTTGCGCCGAACCCGGGCCGTTCTCCGCATTGTCGCAGCACGGACGCGGGCTCGGCGGGTACGCGAACTGCCAGTAGGCCGTGCCGCCGCCCCTCCTCGATCAGCATGCGCCCGACTGTAGGGTGCAGGTGCATGTGCTTGTGGGCATTGGCATGGTCCAGCGGCAGCCCGGTCGCTTTGAAGGCCAGGAACTGCGCGCGGATTTCCAGCCGGAGCTGACGGCGGACGGCGGCTCGCAGGAAATAGGCTGCACCTAAGCGGAGTTGATCGGACGGGAACCAGCCGTCCCGGCCGACCAAGTCTGGAATGTCCCCCGGCGGAAGCCGCGCCGCGCCCTCGATGACCACGAGGTGGAGGCCGACCCGAAGGCTGGGCAGGCGGCGCGCACGCTCAATCGCGTCGTCTGCCGCCGCACCTGCCACCATCAGGCTCGTGGTCGTCAGCATTCCCTGGCGATGGGCCTGCTCGACCGCTTCGTTCACCGCGACCGACAGCCCGAAATCGTCCGCCGTCGTGATGACCCGGCGGCTGTTCAGGCGGCCTTGTTGCGGTCTCGGATGAACTGGAAGAACTCGACGCCTTCGCGCAGCCGCCGCTTCATCATCTGCGGGCTGCGCACCATCTCGCCGACGATGGCGGCAATCTTGGGGGCACGGAAGTAAAAGCGCTTGTAGAACGTCTCCACGCTGTCGAAGATTTCGCTATGCGACAGGTGCGGATAGTCCAGCGGCGCGATCTGGATGCCGGTTTCGTCGATCAGCTCGGCATGGGCTTCCGACAACCAGCCATTCTCCAACGCCTGTTTGTGTAAGGCCGTGCCTGGATAGGGCGCGGCCAGCGACACCTGCAGCGTGTGGGGGTTGATCTCGGTGGCAAAGCGGATGGTTTGCTCGATGGTCTCGCGCGTCTCGCCAGGCAGGCCGACGATGAAGGTGCCGTGGATTTTGATGCCGAGCTCGTGGCAGTCCTTGGTGAAGCGCCGCGCCACGTCTACCAGCATGCCCTTCTTGATATTGTGCAGGATTTGCTGGTTGCCGCTCTCGTAGCCGACCAGCAGCAGCCGCAACCCGTTGTCCTTCAGCACCTTCAGCGTGTCGCGTGGCACGTTGGCCTTGGCGTTGCACGACCAGGTGACGCCGAGCTTGCCCAGTTCGCGGGCGATCGCCTCGGCGCGGGGCAGGTCGTCGGTGAAGGTGTCGTCGTCAAAAAAGAATTCCCGCACCTGCGGGAACATCTGCTGCGCGCGGCGGATTTCCTCGGCCACATGCGCCGGGCTGCGGGTGCGATAGCGATGGCCGCCGACCGTTTGCGGCCACAAGCAGAAGGTGCAGCGAGATTTGCAGCCGCGGCCGGTATAGAGCGAGATGTAGGGGTGCAGCAGGTAGCCGATGAAGTAATCCTCGATCCGGAGGTCTCGCTTGTAGACGTCGGTCACGAACGGGAGCGTGTCCATGTTCTCGATCATGGTGCGGTCGGGATTGTGCACCACCGTTCCGGCGGCGTCGCGATAGGAAATGCCGTCGACGCTGGCGAACTCGCGGCCCTCCGCTACTTCCTGGATGGTGAAATCGAACTCGTTGCGGGCGACAAAATCGATACAGCGGCTGGCCGACAGGCTTTCGGCTGGCTGCACGGCGACCTTGGCGCCGACGAAGCCGATCTTGAGCGACGGTTTGGCCTCCTTCAGGGCCTCGGCCACCCTAACATCTGAGGCAAAGGACGGCGTTGAGGTGTGTAGCACCACCAGCTCATGCGCCCGCCCCGCCTCGAGCACCGGCTCCAGACCGAGCCCGGCGGGCGGTGCGTCAATCAAGCGGCTGCCCGGGACCAGCGCTGCCGGTTGCGCCAGCCAGGTGGGATACCAAAACGAGCGGATTTCCCGCTTGGCCTGGTAGCGGGACCCGGCGCCCCCATCGAATCCACCGAACGAAGGCGGTTGCAGGAACAGCGTCTTCATCATGGAGCCTATCCTTTGCCGGGCACGAGACGCGGCGGCGATATTTGCAACACATGCCCGCGCCACGCCACGCGCTTGCCGCCATAGCTTGCGAGGATCACGGCGACCGACATGAGGTCGCGCAGCGGTAAAAGCCAGCCCGGCATGGCGGCGGGAAGCCCCAAGGCGCCATTGATACCGAATGTTGTGGCCATGCGGATGAGCCAAGTCGCGGCGAATAGCGCGACCGACCAGCCTGCACCCATCGACAGGACCATCGCGAGCCCGGCCCAGAACAGCGGATATTGCAACGTTGATAGCGGGAACCCAATCGGGGCCAGCGACTGAATGGTCCGGCCCCACCGCAGCTCGTGCGCGAACAAATCGGCTAGAGTCATTTCCGGCACGGTCGTGGACGGCACAGCAGCGGCCAGAGCGACGCTGGCGCCGCGCTCCCGCACCAGGCGCCCGAGCATCGCGTCATCGGCCAAATGATGAACGAGAGCTTGCAATCCGCCCACCTGCTGCAGCATGCCGCGCGTGAGCGCCATGGTGGCGCCGAGGCAGTCCTGGCGGCCGAGCTTGCGGGCGAGCAACGCCCCTGGCAGGAAGATATGATTGATCTGAGCCGTTCCGAGTCGGGCGGCAAGCGTGGTCGACGCGCCAACCCCGGCGTAAAGCGTCGTGACCAAGCCGACGTCCGGCCGGCTCAAGGCGCTGGCAAGTTCCCGCAGGTAGCCAGGTGGGGCATGGATGTCGCTGTCGGCAATCACCAGCAAATCGTGCTTGGCGCGGGGAAACATGTTGATAAGGTTGCTGACCTTCCGGTTGACACCATGCTGCGCGGTATCGACCACCACATCGATGTCCACAGCAGGGAAGCGGGCGCGCAACCGGCGGATGACATGCAGCGCCGGGTCGGCTGGGTCTTGCAGCCCGAACACAATTTGAAACACTTTATAGTCTTGCCGGCAGAAGGAAGCCAGGGCTTCCTCTAGCAAAGGCTCGTCGCCATGCAATGGCTTTAAGATGGTAACCGGGGTGCCGGGCGCCCGGACCGCCGGCAAGATACGGCTATGACGGCGGACCGCTATCCAGCCAATAACCGCCTGCGCCAAGCCCGCAAGCCCGATTGCGGCGGCAATTACCGCGAGTGACAGCGCTAGTTGCTGCATTTGGTCACGGAACGCTAGCGCCCCCGGAGAGGTCCGCAACCTTCTTTTTGAGAGTTGCGACGAGGGCGTCGGGGCCGCCTTCCAACTGGCTGCGGAAATCTGAGCGCTGCACCGCCACCCGGCTGATTGAGCCATCAAGCAACACGTCCACCGCGCGCCAGCCGGCGTCGGTTTGTCTCATGACATAGTCAATCCGATTGGTGTCGTTGCCGTTGCTCAAGATATGGGTCGTCACCACCCGCTCCCCACCGACATCGCGCAGAGTTGGATCGATTTGGAATTGCTCGCCGTTGTAGCTGGCGAAATTGCCCACATAACTCGCAACCGTGAAGCGGACGAACTCCGCCCGAAGGTCTTGCTGCTGTTCGGGAGTGAAGCTCTGCCAGCGGGAGCCCACCGAGGTTTGCAGCACGGCGTCCAAATCAAAGGCGTTTTCCACCAAAGGCGCCAGCATTTGATAGCGTTGCGCGAACGGTGTGGCCTTGCCCTCGCGCATGGCCGATAGCAAGCCTTGGTCCAGCGCCTCGATCGGCTCGGCGGGCGCAGACAGAGCCGCAAAAGCGGAGACGGTCGAGCAAAGCAGCGCAGCGGTCAGGACGGCAATGCGTCTCATGGCCGCCCAACCCGGTTGGCGCTCCGCCCGGCTGCTTTCACCCCCACCGCGTCCACGGCGGTGCGGACGATGTCGCGGGCGGTGAGGCCGGCCTCGGCGAGTTGGCGCGGTTGGGTGTCGTGCTCGATGAAGCGGTCGGGCAGCACCATGGGGCGGATCGCCAGGCCGCCATCCAGCAGGCCGGACCAGGCCAGATGCTGCATCACCGCCGCACCAAACCCGCCCACCGCGCCGTCCTCGATGGTGATCAGCACGGCATGTTCACGCGCCAGCCGCTCGACCAAGGCCGTGTCCAGCGGCTTGGCAAAGCGCGCATCCGCAACCGCAGTGGGCAAGCCGCGGGCCGCCAGCTCGTCGGCCGCCAGCAGCGCATCGGCCAGGCGCGGGCCCAGGCTCAAGATCGCCACCGGACCCTGCGCCTCCCGCACCATGCGCCCACGCCCGATCGGCATCGGCGTGCCGCGCGAAGGCAACGCCAGCCCGGTGCCGTCTCCGCGCGGGTAGCGCACCGCCGAGGGACCGGCGCCATACGCCGCCTGGGTTGCCACCATATGCACCAGCTCCACCTCGTCCGCCGGGGCCATCAGCACCAGGCCGGGCAGGCAGCCGAGATAGGCCAGGTCAAAACTGCCGGCATGCGTGGCACCATCCGCCCCCACCAGCCCCGCCCGGTCCATCCCGAACCGCACCGGCAGGCCCTGGATCGCCACGTCATGCACCACCTGATCGTAGGCGCGTTGCATGAACGTGGAGTAAACGGCGCAGAACGGCACCATCCCCTCCGCCGCCAGCCCGGCGGCAAACGTCACCGCGTGCTGCTCGGCGATGCCCACGTCAAAACACCGGTCCGGGAAGCGCTTGGCGAACCGGTCCAGCCCGGTGCCGGACGGCATCGCCGCGGTGATCGCCACCACGCGCGGGTCGGCGTCGGCCTCGGCGATTAACGCTTCGGCAAACACTTTGGTGTACGATGGCGGGCCAGGAGGGGCCTTCACCTGCTCGCCCGTCACCACGTTGAAGCGGCTCACCGCGTGCAGCTTGTCCGCACTCGCCTCGGCCGGGGGGTAGCCGCGGCCTTTCTGGGTGATGGCGTGGATCAGGATGGGGCCGCTCTCGTCGGCGTCGCGCACGTTGCGCAGCACGGGGAGCAGGTGGTCCATGTTGTGGCCGTCGATCGGGCCCAGGTAGTAGAAGCCCAGTTCCTCGAACAGGGTGCCGCCAGTCAGGATGCCGCGGGCGTATTCCTCGGCGCGCTTGGCGGTTTTGGCCATGCCGGAGGGGAAGCGCTTGGCCATGCGGGAGGCCAGGTCGCGCAGGTTGAGGTAGGAGTTGGAGGACAGCAGGCGGGACAGGTAGGCGCTCATCGCGCCCACCGGCGGGGCGATGGACATGTCGTTGTCGTTCAGCACCACCACCAGGCGGGCGCGCATGGCGCCGGCGTTGTTCATGGCTTCGTAGGCCATGCCGGCGCTCATCGCCCCGTCGCCGATCACCGCGATCACGTTGCGCGGCGTGCCTTGAAGCCCGGCGGCCACCGCCATGCCGAGCCCGGCCGAGATGGAGGTGGAGGAGTGTGCCGCGCCGAACGGGTCGTAGTCGCTCTCGGAGCGGCGAGTGAACCCGGACAGGCCGCCGCCCTGGCGCAGAGTGCGGATGCGGTCGCGCCGGCCGGTGAGGATCTTGTGCGGGTAGCACTGATGGCCGACGTCCCAGATCAGCCGGTCATGCGGCGTGTCGAACACGGCGTGCAGCGCCACGGTAAGTTCCACCACCCCGAGGCTGGCCCCCAGGTGGCCGCCCGTGGTGCTGACCGCGTCGATGGTTTCCGCCCGCAACTCGTCGGCCAGTTGGCGCAACTGCTCGGCCGAGAAATTCCGCAGGTCCGCCGGCAGGCGCACACGGTCCAGCAACGGCGTCGCCGGGCGCGGCGGCAGCAGGGGGGCGGTCATGCTTAATGGCCTCGCGTAACGACGTAGCTTGCCAGATCCTGCAGCCGCCGCGCGGCCGGGCCGAATACCGCCACATGGGCTGCGGCACGCTCGCTCAAAACCCTGGCTTGCGCTGCCGCCCGCTCATACCCAAGGAGTGAAACCAGCGTTGCCTTGCCGGCGGCTGCGTCCTTGCCGGCGGTCTTGCCAATCGTCGAGCTATCTCCCACGGCGTCGAGCAAATCGTCGGTAATCTGAAACGCGCTGCCGACATCCCGCCCGTAGGCCGCGATCCGTTGCCGGTCGGCTCGGGAGCAACGACCAAGAATGGCACCCGCCTCCGCGCTGTATTGGATCAAACATCCGGTCTTGAGCCCCTGCATCTCGGTGATCTCAGCCGCGTCGAGTTGAGAGCCTGGTGCCTGCATATCGATCATCTGGCCGCCCGCCATGCCATTTGCACCGCTGGCGAGCGCTAAGGCCGCGATCAATTCACACCGCGCTAACGGATCTGGGTGGGTTGCCGGCTCGGCCAACAGTTCGAAGGCGCGGGTTTGCAGCGCGTCCCCCGTCAAAATCGCGGTAGCCTCGTCGAACTTCCGATGCGTGCTCGGCTGGCCACGGCGCAGGTCGTCATTGTCCATCGCGGGTAAGTCGTCGTGCACCAGGGAATACGCATGCATCATTTCTACCGAAGCCGCCGCCCGGCGGGAGAAGCTCTGCGGCACATCGAACAGAGATGCAGCTTCGAGCACCAAAAAGGCGCGCAACCGTTTACCGCCATTCAGGCAGGCATATCGCATCGCATCAAACAAACGTCCCTGGCCGCCGCCTGGTTCCCCTAACAACTCATCCAGGGCCCGCTCAGTCGTGCTCGCTGCTTTAGCAATGGCGTCGGTGAGTGTGTCCGCAGACGTGTGATGTAGATAATCAATCGACATGACAAATGCTGGACACTAAGGAACTCCTCCCGGACACGCCTTGGCCAACGCCCCTGGAGGCGGGGCAGAACGGCCAATTTACGTTCAACAAACACCTCGCATAGTGTCGGCGCAAGATGGGTGAACATTCGCCCGCTAAACTGCGGCTTTTGTGCAACGTTTGAGCAAAGTGTTTGATGCAATGCAGACACGCTGACCCTGGTCGGCTAGCCGCCGCGCGGCCGGATCAGCGCGTCCAACAGGCAACCCGAAGCAAATGCCGCCGCCAACGCCGGCAACGGCCGCGCTCGCGCCTGGACAGCGAAGCCTTCAAGCTGCGTTTCAACCAGAGCAGCGATGTTAACCAGGAATGGAACTACCTTCAAATCGAAGACCAGCTTGGATGCGGAGGGCGGCGGCGGCTCCTGCAGCAAATAGCTCCGATTGACCATTGTAGACGCTCCTTCCTTCAATCCACTGCTAACATCACGCCCCTCGCCCCGGATGCATGACGACCGCGGGGCCGCTCAGCTCACAACCCGGTTTAGCTGCCAAATCGAGAGGTTCAGCACGCCGGCAAAGGTCACCCAAACCAGATAGGGCAGCAGCAACTCGGCCGCCAGCAGGCTCACCGGCGCGAACGTGGCCACTGTCGCCACGATGGAGAGCCAAAGCAGCACCAACTCGGCAAACGCCAGATCGATGCGATGCAAGCCGAAAAACAAGCCCGACCAAGCGGCGTTGAACACCAGCTGGGCGCCATACACCGCCAACGCGGTCGCGGCCCCCGCAAAGCCCGCCGTCTTCCACACCAGCCAGCCCGAGACCGCGATGCAGCCATAGAGCACTGTCCAAGCCACCGGGAACAGCCAGTTGGGCGGCCGCCACCAGGGTTTCGCCAGCGTCTCATACCACTGGCCGGGCTTGAACACGGCGCCGGAACTCGCCGCCGCCACGCAGGCGATGAGGAAGCCAGCCAAGCCAAGCGCATTCTGCGTCGTCATGGGCGACAAGTAGGGTCGCCGGGCCGGGGAGTCGAGGCGGTAGAGCGTGAACAAGTTGCAAGATCGAAGCGGAATGAGCAAACTTGCCTATGCACCCGGTTCCCTCCGAAAGCCCGGTCGCCGCCATGCAAGCCGCGCTGGCAGCCGACCGTCGGGTGGCGGATCCCGCCCTGTGGATCACCCGGGTTGCGGATGAGGCGGTGCTGACCCGGGCGGCGGTCCTGGAGGCGGAAGGACCGCAGGCGCGGCCGCTCTGGGGCGTGCCGGTGGCGGTGAAAGATAACATCGATGTCGCGGGCCTTCCAACCACCGCTGCCTGCCCCGGCTTTAGCTACCTGCCCGAGCGCCATGCCCCGGCGGTGCAGCGCCTGCTGGACGCGGGAGCCGTGGTGCTGGGCAAGACCAACCTGGACCAGTTCGCCACTGGGCTCGTTGGCGTCCGCAGCCCCTATGGCGTGCCGCGCAACGTGTTTGATCCGGCGCGCGTGCCGGGCGGTTCCTCCTCCGGCTCGGCCTGCGCGGTGGCGGCCGGGATCGTGCCTTTGGCGCTCGGCACCGACACGGCCGGGTCGGGCCGGGTGCCCGCGATGTTCGGCAACGTGGTGGGGTTGAAGCCCACGGTGGGCAGCATTTCGGCTCGGGGCATGGTGCCCGCTTGCCGGTCCATCGACACCATCTCCCTGTTTGCCCGCAGCGTGGACGAGGCGCTGACCGCTGCCCGGGTCATCGCGGGGTGGGACGAGGCCGACCCGTATTCGCGCGCCGCGCCCTACCCGTATCTACGCCGGGCCGCGGAGGCGCCGGTTCGCCTCGCCTATGTGGACGCTGCTGTTTGCACGGGCGAGCAGGGGCGATTGTATTGCGCCACCGCCGAGGCGCTCGGAGCGGAGCGGGTGGATATCGCCCCGCTCTTGGCGGTGGCCCGGCTCCTGTATGAGGGTCCCTGGGTCGCGGAGCGCACCTCCGCGTTGCGCGGCCTGCTTGAAACGCCCGACCTGCTGCATCCGGTGACCCGCGCGATCCTGCAGGAAGGGCTGTCGCGCCGCACGGCTGATGCGTTCGATGCGTTTCACCAGCTCGCCATGGCGCGGCGGTTCGCGGCCGGGTTGTTCGCCCGGTTCGGTGCTCTGCTGCTCCCCACCGCCCCGGACACGCCAAGCCTGGCCGAACTCGCGGCCGACCCAATCGGCCCCAACAGCCGGCTCGGCACCTGGACCAACTTCGTGAACCTCTGCGACCTGGCCGCCTGGGCGGTGCCTGCCGGCCTCGGCGAAGATGGATTGCCGGCCGGGGTGACGATCGTGGGACCGGCTTGGTCCGAGGGCCGGCTGGCGGCGCTGGCCGACCGGGTGCACCGCGCGGCAGTGAGCACGGTAGGCGCCACGAGGCAGCCCTTGCCCGCCCCCTTGCCCCCGGACCCGGTGGCCGCGGATGAGGCCGCGTTGTTCTGCCTGGGCGGCCACATGGCGGGGTTACCGCTGAACGGCCAGTTGACCGCGCTTGGCGGCCGCTTCGTCGCGGCGGCGCACACACGGCCCGGCTACCGGCTTTACGCCCTCGGCAGCCGTCCCGGCCTGGTGGCGCAACCTGGCGGGGCGGCGATTGCGGGAGAGGTTTGGGTCCTCCCCACGGCCGCAATCGGCGCGCTTTTGGCCCAAGTCCCACCACCGCTGGGCTTTGGCACGGTGCAGCTCGAGACCGGCCCCTGTCTGGGCTTCCTGGCGGAAACCGCTGGCGTGATCGGCGCGCGCGACATCACTCGGTATGGCGGCTGGCGTGCCTACCTGGCCGACCCGGACGCACCCGACCCGGCGCCAGCCGACGCGGTGGAGGACTGGGTGACGAGTGGTGCCGCCTTGCTGAGTCTGCCGCTGGAGCCGGGCTGGCGGGGTGAGATCGCGACCAACCTGCGCGCCATCATGCGCCAGGCGGCGACCTTTACTGAACAGCCCCTGCCCGACGAGCTGGATCCAGCACCGGTGTTCCGGCCGTGACTTGGCCGACTGCCGCCAGCATCGCAGCCGAGGTGGACGCGGGCCGGCTGACCGCGGCCGCCGCCGTGGAGGAAGCGCTGGATCGCATCGCCCGCTACAATGGAGCGCTCGGCGCTTTCACCGATGTCGTGGCAGAGCGCGCCCGTGCCCGCGCCGCTGCGGGTCCGGCTGGGCCCTTGGCCGGGGTGCCGTTCGCGGTCAAGAACCTGTTCGACGTGGCCGGGCTGCCGACGCGCGCCGGGTCGGCCATCAACCGCACCCACCCGCCCGCGACCGCCGACGCAACGCTGGTGACCCGCTTGGAGGCAGCCGGCGCTATCCTGGTGGGTGCGCTCAACATGGGCGAATACGCCTACGACTTCACCGGCGAGAACTGGCACGACGGCCCGTCGCGCAACCCGCATGACCTGGCGCGCATGTCGGGCGGCTCGTCCGGCGGCTCTGGCGCGGCGGTGGCAGGCGGGCTGGTGCCGCTGGCGCTGGGGTCGGACACCAACGGCTCCATCCGGGTGCCGGCGTCGCTGTGCGGCGTGTGGGGATTGAAGCCCACCTTCGGCCGGCTGACCCGGCACGGCACGTTCCCGTTCGTCGCATCGCTGGACCATCTCGGCCCGCTCGCACGCTCCGTGACGGATTTGGCCCTGAGCTATGACGCGATGCAGGGCCCCGACGCGCTCGACCCGGCCTGCGCCGATCGTCCGGCCGAGCCGGTGCTGCCGGTGCTGCAGGATGGTGCGGCCGGGCTGCGGATCGCGGTGGCGAGCGGCTTCTTTCAGGAGGTGGCGCTGCCCGAGGCGCTGGCGGCGCTCCAGGTTGTGGCGAGCGCGCTTGGCGCCACGCGAGAGGTCGAACTCCCCGGCGCGGCCCAGGCGCGGGCGGCCGCGTATGTGATGACCGCCTCCGAGGGGTCGGCGTTGCATCTGGACCGCTTGCGCAACCAGCCGCAGGACTTCGACCCGGCGGTGCGCGACCGGTTGCTCGCCGGTGCGTTGATCCCGGCGGCGCTGGTGATGCAGGCGCATAAGTTCCGCCGCCGCTTTTATGGCGACATGCTGCGCGTGTTCGAGCAGGTGGACGTGATCCTGGCGCCCGCGACGCCGGGCAGCGCGCCGTTGCTGGGGCAGCAGAGTTTCGAGTCGGGCGGAGTGTGCCTACCGGTGCGGGCGAATTATGGCCTCTATACCCAGCCGATCAGCTTCGCCGGCCTGCCGGTGGTGGCAGCGCCGGTGTTCGGAGCGGCGTTGCCGGTGGGGGTGCAAGTGATCGCGGCGCCCTGGCGGGAGGACGTGGCGCTGCGTGTTGCCCGTGTGCTGGAGCAAGAGGGCGTCTGTGTGGCACGGCCGCCGGAAGGATGGGATTGAATGGAGATCAACCGGCCGGAGATTGTGGCGGAGGTATCGGCGGCGTTCGCCCGCTACGAGGCGGCGCTCATCAGCAATGACGTCGCCATGCTGCGCGCTTTGTTCTGGGACAGCGCGGAGGTGATCCGCTACGGCTTGGCGGAGAACCTGTATGGCGCTGCCGAGATCGCCGCCTTCCGCGCCGCGCGTCCGTCGGTTGGGCTGATGCGCAGCCTGTCGCGGACGGTGATTACTACCTTCGGACGGGATTTTGCCACCGCCTCCACGCTGTTCCGTCGCGAGACGATGCCGGGCAAGCTCGGGCGGCAGATGCAGAGTTGGGCGCGGTTGTCGGAGGGGTGGCGCGTGGTGGCCGCGCATGTGAGCCTGGTTGCGGAGGCGGGCTGATTGAATGGTGCTTATGGTTCGTCACGCCATGTCCGCCACGGGCGCAAACTTGTATTGGCCGGGCGAAGGCCGGCCCCGAGGCGGTGTGGTTTGCCTCCATGGCAGCGAAGGCGGGTCAGCCGGCTGGAACGACCTCAACGGTGCATTGTTTGCGGCCAACGGATTCGTGGCCCTTGTGCACGACTATACGCCGAACGCCCGGTGGCTGACCCATCCCGACATTGATAGCGCGCCGCTAGACCCGACCGAGGCAGCGCTCCGCGAGCTACGGCGGGAGCTTGATACCATCGGCTGCGGCGTGGGCCTTTTTGGTGTGTCGCGCGGCGCCGAGCACGCGCTGCTGTTGGCGCAATTGTTGGCGGAGGACGGCAGCGGCGCTGCGCCTGATGCCGTGGCAGTGCACGCCCCCCCTGACGAGACCTGGCCGGCTTTCATCGTCGCGGATTTCCAGACCGGCACTTCATGGGCCGGAAACGTCGAACGGCCTGCCTGGTCCTGGCGCGGCCGCCATGAGCGGACCTTGCCCGGATTGCCGCTCAGTCGAGTGCGCTGTCCGGTGTTCATTGCCCAAGGTGCACAGGATAGCGTTTGGGATGCGTCGATGGCGCGGCGGCTGGTAGCGCGGATGAGCGGGTCGGGGCGACCGCCCGAGGCGCACTTTTTCGCCGGAGAAGACCACATCTTCCGGCCCGAGGCCCGCAATCGCGAGTGGGAGTTAATGCTGGATTTCTTCGCCCGGCACCTCGGCGTGCGCGGGGCGGCGTAGCGTCTGTGTCGGGATGGGATCTTCCAACCGCCACACGTTGCCTCAAGATGACGTCTTGGATGCGATTGACCGGTTAGACTAATGCTACCCTGAGCCGATCAAAGCCGTGTAGAGCCGGAGATTCAGGTCGGCGACAGTCTCGATGCTGTCCCGGTAGCCGCTCTCGATCCAGGCCTGGACGATATGCAGGCCGCCGCCAACGACCCCCCGCAGGAGAAGCGGCGTGGACAGGCCACCGAAGTTCGGATCGGTTTGCAGAAACTCCTTCAGAAGCGCTCCGAATTCGCTGAGGCTCGCCGAGACGAGCGCCTCCGTCGCGGGACTCACGCTCGCGATCTCGATGAGAAACACACGTGCTGACGCGGGATTGTGCCGAAGATGGTCGAGGTAGACGAGCAACGCGGCGCGAGCCCGGCCGAGCGCCGTCGGCTGGGCCTCGCGAGCGGCATCACGCATTCTGTCGAGCAGATCGTTCGTTACGGTGCGGAAGCATTGCTGGAGCAGGTCTTCGCTGTTGGCGAAGGACTCATAAAAATACCTCTCCGTGAGGTCGGCGGCCTTGCAGACGGCCTTCACCGACGTGGATCGATAGCCCATCTCACCGTACAGCTTGATGGCGGCCGTCACGATCCGCTCGCGCCTGGCGGCCTGACGTTCGTCAGCTGTCTTGGCGCCCCATTTTCTCTGCCTTTGCGAGCCTTGTTCCAGCACGTCCACACTGCCTGATCGCCGTCGTCAGCCGACAGCCTGTAGGACGCCTGATTCTGGGCAGCAAGCAGCAGCCATTTTTGCGCTTGCAACTGACACGGTGCCATGTCAGTTACGTGGCGGCTGGAGGAAGCGGGTTACGGCTCAGGGTGGCCACCGGGATGCATCCGCGATGAGCATGGAACGGCTATTGTTGCGACCGATCCACGGGTCTGACCTTTGTAGTAAAAGTACAATAAGACTTCTGCTATCGCGACATCACTATAGATCAATCGCGTCTATCGCTTTGTTTGTTAATACAGCCAGCATGAACCTCGAAGGAGATACTTTCTCGTGCGCAAAACCACAGCCTTTTTCTCCGTTGCGGCGTCCCTGACCTCCGCCATTTGGTTGGAGCCCGCGGCTGCAGCGCCGCTTGATCCTTCCGGGTGGATCAACCCGGTCCTTGCCGCGAACTCATGGTCAAGCGCAGGCAATGGTGCCTCTGACAGCCATGACGCTGGCTTCGACCCGCTCATCAACGCGTTTACGGTGCCATATTTTCGGCCCCGCTGGGTTTTCACGGCAGACGGAGAGGTGTGGGGGACGCCGACGGTGGAAGGTAACGCCGTCTATGCCTCGGACACTGGCGGGTCGGTCTGGCGGATTGACGCAGCCACCGGAAAGGCGGTCTGGAAGATCAAGCTTGCGGCCTACACAGGCATCGCCGGGTCGTTCTCCCGGGTCAGCCCGGCGATTGCCGCCGATACAATCATCATTGGCGACCAGGCCTCCGCGACGATGTTCGCCCTCTCGAAGCAAACTGGCGCGCTGGTCTGGAAAACCACCCTTGCAACCAATCAGCTTGCCTTCATTACGAGTTCGCCGACCGTTGTGAACGGGCGCGTCTATGTCGGCGTAGCATCCGACCAAGAAGTCGGCGCGGTCACGACGCCGGGCTTCCAGATCGACTTCCGCGGCTCGGTCGCGGCGCTCGACCTCGCAACCGGGAAGGTCCTCTGGCAAACCTACATGGTGCCGGCTGGCTATACCGGCGGTGCGGTGTGGGCGAGCAATCTCGCCGTCGACCGCAAGCGGCACGCGATTTACGTCGACACTGGCAACAACTATTCGGTGCCGGATGCGGTTGCTGCCTGCCAGACGAGTGCCACGAGCAACGCGCAGCTTGATGCCTGCCTCGACCCGAACGACCACATCGACAGTGTTCTCGCGCTCGATGCCGACACGGGTGCGGTAAAGTGGGCCGATCGTTTCACGCATGCTGACAACTACACGGACTCCTGCCCCGGACTCACGCCGACACCGGCGATACCCTGCCCACTCCCAGCCGGCGTGGACAGCGACTTTGGTGCTGCGCCCAACCTGCTCACTGTTCAATCCGCAGGTGCCGAGCGGGATGTCGTCGGTGCCGGGCAGAAGAGCGGCGTCTATTGGGAACTCGATCGCGATAGCGGCAAGATCATCTGGGGCACGCAAGTCGGACCCGGCGGACATTACGGCGGCATCGAGTATGGGACGGCGACCGACGGCAAGCGCATCTACGTTCCGGAGGGAAATTTCGGTTACGTCGAGGCGACCCTGTATCCGTCTGGCGCGAAGACGAATGGCGGCTACTGGTCGGCTCTTGATCCCGCAACGGGACGGATCCTGTGGCAGACACCCACAACGGACCTCGCGATTGATACTCCGTTCCCGGGAACTCCGTACGGAGCTCCGGCTGGCGGGATGTCCGGCGCTTACGGCTCGGTCAGCGTTGCCAACGGAGTGATGTTCGGTGAAGACCAAGCTGGTATCTTCGTTGCCCTCAATGCCGCGACTGGGCAGACGCTGTTCAGCTTCAAGAGCGGGGGCGCCTCGATATCAGGACCGGCGATTGCGGCGGGGAGTCTCTACTGGAGTTCGGGCTACAAGAATCTTGGGCCGACAAACAACAAGATCTATGCGTTCGGTTTGCACCCCTAAGCGGTTGGCCTAGCCTCAGTGACGGCAAGGCAACCGGTCACTCGACTGGTGCTGGTGCGTCATCCGCGGGTGAGTGCGGCCGGGCTGTGCTACGGCCGCACCGACCTCCCGATTGCCGATCCGGCGTCAATACCGCCGCTGGCGGCCGAAATCCGAGCCGTTGGCGGCATGGTCTGGACCAGTCCGGCGCAGCGCTGCCGTGCGGTGGCTGCGGCGGCAGGCATGCACCGGCTCGATGCGCGTTTGCAGGAGCTGGATTTCGGCGAGTGGGAAGGTCGTTTATGGGAGGACGTGCCGCGTGCGGCGCTGGACGCATGGGCAGCGGACCTGTCGGGGTTCAGCGCCCCGGGCGGCGAGACCGGGGCGGCGCTGGTGGCACGGGTGGCATCGTTTTACTGCTCGCTGCCGGGCGGGTCGCACGTGGTGATCAGCCATGGTGGGCCATTGAAGGTGTTGGCGGCGCTGGCAAGCGATCGGCCGGTGGATTTGTCTGCGCCAGCGCAACCTGTCGGCTCGATCCGGCGATACGTCATATCGCCACCTTGTCGCCGCCCTTAAGCGAGAGCATCTCGCGCGCTTCGTCGGGCGTGGCGAGCTGCAGCCCAAGCCCCTCTACGATCTGCCGGGCCAGCCGCACCTGCACCGCCGAGGAGGTGGCGAGCTGGCCGGGGCCGGCCCAGAGGCTGTCTTCCAGCCCCACCCGCACATTGCCCCCCATCGCCGCCGCGATCGCCGCCACCCGGAGCTGCGCCGCCCCAGCGCCTAGCACGGACCAGCGATATTGGTCGCCGAACAGCCGGTCCGCGGTGCGCTTCATATGCGCCACGTCCTCGGGATGGGTGCCGATGCCGCCCAGGATGCCGAACACCGACTGGACGAATAGCGGCGGCTTCACCAGGCCTCGGTCGAGGAAGTGCTTCAGGTTATACAGGTGCGCGATGTCGTAGCATTCGAACTCGAACCGTGTGCCGTTCTCGCTGCAGGTCTCTAGGATGTATTCGATGTCGGCGAAGCTGTTGCGAAACACCAGGTCCTTGGTGGCGAGCAGCGCCGGACGTTCCCAATCGTGCGTGAACTCCGTGTAGCGGTCGAGCAGATGGTAGAGGCCGAAATTGATCGAGCCCATGTTCAGGCTCGCCACTTCCGGCTTGAACGTGGCGGCCGGGCGCACCCGCTCCTGCACCGTCATGAACGGGCTGCCGCCGGAGGTAATGTTGATCACCGCGTTGGTCTGCTGCTTGATCCGCGGCAGGAAGCGGGCGAACGCCTCCGGAGTTTGGTCGGGCTTGCCGGTTGCTGGGTCCCGCGCGTGCAGATGGATGATTGCGGCGCCGGCCTCGGCCGCACCCACCGCGTCGGCGGTGATCTGCTCGGGCGTGATGGGCAGGTGGGGCGACATAGAGGGCGTGTGGATCGCCCCGGTGACGGCGCAGGTGATGATGATCTTGCGTTGGGTGGCCATTTGCCCCTCTCCCATGCGGTGTTGGACGCAGCCTCGCGCGGGGGCGTGCCGCCGTCTAGACTCAAATCGCTTTGACTGGAATCGCAGTTTTCTCCTTCCGAAACGGGAGCGACGTGTGATTCGAAGGCTTCCGGCTGATACCGGAGGCGAGGATGGCGTGGCGGCGTGGACAGGCCTACGGGCAGGACTTGCGGGATCGGGTGCTGGCATGCCGCGATCTGACCTTGGTGCAGGCGGCAACGCGCTTTGGCGTGAGCCCGTCTTATGTTTCGAAAGTGCGGGCCCGGCTTCGCGAGCTCGGCGATCCGGCCCCTGGCCCGCAGCATGGCCATGTTCCGTTGCGATTGGCCGGCGTCACCAAGGACTTGGCAGCACAAATCCATCGGTTTCCAGATGCCACGTTGGACGAGCTGCGGTTGTGGCTGTCGCAAACCCACAAAGTCAGTGTGAGCTACTCCGTAATGTGGAAAGTCGTCGCCCGGCTGGGCCTGACATATAAAAAAAGCACCTGCAGGCCGAGGAACAGCGGCGCGAGGACACCGCCGAAGCGCGCCGACAATGGGCGGCGCGCCAGCTCACTCTCAATCCAGCGCGCCTTGTCTTCCTCGATGAAACCTGGGCCACGACCAACATGACCCGCACACGCGGCCGGGCACCACGGGGCGAGCGCCTGGTCGGCATCGTCCCGCACGGCCATTGGCACACAACCACCTTCCTGGCCGGCCTGCGCACAACCGGCTTGATTGCTCCGTTGGTGCTGGACAGCGCGATCAACGGAGCGGCGTTCCTCGCCTACATCCAGCAGTTCCTGGTCAAGGAACTCAAGCCAGGCGACGTCGTGGTGCTCGATAACCTCAGCTCGCACAAGGTGAGCGGCGTGCGCGAGGCCATCGAGGCTGCCGGTGCGAGCCTGATCTATCTGCCGCCCTACAGTCCAGACCTCAACCCGATCGAGCTGACGTTCTCCAAGTTCAAACGCCTGCTTCGCGATGCGGCCGAACGCACCATCGAGGACCTCTGGACCGCAATCGGCCGCCTGCTCAAGCGCTTCACCCCGCAGGAGTGCGCCAACTACATCCGACACTGCGGGTTTGCACAGTCAGAACGATAAGGGTCTAGTGCTTGGCCACTCCGGCAGGCGCAACCACATTGCACGCCATGCCGCACCCCGAGACTTGGCTGCAAACCCGTCCTGAGGGCCTGTTCTGCGAGCCGGGCGGCTTTTTCGTCGACCCGATGCGCGCGGTGGATCGCGCGGTGATCACCCACGCCCATGCCGACCATGCCCGTCCCGGCCACGCTCATGTGCTGGCAAGCGCCGAGACGCTGGCCATCATGCGGGTGCGTATGGGCGATGACCGCGCCGGAGAGACGCAGCAGGCGTTGCGCTATGGCGAGGTGGTGACGGTCGGGGAGGTGCGGGTTTGGCTGCAGCCGGCCGGGCATGTGCTGGGCGCGGCGCAGGTGGCGATGGAATGGCGCGGCAGCCGGGCCGTGGTCTCCGGCGACTACAAACGCACGCCGGACCCGACTTGCCGCCCGTTCCAGCCCATTCCGTGCGACGTGTTCGTGACCGAAGCGACGTTTGCGCTGCCGGTGTTCCGCCATCCCCGGCCGGAGGCGGAGATTCAAAAGCTGCTGCAGAGCGTGGCGTTGTTTCCGGAGCGGACGCATGTGGTGGGCGCTTATGCATTGGGGAAATGCCAGCGGGTGATCGCGCTGTTGCGTCAAGCCGGCTGGGACCGGCCGGTCTACCTGCACGGTGCGCTTGCCCCGGTCTGTGCAGCCTACGAGCGGCTTGGCGTGGCGCTTGGTGAACTGCGCCCGGCAACGGTGGCCAACAAGGTGGAGTTGGCGGGCGCGATCGTGCTGGCGCCGCCGGGCGCGATTGCGGACCGCTGGGCCCGGCGGCTGGCCGAACCGGTGGTCTGCCTCGCCTCCGGCTGGATGCGGGTGCGCCAACGCGCCCGCTCCCGCGGGGTAGAGCTGCCGCTGGTGATCAGCGACCACGCCGACTGGCCGGAGCTGAACGCGACGGTGGATGAGGTGGGCGCGCCGGAGATCTGGGTGACGCACGGGCGGGAGGAGGCGCTGATCCACGAGGTGGCCAAGCGGGGCGTGGTTGGGCGGGCGTTGCGCCTGCTCGGGTATGGCGAGGAGGAAGAGGATTTGGCAATCCCTGACTCTATTGTACCGGCGGCACAGGGTGTGCTAAAGTGACCAACAAAGGAGTGATGATGGACGAAGATAGAATTTTGGCGGCGCTCACTCGGCTGGAGAGCGGTCAGCCCGACCTGCAGCGAGACATGGCCAGCCTCAAGACGGACTTGGCCGCATTCAAAGCCAGCGTAGACGGGCGGTTCCAACACGTTGCCGATCAGATGACTGACTTCCGCGTCGTCGTGAGCCGCTTCGAGCGCGTGGAGGACCGGCTGACCAGTATGGCCACTGACATCACCGTGAACATGGGTGCGGTCGACCACGCCATCCGCCGGCAAGACAATGACCGTGATGAGCTTCGCAGCTTAACCAAGCTCACCAACTTGGTCATGTCGCAAGTCCGGCATCTCCAATCCAACGTCGAAGAGTTGCAGAAGAAAGCCTCCTAGGCTCAATCTTTGCTCGCCTTCGCCGACCTGCTCGAGCGCTTGGTCCTCACCCCGGGCCGCCTCGCCAAGATCGCCCTGCTGCGCCGGTACTTCGCCGCCGAACCCGACCCCGATCGCGGCTTTGGTCTCGCCGCCCTCACCGGCGAACTCGCCTTCCAAGCCGCTAAACCCATGCTGATCCGCGCCCTCGCCGAGGAGCGCACTGACCCCACGCTGTTCGCCTGGTCCTACGACTATGTCGGAGACCTCGCCGACACCGTCGCGCTCATGTGGCCCGAGCGGCCCACCAACCGTCCCCCGCCGGGCATGACGGAGGTGATCCAAACCCTGCTCAGCACACCCAAGGCCGAGCTGCCCGCCACCGTCGCCGGCTGGCTCGACGCCTGCGACGCCTCCAGCCGCTACGCGCTGCTCAAGCTCATCACCGGCAGCTTGCGCGTTGGCGCCTCCGCCCGACTGGCCAAGGTGGCACTGGCCGAGCTGGCCGGCGGCCGCGTTGCACCCGACGAGATCGAGGAGCTTTGGCACGGGCTCACCCCGCCCTACTTGCCGCTATTCGCCTGGCTGGAACAACGCGGCCCGCGCCCCGACCCGGCCGGTGCGCCGATATTCCGCCCGCCCATGCTGGCGCATCCGCTCGAACCACCGGACCTCGCCGCGGTCGACCCGGCGGCGTTCCGGGCCGAGTGGAAATGGGACGGGATTCGCGCCCAATTGGTGGCCGTGCCCGCCGGCCGCCGCGTCTTCTCCCGCGGCGCCGACGACATCTCCGGCAGCTTCCCCGAGATCGTCGAGGCCATGGAGTTCCACGCCGTGCTCGACGGCGAGCTGCTGGTCGTACGCGGCGGCGAGGTCGCTCCGTTCGCCGACCTGCAGCAGCGCCTCGGCCGAAAGGTGGTCGGCGCCAAGATGCTGCGCGACTTCCCAGTGCAAGCCCGGCTCTACGACATCCTGTTCGACGGCGAGGAAGACCTCCGCCCGCTCCCGTTCGACGCCCGCCGGGCCCGGCTGGAAGCCTGGTTCGCGCGCACCCAACCCGCCCGCATGGACCTGTCGGAGCCAATCCCCTTCTCCTCGATGGCCGAGCTCTCCGCCATCCGCGACGGCGCCCGCGCCGCCGCCATCGAGGGCTTGATGCTGAAGCGGGCCGACAGCGCCTACGTGCCCGGCCGCCCGAAAGGGCTGTGGTGGAAGTGGAAGCGCGACCCGCTCACCATCGACGCCGTGGTGATGTATGCCCAGCGCGGCCACGGCAAGCGCAGCTCGTTCTACTCCGACTACACCTTCGGCCTGTGGCGCGAAGACGGCGAACTGGTCCCCGTCGGCAAGGCGTATAGCGGCTTTACCGACGCCGAGCTGGTCCAGCTCGACCGCTGGATCCGCAACCACACCACCAACCGGTTCGGCCCGGTGCGCGAGGTCGAGCGCGGCCTGGTGCTGGAGATCGCCTTTGACGCCGCTCAGCTTTCCAACCGGCACAAATCCGGCGTGGCACTGCGTTTCCCCCGCGTGGCCCGTATCCGCACCGACAAGCCGGTGGCCGAAGCGGACCGGTTGGAAACCCTGATGCGAATGGTCGAAAACATACCATCGTAATGATAGCTGACAGACGGCGCCATAACCGTGTATGGTCGGCGACCATGACGCACGTTCTATAGCAAGCCGGAGAGCCGCGCATGAGCAGGTCCATCGAGGCAATCGGCTACGTTCAACCGATCGGCCAGACTTTGGCCGGCCGGGTGAAGAGTATGGACCTGCGACATCCCCTCTCGGACGAGCAGGTCGCGGTGATCGAGGCGGGGATGGACGAGCACGCCGTGCTGATCTTCCCGGCGCAGGACATTACCGACGAGCAGCAGAAGGCCTTCAGCCAGAACTTTGGCCGCCTGGAGGAGACCGAAGGCGGCAACGTGACCAAAAAGGGCGAGCACCGGCTCGGGCCCGGCATGGCCGACGTCTCCAATCTGGACCAGCATGGCGTGCCCCTGCCGCGGGACGACCGGCGCCGCTTGTTCAATCTTGGCAACCAGCTTTGGCATTCCGACAGTTCGTTCCGCAAAATCCCAGCCAAATACTCCATCCTGTCCGGCCGCGTGGTCGCAACCACCGGCGGCAACACCGAGTTCGCCGACATGCGCGCCGCTTACGACGCGCTGGACGAGGCCAGCAAGCGGGAAGCGGAGGACCTCATTTGCGAGCACTCGCTGATCTACTCGCGCGGCATCCTGGGGTTCGACGACTTGAGTGCGGAGGAGCGGGCCATGTTCCAGCCGGTGCGCCAGCGCCTGGTGCGCACCCATCCGGTGACGGGCCGCAAGTCGCTGTTCCTGTCCTCCCATGCCGGCAGCATCGTGGGCTGGCCGATGCCGGAGGCGCGCGCCTTCCTGCGCGACCTGACCGAGCACGCCACCGCGCCCCGCTTCGTCTACGTGCACCGCTGGCACCCGCATGATTTGGTGATGTGGGACAACCGCCAGACCATGCACCGCGTCCGCCGCTTCGACGCCGCCCAGGTCCGCGACATGCGGCGAACGACCGTGGCGGGGGATGGGCCGACTTACATCGAGGAGCGAGCGGCGGCCTGATGCCAGGCGGGCTCGACGATAGGGCCTGAGCCCTTGACGGAGACCAGCGGACCTCGGTGGGTGGGATGTTTGTTGTACTCGACTGTCGGCGAAGCCATCTGCGATCGGATGAACCCGTCCGTTAAACCAACATTGGCGGACATTGCGGCTGGACACGGACCGGATGTCCTGCCTTCTGGACGCTGGAACAGTAGAACGGCCTGTATAATCGAGAGACACATCCCACGGGATGTGTTATCTTGCTTCCGTGGGGCGCGTCGTGTTGGACAGCTCGGTTGTGGTCTCGGCCTTTCGCAGCCGGATCGGCGCGTCGAGCCTGCTGCTCCGCCTGGTGGAGGATGGTCGTTTGGTGCCACTCGCCACACCCGCATTGTTCATCGAGTATGAGGACGTGCTGAAACGGCCCGAGCAGCGGGAGGCGTCGAGTTTGTCGCTGGCGGAGGTGGATGCCGCCCTTACGGCGCTTGCGGCTCTGGTGGAGCCGATCGAGGTGAGGTTCACCTGACGCCCGCAACTCGCCGACCCTGGCGATGAGTTGGTTCTGGACGCGGCGGTCAACGGGCAGGCTGACGCGCTGGTGACGCATAACGTCGCCCACTTCGCGTCCGTTGCCCCCGCTTCGGGCTGACGCTGCTGCGGCCGGGCGAGCTGCTGGAAAGGATCGGACGATGAGCAAGGCAACCTACCCCCTTAAGCTGCCGGCCTCCATCAAAGCGGCCGCGGTCCGCCTGGCGCGCGAGGATGGCGTTTCGCTGAACCAGTGGATCGCCGCGGCCGTGGCGCAGAAGGTAGGCGCGGTGGAGACGGCCGCCGAGTTCTTCAAACATCGCGGGGAGGGTGCAAAGCCCGGCGATCTCCGGGCGATCCTCGCGCGCGTTCCTGACCGCCCCCCCGAGCCCGGCGACGAGCCGCCGGCAGGGTGGCAACCCTGAGTGCCCAAACGAGCAATCAGCATCAATCTGGCGTCGTGGGCGGGTGCCCACCAACGTGTCATATTTGACCATGACTTCCGACGCTTTGGATGCCGAACCTCGTTATCGTCGTGAAACGATATCGGCAGCACTCGATGCGGCTTTTGGTTCCACCCGGGCAGACTCCATTGCACCTATTGGCGGGGGAGCGTCAGGCGCTTTCCCCTTCAGAGTTGACATTGGGGATCGACGCTACCTCGTCAGGATAGAGGGTCCAGCCAGCCCACTTCGCAACCCGCATCAATACCAGTCGATGCGCATCGCGTCCGACGCCGGGATCGCCCCGGAGGTCCATCATATCGACGAGGCAAACCGTGTCGCCATCATGGATTTCGTGGAGGAGCGGCCACTCAGTAGCTTTCCCGGCGGCCCATCGGCGCTGTCTCACGCCATAGGAACGATCCTCGGTCGCGTGCAGCGAACGCCCTTGTTCCCCCATTTTGTCGAATATCCGGTGATCGTCGGTCGCCTTTGGCGGTGGGTGTGCCAAACAGGCCTCTTTGCGCCCGGCGTGCTTGATCCATGCACGGAGCATCTGGCGCGTCTCCGTGAGGTCTACGTGTGGGACACGGCAGAATCCACATCGAGCCACAACGATCCCGTGCCACGGAATATTCTATCTGACGGACAGCGCTTGTGGATGATCGACTGGGAGTCTGCCTATTGCAACGACCCCCTCGTGGACGTGGCGATAACACTCGACAGTTTTGCACTCACGCCGGAACTGGAGCAGGTCTTGTTGCAAGCATGGCTCGGCGAAAAGGCGAACGCGTCAGTCTTTGATCGCCTGACCAAGGTGCGCGCCCTCACCCGCCTGTACTACGCGGGCGTGTTTCTCAGCGCGTCAGCGGCAGCCTCCGGCCCAATAGCCGATCGCGACCTGTCAGCTCCGACAGTCGCGGCGTTTCACCGGTCAATCCAAAACGGGGAGATCACACCTGGCTCTCCGAAAGCCAAGCACATGCTCGGCAAAATGTATCTGTCGTCATTCATGACTGGGGCGGTTCCACCCGGCCTTGATGCTGCTGTTTGATCGACTCAGGCGGTCGAGATTGTCGCACCAAGCTGAACTTTCGCTTCCACCCAGTGTTGCCATAGCAGGTCAGGGTCATTGTCCGGCAAACGACCGTTGCTCAACAACGCCCTATTTGTCCGTCAACCCTGGGGCTCGTGAGCTGAACCCCTTGGGCGAGACAACAAATCACGGACAGCTCGGCTGCGTCATAGCCCCGGGCTGCTGCGCAGCAGCCCGGGGCTGGTTTGATTCGAACTCTATCGGCGACAGGTAGGCAAGCGCCGAGTGAAGCCTTTGCCGGTTGTAGGTGGTTTCGATGAACTCCCCGATGCCGGCCCTGGCATGGGCGAGATCGCGGTAGGCGCTGGCATCGACTTCCTCGTGCTTGAGCGTCTTCATGAAGCTCTCGGCCATGGCGTTATCGTAAGGACAGCCAGCCCGGCTCATGCTGGGCTGGATGCCGGCGGCCTCAAGCCGGGCAATGTAGTCGCCGCACGCGTATTGAATGCCGCGGTCCGAGTGGTGAACCAGGCCGCCGGCGATCACCTCCCGGCTGGCCAACGCCATCTCGAGCGCATCCAGGGCAAGGCTCGCCCGCAGGTGATCGGCCATCGACCAGCCGACGACCTTGCGGCTGAAAGCGTCCAGCACGACAGCCAGGTAGATGAACGCCTCCGCAAGTCGCACGTAGGTGATATCCGCCACCCACAGCTGGTTCGTGGCCATGGGCATGAGGTGGCGCGCCAGGTTCGGCCACACCTGCCAGCTGTGACGCGCATCCGTCGTCGGCGGCCTGAACAGCGGCTTCGCCAGGCACAACAGGTTGTCCTCGCGCATGATCCGGACCACGCGCTTGTGGTTGACGCACCAGCCCTCGCGTCGCAGCAGCGCGCCGATCCGGCGGTAGCCGTAGTGGCGGTTGGCCAACGCCAGGCGCTGTATGACATCGCGCAGCGCCGTCTCTTCGCGCAGCGGATCGCTGCGGGTCCAGGAGCGATAGTAGGCCGCCCGGCTGACGCCAGCCAACGCGCACATCCTCCCCACCGAAAGCCCTGCTTCCGGCGTTTCGCCTTGCAAGCGCGTCATTGCCTGGATGTGGGCGAAGACGCGGTCACGCCAGGCGTGTCGCTCGGCCGGCGTGAACCCTCTATGTGCTGCAAGGCGCCTCTGAAACAATCCAGGTCCAGCTGCTGCTGGCCCACCTTGCGCTCCAGCTCGGCGATCTGCGTTCGCGCCTGGGCCAAGCTATCCGCCTTGGCACGCGACGCGCGCAAGCCAGCCGCCGCAAGGACCTCCGGCGTGCGCGGGCGCCCGCGTTTGCTCGTCAGCGCCTCCGCGCCGTTCGCGCGAACCCGCTCACGCCAGTGATAGATAATCGTTCGCTGCACATTCAGCTCGATGGCCAAGGCGCTTGCGCGCTCGCCAGCTTCCAATCGCTCCACAGCCTTCAGCATGAACTCCCGGCTGTGGCGCCCAGACTCGCTCAGGGACATCGGCACATTCTCATCGTTGGGAGCTGTCCGAATTTACCTGTCTCACTCCAGGGGTCCACTCCATCATTTGAAAAAATGGAAAGGATCATTTCCGGACGGGAAGGCGGACGCAAATTGCCATAACATACGTCCACTTCTCGCGGGCTGAGCGATGGCTGACGCCTCGGGCCAGCGGTTACACTTTATTTAATCTAACCCGTCAAACAGCCGTCGGTCCCACCACACCGGCTGATGCAGCCCTCGCTCCAACCGCGTTGCCTCGGGATGCGCCTCGTTGATCAGAACACTGCGCTCCATCCGCGCCACCACGCTCGGCACCAGCAGCAGCAGCGACCGGCGGGACTTCTGCCAGGCCTCGCCAAACGCCTGTCCCACCCGGCAATCCTCCGCCGCCCAGCCTGGATGGTGGTCGATCGAAAACACCTCGTAGCTCACACCCGGCGGCACCGTGATCCGAATCCAGTGCTGGCTCGGCGGCAAGCGGCCGTTGCCATGGGCAAGCTTCTCCAGCATCGCCGTGCTATAATGCTCGCTGGTGTAGATCATCGGGCTCACCCGCGTGTTCCACCGGCCCGGCCAGAGCTTGGAGCCGGTGGCATCGAAAATCGGGTAAGCGCCGTCTGGGTCGCCGATGCGGTAAGCAGTGAGGATGCGGTCGAGCGTCTGCGCCCGTGTCACACGGCGGAGCCGTTCTGCAGCCGCCCCAGAATGCCTTCCACCGCCGGCCGGCCAAACTCGTTTTCCAGCACCACATCCACCGGCCGGCGGTTTTCCAGCATCGGATGCGGCTCATACAAAAAGCGCCGCGCCGCCTCCGCGCCCCCCCAAACGTCCAACGCCATCGCCCACACGCTCGCCAGCCGGGCCAAACGCGCGCCCTCCTCCGCGGACAGGCGGCTCTCCGGTGGATCGTCGAGATCAGCGAACGCCTTGCGCCGCCGGGCCAGGGTCGCACGCGCCACAACCCGGTAAGCCAGGGTGCTGTCCGAAGGCGCCACAGAGTCGACCACCCGATCCAATGACGCGAGCGGCAAGCCATGCTCCACCGCCGACATCAGCACCATCGGGCTAGATGATTGAACCCCAAGGACCTCAGAAACGACGTCCGCCTCCATGATCCAAACTCCACCCGTCTCGCACGAGACATAAATAGCACTCACGTGGCACAAGTTTCAAGCAAAATCCGCCGAGCCTCACTGAAACGCCCACCGCAGCGTCCGCGCGATGCCCAGCGTGCCCGCACGCACCAGCGGCACGCCGAGCACCGGGTTCGACAGCCCATGCATGCGTTGCGCCCAGGTGGGCAGCAGGTCCACCCCGGCCTGCATGGTGAGCGCCTGCAGCGGTTCGGCCATCACGCTCGGCGCGCGTTGCCGCAACACAAGGTTCGCCACCTCGCGGGTGCGGGCGTTGCTGCGCATCTGCGGCTGCATGCGGCGGATCAGTTCGCGGGCTTCGGTCCGGCTGCGCGGGATCGGGTCGGCGCCGAGGGCTTGCGCCACGGTCGCCATTTCCGCGAAGTAGCGGTCCTGATCCGCCCCCGGCATGCGCGGCTCGGCATAGCGGATGCAGGCGCCGAGAAAGCTGGTCGCTTCCGTGACATGCACCCAGGCGAGCAGCGCCGGGTCGTTGGCGGTATAAGATGTGCCATCGGGCAGGACGCCGCATACCCGGTCGTGAATGGACCGGACACGGGCGATCACCGCCTCCGCCTCGGCCCGGCCGCCATAGGTGGTCAGCGCGATGAAGCGGGCGGTGCGCCGCAGCCGGCCGTGCATGTCGGCGCGGAAGTTCGAGTGGTCCCACACTCCGGCCAGCACGGCGGGATGCAGCATCTGCAGCAGCAATCCAGCCACACCGCCCACCATCATGGAGGTGACGTCGCCATGGACGCGCCACGCGACCGAACCGGGACCGAACAGGCCATCCGTCCGCCGCGTCACAGGTTTTTCGCCACGGGCGCGATCGTTGAACAGCGCTACCACCTGGGCGGCGATGGTGTCCTTGATGGGTTGGGTCAGTTTGGCTGCGGGAAGCGGGAGAACGGTGCTTTCAGGTCGATACGGCATCACTGGCTTTGAGGGATGAGGAACTTGCTTGCCTCTAGATAGGGTCGCCACAGGGCGCGCCGAGTCCCTTCGCGTCATTCCAGTGCTTGGCCAGCGCCACACCGCCAACGGCGAACGGCAACGCGCCGCAGATCAGCAGCAAAGCAGAGGCGCCTGCCCAGCGGGCCGTCGCGGGCGCCGCCAGCATGCCGAGCAAGGTGGCGCCGAACCGCACTACCATGAAGGCGCGCGTGGCGGCAGCAACGTCGCCTGGGGCCAGTTCGGTTTGGCGCAGCACGGCGGCTGGAATGTCCCCCATCGGGCCGCCCACCGCGCCCAGCGCGGCGGCCGCTATCAAGACCGGCAGCCCCATCAGCGCCCCCATGGCCAGCCCGGCGGTGCCGGCGCCGCTGAGCATGGAGCCGATCAACACCAGGCGGCCGGGATGGGCAGGCAGCGCGCGGCTGCCGACGACCAGGGTGGAGAGCACGTTGGTGCAGCCATAGGCCGAAATCACCAGACCGTAGGCGCCCAGCCCGGTGCCGCCCGGGCCGGCGATATGCGCCTGCTCGATCGCCAGCGGCAGCGCAAACAAGTAGGCCACATACCAGAAGCTGCCGGTGCCGGTCTTGCACCATAGGATGGTCCAGAGCAGGCGGTGCTGCCGCAGCGCCGCGAAACCGTGCGCCACGCCGGCCCGGAGCGAGGCCGTCGCGCGCGAGGCGGGCACCCGGACCGGGCCCAGCGCCAGCACGGCGAGCGCCGACAGCAGGAAGCTGGCGGCGTCCAGCGTGAAGAAGTGCATCACCGGGACGCTCGCGGCCAGCAACGCGACCAAGCCCGGCCCGACCAGGCGAGCCGAGCGCTCGGTGGTGTCGAACAGCGCGTTGGCGGCCGGCAGCAGTTGCCGGTCTGGCAGCAGGACGGGCAGTGTCGCCGCGAGCGCGGGTTCGAACACGGCTTCGGCAGAGGCCAGCACCAGAATGGTCAGCGCCAGCGCCGCGGGAGGCGGGATTCCTGCCGCCAGCCACCACGCCACGGCCAGCAGCAGCACGCCCGCGCGCACCACGTCGGCGGCCAGCAAGGCGCGGCACTGGTCCCATCGATCGGCCCAATGCCCGACCAACAGCGCGGCGCCGAGGCCGCAGCCGGCTTGTAGGGCGGTGAGGTAGCCGGCGGCCGGGCCAAGGCGGTGACCGCCACCCAGACCAGCGCCACCGCGTAGAACTGGTCCCCCACCGCCGAGAGGCTGAGGCCGCCCCAGAGCAGGCTGACCCGGCGGATCGCCAGTGGCCGCAGCAGCAGCGGGGTGGCGCTCATGCTGGCCGGGTAGTGCGCCAGTCCTGCACCGGGATGCGCGGCAGTTCGAAGCTGTCGCCGGTGCGGGTATACCAGCCGCCGCCATGCATGCGGCCCACCAGGCTAAGCTTCGGCGTGTCGATGTAGCAGCGTGCGGCGTCCAGCACCGCCGCGTCGGCGACGTGCATCGCCAAGATGCGGCCGAGCACCAAATCCCGGTTCCCCGGCAGCTCGATGGTTTGGAACCGCTCGCATTCCAACGCCACCGGGCTGTCGGTCAACCGTGGCGGCGCCACCCTGATGGAGGGAGTGGTGCGCAGGCCGGCCTCGGCAACCTCGCTGACTGTGGGATCGAACTCGATGGCGGTCACGACCATGGACTGGGCCATGGCCTCGCTCACGAGGTTGACCACGAACTGGCCGGAGTGCCGGATGTTGGCGGCGCTGTCTTTGGGGAGGCCGTCGCTGCGGCCGTCGATACTGACGATCAGCAGCGGCGGCTCGCCGGAGACGGCGTTGAAGAATGAGTAGGGAGCGGCATTGACCAGCCCGGCGGCGGATTGCGTCACCACCCAGGCGATCGGCCGCGGCACCACGGTGGCCACCATCAGCTTGTAACGCTCCGCGCCGGTGAGCGCGCCAAAATCGAATTGCATGAGGCTGCCTCGTCGTTGCGCTGCATCATCGCGTCGCAGCCGGCTGCGTGTCCAGCATGGCGCCCTCTTGCCGGAACCGCGGCGATCCGCCATGTTGCGTCCTCAACTTACTGAAAGGAGGTGATCCAGTGTCTCATTGTCAGATCGCTCAGTCTGCCGTTGCCACCTGGACGCGCGCCTCGGAGATTGCCGCGGGCTAACACGCCAGGGCTGGCGGCCAGACCGTCCGGCAATGGGAAGGCCCCGGTGCGAACCGGGGCCTTCTGTGCTTCAAGGGATTAATTAACTTACGATAGGCAACCACGGATGCTCGGCCGCGTGGTTGCACCATGCAAAAATTTGGGCCGATCGTCGTCGCCATCCCCGCCCGCGATGAAGCCGACCGAATCGGTCCCTGCCTTGAAGCGCTCGACGGCCAGACGGGCGTCCGGGCTGACCATATCGTGCTACTTGCCAACAATTGCGCGGACGCTACAGCCGCCACGGCGCGGGCGACGACGCTGCGTCCCTGCACCCGCTTGCACGTGCTGGAGCATCGGTTCCCTGCTGCGCAGGCCAGTGCTGGTCGCGCCCGGCGGTTGGCTATGCTGCGCGCAGCCGAACTTGCCGGGCCGGACGGCGTGCTGCTTACCACCGACGCCGACGGCCTGGTGGACCCGGATTGGATTTCGGCCAACCTGCGGGCGCTCGCGCGCGGAGCGGATGCCGTGGCGGGGTGGGTCGAGTTGCACCCTATCGAATGGGGGCAAATCCCTGCCAAGCTGCATGAGGACGACGCGCGGGAATGCGCCTACGACGCGGTATGTGACGAAATCCATGGCCTGCTGGACCCCGACCTGGCCGACCCGATGCCGCGGCATACACAACACTCGGGCGCCAGCATCGCGGTGACGGCGGCAGCCTATGCGAGCAGCGGTGGGGTTCCAGACGTGGCGTCGGGGGAAGATCGCGCCTTCATTGCGGCACTGCGCCGGGCCGATGCGCGGCTGCGGCATGCTCCGGAGGTGCACGTGACCGTGTCGGGCCGGATCGTCGGCCGCAGCACGGGGGGGATGGCGGACACCATCTGCCGCCGCTTGTCTGCGCCGGACGAGTTCCTGGACGATCGGTTGGAGCCAGCCGGAGCCTGCGCCCGCCGCGCCGAGTGCCGGGCGGCGTCGCGGCGGGCCTTCGCCGATCCGGACGGTGATCTCAGCGCCCTGGCGGAACGGTTGCAGCTCAGCCCGGCGCGGCTGCGGCGGCTGGTTGCGGCGCCGACGTTCGGCGCCGCCTGGGAGGCGGTGGAAGCCGCCGCTCCAGCGTTGCGCCGCTCGCTCGTCCGGGTGCGCGACCTCGCCGGGCAAATGGCGGCGGCCAACGCTATTTTGGCGGGGCTGCGGCAGAAACATCCAGCCGATCAATCCGATACAGCTCCTCTCGCGTCGTAAGCGCTGGGGCCAGGCCGGCCGCCGCTATGAAGCGGCCGGCGGCGTCGTCGCCGGTGAGCGGGTAATCGGTCTCACCCAGGTAGTGCACCAGCAACAGGCTGCCACCGGGCAGGATTGCGGCCATCGCGCGGGCGGCGGTGGCCGCTAGCGCGGCGGCGTCCAGGTAGTAGAGCACTTCGGAGAACACGATCAGGTCGAACCGTCCGGGTGGCCAGTCCTCCGGCACAGCGCGGCGCTCGAACTGCACGCCGGGGCAGTGGGTGCGGGCTTGCGCGAGGGCGGCCTGGGCCACGTCGAGGGCCAGCAAGGCGTCACAGCGCTGGGCCAGTTGACGGGTAAGGATACCAATCGAGCAGCCGACTTCGAGGCCGTTGTGGAACCGGCGGGGCGGCAGGGCGGCGATGGTGGCGGCGTATTTTTCGCGTTCGTAATTGCTGGTGGCAAAGCGCCAAGGGTCCGGATCGCCGGCATAAAGCGCCTCAAAGTAGCCGGGCGCAATCGTCTCGGTGCGGCGGGTCATGCGGGCAAGTAGAGTTCATCCGGCGTGTCGAACAGGGCCATGAACTCGGGCTGCATCTGGAAACCCGCCGGGTCGTCGGCGATCAGCCCATCCCACTGCGAGCGATGGCAGCGGATCGCGCGGCGCTTGGCGGCTTGCCAGGGCGCGATGGGCATGCGCGCGGCGAGGGTCTCGCCGAGTTCCGTCTCCGGCGGCAAGGTGCGCCCCCATACTGGATAGGCCCAATGCGCCACGCCCGCCTCGGCCGCTGCTGCTGCGGCGATGCGGTCGGCGGCGTCGTGGTCGCAATGCGGGTCGTGGCGCCAGGGTGCCAGCAGGCTGCGGCAGCCATGGGTGCGCAAGAGCTGGGCGACGGCGCTCGCGGCGGCGGCGAAGGCGGGGCCGGAGGTGGGCGCCGCGGTGTCCGGATAGCGCAGGAACACCACGCGCTCGGCGCCCAAGCCCAGGCAGGCGGCGGCGGCGAGGGTCTCCTGCTCGCGTAGCGCCCGCAGGCGCTCGGGCGGGTGGCTGCGCGAGTTCGGATGCGAGCCGGTGCCGTCGGTGAGCACCACGAGCAGCGGTGGCTGCCCGGCGCTGCACGCGGCCGCGATCAGGCCGCCGCAGCCGAGGCTCTCGTCGTCCGGATGCGGCGCCAGCACCAGGGCGGTGCCGCCAGTGATGGTGTCCAGGCTTACTGCGGGCAGCGTCTGCGGTGCGGCAAACAGGGCGCCCACGGTGGTCATTGCCGCAGCGACCAGGCGGCGGCTTCGGTCAGCACGGCGTCGGCGGCGGGCTGGCGCAGATAGGCGGCGAGGTCGCGGGCGATGCGCTCGGCCGGGTTGCCGCGCAACACCGCGGCCACGCCCAGCGAGCGCTGCGCCAGGCGGATCACGTCCAGGCCTGCCTGCTCTACGGCGATACGGGCCAGCCCGACATAGGCCACGGCATCCGGGCCGGCGTCGGCGGCTTCGGCCTGCGGCGCGGCGGCGGCCATCCACAGCCGGGCGGTCTCGGCGGCGACCAGCGCCTCGCCCAGGCGCGCCTGCTGGTGCGGGTCCCCTGCCCGGCCGCGCGCCTGCAGTTGCTGGCGGATCTGTTCCACCAGCGCCTCAATGCCGCCGAGCGTCACGGCGGAGGTGCGCCAGGCGCCACAGGACAGGTCGGGTTCGCGCAGGTAGTCGCCCGGGGCGCCAAACACCACCGCGTCGGCGCCGGTGAACTGCATCTGCCCGGTGGCGGCGGCGCGCATGCCGGCCAGGCCGCCAGGCAAGGCCGCGGCGCGGCAGCCATGGGTGACGTCGGCATAGGCCAGCCGGGTGTCGCCCAGCCGGTCGGTGGCGGTGACGACGGCGCGGGTGACATGGCCGGCGGCGGAGCAGAACTGCTTCTCGCCATGGAGTTGGCCGCCGGCGACGGTGAGGCCGGCCGTGGGCGGGTCGGTCACCCAGAGTGCGGTCAAGTGGCCGGCGGCCGTGTGGGAGGCGGCGCGTTGCTGCAGCTCGGCATCACCGTAGCGGAAGACCAGCCGCAGCGCGTTGACATGCGCCTCGACCAGCCGGCCGAGCGCCAGGTTGCCGTGGCCGAGCAGGCGGAACATCTGCATCGCTGCGCCCGCCGCCGCCGGGTCGGTGCCCAGGCCGGCGCCCCCGAGGGCTGCCGGCACGGGTGCATGCAGCAGCCCGGCGTCGCGCAGGTCCGCGATGTCCTCGGCGGGGAAGGCGGCGGCGGCGTCCAGCCCGGCGGCGCGGCGCTGGAGCGTGGGGAGGCAGGCTTCCAAGCGCGCCAGTAGGGCCGTGGACGAGTGCATGGCGGAGCAAACCGGCGGCGCGGCCGCGAGTTGCGCCGTGGCGCGCATAGGCTTGGTGCGGCGGCGAAATGCCGTTACATCGGGAGCATGGCGTTCCACGGAGATCTGTCCCGCCGGCGGGACCGCGCGGCGGCCTGGCGCGACTCGCTGCTGGTGGACCACGCGGTGTTCCGGGTGCTGTGGGACAACCTGGCGGAGGTGATCCCGGGCAAGCTGTATCGCTCCAATCATCCTACCCCGGCGCGTTTGGCCGCGGCCAAGCGGCGGTTGGGCTTGCGCACGCTGATCAACCTGCGCGGCTATCGCCAGTGCGGCTCGGACGCGCTCTCCCGCGACGCTTCGGCCGAGCTTGGACTGCACCATGTCGATATGGCGTTCGAGAGCCGCGGGGCGCCGCATCGCGACCGCATCCTGCGCTTCGCCGGTCTCTACCGCAGCATGGAGACGCCGGCGCTGATGCACTGCAAGTCGGGCGCGGACCGGGCGGGGCTGGCGGCCGGGCTGGCGGTGCTGCTGGAAGGCGGCCGCAGCGCCGATGCGCTGGCGCAGCTGTCCTGGCGGTTCGGGCATTGGAGCCGCTCGCGCACCGGGATCCTGGACGCGTTCTTCGTGCGCTACGCGGCCGAGGCGGAGGGCCGCCGGCCGTTCCTCGACTGGGTGGAGCATGAGTATGACGAGGCGGCGCTGCGGCGGGACTTCGTGGCGGGCGGGTTGAGCTCGTTCCTGGTGGACCGGGTGCTGGTGCGGGAGTAAGCCCGAACGCATCGGGAGGTGAGCATGTCCAGCCAGCTCTATTTCGCCTTCGTCGCTGCCGTCGTGGTGCTGATGCTGATCCCGGGGCCGAACGTGGCGCTGATCGTCGCCAACAGCGTGGCGCATGGGGCGCGCTACGGGTTGCTGACCGTCGCCGGGACGGTGGCGGCGCAGGTGGTGCAGCTCAGCTTGGTGGCGCTGGGGCTGGCGGGGTTCCTGGGTGCGATGGGGTCCTTGATGGGCTGGGTGCGCTGGGCCGGGGTCGCCTACCTGCTGTATCTCGGCTGGCAGCAGTGGCGGGCGCCGGCGGCCGATCTGTCTGCGACGCGGCCGGAGCGGCGCGATAGCCGGGCGATGGTGCGGCGTGCGGTGCTGGTGTCGCTGTCCAATCCCAAGACGCTGCTGTTCTATGGTGCGTTCTTGCCGCAGTTCGTCGTGCCGGGCCGGGCGCTCGAGGGGCAGATGGCGGTGCTGGGCGTGACGTTCGTCGGGCTGGCGGCCACGATCGATAGCCTTTGGGCGCTGCTGGCGGCGCGGGCCAGGCTGCTGCTGGCGCGGCACGCCCGGTTGCGCAACCGGGTCAGCGGCGGCTGCCTGTTTGGCGCCGCGCTGGGGTTGGTAGCCGCCCGCGCGAGCTGAAGCAGCAGGAGCATCCCTCATGGCCACGCATCACATCCCCGCCACGCCCGAGACCATCCGCTGGGGTATCTTCGATGCCGGTTTCCCGCCGCTGCTCACCGTGCAGTCCGGCGACACGGTGGTGTTGGAATGCCTCTCCGGCACGCCCGAGATGCTGCCGCCGGCGGCCAGCGGGTTCACGGTTCCGCCGGGTCTACTGGCGATCCACCAGGCCAATCCGCCGCGCATGGCGGGCCACATCCTGACCGGGCCGGTGGCGGTGGCGGGGGCGGAACCCGGCGATACGCTGGAAGTGCGCATCGAGGCCATCGAGTTGGGGGCGGATTGGGGGTATTGCGGTTTCCGCCCGCTTGCCGGCACCCTGCCGGAGGACTTTCCCGAGCGATTCATCAGTCACATCGCAGTGGACCGGGGGCGCCGCGTGGGCACCCTGCCCTGGGGTACGGAATTGGCGCTGCAGCCGTTCTTCGGCGTGATGGGGGTGGCGCCGCCGCCGAACTACGGGGCTATCTCCACCAAGGAGCCGCGGGAGCATGGCGGCAACCTCGACAACAAGGAATTGGGCGCCGGGTCGACGCTGTTCCTGCCGGTGTGGGTGCCCGGCGGCAACTTCTCCGCCGGGGACGGCCATGGCGTGCAGGGCGACGGGGAGGTTTGCATCAATGCGCTGGAGACCTGCCTGACCGGCACGTTCACCTTCGTGCTGCACAAGGGTGGGGGGCTCGCCTATCCACGGGGTGAGACCGCCACCCACTACATTAGCATGGGGATGAACGAGGACCTCGACCTGGCCATGAAGCAGGCGCTCCGGCAGATGATCGGCTTCATTTGCAGCCGCTCGAACCGGTCGCCGGAAGAGGCGTACGCATTCTGCTCGCTGGCCGTGGACTTCCGGGTGACGCAGACGGTGAACGGGGAGAAGGGTGTGCACGGCATGCTGCGGAAGGGGCTGCTGTTTTAACCCTACTGGTTGTGGCCCTGGGCTGAGTTACCCACAAGTTTTTGTCTACTAGTGCTGGTATCGAGCGCTGTCTCCCGCTACCGTATCCGGTGTGAGGTTGTGGGGGCACATACCATGGAATGGACGGACGACGTTATCGGCCGGCTGAAAGCATTGTGGCTGGAGGGGCATTCCACGGCGGAGATCGGCCGCAGGATGGGCATCTCCAAGAATGCCGTGGTGGGCAAGGCGCATCGCTTGAACCTGGCGGGCCGGCCATCCCCGATCCGGCGCGGCCCCCCCGGCCAGCGGCCGCGCCGCGCCGCCGTGAAGCGCGTGACCGGTCCGACCCTGCCAACCCTGGCGGCGGCGGCGCTACGGGAGGCGGGGCCCACGCCGCCGCCGCCGGCCGCGCCATTGCGGGCGGTGCGCACCGGCGGGGGTGGCCGGTTGATTCCGTGTTGCTGGCCGATTGGGGAGCCGGGCACGCGGAGTTTCCGGTTTTGCGACGACGAGTCGCTGCCGGGCAAACCTTATTGTGCAATCCATGCCTCGCGGGCTTACGTCCGGGTGAAGGACAAGCGCGAGGAGGCGGCTTAACGGACCGGGGCAGTTGCTCGAATGTTACGGCTTGCTGACCGAGGGCTTACGTCGCATGCCGGTCTGCGTGGATGGCCGGCTCAAGTCCGGCCATGACGCGCTATGGGGATGCCTGATGACTTAGGAAGGTCCTTTGCGGCTATGGGTTGAGGGCGCGCGCGAGCGTCAGTGCGCCGTAGAGGCTGAGCAAGAGGCTCGCCAGCACATTGAGCCAGCGCAGGACATCCGGCGTGGCTCGCGTCCGCATGGCGCCGATGGCGCCGTTGAAGCCGACCCACCACACCACGGCGGCGCAGAGCAGGCCGAGCAGGGACGCCGCCTCCAATCCAACAGAACCCGCATGCGTCAAGTCGGCCGAGGCGAGGGCGGCCAGCATGAGCAGCGGGCCGAGCGGATTGACCAGGTTGACCAGCATCGCGGAGAGATAGGCGCGGGCCGGCGAGGGAGCGCCACGGACGAGGCGGCTGGGCGCAGCGCGCTCGCGCAGCAAGGTGCGTGTTGCCATGCCGATTAGGACCAGGCCGCCTGCGGTATTCAGGACATGCTGACTGCTCGCCAGCCAGGGTCCGGCGGCATCGAGGCCGGCGACGATCAGGCAAGCGTACGTGACGGTGACGGTGGCGGCGCCGAGCCCGGTGCTGATGCCGATTTTGGCCCCGAACGCGAGCGTCCGCTGCGCGCATAAGAGACTGATTGGACCCACCGGCACGACGACGGAAAGCCCGACCAGAAAGCCAGCAGAAACAGCGTGGAACAGCGTCATTGCATCTCACTTCAGCCGCGTCGGTTGACCTCGATGGCGAAGGCGGTGGCTTTGTGAGCGACCGGCCATGCTGCCACTTTAGGAATATGAACCTTATATTCGAACAAAAAGGGAACGAGAAGCCCCTCGCTCCGATGACAGGTCTCACGCTGTCGTGAGGCAGTGTGGGGGCGCGGCGTGGACTAGGCAGAGGCCGACGTCGAAGTATAGATGCAATGATTTCCTTGAAATATATGCAACTGACGTAGTCACGGCTAACCGGCGCTCGTGTGCGGCTCGCACTTTGTGGACGCCTGAGCAAATCCACGGCTCTCCGGTTCACGGTCTCCCGTTTGCGAATACAGTTGATCGTCATGCCCGTGCGTGACACGGGCATCCACGCGGTGCGGCTGGCCAAGGCAATTCCTGACGTGCCCGACTGTGCAGCGAGCACCGCGTGGATGCCCGGATCAAGTCCGGGCATGACGGTAAACCATTGTTTTATATCGCCCTTGATAAATTGGACAACTGTGGATCAAGTCCTGGCATGACGACAACCTGTTGCGAGACGGTTTAGCGCCAGCTTTTGGTTGCGGGCTGGTGCTGGGTTCGGCATGGTTGGGTGAGATTGGTGGAGCGGAGGCCTATGATCGTCCATCCTATCGCCGTCGTGCGCTGTTGGAGCGGCGGGCGTTGAGCCGGCCCTTGGTTCTGTCCGGCGGCCGGGTGATCGACCCGTCGCAGGGCTTGGACGCGGTGAGCGACGTCGCCTTTGCCGATGGTAAGGTTATTCCTACGGGCGAGACCCAGCGCTACGGCGATGCCGATGTGCGCGACGTGGCCGGAAAAATCGTGACGCCGGGGCTGATCGATCTTCACACCCATGTCTATTGGGGTGGCACGTCGCTGGGTGTGGATGCGGATGCTTATGGCCGGTCCAGCGCGGTGACCACCTGCGTGGACACCGGGTCGGCGGGGCCGGGCAACTTCGCCGGGTTCCGCAAGCACGTGATCGAGCCGGCCCGGGTGCGCATCCTGGCGTATCTGCACGTATCGTATGCCGGGATTTATGCCTTCTCCAACCGCGTCATGGTGGGGGAAAGCCACGACATCCGCTTGATGGCGCCGCGCGATGCGATGGAGGTCGCCAACGCCAACAAGGACTTGATCGTCGGCATCAAGGTTCGCATTGGGAGGATCGCGAGCGGCGACTCGGGGATTGCGCCGCTCGACGTGGCGCTGATTGTGGCCGACGAGATCAACCTGCCGCTGATGGTGCATATCGACGAGCCGCCGCCGTCGTACTCGGCGGTGGTCGAGCGGCTGCGGCCCGGCGACGTGCTGACGCATTGCTACCGGCCGTTCCCCAACGCGCCGATAGACGGGCGCGGTGCGGTGCGGGCGGCGGTGCTGGCGGCGCGCGAGCGAGGGGTGATCTTTGATATCGGGCACGGCAAAGGCAGCTTCTCGTGGCAGACGGCGCGGGCGATGATGGCGGCCGGGTTTGCGCCCGACGTGATCTCCTCGGACGTGCACACGCTGTGCATCAATGGGCCGGCCTACGACCAGGTCACGACGATGTCGAAGTTCCTTTATCTCGGCATGCCCCTGGGGGAGATCGTTGCTGCCTCGACGGTGAACGCCGCGCGGGCGCTGCAGCGGCCCGAGCTGGGCAGCCTGCGGCCCGGCAGCGTTGCGGATGCGAGCATCCTCGACGTCAAGCAAGGGCGCTTCCGGTACGAGGACGTGCTCGGCGAGTTCGTGACGGGGGAGCAGCGCATCACGGCGGAAGGCCTGGTGGTGGGCGGCCAATGGTGGGACGCGGCGTGAGGGCACGGCTTAGGTTTCACCGAAGCGAAGGAGCGTGCCTTGCCAACTGACCGGCCGCGCGAGGAAGCACTGACAGCCTACCTGCTGGCCCGCCGGTCGCTGCTGCGGCTCGGTGCGGCGGCGGGCGGAGCGGCTTTGCTGCCGAGGCTCGCGGGCTCCGCGCAGGCCAAGCCTACGACGCCGCTGCATTTCGTGGGATGGCAGTACCACCCGGACATCGTGGCGGAGAATGTCGCCGCGTTTGCGTCGCTGTACGACGAGAACGTGGACTATCAGCTGGTGGCCGGCGAATATCAGGCGCTGCTGGAGACCATGCTGATCGCGGGCAAGGACTTCGACATGCTCTACAGCGAAGAGGCGACGCTGGCGCGCTGGGTGGCCGGGGGCTGGGCGCGCGACGTGGAAAGCATGCCGGACGTGGCTGCGATCAAGGCCAGCATGGTTCCGGTGGGGCTGCGCAACCTGTCGCTGCCGGATGGCAAGCTCGGCGGCTTGCCGTATTATGCGGGGCATATCGCCTTCGTGGTGAACGACGCGCATTTGAGCCAGGCCAAGCTGCAGCCGCCGGGCACGTGGGAGGAGATGCTCGATCAATGCCGCAAGCTGAAGCGGGACAAGATCGCGGAGTTCCCCTATGTCAGCGCTTGGCAGCACAACTGGGCGAGCCTGTCCTGGAGCATCTTCGCGCTTTGGTACTCCGAAGGTGCGCGCGTGTTCGACGACACGTTCGAGCCGGTGTTCGACGCCAAGTTTACGTCTGTGCTGGAGCTGCATCGCACGCTCTACAAAGAGGGCCTGGTGCAGCCGGACATTTTCACCCTGCCGCAGGAGGGCGTGCCGAGCTTTGCCACCGGGCAGCATAGCTTCATGGCACTGCACGATTACGACCAGAAAGTGCTGAACGACCCGAAGCTGTCGCAATGTGCCGGCAAGGTGAGGACGGTGCTGATGCCGGGCGCCACGCATTCCACATTTTCCTGGGTCTCGCTGTATCTGATGGGCGGCAAGCCGGTGGATGCGGAGCGGGCGTGGACCCTGATGCGGTTCTTCGGCGGCAAGGCCCGCGACGGCCAGTACCACGTCATCAAGCGTTGGGCGCTCGAGTTTGGGCTTGGGACGCCGTATCGGGAGATGCTGGACGATCCGGAGATCATCGATTCGTACAAGCAATGGAAGGACGTCGCCCTGTCGCGGCATCAGCTCGAAATCTCGACGCCGCGCGACGTTGCCAAGACGCTGTGGTTCTCGGATTGGGACTGGTACATGATGGGGGCGGTGCAGGATTATATCCGCGGCGACCAAGCCACCGGCGCTCTGGCGGACGATCTGCGCAAGCAAGTCGGCGTGTTTAAAGCGCGCTATCCCAATTAGGGGTCGGCCGGTGTCCAGCTTCTCTTCGGCGCTGGTGCAGCGGGAGTCGCCTGGGCGGTCTTGGCACGTTCCTGCCCGCTGGGTGCCAATGCTGCTCACCGCGCCGACGCTGCTGGCGGTGTTCCTGGTGATTGGCGTGCCGCTGATCTACTCGCTGCTGCTGAGCTTCCACGAGATCAACGTGCTGACGCATCGCTGGGTGTTCGTGGGCCTGGGCAACTATGCCAGCGCGTTCTCCGACCCGGCGTTCGTGGCCGCGTTCGCGCGCACCGCCGTATTCACGGCTGCGACGGTGGTGGCGGGGCTCGCGCTCGGGCTTGGCATGGCGCTGGTGCTGAATGCGCGGTTTGCCGGGCGGGGCGTGCTGCGGGGCTTGGTGCTGATCCCGTGGGCGATGTCGCCGGTGGCGGTGGGCATCCTGTGGGGCTGGATTTTCAACGGCGACTATGGGCCGCTCAGCGCGCTGCTGCTGGACCTCGGTGTGATCGGCTCCTCGGTGCACTGGCTGGGCAATGGGTCGGTGGCGTTCGGCTTGGTGGCGCTGGTGTATGTCTGGAACCAGGCGCCGCTGACATGCCTTTTGCTGCTGGGCGGCCTGCAATCGATGCCGGACTCGCTGCACAAGGCGGCGCGGGTGGATGGCGCCGGGCCGTGGCGGCGGTTCCGCCATATCACGCTGCCTTGGCTGCGGCCGCTGATGCTGCTGGTGCTGATCCTGACCAGCATCAATGCAATCATGGCGTTCGACTTGTTCTGGACCATCACCAAGGGCGGGCCGGGCAGCGCCACGACGGTGTTCTCGTGGCTCGGCTACGTGCAGGCGTTTCAATACTTTCGCTTCGGCCAGGGTGCGGCGCTGCTGTACTTGCTGTCGGTGGTCTGCCTGCTGCTTGCGGTGGCGTATTTCGTGCTGCTGCTGGCGCCCGCCGCCGGGCGCACGGGGGTGGAGGCGACGATACCGCTGGCAGAGCTGGTGCGGGTGCGCACGCCATTGCCGCTGGGGGCCGGGCGCGTGGCCAAGCCGCGGTTGCGCCGCGTGCTGCCGCAGCGGGAGCGGGTGGCGCAGGTGGCGGTCCGGGCCGCTGCAGTGGTGATCCTGGTGTGGTCGGTGGCGCCGTTCGTGTGGCTGCTGGTGATGAGCCTATCGCCGTCCGCCGAACTAGTGCGCAGCCCGCCGCAGTTGTTGCCGCACAAGTTGACGCTGGATAATTTCCGCCAGGTGATTGCGCCCGAAGCGAGCGGGGCCGCCAGCGTGATGGCGCGGCGTGTGCCGTTCGGCATCTGGAACAGCATCGTGGTGGCCGGGTTCAGCACGGTGATCAACGTGGCGCTGGGCGCGCTGGCGGGCTACGGCTTCACCATTGCGGGGCGCAGCCGCGGCTTGCGGGGCGCGCTGTGGGCGCTGATGCTCACGCGCATGACGCCGAGCCTGGTGCTGATCCTGCCGTTCTTCATCATGTTCCGCTCGGCCGGGTTGCTGGACACCCGCACCGGGCTGGTGATCGCGTATTGCAGCCTGATCCTGCCGCTGTCGACCTGGATCATGAAGGGATACTTCGAAGGCTTGCCGCCGTCGCTGGAGCATGCGGCGCGGGTGGATGGCTGCACCCGGCTGGGGGCGACCTGGCGCATCATCCTGCCGATTGCACGGCCGGGGCTGGTGGCGACGGCGATCTTCTGTTTCCTGGTGTCTTGGAACGAGTTCGTTATTGCGCTGATCCTAACCATCACGCCGGCGTCGCAGACGGTGCCCGTGACTATCGCGGGGTTTCTGGCGCAGATGCAGTTCTACGATTATGGGCCGCTGTTCGCGACCAGCGTGCTGGCGATTGTGCCGCCGATTTTTTTGGCGCTGGTGTTTCAACGCGCGCTGGTGTCCGGGATGCTGTCGGGCGCGGTGAAGGGGTAGGCGTGGCGAGTGTGGCGCTGGAGCGGATGAGCAAGGCGTATGGGCCGGTGGCGGCGCTGCACTCGCTCGACATCCAGGTGGAGGACGGGGAGTTCCTCACCCTGCTGGGGCCGTCCGGCTGCGGCAAGAGCACGGCGCTGGCCTGCATTGCCGGGCTGGAACGGCCCAGCGCCGGGCGCATCCTATTCGGCAACCGGGACGTGACGCGGCTGGAGCCGCATGAGCGCGACATCGCCATGGTGTTCCAGGACTATGCGCTCTACCCGCACATGACGGTGCGGGAGAACATGGCGTTCGGGCTGTCGCAACAGCGGATGGGCCGCGCCGACGTTGCGCGGCAGGTGAGCAGCGCGGCGGACGTGCTGGACCTCGGCCCGCTGCTCGACCGCCGCCCGGCCGAACTCTCCGGCGGGCAGCGGCAGCGCGTGGCAGTGGGGCGGGCGGTGGTGCGCAACCCGGCGGTGTTCCTGATGGACGAGCCGCTGTCCAACCTCGATGCCGCGCTGCGGGTGAAGACGCGCACGGAGATCCGGCGCTTGCAGCGGGAGCTGCGCGTGACGTCCATTTTCGTCACCCACGACCAGGAGGAGGCCATGGTGCTGTCCGACCGCATCGCGGTGCTGCGCCGGGGCGTGTTGCAGCAACTCGGCGCGCCGATGAAGGTGTATCGCGACCCGGCGAACCTGTTCGTGGCGTCCTTCATCGGCTCGCCGGCGATGAACATGCTGGAGGCCGACGTGCAGCATGCGCCCGAGGGCATTCATGCCACGGTAGCGGGGCAGCGCTTGCTGTTGCCGCACGGGGCGGCGCGGACGCAGTGGGGCGGCGAGCGGCGGGCGCTGCTCGGGTTGCGGCCGAGCGACCTCGGCATCGTGGCGCCGGCGGAGGCAGGGTTGCGCGGCCGGGTGTTCCTGGTCGAACCGGTCGGGCCGTTCGCGTATATCGACGTGGACCTCGACGGGTGGGCGGTCAAGGCGACGGGCGATCCGGACCGGGCGCCTGCGGTCGGCGAGACGGTGGGGCTGTCGTTCGCCGCGGGCCGGGCGTGTCTGTTCGACCCGGAGAACGAGGCGCGGTTGTGAGCGGGAGGGCCAGCATGGAGGCAGACGAAGCGGTCGCCGGGCTGATGGCGGCGCTGTTGCCGGGGGGTGCCGGGTTTCCGGCTGCTTGCGACACGGGGATGGCAGCGGTGCTGGGCGAGCGTCTGCGTGGCGCGGATGCCGAGTATCCGGCACAGGTGTTACGGGCGGTCACCGGGCGGCGTGCGGCGCCGGCCAGCGCGGAGGAGTGGCGGCTTGCGGCGTCGCGCATGGAGGCGCTGGAGCCGAAGCTGTTCGCGGCGTTCCGGAAGGTTTGCTACCTGACCTACTACGAGCAGCCCGGCGTGATCGCCGCCATCCGCGCGCTGGGCTTGCACTATAACGACGCGCCCTTGCCGGAGGGCTATCCCGACGAGCCGTTCGAGCCGGCGCGGGACGGTCCGCAGCACGGGCGCGGGCGTTGGGTGCGGACCGAGGAGGTGAGGCGGCTCGAACCGGGCGCGTGGCAAGAGGAGACGCCCGGGTGAGCCAGCCGGACCATGCCGACGTGCTGGTGATCGGCGCTGGCGCCAGCGGCGTCGTGAACAGCCTGGTGCTGGCCTGGGCCGGGTGCCGGGTGGTGTGCCTCGACCAAGGCGGCTGGACCGAACCGGCGCGGCATCCGCACTATGGCGCGGACTTTGTCTATCGCCGGGAGGGCGATTGGAACCCGGAACCGTCGGTCCGCCGAGGCGTGGACGACTACCCGGTGGAAGGGGGCCATTCCCACGCGCTGATGTGGAACGGGGTCGGCGGCTCGACCAACGTGTATGCGTCGCTTTGGCCGCGGTTGCGTCCGTCGGACTTCCGCAAGGGCGTGGAGCACGGGTTGGCGCCGGACTGGCCGATCAGCTACGAGGACCTTGCGCCGTTCTACGAGCAGGCCGACCGGCTGGTGGGCGTGTCGGGTCTGGCGGGGGACCCGGGCATGCCGCCCCGCGCGGCCTATCCGTGCCGGCCGCTGCCGATGCGCGCGAGCGGTCGCACGATTGCGGCGGGGTTCGAGCGGCTCGGGTGGCATTGGTGGCCGATGCCGGCGGGGATCGTCTCAGAGAGCTATGATGGGCGGCCCGCTTGCAACGGCTGCGGCAACTGTGCGTCCGGCTGTCCGCGCGGGTCGATGGCCAAGATGTCGCTGTCGCTGTGGCCGCATGCACTGGCCGCTGGCGTGGAGCTGCGGGCCGGGGCGCGGGTGGAGCGGATCGAGACCGGGGCGGACGGGCGGGCGACGGGGGCGGTCTATATCGACCGGAGCCGGGGGGCGCGGGTGTTGCAGACCGCGGACGTGGTGATCCTGGCCGGCAATGGCGTGGGCTCGCCGCGGTTGCTGCTGCTGTCCGAGAGCGGGCGGCATCCGAAGGGGTTGGCCAACGGCAATGACGTGGTCGGGCGCTATCTGCTGCATCACACGCTGGTGGCGGCGGAAATTTGGGTGGACGCGCCGATTGCGTCGCACATCGGCAATTCAGGGGCGGTGATCAGCAGCGAGTTCGCGGAGACCGACGTGTCGCGCGGGTTCGTCAATGGGTTCAACTTCAACGTGGCGCGGACCGGGCCGGCGGCGGCGGCGGCGATCGGGGCGTTCGGTCATAGGTCGGCACCGTGGGGCGCTGAGCACCATGCCTGGTTTGCCCGCCATTTCGGCCGCAGCTTTGGCGCCTATGCCATCGGCGACGACCTGCCGCAGGCGGAGAACCGCATCACCCTGTCCAGCAGCGAGACCGATAGTGACGGGCTGCCGGCGGCCAAGCTGCACTACCGGCCGCATGAGAACGACCATCGCATGATGCAATACGGCATCGAGCGGCTGCGGGACCTCGCCCGCAGCGTCGACGCGTTCGACGTGGCGGTGACGGACTACTATGAGGACGGGGTTTACCGCACTCCGGCCTGGCATATGCTGGGCACGTGCCGGATGGGTTCGGACCCGGCGACCAGCGTGGTGGACCCGTGGCACCGGAGCTGGGAAGTGCCGAACCTGTATGTCTGCGACGGTAGCAGCTTGCCCACGGGCGGGGTGGTGAACCCGACGAGCACGGTGACGGCGTTGGCGGTGCGGTGTGCGCAGCACATCGCCGTAAGCCGGGGTTAGGCTTGGTAGTCTAGACCGATGTCCAGCACGGCGGCGCTGTGGGTGAGCCAGCCGATCGAGATCAGGTCGACGCCGGTGGCGGCGATCGCGGGGGCGGTGGCGGGGGTGATGCGGCCGGAGGCCTCGGTGAGGGCGCGGCCAGCCACCATCGCGACCGCCGTGCGCAACTGGTCGGGCGTCATGTTGTCGAGCAGCACGGCGTCCACACCAATCGATAGCGCTTCCTCCAATTGGGCGAGCGTGTCGACTTCCAGCTCGATCTTGACCAGGTGCCCGGCGCCGGCGCGTGCCCGCTGCAGCGCGGTGCGGATGCCGCCGGCGAGCGCCACGTGGTTGTCCTTGATCAGCACGGCATCATCCAGGCCGAAGCGGTGGTTGCTGCCGCCGCCCAGCCGCACGGCGTATTTCTGCAGCGCGCGCAGGCCCGGCATGGTCTTGCGAGTGCAGACGATCTGCGCCTGGTGGCCGCGGACGGAGTCGACGATGGAGCGGGTGGCGGAAGCGACGCCGCTCAGGTGGCAGAGGAAGTTCAACGCCGTGCGCTCGGCCGTGAGGATGGCGCGGGCCGGGCCGGTGATGCTGGCGATCACGTCGCCGGGCTGTACGGCGGCGCCGTCCGGCCGGGTGGGATCCAGGGTGATCGCCGGGTCGATCAGGCGGAAGGCGAGGCCGGCGATGTCCAGGCCCGCCACCACGCCGGGCTGCCGGGCGGACAACACGGTGGTGGCGTGCAGGGCGGCGGGGACGACGGCGTTACTGGTCAGGTCTCCGGCGCGGCCGAGGTCCTCCAGCAGGGCGGCGCGCACCAGAGGCTCGATCATGACCTGCGGCAGGGGCGCGACGGGAAGGATATCGTTCATACCGCCAGCATCCGCTCGACTGCGAGGCGTGCCGGGGCCGCGAGCGCCGGGTCGATGGTCACCTCGTGCTGCATGTGTTCGAGCGCGGTGCGGATGTTGGCGAGCGTGATCCGCTTCATGTGGGGGCACAGGTTGCAGGGGCGGATGAACTCCAGCCCCGGATGGCTCACGGCGATGTTGTCGCTCATGGAGCACTCGGTCAGCAGCACGACCCGGGCGGGCTGTTCGCGGTCGACGTAGCCGGATAGTGCCGCGGTCGAGCCGCTGAAGTCGGCTTCGGCGACGACCTCCGGCGGGCATTCCGGGTGCGCCAAGACTACCAGTCCAGGATGCTCGCGGCGCAATTGGCGCACCTGTTCGGCGGTGAAGCGTTCGTGGACCTCGCAATGGCCGGCCCAGGAGATGATCGAGACACCCGTCTCGGCGGCGACGTTGCGGGCGAGGTATTCGTCCGGCAGCATGATGACGCGGCCCACCCCGAGCGACTCCACGATCCGCTTGGCGTTGCCGGAGGTGCAGCAGATGTCGGATTCGGCCTTCACGGCGGCCGAGGTGTTGACGTAGGTCACGATGGGGACGCCCGGGTAGCGCTCGCGCATCAGGCGCACATCGGCGGGCGTGATCGACTCTGCCAGCGAGCAGCCAGCGGCGCGGTCGGGGATTAGCACCGTCTTGGCCGGGTTGAGCAGCTTTGCGGTCTCGGCCATGAAGTTCACGCCGGCCAGCACGATTACCTCCGCTTCCACCGTCATGGCTTGCTGGGCGAGCGCCAGGCTGTCGCCCACCAGATCGGCGACGCAGTGGAAGATTTCGGGCGTTTGATAATTATGCGCCAGGATGACTGCGTTGCGGCGGCGCTTCAGCGCCAGAATGGCGTCGATATCCTCCGCGAAGGCTGGCCACTCGATGGGCGGGATGACCCGGCGGACGCGTTCATAAAGCGGGGCCGTCCGCGACAGCAATGCAGCATCCACGGCATATACTCCAACTGAGTATTGAGACCTTATGCTGGTGCCGAGTATAACAGGCGTCAAGGGCGGGACAGCGGCAGTTTGGTCCCTGCCACCGACCGCTCCACCACGACGCCGCGGCGGAAGCGGAACAGCTTGGCTGGGCGGCCGCCGGTCTCCTGGGTGACGTGCCCGGTTTCCTCCACCAGGGCTTGCTGCTCGATCAGCCGGCGGAAGTTCTGCTTGTGCAGCCGCCGCCCCGCCACGGATTCGACGCCGCGCTGCAGCTCGAGCAGGGTGAAGCTGGGCGGCATAAGCTCGAACACCACGGGGCGGTATTTGATCTTGGCCCGCAGCCGGGCGATCGCAGTGGCCAGGATACGCCGGTGATCGAAGCGCATTGCGCGGCCGGGCAGCGGGTCGGCGGCGCCGGTTTCGGCGATCAGCCCGGCCTCGAACAGCAGTTCGTAGCGCTGCAGGACCAGCTCTTCGTTCCAGGTGTCTGGCCCGAAGGTGACCGCCACGCGCTGCCGCCGCTCCGCCATGCGGCCCGACCAAGCCGCCAGACGCGGCAGGATGGCTTCGATGACGGGCTCCGGGAGCCCGGCGCGGTGGTCCTCCCATGGGAAGAAGTCATACCAGTTGCGCCAGCCGCGCTCGGTCTCGCCTGCGGGGCCGCCTTCGCGGGTCAGCCCGAGGTAGCTGATCGAGATGGCATGCACGCCTGGGGCTGGGCGGCGGTCGCGGTCGGCAAAGGTGTAGAGTTGCTCCACGTAGCCGAGCGGGTGTTGCGTCTGCCGCTCCACCCAGGCGCGCAGGCCCGACTGCAGCGAGCGGTGCCCGACTTCGAGCGGGCCGGACGGCAGGGCGGACGCGTCCGCGATCGTCAGCACCCGCGGCTGCGCGTCGGCCACGGCCACCAGCACGGCGACCAAGTCCGCCTCGAGGGCGGCTCCCTCGCGGCGGCTGGTCGCGGCGGTCTCGGGACTCAGGTTCTCAGGAACTGCGCCGCCCTTTCCGCCAGCATCATCACTGCGGGCTGGATGTTCGTGGTTGGAATTGTAGGAAAGGCCGACGCGTCGGCCACGCGCAAGCCGCCGATGCCGCGGACGCGGAGCTGCGGGTCCAGCACGGCGGCCGCGTCGCTGCCCATGCGGCAGGTGCCGCAGGGGTGGTACACGGTGGTGGCGGTACGGCGGATGAAGGCCAGCAAGGCCGCGTCGCTGTCGCTGTCCGAAGGGGGCGCTAACTCCTGCTCCACCAAGCCGGCGAAGGGCGGGGTGCGGGCGATGCGCTGGCCGAGCCGCGCGCCTGCCACGGCGGCATGCCGGTCGGCGGGCTGCGACAGGTAATTGGCCTGGATCGAGGGCCGCTCCGCCGGGTCCGGGCTGCGCAAGCGCACGGCGCCGCGGCTGTCGGGGCGGCATTGGTTCCAGTTGATCATCATGCCCGGATGCTGCGCCAGCACGTAGCCAGGGGTGGGCGCCAGGCTGAAATTGATGAATTGGAGCTGGACCTCGGCTTCCTCGGCATCGGGCGTGCAGCGGGCGAACAGGGTGGCTTCGGTGGCGCCCACGGCCAGTGGCCCGCTGCGCCGGGCAGCGTATTGCAAGGCAGTGGCCGCGCTTCGCCACGGGCTGGCACGGATTTCGTTCAGGGTCCCGGCTGGGCGGGTGCGGTAGATTAGCCGCCCGATCAGGTGGTCCTGCAGGTTCTGGCCGACCGCCGGGCGGTGCAGCGCCACGGGGATGCCGAACTCGGCCAAGGTGGCTGCATCGCCCACGCCGGACAGCAGCAGCAAGTGAGGCGACCCGATCGCCCCGGCGCACAGGACCACCTCGCGGGCAGCGCCGAACACCTGCCGCCCGGCGGCGCCATCGACCTCGACGCCGGTGGCCCGCCCGTCCTCGATCACCACCCGGCGCACCGCCACCCCCGTGACCACCTGCAGGTTCGGCCGCGTGCGGGCCGGGCGCAGATAGGCCTGCGCCGTGCTGACCCGGCGGCCCCGGAGCACGTTCATCTGCACCGGGCCGGCGCCTTCCGTGGCCCCGTCGTTCACATCGGCCACCACGGGGAAGCCGGCCGCGCCGCATGCCGCGATGAAGGCTCTCGCGCCGGTTGAGAGCCGTCGCGGCTCGCTGACTGGCACCGGGCCGTCGCGGCCACGCGTCTCGCCCGCTGCCCCGGCCCAGCACTCCAGGGCGCGGAACACGGGCAACACGTCGGCCCAGGCCCAGCCGCGGGCGCCGGCTTGCGCCCAGCGGTCGTAGTCGTGCGGCGACCCGCGCAGGAACACCAGGCCGTTGACCGAACCCGAGCCGCCGAGCACGCGGCCGCGCGGCCAGACGATGCTGCGGTCGTCAAGCTTCGGCTCCGGCTCGGTGGCATAGCCCCAGTCGAACCGGCGCGACTTCATCAGCCGGGCGTAGCCGGCGGGGATGTGGATCCAAGGATCGCGGTCCGGCGGCCCCGCTTCCAGCAGGGTGACGCGCGCGGTGCTGTCCTCGGACAAGCGGGCGGCGAGGATACAGCCGGCGGTGCCGCCTCCCACCACCACGTAGTCGGATTGGGGGGCGGGCGTCAGCGGCCGGCGTCCTTTGGCATCGCGGTGCTCTCGCCGGTGAAGAAGTTTGGCCAGCTCCGGGCGACGATCGGGCCATCGTCGCGGTAGGCGTAACAACTATTGAGCAGCGCCGGCTTGCTGCTGGGCGGCTGCTTCACATGCTGCCCGGCTCGCTGCGAAAACAAGGTTTGGAACGCCACCGTCGCCATCTGCTGCAGCAGCTCGCGCAAATGGGTGCAACCGTGCACGCCGCCGACCCGCTCGTTGGCCGCACGCAGGAAGCCGGCGCGGATTTGCAGCCCCACCAGGCTCGCGTAGTTGGGCGCGATTTCGGGGCAGATGCTGTAGGGGCTATAGTCGGTGGCGGCCTCGAAGGCCACGATCGTCATGGACTGGTCCACCGTCATGCGCATCGCCATGCCGTGCAACGGCTCTCCTGGCTCGACCGGGCCGCGATCCTGCAGCTCGAAGGGGTAGGTCTTGGTGTCGGCCAGCCGGGCTTCCACGTCAAACAGCCCATCTTCCCGCTGGTATCCGTTCAGCTCGATTTGCCTGGTATGGAGGTGGTGGCGCGGGGTCTGGCTCGGGCTAAGCGGCACGGGGGTGTCTCCTGTTCGGCGCTGCAGCAAAGATATGGCGCGCCACAGGGGCCGGGAACAGAGTTCAGGTGCGGAAGCGGGCCAATCGCACGGCGGTATGGCCTCGGCTGGCCCGCAGGCTCGGCATGACCAGCATGCATTCGTCGTGCGGGGTGCGGATTTCCGCCGTTCCATCCATCGCAATCAGGGTGTTGCGATACGGCACCACCTCGCCGCCGCGGAACGGCCGCATGAACGCGAATGCGGACGTGGTGGCGGTCACCGCCATGGTCACCTCGGCTACCCTGACGCGCTCGGGGGGCGCCAATCCCGGCCGCAACCCGGTATGGCGCAGCAGGCCATCGACGCTGGCCTGGGTGGTCGCGACGGTTGCTGCCTCCCAGTGCTGCCCCGCCTCGACCAGCACGGCGGCGGCGGGTCCGGGCTCAGTGAAGCGCGGATAGTCGATCAGGCGGGGGCCGCTGGCATGGCCGTAATCGGCGACCACCAGGGGCGGGACCCCGATGCCGGCCGCCAGGTCCTGCCCCTTGGCGCTGGGGCCGCTCAAGGTGAGCGGGTCGGACGGCCACAGCATCGAGTGCAGGTCGAGCAGCACGTCCACACGGTCGATGAGGGGGCGGATTTCGCGCGCCCGTTCCAGTTCGGCGGAGCGGCGGGGTCCGTCGAGCAACGCCGGGTCCCACACCCGGTTGAGGTCTTCGTCGATAAAGCGGGAGTTGGTTGGCTGCGCCGGGTCGAACCTGGCGAAGGCGGCGAGGTTGGCGAACCCGAGCGTGAGTTGGCCACGGCTGATTTGGATGCCATCGCGCAACATCCGGTCCAACACCAGTGCGCCGGCCAACTCGTTGCCATGCATCAGCGCGATGACGGCCACGTGCGGACCGGGGCGGCCGGATGCGATGGTGGTGAACCCGGGGATCCCGGTGTTACCGGCCAGCCATGGCGATAGCTCTGGCGCGGCCACCTGCACCGCGAAGTGCGGCGTCACGTCGCTGGCCCACTCGGTCATTTGGTTGGGCTCATTTGGTTCGACAGGGCATTGGTCCCGCCAGGCATGCCCCGCTGGCGACAGAGCAGCCGGTGATCGCAGGGCCGGTCAGGGCTGGAGCGTTGGTCATCAGGCCACTCTATACGCAAGCGGCGCGGCGGCAACCGGGGGTGTCGCGATTGTATGCATCTGGGAGCGAAGGCTTGCAGCCCCTGCGTGCGGGCGGCAGAACCCCGGCATGCCCGACGCCGGTCCGCCCGCCACGCCGAGACGGCTGCACCCGTTGCACCGGCTGTGGCAGGCGCTCCCCGCCGAGCGGCGCCGGAGCCTGCTGGCCCGGGCGGCTGCCCTGCTGGCGCCGCGTCCCGACCTGCCGCCGCCGGCGGCGCAAGCCGGGCTGGTGGTGGCCGGGGAACTCGACCGCGCCTCCGGGCTGGGAGAAGGCGCACGCTTGATGCTCGCCGGGCTGGCCGAACTGGGCGTCCCCGGCTGGCCGCTGCGGGCCGGCCTGCGCGTGCCCGGCGACGCCGCAGACATGGCAATCCCCGATCCCGGACCGTTGCCGCCGCGTGTTCCCCTGGTGCTGCATGTGAACGCGCCGCATGTGCCGGCGGCCTTGCTTGGATTGCCGCGTAGCATCACGCGGGGGCGCCGGGTGATCGGCATGTGGGCGTGGGAGTTGCCGGTGGTGCCGCCGGGCTGGGCAGTGGGCGCCCGCTTCGTCCACGAGGTCTGGGCGCCGTCCCGCTTTACCGCCGCCGCCCTCGAGCCGTTGCTGCCGGGCCGGGTGCGGGTGGTGCCGTATTGCGTCGCGTCCCAGCCGCCCCAGCCCGCCGCCTTGGACCGCGCAGCGTTCGGCTTGCCAGACCACGCGGTGATCGTGCTCTGCTCGTTCAGCCTCGCTTCCTCGTTCGAACGCAAGAACCCGCTGGGCGCGATCCGGGCGTTCCGCCAGGCGTTCGGCGCCCGTGCCGACCGGCTTTTGGTGTTAAAAATCTCCGGCGGGAGCCATTGGCCCGAGGATGTGCAACGTTTGCGGGACGCGGCGGGCGGCGCACCCAACATCCGGTTTGAGACGCGAACGCTGCCCCAAGCCGACAATGCCGCCTTGCTGGCGTGCGCCGACATCGTGCTCTCCTTGCACCGCAGCGAGGGATTTGGGCTGGTGCCGGCGGAGGCGATGCTGCTGGGCCGCCCCGTGGTCGCCACCAATTGGTCCGGCAACACCGACTTCATGGACGCCGAGACCGCTGCCTTGGTGCCGTACCGCCTGATCCCGGCGGTGGACCCGCGCGGGGTGTTCCAGGCACCGGGCGCCGTGTGGGCGGAGCCGGATATCGGCGCGGCGGCCCAGGCGCTGCAGCACTTGGCCGATGCGAAGGAGGCGCGCGTGGCGCTCGGCGCCCGTGCCCAGGCTGCGGCCCGGCACCGTCTCGGACCGGCTGCTTTGGCTGCGGCGTTGACGGCGTTGCAGCGGTGAGGCTGCTGGTGTGGCAGTGGGGCACGCGCGGGGCTGGGCCGCGCTATGCCTGGGAACTGGCCCAGGCGCTCGGTCAGGTGCCGGGCATGGCGGTGCCTCTTTCGCTCTCTCGCACTGCTGAAATCATGGCCAGCGGGGAGGCCGGGTGCGCCGTTCCGGTCGGCACCTATCGCGGTGCGGCCGGCTGGGGGGCGCGGATGGCGACCCTTCCGCTCGGCGCCCCCCGTCTGGCCCGGCGCTTGCGGCCGCTGCGGCTGGACGCGGCGCTTTGTGCCATGCCGGCGCCGATGGATGCGGTGATGGTGGCGGCGCTGTGGCGTTTGGGCCTGCCTTATGCCGTCGCGGTGCATGACGCCGAACTGCATCCGGGCGACATCCTACCCATGCAAGCCGTGCTGCAGCGGTTGCTGCTGCGCCGGGCCAGCGCGCTGGTGGCGCTGAGCGCTCATGTGGCGGCGCAGCTTCAGCCGCTCGCCCACGGCCGGCCGCTGTTGCGCGCCCGTTTGTCTCCACTGCGATACGGGCCGGCAGCGCCGCCGCCGATGCGCCATGGCGGCCGGTTGCGCCTGCTCAGTTTTGGCCGACTGCTGCCGTACAAGGGGCTGGATTTGCTGGCTGAAGCGTTTGCCCAGTTGGCGCCGGGCCAGGCCGAGCTGCGCGTGGTGGGGACGGGGCCGGAAAGCCCTATCCTGGCGACACTCAGGCGCTTGGACGGCGTGACGGTGGAGAACCGTTGGGTGCCCGAGCCCGAGGTGGGCAGCCTGCTGCAATGGGCCGACGCGCTGGTGCTGTCGCACCGGGAGGCCAGTCAGAGCGGCGTTGCCGCGGCGGCTGTGGCGGCCGGGCGCTGGGTGGTGGCGACACGGGTTGGCGGGCTGGCGGAGCAGCTCGGCTGCTATCCCGGCGCGCGGCTGTGCCAGCCGGAGCCGGCGGCACTGGCAGCGGCGATCGGCAGCTTGTTGGCAGACCCGCCGGGGGAGAGCGGTCCGGTGGATTTGGAGTGGCACGCCAGCGCCGCTCGCCTTGCGCACAGGCTGCGCGCTGCGTTGGGGACGGGGGCGGGGTTGCCGATGAAGGCTAGGTCCGAAGGGTACTCTAGGCGGTAAGATCGCGTCCACGGCGGTCCGGTCGCGATGCGTGACGTAAGCCACTGATGAGGCAGTGGTTTTCTGCTGCGCCTGACGTCACTTGCGGGCTCGGCGTGGATGGCCGGATTAAGTCCGGCCATGACGGTGCAAGGACGGTGGGATAGCCGGGTTCCAGCATGTAGGCAGCCGTCCGGCTTGGTGCTGCGTGCAAGGAGAATGAGAAGTGAGCCCGCAAGAGGCCATCACCCCGGAGCGGTGCCGGGCCGGTTTCAGCTTGCCTCGGTCAATCGCGCCAACGCATGGTCGCTGTTTTGGGCAGGGCGCCACCGCGGCGCCGAACCCTGAAAGGAACACGGCATGCCCACCATCAACGTGACCACCCGCGAGAGCGAGGCCAAGCAACTCGACGCCAGGGAGGGGCACTCGGTGATGGAGATCATCCGCGAGGGGGGTCTCGACGAATTGCTGGCGCTCTGTGGCGGGTGCTGCTCCTGCGCGACCTGCCACGTCTATGTGGACGCCGCCGACCTCGATCGCCTGCCGACGATGAGCGACGACGAGAACGATTTGCTGGATAGTTCGACCCATCGCAGGCCGGCCTCCCGGCTCTCGTGCCAGCTTCCGTTCACCGCCGCCCTGGACGGGTTGCGCGTGACGATCGCGCCCGAGGATTGAGCGTGCAGGCTGGGGTCGCCGCCGAGCGCTTCGACGCGGTCATTGTGGGGGCCGGGCATGGCGGCGCGCAGGCGGCAGCGGCGCTGCGACAGGCGAAGTTCGCCGGGTCGGTGGCGATGCTGGGCGATGAGCCGGAACTGCCGTATGAGCGGCCGCCGCTGTCCAAGGAATACCTTGCGGGGGAGAAGCCGATCGAGCGCCTGCTGATCCGTCCGGCGGCGTTCTGGGCGGACCGGCAGATCGCGACGCTGATCGGCCGCCGCGTTACGGCGGTTGACCCGGCGGCGCGGCAGGTGTGCTGCGAGGACGGGTCGGTGGTCGGCTATGGGAGCCTGATCTGGGCGGCTGGCGGCAGCCCGCGGCGGCTGGTCTGCTCCGGGCACGACTTGGTGGGCGTGCACACGCTGCGGAGCCGGGCCGATGCGGACCGCATGCGCGCCGAGCTGCCCGGGGTGCGCCGCGCGGTGGTGATCGGCGGCGGCTATATCGGGCTGGAAGCGGCGGCGGTGCTGAGCAAGGCCGGCAAGCACGTCACGCTGTTGGAAGCGCTGGACCGGGTGTTGGCGCGCGTCGCCGGCGAGCCGTTGTCGCGCTTCTACGAGGCCGAACACCGCGCCCACGGCGTGGACCTGCAGCTCGGCGCCGCCGTGGAGTGCATCGAGGCGCAGGGCGGCCGCGTCTGCGGCGTGCGGCTGGCGGACGGGGCGGTGCTGCCCTGCGACATGGTGGTGATCGGCATCGGCATCGTTCCGGCGGTGGCGCCGCTGCTCGCGGCCGGGGCGGAGGGCAGCAACGGCGTTGCGGTCGATGCCCAGTGCCGCACCAGCCTGCCTGGCATCTTCGCCGTCGGCGACTGCGCGCTGCACGCCAACCGATACGCGGGCGGCGCCATGATCCGCCTGGAGTCGGTGCAGAACGCCAATGACCAGGCGACCGTCGCCGCCAAGGTGCTGACCGGGGAGGATGCGAGCTACGATGCGGTGCCGTGGTTCTGGTCCAACCAGTACGACCTCAAGCTGCAGACCATCGGGCTGTCGACCGGCCATGACCAGGCTGTGGTGCGCGGCACGCCGGCCAGCCGCAGCTTCAGCCTCGCTTACCTCAGGCAAGGCCGGGTTGTCGCGTTCGATTGCGTCAATGCCATGCGGGATTTCGTGCAGGGCAAACGCCTGGTGGCGAGCGCCGCCGCGGTTGACCCGGCGTTGCTGGCGGATGCCGAGGTGCCGCTGAAGGAGATGTGACGCAGGCCGGTGCATGCCCAGCGCGCAGAACGAGCGATAAAGGGAGAAGGCAGGCGCGGCTGAACCGGACAGCCAAGTCGTGGCTGCCAACCTCGCTGCTGCGGATACCTACCTTGTCACCGACAGCCGGGCGGAGAGGCTGACCCGCTACGCCGTCGGCTTGCTGACCGCGTTATAGACGAGCTTTCACCCCCCTACCCGTGGTTCGCTGCCGGCGGGGAGGATGTGGGCGGTTGCAACGGGCCCTGGCCATGGTCGGCGGCGGGTGGGGTGGGTGGCGGCGGATGGGCCGGCGCCCTCTCCGGCCCTCCGGTAATGCCGTACTGGTTTAGAGTGGGAACGGTCTGGTCGTCGAATGTGTTGACCTGCTGCGCACCCTTGACGACTTGGCTGATCAGATATCCCAGGCCAGCGAGGGACCCAACCGCCGTGCCCGCGATGCCGATGACGGAGGACGCCGCTGCGACGCTGTCGGCCACGGTACTCGAGATCGCGCCCGATGCGCTCAACAACCCAGCGCTGCCTTCGGTGGCGCCGGCAACGCCGGCCAGCGCACCGGCCGCGCCCGCACCGATATTCAGCCCGGCACCGACCTTGTCGCCGGATTTTAGGTCGCCAATGCCCGAGACGATGTTCAACGCGCCGCTGATGGCACCGCCGATGTTACCGACCACTTTGCCGCTGTTTTCGAGGTTCTTCCAGGCCGTGGTGGCGGACTGCAAAGCCGGACCGGCGAAGATCTGCTTGGCGACCGTGCCGCCATACTTGGCGGAGCCCTCGGTCAGGGTGCCCAACGCCTGCGCTGACGCAGCGGCAATACTGGCATCGGCAGCCGGATTGCTGGTTCCCGCCGCCGCCTTGGCCGCCAGCACCCCGCCGCCGATGACGGAACTCAGCACATGCAGCGCGCCTGCTTTATAAGCATCCACATTGACGCCGCTGGGAGCGGTGACCGAATTCATCACCTTGGACAGCGCGTCCTGCACCTTGATGCCATTGCGCACCAGGTCGGTGGTTTGCCTGACCAGAGTGACAATCTTGTCCGTCGCGAGTGGCGTGCCGTCGCTGGCTTTGAACAGGTTCGGGGAGTTGGTCTGCAGTTGCTGCACGATGGCGTTGGTTTGGTTCTCGTTGCCGCCCTTGTCGCCGAACGCGTTGTTGATCTCGTCGGTCGACGCGCTGCCGAGGATCGCGCCTGTCGAGTTGTCGGCAAAGTTGCTTTGCGTTTGCTGCGCGTTGTTGGCGATGAACGTGGGATTGAGCGCGGTGGCGAAGGTTGCGGCGGCCGATGAGAACAGCTTGATCGCGCTGCCGAGATCGGCGCCGCCGCCCACCGCATCCGTCAGCACTTTGGTGTTCTGAATGTTGTTGGTGTAGAACGACTCCAGGCTGCCCTCCTGTCCGGAGGCTTTGACCATTTCGTTCAATTGGCTTGGGCCGTTATCCTTGTTGCCGCCCTTCATCGGATCGAGCAAGCCGAGTGTCTTGCCGCCGGTGCCGAAAGCGCCATCGTAAAACGTCGCCTGCTGGGTGAAGCTTTCGAGTGCGGTGGCGGGCGAGGCCGGATTGCCGTTGCTGTCCTTTTTGGCGAGGTCGTCGTTCAACGCTTTGCCGGTTCTGAGGGTGCTGTTGAAGAAGTTCGCCGAAGCGGCTCTCACGCTGCTGTCGCTGTTCATGATGGCTTGTTGCGCACCAGGCAGGGTCTGGCTGAGGTAAGCCTGCACGTCCGGGTCTTGCTGCAGTTGCTGGATTTTCTGCGCGATGTCCCCCTGCACTGCATTCGGGTCGGAGTTTATGCCGGCGTCGCCCACATTGCCGGCGTTAAATCCGGAGTTGTAGATGCCATCGTCGGCACTGGCCGAGATTTTGGATGACGTGTCGCCGAGCTGCACCATCACCGCGGCTTTCTGCGCGCCGGTGTATTTGGAGGGATCGGTAAACACGTCTTGGCCGATATTGGCGTTGCCAATCCCCGCGACCGTGTTCTCGACGGCCGCCTGGTTGAGCGTGTTGGCGAAGTCGGCGTCGTTGCCGGGCGCCTCCTTAGTAATCCAGTCGCCGATGTTCTTTGCATTGGCGTTGCCATCGGCCTGGTTGAAGGCAATGTCGGTGCCACCGGTATCGAGCAATTTGAACATGCCCGGCTGGCCCCACAGTTTGCTGGCATCCCCGAGCGCCGAACTCAAGCCCGGGTTTTGCGACGCGAGCTGGGCCAACCCGCTGCCGGTCATCATCCCATCATTGCCCACTTTGCCGTTCTGGTGGTCCGAGTCCGAGCCCGACGCCAGCATTTGATTGGCCATGACGATGCCGGCCGACTGCACGAGCGCTTTAGACTGATCGCCGGCGCCGGAGTTTTTTTGCAGCCAGTCAGTGACGGTTTTGCTGGCGTCTTTCGCATCGCTGGTGGCTTGTTTGACGAATGCGTCGACGTTGGACTTGGTGATGGTCCCGTCGGTCTTGTCTTTGACGCCAGCAGAATCAAGCGCGGTCATCAGCGCCGGGTTGGAGGCGACGTATTTTATCACCGCCTGCGCGTCCGGCGGCAGGCTTGATGGCGGATTTGAGAAGGAGATGTTTTTGTCGAGGCCCCAATTGGTCCAGTTCGCCGATAGGGCCTGCGCCGCCGCAATCGGGCGGTTCAACTCTTTCTCCATCTGCGTCTGGTCGGACCCGGGCTCAGCGCTGGTCACGCCATCCCAGATTTTGAGGTTGGCGCCGCTCGAGTAGGACGAATTGTCCAGCACGGGCGCTGCATCTCCAGATGGCGAGGGCGTGCCGAGAGTGGATGGCGGCGGCGGGGCTGGCGGCGGCGGCGGCGGGCTGCCATGCGCCGGCGACGTGGACGGAGCCGGGTTCGGCGGCGGCGGCGAGTTTGCGCTCGGCGGCGGGCTGCCGTGCGCGGGCGACGTGGATGGTTCGGCGTGGCTCGGTGGCGGGGGAGATATCCGCAGCTTCTCGGACAGGAACCCCGCGGAGCTTGGGCCGTCGCTCGACGTCGAGCTGCTGGCGGGATCCTTGCTTGGATCGGTTGACGAAATTGCAGCGACTGGCATTCGAGGGTCTCCTCTTGTCGTGTTTGGCAGCAACGGCGTTGAGCGTTATGCTGCCACTGCGCTCAGCCGTGGCGCATCGATCTGCGTCTTGCGCAGCGTGGCGGCGACCTGGACGGTGAAGTCCGGTGCCAACTCGCCGTGCGATAGCACCGCAATCGTCAAGCCGCGGCGGGCCAGCAACGATCGCAGGTGCCGGCGCAAATCCAGCGAGCTGAGCACGACCGGCTTGTCGCCCCGCTCCATGATTGGGTCGAGCAGCCCGTGCAGTTCGCTGACCAGGCGGTCTGACATGGCTTGATCCAAGGCGAGCTGCATGCCGCTTGCCGTAGCCTGGATGGCGCTGCGCAGCATCTCGTCCAACGCGCCCTCCACGAGCACGAGCGAGAGCCGCTTTCCGGCCGTGGCAAGGCTGTGGCACAGGTAGTCCCGCAACCCCGCGCGGACATGCTCGGCGAGCAAGGCATTGTTTTGCTCGCGGGCGCCCCACTCCGCGACCACTTCGAGGATGGACCGCAGATTGGTGATTGGCACGCCTTCGTTGACCAAGCGGCGCAGCACCTCGGCCAGCCGCGGCAGCGCGGCCGCTTTCAGCGCCTCGCGGACCAAGTCCGCGTAACCCGCCTCCATGCGGGTCAGTAGCGCCTGGGTTTCCTGAATGCCAACGAATTGCCCGGCCACCCGCGCGAGCGCCGACCGCACTGACTGGGCGATCTGCGGCACCACGGCGGTGTCATTGTCGGCGCGGCCGGCCGCGACCGGCAGCCCATCCGTCTCGAAGCGCCACTCCGCTGCACCGAGCTTATTGGGGCGCACCCTGATGGTGGGAATGGCGATGCCGAGAAAGCTGGACATCTCGGTTTTGAGCGCGGCGAGGGCAAACTCCAGATCAGGATGCTCCGCCGCCAGCGCGGGCGCGATTTGCAGTTCCAATCGCGCGGCTTCCGGCGGCCCTTGGCTTGCCGCACGCACCGCGTCCTTCGCCGTTGTTGCTTTCCGCCGGGACAGCGCCCATCCGCCGGCGCCGAGCAGGATGGCCATAGTGAGGAAGACGGCGATGGGGAAGCCCGGCACGAACGCCAGCATGGCCAGCACGGCGGACGCCACTTGCAACACCCGTGGGTCGGCGGTGAGCTGCCCAACCATGTCGCGCCCGAGATTGCCGCCGACTGCCGAGGTAACGCGCGTGACGATGATGCCGGCGGTAAGCGAGATCAGCAACGCCGGAATTTGGGCGATCAAGCCATCGCCCACGGCCAGCAGCGAATAGGTCTGCACGGCCTCGGCAAACGACAGGCCGCGTTGCAGGGTGCCGATCGCCATGCCGCCGATGAGGTTGACGACGATGATCACGAGGCTGGCGATGGCGTCGCCCTTGACGAACTTCATCGCGCCATCCATGGCGCCGTAAAGCTGGCTTTCCTGCTCCAGCAAGTGGCGCCGGCGCCGCGCCTCCCCCTGGTCGATGTCGCCGTTCTTGAGGTCGGTATCGATGCTGATCTGCTTGCCCGGCAGCGCGTCGAGCGTGAAGCGCGCGGCCACTTCGGCAACGCGCTCGCTCCCCTTGGTGATGACGACAAACTGCACGATGGTGATGATCAAGTAGACCACCAGCCCGACGACGATGTTCCCGGCAATGACAAACTCGCCGAAGGTGCGGATGATGTCGCCCGCATCACCTTGCACGAGGATCATCCGGCTGGTGGTGATCGACAGCGAGAGGCGGAAGGCGGTGGTGACCAGGATCACCGTCGGCAAGGTGGAGAACTCGACCGAGCCATTGACGTAGATCGCGGCCATCATGAGCAGAATGGACAATGCGATGTTGGTCGCGATCAGGATGTCAGCGAAGGCCGTTGGCATCGGCAGGATCATCATGACCGTGGTCAGCACCAGCAGTGCCACGAGAATGAGGTCTTGCCGGGCAGCCAGGCCTTGCGACAGCCGATTGAGCCGCAGCGCGGTCATGACGGCGTTAGAACCGGACTGCGAGCGTTTGGCCGCTGCGCCGGATGATCACCCGGTCCGGCTCGATTCGCTCCAGGGTCCAGCCGGCGTGTAGCGGAGCGCCGGTGAACAGTTTCTGACCGCTGCCGTCGATGACGTAGGGGTTCGGACCGGGCCAGACGGCCGCAATTGCCAAAGGGGGCGCGGTGTTGGTGGCGCTCACTTGGTCCACCAGCGTCGCCTTACCGCCGAATTGGGCGTCGAACCAGCGTTGCGTTTCGAGCCAGGCCGCGAGTTGCGATTGCATGATCTCGCCGCGTGCTTCCACCGCGTCGTTGGGCAAGCTGGCGAGAGCAACGCCGGACAAGCCCGCCGCGTCGAGCCGCTGCTGAAGCGCATCTTGCGCGTGGACGGCCGATGCGGAATGGAGCGGCCGGCTGATTGCGGCCACCGGGTGCGGCCCGGTGCTTGGCCAAGACGCCACGGCTTTGTGGCTGAGCGAGGCGTGCAGGGCCACGGACACCAAGGCGATGGCGGCGCATGCCACCCCGGCGCCGAAGCCGGTGGCGAGGGCGGTGCGAGACGGCCACCGGCTCGTTGCCGCGGGCGCGGCGATGCCGGATAATTCGAATTGGGTGCTGCCGGCACGAAACATGGTGCCGCCGCGACAAGCGGTGGAACTGCCGGGCGGGAGCGTGGTGCCGTCCAGGATGATGGGGCCGCCCAGGGCCTCCAGCCGGAGCAAGGCGCGGGGCCGACCCGGTGCATGCGCGACGGCGAAATGGACCGGCGACAACAAGTCGTCTTCGAGCACGACGTCGTTGGCGGTGCTACGGCCGACCGTGGTGCGGCCCGGACGAAGCGTGGCATGGGCCTGGGCATGCGGCCCGCTCGCCACGCGCAGTGCGGCGGAGGCGGTGCTGCGGCCGTGCTGCGATTGAGCGATCATGCCGGTGTCCTTGCCATGAAGAGGGGGCCAGGAAGATGGAGTCAGGGTCCGCACGCGGCTGCGGCGGACCCTGACCGCTAATCAGCCGATGTTCGGGCGCTGCTGAGCGGCGGTTTCTTCTGCGCCGTCAACCGTCTTGGCGACGGTGATCTTCATGTTGGTCTCGGTCGCCAGAGCGAACGCGTCGTTCATCTGCTGGATTTCTTGATCGACCGACGCGCTGCCGCTCTGCAACGCGCCGCCGCTGGCGGTTGCCGCGTTGCCAGCGCCTGCGCCAATGCTACCTGAAGTGCTACCGGACATATTGTTCTCCTGACTCGTTTGGTCTCATTATGGACAGACCCGGCGGGTCCGCCGACTGAGCTGCCGCAGCGTTGCGGCAACCCGAACTTGCGACTTGCCTAGAGTGGGCCGGCGAAGATGCATCCGCCGGCCGGGCACCAGGGCTAGGCCGCCTCGCTCCCCACTTGCTGGTTCAGGGCGGCGACTTGCCCCCCCGTGGTTGGGGAACTTTGGACCGGCATGGAAGATGCCGGTGTATCGTAGTCCGAGAAGATCACCTCTGGCCCGGTTCCGTTGGCGGCATTGAGCATTGCCGAGATCTCGGCGCCGCTGATGCCGTCGGCTGGATTGCTGTTGGCGGGCGCCTGCGTCGGGCTGCTCGCGGCTGGTGCGGCCGGGGTTGCGGTGGCGCTGGTGGTTGCCGATGGCGCTGCACCGGACGGCGAACTGCTGCCCTGTAGCTCGGTAAGCAGCTTTTGAAGCAGCGGGATCAAGCTGCTGGCTGACGTCCCCGCGCTCGACGACGGCGCTCCTTGACCGAGCTGCTGCTGCAGCAAGGTGAGCAGTTGCTGGAGCAAGGATGTTTCGGTGTTGGTCATAGCGGATGCGGATGCGGGCGGGGCTTGCGTTGAGGGCGGTGCCGCGGCCTGGAGGGGCGCGGATGCCGGATCTGGGGCCGGCTTGGCGGCCGGAGCTTGCGCCGCGGCGGGCGTTGCGGCCGGAGCGGCAGCGGGCGTGCTAGACGGTGCAGCGGAGGACGGCGCCGCGCTCGAGCCGGCCGACGTGCCCTGCAGCTCCGGGAGCAATTTTTGCAGCAGAGCCACGATTTGCGAGATCAGGCTCGACATTGACGAATTGTCGGCGGGAGCGGCCGTGGCCGTGCTTGGCGCAGGCGCGTCCGTCGCCGGGGTGCTGGGTGGTGCAGCAGGAGCCGAACTGGCGGCCGGTGTCGCCGGCGCCGGGCTTGCGGGCGGCGCTGCGGGAGTGCTGGGCGTTGCGGCTGCGGCGGGCGCTGCGGAAGTGCTGGGCGCTGCGGCTGGCGCCGGGCTGCCCGCTGCCGAACCGGTCGTGCCGCCGATGCTTTGCTGAAGCAACGGAATCAGTTGTTGTACGAGGGATGCCTCTTGAGTGCCCGGCGCGGCTTGGCTCGAACCATCTGCGGGGGCGGGGCTTGGTGAAGCTGTGGACGTCTGTGTCGGTGACGGCGTGGGAGGTTGGCGCGCGCCGCCTGTCGAGGTCTGCAGCGCTGCTTCGAAGTCGCTGCCATCTGCGGGGCTCGGCGCTGCCGGCATGGCCGGAGAGCTTAGGCTGGAACTATTGCCGACACTCGAGATCGAACTGCTCATGACGATTCCTTTTGCAATCGCGGTTGTGTGGTCGCTTGGGTGGAGTTAGCTCGGCGCATCAGGGTCGCTGGTGGTGTCGTTGATTGCGTCGATGGTGTCGCTCTCACTGCTTTGGAGCATCACGCCCATGAATTGAACGACGCCTTTGGAAAACGCGTCGGCCAATTGGTTTGGGTCGCCAGCCGTTGTCGGGTCGGTCGGCGTTGTGTTGGCGGTTGAACTCACGGGGGCGATGCTTGTCATTCTGCTGGGCTCCATGCTGCGGTGATCGGCTGGTGGGCTTTGCCGGTCATGGGAACTGTACTTTGCTCGCCGCCCCGCCGCGGAACACGGTCAAGGTGACGACGGCGCCGGGTAGCGCGCTCGGGCTGGCTTCGGGCACCGCCAATGCAGCGGCGGTCTGTTCCACTGCCTTCAGATAACGCGGCGGACCGGCGACCAGCGCCGTCTTGCCTGCGGGACCTTCGCGCAAGCCGAATCGTGGGTCGTATAGGCCGGTCGTGCGCAAGGCGGCTTCCAGCGCGGGAACGCTGGTGCCGGCGAGTGGCACGAAGCGGGTTTCGGCCTCATTGGCAGCGCTGATTGATAGCGTCACGCCGTCGAAAAACCAATCCAACCCGTAGGCTTGCGCGACATGGCTGAGGAAGTCCCGCGGCGGCAAAGTTGGCAGGCGGCCATGCACCCGGCCTTGCACGCCGTCCGACAGAGCCACGCGCACGCCGATATTCGCACCGAACTGGAGCAGCACTGTCCGCAGGTCCTGATCGACCACGATGTAGTCGTACGGAGCGCTGGGCCAGGCCGGCTCCGCAGCCAGCGCCGGGCCGGCGGCAAGCGCGGCTGCGGCGAGAGCCAGAGCCGCGCGCATCTGCAAGCCGCGTTGGGATTGCTTAATTTCCATACCCAACCTTAAGCATCCCGCATCCATTCCAGCAAGTGAAACTCGGCTGACAGTCGTGTGAACTTGATAGCGGGATGATGCAACCCGCTTATCCGTGTTTGTGGTTGCTCAGCGTCCTCGGTCGCTTCGATGCTTGCATTCGTCGCTTAGCTTGCTTAACAGGGCGGGCTTACATCGAGGCCTTATCGCCTGCGTGAAGGTTTCGGACCGGAGATCGCCATGCTCGCTCCCATCGCCACGATCCAGCCTCCCGTGCAAGCCGGCTCACCGCTTGCGGGTGGAGGCGCACAGGCGCCCATCCAAATTGCCGACCGGCCGCAGATACCCACCAGCCAGGATCAAGCCGATTTTGCCCGCGCCGCTGCGCAAAGCCGGCCGGTCGAGGTTCCGTCGAGCTTTTCTCCGTCGTCCGACGGCCTGGGTGCGAGCTTGGCTCATCAGGTGGATCAGCTCGCGCACCACCTGGCCAGCTTCACTGGCGACGCTGGGCCCGCAGCTTCAGGGTCGAACGCCGCCCCCGCCGGCAAAGCGCCCGCCACTTTAACTCCGGCCGAGACCGGCGGAGCCGTGGCGCAGATGGAGCAAGCGTACATGTTCGCGATCGAAACGACGATGGCGAGCCGCGGCTCTACCGAGAGCACCAAGATCTTTAACACTCTGCTGAAGGGCCAGTGATGCGACGCCGCAACCGGCCGGCAAACTGCTTGCGAGCGGCCGGCCTAGCGGGCTTGCTCCTGCTCTGCGGCTGCAAGGTTGAACTCTATCAAGGGTTGCCGGAGGACGAAGCCAACGACATGCTCTCGATCCTGCTGCGCAGCCACCTGTCGGCCGCCAAATCCGCCGCCAAGGACGGCACCGACATCATCACCATCGAGCAGTCGGATTTCGCGCCCGCCGTGGAACTGCTGCGCGCGCGCGGGTTCCCCAAACACCGGTTCCAAACGATGGGCGATATCTTTCAGCCCAGCGGCTTGGTTGCCTCCCCAGTGCAGGAGCGCGCGCGGTTGCTGTGGGCGCTGAGCCAGGAACTGTCCGGCACCGTCTCGCAGATCGACGGCGTGCTCACTGCCCGGGTCCAGGTGGTGCTGCCGGACAACGACCTGCTGAACCGCGACCCAACGCCGTCTTCGGCCTCCGTGTTCATCCGCTACGACGATCAGAGCGACGTCACCCGGCTGGTGCCGCAGATCAAGATGCTGGTGGCCGACAGCGTGCAAGGGCTGAGCTACGACAAGGTTTCGGTGGTCCTGGTCGGCGTGCCGCATGTCGAGGTGCCGCTGCCCGCGCCGAAAGCCGCGTTCGCCGGGCTGAGCGAGGGGCTGGCGGGTCCGCTCGGCGGCGGCGCCGCGCTGCTGGCGATCGGTGCGATTGGTTTGTCCTTCCGCCGCCGGATCGCTGCGGCCTATGCCAGCATCCGGCCGCAGCCCGTCTCCGGCGCGGTCTCGGGTTTGGCCGATTGAGGCCATGATGCCAACGCAAGCTGCGACCGCCGCTCTGCTGGGGAACGGTGTTTCCGAGCGCCTGGTGCAGCGGCTGGTTGCGTCCGACCGGCTGCGGTCTCGGCTGCTGGCATTGCTGGACCGGCGTCTTGGGCCGCTGCCTGCCCTCGACAGCGCCCAGGCACGCGCTCTGGCGATGGATGAGGCGGGCCTGTGCGAGCTTTGCCGCCAGGCGGGCGCCGTGTGGCAACGTGCCGCGATTGCAGCGCTGGTCGATGGCGCGTCCGTGCGGTCGCTGACCGGCCTGATTGGCGAGGATTTGAGGGCGTTGGCGCTGCGCAGCCCGGGATGGGGTTTGCCTCCAATCGCCGCATCGCCGGACACCATTGCGGCGATGATCCCCAGCGTGGGCGCCGCATGCTGGGCCGATTGGTGCGCCAGCCAGCCGCCCGCGCTCGTGCGGCGCCTGGCGTGGCGCCCGCCGGAGGGCGCCACCCCAGGTGCACCGGGCGGGGCGGCCGCCGTCGCATGGCTGCTGGATCAGCCATGACGGGTGCGATGGAACTGCTCACCCAGGCGGCCGCGACGCTGCCGGTCTCGCCGTTCGTCGTTCGCGCAGCCGAAGTGGCGGCCCACGCCGACGCGGCCGCCATCCGCGCGAGCGCCGCCGAGCAAGCGGACGCGTTGCTCGCCCGGGCCGAATTGGAGCGGCGGCAAGCCGTTGCCGACGGCCATGCCGAGGGGCTGCGGTCCGGGTTGCAGCAGGCTGCCCAGCTCGCCGCCGAGACCGCTGCGTCGGTCGAGGCCTTTCTCGACGAGCGGGCGGCGGAACTGCATGAGCTGGCCTTCGCGATCGCCCACCGCGTACTCGCCAGCCAGCCGCCCGACCAGGTGCTGGCCCAATTGGCGGCGGAGGCGATCGCCGAGCACCGGCGTGACGTTCAGCTCACGTTGCGCGTCTGCCCGGCCGACGCGGACGCGCTGCGCCAGGCGGTGTCCGCGGCCGATCCGCACGGCCGGGTCGCCGTGATCGGCGACCCGGCCGCAACCCTGGGCACCTGCACGCTGGTGCATGCAAGCGGCCGCACCCGGCTGGGCATCGTGGAACAGTTTCGCGCCCTGATGGCGGGGGTGGCGTGACCGCGGCCCGGCTGCAGGCCCGGCTCAGCGAGGTCGCCGGCCGGGTCAGCGCGGCCGCGCCACGGCCGGCGCATGGCCGCATTACCCGCGCGGTCGGCACGGTGCTGCGCGCCTTGATGCCGGAGGCACGGCTGGGCGAACTATGCCAGTTGATCGATCCAGGCCGCGCCGCGCCGCTGCTGGCCGAAATCGTCGGCCTCGATGGCGATGAGGCCATCCTGGCGCCGGTCGGCGACACGGCGGGGCTGTCGGCGGGCGCCGAAGTGATCCCGCTGCATGACGTGCTGCGCGTCCCGGTCGGCCCGGGCTTGCTCGGCCGCGTGCTGGACGGCCTGGGCCAGCCGCTCGATGTGGCGGCCCGCGGGAAGCTGCCGCCCTGCGAGCGGCGGCCGTGCAGCGTGGCCCCGCCCGCGGCCATGGAGCGCCGCCTGGTGGATACGGTGCTGCCCGTCGGCGTGCGCGCGGTTGACGCCTTGCTCACTTGCGGCGAGGGCCAGCGCCTCGGCATTTACGGCGAGCCCGGCGGCGGCAAGTCCACCTTGCTCGCCTCCCTGGTGCGCGGCGCCCGGGTGGATGTCGCTGTGGTGGCTCTGGTCGGCGAACGGGGGCGCGAGGTGCGGGACTTCATCGAGCGCCAGTTGGATGCTGCGGCGCGGGCTCGGACGGTGTTGGTGGTCGCCACCTCCGACCGGCCGGCGGTGGAGCGGGTGAAGGCCGCTCATGCCGCCACCACCATTGCCGAGGCGTTCCGCGACCAAGGGCTTCGCGTGCTCCTCGTCATGGACAGCGTGACCCGGTTTGCGCGCGCGCTGCGCGAGATTGGGCTCGCATCCGGCGAGCCGCCGACCCGGCGCGGGTTTCCGCCGTCCGCGCTGGCCGAGTTGCCGCGCCTGCTGGAGCGCGCTGGGCCTGGCGCCACCGGGTCGATTACCGCGTTCTACACCGTGTTGGTCGAGGGCGATGGCAGCGGCGACCCGATCGCCGAGGAGACACGCGGTATTCTCGATGGCCATATCGTGCTGTCGCCTAAAATCGCCGCGGGCGGCCATTACCCGGCCATTGACGTGCTGGCGAGCCGCAGCCGCGTGATGGATGCCATTGCCGGCACTGCCCACCGCAGCCAAGCGGCGTATGTGCGCGAAGTGATCCAGCGCTACGGCGAGATCGAATTCCTGGTGCAGATCGGGGAGTACGCGCATGGCGCCGATGCCCGCAACGACGACGCGCTGGCGCGGATCGGCGCCGTGCAGGAGTTCCTGAAACAGGCAGCGGGGGCGCCGGCCCCGTTCCCGGAGACGCTGGCATGGCTGGCCAAGCTGAAGCCCTGATCGCCGCCCAGACCAAGCTGCTGCTCCGGTGCCAACAGGTCCGCGTCGACCGGCGGCGCGTGGCGGCCGCGCGGGCTGCCCGGGCGGAGCGGGCCGCGGCGGCCGCCGCGGCGGCGGCGGCGGCAGAGTTCGACCGGTTCGAGGCGGCGCGGCAGGCAGAGATGGCCCGCAGCTACGACGGGCTGATGGGCTGCGCGGTGGACGCGGCGACGTTGCAGGCGTTGCCGATCCTGGAAGCGCAGCAGCGGGCAGGCGCCGAGCCGCTGGCAGCCGCCGTCAGCGACGCTGCTGCGCGGGCACAGCAAGCTGCGCTTGTTGTCACCGAAGCGTCGGCTGATTTGGCGGCCGCCATGCGCAAGGCGCAGCAACGCGAGCGGCTGGCCGGCCGGGCGTCGGACGCGCACCGCACTGTCGTCGCCTTGGCGGAGGAGTTCGAACGCGAGGACGCTGCCACGGATAGCTGGCGGCCGGCCGCGTGACGCAGTGGCGTCCGCTCAGCCTGCCTCGCTTGACCCGGCGGGACGCCGCGGCCGCGCGCGCCCGGCATGCCGCCCGGGCTGACCTGCCGCTCGGCCCCTCGCTGCGGCTCCGGCTGTGCCAGGACGACGGCCAGCCATGCGGCCCCGACCCGGTGCGGATTGCCCTGCAATGGGGGGAGCATCGTCTGGCCGTGCACTGCCCCGCCGAGATGATCCGCGACGCCCTGGGCGCGCTCGATCCCGATCTCGCCGGGTTGGACGCGCTGCCGCCCGACCTGGCCGGGCTGCTGTTGGAGACGGCTGCCATCGACCTCATTGCCCGGTGGGAAGCAGCGTCCGGGCGGGCAATCACCGTCCTTGACGCGGTGCGTGACGCCGGGCCGCCGGGCGAAGGCCTGGCCATGGTGATCGGGGTGGATGGCGGGGCCGTGCAGTGCCGGGTGCATCTTGATTGCACGCCCGCCCAGGCCGACGCGGTGCTGGCGAGTTGGCCGCTGCAACCCAGACACGTCGACTGGATGACGCTGCCCGCGGTGCTTCGTCTTGGCGCGACTCGGCTGACGCCGGCGGTGCTCGCTTCGTTGCGGCCTGGCGACGCGGTGCTTCTGGAGCAGCAGGCAACCGCGCTCGTCATCGCCGAAAGCTGGGTTGCGGCGGTGCAGGGTGCGGGCAGCCAGTGGAGCTTGACGCAGCCGCCCCGCGCCGAACCGGATCATCAACAAGGAGGCTGGGCGATGGCGGAGCCACACGAAGACGCGGCCCCGGCGGCGAGTTTGGACGAGCTTCCTGTCACGCTCACGTTCGAGGTTGGCCGCCTGACCATCCAACTCGGCGAGCTGCGCCGGTTCGGGCCAGGCTCGGTGATCGAACTTGCCAACCGGCAGAAGCTGGTCGAGATCGCCGCCCATGGCCGCCGCATCGGCGAGGGTGAATTGGTGGAGCTGGACGGCGCGCTCGGCGTGAAGATCACCCGGCTGTTCGACCATGCTTAGCGCGCAGCCAAACCTGCTGGCCATCCTGGTCGTTATCGGGGCGCTCGGCACGCTGACCTTCGTCGCCGTGACGATGACGAGCTTCATTAAGATTTCCGTGGTGTTGTTCTTGTTGCGCAACGCCTTGGGCGTGCAGCAAACGCCGCCCAACCTAGTGCTGTACGGGATCGCGCTGCTGCTGTCGGGCTACGTCATGGCGCCGGTCGCCAACCGGGTTTATCAGGCGGCCGACCGGCCCGGCCAACAATATCAGTCGGTGGCCGACTTCACCGAGGTCGCGCAACGGGCGGAAGTGCCGGCCAAGGCGTTCATGCTTCGCTTCACCAGCCCGGGGGAGCGCGCGTTCTTCACCACGGCCACGACTAGGGTGTGGGGCCCGGACGCCGGGCTCGAGATTACGCCCGACGATATGATCGTCGTGGTCCCCTCCTTTGTGTTGTCGGAATTGCGGCGCGCCTTCGAGGCTGGCTTCTTGATCTATCTTCCGTTCATTGCGGTCGATCTGATCACCACGGCGGTGCTCATGGCGATGGGCATGTCGGCGGTGTCGCCAACCACCATCTCGGTGCCGTTCAAGCTGTTCCTGTTCGTCGCTATCGAGGGCTGGACCCGGCTGATGCATGGCCTCGTCCTTGGCTATGCCGGTTAGGCGCCGCCGATGACCCAGAACGCGCTGATCGACCAGCTGCACGCCATGGTCAGCGTCGTGCTGCTTATCTCGCTGCCGCCGCTGCTCGGCGCCATCGCTGTCGGGCTGGTGATCGGCATCTTGCAGGCGGTGACCCAGGTGCAGGACCAATCGCTGCCGATCGCATTCAAGCTGCTGGCCGTAATCATGATCCTGGTACTGTTCGGGCCGCTGCTGGTGGCGCCGTTGGTGCGCCAGTCAAGCCAGTTGTTCGACAGTTTCCCCGCGATGACGCGATGAGCGGCATTTTCGACCTCGTTTGGCACTGGCTGCTGGCCTATGGGATCGCCCTGGCCCGCCCGCTGGCGCTGCTGTCGTTCAATCCCATTTTCACCCGAGCGCAGATTGTTGGCCTGCTGCGCGGGGCCGTGGCAACCGCGGTTGCCATCCCCATGGTGCCGCGTATCGCCGCCGAGCTGTCGCTCACGCCGCAGGCCATCCCGTTGCTCCTGCTGACCTTCAAGGAGGCGGCGGTTGGGGCGGCGCTCGGGTTGCTGTTGGGCGCGCCGTTCTGGGCTTTTGGCGTGGCCGGTGACCTGCTGGACGCGCAGCGCGGCGCCACCCAAGGCCGCCTCAACGACCCGGCGGGCTTCGAGGACGTCTCGATCACCGGAACGCTGCTGATCATGACGGGGATTGCCTTGTTCGTGATGACCGGCGGGCTGGAGACGCTGACCGGCCTGCTCTACGGCAGTTGGGCGATCTGGCCGCCGCTTGCGGGCCTGCCGCACCTCGCGCCGCAAACGCCGGTGTTGCTGCTCGGCGTGCTCGACCGGATCACGCGTCAAGGCCTGCTGCTCGCCATCCCGCCGGTGCTGGCCATGCTGCTGGCCGATATTTCGCTGATGGTGATCGCCAGAGTGGCGCCCAACCTGCGCATCGACGACCTTGGCTTGGCGGTTCGCAACGCCGTGTTCGTCGGCTTCATCCCGCTCTATGCCGCCTTCCTGATCGTCTATATGCGGCAGGACCAGGCCAAGCTGCCGGAGCTGATGGATTTGCTGCAGATCGGCCTTCCGGCCACGCCCCTGGGTGCGCCATGAGCGGAAAGAGCGGCAGCGAAGAGAAGACGCTGCCGGCTTCGGCCAAGAAGCTGCGCGAGGCGCGCAAGAAGGGCCAGATCGCGCGCAGCCGCGAGTTGGTGACGGCGGTCGTCACCATCACGGCCGTGTTTTACCTGTTCGTGCGCGCCGGCCGGCTGTTCGACGATCTACGGGACGGCGCGATGGCGGCGGCCGAGGCGACGGGCGCTCCATTTGCCGAGAGCGTCCAGCATCTCGCCCGGTTGCTCGGCGTGCAATTCGTCTGGATGATCGGCCCGTTCATCGGTCTGCTCGCCGCCGCCGCCGTGCTGTCCAATGTGGCAGTGAACGGGGGAGCGTTGGCGGCGCTCGATCCAATTATGCCGAAGCTGGAGCGGCTCGATCCGGTCGAAGGCTTCAAGCGCTTGTTCTCGTTACGCAACTTGACCGATCTGATCAAGTCGGTGCTCAAGCTGCTGCTGATCGGGACCGTGGCGAGCGTCATCATCGCGCTGTCGCTGCAGGCGATGCTGGAGCAGCCGTCCTGCGGGCTGCAATGTGCGGCGCCGTTGCTGCGCGGCCTGCTGCGGCCGTTGCTGGTTGCCGTTTGCGGCTTTTTCCTGGTGCTCGGCGCGCTTGATATCGGCGTGCAGCGCTGGCTGTTCGGGCGCGACATGAAGATGACCAAGACCGAGCAGAAACGCGAACGCAAGGAGATGGATGGCGACCCGCTGATCAAGAACCAGCATCGGCTGCAGTTGCGTGCCGGGTTGCGCGCTTCCGCCCGCACCGGCCTGCGCAACGCCACCTTCGTAATCCGCTCCAGCGAATTGGCACTCGCCTTCCGCTACGCCAAGCCTGACGCGATGGTGCCGGTGCTGGTCGCGCGCGGAGCGGCCGAGGGCACGCCCGTGCTGCTCGACGAAGCGCGGGCGGCGCGCCTGCCGGTCGTGCTCGATCCCATCGCCGTTCGTGCCTTCTCCCGCTTGAAGGTTGGGCAGATGGTGGGCAAGGATTCCTTCCCGCTGGTGATCGCCTGCATGCAGCAGGCGGGCCTTATGTGAGGCGCCATCGTTGTCGGCCTTGGTTGCCGGGGTGGCGCACTCCCGTCCTGCTTGCGGCGCTCATGTGGCATGGTCCGCTACAAGCCGCCGACTGCCGGCTGGCGGCGCAGCGTGTGGAACAGGAGGCTGGCCTGCCTGCCGGCATGCTGCAGGCGATCGGCCGGGTTGAAAGCGGCCAATGGCCCTGGAGCGTCGGCGAGCCCGGGTCGAGCCGCAGCTTCACGACGCCTGGGGGCGCCATCGACTGGGTTGAGCGCCGCCAGGCCGCCGGCGCCCGCTCCATCGATGTCGGCTGTTTCCAGGTTAACTTGATGTATCACCCGGATGCGTTCGCGAGTTTGCCGGAGGCGTTTGATCCGGACGTCAATGCCCGCGCCGCGGCGTCCTACCTGCTCGCGCTGCACGCCCGTTTGCCGGCGTGGGACGATGTCGTCGCCGCGTATCACTCCGCCACCCCCGACCGCGGCAGTGCTTACCGCGCCCGAGTCCTGGCGTGGTGGCGTCCGTCTTCGCCGGTTCCAATGCTCGCCGCGAGCGGCGCAGGAGGCTGGCGGCCGGAGGCCTCGGCCATTTCGGTGTCGTTCGGCGGTTTGCGGTTCCTGCCGAGTTTTAGCCCTCCGCCGGAGCGCTTGCCGCAAATCCTGCACGGCGGGGCGACTGACGACTCGGCCCGCGCGGCCAGGCTGGTTCGGCTGCCGCAGCATGGATGAGAAACGTGGGATGGGTTGCTCGTGGCAACCCATCCCCAGCGGGGTTGCGCTGCGTTCCACCCATCCTACGACACCAGGCGCCAGGGCGCGCCGCGTCCGCCGTTTATCACCAAGCCGCTCTTGCGCATCTGGTGCAACACAGGCCCGAGATTTCGCGACTCGCGGTAGTCGAGCTTGAGCGTCTCGCGCAATTGGCGCGAGGTCAGCGCGGATGACGAGTTGCGGAGCACGCCGAGCACGCGGCGGCTCAACGACAAGCCGGCAGGGGCGGCCGCTTCGTGCGTGGGGCTGGAGTCTAGATCAAGCCGGCTCAGGACCTGCATCTGGTGTTCCAGACTGGCGATCTGTTTTTCCAGGGTTTCGCGTTCGGCCAGCAAGCGGCGACGGTCGGCATCGAGAGCGCTCCGCGCTTGATCGACCTCAGTGCGGATTCGATTGAGCCAGTCATCCTGGCTATCTTCGTCCATGATTGCCTCCGCAGTGGACCATCGCCGTCTGACCGGCCGCAGCGGGCGGCATTGCCGTCACCGGCGCTCGGCTGCTTGAGTACATAATCTCAGTGGTCTGACCCAACAATCCAGGCGGCACACCTAATTACTCCAAAAGCCATGTTTTTTAAGTGTTCACTTATGACCTTCATTCGATTATAGTTGCAAAGTAAGCGTCGATCAACGGCTCTGTGTTATGGTGATGGTCCGTATGCCGCATGGTTGGTTAGGCCTAAGCGCCGTGCTTGTGCCGCTGTTGCTGGCAGCCAGTCCGGCCAGAAGCGTCGAACCGGCACCTGCCGGAGCCCCCGCCATAACCGCCGCTCAACAATCGGTTGTCGTCGAGGTTTCCGGCGGTCTGCTGATCCAGCTACCGGCCGATGCGGCTTCGGTTTTTGTTGCCGACCCAGCGATCGCCGACGTCCAGACGCCAGCCGCCTCTCGAGTGTTCTTGTTCGGCAAGAAGCCGGGGCGCACCACCTTGTTCGCCCTCTCCAGCGCCGGCGCGCCGCTGATGGCGACCAAGGTGGACGTGCGCTTTCCCCAAGCCGAGTTGCAGGCGCGCATTCGGGCGGAGGCGGGAGATGCCCATGTCGAGCTTACCTACACGGCCAATGGCGCCGTGCTGCAGGGCATCGTGCCGAACCCGGCCGCAGCGCAGCATCTGCAGGAGATTGCTTCGATTACTTTGGGCAGCGGCGTACCGCTGCGCAATCAGTTGCAGGTGGCTGGCGCCGTGCAGGTCAATCTGCGGGTGCGGGTTGCCGAGGTGAGCCGCTCGGTGTCACGCCAATTAGGCTTCAACTGGTCGACCATCCTGTCTGCTGGCAGTTTCGCCTTTGGCTTGGAGACCGGCCGCTTCACCACCGCCGGCGCCAGCCTGATCGGCAACGGGATCGACGGCGTGTTCGGCTCGGTCGCCTCGCGCCATGTCAACGCTTCTGGGGTGCTCGACGCCATGGCCGACGAGGGTTTGGTGACCATGCTGGCGGAGCCGAACCTGACCGCGATTTCCGGCGCCACCGCCACCTTCCTGGCCGGCGGGGAACTCCCGATTCCGGTGCCCCAGGCGCTGGGCGTCACGTCGATCGAGTACAAGCGCTACGGTGTGAGCATCGCCTTCACCCCGACGGTGATCTCAACCGGGCGGATCAGCATGAAGGTGCGGCCGGAGGTGAGTGCGATCGACACCACCAACTCGATCTCGCTCAACAACGTGCAAGTCCCGGCGCTGACCTCGCGTGAGGCGGAGACCGAGGTGGAACTCGCCAGCGGCCAGAGCTTCGCCATCGCCGGGCTGATCCAGAACAACGTGACCAACAACATTCAGAAACTGCCTTGGCTCGGCGACGTCCCGTTGCTGGGCGCGCTGTTCCGCTCCTCGCAGTTTCAGCGCAACCAGACCGAGCTCGTCATCGTGGTCACGCCCTACATTGTAAAGCCGACGATCGGCCGGCCGGCCGACGCCAATGACAGCGTGTCGGCGGCGTCGTCCGATCTGGACACCTTGCAGTCCAGCCGCCTCGCCAAGCCGGCCAATGGCGGCACCAGCCCCGTCGCGGCTCCGCGGCAGCGCAGCGGCGCCGGGTTCCTGTTCGAATGAGCGTGCGATGCAAGCTGGCGTTGGCGCTCGCGCTCGGTCTGTCACCGGGTCTGGCGGGTTGCGTGGACGAAGCGGTAGACCTCGGCCAACCGCCGCCCGTTGAGCTAACCGTCGCGCGGCGCGAGTTGCTGGTTGCGCTGCATGACGACCCCAAACTGCAACCGGCCGCTCGCGACCAATTGCGCGGAGTCGTTGCGGAATTGGGCGGCGCGCAACCGCTTGCCGTGCGCGCCCGGATTTTGGCCGCATCCGCGGGTGATGCCGATGCTGTGCGCCGCGCCTTGCTCGGCTTCGGGCTCGACCCGGCGCACATTGTCGCCCAAAGGGTGCAGGGTGGCCGGCGGCTGCTTGCCCGCGTGCAACTGACCCGCAGCTTCGCGAGCACAGCGGACTGCAACGCGGCGATCGCCCCCGCCCGCAACGGCGACATCGCGCCCAGCCTGGACAGCCTGCAGCGCTGCGTCGAGCAGAACAGCCTCGCCGCCATGCTGGTGGACCCCGCCGACCTGGTCGACCCGCCAGACCTGGCCCCCGCCGACGCGGCGTTCCAAGTCGGCGCACTCAATGCGAGGCTAATGTCGGCGCAGGCCTCGCTGCACAGTGCGGGGTCCGCGCCCGAGTCGGCGCCGGCCTCTGGCAGCTACGGCGGCGGTGCGCCTGTTGCCGTCGCCACTCCGGTGGTGCCGGCGCCGCCGCCGCCGCCGTGAGTGCCGAGCGTTGGAAACAGCACGTCATTGCTGGTGAAACGGCCCGGTCCAGCAACCTGGCTTCGCAACGCCGGCGACCCGCTTGCGAGCGCCAGGTTGCTCTTGACCGTGGCCATGTCGGCCGGGTCGGATGCAAGACTGAGCGCGCGCAACATGGCGGCTGCTTGATCCGGGTGGCCGGACAAGGTTAGCGAGAGCGCCAGGTTGTTTTGCGCCGCAACGTTATGGGGCGCGATTGCGAGCGCCGACCGGTAGCTCTCCTGCGCGGCCGAATGCTCGTCCATCGCGTCAAGCGCCACACCGCGCCCGATCATGAGCGACGTCGAGCGTGGGTCGGCGCGTAATCCGTCTTCGAACGCGTTGAGCGCTTCCTGCGGCCGCCGCAGCGCAACCAGCAGCCGGCCCAGCGTCGCCGCGACCAGGGTATCGCCCGGCCGCAGGGTGTGGGCACGCTGGAGGCAGGCGACGGCTTCGCCGTTGCGACCCTGCTCGACCAGCGAGCGTGCCACATCGATGGAGCCGGCGGCATCCCCCGGGCGGAGATCTGCGGCGCGCTGATAGAACGCCTCGGCGGTCGCCGGATCGCCGGCTATCTCCGCAGCGCGGGCGATCCGCGTCATCGCGGCGGGATTGTTGGCGACGCGCAGTTGCCGTTGCGCCTCCGCGATGCTGAGATCGCCCGTGCAGGCGGTCAGCGTTGTGATCATGACCGATGTAAGGGCGATAGAAACCCGCTTCATGTCTCCGTCGCGCGAGTGCCGGCCTCGGCGGCCGCATCGGTTCGCGAGCGCACGGCCTGCAAGACCAGGGTTTGATCGCCGAGCCGGGTGCACTGGTCCACTTGCTTCAACCATAGCAAGCCGACGTCGAGACTGCGCAACTCGGCGCCGATTGCATCGGCGCGCTGCCTTGCCTGCCACAACTGCGCCCTGATGTTCTCAAGCATCGCTGCTTTTGCGGCGCTGCCCCATCCTGACTCCGGTTGCTTTGTCTGCAGCGCCAATCCGGCCGGCTTTGGACAGGAGCGGCGAGATGACCGCGGGTACCGCTGGGAAATCGCCATGGCTTGGACCTCGTCAATAAGCTGTAGCACGCCGAGAGGCTGCCCCTCTCATCGCTTCATAACAAGTTACAGCTTAGCGGCGTCGAATTTTCGTTAAATGAGTTGTGAATGAACAACACCAGCAATACCGAACACTCCAGTTCATTTGCTTAACAGAACAAGCAATTCCATCGCGAAGAAATGATTTGCGGTTTTCTGCTTAAATCGGTGCGGGTCGGTTGGCGATTGGGCAATGCGCCTGCATGCGGCAAGTTTCGCTGTCTCAAGCGACGAGATGTCGCGCACGAGGGCCGGGCCGGCGCTTCAGCTGACGACCTCCGGTACGGCCACGGCAGGCGGCGTGTTGCGGCTGCGGCCGGTGCGCACCAGGCCGTCGATCATCACCATGCCGATGCCGGGCAGGTCGCCGAGTTCGACAGCTTCGAGCAGGGTGCGGCCGGCGGAGTGTTGCGGCCGGTCCATGAAGGTGAAGTCGGCCGCCCGGCCGGGCTCGACCAGCCCGCAATCGAGCGAACGCATGCGGGCGGTGTTGCCGGTGGCGAAGCAGAACGCTTGTTCGGCGGGCACCTCGCCGAGCGAGGACAGCATGGCGATGGTGCGCAGGATGCCGAGCGGCTGCACGCCGGAGCCGGCTGGGCCGTCGGTGCCGAGGATCAGGCGCTCGACCTGCCCCATCTCGCGCGCGGTGCGCAGGGTGTAGAGCGCCGCGCGCTCGTTGCCGTTGTGTACGATCTCGAGCCCGCGCCGGCAGCCTTCGCAGATGCAGCGGATTTCGCGGTCCGGCAGGGCGGTGTGGCCGCCGTTGATGTGGCCGACGACGTCGGTATCGGCCTCCAGCACGACGGCGGCGTCGATCAGGCCGGAGCCGGGGATGGAGGGGCCGCCGGTGTGGATGGTGGATTGCAGGCCATAGCGCCGCGCCCAGGCCACCATGCGCCGGGCGGTCGGCCCGTCCTTGACGCCGCCCAGCCCCACCTCGCCGAGCAGCGTCACGCCGGCCTCGGCGAGGTCCTTGAAGTCCTGCTCGACCATATCGGGCTCGATCACGGGGGCGCCGGCGTGGATCTTCATGCCGCCGGGCCGGAAGGCGGTGAACATGCGCTGGGCCGCGACCGCCATCGCCTTCAGCCCCACGACGTCGCGCGGGCGGCCCGGCGTGTGCACCTCGCCGGCCGAAATCATCGTGGTGACGCCGCCGTGCAGCGTGGATTCGATCCAGCTGAATTGGTTTTGCCGCGGCGTCCAGTCGCCCGCGACGGGGTGGACGTGACTGTCGATCAAGCCCGGCGCCAGGGCGCAGCCATGCGCGTCGACGATCGTGCGGGCGCCCTCGGCGTCGAGGTCCGCCAGGCGCCCGACTGCTGCGATGCGGCCATCGGTGACTAGGATCGCGTCGGCGTCGAGCACCGGTTTGGCGAGGTCGCCGCTGAGCAGCAGGCCGATGTTGCGGATCAACACCTTGCCCGAGGCGGCGGCTGGCGGGGCATCCTGGGCCATGTGGTTTGGGTCCTTAGTTGGGTTGGATGAGGGCGGGGTCGCGCGAGGCGTCGGAGGCGGCCCGCACGCGGGCGATGGCGGCGTCGAGGCCGTCCCAGGGCGGGGCGTCGGGGGCAAAGCGGGCGCGCACGTAGCGCAGGAGTTCGGCCAGCTGCCGGCCGGAGTAGACGCGGCCGAAGGCGGGCATGGCGCCGAGATCGGGGAGGGCCGGGTCCATCAGGCCTTCCAGCACGACGCGGATGAGGTTGTCGGGCCGGGCCGCGTGAACGCCGGTGTTGAGCGCCAGCGAAGGGCGCACGCCGAAGGTGGTGGGGCCGCCCTGCTCGTGGCAGCCGGCGCAGGCGCCGCGATAGATTTGCGCCCCCATCGCGGAGGCGGCTTGCGGTTCGATGGCGGCCCGGGTCAGCAGGGCCTGGGCGGTGTGCTCGGAGGGCGTCTGCAAGGAGGCGAGATAGTCGGCCATGGCGCGCCGGTCCGTCTCCGGCAGGGTCGCCAATTCGCGCACCACGGCGGCCATTGGCCCCGCTGCGACGCCGTGCTGGGGGTCGTGGCCGGTCGATAGGTAGGTGAACAGCGCGTCGGCGGTCCAAGGCACCGGCGAACCCGCTGGTCCCGCGATGGCGGGCGCGTCCCAGCCGTCCACCGTGCCGCCGGCGAGATGGCGGGCGCCGCCCTGCTCGGCGCCGAACAGGTTGCGCGGCGAATGGCAGGCTGAGCAGTGGCCGAGCCCCTCGACCAGCTCACGCCCGCGGTTCCAGGAGGGGCTGCGGGCGGGGTCGGGTGCCGCCGGGGCGCCGCGCAGGAACAGCCAGTTCCAGATTTGCATCAGCCGCCGCTCGCCGAACGGCGCGGCGAGGCGTGTCGCGGGAGGGGTGTGCGCTTCGGCGGGTTCGGCCATCAAGGCGGCGTAGAGCCCCTGGAGGTCGGCGTCCGAGGCACGGGCGAAGCTGGTGTAGGGGTGGGCGGGGTAGAGGTTGTGGCCGTCGCGGGAGACGCCTTGGCGCATGGCGCGCTCGAAGGCCGGGTAGGACCACGCCCCGATGCCGGAATGGGGGTCGGGCGAGATGTTGGAGGCGAACACGGTGCCGAATGGCGTATGGATGCCGCGCCCGCCGGCGAGCCCGTCGCCGCCTGGCCCGGCGTGACAGACGGCGCAGTCGCCCACCGCCAGCGCCAGCCGCCCGCGCGCGATGGTGGCGGCCGAGAAGGCGGCCGGGTCGGGCCGCGGGATCGGCGGGAATGCGCTGCGCAGCGGCAGCACGATGGCGGCGAGCGCGCCGGCCGCCGCGGCTGCGGCCACGAGCAGCGCCGATGCCGGGCGAGGCAGGCGGCGGCGGGCGCGTGCCTGGGTTTGGGCTGGCGCCGCCGGCGGCGGGAGGGGATTGAGGGCGGCGCGCACCCGGTCCGCCGTGAAGGGCGGTTCGCGGAAGCGCACGCCGGTGGCGTCGAAGATGGCATTGGCGATGGCGGCGGCGCTCGGCACGGAGGCGGATTCGCCGACACCGAGCGGCGGCTGCTCCGGCCGGTCCATCGTAACGACCTCGATGGCCGGGAGCTGGGTGAAGGACAGGATTTCGTAGGCGCCCCAGTCCCGCGCCGCCGGCAGCCCCGCCTCGAACGGCACGCGCTCATGCAGCGCGCGGCTGGTGGATTGGATGACGTTGCCATGGACCTGGTGTTCGACCCCGGCGGGATTGACCATCAGCCCGGCATCCTGCCCCACCACGACCCGCTCCACCGCGACCTCGCCGCTGGTGCGGTTGACCGCGACCTCCGCCACCCAGGCCGAGGCGGCGGACGCGGTGCCGGGGAAGCGGCCATGGACGTAGACCGCGTAGGCGAACCCGCGGCCGCGCAGCCACTCGCCATCGGCTGGCATCAAGCCAGGCCCGGTGTGGGGCTGCCAGCCGGCGCGCGCGGCGACCGCCCGGATCAGCTCGGCGCCGCGCGCGTCCTCCAGGTAGCGGAGCCGGTACTCGACCGGGTCGGCCGCGGCCGCGATGGCGAGTTCGTCGATGAAGCTCTCGTGGGCGAAGGAGTTCGGCAGGGCCGCGACGCCGCGGAGCCAGGACGCGCGCGCCACCGGGGGCATGTCGTGCACGACAACACGCGCGTTGTCATAGGCGTAGGGCGGGATGGCGGTGCGGTCGCCCATCTCGAACACCTGGGGCGTGGGCAGAGTGGCGCCGGTCAGCAGCAGCGCCAGGGTCGGTGCGCCGTTGGACGGGTAGCGGGTCTGGAAGTCGTAGGCGGCGGGGGCGCCCTGGGCGTCGAGGCCGCCGGCGACGTCCATGAGCTGGGCGGTGCCCTTCGGCTCCCACAGGTGCTCCTGCTCGCGGGTGAGCTGGACCCGCACCGGCCGGCCTGTGGCGCGCGACAGCAGCACGGCGTCTGCGCCCACGTCGTCGGCGCAGTTGCGGCCGTAGCAGCCGGCCGCCTCGTGGCGCAGCACGGCGATGCGCGCCTCCGCCATGCCGGTGAGCCGGGCGATGTCGGCGCGCAGCAGCAGCGGGTTCTGGGTGCCGGACCAGAGCGTGATGCTGTCGGTGCGCACGTCGGCCACCGAGCAGGAGGGACCGATCGAGCCATGGAGCTGGTAGGGCCAGCCATAGCTCCGCCGCATGGGCAGCGCGGCGCGGGCCAGCGCCGTGTCGACGTCGCCGCGGTCGAGCAGGGTCCGGGGCGTCGACGGGGTGGCGCGGATCGCATCACTGGGTGCGTCGAGGTCTGGCGCCGCATCCCAGCCGCGCCAGCGCGTCACCAGGCGCTCGGCGGCCAGCGCGGCGTTTTCCTCGCGCTCGGCCACCACGCCGATGAAGTCCCCCACCACGACGACGGCGACCAAGCCCGGCACATCGGCCACCGAGGCCTCGTCGACCGCGATCAGGCTGCGTCCGACGAAAGGTCCATGGTCGAAGCCGGCATAGGGCGGCCGCACCACGCGGCCGTGCAGCATGCCGGGCACGCGCACGTCGTGGACGTAGGTGAAGCTGCCGGCCGCCTTGGCCGCGATGTCGGCGCGGGGCACGCGCTGGCCGACGATGCGGTAATCGGTTGGGTGCTTGACGGGAGCGTCGCCGTCGAGGGTCAGGCGGATGTGCCGTCCGCGCAGCAACTCGCCATAGGAGCGGGCGTCGTTGCCGCCGCGGCGGCGCACGATGCCGTCTGCCACGGCAAGCTCGGCGACCGGGGCGGCGAGCGCGTCCGCGGCCAGCGCCAGGAGATGGCGCCGCGCTTGAGCTGCAGCGCGGCGCAGCGGCACGGCGGTGACCTGGATGGTCTCGCTGGCGATGGTGGCGCCCTGGTTGGGCGTCTGCCCGGTGTGGCCCAGGACGATTTGCACGGCGGCGAACGCGACGTCGAGCTCCTCGGCGACGATCTGCGCCAGCGCGGTGCCGATGCCGGTGCCGAGGTCGACATGGCCATTGTAGCCGGTGACGTGGCCGTCCTCGTGAACTGCCAGGAATAGTTCGGGCTGGTGGGCGGCCGGCTCTGGCGAGGCGGCGTCCGGCTCCTCATGCAGCGGGCCGGCCGGATGCTGTCCGCGCAGCACGAGGAGGACGCCAGCGCTCACGCGGCGGGTGCTGCCCGGCCGCGCATGAACTCAGCCGCCCGGTGGACGGCACGCAGGATTTCGACATGGGCGCCGCACCGGCACAGATTGCCGGCCAGCTCGCGCCGGATGGTGGGCTCGCTGGGCGCCGGGTCGCGCGCCAGCAGGGCCACCGTAGTCATAATTATGCCGTTGAGGCAGTAGCCGCATTGCGCCGCCTGCTCGTCGATGAAGGCCTGCTGCACGGGATGCAGGGTGCTGCCGCGGGCCAGCCCCTCTAACGTGGTGACGCGGCGGCCTTGCGCCACGGCCAGCGGCAGAAGGCAGGAGCGCGCCGGCACCCCGTCCAGCAACACGGTGCAGGCGCCGCATTGGCCGAGGCCGCAGCCGTATTTCGGGCTGGTGAGCTCGAGGTCGTTGCGCAGCGCCAGCAGCAGCGGAACGCTTGCCGCCAGGTCCAGCACGACGGGGGCGCCGTTGACCGTGAAGGCGAACGGGCCCCGGCGCGAGCGTGTGCGGGCTGAGGCAGCATCGGTGCCGCACGCATCGATTGTTCGCATGCAAATACTAGAGCACGCGCAACGCTGCCACAAAAGCCTTTGGGAGCAGGGTGACCGGCCGGCCTGGCCCGAGCGCTTACCCCGACTCCCTGGCGGGACGGGCGGGTGGGGGAGAGGTGTATGGCGGTTGGGCGGCGAGCCTTGGGAGGGCGGCGGTGACCAGGCCGAGGTCGCGGCAGATGCGGCGCACGACCTCCTCGACGGGCAGGGATTGCAGGTCGTCGGCCCAAGCGGGGTCGTCGAGGCGCTCGTAGAGGTCGTCGAACAGGCGTTCGGCGGCCTCGGCGTTTTCCTCCCCTGGGGCAGCGTCGCGAATTCGGCTGGTGACGCCGCGGGCGACCTGGCGGCGGAGCATGGCCGGGCGGTCGTCGGCGGCGCGGGCGCGGGGCCAGCCGGCCTGGATGCGCTGCTTGAGCGCGATGATGCGGCGCAGGGAGCGGGAGAGCTGGTCGAGGGCGCGGGCTAGGGTGTTGGTGTGGGGCACGGCTTGGGCCATCGCGGCGGTGGTGTCGTCGATGGCTTGGCCGGTCGCGGCGGCCTCGGCGAGAGAGGCCGGGGTGCTGCCCGTTTCTGGCAGCCAAGCGGCCGCGGCCTGGGCGAGCTTCTGCTCGATCTGCATCATGCACGAGACCACGCGCATCGCCCCCAGGGTGAGGGTGGTGGCCTCGGCGAGCACGGCGTCGGCATCGAAGGGGGCGGTGGCGTCCATGGATGGGGATTTAGCAGCAAGGCACGGGACAGTTTCAAGCGTGACGCTTCGCACCATCGTCATGCCGATCGTGCGGCTTGCACCGCGTGGAGTGCCGGGTCACGTTCACGGCTGTCCGGTTCAGGTTATTGTCGACGAGGAAGTAAACTTTATTGTCTATCACTTTTGATGAACCGGACAGCCGTGGGTTACGTCCGGCCATGACGTGCTGCTGCATTCTTTCATCGCCGGGGCGCTCCGCCCGGGGACGCCGTGGGCCTTTGCGATGGGCAGCTTGACGGGCAGCCTGGCGCTGCGCAGCTTGTTTGCAGGCGAATGATCAGGCGTTTGGAGAAGCCTGCAATGGGGTGCATCCAGGAGACTACTGGACCCGCCGCGGGCAAGATCCGTTGCGACGCTTGCCCGGTGATGTGCCTGATCCGGCCGGGTCAGCGCGGCGCCTGCGACCGCTACGGCAACGATGCCGGCGAACTGGTGCGGGTCGATCCGCACGTGGTGCTCGAGCACGCGGTGGAGCAAGGCGGCCGTCTGGTGCCGTTCGGCGCCGGGGCGCTCGACTGGGACGGCACGGTGGTGGGGCAGCCGCAGACCTTCGTGACCGCGATCGGCGCCGGCACCACCTACCCGGACTACAAGCCCGCACCGTTCATCGTGGCGTCGGAGATAGAGGGCGTCGACATGGTCACGGTGGTGACCGAGGGCATCTTCTCCTATTGCGGCGTGAAGGTGAAAATCGACACCGACCGCCATCTGGGCGCCGAGCGCGCCACGGCGCGGGTCGAGGGGGAGGCGGTCGGCCACGTCACCACGGGTGAATACGGCTCGCAGATGCTGTCGCTCGGCGGCGTGCATCATCTTACCGGCGGCGCGAAGAAGGAGGGGCGCACCACCTGCGAGGCGCTGCTGAAGCTGTGCAACGGCGAGGCGGTGGAGATCGCGATCGACGGCGGCGCCACGGTGCTGGTTCAGTCCGGGCGGCCGCCGGTGGTGGACGGGGTGCTAGAACAGCGGATGCGCGTCGGCTGCGGCTCGGCCACGATCGGCATGTTCGCCAAGCAATGGCACGGGCTGGTGGACGAGGTGGTGGTGGTGGACGACCACATCACGGGCGTGCTGTCCGAGCACCAGGCGGGCAAGCTGCTCGGCATTCCCGCGACCGGCATTGCTCTGAAGGGCCGCCGCTCGACGCCGGGCCGCTACTTCCAGGTGGCCGAGCCCGGCACCGGCTGGGGCGGCACGGACATCGCCGATCCGCTCGCCATCCTGGGCGAATTCGACGCCCGAGTGGCCCGGCCGGGGCTGACGCTGTTGATGGTGTCGACCACGGGCGAACACGCCGGCTTCTACCAGCTCGACGAGGCGCTGCGGCCGGTGGAACGGGAGACTCCGCCGGCGCTCGCCGCCTCGGTGGCGCTGATCCGCGAGAATTGCGAGCCGGCGCTGTCTACGGTGTTGTTCATGGCGGGCGCCGGGGGGTCGTTGCGGGCCGGGGTTACCGCCAACCCGGTGCGGCTCACCCGCTCGGTGAAGGATGCGCTGACGGTGGTGACCTGCGGCGGGGCGCCGACCTATGTCTGGCCCGGCGGCGGCATCACCTTCATGGTCGATGTGTCGCGTGTGCCGGCGGGGGGCTTCGGCGCGGTCCCGACGCCGGCGCTGGTGGCGCCGATCGAATTCACGCTGCGGCTGGACGACTATCGGGCGCTCGGCGGCCACATGGACGAGGTGCGGCCGGTGAGCGACTTCCGCGGGCCGGGCGAGCACCGGCGGCAGCTTGCGCCGCGCGCCGACAACCCGTGGCCGTTGCGGCCCGGCGCGACGCAACGGAGGTGAGCCGGTTGCAGACCCGGTTGCTGGCGGATGGCCGGCGCCTCCATCTGCAGGATGGGCCGATCGACCTGGTGATCGGAGCCGAGGGCGCGCCGGCGGCGGTCGCCGCGGCGTATTGGGGCGCCGCCGCAGCGATGGACGGTCTGCTCGACGCGCTGTGTGCGGACTTGGCGCTGCTGCGCGCCCCTGCCCGGCCCTGCGATGGCGATCGGGCATGGCCTGGGCATCCGGCCGCGCGGGGCATGATGGCGGCGGTGGCGCCATTCGCGGCGCAGGCGTTCGTGACGCCGATGGCGGCGGTTGCGGGCGCCGTGGCGGACGACGTGCTCGGTGCGATGCTGGACGCTGCGCCGCTCGAGCGCGCCTACGTCAACAACGGCGGCGACATTGCGCTGCACTGTGCGCCGGGCCATGGTTTTCGGATCGGTCTCGCGGGCCGGCCAGAGCGGTCTAGCCTGTTCGGGCGGGCTTGGGTGGGCAATGGCGATGGCGTTGGCGGGGTGGCGACGAGTGGCTGGCGTGGACGCTCATTTTCGTTCGGCATTGCGGATTCGGTCACGGTGCTGGCGGCGACGGCGGCTGCCGCCGATGCGGCCGCGACGATGGTGGCCAACGCGGTCGATCTGCCGGGCCATCCGGCCGTGGATCGCGTGCCGGCTGCGTCGGTTCAGGCCGACAGCGATCTCGGCGAGCGGCTGGTGACGCGAGAGGTGGGGCGGCTTGCGACATTTGAGGTTGCCGCCGCGCTCGATGCCGGGGCGGCCTGCGCGGAGACGCTGCTGGCACGCGGCTTGATTTTGGGTGTGGCGCTGCAGTTGCAGGGCACGGTGCGCAGCTTGGGATGTCCGGGCGTCGCTACGGCTGTCCGGTTCATGACACCTGGGCCCGGTTTCGCGCCTGCGCGTGCTCCATGCGTTGGGCCGGCGGCGACCGGACGCCGTGGATGGCCGGATCAAGTCCGGCCATGACGTGCTATGGTGTTCGTTTGAAGTCGCGCGCATGGGTGGGCGGCAATGAGCGCTGAAATCCGAAAGATTGTCGTGGTGGTCGAGGAGGTGCTGACGGAGCAAGGGCGCGCCGTCGTTCCTCCGGTGCGCCGGGCGGCGGCGCTGGCGGTGATCGTCAATCCGTTTGCCGGGGTGTTCGTCGAGGACCTCTCGCCGCTCATCGCGATGGGCGAGGAACTTGGGGAGCTGCTCGCTCGCCGGGCGGTGGCAGGGCTGGGGATTGCGGGCGAGGCGGTTGAGGGCTACGGCAAAGCCGCGCTGGTGGGCGAGGCGGGCGAACTCGAACATGCCGCGGCGATCCTGCATCCCAAGATGGGCGCGCCAGTGCGCCGGGCGCTCGGCGGGGGCGCGGCGCTGATCCCGTCGTCGAAGAAACGCGGCGGTCCGGGTGCCTCGCTCGATATTCCGCTCGGTCACAAGGACGCGGCGTTCGTGCGCAGCCACTTCGACGGCATGGAGGTGCGGATCGGCGACGCGCCGGGGGCGAGCGAGATCCTGGTGGCGCTCGCCGTCACCAGCGGCGGCCGGCCGCTGCCGCGGGTGGGCGGGCTGACCGCCGGGGAGATCAAGGGCGAGGACGGGCTGCGGTGATTGACGGTGGAACCCGCATCGAGATGCCGGCTACAATTTCCCATGGGGAGACTGCGTCATGGTCGCGTCGCAATGGCACCGCCGGTCGTTCAACAGTCTGCTTGGCGCGGCGCTGTCGTCGGCGGTGCTGGCGGCGTGGCCGGGGCGGGCGGCTGCGGCGGCGAAGTCCATCACGGTGCTGAACTGGCAGGGCTATGGCACGGACGTGGCGGCTGGGCTGCAGCAGTTTAAAGCCAAGACCGGCTTGGACGTGCAGCACGACTACTACAACTCCGAACCGGAAATGCTGACCAAGCTGCGGACCAATCCCGGCGCGTACGACGTGGTGCTGGTGAATTCGGCGCGCGATGCGCAGGCGCAGGCGGACGGGCTGATCGACCCGATCGACCTGGCCAAGTTGCCGAACGCCGCCGGGCTGTCGGCCGCGTTCAAGACCAACCCCAACATCCTGATCGACGGCAAGACCTACGGCGTGCCCTGGGTGTGGGGGATGAACGCGCTTGCGGTGCGGACCGGCAAGGGGCTCAAGATCGACAGTTACACGGCGTTCGACGACCCCGCGCTGGCCGGACGGTGTGCGCTGTTTGACGATGCGGTCTCTGAAGTCGGTATCGCCGCGCTGATGACCGGGCAGCCGATCAACGATCCGTCCGACATGAAGCAAATCCGGGCGACGCTGAAGGGCTTCAAGAACAGCGTGAAGCTCACCTGGTCGAGCGAGGACGAGTGGAACAAGGCGTGTGCCGCCGGCGCGTTCGACGTGTCGGTGTTCTGGTCGGGGGCGGTCACGCGGGCGGTCAACCTGCACCATCAGCCGGTCGAGTTCGTGGTTCCGAAGCAGGGCGCGGTCGGCTGGCTCGATACCTTGTGCATTCCGGCCACGAGCGGCAACAAGGCCGCGGGGCTGCAGTTCATCGACATCATGATCTCGCCGGAGTTCTACGCGGTGTGGGCCAAGGCGGGTGCGCCCGCCTCCGCCAATGCCGCGGCGATGGCGGCGCTGCCGGACGGGGACCTCAACAAGCAGATCCACAAACCGGAATACCTGGCGACGCTGCAGTTCATGGGCGCGCTGCCGGACGACCGGCGGCAAGCCTTCAACGACCTATGGGAAGAGGTGAAGGCGTTCTACGCCCAGTCCTGACCCGGCGCGGCGGGCCTTGGGCCGCCACCGCTGCCCTGCTGCTGCCGGCCTATGCATGGCTGCTGGTGGCGGTGTTCTTGCCGCTCGGGGCCATGCTGGTGTTCTCGCTGCTGAAGACCAACCCGTTCGGCTCGAAGGCGCCGCTGGTGTTCACGGCCGGCAACTATCTCGCCTTTATCAACCGGCCCTATCTGCTCGGCGTCGCCTGGACGTCGCTGAAGCTGGGCGCCTGGACGACGGGGATCTGCGCGCTGATCGGCCTGCCGGCGGCGCTCGCCATTGCCCGCGCCACGAGGGCGCGCGTCCGGCAGACGGTGTTCCTGCTCACCATCCTGCCGTTCTGGACCAACGGGCTGGTGCGCATCTTCTCCTGGACGATGCTGCTGCGGCAGGGCGGCATCCTGGATGACCTGGTGCATTGGGTGGCGCCGGGCGCCGGGTCGGTGGGGGTGCTGTATAGCTTTCCGGCCATCGTGATCGGCCTGGTGCACGCCTACCTGCCGTATATGATCCTGACCTGCTATCTCGCGGTGGTGGGCATCGACAACGCGCTAATCGACGCCGCCCGCAGCCTCGGCGCCCGGCTGCCGGCGGTGTTTGCCACCGTGGTGCTGCCGCTGGCTTTGCCGGGGCTGGTGTCCGGCGCGATCCTGATCTTCGTGCCGGTGATCGGCAGCTTCATGGAGCCGCGCATCCTGGGCGGGCGCATCGGCGTGACGATGGGCACGGTGATTGAGGACCAGTTTACCCAGGCTTACAATTGGCCGTTCGGTTCGGCGCTGTCGTTCACGATGCTGGGTGTGGTGCTGGTGATCTTTGCGGCGTGCTCGGGGCTGCTGCGCGGGCGGCTGCCTGCGTGAGGCTGCTCGGCCGCGCGTTGCTGGGCCTGGTGCTGCTGTTCCTGTATGCCCCCATCGCGGTGATGGTGCTGATGGGGTTCAATGCCTCGGACCTCTATGAATTGCCGTTCTCGCCGACGTTGCACTGGTATTTTCAGCTCGCGGGCAACGACAAGCTCATCGGCGCGAGCCGCAACAGCGTGCTCATTGCGGTGGTCACGGCGGCCGTGGCGACGGCACTCGGCGCGATGGCGGCGCTGGCATTGTCACGGCGGGCGTTTCGCGGCCGCTCGCTGCTGCGGCTGCTGTTGCTGCCGCCGATTGCGATCCCTTGGCTGATCACCGGCACCGCCATGCTGGTGTTCTTTTTCTGGACCGGGATCGGCCGCGGGCTGCATGCCATGATCCTGGGCCATGTGGCGCTCGCGATCCCCTACGTCGTGCTGGTGGTGGGGACCGGGCTCGCCGCGCTGCCGGCCGATCGGGAGGAGGCGGCGATGAGCCTCGGCGCCACGCCGTTCGGGGCGTTCTGCTCGATCACGCTGCCGCTGCTGGCGCCGAGCCTGATCGCCGCCGCGCTGTTCGCCTTTGCGGTGTCGCTCGACCAGTTCGTGGTATCGTATTTCCTTGCGACGCCCGGCGTCACCACGCTGCCGGTCGAGATCTACTCGGCGATCCGCAAGGGCTTCACGCCCGAGATCAATGCGGTGTCGACCATCCTGCTCGGCGCTTCGGTGACGCTGTTCCTGGTGTTCGCCGCGCTCACCCGGGTCGGAGGCGGCGATGGGCGGCGTTAAGGTCGGTGGCATCAGCAAGAGCTTCGGGGCCACGCGGGTGCTGGACGATGTGTCGATCGGCTTCGAGCAGGGCGCCTTGACCAGCTTGCTGGGGGCTTCGGGCTCCGGCAAGACGACGCTGTTGCGCATCATCGGTGGGTTTGAGGGGCCCGACGCGGGCACGGTGACGATCGGCGGGGAGGACGTGACGCGCATGCCGGTGTGGCGGCGGCGCATCGGCATGGTGTTCCAGTCCTACGCGCTGTTCCCGCATATGACGGTGGCGGAGAATGTCGGCTACGGGCTGCGCCGCCAGGGGGTGCGCGGCGCGGCGGGCCGGGCGGAGGTGGCGCGGGCGCTCGAACTGGTGGAGCTGCGGGGTTTCGACGACCGGCGGCCGGCGCAACTGTCTGGCGGGCAGCAGCAGCGCGTGGCGTTGGCGCGCGCCATCGTTATCAAACCGCGGGTGCTGCTACTGGACGAGCCGCTGTCGGCGCTGGATCGCCGGCTGCGCCAGAGCATGCAGGTGGAACTGCGCCGCATCCAGCGCGACAGCGGGCTGACCACCGTGTTCGTCACCCACGACCAGGAGGAGGCGCTGACGCTGTCGGACCGGGTCACCATCCTTGACGGCGGCCGCATCGTGCAGGCGGGCGCGCCGGCGGAGGTGTACGAGCGCCCGGCGACGCGGTTCGCCGCGACGTTCCTCGGGGACGCCAACCTGTTCGCCGGCACGGTGCGGGGCGGCGTGGTGGAGACGCCGCAGGGCTCGTTCCGCTCCACGGGTTGCCTGCCGCCCGAAGGCGCGGCCGTCACGCTCGCGGTGCGGCCGGAAAAGTTGCGGCTGGTGCCGGGTGGGGCCGCGGCGCTGGACGGGTGCAACTGGTTCGACGCTGCTCTGCGGCAAGTCGTGTATGCGGGCGCAACCTCGACTCTGTTGCTTGCCGCGCGGGACGGCGCCGAGCTGAAGTGCTTCTGCCAGAGCCGCGACGTTCCGGCCGCTGAACCCGGCGCCACGCTCCGCCTGGCCTGGTCGGCCGCCGACACCATCGTGCTGCAGGGCTGACCCATGCTCCGCAATGCCACCATCCCGCCCGAGCGTGCCTGGTCCACCTGGTCGAGCCGGCCGGCCGAGATGGTGTTCTTGCCGCTCGGGGTGCGGCTGACGCCGGTGGCGTATGCGGGCAGCCGCAACAGCGCGACGCTATTTCCGCCGGGCGACGGGTTGCGCTTCGGGCGGCACGACCTTGCCGGGTCGGCGATCGATCTCGAGCTGTGTCATGGCGGCACGACCGTAGGATGGTCCTACGCCAAGCCCGACCCGTTCCGGGTGGTGGGACGCTGGCGCGGGATTACGCTCGGGGAATGGGGCTTGCGGTTTTGGCTCAATTTGTGCTTGTCCGCCGAGGGCGGGGAGGCGGTGAGCTACGACGCCGACTTAGGTATGGCCTGGGTGAAGGTCGGAGCCCGGTTCGTGGCGCTGGTCTGCGCAGAGGCGGCTGTGCAGGTGACCGGCCATGCCAGCATCGAGGCGGTGGCGGCCGATTACGAGGCGCATGGCTACTTCCATCTTGCATCGCGCGCCGAGCGGGCGCCGGTGCTGGCGCTGCGCTTCAACCTTGAAATGGCGCGCGAGAACCGCTTTGCGCTGGCGGTGGCGGACCGGCGCGACCTTGCCATCCGGGGAGCACGCGACGCGCTGGCAGCGCCGCCGGGCGAGTTCCCGGTTGCCCATCGTGGCCGCCATGCCGGCGCGCTTGACGCCGTGCGCGACGTGATGGGCTGGAACACGGTGTGGGACGAAGTCAACGCCCGGGCCACTACGTCGATCAGCCGCAACTGGAACCAGCACAAGTTCGGCGGCTTCGGCGTATGGCTCGACGACCAGCTCTACGCCGGGCTGGTGACGGCCCTGTTTGACTCCGACGTTGGCCGCGAGAACCTGCTCGCCGTGCTGGCCAGCGCCACCCCGCAGGGCAATTTCGCCTGCCTGGTCACCGCCCGCGACGCTTGGGTGGACCGCACGCAGCTCCCGGTGGCGAGCTTTGTGGTGTGGACGATGTTCCTGCGCAGCCGCGACCGCTCGCTGCTCGCGCTGATGGCCGGGGCGCTGGCGCGCAACCACGCATGGTGGTGGGCCAACCGCGACCCCCATGGCCGTGGGCTGGCTTCGTATGGCAGCTCGGATGTCGGCGAGGGGCTGTACAAGGGCACGGCCTTTGGGGCGCGCAACGAGTCCTCGATGGACAACGCGCCGATCCATGACCAAGCCCGCTACGACCCGGCCACGCGCACGCTCGACTGCCTCGACGTCGGCTTGAACAGCCTGCTTGCGCTCGATGCCGAGATGCTGGCGCTGATCTTGGCCGAACTCGGCGATGCCGCGGGTGCCGCGCGCGCCAGGCAGCGAAGCGAGGCGACGCGGGCGCGCATCCGCACCGAACTGTGGGATGCTGGGCGCGGGATCTTTGCCAATCGGCTGTGGTCGGGGGAGTTCGTGCGCAGTCTCGGGCCGACCAGCTTCTACCCGCTCGCGGCCGGCGCCGCCACGCCCGAACAGGCCGGCCGCCTGCTCGCCCATCTGTCCGACCCGGCCAGTTTCGGTGGCGAGCCGGGCCTGCCGAGTGTCACGCGCGACGACCCGGCTTTTCTGGACAATAGCTACTGGCGCGGCCGCGTTTGGCCACCGTTGAACTACTGGGTGTGGCAGGGCCTGCGCCGCAGCGGGCACCGGGCCGAGGCGAGCGCATTGGCCACGCAGAGCCTCGCGCTGTTCAACGCAGCCTGGGGACGGCGGCTTTGCCCGGAGAACTACAATGCGGTCACTGGTGCAGCGCTGGATCAGCCGGACACCGACGGGTTCTATGGCTGGGGAGCATTGATGCCGCTGATGGCTGTCGGCGAGATTACGGACGTGTCGCCCTGGTCGGGCTGGGAGGTGACCAACACCGGTGAGGACGTCGCCGTCGGGCCGGTGGTAAGCCCGGCGGGTTTGGTCACGTTGTCCGTGTCGGGCGGCGTGCTGTGCCTGCGGAGGGGGGGTGACCTCCTGTTCGAGACCGATTTCGCCGGCACCCTGTCGCAGCTTCGCTGTGAGCCGGACCGCCTCAGCTTCACCCTGCAGCAGCCGGCGTCGGGGGGTGAATTCGTCCGTTTGTCCGCAGCCGGCGCGGTGTTGTGGGCGAAGGCGGGAGGGCGGGACCTGACGGTGGCGGCCGAAGCGGGTTGCGTGCGGCTCGCCGGCTTTGGCGGGTGCGGCGCGGGGACGGTGATGGACGTGCTATGGTCCCGCACCGGCGACGGCTGACGAAACGCCCTTTAGAGGATTGGCTTGATCCACAAACTTGCTCAACGGACGGCTGATGAAGCCATCGGCCTTGAGCATGACCAGGCCGTGCAACTGGGCCCAGAACACGTAGGCGTCCTCCTCCGCAGCCGCGGGGCATACCGCAGCGACGGCGGTGCGCAACAGATTGAAGGCTTGTGTCGAAGCTTGATCGAGCAGGCTTCCCGTCGCGGCCTCTGGCGTGAGCCGCGACGCGAACATCAAGCGGTAGACCTCGATATTGGCCTCGCCAAACGCGAGGTAAGCGAGCGCGCTCGCCCCGAGCGCGTCGAGCGGCTCGCGACCGGCCATTGCGCCCGCCAGCGTGCGCGCGAAGTCGGCGAACGCTTCTGCCGCGACGGCCTCCAGTAGCGAATTCCGGTCGGGGAAGTGGCGATAGGGTGCCGGCTGGCTGACGCCGGCGAGGCGCGCCAGCGAGGACAGCGAGACGGTTTGGGCGCCATGGCGGGCGATCTCGTCGCGCGCCACCCGCAGCAACTCGCGACGCAGGTCGCCATGATGATAGCGCGGGCGGTCCTGGGCGGCGCGGCTGGGCGTTTCGATCATGTGATGGCTCATAACTTTTCGGTTGACAGGCCGGATGGCCGTCATGTTATAGGCTATGACATAGCCTTCAACGGAGGAACATGCCATGGCCCAAATCCGAGCAGCGGTTTACGACCGGTATGGCGGGCCGGAGGTACTGCACGAGACGCAGATCGACGCGCCGTTGCGCAAGCCGGGAGAGGTGCTGGTGCGGGTTCGGGCCGCCAGCGTGAACGGCTACGACGTGGCTGCCCGCACGGGCGCGCTCAAGATGATGATTGGGCGCACGTTTCCCAAGCGCACTGGGCTGGACTTCGCCGGAGAGGTGGTGGACGCCGGGACCGTCAACCCGCTGTTCAAGGCGGGCGATCGGGTCTGGGGAGCCCTGCCGCTGCACCAACTCGGCAGCGCGGCGGAACTGGTCAGCGTGGCGCCGGCCCAGCTTGCGCATTACCCGGCCAGCCTCAATCCGGTCGAAGCGGCCGCTCTGCCGGTGGTCGGTTCGACGGTGATCACGGCCTTGCGCGACATGGCGGGGCTGCAGCCGGGCCAGCGCCTGCTGGTGCGCGGGGCGAGCGGCGGCGTGGGCAGCGTCGCGGTTCAGCTCGGCCGCGCGCTTGGCGCCCACGTGACCGGGCTGGCGAGTGCGGCCAATGTCGGCTTCGTGCGCGAGCTCGGTGCCGACGCGACGCTCGACTACCGCGTCACCGTGGCGGGCGACCTCGATGCGTTCGATGTGATCCTCGACACGGTCGGCAGCGATGCGAGCGCTTGGCGGCGGCGGCTGACGCGGCGGGGACGCATGATGGCGATCGTTCCCGACCTCAAGCACCCGCTCAGGTCGATGGCCTACTTCGCGTGGTCGCGGGTGTATGGCGAGCGCCGGGTTCGGTTCTTCAGCGACAAGCCTGACACGCGGTTGCTGACCGACCTTGCCGGCTACGTAAAGGAGAAGGCAATCAAGCCGATCGTCGACCAGGTGCATTCCCTGTCCAATATCGCCGACGCTCATCGCGCCATGCAGGCGGGCGGGCGGCGCGGCAAGCAGGTGCTCCAAATCTCGTGACAGCGGGCTGAGGCAGACGGGGACGGCAATCGGGCTATCCTGCTGGCAGCACGATGGAGCAGCCCATGACCGGACCCACCCGCCCTGCCCGCCAGGTGCCACCCTCGCGGGCCATGGTGGTCGCGGCGCAGCCCGAGGCGGCGGATGCCGGACTCACCACGCTGCAGGCCGGCGGCAACGCGCTCGATGCGGCCATCGCCGCTGCCCTGGTGCAAGGCGTGGTGGATCCGCTGATGTCCGGCCTCGGCGGCTACGGCGTGCTGCATCTGCATGACGGGCGCAGCGGCACCACGCTGTTGCTGGACGGCCAGGGCGGCTGCCCGCTCGCCTGCACGCCGGACATGTGGGCCGACCGCGTGCTGGGCGAGACGCGAGACGGGTTCGGCTTCATCCTGCGGGACTTCGTCAACGAATGCGGGCACCAAGCCGTGACCGTGCCGGGCATCTTGCGCGTGCTGGCCGATGCGCATGCCAGTCTCGGCCGCCTGCCCTGGGCGAAGCTGTTCGGCCCGGCGACCGGGTTGGCCGAGGCGGGATGGCTGGTGCGGCCGCACAATTATACCGTGTTCACCCAGGACGAGCGCCAATATGGCCGGATGAACTACGGCGAGAAACTGGGAGTGACGGCGGACGGGCGCCGCATCTATCTGGATGCGGACGGCGGCTATCCGCGCATCGGCCGCACCATCCGCAACCCGGACTTGGCGGCCACCCTGCAGGAAGTGGCGCAGGAGGGTGCAGACACCCTCTACCACGGTGCGCTCGCCCGCCGCATCGTGGCGGACATGGAGCGGCACGGCGGCTTGCTCGGTGCCGATGACCTCGCCGGCTGTGCGCCGGAAACGCAGCCGCCGCTCCGCATGGCCTATCGCGGCTACATGGTGGACACCAACCGGCCGCCGGGGGGCGGCGTGATGGTTGCGGAGATGCTGCACATTCTGGAGCGGTTCGACTTGGCCGCGCTGGGCCATAACACGCCGGAGTATATCCGCGTCGTGGCCGAAGCGATGAAGATCGCGACGCGCGACAAGGACGCCCATATCAGCGATCCGCGCTTCGTGGCACCGCCGCTCAATCGCTTGCTGTCCGACGACTACGCCGATGCCTGTGCCGCCGCGATCCGCCGCGGCGACAAAGCTGCCGTGCCGCGCATGGCGGCCGCCCCGCACGGCGATGCGCGGGAGACGACGCATGTGTCCTGCGTCGATGCGGACGGCATGGTGGTGTCGCTGACGCACTCGCTCGGCATTCCCTCCGGCGTGATCGTACCGGGCACCGGGTTCATCCTCAACGGCTGCATGAGCGTGTTCGACCCGCGGCCGGGCCGCGCCGGCTCGATTGCGCCCGGCAAGCGGCGCTTCGCCTCGATGTGCCCGACGATTGTCTATGCCGAGGGCAAGCCGGTCTTGACGCTGGGTGCGCCCGGCGGCACGTGGATCACGCTGGCCGTGCTGCAGGTGCTGCTCAACGTGCTCGATTGGGGCATGGGCATGCAGGAAGCCATCAGCGCGCCGCGCTTCGTGGCGACGAGCGAGGTGATCGACATCAGCAACCGCATTCCACGGGGCACGCAAGCGGCGGTGGAGGCGATGGGCTATACGGTCAAGCGCTCGCCGCTCAGCTATGCCTTTGCCGGCGTGCACGGCATCAGCCTGTTCGACGGCGTGTTGGAAGGCGGCGCGGACCCGCAGCGCGACGGGATGGCGGCCAGCTTGGCGTGAGTTTTTAGGCGAACTCTGCGGTCTCGAGCGTGCGGGCGGAATAGAAGGTGAGCGCGCCCGGCATGTTGGTAAACCCGCGAAGGTCCTTGGTCATGGCGTAGCCCTGGTCGCGCCAGCACAAAGTGGCGATCGGCACCTCCTGCAGGCAGAGTTGCTGCACTTCGGTGTAGATCGCTTTGCGGCGGCCGGCGTCGAAGGTGCGGCGGCCCTCGGCCAGCAGCGCGTCAAGCTTGGGCAGCGAGAGGCCGTAGGACCGGGTGTAGTTGCCGGGCAGGTCGGTGCTGATGGCGGTGCTCATGCCGTCGGGATCGGCGCTGTCGTTGGTGGTACCGTTGACGGTGAGGTCGTATTGGCCGCGATTGCCGAGGGTAATGCGCGTGGCCCAGTCCGGCAGCACCAGCTCGGCCTGGATGCCGATCTCACTCAACTGGCTCTGCAGGATTTCGGCCGTGCTTTTGATCATGCCATAGGTCGAGGTCGCGAGCAGCTTGCAGGCGAATCCGGCGCTTAAACCGGCGGCCGCCATCAGCGACTTTGCCTGGGCCGGGTCGTAGGCCCAGCCTTCGGCAAGGTCTGGGTCGTAGAACGGGCTGGTGCGCTCGATGGGCAGCCCTGCCAACGCCCGGCCGCGGCCGAAGAAGGCGCCCTTGACGATCTCGTCCCGCCGGACGGCGAGGGCTGCTGCGCGTCGCACCCGCGCGTCGCTGAACGGGCCGGCCTTGCAGTTGAAATACATGTAGAGGTATGGCCCCTCGGTGGTCTGCAGGGCGAGCGCCGGGTCCGCGGCGATGGCGGCCATCTCCGACCAGGGGACGTATTCGATCAGGTCGACATCGCCGGCGCGCAGGGCCGAAACGCGTGCGCTCTCGTCGGCGAACGCGACCATTCGGATGCTGCGCAGCTTCGGCAGTCCTGGACGGTAGAAATGATCGTAGGCGACGAGGTCGATGTAGCTGCCGCGCTCCTGCCCGGCGGGCTGGAACGGGCCGGCGCCGATGCCGGGCCCGTTGCGATCCACCGACCCTTTGGCGACGATCGGGCTAAAGTCGTTGGCGAACAAATCTGGCAGCACCACCGATGGCTCCGCGGTGGTCAGCCGGACCGTGCGCGCATCCGGGGTCTCGATCTTGACGATGCGCTGCATCTCACCCTTGAGATAGGCCAGGCTCTTCTCGCTGGCCATCTGCTCGATGCTGTATTGCACGTCCTCGGCGGTGACCGGGTCGCCGTTGTGGAAGGTGGCTTCGCGCAAGTGGAACACCCAGGCCGCGTCGCCATCGCGCTCCCAATGGTCCGCCAACTCGCCCTGCATGCGGCCGTCGGCGCCGTAGCCGAGCAGGCCGCGGAAGATGAGCAGCTTCGCGTTCTGGGCGACGGTGCCGGCGTTGGTCCAGGGTGCCAAGGTGGCGGGCCAGCCCGACAGGCCGAACACGAGGTGGCCGGGGTCGCGGGCCGCGGCTGTGCGGATGCCGACCAACGGCAGGGCGGCGGCGGCCAGCAGGGTGCGGCGAGCGAGCAGCACCGAAATAGGATTGTCCTTCAGCGCCATTCCATGTCGATCCTATACCCGCGTTCATGAGATACCTGCCATGCGGACGGGTCAAGCCGGGTGGTGCGAAGTGCAACTCCGCGGCCCAACCGGCGCTCTCGCTAGTTGGAGGACCCTGCCATGACGCCAGACGAGACCGAGGACGCTCCGATCAGCCCGCCCAACTCGGCGGAGAAGAACCCAACGGCCAACCGCAAGCGCGATGAGGAAACCGCTGCGATCACGCGGACGGTGCAGCCGAAGTCGGACCCGCATAGCCGCAGCGGGATCATGGGAGGTGGGAGCGGGGCGGACACGCAGAAGCTGTAGCGTTCAGGCGACCGGTTCCACTCCCACGCCGGTCTTGCCGCCGAGATAGGCGGCGCGAACGTCGCCATTGGCCCAGAGCTCGGCCGGGTTGCCTGCGGTCAGCAGGTGCCCGGTCTCTAGAACGTAGCCGCGGTCGGCCACGGACAGCGCCATGTGGGCGTTCTGCTCCACCAGCAGGACCGTTGTGCCGCGCGCGCGGATGTCGGCGATGATACGGAACACTTGCTGCACGATCAGCGGGGCGAGGCCGAGCGACGGCTCGTCCAGCAGCAATAGGCGTGGTTGTGCCATGAGTCCGCGCGCGACCGCCACCATCTGCAATTGGCCGCCCGAGAGCGTCCACCCCAGCGCGTGCTGCAGCCGTTCCAGGCCAGCAAAATGGGCGATCATCGCGTCCACTTCGGCCTCCAGCACGCGCCTGCCGACCCGGCGGCGGTTGGAGGCGCCGAGCAGGATGTTGTCCCGCACGGTGAGGCCGGGGAAGATGCGGCGACCCTCCGGCACATGGGCGATGCCTCGGCGGACAATCGCCTCGGCCGATGCCCCGCGTAGGGAATGCCCGGCGAACAGGATTTCGCCGCTGACCTGCGGCACCAGGCCGGAAATCGTGCGCAGCGTGGTGGTTTTGCCGGCGCCGTTGGAGCCGAGCAGGGCCACGATCTCACCCTCCGCCACGTCCAGGCTGAGCTGCTTGAGCACCGGGTTGCCGCCGTAGCCGGCCTCCACGCCGCGCAGTTCAAGCAGCTTCATGCTGCCTGTCCTGCTCGGGTGGAGTGCCCAGGTAGGCGGCGATCACGTCGGGCTCGCCGAGCACGGCCTGCGGTGCGCCATCGGCGATGCGGCGGCCGAAATTGAGCACGGTGATGTGGTCGGCGACCGATTCCACCAGCGCCATGTCGTGGTCCACGATCAGGATGGTGAGGCCGTGGCCTTTCAGCCGCCGCAGCAGCGCGCCCAGTTCGGCCTTCTCGGTCATGTTCAGCCCCGCGGCGGGTTCGTCCAGCAGCAGCAATTGGGGGCTGCCGGCCAAGGCGCGCGCGATCTCCACATGGCGCTGGTGGCCGTATGATAGCTCGCCGACCATCCGCAGCGCGTCGGCCCGGCGCCCCACAAACTCCAATGCGGCGAGGGCGCGCTGCACCACCAGGCCCGGGTGGCCGCAGACGTCGTTGCCGGGCCGCTCGGCGCCGACGGTGACGTTCTCCAGCACCGTCATGCCGCGGAACACGCGGATGTTCTGGAACGTGCGGGCCAAGCCGGCGCGGGTGCGGCGATGCGTCGGGGCTGTGGTGATGTCAGGCCCGGCGAAGTGGATCTGTCCGGCGGTGGGCCGGTAGAGGCCGGTGAGCACGTTGATGAAGGTGCTCTTGCCCGAGCCGTTCGGCCCGATCAGCGCGTGAACGCTGCCGCGCTGCACCACCAGGTCCACCCCGTCCAGCGCCTTGAGGCCGCCGAAATGCTTGGCCAGGCCGGTGACCCGCAGCACCTCGCCGCCGGCGCCCACGGTTTGGGATAGCAGCGGCAAGCTGGCCACGTCGCCGGTGATGCCGCGGCCGGGGCGGCGCAGGCGGGCGGCGAGGAAGCCCCACAAGCCGTTGGGCAGGAACACCATGATGAGGATGACGGCCGCGCCATAGACCGCGAGGTAGACCTGGCGCAGGAAACGCAGCCATTCCGGCAGCATCACCAGCAAGGCGGTGCCGAGCAGCGCGCCGAACGGAGACTGCACGCCGCCGAGCAGGGCCATGGTGAGCAGCACGATGGACTCGTTGAAGCTGAACTGGTCCGGGCTGATGTAGCTGAAGGCGCCGGCGAACAGTGCGCCGCCCAAGCCGCCAAGCACGGCGCTGATGCCGAAAGCCAGCACTTTGGTGCGGAAAATGTCGATGCCGCAGGTGCTGGCGGCGATCTCGTTGTCGCGCACCGCCTGCATGGCGCGGCCGAGCTGGCTGGTTTTCAACCGCCAGGCCAGGAAGGTCACGGCTGCCAAGACGGCCACGCACAGGCCCAGGTAGCGGTTGCCGGGCAGGAAGCCTGGCGGACGCGCGATGCTGCCGATGCCGTGGGTGACGCCGATCCAGTTGGTTAGTACCAGGGTGAGGATTTCCTGGAACGAGATGGTGACCATGGCGAGGTAGTGGCCACCCAGGCGCAGGCTGGCGACGCCGAGGATGAGGCCGAGCGCGCCGGCCAGGATCACGCCGCCGAGCAGGGCGGCCACGAACGGCAGGTGGTAGTCCGCCACGCCGATTGCGGTGCCATAGGCGCCGAGGCCGAGGAAGCCAGCCTGTGCCAGGGAAATCTGGCCGCAATAGCCGAGCACCACCACCAGGCCGGCCACCGCGATGGCGTAGGTGACGGCCTGCATCATCAGGTTCAGCGTGTAACCCGACCCGGGCACGAATTGCGACGCGGTGACGAGCACGAGGCCGGCAAGCAGGGTAGGGAGCACGCCGCGCCATGGGCGGGCCTGTGCGATGGCGGGCGGGGTCATGCTTTCTCCGCGATGCGCTCGCCGAACAGGCCTTGCGGACGCACCAGCAACACCAGCAGCAGCAGCGCGAAGGCATAGGCGTCCTTGTAGGGTACCGAGATGTAGGCGGCGCCCATGGTCTCGGCCACGCCCAGGGCCAGGCCGCCGATGATGGCGCCGGGGATGCTGCCGAAGCCGCCGATGATGTTGGCGGCGAAGGCTTTCAACGCGACGACTGCGCCCATGCCCACGCTCACGAACAGCACCGGCGCCACCAGCACGCCGGCGATCCCGCCCAAGGCGGCGCTGTAAGCGAAGGTGAATAGCACCATCGCCGCCACCGGGATGCCGAGCAGGCTCGCCATCTCCTTGTCCTGGCTGGTCGCCTGCAGCTTCTTGCCGAGCAGGGTTTTCTCGAACACCACATATTGCAGCAGCACCAGCAGCGCGGTGATCACCAGGATGGCGAGGTATTGGCTGTCCATGAACACGCCCCCTACGTCTACGCCCGGGGTGTCGAACAAGCCGGGCAGGACCTGCGGGCTGGGGCCGTATGTCGCCAGCACGGCGTTGGCGAGCAGGATGGAGGCGCCGATGGTGCTGATGATCACCGGCAACTGGCCGCGATGGCGCAGCGGCCAATAGACCACGCCGGCGAACAGCACGCCGAAGCCCGCCATCAGAACGATGACGACCGGGATGGCGAGATAGTAGGGCACGCCTAAGTCGTTCGCCAGGATCACCATGCAGTAGGCGCCCAACATGGAGAACTCGCCCTGGGCGAAGTTGACCACGTTGGCGGCGCGGATCAGCAGCACGAAGCCCAGGCTGACCAGGGCGTAGATGCTGCCGATGCCGAGGCCGGTGAACAGCAACTGCAGGAACAGGCTCATTTGGCTGCGCCTAAGCGCTGGGAAATTCGATGTGCTTTTCGAACGCGATCTTGCCGCCCTCGTTCTTTACCACGTTGTAGCCGTGCAGCCCGTCGCCATTGTCGTCGTAGTTGTATTGGCCCTCGGCGCCCTCGAAGCCGCGGATGGCCAGGATGGCGCTGCGGATCTTCTCCGGGTCGGTGCTGCCGGCGGTGTTGATCGCTTGGCCCAGGATGGTGATGGCGTCGTAGGCCCAGGCGGATTGGTTGTCGGGTGCGGACTTGTGCACCGCCTGGTATTTCTTGGCGAAGGCGGTTGCGGCCGGGCTGGCATCCACGGCGTAGTCGGCCACGCCAAAGGTGCCGTAGAGGCTGGGGCCGGCCAGGTTCAGCGCCGAGATGTTGACGATGGAGGCGGAGCCCACCCAGGGGATGCGGACGCCGAATTGGCGCAACTGGCGGGCGAACACGCCCAGGTCGGTCTCGAAGGTGAAGTAGGTGCCGAGCACGTCGGCGCCTGACTGGCGCACGGCCAGGGCCACGGGGGTGAAGTCGGCCTGCTGGTTGGTGTAGCCCTGTTGCAGCACGGGTTCGACGCCGGCGTCCTTCAAGCTGGCCACCAGCGCCTTCTCGCCGTTGCTGCCGAAGGCGTCGGTGGAATAGACCGTCGCCCACTTCTTTTTGCCGAGGGTTTGCAGGCCGTAATTGGCGATGACCTTGGCGGAGTAGCTGTCGTTCGGGCGGCAGCGGAATAGCCAGCGGTTGCCCATGTGGGTGAGTTGCGGGTCGGTGCCGCCGATCATCATCGGTTTGCCGACCTTGAGCACGTCTGGCGCCATGGAATGCACCTGGGTGGAGCGGATGGAGCCGACGAAGGCCACCATCGCCGGGTCGCTGGAGAGGCGGGAGAAGGCGAGCACGGCGCCGGGGTTGGTGGTCTGGTCGTCCACCGTCACCAGTTCCAACTGGCGGCCCAGCACGCCTTTGCTGTTCACCTCATCCAGCGCGATGCGCGCGCCGGTTTGCTGGAAGCCGCCGGACTCGGCGGCGGGCCCGGTGAGCGGCACGGTCATGCCGAGCTTGATGGTGTCGGCGGCGCGGGCGACCCAAGGCATGGCCAGCGTTCCGGCGGAGGCGAGCAGCAGACTACGGCGATGAAGCGGCACGATGGTCCTCCCGAACCGGCCGGACCTTTGCCCGGCGCGTTATTGGGGCCATCAAGCCACGGCGGAGGGGCTTCAGCAAGCGAGACGCGTTAGAGGACCAGTCCCGCCGCCAAGGGGGAAAGCAGCACCAGCACGCAAACCGCATCCAGCATCCGGCGGACCGGGATGGCGCGGCCGGAGAGCGCCCAGCGCAGCGTTCCTGCCAGCGCTGCGGCGGCGACGAACCAGCCGGCGGTGGGCCAGAACGACCAATCGGGCGGGAGCCAGTCGTCGGCCAGCGAAAAGGCAAAGGTGAGCATCACCGCGATCAGCGCGCCGCCGCCGTAGAGCGCCATGTGGAAGGCGAAGCTGTGGCGCCAGCGCTCACGGTGCTGCGCCCAAAACAAGCCCGTCGCGACCGTGAGGCACAGGCCCACCAGCAGCACCTGCCCGGCGGGCTGCGGCCCGAACGCCACGTTCAACTCGGCGAGCAGCGGGCGCCTGAAGCCGATATTGGTGCCCAGCCCGTACCAGGCCGCCTCAACCGCCAAGGTTCCGAGGCAGGCGGCCAGCGCCAGCCCGAGCACCGGCAGCGGCGAGCGGTCCGGGCCCGACGGCATCAGGCGCCAGCCCATCAACCAGACGAACAAGCCCGCCACCAGCGCCGCGCCGGCCGCGTCTGCCTTGGACTGGAGGAAGTAGTGGTAGAGGCCGAGGGCGGCCACCAGGTAGACCGTGCGATGCAGCCGCTTCCAGCCGTGCCCTAGTTGCCGCAGCGCGTGATCGGTGGAGCTGGCGCCTAGCACGCCCAGCCCCACCAAGGCCACCAAGCCGATTTCCAGGTAGAACCGCTCGAGGATTTCGGTGGCGACGTGCATCCATTGCCAGTCCTCGTCCCAGGCATACAGCGCCACGTGGGCAAGGCCGTAGAACAGCGCCGCCAAGCCGAGTTGGCGGCGGATCAGCATGATGCGGTGCCAGTTGAAGATCGCCCGCACCGGGCTGACCAGCAGCGACAGCAAGAGGAAGCGGACGGTCCAGAACCCGGTTTGATGCAGCGCCTCGTGGATTGGCCGGGCGCCGAGCAGGCCATCCCAGAACGCGAACGCCAGCCAGGCGGCGGGTGCCAATTCCAGCACCAGGGCAGCGGCCTTCAGCGGCGAAAGCCGGCCGCTGCGGTCATGCCAGGGCCATGGCGTCTTGTGCAGGCGATGGCGGGCCTGGGGGCGCATGCCGGGCGCGCGCAGGACTTCCTCGCTCACTCGTGCAGCTCCGCTGGGGCGATGTGGCGGAATCCGTCGGGCGGGGCGAAGTTGGCGGGGTCCTGCGGGGCGTAGGTGACGGCGCTTGCCTCCACCAGGACTTGGTCGCCGTGGCTGGCGCGCAGCATGACGCCGTCCGCCGTGAGGCAGAGCACGGTGGGCTGTCCGCCATTGTCCGCGGTCTGCCAATTGGTGCAGGCCAGCCCGGCAACCTGGTCGTCGCCAAGGCGGCTGAAAGCGTTGCCGGGATCGGTCACGAAGCTGCCGGGGCCCATGTCCAGCACCGAGCGGTCGGCCAGCTTGACCACCTGCATCTGCCCGGTGCGATAGTCGCCGATCATGTAGAGCCCCGGCGAGGGGGCATCGACCCGCATCTTGCCCGCTGCCACGGACCAGCGGATACGCTGTTGCCGCGGTGGGCCGCCGGGGCCGCGTCCGGCGATCTGATAGGTCACGTCGACGTCGCGCAGCGGCACGGTCGGCGGCTTGCCCGCAGCCAGCACCGGGGTTGTGACGAGTGCGGCCAGCAGCGCGGCGCGGATCACTGGCCGCCCTTGAGGTTGACGCGGAAGAACCCGTCCGGCGGGCGGAACCGGTCCGGCGGCGCCCGGTCGTGGGAGAGCGAGCGCGCGACCAACTCGCCAGATTGGCCATCCCAGGTGCCGCTGGCGCGCAGCACGACCCCTTCGTCGCTGACGCAGGCGGTCGCGTCCAGCTTGCGGGCGTGCACGGTCCATTCGGTGCAGGCGATGCCGAGCACCTGCCCGGTGCCGAGCCGGGTGAATTGCGCGCCGGCGCCGGCCACGGCCTGGCTGAGCAGGGCTTGCGGGCTGCCGCCGTGGATCGGCAGTTCGAGATAGGTGTTCTGAGCCGTGAACACAACGTCGGCCATGTGGCGACCCAGGTCGGCAATGGCGTAGACGGCGCCGCCGACCGGCTCGCTGCGCAGGCGCTCGCCGGCTGCGTCCCATTCGAGCCGCACGCCGCCGGGGGCGCCGCCGGGGATCGCGGCGGCCGCCGGGCCGGATACGCGGTAGAGCACGTCCACATCGGCCGTGGGCACCAGCCGCGGCTGGGCGGACGCCAGGACCGGCGCGGCGAGCAGGGCTAGAACAAGCGGCAGGCGGGTCATCGATGCACCATGGTCCGGATTTCAGCCTCGATTGCGCCGCTGTCAGCGTCCCAGCGCGCGGCCTCGTCGACGGCGCCGGCGAGCAATTGCTTGTAGCGTTCGCGGGGCACTTCCTCGGTGCCGAACTGGGCGAGGTGGCTGGTGACGAACTGGGTGTCGAGCAGGCGATAGCCGCCCAGGCGCAAGCGGGCCACCAGATGCACCAGCGCCACCTTGGAGGCGTCGCGCGCCATGCTGAACATGCTCTCGCCGAAGAACGCGGCCCCCAGGCTGACGCCGTAAAGGCCGCCGACCAGCGCGTCGCCTTCGCGGCATTCGACGCTATGGGCGTAACCGGCTTGGTGCAGGCCGGCGAATAGGCGCTCGATGTCCGGGTTGATCCAGGTTTCCTCCCGGCCTGGTCCCGCAGCGGCGCAGCCTGCTACGACGGCGGGGAAATCCCGGTCGGTGGAGACGCGGTAGGGTCCGCTGAGCACGGTGCGCAGCAGCCGCTTTGGCGCGTGGAAACGGTCGAGCGGCAGGACGCCACGGTATTCGGGGTCGAGCCAGTACAGCCGCCGGCCGCGCCTGGTCTCGGCCATGGGGAACAGCCCCACGCGATAGGCGCGCAGCAGCAGGTCGGGCGTCACTTCCACGGTGCGGCGGGACATTGCGGGCAGGCTAGCACAGGCGCGGGCGCGGTCCATCCGGCGGTGGGCTGGAGGGTGCTCAGGGCCGGTGCTGAAGGCGGATGACGCTGCGCTTTTCCGCCCTACCTGGCGGGAATGATGGCGGTGGGGATGAGGGGGTCGTCGATTTCCGGCCGGCCGGCGATGTGCTGGTAGGTGCCGAACAGCAGCATGCCAGTGGGGATGTCCTTCCAGACCGTGCTCACGGAGCGGTAGTCGTTGCCGCCGAAGCCTTCGCGGTAGTGGCTGAGCTTGAGCGCGTGATAGGCGTGGCCGAGCAGAGAGATGTCTTCGACGCCCTCGTTGCGGATCAGGTCGTGCCATTGCAGGCCGGGCGACATGTGGGTGTCGAACCCGGCCACCGTGCCGCTCGGGCCGGTAAGGACGGTGCGTAGCGCGGTGCTTGCGTCGGCGGCGCCGGGCCAATCGGTCAGCCAGATGTCATACCAGGCGCGGACCGGTTCGCCGCCCACGGTCATCAGGCACAGGGTGGGGTCGGCGGGGTCGGCGCCGCCGAACGCCATGGTGGGGCCGCCCTTCTGCTCCAGGCGAGACCCGGCGGGCGCGCAGGGCCACGGCGCCTCGTGGCCATCGGTCGGGTGGACGTTGCCGCCGAGGATCAGTGGCGGGTAGTTGGCCGCGGCGGCCTGGATGGAAGGTGGCAGGCTGACGGGCGCGGGGGCGGCGCAGGCGCTGGCGGCCAGGGCGAGCAGGCAGGCGAGGCTACTTCTTGGTGTCATTGGCGACCACCGGGTCGATGACGGTGTTGATGGTCTCGCGCAACGCGGTCACGCGGACGTTGGGGGCGAGCTCGACCTCCACCTCGTTGCTGCCTTCCTTCACTCGCTGCACCACGCCCACCAGGCCGCCGCCGGTGACGACCTTGTCGCCCCGGCGCAAAGCGGCCAGGCGGGACTTGAGCTTCTTCTGGGCGCTCTGCTGCGGGCGGATGAGCAGGAAGTAGAACACGCCGAAAATCAGCACGATGGGCAGAAAACTGCTGTATTGCGCCAGTGTGCTGGTGAAATCTTGGGCGTGGGCTGGCGTGATGAACATCAGTGCTACCAGGTTGCGATGAGTGGCGGCGGACCATAGTTTGCCCCCCACTGCCGTCAAGTTGCGCCGAGGTATCGTTGGATCCCAGCCTGCACCCCCTGCTCACCCGCATCGCCGATGCGTTGGACCGGCTTGCCCCGCCGCCACCCGTGACGCCGTCGCTCGACACGGCGGACGCCTTTGTCTGGCACCCGGAGCCGGCGCGCTTGGCCGCGGTGGCGCAGGTGGCACGGGTGCCGCTCGCCCTGCTGCAAGGTATAGCGGCGCAGCGGGACCGGCTGGTGTCCAACACGCTGCGGTTCGCGGCGGGGTTGCCGGCCAACAATGCCATGCTGTGGGGCGCGCGGGGAATGGGCAAGTCCTCGCTGGTGAAGGCCGCCCATGCCGAAGCGCTGCGCCAGCACGCGGGCAGCCTGGCGCTGATCGAGATCGCGCGGGAGGACATCGTGACGCTGCCCGCGCTGCTGGCCGTGCTGCGCCCGGCTAGCCGGCGGTGCCTGGTGTTCTGCGACGACCTGTCGTTCGAGCGTGAGGACGCCGACTACAAGGCATTGAAGTCGGTGCTGGACGGCGGGATCGAGGGGCGGCCGGCGAACGTGTTGTTCTATGCCACGTCCAACCGCCGCCACCTGATGCCGCGCGAGATGATCGAGAACGAGCGGGGCAGCGCGATCAGTCCGGGCGAGGCGGTGGAGGAGAAGGTGTCGCTGTCGGACCGGTTCGGGCTGTGGATCGGGTTTCACAACTGCGACCAGCCGACTTACTTTGCCATGGTGGAGGGCTATGCCCAGGCGCTGTTGCTGCCGATTGAGACCAAGGCGCTGCACGCTGAGGCGGTGGCGTGGTCTGCCGGGCGGGGGGGCCGCTCGGGGCGGGTGGCGTGGCAGTTCGTTCAGGACCTGGCGGGGCGGTTGGGTGTGAGGGAGGCTGTCTAAGTCTGAGAGCCTCACTGCCCTGCTCGCGTGAGAGGGCTATTGTATTTTGCCGTCATACCCGGACGTCATGCCCGTGCTTGGTGACGCCGGGGTTTGTTCGCATCTTTCGGCGCTCCATGCGTTGAGCCGGTGGTGTGCGGACGCCGTGGATGGCCGGATCAAGTCCACAGCTGTCCGGTTCGTAGAGAGTTAAGGAATACAACACTTTAGCGTCATGCCCGGACTTGATACGGGCATCCACGGCGTCCCCGCATCAATGGCCCAACCCGTTGAGAGCCAGTCCTCGTCAAGAACCGACCGACGTCATCAGCCAGACCCCGTGGATCCCTCCGCAGCCATTCCACGGGCGTTGCCCGCGGAACCTTTGGCTGCTCCGCCCGTGTCAAGCACGGGCATGACGATAAAGTTTACTTTCTCGTCGATAATAACGTGAACCGGACAGCCGTGGATCAAGTCCGGCCATGACCTGCTGCTGTATCCTTGGACCACTCGATTAGGCAGAGTATGATGAGGTTGATGGGCTTGAATCGGCAAGCGGCTAGGCGGGGGCGCCGTCGACGACCGGGGGTTCGGGGCGGCGGCGGCGGTCGGCCATGAACTGGTCGAACTCCTGCTTGTCGCGCGCCTGGCGTAGACGGTCGAGATAGTCCACGAACTCGCGCTGCTCCTCCTCCAGGCGGCTCAGCGTTTCGGCGCGATAGTCGTCGAAGGCGCGGTTGCCGGAGGGCGGGGCGTAGGAGAAGCGGCGGCCACGGCGGCGGCTGCGGAACTCAGGGAATTCCCAACGGCCGCGGGCAAAGCGGCGCTCGCGGCGGTTGAAGGCGAGATAGGCCAGGATCGCCAAGCCGACCGGCCACCAGAACCAAAACCCCAAGATCGTGAGCGCGACCCAAGCCGGGCGGCCGAACTCGTCAATGCGGCTGGCAACGTAACCCATGGAACCACTCCGGAGGTGAATGTTAATCACATTCACATAGATGCGCCTCACGCGGGCGTTCGTAAAGCCACTCGCAAAACTGTGATCAGCTTAGGCCGAGCGAGCGCAGATACACCAGCAGCGCGGCTTCCAAGAGTTCGTCCGGCGTCATCGGCAAGGGGCGCCGGCCCGGCGAGGGCGGCCCGGTGAACAGCGAGGCCACGCCATGGCACAGCACCCAAACATGCAGCGCAACCATGAGCGCAGGCGGCCGTCCGCGGCCAGGCGCCGCGTTGCAAGCGGCGTCGGTGGCTTGGCGGACCACGGCGAAGGCGGCCTCGGAGGCGGACCGGAGTGCCGCACTCTGCTCGCCGGATCCGCCATCAAACATGGCGGAATAGGCGGCGGGGTCGGCGCGAGCGAACGCCAAATAGGCGCGGCCGACGCGCTCGACGGCGACCACCGGGTCGGGCCGGCCTTGGTTCCAAGCAGCGGCAAGGTCGTCGGCGAGACGGTCGAAGCCGCGCCGGGCGATTTCGGCGATGACGGCGCTGCGGTCGCGGAAATGCCGGTAGGGCGCGGCAGGGCTGACGCCGGCAGCGCGCGCGAGTTCCGCGAAGGCGAAACCAGCGAGGCCGCGCTCGGCGATCAGGCGGCGTGCGGCCTCGACCAACGCCTCCCGCAGGTTGCCATGGTGATAGCTGTCGCGGCCAAAGCTCATGTGAACAGGGCTTACATCCCTTTGCCGGAACGCAACAGCTACCTGCTCAGGCGCTCCAATCCAGCCATATAGGGACGTAGCACCTCGGGGACGAGAATGGCGCCGTCGGGTTGCTGGTAGGTCTCCATCACGGCGACCAGCGCCCGGCCGACGGCGACACCCGAGCCATTCAGGGTATGGACGAACTCGACCTTGCCTTCGGCTGGCCGGTAGCGGGCGTTCATGCGCCGGGCTTGGAAGGCGCGGGTGTTGGAGCAGGAGCTGATTTCGCGCCACGCCCCCTGCCCTGGCAGCCAGACCTCCAGGTCGTAGGTCTTGGCGGCGCCGAACCCGGTGTCTCCGGCGCAGAGCAGCATGCGGCGGTAGGGCAGGCCCAAGCGCTCCAGCACGGTCTCGGCACACCGGGTCATGCGCTCGTGCTCGGCGTCGCTGTCCTGCGGGCGGGTGATGGAGACCAGTTCGCATTTGCGGAACTGGTGCTGGCGCAGCATGCCGCGGGTGTCGCGGCCCGCCGAGCCGGCTTCGGAGCGGAAGCAGTCGGTGAGCGCGGTCAGGCGTAGCGGCAGGGTTGCCTCGGGCAGGATGTCGCCCATCACCGAAGCGGTCAGCGGCACCTCGGCCGTCGGGATCAGCCAGCGGCCGTCGGTGGTGCGGAACAGGTCGTCGGCAAACTTGGGCAGCTTGTCGGTGCCATACGCGGCCGCGTCGTTGACCAGTAGCGGGACGGCGGTTTCCTGGTAGCCGTGCTCGGTGGTGTGCAGGTCGAGCATCCACTGGCCGAGCGCGCGCTCCATCCGGGCCAAGCCGCCACGGAGCACGGTGAAGCGCGAGCCGGCGAGTTTGGCGGCGGCGGCGAAGTCCATCAGGCCGAGGGCTTCGCCGAGTTCGAAATGCTGGCGGGCGGCGGTGAGGGCGGCGGGCGTGCCCCACTGCTTCTGCTCGACATTGGCGGTCTCGTCGGCGCCGTCTGGCACGTCGGGGTCAAGGATGTTGGGGAGGGAGGCCAGACGATCTTCCAACTGCTGTTGAAGCGTTGCCACCCTGGCCTCATACGAAGCAATTGCAGCGCGTGTCTCGACCGCTTTCGCCTCAAGATCGGCTGTATCCTCGCCACTTCGTCGCATACCGCCGATCATGGTAGCGAAGGCAGTCCGCTGAGCTTGATACGACCCCAAGCCCGTTATGACCTCCCGACGTTCGGCGTCGAGATCGACGACACTTGTGACTGACCCCGCTACGCCCCGCCGTGCCATTTCGGCTTCAAACGCCGTTGGGTTGCTACGGATAATACGTATATCGTGCATTCGAAGCCTTGCTCAGTTGGGCGGGGCTTGGACGTCTGGTGGTCCATACCTGCCGCCGCATCCTAAAGTATGCTAACAATGCCTTATTTCGCTGACGAACGAGCAGGAATTGCTTGAACACGAATTGAGGGTGCAACTCATGGCCGTCCAAACCGAGCACTTCAAGTCGCAGGTCCGCTGGGAGCCTTGGAAAGCCATGGCCGTCGCTGCAGGCGCTGGGGCTGGCTTGATGGCGGCGATGATCGGCCTGCTTACATTCCTGCTTCGAACGCTCGGGCATTAACTACCAACGATTTGGTTTCGGTAACGTGTCCCGCGCCCTGCGTTGCGCGGTATGCTAACTTGCGACAATGACACGGAGCGGTTTGGCGTTCACGTAGCCACCCGCTTCTTTTCGACGAAACGGGCTGAGAAGATCGAAATTTCGTACAGCCCGATCAGCGGCAAGGCGAGGCCGCACTGGGTGATCACGTCGGGCGGGGCGAGGATGGCGGCGACCACGAACATGCCGACCCAGGCATAGCGGCGCATCTTTTTCAGCCCGGCCGAACTGACAATGCCGACCTTCGCCAGCAAGGTGAGCAGAACCGGGAGCTGAAAGGCAATGCCGAAGGCGAAAATCACCTTCATCACCAGGTCAAGGTATTCCCCCACCTTCGGCTGCAACTCGATGGGCAAGCCGCCGGCGCCGGTCGGCGTTTGGAACGATGCGAAAAAGCTCCAGGCGACCGGGAACACGAAATAATAGGCCAAGGCCGCGCCCAAGACGAACAGCACCGGAGTGGCGATCAGGAAGGGCAGGAAGGCGCGTTTCTCGCTGCGGTAGAGGCCCGGCGCGATAAACATGTAGGCCTGGGTGGCAATGATTGGGAACGCCAGGAACAGGGCGCCGAACACTGCGACGCGTAAATGAGTGAAGAAGGCTTCCGTCAGCGCGGTGTAGATCAGGTGGGGGTCGGTGCCAGACTGGGCTTTCATGACGATCGCCAGCGGTCGGGCAAGGAACGAGTAGATCCCGCCGGCAAAATGATAGCAGAAGAAGAACGCGACCATGAAGCCGGCGCTGGACCACATCAAGCGGCGCCGCAGCTCCACCAAATGAGCGAGCAACGGCATTGGCTTGTCGTGGATCGGGTCTTCCGTCTCGTCGGCCACCGCAGCGGTTCCTGACAAACCGGGTCAGACGCCGGCGGTGCTGTGCGGCTGGGCCGCCGCCGGGGGGATGAAGGCGGGCGGGCGCGCGGCGTGTGCCGCCTCCTCGGGCGGGATGAAGGCAGGCGCCTCGGGGCTGGCGATATTGGGAGACGCCGCGGGAGCGGCGATGCCGTGCTCGGCGCGGGTCTCGACCGGAACCGACTCCGCAGGCGTGGTCACCACCGGCGGCGGCGGACGCGACGAATCGGCAAAGGCCTGGCGGATGGAGCCGTCATTGTCGACCGCGCGCGCGATGGTGCCGCGGATGTCCAAGCCGCGGATCTGGCGGATGCCGTCGCGCACCTCGTGCAGGTCGGCCTCCTTCACCATGTCGTCCACATGGGTCTGGAACTCGGCGGCCATGCGGCGGGCCTTCTTGATCATGCCGCTGACCGCCTTGATGGCGATGGGCAGGTCTTTCGGCCCGATCAAAACCAGCGCGACGACGCCGATCAGCGCGAATTCGGACCAAGCAAAGTCAAACATGTCAGCCGCACTCCTCCGCCCGCTCTAGCATGTCACTCCCGGGCTGGGAAATCAGCGCCGGCGGTCTCGTTGGGTGAGATGGGGACGATGGGCGCCGGCTCCACCAGCAAATCCTCCCGCTTCGGCAGGTCGCGCAGGTCGCGCAGGCCGAACTGGGCCAGGAAGGCCACGGTGGTGCGCCATAGCGTCGGGCGGCCCGGCACCTCGCGTTGGCCGGCCGACGCGATGAGGCCGTGTTCCAACAAGGCTTCCATGGTCGGTTGCGAGAGGGTGGCGCCGCGCAGTTCCTCGATCTCGGGGCGGGTGACGGGCTGGTGGTAGGCGATGATGGCCAGCGTCTCCATGGCGGCGCGGGGCAGCCGGCGGGGCTGGGCCACCACCCGGCGCAGCACGGGGGCGAGGTCGGGCGCGGTGCGGAACTGCCAGCCGCCAGCGACTTCCACCAACACCGCGCCACGGCCGGCGCAGCGTTCGCGGAGGGCGGTCATCACCGCCGCCGCGTCCACGCCCTCCGGCAGGAGCGGCTGTAGCGCGCGGGCAAGCACCGGGTCGGGGCTGGCGAAGACCAGGGCTTCGGCCAGGCGCAGGTGGGCCTCATCCATCGGCCGCACCGGCCAGGAGGATGGGGCCGAACGGCTGGTCCTGGCGCACGCGCAGCCGGCCGTCCCGGGCCAGCTCCAATCCTGCGAGCAGGGTGCTGGCCAGGGCGACGCGGCGGGCCAGCGGGTCGGGCGTCGGTTCGGGGAGAAAGCGCTCCAGAACGGACCAGTCGGGCACGTGGCCCAGCATGGCGGACAAGCGGGCCAGCGCGTCGGCCACGCTCCAGAGCGGCCGGGCGGCCGGGCGATACAACCGCTTGCCGCCGCCCCGGCGCAGCGCAGCGAGGTAGGCACGCAAGAGGCTGGCCGTGTCGGCGGCGAGGCCGGAGCGGTCGATTTCGGTCAGGTCTTCCGGCGCGCCGCGGGGCCAGACGTCGTGGCCCAGGGTGGGGCGGTCGGCCAGCCAGGCGGCGGCGGCGCGGATGGCTTGCAGCGCCAGCAGCCGGGTGGCCAGCACGTCGGCGGCTTCAAGGCCCTCCTCGGCTTCCGGCGCGTCGTCGGGGAGCAGCAGGCGGGACTTCAGCCAGGTGAGCCAGGCCGCCATCACCAGCCAATCGGCCGCCAACTCCAGCCGGACGCGGCGGGCGCCTTCGACGGCGGCGAGGAACTGCTCGACCAGGCGGAGGATCGAGATGCGCGCCAAATCGACCTTCTGCGCACGGGCCAGTTCGAGCAGCAGGTCGAGCGGGCCCTCGAAGCCATCGAGCTGCAGCTCGAGCCGCGCTCCGATGCCATCGTCAGGCACTGTGGCCCGCCAGGTGCAGCACGAGGTCGTAGGCGCGGGGGATGACGGTGTCGAGCGCGGAACCGACCGGGTCGAACGCGATGCCGAACTCGCGCAGTGCGGCGGGGAGCAGGAACACTCCCAGCAGCACGAGGTAGATGCCCGCGCGCTCCAGCCGCGCCCAGCGCCGCGCCAAGCCGAGCGGCAGCACGCCCACGACGATGCGGCCGCCATCCATAGGCGGGATCGGCAGCAGGTTGAACAGACCGAGCACCAGGTTGGTGAGGATGAACATGCTCAACAGTTGGACGGCGACGTCGCCGCTGACGCCGGGCCAGCCGGCGACGGGGTGCAGCGCCAAGGCGGCGAGCCAGGCGAGCAGGAAGTTCATCGCCGGGCCGGCGGCGGCGACCAGCGCCATGTCCTGGCGCGGGTAGCGGAAGCGGGTGGGGTTGATCGGCACCGGCTTGGCCCAGCCGAACATGAAGGCGACGTGATGGAGCAGCACCAATTGGCTGATCAGCAACACACCCGGCAGGATGATGGTGCCGAACCGGTCCACGTGGCGCAGCGGGTTGAGCGAGAGGCGGCCGGCGAGCCGGGCGGTGTCATCCCCCAGCCCCCAGGCGGCGAAGCCGTGCGCCGCCTCGTGCAGGGTGATGGCGCCGACGGCCGCGACCACGGTCACCAGGATGTCGATCCAGTTGATCGTCATGCGAGCAACTCGTCGCGCTCGGCGAGCAGGACGGCGGGATCGAGCGCTTGGCGGGAGCGTTCGGCCAGGAAGGTTGCGGAGCGCAGCCGCATCAGGGTGGGCTCGGACGTTTGCGGGCAGGCTTCCAGCACCGCGGCGGTCTCGGCGAGATCGCCGGAGCAGTTCAGCGCCAGGTCGCAGCCGGCGGCGAGGGCGGCGAGCGCGCGGGCGGCGGGCGGCCCCGAAAGCGCCCCCATGCCGAGGTCGTCGCTGACCAGCACGCCGGCGAAGCCGATGCGGCGGCGGATCACCTCCCCTACTATCGTGGGGGAGAGCGTCGCAGGGTGCGCCGGATCCTCGGCGGCATAGACGATGTGGGCGGTCATCATCCATGGCAGATGGGCGCAGCGGATGAACGGCGCCAGGTCGTCGGGTTGCGTCGCGTCCACCTGGGGCAGGGCGGCGTGGCTGTCGACGGTGGCGCGGCCATGGCCCGGTGCGTGCTTGCCGACCGGCTGCACCCCGGCGGCGAGCAGGCCGGCGGCAAAGGCGGCGGCGAGTTCGCCCACAACCGCCGGGTCGGCGGCAAAGGCGCGGTCCCCGACGATGGCGTCGGCGCCGGGCACGGCGCGGTCCAGCACGGGGGCGGTGACGACGTCAATTCCGGCGGCGGCGGCTTCCAGGCCGATTAGCGCGCCGGTGAGCCAGGCGGCGCGCAGGGCGGCGGGTGGGTTGTTCTGGTAGAGCGCGCCGAATCGGGCGGCGGGCGGGTGCGGCAGCCAGTGCGGCGGGCGCAGGCGCGCGACCCGGCCACCCTCCTGGTCGATCATGACCGCGGCGAGCGGCGGCAGCAGTCGGGAGAGTTCGAGCGTGAGGGCGGCGAGTTGCGCGGGCTGCTCGACGTTGCGGGCGAATAGGATAGCGCCAGCGGGGCGGTGGGCGCGCAACAAGGCGGCCTCGTCCGCAGCGAGCACAGTCCCGGCGATGCCGACGATAGCGGGTTTCATGGTCGTTGCTGTCCCTCTCTCCCGCTAGGGTGAGATGCAGCGGAACGAACCATTATGGCAACCGTTTGGGCAGCCATGGTTCGTATTCTTGCCTCCCTGCTTCTGCTGACTTTGGCCGCCTGCAACGAGGTGCGCCCCGGAACGCCCGGCCATGAACCGCCGACCGCCGGGGATGTGAACCCCATCACGGGCTCGACCAGCCATGGCGGCCCCTGAACCCATCACCGCTGCAGTGCGGTTGCAAACGCCCGCACGGCTGCACCTGGTCCTTCGGGGTGCGACCATACGGCTGCGGACACCGCGACGAAATCTGCCCCGGCTGCGGCCAATGGTGCGCAATTCTCCACGGTGATCCCGCCGATGGCGACGCAAGGCACCTCCATCAGCTCGGACCACCACTCGATGATGAGGGTGTCGGCCATCGCCGGCGGCGACTTGGTGGTGGTGGGGAAGAACGCGCCAAACGCCACGTAGTCTGCCCCCTGCTCTCCCGCGGTCATCGCCAGATCGCGGCTGTTGTGGCAGGTCACGCCTAAAGTGAGGCCGGTGAGCAGGCGCCGCGCCTGCGCGACTGGCATGTCCTCCTGTCCGACATGAGCGCCGTCGCAGCCGGAGCGCAGCGCCAGGTCGGGGCGGTCGTTGAGCAGGAAGGCGACGCCACGGTCCTGCGCCACCGGCCGCAGCAGGTCCACTGCGCGCAACAGTTCGTCGTCCGGCCATTGCTTCAGCCGGAGCTGGACGGCCGCCACTGGGCCGGCGTCGAGGGCGGCAGCGAGCGTGTCACGGAATGCGGCAGGCACCAGCGCCGGGGGGGTTACCAGGTAGAGCTGGCAACCGCCATCGGACGGCATCAATGCTTCTGGGTGGAGGCGGCGTAGATTTGGTCGATGCTATGGGCGAGCGCCGCATTGAACGCAGTGTCCGTCATGTCGCGGGTCAGGCCCGACAGCAGCGCGCGGGAGAAGCTCGCGATCACGCCACGATTTGCGGCCAGGCGCTCGCAGGCCTCATCACGCGAGTAGCCGCCGGAGAGCGCCACGACTCGCGCCACCCGCTCGTGCTTGACTAGGGGCGCATACAGGTCGGCCTGGGTCGGGATGGTCAGCTTCAACATCACGCGGCGGCTTGCCGGCCCGGTGTCGAGGTGGCGGAGGGTCTCGTCGAGCAAGATGGCTTCGGCCGCCGCCTTGTCGGGCGCCTTGATCGATACTTCCGGCTCCAGGATTGGCATCAGGCCGTGGCGGGTAATCTGGTCGCCGATGTCGAACTGCTGCTGGATGATGGCGGCGATGCCCTCGCGGGAGGCGCCGTCGATCACCGAGCGCATCTTGGTGCCGTAGACGCCGAGCGCACGCGCGCGGTCGAGCAGGGCGTCGAGCCCGGGCATCGGCTTCATCAGCCGCACCTGGTCGCGGGCTTCCTCCAGGCCCTTGTCCACTTTCAGGAACGGCACCACGCCGCGGTCGTGCCAGAGGTAGGCTGGCACCGGCTTGCCCTCGGCCGCGCCATCCATGGTGCGCTCGAACAGGATGGCGCCGATCACCTTGTCGCCGGTGAAAGCGGGGGCCGAGATGACGCGCACTCGCATGTCGTGCATGAGGGCGAACATCTCGGCGTCGCCCTGGTAGGAGTCGGGTGCGATGCCGTAGTCCTTCAGCGCGCCGGGGGTGGAGCCGCCGCTCTGGTCGAGCGCGGCGATGAACCCGTTCTTGCTTGCCATCTGGCTGGCCATGGCTTGGTCGGTCACTGATGCAGCTCCATCCGCTGATTTGCCTGATTCTTACGGACCGTGATCACTCCTGACTCCTATCGCGAGCGAAGCGATCCAGACGACACACACCGTCCCCGCGGGCCTGGATCGCCCCGCCTTCGGCTCGCGATGACGGTGCTTGTGGCAGGTTTGCGTCTACGGCAGAGGTATAAATCGCACACTCGCCCCGTGCTCAACAAGGCGGCGCGAGCCAGTCGTTGAGCCGGCGATGCGCGCCGGGTTGCGCCAGATCAAGCGCGGCCGGGCGGCCGGCCAGCAGGGTGGCGCCCACGACCGCCGCACGGCTGGCGACCAACGTCCACGACGGCAACGCCGGGTCGAGCACCAGCAGGCGGCAACCGGCCCGCAGCGCCTCCATCGCGCGCCCGGCGGCGTCGGCGCAGTCCAGGATGTCGGGGTTGCCGCCGGCGCCGCGCGCCATCAGCGCCCGCCACCAGCCGCAGCCGGCATACAGCGCGGCACCGGGCCCGGACAGCAGCGTCACCGGCCGGCCGGGTGCCACCGCCTGCTGCAGGTGCGGCAGCCCGTGCACCACGACGGCGGGAGGAAGCTTCATGCTTGACCTTCAAGCGGTCCGGCGCTTGATGGTCAAATACGGGGCGGGGAGCGGCGCGGAATGGCGGAGTCGGACCGGGAAGCGGAGGTGCTGGCACGGCTGGAAGCGGCGCTCGATCGCATCTCGCAACGCGGCCCGATCGGCATCCCGCCCGCGCCGTCCGCCACGCCGTATGCTGCGGCAGACGCCGTCGCGGGCCGGCTCGACGCGTTGATTGCGCAGCTCCGCGGCGCGCTCGAAAGCGGTCCCGCGGCATTGGAGGAGTGAACCGATGGCGCAACTCACCATCAAGATCAACGGCTACGCCTACACCGTCGGCTGCGAGGACGGGCAGGAGGCGCATCTCCAGGACATGGCGGCGCAAATCCAGCAGCGCGTCGACAGCATCAAGGCGCTGGGCGGTAATCCGAGCGGCGAGGGCAAGCTGCTCGTGCTGGCCGCGCTGCTGATGGCCGACGAGCTGCATGACAGCGCCCTTGAAGTGAACGCACTGCGCCAGGCGCACATGGCGGAAGGCAATGGCAGTGCGCCGCCCCGCCCTGACGATGGCGAACCTGCCCGCGTGGCCCGGGAGCGCCGGCTGGCCAAGCTGGCCCGCAAGGCCGAGGACATTGCAGCCAGCATGGAGCCGCCTTAGATAGGGTGTGCGGGGCTGCCCGGTTCGTCAGGATCGATCATCCCTCGGGCCGATAAGCATTCTCCTCGGGAACTGGCGCTGCTGTGATCCTGGTCATGGTATCTGGTGCCCACCTGCACAAGCAGGCTCGGGAGGATGACATATTCCAACGGCCATGGCGGCTCCGCACACTTCTCTCGGCGAGCAGAAACGCGCGATGCGGGCGCAGGCCCGCGCGGTGCGCGCGGGCTGCGATCCATCGCTCGGCGACGCCCTGGTGAACTGCGTCCTGACCAGTCCCTTGGCGCCGCGCTCTGGCCAGGTGGTGGCGGGGTTTTGGCCCTTGCCCGGCGAGATCGACACCCGCCCGCTGCTTCATGCCCTACATGCCCGGGGCAACCCGGTTTGCCTCCCGCACACTCCCGGGCGGGGCCAGACGCTCACCTTCCACACTTGGTCGCCAGGCGCCCCGTTGCAGACGGGCCGCTTCGCCACCCTGCATCCGACTGGCGCGGACGCGGTGCCGGACCTGTTGCTGGTGCCGCTGTTGGCGTTTGACCGTACCGGCCGGCGGCTGGGTTATGGCGGCGGCTACTACGATCGCACCTTGGCCGCCCTGCCCGGCTGCCCCGCGATCGGCTGCGCTTTCGCGGCGCAGGAGGTTGCCCATGTGCCGACCGACGCCACGGATGTGCCGCTGCACGCCGTCGCCACCGAAACCGGCTTCATGCTTTTTTCCTGACCAAAGGCAGCCATGCGCATCCTCTTCCTCGGCGACACGGTGGGACGCAGCGGGCGGGAGGGCGCGGCCGCCGCGCTGCCTTTGTTGCGGGAGCGGCTCGGCATCGACCTGGCGATCGTGAATGCGGAGAACGCCAGCCACGGCTTCGGCTTGGCGCCCGACATGGCCGCCGCCTTGTTTGCCGCCGGGGCCGACGTGATCACCCTGGGCAACCATGCCTGGGACCGCAAGGAAATCGTCCCCTACATCGCCCAGCAACCGCGCCTGTTGCGGCCGCTGAACTTTCCGCCGGGCACGCCGGGCGCAGGCTCCGCCGTGGTGGAGGTGCGCGGTGGACGGCGGGCGCTGGTGCTGAATGCGATGGGGCGGCTGTTCATGGATCCGCTGGACTGCCCGTTCCGCGGCACGGCCGAGATCCTCTCCCGTTATCGGCTTGGCAGCACGGTGCAGGCCATCGCGATCGACTTCCATGCTGAAGCGACAAGCGAGAAGCTGGCCTACGCGCACAGCTTCGACGGGCAGGTTTCGCTGGTGGTCGGCACCCACACGCATGTGCCGACCGCAGATCACCAGGTGCTGCCCGGCGGCACCGCGTTCCAGTCCGACGCCGGCATGTGCGGCGACTATGACAGCGTGATCGGCATGGCCAAGGAGGGCTCTGCCGCCCGCTTCGTCCGCAAGTTGCCGGGCGAGCGGCTCGCCCCGGCGGAGGGGGTGGCCACGGTATGCGGCCTGTTGGTCGAGACCGATGACGCGACCGGGCTGGCCCTGCGGGCGGAGCCGGTGCGTATGGGAGGGAGACTGTCGCAAATACTACCGAGTTGATGGCTGTATCATGGACTTGAGGCAACGTTGCGCTGACAAGGCGGTTAGGATTGTGCCAAGCTATTGTGCCAACCTAAGATCTTGGTTCCGGAAGGAGTCGGTCGTGAGTCCAGCGCTGCAAGTCACCCTGTCTGGTGGCCTAAGTTTTGGCATTCCTCTGGTGCTGGCGGTGCGCGAAGTCATGGCGTTGCGCCGCCGCCCGCGTGGTTCGGGCGGCGGCCCGGGACCGAGCCCGACGCCCCCGCCCTTGCCGCTCGGCGGCGGCAGCCGCAGCCTGCCGGTATGCCTTATCCCGACCGACCAATGGCGCGCGCCCGCGCGTGCCCGCGAACTGGTTTGACCGCACGCTGGCTCGTCGCTGCTGCGCTGCTCATGCTGGCAGCTTGCAGCTTCCCGCAACCGCGCGCGCGCATTCCATCCTCAGGCAACACGTCTGACAATGGCGGGGCCGACGCTGAACTCGGTATACAGCCGCCCGGCGTTAGCAACTTTCCGTACCGCACGCAGCATCCCTGAGCAGCATCCCTGGGCCGCATCCCTGGGCCGCTTGGTGCGGCGCGGGCCGCCTGATAGAAGCACGGACTGTTTGCAACAGCCGTGAGACACCAGAGGCCATGGCCGGCCATTCGCATTCCAAGAACATCATGCATCGCAAGGGGGCGCAGGACGCCCGCCGCGCGCAGCAATTTGCCAAGGTGATCCGCGAGATCACCGTCTCCGCCAAGCAGGGGCTGCCCGACCCGGCGTTCAACCCGCGCCTGCGCGCCGCTACCGCCGCCGCGCGGGTGATGAACATGCCGAAGGACACGATCGAGCGTGCCATCCGCAAGGCCAGCGAAGCCGGCAGTGGCGATGACTATGCCGAAGTCCGCTACGAAGGCTATGGACCCGGCGGCATCGCGGTGATCGTGGAGGCGCTGACCGACAATCGCAACCGCACCGCGTCCGACCTGCGCTCCGCGTTCAACAAAAATGGCGGCACGATGGGCGAGTCGAATTCGGTGGCGTTCCAGTTCAGCCGGGTCGGCGCCGTCGCCTATCCCGCGGGGGCGGCCAGCGCGGATGCGATGATGGAGGCCGCCATCGAGGCGGGGGCGGAGGACGTGGCGAGCGACGACGACGGCCACGAGGTCACCTGCGCCACCGAGGACTTGTTTGCGGTGCGCGATGCGCTGGAAGGGCGGTTCGGGCCGCCCGCCTCCGCCAAGCTCGACTGGCGGCCGAGTGTCACGGTGCCGGTGGACGACGCCGAGCGCGCCGCCGCGCTGCTCAAGCTGCTGGACGCGCTGGAGGCCAATGACGACGTGCAGGCGGTCTACTCCAATGCCGACATCCCAGACGACGTGATGGACCGACTTCCGGCCTGATGGTGTGCCTGATGGGCATCGACCCGGGTTTGCGCTTCACCGGCTGGGGCATGGTCGAGGCGGACGGCAACCGCTTACGCTACATCGCCGACGGCGTGATCGCGACCGACGGCGAGCAGCCGGTGCCGGATCGATTGCGCACGATCTACAACGCTCTGATAGCGCTACTGGCAACGCATCGCCCGCAGGAGGCAGCGGTCGAAGAGACGTACGTCAACCGCAACGGCGCCGCGACGCTCAAGCTTGGCTATGCCCGTGGGGTGGCATTGCTGGCGCCGGCCTTGGCGGGGATCCCGGTGGTGGAATATGGCGCGCTTTCGGTCAAGAAATCCGTCGTCGGCACGGGGAGTGCCAGCAAGGAGCAGGTGACGATGATGGTGCGGCGGCTGCTGCCCGGCGCCCTGCTGCGCCGCGCCGACGCCGCCGATGCGCTGGCGGTGGCGATCTGCCACGCCCATCACCGCGCCACCGGGCTGCGGCTGGCGACCGGGATGGCGATGGCGTGATGACAACCGATGACAACGAACCTGGCAAAACCTTTTCGTCGTCATGCCAAGGCTCGACCTTGGCATCCACGGCGAACCCGCGGCTGACGTACGCCGAATTTCGCAAGGGTGGCTGCCACCCGCGGCATCATGTCACTGGCAATACCCCGTGGATGCCAGGGTCGAGCCCTGGCATGACAATGCCTTCGTGATCGCCTCACTCACCGGCCTGGTCGCGGCGCGGGAGGAGGGGCGGGCGGTGATCGACGTGAACGGAGTCGGCTACCTCGTGCAGGTCTCCACCCGCACCCTGAGCGCGCTGCCCAACCCGCCGGCGGCCGCCCGCGTGCTGGTGGAGACCCAGGTGCGCGAGGACGCCATCAGCCTCTATGGCTTTGCCGAGAGCGGGGAGCGTGACTGGTTCCGCTTGCTCACGGCCGTGCAGGGAGTGGGGGCGAAGGTGGCGCTGGGCATCCTCTCGGCGCTATCGCCCAACGACTTGGGTGCAGCCATCGCCGCCGGCGACCGCTCAAGCCTCACCCGCGCGCCCGGCGTGGGGACGAAGCTGGCGGTGCGGCTGGTATCGGAACTCGCCAGCAAGCTCGGTGCGCTGCCGACCGGGCCGGGCATTGCGGTGGCGGCGCCGATGGGGGTGGAGGCGGACGCGCTCTCGGCGCTCGGCAACCTGGGCTACCGCCGAGTCGAGGCGTATGCGGTGGTCGCGCGGGTGTGCGAGCGGCTGGGGGAGGCCGCGGGCGTGGACGCGGTGATCCGGGACAGCCTGAAGGAGTTGGCGCGGTGAGCGAGAACCCGCTCGCGCCCCAGCATGTGCCGGAAGACGCCGCCGAAGCGTCGCTGCGGCCGCAGCGTTTGGCCGAATTCATCGGCCAGCAGGCCAGCCGCGAGAACCTGGGCGTGTTCATCACCGCGGCAAGCGGCCGCAGCGAAGCCATGGACCATGTGCTGCTGCATGGGCCGCCTGGGCTAGGCAAGACCACGCTGGCCCAGATCGTCGCCCGCGAACTGGGCGTGGGGTTCCGCGCCACCTCCGGGCCGATCATCCAGCGCGCCGGGGACCTCGCTGCCATCCTGACCAACCTGCAGCCGCGCGACGTGCTGTTCATCGACGAGATCCATCGCCTGCAGCCCGCCATCGAGGAGGTGCTGTATCCTGCGATGGAGGACTTCCAACTCGACCTTATCATCGGTGAAGGCCCGGCGGCCCGCTCGGTGCGGATCGATCTGTCGCCGTTCACCCTGGTGGGCGCCACCACCCGTAGCGGCCTGCTCACCACGCCGCTGCGCGACCGCTTCGGCATCCCGCTGCGGCTGGTGCTCTACACCCCGGCTGAACTGGAACTGATCGTGGTGCGCGGGGCGGAGAAGCTGCAGTTCAGCCTCACCCGGGAGGGCGCCGCCGAGATCGCCCGCCGCTCCCGCGGCACCCCGCGCATCGCCGGCCGCCTGCTGCGCCGGGTGCGGGATTTTGCCGCCGTTGCCGGCACGCACCCGGTCGGCCGCAAGGAGGCGGACGCGGCGCTCACCCGTCTGGAAGTGGACCGGTTGGGGCTGGACGCGATGGACCGCCGCTATCTGCGCCGCATCGCCGAGCACCATGGCGGCGGCCCGGTGGGGGTGGAAACGTTGGCCGCGGCGCTGAACGAAGCGCGCGATACGCTGGAGGACGTGGTGGAACCGTACTTGATCCAGGAGGGCCTGGTTCTGCGCACCAGCCGCGGCCGAATGCTCGGCGATCCGGGCTGGCGCCATCTCGGGCTCGCGGCGCCCGCCCGCCCGGCCCCGTTGCTCGATTTGCTGGGCGGAACTGCCGAAGGTCCCGTGGACGACGATTCGGGGAATGGCGGTGGAGGGGAGCCATGACGCCCCATCGCATGCAAATCCGGGTCTATTTCGAGGACACCGACGCGGGCGGAATGATGTATCACGCGCGCTATCTCGCCTTCGCCGAGCGAGCCCGCAGCGAGTTGCTGCGCGACGCCGGGGTGCCGCATAGCGACCTTGTTCGCGACGAGGGATTAATCTTCGTGGTGCGACGCGTCAAAATGGACTATCTGCGCCCCGCGCGGCTGGACGATCTGCTCACCGTTGCCACCGAGGCGACGCAAATGGGCGCGGCTACCGCCACGTTGCGGCAGGATTTCGCGATGGACGAAACGGACGTGGCGCGGCTGGAGGTGCATTTGGCTTGCGTGCGCGTGGCGGACGGCCGTCCCGCGCGGATTCCGCTGCGTTGGCGCGTGGCGTTCGAGGTTGCGCAGGCGCGCGGGTAGGGGAGGATGGCGGAGTGGATCAGACGGCCAATGCCGCAGCAACGGCGGCGACCAGCGACCTATCGATTCTGTCGCTGTTCCTGCAGGCGGACATCGTCGTCAAGATCGTGATGCTTCTGCTGTTGCTGGCCAGCGTCTGGGTTTGGGCGATTATCTTCGAAAAAGTTGTCTTGTTGCGCCGGGCCAACCGCCAGGCGGATGCGTTCGAGGACCGGTTCTGGTCCGGCGGCAGCCTGGAGGAACTGTTTGACAGCCAGGGCGCCAAGCCCGCCCATCCGGTTGCTGCCGTATTCGGCGCGGCCATGGGCGAATGGCGCCGCTCCGCCCGGGTGGCTGGGGCCGACATGTCCCGCGTCGGCGTGCGGGACCGGGTGGACCGGGCCATGACGGTGACGGTCGGGCGCGAGATGGAGCGGATGGAGCGCTGGATGGTGTTCCTTGCCTCCGTGGGCTCAACCGCGCCGTTCGTCGGCCTGTTCGGGACGGTGTGGGGCATCATGCATTCCTTCGCCGCTATCGCCGCCAGCAAGAACACCAGCCTTGCGGTGGTGGCGCCGGGCATCGCGGAGGCGCTGTTCGCCACCGCGGTTGGATTGGTGGCGGCGATCCCGGCGGTGCTGGCCTACAACAAGCTGAGCACCGACCTGTCGCGGTTCGCCGCCCGGCTGGAAGGCTTCGGCACCGAGTTCGGCGCCATTCTGTCCCGCCAGTCCGAGGAGCGCGCCTAGTGCCAGCTTTTGAGGAAAGCTGGCACGTCGGTGCTCGTTTATGTGACCGATTCACGCGCTTGCGCGCGATCGGGCACTAGGCCATGGCGGTGCAGTTTGGCGCCGGGCGGCAGGGCCGCAGCCGTTACCGACCACTGGCCGAGATCAACGTCACGCCGCTGGTAGATGTGATGCTGGTGCTGCTGGTGATCTTCATGATCACGGCGCCGCTGATGACGTCCAGCGTGAACGTGGACCTGCCCAAAGCCAGCGCTACGCCGCTCGCCCCGGAGAAAGACCCCATCACCGTCAGCGTCGCCGCCGATAGCCGCGTCTATCTTGGCAACGATGGTATGGACCTGAGCGACCTGGTGGCCAAGCTGCAGGCCACGGCGCAGTCGGACGCCGAGCGGCGGATCTATGTTCGCGGCGACAAGACCGTGTCATACGGGCGCATGATTGAAGTCATGAGCACGATCAAGCAGGGCGGCTTCAACAAGGTGGCGCTGCTGGTGGAGCAAAGCGGCGATGCCAGCGCGCCAGCGGGGTCCGGCAACCCTGCCGCCGGTCCGGCTCTCGCTGCACCCTCTTTGGCGCCCTTGCCCACCACGGCCGTGCCATCCGCGCCGGCACAGTCTCCCCGGCGACGCTGAGGCGTTACCCTCCGGCATGGCTGGGACTGCAGCGGGATGAATACGCGCCTGGGCCGAGGGGCCGCGCTGTCCTTCGCTCTCCACCTGGTTGGCGTGATGCTGCTCGTGTTCGTGGCGGATACCAAGCCGCCAGTCGAGCCGATGCCAGAGCCGGCTGAGTTCGACGTCGACATCGAAGGCCCCAAGCAGGAAGCGCGCAAGGCCACTGTGAGCGCGCCGGTTCCGGCGCAGACCGTGGCCCCTGCCCCCTCGCCCGAGCCGCCCACTCCCGAGCCGCCCAAGCCGGCCCCGTCGCAGCCGCCGCCACCCCCGCCCCCGCCCCCACCCCCGCCGCCGCCGCCGCCACCCGCGCCGCCCGTGGTGGTGCCGCCGCTACCCGTGCCGCCGCCACCGGCGCCGCCACCCGAGCCGGAGCCCACGCCCAAGCCGGCTCCGCCATCGCCGCCGCAGCCCAAGCCGACGCCTCCGCCGCCGGTGCCGGTGCCGCCTTTGCCGCCACCGCCAATACCGCCGCCTCCCGCGCCGCCGCCGAAGCCGGCGCCGGCCAGCCAAAGCAGCCAGCCCAACCCGGCGAAGCAGGCCGCGCCGGACAGCCGCAGCCTGCTTAACACGCTGGAAAAGCTGCGCTCCCTCCACCAGCAGACCGAGGCGCCGACCGCTCGCTACAACCCGCCCGCATCGGGGGCGCCTCAACTCGGCGGCAGCGTGCATGGCACCGACAACACCGCGTTATCGGCGCAACAGCGCGGCGCCATCGGCGACAAGGTGCGGGAGTGCTGGACGCGCGACGCCGGGGCGCTGCATGCCGAAACGTTTCAGGTGCACTTGATCGTCACCACGGATCCGGAAGGCGTGGTGCGGGCGGCGGCAATCGCGCCTGGCGACCCGGCGGCGCCTCTTGGCAACCCGCTGCACGCCTTCGCCGAACGAGCTGTGCGAGCTGTGATGGCGGCGCAATGCGCGGCGCTGCCGCTGCCGCCCGCGATGCTTGGCCGCACGCATCAATTCGACTTCATCTTCAAGCCATGAGTTGGCAGACCGCCCGATGCTACCTCCCCTCTCGCTGGCGCAGGACGATCGCATTTGGACCAAGCCCTACCAACCTTGTCATGCCCGTGCTTGACACGGGTAACCACGCGGTCCGGCTGGCGATGTGGGACGCGCTTTCGTATCGTTCGGAGCTCCGTGCGAAGGGCCGGCGGCCTTCGGACGCCGTGGATTGCCGGATCAAGTCCGGCCATGACGGTCGGAGGGTGGCAGAATGACAGCTCGATCATTGCCTCCGTGCCGCGCGTGCGGCATGCCGGGCGTAATCCTCATGCCAACTCAACCGGAACCCGCGCCATGACAGTCACCTCGCCCATCATCGGCCGTCGCGGCGCGCTGGCCGGGACCGCAACGCTGCTGGCCGCCCCGGCCTTTGCGCAAGCCGCCGCCACGTCGCCGGCCGCCGCCATCACGGTGGACCGCGCCCGCACCGACCCGATCCCGATCGGCCTGCCGGGCATGGCGGGCGAACTGGGCGATCAGGTGACGGGCGTGATTGCCAACAACCTGCAGCGCTGCGGCCTGTTCAAGCCGCTGCAGGGGCCGCCCGCCACCGGTGATGCCCCCAATTTTCCCGCCTGGAAAGCGATGGGCGCGCAAGCCCTGGTGACCGGCAGCGCGGTGAGCGGCCGGGTGGAGTTCCGCCTCTGGGATGTGCCGCAGGGCCAGCAGATCCAGGGCACCGCCTACACCACAGCGGCGGGCAATTGGCGCCGGGTCGCGCATATCGTCAGCGACGTGATCTACGAGCGGCTGCTGGGCGAAAAGGGCTACTTCGACACCCGCGTGGTCTACGTCGCGGGCACCGGCCCGCGGGACCGGCGCACCAAGCGGCTGGCGATCATGGACCAGGACAGCGAGAACAACCGCTTTCTCACCGACGGCACCTGGCTGGTGCTCACGCCGCGCTTCCATCCCACGCGCGACGAGATCGTGTTCATGTCGTACGCCAATAATCGGCCCCGGGTGTATGCATTCGATCTGGGCAACGGCGCGCAACGCGTGCTGGGGGACTTCGAGGGCATCACCTTTGCCCCGCGCTTCTCGCCGGATGGCAGCCACGTCATCATGTCCGTCACCCGCGGCGGCGGATCGGATATCGTGACGGTCGGTCTCGGCGGCGGCGGCGGGCAGCGGCTGACCAATTCCGGCGCCATCGACACCAGCCCCTGCTACAGCCCGGACGGATCGCAGATCGTGTTCAACTCCGACCGCGGCGGCGACCAGCAGCTCTACGTGATGGACGCAGGCGGCGGCGGCGCGCGCCGTATCTCGTTCGGCAACGGCCGCTATGCCACGCCGGTCTGGTCCCCCCGGGGCGACCTGATCGCCTACACTCGGCTGGGCGGGCAGCAATTCGCCATCGGGGTGATGCATCCGGATGGTTCGGGCGAGCGCATCCTGTCTGAAAGCTTTGACGTGGAGGGGCCGACTTTCTGCCCCAACGGCCGCGTGCTGATGTTCTTCCGCGAAACCCCGGCGCGCGACCGCAGCGGCGCTGGCTACTCGGCCCGGCTGGTCTCCATCGACATCACCGGCTTCAACGAGCGGGCGGTGACCACCGCCACAGATGCCACCGACCCGGCCTGGTCTCCCTTGCTGGCCTGATTTGCGGCATCAGCCGTTGACGCACAGTGCAACGACTCCTATGCGAAAGTATGCGGAACGAACCTCACGAACATTCGTTGTGGCGAGGTTCGCTCTTCGTAGGCCCGTGAACCAGGAACGTTTCGATGCACAGGAAAACACTGCCGGCCCTCGTCTTGTTGGCGATGTTGTCGGCCTGCTCTGGCCAGAGCACCACGGCCGCGTCCACCGGCACTGGCAACGTCGCCAATGGCAGCGGCGGCCCGGCGCCTGGCAGCGAGGAGGACCTGGTGGCCAATGTCGGCGACCGCGTGTTCTTCCCGTTCAACACCTCCAGCGTGACAGATGACGGCCGCGCCACGCTCGACAAGCAGGCGTCGTGGCTGGGCCGCTATCCGCAAGATGCGGTGCAGGTCGCTGGCAACTGTGACGAGCGCGGCACCGAGGAATTCAACATTGCTCTTGGCGAACGCCGGGCGAACGTCGCGCGGGATTACCTGGTCGCGCATGGCGTCGCCTCCTCGCGCATCACCACCATCAGCTACGGCAAGGACCGGCCGACCGCGCTTGGCTCGGACGAACAGGCCTACGCGCAGAACCGCAACGCGATCACTTCCGTTCAGTAGGCCCGAGTCTGGGAGCCGTTCCGCGCCGCATAGAACCGCTCTAGAACCCGCTTGTGTTGGTGTCGGAGCAGGCGGGAATGAGCGTGGCCAAAACAGGTCTGATTGGCATGGCGATGGCTGGGCTGCTGGTTCTCGGCGCGCAGCCTGCAGTCGCGCAGTTCGACAGCCGCGAGGCCATCGCGCTGCAGAACGAGATTTTGGAGTTGCGGCATCAACTGCAGTCGCTGCAGCGTGGTGGGCCGGCTCCCACCTATTCTGACCGGTCCTCCGGCAGCCAGGGCGCGGACCCGGAGTTGCTGTCCCAGTTGCTGGACCGGGTTTCGACCTTGGAGGACCAGGTGCGGCAGTTGCGGGGCCGCGTCGATGAGCTTGCCAACCAACAGCAGCAGCAATCGGCCGATTTCACCAAGCAACTGGGTGACCTGCAGTTCTCGCTGCAAAATCCTGCGACGAACCAGTCGAACGCGTCCATCGGGCCGGGGCGGCCGAGTTACCTCAGCCCGCCGCCGTCCTCGCTGGGCGCCCCGGGTGCGCCCGCCTATGCGCCGCCGCAGTCGCTGAGCCCCGCGACACCACCGCCGCGTACGCCGGAAGTGGCGCTACAAGACGCCAATGCCGCGCTCAGCCGCCGCGACTACGCCGCAGCCGTCGCGGATGCGCGGGAGGTGCTGGCCAAGCGCGGCCCCCGTGCTGCGGACGCGCAATACGTGTTGGCCGAAGCCGAGCAAGGCCAGCACAACTATCAGCAGGCCGCGCCGGACTTCTATGACGCCTACAATCGGGCCCGCACCGGCGCCCGCGCGCCGGACGCGCTGCTGGGCGTCGCCACCTCGCTGATCGCGCTGAACGACAAGCCGTCCGCTTGCGAGGCGCTGGCCAAGCTGCGCGCCGAGTTCCCCCAGCTGCGGCCTGACGTCCGTGACGCCGCCGCCGAAGCCCGGCGCCGGGCGGCCTGCCGCTGAGCGATGGCTGTGCCGGTCTCGCCGGCGGAGTTCGCCGCCGCGATGGACCGTCTGGGCCCGTGGGACCCGGCGCGCCGGGTCGCGGTGGCGGTGTCGGGCGGACCGGACAGCCTGGCGCTGGCCCTGCTGGCCCGGCAATGGGGGGACGCGGTGGCATTCGTGGTCGACCACGGCCTGCGGGCCGAATCGGCCGCGGAGGCGACCGCTGCGCAGGCCATCCTTATGGCGCAGGGAATTGCTGCCAGCATCTTGCCGCTGCAGGGATTGCAGAGCGGCCCGAGCATCGCGGAGCGGGCGCGAGCAGCACGGTATGCCGCACTGTCCGCAGCTTGCCGCGCCGCCGGTTTGGTGGACCTGCTGCTCGGGCATCATGCGGGCGACCAGGCGGAGACCGTGCTGCTGCGCCGCCGGTCCGGCAGCGGGCCGGGGGGGCTGGCCGGCATGGCCGCGGTCACCGAACGCACTGATGTCCGGCTGCTGCGGCCGTTGCTGCGGTTTGCCCCCGGGCGGCTGGCTGCCGTGGTGGCTGCGGCGGGGCTGACTGCCGCAACCGACCCGACAAATACTGATCTGCGCACCACCCGAGCTCGCTTGCGCCGCGAGATTGCCGACGACCGAGGGCCTCTGCTCGCGGAGGCGAGGGCGCGTGGCGCGGCGCGGGCGGAGCGTGATGCGGGTCTCGCCAGGGAGTTGGCCGAGCGGGTCCAGTTCTCTCCCGCCGGGTTCGCGTTGGTGTCGCCGGGGCCGATGGCTCCGGATGCCCTGGCGGCGGTGTTGCGCACCGTTTCAGGGCGGCACTACCCGGTGTCGGCCAAGAGCGTCGCCGCCCTCGTCATGCCCGGACTTGATCCGGGCATCCACGTGGTGCGGCTCATGACGTCGGACGCGCCTTCGCCTCATCCGGAATTTCACACCAAGAGCCGGTGGTGTCCGGACGCCGTGGATGGCCGGATCAAGCCCGGCCATGACGATGCAAATGGGCCAGCTTCGTCCGCAGGTGGGAGAGGGAGGTCGGCCGGCAGTGTCTTACTTCGCTCCGCCACCATCGCCGGCGTCCGCATCCTGCCGGCGGGCCGGCTCGGCGAGGGATGGCTGGTGGTGCGGGAGGAGGCGGCACTGGCGGATCCCGCGCCCGCCGTGCCCGGCCTGCTCTGGGATGGGCGCTTCCGCCTTGTTTGCGCTCCGCCCGAGACTACAATAGGCGCCCTGGGCAGCGACGCGGCGCGGTTGCGCCACCTGTCGCCGTGGCCGGCCGCGGTGCTGCGCGTGCTTCCGGCGCTCCGCCGTCACGGCGTGCTATCCGAAGTGCCTCACATAGTTTACACTTCCGTTTACGATGAAGGGTGTGCAAGCGGTTGCGCTGTCGTCCATAGTGCGGCAGCCCCGGCCGCGGCGGCAGCCTTTGTGGCTTGTTAACCGGATTGGGGCTTTGCTGGAGCGGGACCAATCCCATGTTGATGGGACTGCACCGGTTGGGCCGGTGGGGTTGTCGGAACGGACGCGGTGGCCAGAAATCGGGCACCAATGTCGATACCATGGATGTGCCAGGAACCATAGATGAGCAATTTTGGCCGCAACCTCGCGCTTTGGGTAATTATAGCCCTGCTGCTGGTGGTGCTGTTCAATCTTTTCCAACCCGGCACGTCCCAGCGCGCGACGTCTCAGGTCGCCTACTCGGATTTTCTGAACGACATCTCGGCTGGCCGCGTTCATGACGTGACCATCCAGGGCCGGGTGATTACCGGCCAGATGACCGACAACCGCACTTTTCAGACCTACACGCCGGACGATCCGTCTCTGGTGCAGCGGCTGACCGACAAGGGCGTGCGGGTGATCGCCAAGCCGGAGGATGAGGGCAGCAACAGCATCTTCCACTACCTGCTTAACTGGTTCCCGATGCTGCTGCTGATCGGCGTCTGGGTGTTCTTTATGCGCCAAATGCAGTCTGGCGGCGGCCGAGCCATGGGCTTCGGCAAGTCCCGCGCCCGGATGCTGACCGAGAAGCAGGGCCGTGTGACGTTTGAGGACGTGGCCGGCATTGACGAGGCGAAGAGCGAGCTGCAGGAAATTGTCGAATTCTTGAAGGACCCGCAGAAGTTCCAGCGCCTTGGCGGCAAGATTCCCAAGGGCGTGCTGCTGGTCGGCCCCCCCGGCACCGGCAAGACCTTACTGGCGCGCGCCATCGCCGGCGAGGCCAACGTGCCGTTCTTTACCATCTCCGGCTCCGATTTCGTCGAGATGTTCGTGGGCGTCGGCGCTAGCCGAGTGCGCGACATGTTCGAGCAGGGCAAGAAGAACGCGCCTTGTATCATCTTCATCGACGAGATTGACGCGGTGGGCCGCCATCGCGGCGCCGGCCTCGGCGGCGGCAATGACGAGCGCGAGCAGACGCTCAACCAGATGCTGGTCGAGATGGATGGGTTCGAGAGCAATGAGGGCGTGATCCTTATTGCCGCAACCAACCGTCCAGACGTGCTCGACCCGGCGCTGCTGCGTCCTGGCCGGTTCGACCGCCAGGTGGTGGTGCCGAACCCGGATGTGGGTGGCCGCGAGAAGATCCTGCGCGTGCATATGCGGAAGGTGCCGCTGGCCAACGACGTGGACCCGAAGACCATCGCGCGCGGCACGCCGGGCTTCTCCGGCGCCGATCTGGCGAACTTGGTGAATGAGGCCGCGTTGCTGGCGGCGCGTATGGGCAAGCGCACCGTGGCGATGTTCGAGTTCGAGCACGCCAAGGACAAGGTGATGATGGGCAGCGAGCGGCGCTCCTTGGTGATGAGCGACGCCGAGAAGCGCATGACCGCCTACCATGAGGCCGGCCACGCACTCTGCGCCATCAACGAGCCGGATTGCGACCCGGTGCACAAGGCAACCATCATCCCTCGCGGCCGCGCGCTCGGGCTGGTCATGAGCTTGCCGGAAGGCGATCGTCTGTCTGAAAACAAGGCCCGCTTGGTGGCGCGCCTAGTGATGGCGATGGGCGGCCGGGTCGCCGAGGAGATCATCTTCGGCCCGGACCGGGTTTCGACCGGCGCCGGCGGCGACATCAAGCAGGCGACCAACATCGCCCGCAACATGGTGACCGAATGGGGCATGAGCGAAAGCCTCGGTATGATCGCTTACGGCGACAACAGCCAAGAGGTGTTCCTCGGCCATAGCGTGACGCAGAATAAGAACGTCTCCGAGGTGACCGCCCGCGAGATCGACGCCGAGATCAAGGGCATCATCGACCGCGCCTACACCCGGTCCAAGATGATCTTAACTGAAAACATCGAGCAACTGCATCGCCTTGCCCGCGGCTTGCTGGAGCACGAGACGTTGTCCGGCGACGAAATCCGCACCGTGCTGCGTGGCGACCCGGTGATTAAGAAGGTGGTAGACGACCCCGCCCCCGAAACCCGTCGGGCCTCGGTTCCCACCACCCGGCCGATCTCTCCGCCCTCGCCGGGGCTGGGCGCGGCGCCGCAGCCGGGTTAGTTTTTACGTGCCTGAACTCCGCAACCGCCTTGTTGCCCGGGCTATGTCCGGGCAAGACGGGGAGTAGGGAGCTTTCAGGGCTGGCCGGGCTTGCAGCGACAGCCGCTGATCATGGCGGTCCTGAATGTCACCCCCGACAGTTTTAGTGATGGCGGTGACTATCTCGACCCTGCGGCCGCCATCGAAGCTGGCCGCCAGATGGCTGCAGACGGTGCCGATATCATTGACGTGGGCGGCGAAACCACCCGGCCGGGCAGCAGTGCTACCCGCCCAGACGAGGAACAAACCCGCATTCTCCCCGTGATCGCGGGGCTTCGAGATTGCGGCATCCCGCTCTGTGTCGATACCCGCAATGCTGCGACCATGCAGGCCGCACTTGAGGCTGGCGCCGCCATCATCAACGATGTGTCCGCCCTCACGCACGATCCGGCATCGCTCAGCTTGGTCGCGACGTGGGGCTGCCCGGTCATCCTGATGCACATGCGTGGTATGCCAGATACCATGCATCGGCATGCCCAGTACCAGCATGTGAGCGCCGACGTCGCGGAGGAACTCTCCCGGCAACTCGCCCGTACGGTCGCTGCTGGGGTCCGCTCGGAGCAGGTCGCGCTCGACCCTGGGATCGGCTTCGCCAAGACCGCTGAGCAGAACATTACTCTCCTGCGCGACCTGGCCCCGCTGCACCAACTCGGCCGGCCCTTGGTGGTGGGCGTGTCGCGCAAGCGCTTCATTGGCGTGCTGAGTGGCCAGCCAAGCCCCAAACAACGCGTCGGCGGCTCGGTAGCGGCTGCTTTGTTCGCATTGCAGGGCGGCGCCTCCGTGCTGCGCGTGCATGACGTGGCAGCCACTGTGGAAGCCGTCCGGGTCTGGCAAGCGCTGAACGGCTAAGCTACCAGGGCAGCCCAACTTCAGGATTCAGCCGCGATGGCAAATGGCAGGCATCTGTTCGGCACTGACGGCATCCGTGGCAGGGCCAACATCGAGCCGATGACCGCCGACACCGCGCTGCGCCTCGGCCAGGCTACCGGCATCATGTTCGTGCGCGGCAGCCATCGCCACCGAGTGGTGGTCGGCAAAGACACGCGGCTTTCCGGCTACATGATCGAGCCCGCGCTGGTGGCCGGCTTCATCGCTGCGGGCATGGACGTGACCCTGGTTGGGCCGCTGCCCACGCCGGCGATCGCCATGCTCACCCGCTCGTTGCGGGCGGATCTCGGCGTGATGATCTCCGCCAGCCACAACCCGTTCGAGGACAACGGCATCAAGCTGTTCGGCCCGGATGGCTACAAGCTGTCCGACGCGACGGAGGCCGAGATCGAGGCGCTGATGGCGTCGGACCTGTCCGCCCGGCTCGCCAGGCCCGCCGCCCTGGGCCGCGCCGCCCGGCTCACCGATGCCGCCGGCCGCTACATCGAGAGCGCCAAATCCACCTTTCCGCGCGGCCAGACGCTGGAAGGCCGGAAGATCGTGGTGGATTGCGCTCACGGCGCCGCCTACCGAGTGGCGCCGACAGTGCTGTTTGAGCTGGGCGCAACGGTGATCGAACTCGGCGTGAAGCCGGACGGGTTCAACATCAATCGGGATTGCGGCTCCACGACGCCGGAGCACCTGTGCCGCGCGGTGGTGGAGCATGGGGCGGCGCTGGGTGTGGCGCTGGATGGCGATGCCGACCGCCTGCTGCTGTCCGACGAGACCGGCCGCCTGATCGACGGCGACCAAATCCTGGCCCTGATCGCGCAGAGCTGGCGGCGCGCCGGGCGGCTGCGCGGCGGGGCGGTCGCCGCCACCGTGATGTCCAATCTGGGTCTGGAGCGCTTTCTCGCCGGCAAGGACTTGGAGCTGCGCCGCACTGCGGTCGGCGACCGCTACGTGATGGAGCGCATGCGGGCGGACGGATTGAACCTAGGTGGCGAGCAGTCCGGCCACCTCATCCTGGCGGACTACTCCACCACGGGGGACGGTCTGATCGCGGCACTGCAAGTGCTGGCCGCGCTGGTGGAGCAGGGGCGGCCGGCGAGCGAAGTGTGCCGCCCGTTCCAGCCTTTGCCGCAACGGCTGCGCAGTGTCCGCTTCATCGGCGCCTCGCCGCTCGCCGACCTGCGCGTGAAGGCGGCCATTGCCGAGGCTGAGGCCATGCTGGGCAGCACCGGCCGGCTGCTGTTGCGGGAGAGCGGCACCGAGCCGGTGGTGCGGGTGATGGCGGAGGCAGAGGACGAGGCGCTGGTCGGCCGCGTGGTGGACTCGCTGTGCATCGCTGTTACAGACGCCACTCGCGCCGAGGCGGCTTAGCCTCGTGATCCCCCGCGTTTTGGTCGTCGCCGGGTCGGATTCGGGGGGCGGCGCGGGCATCCAGGCCGATCTCAAGACGGCGATGGGGCTGGGTGCCTATGCCAGCACCGCAATCACCGCGCTCACGGCGCAGGACACGACGGGGGTGCACGGCGTGTATCTCATCCCGCCCGGCTTTATCCGGCAGCAGATCGCGGTGGCGCTGGCCGATCCCGGCGCCGATGCCGTCAAGACGGGGATGCTCGGCGACGCGGCGGTAATTGAGGCGGTGGCGGGGGCTCTGGGCGGGTGCGGGCTGCCGCTAGTGGTCGACCCGGTAATGGTGGCCAAGGGCGGCGCACGTTTGCTGGCGCAGGAGGCGGTCTCCGCCCTCAAGGCGATGTTGCTGCCGATGGCGGCACTGATGACGCCAAACCTGCCCGAGGCGGAGGTGCTGACCGGCATGACGATCCCCGACGAGGACGCCATGCGCCGGGCCGCACCGATGCTGCTGACGCTCGGCGCCGAAGCGGTGCTGCTGAAGGGCGGCCATGGCGAGGGCGACATCGTGCTCGACCTGCTCGCCACCGGGTCGGGCCTGGTGGAGTTCCGCCGGCCGCGGCAGCACACTCGCCATACTCACGGCACCGGCTGCACCCTCGCCAGCGCGGTGGCCTGCGGACTGGCGGCGGGGCTTGCGCTGCCGGCGGCGGTGGAGCGGGCGATTGGCTACGTGCAGGCGGCGATTGCGGTCGCGCCCGGCATTGGCAAAGGCCACGGCCCGCTCGGCCACCCTATGTTGCAGGGCGGATGACGCTACGAGGCGGGGCGGGAAGTTCGTTTCCCTGTTAAGTCGGCCCGCTCACTTGGGCGGCGCCAGCGCCGGTGCAGCACCGGAGCCGCGGCGGCCAACAGGTTCAAGGCGGCGGTGAGCAGCAAGATTGCGGGCGCTCGCCAGCCCGCGGCGGCCAGCGCTGCGATCGCCAAGGCGCCAAATACGATTGCCAAGGCATTGACGACGTTGTTGGCGGCCACCATCCGCGCCCGCTGCGAGGGCACCGATCGTTCCTGTAAGATAGCATAGAGTGGCACCGAGAACAGGCCGCCCGAGGCCGCGAGCAACACCAGATCTGCCAGCAGCCGCCAGCCGGTGGCACTCCCCAGCACGGCGCTTACTGTCGCCAGCGTGCCCGACCCGGCGGCGGCGCGGGCGAAATCCGCCATGAACAGCGACAGGCCGAGGGCGGCAAACGGCACCAGCCGCGCCGTGATCTTGCCCCGGAGCAGCCGTGAACAGCCGATCGAACCAGCCGCGACCCCGACCGAGAAGAACACCAGCAGCAGAGTGAACACTGGCGGCCCGGCCCCCAGTTGGTCGCGCACCACCGAGGGCAGCTCCGCCACCATCGTGGCCCCGAGCAACCAGAACCAGGACAGGCCGAGCAGGCTGAGCCAAACCGGGCGATTGGCTTTGGCCAGACGCAGCAAGGCGTCGGTTTCACGCAGTGGGTTCCAGCCGACACGCAAGTCCCGCGCCGCGGCGGGCGCGCGGGGCACGGCGGCAGCGCTGGCCAGCCCCGCGACCGCGATGGCCAGGCCCAGCGCTGACACAATGAGAGCGCCGCGTTCGAGCCCGACGAGCGCGCTGCCGGCGATGGTGCCCAGGAGGATGCCGAGGAAGGTGCCCGCCTCGACCAGGCCATTGCCGGCGACCAGTTCGGTTGGGCGTAGGTGACTGGGGAGAATGGCGTATTTCAGCGGCCCGAAGAATGTCGCCTGCACCCCCAAGCCGAACAGCACGGCGAACAGCACTGGCGTGCTGCCCAGCAGCAAGCCCAGCGCAGCCAGCCCCATCAGCCCGGCTTCGAACAGCTTGACCGCCATGATGGCGCGGGATTTTTCATAACGATCGGCGAGCTGGCCTGCGGTGGCGGAGAACAGCAGGTAGGGCAGGATGAACACGCCGTTGGCCAACGCAACCAGTTCCGCGCCGCCGGACCCTCCGGCCTTGAACAGCACCAGCACTGACAGCGCCGTCTTGACCATGTTGTCGTTGACGGCGCCAAGCGCCTGCGTGGCGAGCAACGGCAACAGGCGGCGGGAGTGCAGCAGCCTCAGCACCGCTTAAACCTTACCCGGCACGGCTTTACGCAGACGCAAGTTGCGCTGCACGCCATACACGCTGATGCAGGACCAGAATACCTCGATCAACACGGATGGGATGTTGGGATGGAACCACAAGGACGTTACGATCAGCAGCGACCCGGTGAGATTGATCGCCGGGAAGCGCCAGTCGTTGGATGCCAGAGCGCCGCGCTGATTGAAGAAGTAGGCGAGCCCGATAATGGCCGCCCCAACGTAACCGATGTCATTGGCGGCTGACGCGATCACATCACTGAGTCATGGAGTAACGAACCGACAAAGCGGAGCTGACTCGCGGTCCATCGAGAGTGGGTGGTAGACGGCACGCGGATCACGGATGGGCCGCGCTGGCGGCACGGCTTCCGCCGAGCAGGTCCTGGATGGCGCGACTCGGCCAAAAGGTCACGTCTGGAGCCGCACTGGCCGCAGCGGCCGGCGTTCCTTGCAACTCGAGGTTTATTGGCATTGTTGTCTCCCAGGACCGATCGAAGCCATCGAGGCGGCGGCAGCGAGCTCGGATCGATACTCCTGGTAAGATTGCCTCACGAAATAGGCAAGCGGACGGTCCCCGATCTGGTCGAGGTGCACGTGATCGATCGCCTCTTCGTCAGGGCTGCCCTCTCTCAACACTGGCGAGGCCGCCCAAGGTCCCACGGCCGCGGCCATCGCCAATGCGGCAGTGGGTGCTTAGCGACAAGGCGCTTTTGATCGGTGCGGCGAGCGCGCTAAGCCGCGACCAGCGCAAACTCTTGGCGCGGCTGATAGCGCGCTGTAGAGAAGGCGCTTGCGGCGGCGGCACCCTGTTTGCGAGCGAGTCTAATGTCCTTGCGCACCCTTATCCCTGTCCTGGTGATCCTGGCTTCGTCGGGCTTGGCCGGTTGCAGCAACGACAACCCGAACATTCGCCCGGTGCAGCAAAGCGAGTATAACGATTACCGAAATAATCCCACCGAACGCGGGAAGCTCGGCGGCAGCCAGGGCCTGGTATTCGGTGTCGGCAAAGGTGCGGGCGGGGCACAGAACGATGGCGGTGCGCTGGGGGTGAACGCCTATCTTTGGCGCGGCGCGCTGGACACGCTCGCATTCATGCCGCTTGCCTCAGCAGACCCGTTCGGTGGGGTGATAATCACTGACTGGTATCAACCTCCGAGTGCCGGCGGCGAGCGGTTCAAGGCGACGGCCTACATCCTGGGTCGCCAGTTGCGGGCGGATGGAGTGCGGATTTCGATTTTCCGCCAGGTGCAAGACGGGGGCCAGTGGGTGGATGCGCCGGTGAGCCAGGCGACCACTGGTGAGATCGAGAACAAGGTACTGGCACGGGCGCGCGAGCTGCGGGCGCAGACCGCAAGCCAGTAGCGGCCTGAACACCATGGTTGGTGAGTGACAATGCAAGATCAGCTTCAGCCCGGATCGGCCGAGGCCGCTGCCGGCTACGACTTTGCTACAGTTGAGGCGAAGTGGCAGCAGAATTGGGATCGGACGCACGCCTTCCGGGTGGAGGACGTTCCGCTTCAGGGTAAGCCGAAATATTATGTTCTTGAAATGTTCCCCTATCCGAGCGGCAACATCCATGTGGGCCATGTCCGTAACTACCTTCTGGGTGACGTAGTAGCGCGTTATAAGCGGGCGTGCGGCTACGAAGTGCTGCATCCGATGGGATGGGATGCGTTCGGTCTGCCGGCGGAGAACGCGGCCCGCGAGCGTGGCGTGCATCCGGCCGAGTGGACCTGGAGCAATATCGCCGCGATGCGGGCTGTGCTGCAGAGCATGGGGCTGTCGATTGATTGGTCTCGCGAGTTCGCGACGTGCGACCCGGCGTATTATGGTCAGCAGCAGAAGCTGTTTCTCGAGTTCATGCGCCTGGGGCTGGTGGACCGGCGGCTGAGTTGGGTGAACTGGGACCCGGTGGACCAGACCGTGCTGGCCAACGAGCAGGTGGTGGACGGCCGCGGCTGGCGGTCTGGCGCGCCGGTGGAAAAGCGGCAACTGGCGCAATGGTTTTTCCGCATCACGCAATACGCGCCAGCCCTGCTGGAGGCCCTCGCCACCTTGGACCGATGGCCGGAGCGGGTGCGGACAATGCAAACGCGCTGGATGGGCCGCAGCGAGGGGGCGCGCATCCGGTTTGTGGTGTCGAACCCGGTTGGGGGGATCGACAGCATCGAGGTTTATACCACCCGTCCGGACACGCTGTTCGGCATGTCATTCCTGGCGGTGGCGCCTGAACACCCGGTTGCTGCGATCACAGCGAGCCGGAGCGAGGCGGCAGCGCGGTTCGTCGCAGAATGCCGTTCGCTTGGGACGAGCGAAGCGGCCATCGAGACGGCCGAAAAACGCGGCTTCGACACTGGGCTGCGGGTCAAGCATCCGTTCACCGGGCAGGACATCCCGGTTTGGATCGCGAGTTTCGTGCTGATGGAATACGGCGCGGGCGCAATCTTTGGCTGCCCGAGCGGCGACCAGCGCGATCTGGATTTTGCTCGCAAATTTGGCATTCCAGTGGTGCCGGTGGTGCTACCGCCGGGCGCAGCGGAGGGTTTCGAGGTTGCGGCCAAGGCTTATGAGGGGCCGGGCACGATGATTAACTCGGGCTTTCTAAACGGCTTGAGCACAGATGCTGCAGCAATCGAGGTGGTCCACCGCTTGTCCGAGGCGGGACAAGGTGAGCGGGTGGTGAACTGGCGGCTGCGCGACTGGGGTGTCAGCCGACAACGTTACTGGGGTTGCCCGATCCCGGTGTTGCATTGCGAGCAGTGCGGCATTGTACCGGTGCCGGAAGATCAACTTCCGGTAGTGCTGCCGGACGATGTCCGGTTCGACTTGCCGGGCAATCCGCTCGACCGGCATGATGCTTGGCGGTTGGTGCCCTGCCCGCAATGCGGCGGTGAGGCGGCGCGAGAGACGGATACGCTCGACACGTTCGTCGATAGCGGCTGGTATTTTGCGCGCTTCTGCAGCCCTGGCTCGGCTGTGCCGGTCACGCCGGCGGCAGCGGCGCATTGGCTGCCAGTGGACCAGTATGTCGGCGGCATCGACCATGCGATCCTGCACCTGTTGTACGCGCGGTTTTTTACCCGGGTGATGCACGACGCCGGTCTGGTCGGAGTGGATGAGCCGTTCGCCGGGCTGTTCACGCAGGGGATGGTGACCCATGCCAGCTATCGCGCTTTGGATGGGCGATGGCTATATCCAGGCGAGATTGCCGAAATGGCCGATGGCCAGGTCGTTGAGCGTGCGACGGGCGCACCCGTCATGGTTGGGCCGGTCGACAAGATGTCCAAGTCGAAACGCAATACGGTCGATCCAAGCGACATTATTGGTCGGTATGGCGCTGATACCGCGCGCTGGTTTGTGTTGTCGGACAATCCGCCTGAGCGAGATATGGAGTGGACCGAGGGTGGGATTGCCGGGGCGCATCGCTTTGTGCAGCGGCTGCACCGTTTAGGGCTGGCCATCGCCGAGCGACCTGATGACGGGATGCAGGTTGGCACATCGGCGACGCCACTGCTTCGCGTGGCTCACCACGCGATTGCGGGTGTGACGACAGCGATGGAGCAGTTCGCCTTTAATGTTGCGGTTGCGCGATGTTATGAGCTGTTCAATGCCATCGCGGACGTGCATCGCGCCGGAGCATCGGCGACGATACATTCCAGTGAGCGGGAGAGCGCTGCTTCTGTGCGCGAGGCGTTCGCCATCCTGATAAGACTGTTGGCGCCGATGATTCCTCATCTCGCCAGTGAGCTATCGGCCTATCTCGTGGGCGGTCCCGTACCGGAGCTTACTTGGCCGATTGCTGACCCGAAACTGTTGACAAGCCCGACGGCAACGATTGCGGTGCAAATCGGTGGGAAGCTGCGCGGCACGATTCAGATACCGGTCGATGCGAGCGAGGACGCTGTATTGATCGCCGCAGCAAGCGAACCACACGTAGCGAAGCTGCTGGCTGGACAAAGGCTGATCCGAAAAGTTTACGTGCCTGGGCGGATTGTAAACTTCGTTGTGGCGGCCGGCGAATGACGGCTTGCGAGAGAGTGATGAGTCGCCGCCTGGCAGTGGCGCTGGCGCTTTGGTTGCCGGGATGCGGTTTTCGTCCGGTTTATGGCAGTGGTGGCAGAGTGGGAGGTTCGGTTAAACGAGATCTTGCGAGCGTAGACGTCGGGTTGATACCTAACCGGTCGGGGCAGTTGCTGCGCCAGGCGTTGCAACAACAGCTTTATGGGGCGGATGACGCTGCGCCGGCCAAGCAGTATCAGCTCGCCGTAAGCTTTGGTGTGACGGGAGAGGCAATCGGCGAGCAGGCTGATTCGAGCGTGACGCGGCTGCGCCAATTTGGGTCGGCGAGTTGGACGTTAAAAATGCTTGATCCGACGCAGACCATTGTGACGTCCGGGCTGGCGCGGAGCCTAGACGGCGTTAACATTATCGATGAGCAGTATTTCGCGGCCGATGTCGAGGGCGAAGCTGTGGCGGCACGAATGGCCGATACGCTCGCCAGCGAAATCACTCTGCAGCTTGCAGCTTACTTTAACCATCGTGCGGTGTTGGCCCGGAGGTGAAGCTCACCGGCAAGCCAGCCGAGAGCTTGCTTCAAGATCCATCGCATGTTGGCGGGATCCTCCTATACGGGGTTGACCAGGGCCTTGTTCGCGACAGGTCCAGCCGTGCTGTTCGCGCCGTCTTGGGCGATGCCACGGACTCGTTCCGCTTCGTCGTGCTTCCACGCGAAGAGCACCGACGGTTGCGGGATGAGGCGCTGAGCCCGCCACTGGGCGGTGGCCGCCGGATAATCCGGATACAGGACGGGACGGATGGGTTGGCTGTAGTGCTTGAAGCAGTTACGGAGCGAACCGCGGATCTCCTGATCCTGGTCGAAGCGTTTTCTTTGACTGCTCGCTCGAAGCTCCGTTCGATGGCAGAGCGTCTTCCGCAATGGGCGGCTATCGCCTGTTCTCCTATGTCGAAGGCGATCGTGGCTGGCGAGATTAAGCAGACGCTGAGCCGGGCGGGACTGACCGTTGCCGCCGACGCTGTCGCATTCCTGGCGGAGGAGCTAAGCGATGACTTTGCTCGGCGGCAGTCCGAGATCGAGAAGCTTATTGTCTTTGCCGCGGATGACGGCGTGGTAGATTTTGAGCGCTCCCAGGCGTGCTGTGCCGGTCAGCTTGAGGCGTCCCTCGGTGCGGCCGTGAGTGCGGCGATGATGGGCGTGGCGGAGCTGGCCGACCGGTTGCTGGGTGAATTGGAGCGAGAGGGAGCAACTGGGCCCGGTTTGCTGGCAGTTTTATCGATGGAGGTTCACCGGGTCTTGAAAGTTCAGGCGCTCGTGGAGCAAGGAGCAACAGTCGAGAATGCCTGCTTGAGCCTAATGCCACCCGTGTATGCAAGGCAGGCCGATAATTTCTTAGTGGAGGTGCGCCGGTGGCCTATCGGACGATTGCAGCAACTACGCCGGGCCATTCGGCTGGCAGATCTTGCCTGCAAGCGGGCGGGATCTAGAGATTTCGTCATTGCGGCCCAACTGCTGCGATGTCTCAGTATAAGTCAGTCATGTTAGACAATGGCGATTGGACCCGTTGGGGTCATTATCGCTTGTTTTGCTCTGGATCGGTTTGTGGGGTGTGAGATCGGCCAAGTCGGGCGACAATGTGGTCGAGCTGATCAAGGTTCTGGTAGCGCAAGCTGATCATGCCGCCGCGGCCGTTGAAGGTAATAGACACCTGCAAGCCGAGCTGTTCGGAGAGATCTGTCTCCACAGCCCGCAAGTCGGCGTTGGCTGGTTCGGTGGCTGGAGTGGCTTGGCGGGCTGACGCGAGCGTCTGCTTCGAACTGCTTAGGGCTTCCGCTTGCCGGACTGTCAGGCCTTTGGTCACCATCAGCTCGGCTGCGGCCGCAGGATCGATACAAGCCATGGCGGCCCGCGCATGACCGGCCGTGAGTGTGCCACTCTGCACGTGCGCCCTAACCGAGTCTGGCAAGCTGAGTAGGCGCAGTGTATTCGCGATATGGCTGCGTGATTTACCGATAGCGGAGCCAAGAGCCTCCTGCGTTAGACCGAAGCTCTGAATTAGCCGTTGAAATCCTTCGGCCTCTTCAATCGGGTTCAAGTCCTGTCGCTGCAAGTTCTCGATCAGGGCGGCGGCACCCGCCTCAGGATCGGTCATTTCGCGGGCGAAGCACGGTATGGTCGCGAGTCCCGCGATCTGCGCAGCCCGCCATCTCCGCTCTCCGGCGACAATCTGGAAGGATCCGGTTCGGGAGGGGTGTGGTCGCACTAGGATCGGTTGCAGAACGCCCTGGGCCTTGATTGAGCTTGCAAGATCGGCCAGGTCCTCGGGCTTGAGCGGGCTGCGCGGCTGAAAGGGGCCTGGCTCCAGCAGGTGAAGTGGCTGGACGGTCACCTCACTGGAGGAGAACGATGCGTGATCGGTCTGCGGCAACAAAGACGTTAGCCCGCGACCAAGTCTGGGTGGCGATCTCATCTTCGTATCGACGGGTGCCGTGGCAGGGACAGTCTGCGTGAGAACTCTACAGCAAGCTGGCTGTAGGCCAAGGCCCCAGCCGATTTGGGATCGTATAGTACGACTGGCTTGCCATGGCTTGGAGCTTCGGACACGCGGACGTTCCGAGGAATCACGGTGTCATAGACGCGGTCTCCGAAAAAGCTGCGCGCGTCAGCGGCGACGAGTTCAGACAGGTTGTTTCGCCGATCGTACATGGTGAGTAGAATGCCATCGATGGCGACGTGGCGGTTGAATGACGCTCGCACGCGTTCCACCGTTTGGACCAGGTGACTGAGTCCTTCAAGAGCAAAGAACTCGCATTGAAGCGGCACCAGAATGGAGGTGGCTGCGGTTAGCGCATTAAGGGTGAGTAGGCCTAGACTTGGGGGGCAGTCGATCAGCACGGCGTCGAAATCGCCATTGCCCTCGATAGCGTCCCGCAGGCGGCATTCCCGGCGAGCCTGATTGACCAATTCGAGTTCAGCACCGACCAGATCTGTGCTTGCAGGTACGATAGCGAACCCGACACGTGTGTTTGCCCGAATGCAGCCGTCAAGAGAATGTTGGTCCAGGAGCATGGCGTAGGCGCCAGGGTCACGTTCAGTTTGAGGCACGTCGATGCCGGTGGAGGCATTGGCTTGCGGATCGAGGTCAATCACCAGAACTCGCGCGCCCTGAAGTGATAGCGCCGAAGCAAGATTGAGAACCGTTGTCGTCTTGCCGACGCCACCTTTTTGGTTTGCGACCGCGACGATGCGCGGGAAAATGCCAGATGCTGCCACGACTTGGTTTTAGCGACGGGCAAAGATTTTGACGAGGCAAGATCCTTGTGGTTCGAGCGGAAGCAGCTCGATGCCGGTTTCAAGTGCGTCGCCGAGTTGCTCGATTTCAACCAGTGCCGAACGACCCTTGAGGAATAAGCAGCAGCCGTCTGGTCGTACAAAGGGTCGAGACAGGCGAACAAGGACCGATAATGGTGCTAAGGCGCGGGCAGTCACGCACTGAGCGGGTTCAATCTTTGCAAGCTGGATGCGTGTCGGCCATACGTGACCGCTCAATTGCAACTTGCTTAGCGCCGTGGTGAGAAATGCCGCCTTTCTGCGGTTTGCCTCGATGAGCTCGATCCTGATGCCTGTTGTGATAGCGATTGGGATGGCTGGAAGGCCTTGGCCCGACCCAAGATCGATTAACCTATCAAGCTTATCTGGAAGGTATGGAACAACGGCGAGGCTGTTTTCGATGTGCTGAAACAGTCGGCTCTCATCGCTATCTGCTCGAGACGTCAGGTTTATGGTTCTATGCCAATGCTGAAGCAGCGCCACATAGTCGGCCAATCTCGTTTCACGTGAAACCTGCCTCGGATCTCGCCGGTTCAATGGGAGAGCGCCTTTAATGCCCGCGGGAGCGGGTGAAGGGAATCGAACCCTCGTATGCAGCTTGGGAAGCTGCCGTTCTGCCATTGAACTACACCCGCGCCACAACGTGTATATCGCTCCTCAATTGACGAAGCAACCAAGGTTGCCTAGCGTGAGATACAGGAACAAAGACGTCTGCGCATAGTCCTTAGCGGCCATGATGAAAAGATCTCAGGCCCGCAAAGGCGCGACTGTTGTTATAGCTTTAACATCCAGCCCCAAAGGCTTCGCTGTGATCTGAAAGGAACTTTATGAGGGCAAATTCTTACCGAGCAGCAACCGAGCTGGTGCATGCCGGCACGAGGCGAACCGATTATGGCGAGACTGCCGAAGCCTTATTTCTGACGTCGGGATTTACCTATAGAAGCGCGGAGGAGGCCCAGGCGGCCTTTGCCGGTGAGAACGCCCATTACCAGTATTCACGTTTTGGCAATCCAACCATTGCCATGTTGGAGCAGCGATTGGCGGCTATCGAGGGCGCAGAGGCGTGCCGAGTGATGGCGACTGGAATGGCGGCGATCCATGCGGCTCTCCTTTGCAACCTTAAGTCGAAAGATCGTGTCGTCGCCTCAAGAGCGCTGTTCGGGGCATGCTCGTGGATCGTATCAGAATTGCTGCCTCGGTATGATATTGAGACAGAGTTTGTCGATGGACAGGATCTCGACGGCTGGCGAGCGGCGCTCGAACGTCCAGCAACGGTGCTGCTGCTTGAGAGCCCTTCTAACCCCATGCTTGAGATCCTTGACATTCGCACTATTTGCGATCTCGCTCACACCGCTGGTGCCCTTGTCGTGCTGGATAATGTCTTTGCCACGCCGATCCTGCAGAAGCCCCTGCAGCTTGGTGCTGATATCGTCGTCTATTCGTGCACAAAGCATATTGATGGCCAAGGTCGCGTTCTCGGCGGCGCTGTTCTTGGCACGAGCCGGTGGGTGGAAGAGAAGCTCCAACCGTTCATCCGTAATACAGGACCGAGCTTATCTCCTTTCAATGCTTGGCTGCTGTTGAAGGGTATCGAAACGCTTACATTGCGGGTGGAAGCTGCTTGCTCACGAGCAAGTATTGTCGCCGATTTCCTAGCGACCCAGGCCCTTGTGGCTCGGGTGCTATATCCGGACCGTCCCGACCACCCGCAACACGCTCTCGCGAAAAGCCAGATGGCAGCCGGCGGAACCCTGATAACGTTTGAGTTGCACGGCGGCAAGCCAGCCGCCTTCGCGTTTATGAACGCGCTTATACTTATCGCGATCAGCAACAATTTGGGAGATACGAAGTCTTTGGTGACTCATCCTGCCACAACAACCCATCAGCGCATCAGCCATCGCGAGCGGCAACGGCTCGGCATTACGGACGGAGTGATACGTTTATCTGTAGGACTCGAGGACACGGCAGACTTGTGCGAAGATTTGGCTCTCGGTCTTGAGGCTGCTCAGGGGCTCGACGTGAAAAGAGCTGCAGAGTGAGTGACTTTGCTTATTCCGCGGTCACAAATCACGTGCAAGTGAAAGTCGAACCGTTCTATTTAGAGGACGAGTCCAAGCCTGAGGATAGCACATACGTCTGGGCCTATCGCGTTTGCATAACGAATACAGGGGCGAGAACCGTTCAGCTGGTCGGCCGAACATGGGTGATCACAGACGGTGGGGGTCGGACAATTGAGGTCGAAGGAGCCGGCGTCGTCGGCGAGCAACCACTCTTGGAACCTGGAGAAAGCTTTGAATACACATCCGGCACACCCCTCGAAACCGCTACTGGTTTCATGCGCGGGACCTATCACATGGTAATCACAGCTACAGGCGAGCCCTTCGACGTTGTAATCCCTACATTTAGTCTAGACAGCCCCCACTGCTCCACGCGCCTGCATTGAAACTCATCCAATAGCCAGCAACGGCTCTCGATGTAGAGTTTGGCCCTAATATCCAACAGGAGCACCATGCTCTACTAGAGGGGCAGTTGGTGCAGCCGGGTTCGGAAGGGCTAGGGTGTTGCCGAAGCCACTGGACAATGGCTGGGCCTCGACAGGTGGGGGTAAAGGCGCTGTAACACTCGTTGCCTGCACCCAATCGCGGAGCGATCGATGAACCTGATATTCGAACTCAACGTTCATGTCGCTCATCATCTGCTTGGTGAAGTCATAGAGCACAGCACGCGAACTGTCGTCGGCAGCCGTGCTCGTGCGGCGATGGACAACCCGAGCCTCGGCGTAACCCACGCGTTGCCCACCTAAGCCCGCGAAAACGTCCAAGTGGACGGCCATCGTTCCATCGATTCCATCACTCCGCCTACTCAGCATCGCTTGGTCGATGACAAATATGGCCCGTCCTGCCGATCCGTCCGCTTTCAATCTATCCGCCGCCATCTGTTTCAGCGCATCAGCCGGTCGAACGGGGTCCAGCGTCTCCAGGCTTCCCGCTGTCGGCGGCGGCGACTGGTCATCGATCTCAATTGATGCAACATTCAGGCGTATGGGCGTCAGATATCCAGAGTTCAACGGCGCAAAATGAGCCGACTCATTTTCGGCTCCGCAAGCAGCGGCCCAAAGTGGCAACAACAGCGCGAGCCGTCGGGCAATCATGAAATCTCCTGTAGTTATGGCTGTCACTTCCCTCCCCCCGGGGGGTAGCTCGTCAATCGGCTGCCGTGCGCCCGCGTACGTCACCCCGGTCGAACTGAAAGTCAAAATTGCAAAACTCGCATGTCATGACGATCGTCCCACCAATCGCCATATGATCCAGATCGTCCGGAACAAACCCCTCGAGAATACCAGCCAACCGAGACCGGGAGCATCGACATCCGTAGGCCAAGGCTCTTGGCCTACCAAGTGCAACCTCCTCGCTACCGAGGAGACGCCATATAAGGCGATCGCTGGCCAGGTTATCGTCGAGCAGTTCGTCGGATGTGACCGTCCGCGCCAACATCGTGGCGGTCTGCCAGGCGTCCTCGACATCGCTCAACGATACCTCGTTCGTCCCGCCTTCGCTGGCGACTCGTTCAAGAACGAGCGCTGAGGCCCGCCATCCAAGTTCGGTTTGCTCGCAGGCAAGCCGCAACGTACATTGCAATTGTTCGCTGGTCTGGAAGTAGTGCATGGCCATCTCGGCCAAACTCTCGCCTTCGATGGCTACGATCCCCTGGTGGCGCTCTCGATCCGGCCCCTGATCGACAGTGAAAGCGAGATAGCCCGACCCTAGCATATCGGCAGCAGACGGATTCGGCTGGCGAGGCAGCAGGTTTGCCAGGCGATCCGGGTCGGCCCGAGCATAGCCACGAAGCGCACCGGCTTCGGTGCAGTCCGCCAGCAGCATCGGCACGGCGCCATCTCCCTTTGCTTGGATGCTGAACGACCCCTGAAACTTCAACGCGCTCGCCAGAGCCGCCGTCAGCGCCAACGCTTGGCCAGCGAGGCTTGTGACTGCAGGATTGTTGGCGTGCCGGGTCAGCAGTGCGTCGGCCAGGGGGCCGAGCCGCACCAAACGGCCCCGTACAGGCCGCCCGGGCAAATGAAACGGGGTAATCCCCCGTGGCACGACAAGGTCAGGCACGTCGGGCCGGCCGGCATCGAGGAAAGCGGGAGTCGAGTTCATGAGATAGAGATAGGGTACAGCCGCGCCGGGCACCACTCTCCAAGCCAGCCCCGTCGCAACCTTCGCTCTCAGAACCCGTTCGATGCAACGAAACTGGAGGATGGACAATGAGCGAGACGAACGACACTGAGAAGCTGTGGGAACTTATCAAGTCGATTGAAGTCGCGATGCTCGTCACGCTCGATGGTGAGCATATGCGGAGCCGACCGATGGCGATGTCTCAGCGGCAGTTCGACGGGACATTGTGGTTCTTTACCCGCCAAAGCTCCCATAAGGTATCGGAGGTCGCAGGCGAACAACAGGTGAATCTTGCCTTTGCCCATCCAAGCAAGCAAAACTACGTTTCCGTGTCAGGGCGAGCGACACTCGTCACAGATCGATCCGACGTTGCCGACCACTGGTCTGAAGCAGTGCGAGTGTGGTTTCCTAAGGGAAAGGATGATCCTGAGATCGCCCTGCTGAAAGTAAGTGTTGACCAAGCCGAATACTGGGATGCGCCTTCATCTACCATGCTGCACGCATACGGCTATGTTAAGGCGGTGATCTCCGGAGCGTCGCCGCAACCGGGTGGTCATGGCAGAGTCGGCGCAGTTTAATTCAAATCGAGCCGCTCGCGGGCGACTTGAAGAGACTGTTGATTGAGCATCTACGGGGCAGCTCGCTGCCACTCACCACGCTGTCTCTCAGCCGCCATTCTGCGGCAAGGCGTCGCGACCTTGGTCGAGGACCCCGGCCACCCCTGCTACATCTTGCTCGGTCGTCTCACCGTGAGTGAGACAAGCACGGATTACCTGTCTTCCGGCAAATGAGGCTGCTGAAACCCAGGCGTTGCCAGATGCCAACACCGCCTGGATAATCTGTTTGACCGGCGGCGATCCTTGTGGCGGCTCGAGACAAACCACCCCCATGGCTACATCATTTGCGACCCGCCAACCGCGGAGGGTCATCTCTCGGGCTAAGGATTGTCCGAGTGCGACGCTCTTCTCAACATGCGCAGCGTGTCCCGCCCATCCCGCTGTTGCCATGGACAAGAACAGGCGTAATCCGCCAAACCGTCGCGACCACTGAGCCGAAGTTAAATAAGGATCCAGCAGGGTCGTATGCGACGGCATAAAGCTGGTTTTTACATCGAATGTCGATGGCAGCACTTCCGGTCGAGCAGTAATAAACATGCCGCACCCCATGGTGGTTGCAAGCCACTTGTGGGCGTCGATAATTAGCGAGTCGGCATGCTCAATCCCGGTCAGCATAGGCCGTAATTGGTTCGACGCCAGCATGGCGCCGCCCCAAGCTGCGTCGACGTGAAACCAGGTTTTCGCCGTTCGTGCCACGCGGTGGCAATCCTGCATCGAGTCGATCGCGCCAGCGTTTGTTGTGCCTGCCGTCGCGACCACCATGACCGCGATGCAGCCCTCCGCACGATCTGCAGCAATCCGAGCTTGCAGCGCGTCGATGTTCATGCGTCCCGATGCGTCAGTTGGGACCAGGCGAGCAGCGTCGCGTCCGATGCCAGCAAGATGAGCCAGCTTGATCCAAGCCAAATGGCTGTCCGCGGAAATGTAGAACACAGGTTGGCCAGCAAAAGCGCGGGCTCCGCGGGCAGCGAAGCCCGGCTCCGCCTGCGTCAACGCGCAAGCGAGCGCAGCACCGTTTGCCTCAGAGCCGCCGGAGGTGAAGTGTCCCGCTGAACCCGCCGGCAAGCCGGCTCGCGCTGCCCAGGTCCGAATGACATGAGCCTCAATGGCGACGGCGGCGGGCGATGTGGTTGCGGTGGCAAGCTGGGGATTGAAGGCCGCTACGATCCGGTCGGCGCAGCGTGCGGGAAAGCTCGGCGCCGGATTGAACAGCCCGAAGTAGCGTGGATGCGTTACATGCACTATGCCATGCTCCAGTTGCGCAATTGCCCAACCGCAAGCTTCGGCTAGCGGGATCGGGTGATCGAAGCGGAACTCCGCCAACTCGGCAGCGAAACGCTCCGGCTCCAGATCCGGTGTTACCGGTCCACGCCCCACTCGCTCATTCGCCGCCTCCAGAGCGGCTGTCAGCGCCTCTTCGACGTCCCGACGGTCGAGCGCCGACGGAAACAGCGCGTCGCTCAAGAGACGGCGAGGGCCAGAGCCTGGCCGCAGCCCGAAGAGCGCTCACCCAACGAGCCAAGCCAGGCAGCAAAGAGAGCCGAGCCGTACCTGTGCCAGCGAGCGGGCGGCAGCCTTGTAATCTGCGCCGCAAGCTCGTCCATTACCTCAGCCGGCGATAGCATGGCTGCCTCCCGTTGCAGCTTCGTCAAAGCTTGCTCCGCCTCGGTGTCAAAGTAATTCACGGGCATGAGGGGCCAGTCTGGTCGGCGCCCCTGCAACCAGCGCCGAATGTCTCGGCGATATTCGAGAAGCAAGCTGTCGGCGCTGTACTCAGGATGTCCCTGCAGGAGGAGGAACTGGCTGCACCCCGCCCGGTATGCGAAGCTATCGACGCCGCCAGGCCCTGCCGAGAGAATCTCGTAACCGGCGCGCTCCAGCGCGGCTGCATCGAGATCGTTATAGCGCGAGTGCGGTACCGGCCAGTGCGTTGGCGCGCCAAGCGTCCATACGTGCGACGCGGCGCGTTCGCACATGAACACGCCAGACAGCTTTGCCGGGAGTCGGTGTCGTTGCAGCCCAGACAATCGATAGGTTGCGGCATGCGCGGCTAGGCAGGAGAAAATCGCCGCGCCTGTATGAGCTGCGGCCCAATCTGTGATTCTCGACAACACCGGCCAAAGCGGCTCGTCCTCTAGTTGCGCCGTATGCGGCTCCGCACCGGTGACAATAATGCCGTCCAGCTGGCTGCTCCAGAGCGCATCCATCGTCTCGTAGCGAGAATCCGCCGAACAGTATGGAGAAAAGCGTCGCAGACGCACCAGCGTATCCGCCGATGCATTCTGCAACAGTCGAATGAATTGGGCTTCAGTAGAATGCAGCCCGGCACCCCGGGTATTATTCACCAATCCGATCACGAGGTCGCTGTCGCTAAATTCTGGTCCGGTGACAAGCATGGTCGCGTGCGGCTTCTAGCGGGCCGCTGCCGAAGAGCGCAGACGCTCGTCAGCGAAGTCGGCCATGCAGAACAACGCAGGCCAAAGCAACTTGCGGCTATGACGCATGTGGCACCCTCCGATGAAGTCGGCGCATCAGACAGCTGCCGCAGCGAGCGGACTCTGCCCGATCGAAGCTCTGCCCCGATCCGCCGCAGCGAGCGCCGCTTCCAAGTCGGCCAGAATGTCGTCAACATGCTCAATGCCGACGCTCAGCCGGATCATCTCCGGGGTGACCCCCGCTTGGCGTTGCTGATCTGGCGTCATCTGCCGATGCGTTGTGGACGCGGGATGGCAGGCCAACGATTTGGAATCGCCGAGATTGACCAATCGCTTGATCATCCGCAGCTCATTGTAGAACGCCCGCCCACCGGCTTCCCCACCACGAACGCCGAAGGTCAGCAAGGAGCAGGCATGCCCGCCGAAATACTTCTGCACCAACGGGTGATATGGGCTATCGGGAAAACCAGCGTAGTTCACCCAAGTCACCAGCGGGTTCGCCCGCAGCGCTTCTGCGACCCGGCGTGCATTCTGCACATGACGCTCGACGCGCAAGGCCACCGTTTCAACACCTTGCAGCAGCAGAAAAGCACTCAGCGGCGACAGGGCAGCGCCGGTGGTCCGCAAGCAATAGTTGCGGCAGCGTTCGACGTAGGCGGTCGGCCCGAAATGCTCGGCATAGACCAGGCCGTGATAAGAGGGATCGGGTTCGTTCAACACGGCAAACCGATCGGCCTGCGCGCTCCAGTCAAACCGTCCGCCGTCGATAATCGCGCCGCCTAGCGTGGTGCCGTGTCCCCCCAAAAACTTGGTCACGGAGTGGATTACAATATCCGCCCCGTGCTCGATCGGTCGCAGCAACACCGGGGAGGCTACCGTGTTATCCACCATCAGCGGCACGCCGTGGCTATGAGCGGCCTGTGCCAATGCGCCGATGTCGCAAACATTGCCCGCCGGGTTGCCGACGCTTTCGCAGTACACAGCGACAGTGCCGCCATCGATCAAGCGTTCGATGTCTTGCGCGTTGTCACTGGCCGCCATTCGGACCGTTATGCCCATTCGCGGCAGCACGTATGTGAATAGGGTATGGGTGGTGCCGTAAAGCTGCGGCACAGAGACGATGTTCCGCCCAACGTTGGCCAGAGCCAGCACCGCACTATGCAGCGCTGCTTGGCCGGAGCCGAGGCAAAGCGCCCCCACTCCGCCTTCCAGGGCTGCGAGTCGCCGTTCAAGCACGGCAACCGTGGGATTGCTGATCCTGCTGTAGCGAAATCCTTCAGCTTCAAGGTTAAACAGCGCCGCGGCTTGCTCCGCGCTGTCAAACTCGTAGGCCACAGTCTGATATACCGGCACCGCGACCGCCTTGGTCGTCGGGTCGCCAGGATAGCCGGCATGTAGCGCGATCGTCTCTGTACGCACACACGATCTCCGTGCAAAAAGATCGAGCTGTTCACCGTGACACTGCCGTTTGCTAGGCGGCAATGCGCGCTCAATCGATACCCTATACCGGCCGCTCTCCCGGGCTGCTACAACTTTGATTGATTCGACATGAAATTGATTTTTTGCAGCGCAACATACCACGCGGCGTGCTGCATCCAGTGCCTTCATACACTAGTATTAAGAGGTTAGCCGTGACACTCGAAGCTTGACACGCTACGCTGGCTGTAACGAGCGCCATCCGGCGCTGCGCTGCGGAATAAGATTGCAACAGCCGGAATTACGCGATATCAAACTGGTATCAAAACGATAATAGCGCGTCCTGTAAGGTGAGACCATGACAACACCGAACGCAGCACAACACGCCTTCGTCCATACCATTGCGGGCATCTGCCAACTGCCATGGTTCCAGCTTTCGGAGCAGGATTGCATCGATGTCGCATGGGCCTACTACTTCTTCTCGGTGCAATTCCGCGAGAACCTGGGAATAGCCCGTAAGTTGCACCCCAGCGACGAGAAGCTGCTCGATCTCGACCGTGGCGAGTGCAACACAGATAATCTGTCTCCTTGGCCCGGGGTCGCGCTTGCCGGTGAACGGATGGATCACGATGAATTCATGCGGCGCACGTTAGCGCTCGGTTCGCTTCCAAATCCGAAGAGGCAGCGCTTTGCCGAAATTGGAGAGCGTTACCTCGCGCTGACCCGCGCTACTGATGACGTCACCCGCGCCATGAGCATCGCCAGTTATGAAGACGGCGGCTTGGAAAACGTCTTTACCGCCATGCTGACCATGCCGGAAACCCCGAACCCGGTGCTTGGCGCCTTCCGCCACTTTCTCTCCGAGCACATCCGCTTCGATACCGACCCGGATGAAGGTCATGGCGCCCTCGCCCGTCATCTCGCCCCAGACGACCGCATCAAGCCGCTCTGGGATGCATTCCGCGATCTATTCATCACCTTGGTTCCTGCCCTCGGCGGCAGGGAGGCCGTGGCTGCCTGACAATCGATCCGCAGCGCTTTTCAGTCTTGCCCGTATAATGCGTCATGCTTTTCCCGCCGGGTCGATCCAGCCAATATGCCCGTCGGTGCGGCGATAGACGACATTGAGTTCGCCCGTCGTGCTGTTGCGGAACATCATGACCTCCTGATGGGCTAGGTCCAGCCGCATCACGGCTTCGCTCACCGTGAGATGGTCAATGACCGTGGCGGTCTCGGCGATGACTGTCGCAAAGGTCTGCGCCCCTCCTTGGGCATTTAGGTCCTGTGATTCGTCCTCCTGTCGCAAGATATATTGGCGGGCCGCTGCCTGGGGCCGTTCGCGATGAGCCAAATCTCGTGCATGCTCGTTAACCCGGCGGCGATAGCGTCGAAGCCGCTTGGCGATGTGCTCGGCAGCGTCATCGAAGGCACTGTTGGCGTCTGCGGCTTCGCCCTCACCGCGCAACGTCAGTCCTCGTCCGGCATGGACGTTAATGTCACAGGTAAAGAAAGAGCGAGCACGGCTGAAAGTGACGTTCGCTTCCAGCGCACCGTCAAAATATTTGCCGGCGATTGTGTCCAGGCCCTCGGAGACGCGCGTGCGCAAAGCGTCCGAAAGGTCCACCTGCTTGCCGGAAACGGTGATCTGCATGGGCGGCGCTCCATGGTTACGGTTGTGGTGGCGCCGCTCCGTTCTAGGCCGGCAACGCCTTCTCCCGTTTGCGCTGGACCGAACTGGGGATCCGCAGCGCATCCCGGTATTTGGCCACCGTTCGGCGCGCAATGTCCACGCCTTCCCGTCGCAAAGCTGCCACGATCGCGTCGTCCGACAGAATACCATCGCAGGTTTCTGCGCCGACCATGGCACGGATGCGCTGACGCACGGCTTCGGCGCTGTGGTTGGCGCCGTCTAAACCGGCGATGGCGGTGGTGAAGAAGTACTTAAGCTCGAACGTGCCGCGCGGGGTGGCGATGTATTTGTTGGCAGTTACCCGGCTGACGGTGCTCTCATGCATTTCCACCGCATCGGCGATATCGCGCAGGATCAGCGGGCGTAGATGGGCAACGCCATGTCGAAAGAAGCCGTCCTGCCGCCGCACGATCTCTGCGGCGACCTTTAGAATGGTCTGTGCCCGCTGCTGGAGCGACTTCACCAGCCAGTTGGCCGAGGAAAGCTGCTCGCCCAGGAAGGCCCGATCCTCCCGCTTTATGGACGTGATCACGCGGGCGTGAAAGCCTTGATTGACCAGAACCCGGGGCATCGTTTCTGGGTTCAGCTCCAGAATCCAGTCAGCTCCATCTTGGGAACGGATCGGGGCGGATCGCATCAGCACGTCCGGCAGGATAGCGGCGGCGGGGGCGATATCGAACGCAGCCCCGGGTTTCGGATCCAACGCGCGGATTTCGGCGATCATATCGGCCAAGTCCTCGGCGTCGACGTCGCAGAGTTCCTGCAGCCGCTTGAGATCCCGCCGAGCCAATAGGTCGAGATTGTCCAGCAGGGCCTGCATCGCTGGGTCGAGCCGGTTGCGGTCGGCCAACTGGGCGGCCAGGCATTCCCGCAAGTCCCGCGCGAACAGGCCTGTGGGGTCGAAGCGCTGCATTTCGGTGCGCACCCGCTCCACTTGGGCCGGCTCGGCGCCGAGCGCGTCCGCCAGGCTGGCGCTGTCGATGGAGACACGGCCGGCGGCATCCAGCAGGGTGATGAGGTGCGCGCCGATCAAGCGGTCTACCGGGTCGTCGAAGCCGAGCCGAAGCTGTTCTGCCAGGTGCTCGCGGAGGCAGCGAGGGGTCGCGGCAAGGTCGTCCATGCCGCGGTCTTCCCCGTCGAAGCCGCTAGCGCTGCCGCGCTCGCGGCTGAAAGCGGGGGCACCGTCTCCAAGGCTGCCGGCATCGAAACTGTTGGCATGATCGGCTTCCACCATGTCCGGCAGCTTCTCACGCCGCAGCAGGTCCGCCGCATCCAGCCCTTCGAGCGCCTCGCTGCGTTGGTCGGGCGCCACGTGCTCGCGCAGTGTTTCCGACGCATCGTCCCGCTCGAGCAGAGGATTGCGCTCGAGCTCCTCCTCCACATAAGCGGTCACTTCGAGGTTGGAGAACTGCAGCAGCTTGATGGCTTGCCGCAATTGCGGCGTCATCACCAGCGACTGGGATTGCCTGAATTCGAGACGGGGACCGATTGCCATGGGTCGCAGTCTACAGGCTAAACCTTTCCCCAAGGTACACGCGACGAACATCTTCGTTCGCCACGACCTCCTGGGGGCGGCCCTCCATCAGCAACTGGCCGTCATGCATTATGTAAGCGCGATCAATGATTTCCAGGGTCTCGCGCACATTGTGGTCGGTGATCAGCACGCCGATGCCGCGATCTTTTAAATGTCCGACCAGATCACGAATTTCACCGACCGCGATCGGGTCGATGCCGGCCAGTGGCTCGTCGAGCAGGATGTAGCCGGGTTGAGTGGCCAAGGCACGGGCGATCTCCACCCGGCGCCGCTCGCCGCCGGATAACGCCAAAGCGGGAGTGCGGCGCAGGTGAGTGATGCCGAATTCCGCTAGCAACTCGGCCAGTATGGTTTCGCGGCGGTCCCGGTCCGGCTCGACCACTTCCAAAGCCGCGATGATGTTGCCTTCGACGGTAAGGCCGCGGAACACGCTGGCCTCCTGGGGCAAGTAGCCGATGCCCAACCGGGCCCGGCGATACATCGGCAGCCCGGTGATATCGGTTCCGTCCAGGCTAATCGACCCGGTGTCAGGCCGGACTAGCCCCGTGATCATGTAAAACGTCGTGGTCTTGCCGGCGCCGTTCGGACCCAGCAAGCCGACCGCCTCGCCGCGGCGCAAGCTGACCGAGACGTTTCGCACCACGGGCCGCTTCTTATAGGTCTTGCCAACGCCATTGGCGACGAGCCCAGGCTTGCCGTCAATCACCCGCAACGCGGCGTTCACGAACCGCCTCCTTTGCCGTTGGCCGGCGCCGCCCGCTTGGGAGCGCCTTGGGAGCCCCTCTCGGGCTGCGTGCTGTTCGGCACGACCAATCCCTCCACCCGGCTGCCCGGAGTGCGGGTGAGAGTTGAGACGCCGGTGCGCAGATTGATTACGGCGTCATCGCCATTCAACTGGTTTTCTCCACGGGTGATATGGACGTTGCCGGCAAGCCGGGCGATTTGCGTGTCGGGGATGTAAACCCCTTTGTCGGCATGGGCGATTTCGGTGGCGGTGCGCACTTCGACGTGGCCGAACGCGTCAACCCGCTGGAGCTTGCCGCTGCTCTCGGCCAGCGGGTCTGCTCCGGGCTTGGCCGGCGCGGCCGCCACTTTCTGCACCGGCGACCCTGCCGCAGGGGGGGCGTTCGGGTCCGCGGTGTAGCCCACGAGGATGTCGGCCCGGATTTGGCGCCCGTCGTTGGTGGTCACCACCGCGTCGCCGCGGCCGACCGCCATGTGCTTCTGCGACCAGTACTCCATTGTGTCGCGAGCCGACATGGTCTGTTGCGGTGTGATGATGTGCAGGTTGTGCCCGGTCATCACCAGCACCGCTTGGTCGATATCGTAGACGGCATGGTCGCCAAAGGCCTGGTCGGTCGGCGTAAAGATGTGGACGCTGCCCTCGGCTTGGAGCCGGTAGATCTCGTTGTTGCCAGTGTCCGTCGCCGGCCCTCCCGACGCGGGCGCGCTCGCTGGCTGGGCGGCGGCCTGGCCGGGCGCCGCACCGGCCTTGCGGCGGTAGAACGCAATGAGCCGGTCTGCCGTCACCGTCACGTCGCCGCGCATCGCGCGGGCGTTGCCTGTGGCGATGATCTGCTGTTCGCTCTGACGCCACTCCATGCCGTTGTCGGACGTGACGTCCACCGGGCCGCCCTTGGTCATGTCGATGCCCTGGGCGTGCGGTTGCGCAGGCTGAACGAGGCCGAGCAGCAGTATGGCCGGCGCGACGGCCAGTCTCCTCATTGATGTTGCTCGTTCAGCACGAGATGCGACTTACCGCTGAATTGGACGACAGCGCCTTTGTCCACCAGGGCGAAACCCTGTGCGTCCAGCGTGCCGAACGGGCCTTCGGCATGGGTTTGCTCGCTGCCGGCCGCGGCGCCTTGCTTTAGGTCCACCGCCGCGGAAGGGGTTTGCAAGGTCACGCCGTTATCACGATAGATCACGACGTGGCCGGACAGGTCGAGCTGATTAACATGCTGCAAATAAACGCCATTCTCCGAGACGACCAAGGTCCATGATCCATTCTCGCTCAATACGTCCGCTTTTGGGCTCACCAGATTGATGCGCTCAGGGCCAACCTGCTGGGCTTCTTCGGCCGTCACCGTATAGGGGCGGTTGCGATTGTCGATGCCGTGGTAGCGTAGGTTCACCAGACGACCTTGCTGGATCGCCCGCAAGCCATTCTCGGCCATGCGCGTCATCTCGATCCGATGCACAATCTGTGGCCATAGCAGCACTGTCGCCAGCAACAGCACGGCGAGCAGCGGCAACACCCGCTTGGCCAAAACCACCAGACGCCGGCGCCTGGCCATGCGCCGCATGGAGAGGGCGCTGCGCGGGCGGGCCGCAGCGTGGGCAAGCCTGCGGCTGGAGGAGGCTGGCAGCGGGGCGATGCTCACGCGACGCCGGCCCGCAGTAAATCGTGGATATGAAGGATGCCGACAGGCTGCCTCTCGTGCCCGACGACGAACAAGCTTGTCACCCGCGGTTCCATCGCATTCATCGCCCGCAGGGCCTCGGCCGCCAGCGCCTCAGGCCCGATCGTGCGGGGATTTGCCGTCATTACCGCCCGGACCGGCTGGTTCAGCAGGTCGGGGCCCATTGCGCGACGGAGGTCGCCATCTGTGACGATGCCGAGCAAGCGGCCCGCGTCGACCACGCCGACGCAGCCAAAGCCTTTGCCCGTCATCAGCAGCAAAGCCTGCCGCATGGCGGTGTCGGGCGCTGTCAACGGCACTGCCTCACCGGTGTGCATCAAGTCCCGCACCCGGCGGAGCTGCGCGCCCAACTTGCCCCCGGGGTGATAGGCGCGAAACTCGGTGGCGGTGAAGCCACGCCGGGTCAGCAGCGCGACGGCCAGGGCATCCCCGATCGCCATCTGCATGACCGTGCTGGTGGTGGGGGCGGAGGTCACGGCGCAAGCCTCGGGGGCGGCCGGCAAGGTGAGGACCACGTCGGCGGCCCGGGCCAGGGTGGATTGGCATCGCCCGGTGATGGCCAGCAAAGGCAGGCCAAAACGCTTAGCATGGGCGATCAGGTCAGCGAGCTCGGTGGTTTCGCCGCTGTTAGAGATCAGGATCAGCGCATCGCCCGGCTGGATCATGCCGAGGTCGCCATGAGATGCCTCGCTGGGGTGCACGAACAACGCCGGGCTCCCGGTGGATGCAAGTGTGGCGGCAATCTTGCGTGCGACATGGCCGGATTTGCCGATGCCGGACACGACGATTCGGCCGGCGAGGCTGCCTAGCAGCGCGACTGCTTGTTCGAAGCTGCCGTCCAACGATGCGGCGAGGGCGCGCAGTCCGGCCGCTTCGGTCGCGAGGACGGACTTGCCGACGCTGAGGTCGGACGCGGCAGAGAGTGCGATACTCATGGCAGCATGGTATGCGCAGCCCTGCCATCCCGGTCAACTGACCGGCGGCATCGCGAGATTCTCGTTCGACAAGAATTGTGCCATCGTGTTTGCAGTGCGCTGCATCGTTTTAAACCAATATCAGCAGAGACGCCGTCTAACGGGCGCGCTGGCTCGACCGGTCAGCTGGAGAGTGATCGCACCAGTGTTGTTCCTGGCCGTGGGCGCTGCGCTGACAGCGGTCGCAGTCGGCGAGCCAGATTATCGGCCGGACGCGGCCCGCGGGCCTGGCTTGCCTGGGTGTAGGCTGCACCCAGGCAAGCAGCCAGTCCAGCTGTCGAACGCGTGATAACGGCTTGGAACTTGTCATTGCAGCTACCACCGGCGGCCGGACCGACGGCTTGACTCCGCCAGACCTCGCTCGTAGAACCCGCGGCTCGGTCTGGCCCTCAAGCCAGTCATATTCTTTGGAACAGACAGCGTGCGGTGCCGCTTGCCCCTGATGGGAGAAGCTAAGGCCGGATGCGGGAGATTCAGGCCGCACTTGTGGGAATCCCCCCCACGGCGTGCGGATTTTGGTTTGGCGGCAGGTGGTAACGAGCCGGCCGAGACGAGGAAGTTGGATATGCCGACCATCAACCAGCTAATCGCCCATGGCCGTGAGCCGGCGCCGAAGCGCAACAAGGTGCCGGCGCTGCAGTCTTGCCCACAGAAGCGCGGCGTATGCACCCGCGTCTATACCGTCACCCCGAAAAAGCCGAACTCGGCTCTGCGTAAGGTGGCAAAGGTGCGGCTGACTAACGGTTTCGAGGTGGTGAGCTATATCCCTGGAGAGGGGCACAACCTGCAGGAGCATAGCGTGGTGCTGATCCGCGGCGGTCGCGTGAAGGATTTGCCCGGCGTTCGATATCACATCCTGCGCGGCGTGCTCGACACGCAGGGCATTGCCAAGCGCCGCCAGCGCCGGTCGCTGTATGGCGCCAAGCGGCCAAAGTAGAGGGAGCAACCGATGAGCAGGCGCCGCCGTGCGGTCAAGCGCGACATCCTGCCGGACGCGAAGTTCGGCGACACTGTGATCACGCGCTTCATGAACGCGCTCATGTACGATGGTAAAAAGTCCAACGCCGAGGGTATCGTCTATGGCGCGCTGGACGTGCTGAAGCGTCGCGGCGGCGCGCAGGCAGATCCGGTGCGCATGTTCCACGACGCGCTGGACAACGTGAAACCAGCGGTCGAGGTGCGCAGTCGCCGCGTTGGCGGCGCCACCTACCAGGTGCCGGTGGAGGTGCGGACGGAACGGCGGCAGGCGCTGGCAATCCGTTGGCTAATTGATAGCGCACGCAAGCGTGGTGAGCATACAATGGAGGAGCGCCTCTCCAACGAGCTGAACGACGCGGTGAACAATCGCGGCAGCGCGGTGAAGAAGCGTGAAGACACCCATCGGATGGCGGAGGCGAACAAGGCCTTCAGCCACTATCGGTGGTAACAGACTGGCGCTGGTAAGACGAATTCGAACCCACCCTCCCGAACAGTAAACCGGGGCGACGGAGCACAACGATGGCCAAGGCGAAATTCGAGCGGAACAAGCCGCACTGCAACATCGGCACGATCGGCCATGTGGACCATGGCAAGACGTCGCTGACGGCTGCGATCACCAAGGTGTTGGCGAAGACCGGCGGCGCGACCTTCACCGCGTACGACCAGATCGACAAGGCACCGGAAGAGCGCGCCCGCGGCATCACCATTTCGACCGCGCATGTCGAGTACGAGACGGCGAACCGCCACTATGCCCACGTGGACTGCCCCGGCCACGCCGATTACGTGAAGAACATGATCACGGGTGCCGCGCAGATGGACGGAGCCATTCTGGTGGTCTCCGCCGCTGATGGCCCAATGCCGCAGACCCGTGAGCACATCCTGCTTGCCCGTCAGGTCGGCGTACCCGCGCTGGTGGTGTTCATGAACAAAATCGACATGGTGGATGACCCGGAGCTGGTCGAGTTGGTGGAGATGGAGGTGCGCGAGCTACTCTCCTCCTATCAGTTCCCCGGCGACGACATCCCAATCATCAAGGGTTCCGCGCTGATGGCGCTGGAGGATAAGAACCCAGAGCAAGGCGAGCAGGCGATCCTGGAACTGATGGCGGAGGTAGATAAATACATCCCGCAGCCTGAGCGTGCGATGGATCGGCCGTTCCTGATGCCGGTGGAAGATGTGTTCTCCATCTCCGGCCGCGGCACGGTGGTGACCGGGCGTGTCGAGCGCGGCGTGGTGAACGTCGGCGACGAGGTCGAGATTGTTGGCCTGAAGAACACTGTGAAGACGGTGGTTACCGGGGTTGAGATGTTCCGCAAGCTGCTCGACCGCGGGCAGGCTGGCGACAACATCGGTGCGTTGCTGCGCGGCACCAAGCGCGAGGACGTCGAGCGCGGCCAGGTGTTGGCCAAGCCCGGCTCGATCACGCCGCACACCAAGTTCAAGGCTGAGGCTTACATCCTCACCAAGGAGGAGGGTGGCCGCCATACGCCGTTCTTCACCAACTACCGCCCGCAATTCTACTTCCGCACGACGGATGTGACGGGTGTGGTTCAGTTGCCCGAGGGCACCGAGATGGTGATGCCGGGCGACAATATCTCGATGGATGTCGAGTTGATCGCGCCAATCGCCATGGATGACGGGCTGCGCTTCGCCATCCGCGAGGGCGGGCGGACAGTGGGCGCCGGCGTCGTCGCCAGCATCCAGAAGTAAGACAACGGTCGCCCGCGACCCCCTAGAGCAGAGTACAATGGACAACCAGAATATCCGCATTCGCCTCAAGGCGTACGATCACCGCGTGCTGGACAACAGCACGCGGGAAATCGTGAACACGGCGAAGCGCACGGGGGCACGAGTCCGGGGTCCGATTCCGTTGCCGACGCATATCGAGCGGTTCACGGTGAACCGGTCGCCGCATGTCGATAAGAAGAGCCGCGAACAGTTCGAAATCCGGACGCATCGTCGCTTGCTCGATATCGTGGAGCCGACGCCGCAAACGGTGGACGCTTTGATGAAGCTCGACCTCGCCTCCGGCGTGGATGTCGAGATCAAGCTTTAAAGGGCCGAGCAGATGCGTACTGGCCTGATCGCCAAAAAGCTGGGCATGACCCGGCTGTTCAAGTCTGACGGCACCCATGTGCCTGTCACCGTGCTGCACCTGGACCAGGTCCAGGTTGTGGATGTGCGCACCCAGGAGCGGGACGGGTATACCGCGGTGCAGCTCGGTTGGGGCCGCGCCAAGGTGAAGAATGTGACCGACCCCAATAAGGGTCACTATGCCCGGGTTAAGGTGGAACCGAAGCAGAGGCTGCGTGAGTTTCGCGTGGACGCTGATGCGGTGTTGGAGAGCGGCCAGACTTTGTCGGCGGCGCATTTCTCTGTCGGGCAGCGCGTGGATGTCTGTGGCATCACCAAGGGCAAGGGGTTCGCCGGCGGGATGAAGCGGTGGAACTTCCGCGGCTTGGAAGCGAGCCATGGCGTGTCCGTCAGTCACCGGTCGCATGGCTCTACGGGCAACCGGCAGGATCCGGGCAAGACATTCAAGAACAAGAAAATGGCCGGGCATTTGGGGGTTGAGCGGGTGACGACGCTTAACCTGGAGGTGGCTGCGGTCGACGCCACGAAGGGTTTGCTGATGCTTCGAGGCGCGGTGCCCGGCAGCAAAGGCGAGTTCGTCGCAGTGCGTGACGCGATTAAACGGCCCCGCCCGGCGGATGCACCCTACCCGGCCGCACTGCTAGAAGCGGCAGCGCCAGCGGAGGCCATCGATGCAGGTTGAGGTTCGTACCCTGGAAAACGGCCCTGCTGGCCAAGCCGACCTGCCAGATGCAATTTTCGCTCAAACGCCGCGCGCCGACATCATGGCGCGGGTGGTGCATTGGCAGTTGGCCAAGCGTCGGGCTGGCACGCACAAGACCAAGGGCATGGGCGAGGTCTCCGGCACCACCAAGAAGCCGTACAAGCAAAAGGGCACGGGCAACGCCCGCCAGGGCAGCTTGCGCTCGCCGCAATTCCGCACCGGCGGCCGGGTGCATGGGCCGGTTGTACGCGATCATGGCTATGACCTGCCGAAGAAGGTGCGCCGCTTGGGCTTGATCAGCGCGCTGTCGCAGAAGCAGGCGGAGGGCAAGCTGGTGGTGCTGGACGCCGCCGCTGGCGGTGATGGCAAGACCAAGTCGCTCAAGGCGAAGCTCGGCGCACTCGGCTGGACGTCGGTTTTGGTGGTGGATGCGGCGGTGGATGAGATGTTCCTGCGCGCTTCTGCCAATCTGCATCGGGTGGACGTCCTGCCGACGCTTGGCGCCAATGTTTACGACATTTTGGGGCATGATGTGCTGGCGATCACCACGGCCGGCGTGACCGCGTTGGCCGCGCGCCTGGGCGAGGAGGTTGCGGCATGAGCACCGCGCAAGTCCTGGCAGCGCGCCAGAAGGCGGCGACGATGTCGCGTGAGCGGATGTACACCATTGTCCGTGCGCCGGTGATCACCGAGAAGGCGACGACGCTTACCGACAAGAACCAAGTGGTGTTCCGCGTGGCGCTGGACGCGACCAAGCCCGAAATCAAGCGGGCAGTGGAGACGCTGTTCGGCGTCATGGTCGTCAGCGTCAACACCTTGGTGCAGAAGGGCAAGACCAAGCGGTTCAAGGGGCGCCCCGGCGTGCGGTCGGATGTGAAGAAGGCGGTGGTGCAACTCACGCCGGGTCAATCGATCGACTTCTCGGCGCGGATTGCGTGAGGCAGTAGATGGCACTGAAGAACTACAATCCGGTCACGGCAAGCCTGCGCGGTACGGTGCTGATCGACCGCAGCGAGCTATGGAAGGGCAAGCCGGTCAAGTCGCTCACCGAGGGCAAGGTGAAGTCGGGCGGCCGCAACAATCACGGCCGCACCACCAGCTTCTTCCGTGGCGGTGGACACAAGCAGAGCTATCGCTTTGTCGACTTCAAGCGGCGCAAGTTCGGCGTGCCCGGCATCGTCGAACGCCTCGAATATGACCCAAACCGATCGGCCTTCATCGCGCTGGTGAAGTATCAGGACAATGAACTCGCCTATATCCTGGCGCCGCAACGGCTCAAGGTGGGCGACACGGTGGTGGCCGGGCCGCGGGTGGATATCAAGCCCGGCAACGCCATGCCGATGGGGGCCATCCCTGTGGGCACGATCATCCACAACATCGAGTTGAAGTTGGGTGCCGGTGGCAAGATGGCGCGGGCGGCAGGCACGTTCGCGCAACTCGTGGGCAAGGATGCCGGCTACGCGCAGGTTAAGCTGTCCTCGGGCGAACTGCGTATCGTACGAGCCGAGTGCATGGCGACGGTGGGTGCGGTGTCCAACCCCGACAACCAGAACCAATCGATCGGCAAGGCTGGCCGCAATCGCTGGCTGGGGCGCCGGCCGCACAACCGTGGTGTGACCATGAACCCGGTGGACCATCCCCATGGCGGTGGCGAGGGCCGCACCTCGGGCGGCGGCCATCCGCGGACGCCGTGGGGGATCCCGACCAAGGGCTATAAAACGCGCGAGAACAAGCGGACGGATAAGCTGATCATTCGCCGCCGTCCGAAGGGGAAGCACTGACATGGCACGTTCCGTCTGGAAGGGGCCGTTCGTCGACGGATTTATGCTCGGCAAGGCGGAGACTTCGCGCGCGTCCGGCCGCAACGAGATCATCAAGATCTGGTCGCGCCGTTCGACGATTCTACCGCAATTCGTCGGGCTCACGTTCGGCGTCTACAACGGCCATAAGTTCCTGCCGGTGCAGGTGAACGAGAATATGGTGGGGCACAAATTCGGCGAGTTCTCGCCGACGCGGACCTTCAGCGGCCATTCGGCGGACAAGAAGGCCAAGCGCGGATGAGCAAGCCAAAGCACCCGCGCGCACTGGCGGAAACCGAGGCGGAGGCTATCCTGCGCAACGTGCGGGTTAGCCCCCGCAAGCTCAACTTGGTTGCTGGGATGATCCGCAATCTTCCGGCGGGCCAGGCGGTGGCCACTTTGACGTTCAGTAAGCGGCGGATCGCGCAGCAGGTGCGCAAGACGCTGGAGAGCGCCATCGCCAATGCCGAGAACAACCACCAATTGGACGTTGACCAGTTGATTGTGACGCGGGCCGAAGTGGGGAAGTCCATCGTGATGAAGCGCTTCATGGCGCGCGGTCGGGGGCGGTCGTCGCGCATCGAGAAGTGGTTCAGCCACCTCAAAATCGTGGTCTCGGAGCGTCAACCCGAGACCACGCAGAAGGACGCTGCGTAATGGGTCATAAGGTCAATCCGATCGGGCTGCGTCTCGGCATCAATCGCACCTGGGATAGCCGCTGGTATGCCGGTGGCGATTACTCGCAACTGCTGCATGACGACATCAAGCTGCGGGCCCATTTGCGCAAGCGGCTCTCTGGTGCCGGTGTGTCGCGCGTGGTGATAGAGCGGCCGGCCAAGAAGCCACGGGTGACGATCTATGCCGCGCGGCCCGGCGTGGTGATCGGCAAGAAGGGCCAGGACATCGAGGTGCTCCGCAAGGAGCTGCAGAAGATGACCAAGGTGGAGGTGAACCTCAACCTGGTGGAAATCCGCAAGCCCGAGATCGATGCCGTGCTGGTGGCCGAGAACATCGCCCAGCAACTGGAGCGCCGGGTGGCGTTCCGCCGGGCGATGAAGCGCGCGGTGCAGTCCGCGATGCGGTTGGGCGCGCAAGGCATCCGCATCAACTGCGGCGGCCGGTTGGGCGGGGCGGAGATCGCGCGAGTGGAATGGTATCGCGAAGGCCGGGTGCCGCTGCATACGCTGCGCGCGGACATCGATTTCGGCACTGCGACTGCCAAGACGACCTATGGCACCTGCGGCGTGAAGGTGTGGATCTTCAAGGGCGAAATCCTGGCGCACGACCCGTCGGCGCAGGATCGGCGTGCGGCCGAACAGGCGCCCCAGCGCTAAGAAGAGAGCGGTAAAGGTAGAAGGCGATGCTGTCTCCGAAGCGGACCAAATTCCGCAAAGCCCATAAGGGCCGCATCCATGGGCTGGCCAAGGGCGGCACGGCGCTGAACTTTGGCGCGTACGGTCTCAAAGCACTGGAGCCGGAGCGCGTCACGGCGCGGCAGATCGAGGCGGCGCGGCGTGCCATCACGCGGTCGATGCGTCGTGCCGGCCGCGTGTGGATTCGGATTTTCCCGGACGTGCCGGTTTCGACCAAGCCGGCCGAGGTGCGGATGGGGTCGGGCAAGGGCAGCCCGGAGTTCTGGGTGTGCCGGGTGAAGCCGGGGCGTATCATGTTCGAGATCGATGGCGTGTCGGGCGACCTTGCGCGGGCGTCGCTGGCTTTGGGGGCCGCCAAGCTGCCGATCAAGACCAAGTTCGTCACGCGGCTTGGGGAGGCTTAAGACCATGGCGAAGGCGTCTGATATCCGGGCCAAAACTGCGGACGAGCAGGGGACGATGCTGCTGGATTTGCGCAAGGAGCAGTTCAACCTGCGCTTCCAGCGCGCCACCGGGCAGAACGAGGGCGTCGGCCAGGTGAAGAAGGTGCGGCGCGACATTGCGCGCGTGAAAACCATTATGGCGGAGCAAGAGCGCTCTGCCGCAGTCAAGTAGGAGGGGGCGATGCCAAGGCGCGTCCTAACCGGGCGGGTGACCAGCGACAAGATGGACAAGACGATCACCGTTTTGGTCAACCGTCGCGTGATGCACCCGCTCTACAAGAAGTTCATCCGGCGATCAAAGAAGTATGCCGCCCATGACGAGCATAATGTCTGTGTCGAGGGCGACACGGTGCGCATCATCGAGTGCCCGCCGATCAGCAAACGCAAGACGTGGATGCTGCTCGAGCGCAACGGGCAAGCGGTAGGAGATGTGCCGCGGGACGTCGCCGTGGTGGCCGAAGCGCATCACGACGCGCCCGTGCAGGTCTAAGGGAGGGTTAGATGATCCAGGTCGAATCCAACCTCGATGTGGCCGACAATTCGGGAGCGCGCCGGGTGCAATGCATCAAGGTGCTGGGCGGTTCCAAGCGCAAGACAGCCTCGGTGGGCGACGTAATCGTCGTCTCCATCAAGGAGGCGATCCCGCGCGGCAAGGTGAAGAAGGGCGACGTGCATCAGGCGGTGATCGTGCGGACCGCGTTTCCAGTGCGGCGGCAGGATGGTAGCGCCATTAGGTTCGACCGCAATGCGGCCGTGCTGATCAATAAGGCCCAGGAGCCGATCGGCACCCGCATCTTCGGCCCAGTGGTGCGAGAGTTGCGCGGTCGCAAGTTCATGAAGATCATCTCGCTCGCGCCTGAGGTGCTGTAGCCATGGCGGCACGGATCAAGAAGGGCGACCAGGTGGTGGTCATCACCGGTGCCGACAAAGGCCGCCGCGGCGAGGTGTTGCAGGTGATGCCGAAGCAGGAGCGGGCGTTGGTGCGCGGCATGCGCATCGTGCGGCGGCATACCAAGCCGACTGGAATGGGCCAACCCGGTGGCATTCTCGACAAGGAATCGCCGATCCATTTATCCAACCTGATGCTGGTAGACCCGAAGAGCGACAAGCCGACCAAGGTCGGTTTCCGTGCGCTGGAGGGCGGCCGGAAAGTCCGCGTCGCGAAAGTGACCGGCGAACTGATCGAGAATTGACATGAGCGACACCAAATACATGCCGCGGCTGCAGCGGCGCTATCTCGATACCGGGCGCGCCACGCTGCAGGAGCAGTTCGGCTACACCAATCCGATGCAAGTGCCCAAGCTCGAGAAGATCGTGATCAATATGGGTGTCGGCGAGGCGGCGGGCGACCAGAAGAAGCTTGATGCGGCGGTGGCCGAACTGACGCTGATCAGCGGCCAGAAGGCGATCAAGACGCTGGCGAAGAAGGCGATCGCCGGGTTCAAAATCCGCGCTGGCCTCGCCATCGGCTGCAAGGTGACCCTGCGCAAGGCCCGCATGTACGAATTCATGGACCGGCTGGTGACCATCGCGATGCCCCGTGTGCGCGACTTCCGCGGTATCCCAGGCAACAAGGGCTTCGACGGCCGCGGCAACTTCGCCATGGGGCTCAAGGAGCAGATTATTTTTCCCGAGATCGCCTACGACAAGATCGACGCAGTGCGCGGCATGGACATCATATTCGTTACCACCGCGAAGACCGACGCCGAGGCGCGCGCGCTGCTCAAGCAATTCGATCTGCCGTTCGCGGGCGAGACCGGCCAGCAGGCGAGAGCCGCTTAACGTAGTTTTCGGAAAACCGCCGGGGATCCTCAGTCAAGAGGGGCCGGCAGGTTCCAAGGAGTGAGTGGACGATGGCGAAAGTCTCTCAGGTTAACCGCAATGCCAAGCGTGAGCGGATGGCGGCGCGCGACAAGCGGAAGCGGGCGGCGCTGAAGGCGGTGCTGATGGACCGCGAGGCGCCGGTAGAAGAGCGGTTCGACGCCTCGATGAAGCTGGCGCAGTTGCCGCGCAACGGGGCGGCGGTGCGTATCAAGCTGCGCTGCGCGCTTTCCGGCCGGTCGCGGGCGAACTACCGCAAGTTCAAGCTCTCCCGCATTGCGTTGCGCGATCTGGCCAGCACCGGGCAAATCCCGGGCATGGTCAAGGCGAGCTGGTAAGGGGCGGCACGATGTCGATGTCCGATCCACTGGGTGACATGCTCACCCGTATCCGCAACGCTCAGCGCGCGCGGCACACCGCCTGCGTGGCGCCCGCCTCCAAGTTGCGCGCCAATGTGCTCGATGCGTTGAAGCGGGAGGGCTTCATTCGCGGCTTCTCCGCCGAGGAGTTGCGGCCCGGCGTGGGCCAGCTTCGCATCGAGCTGAAATACACCGAGGGCGAGCCGGTGATCAAAGAAATTACCCGGGTGTCCAAGCCGGGGCGCCGGGTGTATTCCAAGATCAGGGAGTTGCCGCGCGTGTATGCTGGCTTAGGTGTTTCCATTCTCTCCACGCCGCGCGGCGTGCTGAGCGACGCAGAGGCCCGCGCTGCCAATGTCGGCGGCGAAGTCCTCTGTCGCGTATTCTAAGGACCGTCCTATGTCTCGGATAGGCAAATACCCGGTTGAAATCCCGGCCGGCGTGCAGATGGCCATCGCCGGGCGCACGCTGACGGCCAAGGGCAAGCTTGGCGAACTCACGCTCGAACTCAGCGAAAGCATTGAGGCCACTGTTGAGGATGGCAAGCTGTCCGTGGCGCCGCGCACCAAGGAGCGCACGGCACGCATGATGTGGGGCACCACTCGCGCGCTGGTGGCCAACATGGTGAAGGGCGTCTCCACCGGCTACACCCGCACCATGGAGATCCAAGGCACTGGCTTCCGTGCCGCGGTGAATGGGCCGAACCTGGTGATCAATTTGGGCTTCAGCCATGATGTGGTCTATCCGGTCCCGCCCGGCATCAAGATCACCACGCCGCGCCCGACAGCAATCACTGTCGAAGGGGTGGATAAGCGGCAGGTGGGTCAGGTGGCGTCCGAAATCCGCGCTTATCGGCCTCCCGAGCCGTATAAGGGCAAGGGCGTGCGCTACGATACCGAAACGATCCGCCGCAAGGAAGGCAAGAAGAAATGAGTGCGCAGCGCGATCTGCGGGAGCGCCGCAAGCAGCGTTTGCGCTACCAGTTGCGGCAGAAGTCCGGCGGCCGGTTGCGCTTGTCGGTGTTCCGCTCTGGCAAGCACATCTATGCCCAAATTATCGACGACGCGAAGGGTCACACCCTGGCGGCCGCTTGCAGCCTGGACAAGACGCTGCGTGAGGACCTGCGGACGGGCGCCGACAAATCCGCGGCCGCCGCGGTGGGCAAACTGGTGGCCGCGCGCGCAGTCGCTGCGGGCGTCACTCAGGTGGTATTCGACCGCGGGATGTATCTTTATCACGGCCGCGTCAAGGCGCTGGCCGATGCTGCCCGCGAAGGCGGGCTGGCGTTCTAGGAGTTTAAGGGCAATGGCACGGGACTCCCGCGACGGCGGTAACCGCGGCGGTCGCGACCGCGACCGTGATGGTGGCGATGACCTGATCGACAAGCTGGTCACCATCAACCGTGTGGCCAAAGTGGTGAAGGGCGGCCGACGCTTCGCGTTCGCTGCCCTGGTGGTGGTCGGCGACCAGAAAGGCCGCGTCGGCTATGGCGCCGGCAAGGCGCGCGAGGTGCCGGAGGCGATCCGTAAGGCCACCGACCGTGCCAAGCGCACGATGATCCGGGTGCCGATGAAGGAAGGCCGCACCTTGCACCATGACGTGCAGGGCGAATACGGCGCCGGACGGGTGGTGTTGCGTGCTGCGGAAGCCGGCACCGGCATCATCGCCGGCGGCCCTATGCGTGCGGTGTTCGAGGCCTTGGGGATCGGCGACGTCGTCGCCAAGTCGCTTGGCAGCCGCAATCCGCACAACATGGTTAAGGCCACCTTCGCCGGGCTGACCCGCTGCGCCAGCCCCCGCTCGGTGGCTAGCCGCCGGGGCAAGAAGGTGAGCGATATCCTGGGCAAGCGCGATCTGCCGGAGCCGGAGGCGGTGGCCGATGTCTGAGACGAAGCGAAACGTTCGGGTGGTGCAAGTCGCCTCCGGCAACGGCCGTAAGCCGGGCCAGCAAGCGACGCTAGTCGGGCTTGGCTTGGACAAGATCGGCCGGGCACGCACGCTGGAAGACACCCCGGCCGTGCGCGGCATGATCCGCAAGGTGCATCACCTGGTGCGTGTGGAGGAGCAGTCGTGAAGCTCAATGAGTTGCGGGACAATCCTGGCGCCCGGCTGAAGTTCAAGCGACGCGGCCGGGGCATCGGATCCGGCAAGGGCAAGACATCCGGCAAAGGCGTCAAGGGCCAGAAGGCGCGGGAGGGTGTGGCGTTGAACGGGTTTGAGGGCGGCCAGCTCCCGATCTATCGCAGGCTGCCCAAGCGCGGGTTCAAGAACATCTTCCGTAAGGAATTTGCGCCGGTGAACCTCGCTGCCATCGAGCGGGCCGTGGAAGCGGGGCGGCTCGACGCAACCGCAGTGGACGAGGCCGCGCTGGAGAAGGCCGGCTTAGTCCGTTTGGCCAAAGTTGCCGGTGTCCGCGTTCTCGCCAAGGGAACGATCACCAGAGCGGTCACGGTCACGGTTTCCGGCGCATCGGCCACCGCGCGCGCCGCAATTGAGGCGGCTGGCGGCACAATCACGACCAGCCAGCCCCAAGCCGAGGCCGCGACCTAGCTCGTCCGGTTGGCCGCGTCCTCGTCGAGGTCCTTCACCACTTCGGCGGGGGCGTTCTTGTCGAGCTTCTTGGCCTCCTGGATTAAGTGATCGGCGGCTTTGTCGTCGCCTGCATCCAGCTTCTCCAGCGCCTCCTCAGTGAGGTCGAGCGCCTTTTCGTGCTTGTCCGACATGAATGCGTCCTTAGAAATGGTGGCGCCGAGTCAAAGCGCGAACGGGCCGGCGGTTGCCATCACAGCCTCGCCGGCCTGCCAGACGCGCCGCACCTCCAACGCATCGTCCAGGTGCACCATGTCGGCGACGAACCCGGCGGCGAGCCGGCCTCGCTCGTGGTCAAGACGAAGGAACTGCGACGGATAGAGGCTCGCCATGCGAAGCGCCTCCTCCAGCGGCTGCTGCAACTCCCTCACCACGTAGCGCACCGCCTGAACCATGGTCAGGTCGGACCCGGCGAGCGTGCCATCTTCCAGGGTAAGCCGGCCGTCGTGCCGGGTCACCGTCCGGCCGTTCAGCTCGAAGCGGTTGCAGGCCGACGCAGCCGGCGGCATGGCGTCGCTGACCAGGAACGGCCGGGCGGTGCCCAGTTTGGCGCGCAATGCCAGGCGGAGCGCGGCGGGATGGACGTGGTGGCCATCGGCGATCAGGCCGGGCCACAGCCCTTCGTGCTGCAAGGCCGCGCCGACCAGCCCGGGCGCGCGATGGCCAAGCTGAGACATGGCGTTGAACAGGTGAGTGACGCCGCGAGCCCCGGCCCCGGCCGCGTCGCAGGCGGCCTCGAAGCTGGCGTCGCTATGCCCGAGGCTGACGATGACACCGCCCTCCACCAGCCGCCGGATTTGCCCGAGCGATGCTGCTTCAGGCGCCAGCGTGACCACCACCGTGTCCAGCCCCGTCCGGAGCAGCGTCGTCACGTCCGCGTCGGCCAGCGGGCGAAGCAAGGCCGGGTCATGGGCGCCCTTGCGGGAGGGTGCCAGGAAGGGGCCCTCGAGATGGATGCCAAGCACGCCGGGCACGCCAGCCGCCCGGCAGGCTTGCACCGCCGCGATGGCCTGCGCCTGGTGTTCCGGCGTGCCGGTGATGAAGGTGGGGAGCAGCCCGGTCGAGCCAAAGCGTGCGTGTGCTGCGGCGATGGCAGCCGCTCCCGCTTGCGTGCGCTCGGCGTTGAATAGAACGCCGCCGCCGCCATTCACTTGCGCGTCGATAAAGCCCGGCACCAGCAGACCGCCACCGAGGTCGCAGCGGGATTGGTCCTGCGGCAGGCTTGCGGCCGGAACGACGGCCTGGATGCGGCGACCCTCTACCAGGATGGCATGGCCGTCGAGGAACCGCTCGCCGGTGAAGATACGGGCGCCGGTGAGGGCTCTGGCGGTCGTCATAGCGTCTCGGTCACTTTACGGAGATGCGAGGGGTGGTCCGGATCCAGCCCGCGCGCGCGGGAGAGTTCCTCGGCCAGGGCGTAGAACGACAGCAGCATGGCCAACGGGTCGAGCGCCGAATGCCCGGTGGAGGTGGCCGGGAGTGTATCCACGGCAGGAGCGCCCCCGCAGGTCACGTCGAGCACGCGGCTGCCGAGAGCCCGCAACCGGCCGACCGTGGCGCCCATTGTGTCCCAGGCGGCGTCGTGCTGGCGGAGTGCGATCACAGGGAAGCCCGGCCGCACCAGTTGCAGCGGGCCATGCATCACCTCTGCTCCGGAGAACGCCTCGGCATGTATGGCGCAGGTTTCCTTCAGCTTCAGCGCCGCCTCGGCCGCGACGGACAGGCCAGGTCCTCGGCCAAGCACGTAGGCCGAGGGGGCCGCGCTCAATACCGGCAGGGCGGCGCGCCAGTCTTGCCGCAAACTGGCTTCGAGCGCATCGGGCAACTGGGCAAGCGCCGTCTCGATTGCGGCGTCACTTGCCCAGGCCGCCACCAGGGCCGCGGCGGCCACGCATGAGGCGAGGCAGGTCTTGGTGGCGGCAACGCTCGCCTCTGGGCCGGCATGCAGCGGCAGCACCGCATCCGCCCCGCCCGCAAGCGGCGAATCGGTCTGGTTGACGATGGCCACCGCCAGGGCGCCGCCGGCCCGCGCGTGGTGCTGCAACGCTACGAGGTCGGGGCTGCGGCCGGATTGCGAGACGGAAAGGATCACCGCGCCCGCCAGCTTGAGCGGTGCGTGATACAGCGAGGCCACCGATGGCCCGACCGAGGCGACCGGCACGCCAAGCCGGGTCTCGCAGAGATGCTTGAAATACATCGCGGCATGGTCCGACGACCCGCGCGCGCAGGTGATGACCACACGCGGATTGAGCCTGCGCAAACTGTGGCCGAGCGCGCGGAAGGTCGCGGCTTCGGCTGCGAGCAATCGGGCCGCGACGCTGGGCGTCTCGCGCAGCTCCGTGGCCATGCGCGTGGTTGGGGGCTCTGGCATTATACAGACCTCCATGTCCGGCGACCGCACCAATGGACTTGACCGGCAGAGGACATAGCCCGAGCCGCCAGGATTTGCTGTAGTTGCCTGAAAATGGGGAGGTCGCAGTGGCGCCTGATGGAGAGAGTTCAATCCGACGTCTTAATCCTCCCGAACTCGGAATGCCGGCTGGCTATTCGCAGGTTATGGACGTTCGGGCGAACCGGCTCATCTTCATCGCGGGTCAGACGGCGCTCGACCGCGCTGGTGAGTTGGTCGGGAAGGACGACTTCACCGCCCAAGCCGATCAGGTGTTTCGCAATCTGAGCGCGGCTCTCCAGGCTGTTGGCTGCAACGCGAGTCATCTTGCAAAGCTGACTGTTTTTCTGCGGGATATGCGCGATCTCGGAGCCTATCGCGAATGCCGCGACCGGTTCTTTGCCACGACGACGCCTCCGGCAGCGCCTGCGATTACGTTGGTCGAAGTGTCCAAGCTCTATGGGCAGGACTTCTTGATTGAGATCGAGGCGATAGCCGCAGGGTAGGCATTTGTCGGCGCCCGTCGTTATTGGATATCCCGATCATTGTCCCGTTTGACATTGATTAGGAAGACGGGAGAAGCCTGCCTGGATCCGCCGCACGCTGGTCGCCTACAATGATTGCGGTAGAGTGAAAGGGATCGCCGGCGTGTTCTCGTTGCAAGAGTTAGAAGAAGCTCGCGACAGGGTGCACGAGGCGTTCCCCGGCACGCCCCAATATACCTGGCCGCTCTTGGCAGAGCGTGTCGGTGCGGAGGTTTGGGTCAAGCACGAGAACCACACTCCGACCGGTGCCTTCAAAGTCCGGGGCGGCCTGATCCATGTCGCGCGCCTCGCCCGCGACGGCACGGCGCCGAACGGCGTTATCTCTGCTACGCGCGGCAACCACGGCCAGTCGCTCGCCTATGCCGGGCGCCGGTTCGGCATTCCCGTCACCATCGTCGTCCCCCATGGCAACAGCGTGGAGAAGAACGCAGCCATGCGCGCCCTTGGCGCACGATTGATTGAACATGGTGCCGATTTCGATGTGGCCCGACTCCAAGCCATGCGCTTGGCCGGTGAGCAGGGCCTGTGGTTCGCGCCGTCTTTCCATCCCGACCTCGTGCTGGGCGTCGCGACGTGGGCGCTGGAGCTGTTCCAAGCCGCACCCCCGCTTGATGCGCTCTACGTGCCGATCGGCCTCGGATCCGGCATCTGCGGCGCGATTCGCACCCGCGATTTGTTGGGTCTGCATACGGAGATTGTGGGCGTGCAGAGCACGCACGCCGCCGCTTACGCCCGGTCGCTCGCGGAAGGCCACCCCGTCCACCTAGAGAGCGCGGACACGATGGCGGACGGCCTCGCAGTGCGCATACCTGATCCCGCTGCTCTGGCCATAATCAGAGACGGAGTGGCGCGGATCGTCATGGTGACGGACGATGAGGTAGCCGAAGCGATCCGCGCTTACTGGACCGACACCCATAGTTTGGCCGAGGGCGCCGGTGCCGCGCCACTCGCCGCGCTGATCAAGGAACGCAGCAGCCAGGCAGCACGGCGGATCGGGGTCGTCCTATGTGGCGGCAACATAGATTTGGCGCTGTTTCGGCGGTGGGTGCTGCCCTAGCGGCCCATCCATGGTCGTGCAAACCGTCGTCCCCTCTACTCCCCCGGCCGTTACCCTTGGTCGACGCAGCCTCAAGGGATGAGCAGGACGCTGCCCGTCGTGCGCCCGGCCTCTAGGTCGGTATGCGCCTGCGCCGCTTCGGCCAGCGGGTACTCGGCGCCGACCGGGACACGCAACCAGGTCGCCAATGCCACGAACAGGTCCGCTGCCGCATCCCGATAGGTGTCCGGCTCGTTCGCGTAGGCAATCACGCTTGGCCGGCTGAGCGCGATCGGGCGCAACGGGCCGAGTTCGGTCACGTCGAGCGCCGGGATGGGGCCGGCCGCCTGCCCCAGGCTCGCCGCCATGCCGAACGGCCGGACACAGGCGAGCGTGCGCCGCAGCATGTCGCCGCCGATGCCGTCATAGGCGAGGTGGACGCCGCGGTTGTCGGTCAATGCCCGGACTTGGTCGACCAGGTCGGCATCCCGATGCAGCAGCACATGATCGGCGCCGGCTGCGCAGGCGGCCGCCGCCTTTGCCTCGGAGCCGACCGTGGCGATCACGGTGGCGCCAAGCTGCTTGGCCCAGCGGGTCACGATCTGCCCCAGCCCGCCGGCCGCGGCCTGCACGAGCAGGACGTCACCCGCCCGCACAGGATAGACCCGCCGAAGCAGCATGTGCGCGGTCAGCCCGCGCGCCATCGACGCCGCCGCGGTCCGGTCCGGCACGTCGTCCGGCAACCGAACAGCCCGGCCGGCAGGCAACAGGCGCTCGGACGCATAGGCGCCAACCGGTAGCCCGGCGTAGGCAATCCGGTCGCCAGGTCGGAAGCCATCCACGCCATCGCCGACCGCCTCGACCGTGCCCGCCCCCTCGATGCCGAGAACGGCCGGCCAGCGCGGGAGCGGGTAGAGGCCGCTGCGCTGATAGATATCGATGAAGTTGACCCCCACTGCCGTCTGCCGGATCAGCATCTCACCCTTTCCGGGCCGCGCCACGTCGCACGCCACGGGACGCAACCTGTCCGCGCTCCCCGGGGCTTCCAGCCGAACCTCGATCGCCATGCGTCGTCTCCACTCCGTTTTACCGAGACAGAGGAGACCTGGACGGCTAGCGCGTAAATGCGGGATTGTCTCACACTCGCTGTGAGAAAACGCACCGATGTTCGATTGGGAAGACCTGCGTTACTTCGTCGCCTTGGCGGAAACCGGCACCCTATCGGCCGCGGCCCGGCGGTTACGGGTGGACCATGCAACCGTGGGCCGCCGGGTCGCATCGCTAGAGCGTGCGCTCGGCATCCGGCTCATCGACCGCCTGCCCCGCCGCTGCGTGCTGACCGAGGCCGGCCGGAACATCGCAATTCTGGCTGGCGAGATCGGGGCGCGCTCCCACGCCATCGAGCGGGCCGCGCGCGGGCTGCAGGCGCCCACCGTGGCCGGCCGAGTCACCCTCAGCGCACCTCCGATCTTCGCCAGCCACTTCCTAGCGCCCCGCCTGGCGCCGCTGCGGCAGCGCCACCCGCTGTTGCGCCTGGTGCTGTCCGGCGAGGCCGCGTCCGTATCGCTCAGCCGTCAGGAGGCCGACCTTGCCATCCGCCTGGGCCGGCCGCGGGAGGCGAGCCACGTCGTGCGCCGGGTGGGAGCCATGCGCTTCGGCCTTTACGCGGCGAAGAGCTACCACGCCTTGGCCGAGCCTGGGGGATGGGAGTTCGTGGCCTACGACCCCGCGCTCGACCACCTGCCGCAGCAGCAATGGTTACGGGTGGTGGCGGGTGAGCGGCCCATCGTGTTCGAGGCGAGCGACAATGCCAGCCAGCATGCTGCCGTGCGCAGCGGCATCGGCGTGGCTGCACTGCCCTGCTTCCTGGCCGGGCGTGACCCGGACCTGGTCCGGCTTGCTTCGGCCAGCCAGGCCCCGGTTCGCGAGCTATGGCTGGTCGTCCTTGCCGACCTACGCCGCGCCCCCGCGGTCAGGGCGGTGATGGATTTCGTCGCTGCGACCATCGAGTACAGCGGCCTGTTCGACCGCGAGCCGTGACGTTCAGGGCCTTTTACCACCCTGGGCATACGGTGCGAACCAGCCCAGCCCCTCGACCGTGCCCGCGCGCGGACGGTACTCGCAACCGACGAAGCCGCCATAGCCGAGCCGGTCCAACTCGGCGAACAGGAACGGGTCGGCCAGCTCCTCCCCACCCGGTTCGTTGCGGGACGGCACGGAGGCGATCTGCACATGCCCGATCAGCGGCATCATCTGACGCAACCGCGTGGTCACGTCGCCATGGATGATCTGACAGTGGTACAGGTCGAACTGCAGCTTGAGGTTGGGCAAGGCGAGTTCGCGGATCAGCGCGGCGGCGCCATCGATGCTGTTGAGGAAATAACCCGGCATGTCGCGGCCGTTGATTGGCTCCAGCACCAGGGTGATGTCCCGCTCGGCCAACCGCGCCGCCGCCTGCACCACGGCCCGGCGGTAAGCGGCTTGCGCCGTCGGGTCGGCCGGATCGGCGATACCGGCCATCAGGTGCAGCGTCTTGACGCCAGTGGCCTCGGCATAGGGCAGGGCACGATCGAGCCCGGCGTCCAATTCCTGCTCGCGGCCGGGAAGGGCCGCGACCCCCCGCTCGCCGGCGCCCCAGTTGCCCGGAGGCAGGTTGAACAGCGCCTGCGTCAACCCAGCCTGGCGCAGCCGCTCACCGACCGTGGCTGCCGGGTGGTCGTAGGGGAGCAGGAACTCGACCGCGGTAAAACCGGCCTCGGCCGCGGCGGCGAACCGGTCGAGGAATGGCCACTCGGTGAACATCATCGACAGGTTGGCGGCAAACCGCGGCATGGCGTTTGGCTCCGATTGCCGTGTACCCTATCCCTGCGCCACGGACGAGACCAGCCGGGAGGGCTGCTCGCCCAGTTCCCCCGCCGTCCAGTCCCGCCGCTGGTCGAACAGCAGCGTTAGCGCCGCGGTATCCTGGTCCCGCCCCATGCCCGCGGCGGCGGCCACGATGCCGTCCTTCACGAAATAGACGAGGAACTCCGGCGCATCGAGATCACCGTATAGCACCGTCTCGTCCCAGGACGTGGCATGGCCGATGTAGTCCACCCGCTTGAGATACTGAATGGTCCAGAACACGGGCGTCCCGCTGAACTCGGTGTCTTGCCCGAGCATGTTGAGCGCGGCAATACGGCCTTGCTGCTGCGCCACGCGCCAATGCTCCACGCGGATCGCCGGGCCATCGCCGCGGTCCGGAAAGCGGGCGATGTCTCCAGCGGCGTAGAGCCCGTCGGCCGCGCGCATGTGGTTGTCGACGTTTACGCTACCATCCTCGTTGAGCGGCAGGCCGGCGAGGAATGCGGTCGCCGGCCGCACGCCAAACCCGGCTACGATCATGTCTGCAGCAAGCACCGTTCCATCGTCCAACACCACGCGCTGCACACTGCCATCCCCCTCCACCCGGATCGGGCTGCGTCCGAGTTGAAATTGCACCCCTTTGCGCTCGTGGAGGCGCTGTAAGGCGCGGCCGATTTCGGGGCCGAGCTGCCGCACGAATGGCGCTTCCTCGCGCCCGGCCACGGTGACGTCGAGGCCGCGTTCGCGTAGAGCCGCCGCCACCTCCATGCCGATAAAGCTCGCACCAAGGATGACGGCGCGGGTGCTGCGTTCGGCTTGAGCCAGGATGGCGTCCGCATTGGCCCGGTTGCGGAGCAGGAGTACGCCAGGGAGATCCAGCCCCGGGATATCGGGCTTGGTTGGGACGCCACCCGTGGCGACGAGGGCGGTGTCGTAATCCAGGGTGCTGCCGTCCGCGCAGGTGATCCGGCGCTCCGCAGGGTCCAGCCGGGTCACGTCGGCGGTCACTCGCTCGATTAGATGCTGCCGGTAGTAAGCCTGGCTCTGCAACGGGCTCTTTTCCGCCCCGGTCTCGCCGGAGAGCGCGTATTTGCTCAGCACGGTGCGGTCGTATGGAACCCGGTTCGCTTGGTCCAGCATGACAATACGGCCGCCGAAGCCCGCCTCTCGCAGGGTTTGCGCCGCGACCGCGCCGGCTCCGCCTGCGCCGATAATGGCGAAGCAGCGCGCGTCGGCCGCCAGTTCGGGCGGCGCCTTCGGTTCGCTCTGGCGGAGCTTGATGCGGCCGGCTTCCACCGTCGCGGTAAAGCAATGCAATGGGTCCAGCGCAGGCGGAGCCAACACGCCGCCGCTGCGCAGGCAGAAGGTCGCTTTGTGCCAGGGACAAACGATGCGGTTGCCATGGCGCACACCCTGCGCCAGCGGGCCGCCGGCATGCGGGCAAATGGCGGCTATGGCGCTGATCTGGCCTTCCAACCGAGCCAGCAGGACGGGGCTGCCTTCGATTTCGATTTGACGCATGGTGCCGTCCGGCAAGTCGCGCTCCGGCCCCGCGTCAATGCTCTGCTGCGACATGGTTCGGTGCTCCCGCGCTGCTCTTACCGATTGCAACGCATCACAGGCTGGAGAGATGCAAGCTTATGCCCAAAGCTGCAAAGCATTTTGATACCGCATCATGTAAGCAGCCTTATAACCAAAAAGTTATGTGCTTCGCGCTTTATAAATAGGGCATTTTCTTGTGCCGCCTTGTTCAGACTCAGTGGGATTACTATGGCATTCAACTACAATTACACGCTGTCCGACCCAAACAGCTCTACCGACCCGCAGGACGGGACTGTTGTTCAGGCGCTGGGCGCCGCGTTGGCGGGATGGTCGCAGTACATCAATGGCGTGGGGACGCTGCAGGTTAGCCTCAGCATCGCCAACCTGGGCGGGATTGACGCCGCCGGTGACGAAGTGCTGGCGGAAGCCACGCCCACCGCCTTTCGTTATACCGGCCTCTCCAGCAACGGCGAGGCGGTGGTGCAGAACTCAGCAGCTTATGCGCTGACCACGGGCAACCACATTGCCAGCAGCGACATCTCAATCTATCTCAACTCCGAGATCCTGCCTGACCTGGTCAACACGCAATCCGACAATCTGGTACAGGTGTTGGAACACGAGCTTGGCCATGGCTTCGGCATCAATGGTTTCCGCTCAGCCTCAGGCCAACTGAACGGCGAAGAAAGCGCGTTTGACGTGCTCTCGAGCCTGACGGCGAATGGCCAGGACTACTTCACCGGGCCAGTCGCCTCCTCGGTGTTCGGCGGGAGTGTTCCGCTGACCACGGCACAGGGCCCCGGCTCGAACTACTACCACGTAGGCATCGGCAACGCCTCTGACCCGCCGGCGCTCAGTAACGACCTCATGTATTGGCTTTCCGGTCCAAACCGGTCGATCTCCGGGCTGGACGTCGCGATTCTTGAGGATACCGGATTAGCGGTAAGCACGGCCGGGCAAGTGCTGATCGACCCCAATCCCACCAGCAGCATTGCCGAACTTGCCGGCACTGGCACAGCGAGCGTGGTGGATGCCGAGGTCGGCGGAGTGACCCAGCCGAACGAAATCGTGACCGTCACCACCGACGGGCTGACCTTGGGCATCGTCCAGGCCTCTGGGACCGGGGTCTGGTCCATCAATCCAGTTGGCCTCATCGACGGCACCTATGTATTTACCGCCACCATCGCCGGGGCCGGCGGCAACCAAATAGTGGCCAGGCAGACCGTGGTGCTCGACACCACAGATCCCCTGGTGGCGACATACAATCAAGTGCTTGAAGAGACCCCGGATGCGGCGACTTTGGCGGCCGGACGCGGGCTGCTGGAAAATGGCGTCGCACTGCAAACGATCCGCGCCTATCTTGCCAGCACTGGTTCGGCTGCGACATCGATAACCGCGATCTATGCCGGGTGTCTGGGCCGGGCCATCTCGAACGGCGAGCTACAAACAGCCGAAGGCGACTTGGCCAATGGCGGTAGCTTGGCCGGCCTGCGGAGTTACGTCGCAACCAGCGCAGAAGCCGCAAGCGCGCTTGCCGCCATCTACCAGTCGGTGCTGGACCTCTCCGCGCCCCCTGCCAACATCGCGCTGGATCAGACGTTGCTGCAAGGCGGGCAGACCTTGGCCGGGATTCGCACCTATCTGTCCGGCACAGGTGAGGCGTTCACCGCCCTGAACACCGTCTATCAGGAGGTGCTTGGCCAACCCATCCCGATGGAAGACATCAACCTCGACGAAACTCTGCTTGGCCAGGGACAGACGCTTGCCGGCATCCAGGCCTATCTTGCGACAAGTTCGCAAGCGGCCGCCGCAATTGGCAATGCCTACCAAACGGTGCTGGGCCGGATGCCCAGCACGAGCGAGTTGGTCTCGGCCGAGCAGAGCGTGGCCACCGGCAGTTCGCTGCAGGGAGTCACTGCGGGCCTGATCGAAAGCCCGGAGCTGGCCATGGATATCGGTACCCACACAGCACTGGGCCCCGTAAATGCGGGCGAGCCGGCCGCCGCCCAGGCGAACTTTTCCGCGAGTATCGACGAAGCGACGCTGCCAAAGCAGGTAGGCGAGCTCGCTGGCGGCTCACCTCCGGCTCGATCCAGCTCTAGCCCGCCTATCGAAGTGCTAAATGGTGCTGGCATTGAGATAACCCCGCAGACCATTGCCGCTTCGAGTCCAAACCTGGTCGCCGGCTTGCTGAACAGCGACGCGCTGATCGCAAACCATCCCGGATCAGTCTCGCTGACACTCACCGGCCCAAGCGGGCTTGAGATCATCAATGGATTTAATCCTGCATCGGACCTGCTGCAGGTGCAAACGGGGCAGGGAGCTGGGTTTAGCAATCCCAGCTTGTTCGCCATCGGCTCGGATACGTTTATACAGTTCGGCTATGGCGCGGAGACTTACCTTCAGGGTGTTTCCGAAACGGCCCTGCATGCAAGCAACTTCCGCTTCGTTTAGAGCAGGTGCGCCTGCCCGGTCAATGGTCATGCATTGGACCTGCGAGGTCCGCCACGGCTTAGGATCCAATGCATGATCCAGGACAACAACTTGTTGCGTGCTTTAGGCATTCAGCGGTTCGCCAACTTCGCGCCGACTCCGCCATCGGAACGACAGCATCGAAATGGCACCCGACAACGGTGCCAGTGCCAGTAGTAAGAACACTTCCTTACTAAGTTCGCCGGTGATGGCGATCATGACTGCGATCAGCAGCGGCATGATTACTTCGCCAAAGCGGCCAACCCCCATGGCACAGCCAACGCCCGTCGACTTCATCGCGACAGGATAGATGGTTGCGCTGAACGCGAGCATGCCTGACGTGCTGATACCGGCTATCAGGACACCATTGGCGACAACGTTGATGATCAGCGCCACCGGTGTGTCGGCCGAGAAGCCCAACGCCGCCGTGGTCAGTGTTGCGAGCAAGAAGGTCGACGAAAGCGTGATCGTCGGCCCGACTTTTTCAATCAGAAATCCGGCGGCTGCTGCGCCCGCGAGGGAACCGACCCCGGCGCCGACGCCCACGATTAGGGACGCGTCAGCCAGCGGCACTCCGTGGTTGTGGAGCAGCACCGGCAACCAGAAGAAAGTGGCGGCAGTCATTCCGAAAGCGGCCATGAACGCGACCCAAACCAGTAATGTTTGGGGCGTTCTGCCATCCGAGAACAAGCTTTGGATTGGCGTTCCGTGTGTCCGGGTCTCTCCAGCTGACATTTGCGCCGCGCTTCTAAGCGAGGGCTTGATGCGAGCTACGATACGGCGGATTTCATCCGAGTCAGGTTTTCTTAAAAGCAGAAAGCGCACGGACTCGGGCAACCACATCATGACAGCGACACAAACCACGAGCGACAAGACACCGCCGACGATGAATATGACTGGCCAGTCGGCATGTGCCAGCAGATAGGCGTTGAGCATGGCTCCTAAAATGACGCCCAGGGGAAAAGCAGCCCAAATCAGGCTTGTCACGACTGCACGGCGCGAGCTCGGCGCGTATTCGGAGGCAAGCGCAATGAAGCATGGAGCAGCACCTCCCAGACCGATGCCGGCAAGACACCGCACGATCAACAGCGTCTGGAACGTCTCTGCGCGCGCGGTCGCAGCCGTGAACACTCCAAAGACCACGATGGCGATTACCAGCATACGCTTGCGGCCAAAGTAGTCAGCAAGCGGCCCAAAACTCAATGCGCCGAACATGGCCCCGAGCGTCGCCGAGGAGAAGATCGGGCCAAGATGCGCGAGCGACAAGCCGAGGTTATCTGCGATGAGGGGAGCCGCGACGCCAATCGATGTTGTGTTGCTTCCGTCCAGCAACGCAACCGCCGCGCACAGAACGACAATCCGGATTAATTGGCCGCCGACCGGCTCATCGTCAACTAGTTTGGTGACATCAACCAAGTCATTAAACGTTTCGGCCATCATCGTTTTGGCTCTTTCTTGTTGGGCGGCCCGCGAGAAGGCACCCTAAGCGTACGGTGTGGAGATCTGCGTGTCTTATGCCTAACTGAGGCGGGATGCGGTGGGCTGATGACTAAGGCGATCACCGAACAAGCGAGCTGGATTGTCGCACAACACTGTCTCCACCTCTGCTTGCGACAGGCCGCCTTCGAGCATAAAGCGTGCAGTGATTTGCGGGGCCAGCGCTGGCGCGTCACTGCCAAACAGGAGACGGTCGACGCCAAACGTTTCGCGCGCGATTGCGACTGCTGTGGGGTCTGGAAGCAAGTTGGTATCATAGCTAAAGCGGCGCAAACGCGAGATCAGAGTGTCGTCGGGACCATCCGCCGAAATCAGTGACTTACCTTTGAAGCGTTCGCCAAACCAAGCGGCGCGCTGTACCAGAAACGGCAACGCCCCGCCCAGTAGGCCGATGATAACCTGCAGACGGCGGTGAGCCCGGCATAGCGACGCCAACCGCAGGGCTGCCGTCGCCAATTCCGCAGCGCTGCCGATTGTGACGGCAATGCCGGGGTCGTCCATGCCGGCGAGGCCGGGCTCGGTACCGCATAGCACCCCGCCAGGATGAACGTAGATGATCGCCGATCGCCGGTCGAGTTCGGCCCACATGTCTGCGAACGCCGGGTCATCGAGGGCATGGCCGATTGCCGAGCAACCGAAGTGCATCCCCGCAAAGTCGAGTTCGTCAAGGCAGCGAATCGCTTCTTCGGCGGCAACGTCGCCATGCGGCAGCGGCGCGCTGCCGAAAGCTGCGAAGCGGCCACGATAACGGTCGACGATTGTCTTATAGGCGTTGTTCACTTCATAAGCAGCAGCCTTAGCCCGCGCCGGATCGCGCAAGTAGGGACTGTTCGGACCAGTGCTCAATAGCTGGCTCTGAATGCCGGCCTCGTCTTGGCCTTCAATCATCTTGCGTAGCGTGGCATCGTCGTGCGCGGCACCAAAGATTGGGCCATTACCGTCTTGCAGCATGGCCATATAGGCCTTTGGAAGATGATGAGCATGTACGTCGATAGCCATCCGCCCAGGCGAAGGTGGAGGCGATTCGCATGACGCGACTTGCATTGGTTGCTCCCCCTAGATTTGCCCGCCGGTTTGGGGCTCGCTTTATCGTACCGCCACGTATGCTTATGAACCGCCGGAACCATTGTCAAGCAAAGAGCCATGGCCGGAACGACGGTGCATGATCTCCGCCAGAGTCTTGCTCAGAAATACTTGTTGCTCGTGCCGAGCAGCTTGCCGAGCGGGATCACGGCGAACGCGCCGGCCTCGAAGCCATCGCTCGGCCGCCTGGGCTGCGCCGGGTCAAACAGGTTATCTGGATTGACGAAATACTCGACGAGCGGGGTTACCGCGAGCCAAGGTGCGACCGCGACCCGGTCGGCAATCTCGAACGCGAAACCGTCCCGGCTCTGACGGGGTCCTGGACCGGCGAAAATGGCCTGAGTTCTTGACTCGTAATTTGCCTCGATTGCGCTGAGCCGCTGGTAGTGGGCCTGAACGCCAAGGGCGTCGAAAGGCCGTCCCGGGATCAGCCCGGTAAAGTTCATTCCCACCATAGCATCCATGTCGATCGGCTGAGGCTTGTCGACGGCGACATCAAGTGAACCATAAAGGGCGATGTTGGCGGGCGGCCCAAATGGATTCTTGGCGCCACGCCAGAGGACTTGTTGTGCCTGAGAGAACAGGACGCCGCCGCCAGGATACGCGGTGGCTTGGTTGAATGGTGTTGCGAGAACGGCCGAGCCTTTGAGATTGGAGACTCCAGTCCGGGTGTTCCATTCCATTCCCACCTCAAAGTTAGCTGGATACTCGGCGTTGCTGAATTCGCTGCGATAGGCCAACTCGCCGAGAACCTGCGCTCCAGAGCTATGCGACGTGTCCAGCGAGTCGGGATTAAGGATCGCGCGAAAGTAGTTGTCCTGAAAGGCGCCGGCCTGAACGTACCACTTCGGCGTAAAATGGTAGGCGACCCGGCCGCCCCATACCGGCCAAGGATCCGAGTTGAAGTCTCCATCCACATTGAAGGTGCTCGCGAAGTCGGTGAAAATGTCAACTCCGTTCGGTAGCAGAAAATAGTGATAGACATTGGTTCGGCCCACCTCGACCGATAGGCGATTATTGAGGAACTTCTGCTCGTACGTCAGCACCGACAGGACAGGGCCGATCGTGCTCGGAGCCGGCGTCGTTTGGAAGCCGGTCAGGAAGCCTCCCGCGTCCGTGATAATTCCAGGAATGTTGCTTCTCAGATTGAACACGGTGAGCTGGAAGTGAATGTTGCCTCCGGGGATGCCCACAAGTCTGCCGAGATCAAAGTCGATCACGGGAATGAACGCACCGAGATTGTAGGTTTGGCCAGTGATGTTGCCCGCTGTCGGGTTGGCAAGGAAGTGGTCGAGGTACAAGCCATGAATATCGATGCCGTGGTCAAGCAGGGTCTGACCGACCGAGGGAAACAGCCCCGTCAACGGCGGCCCGGACGTCGGTAGCGGCACACCCTGAAGACTCAGGTCTCCGGTCGTGTTGCTGCTTGGATTTGTCGATATTCCGGAGGCGCTGCCGTTCGTCTCGGGGCTTGCCAGAGTCGGGGCGCCCGATGGGCCGGCTCCTTGCGCCAGGACTGGGCCAAATCCGTTCGCTTCATAGTTGCGAGCCGGGATGGTGGAAGCTGATACTGCAGGGCCGGCAGCGAGCGCGGCGGACGGATAGCTCGCTACTGAAAAAACCGCACACAGCATGGCTGAAGGGGCGAGGCTGAACACTTTGGCGAGCTTCGCTATGTGTCCCCATCTCGTCCGCATTGGAGCCGAGTTGGTATGAGCGTGGTGCCATGCCGCGCGCGGGAACCGTGATTTCACAGCTGGCATTGTTATCCTCCCAACCCGCCCGATTTCCGGATCATAACCGTACTGGACGGTCCATCTACATGTTTGTCAAGAACGTTCGCGGGGCCGTGTTACGAAAGCAGGCAACACGCAAACGTTGCGAGGCAAAGCGCGAACGTACAGTATGGTCAACAAGGCGGGCAGCGTCCCGTCAAGCAACGGGGAGTCAAAGCGGTGCAATCAGCGATGGACGATCTGACCAGTCGGTATCCCTGCTATGCGGACGATGTGTTTGCTCCCCAAGCACTGCGCCAACCTTTCGAGCACTACCGGCAAATCCGCGACCTCGGTCCAGCCGTGTGCCTTTACGGCGTGGAAGCGGTGGCGCTCAGCCGGTTCGACGACGTCCGCACCGCGCTGCAAACGCCGGAAATCCTGATCTCGGGCAAGGGAAACGGCTTCAACGAGATATGGAACACGCCGCGCGGGCCGGACCTCATTAACTCGGACGGAGCAGATCACCGGCGCCTGCGCAAGCATCTCGCAAGGCCGATGATGCCGGCTGCTTTGCAGCAGTATCGTGGCCTGCTGAAATCGCTCATTACGGAGCAGGTTTGCAAATTGGCCGGTAGCGACACGTTCGATGCAGTGTCCGGACTGGCCAAACATCTGCCGCTCGCGGCAATCTCGTTTTTGGTCGGGTTGCCCGAGGCGGGACGGCAGAACATGCTGCGCTGGGCTGCTTCGATTTTTAACATGGTCGGACCGGCTTCACCCGCGCTAGGGGAAGACCTGCAAATCCTGTTGGAGTTCCGCGACTATATGCTGTCGGTCGACCCGGCGCATCTGCCGGAGGACGGCTGGGCCAAGACCCTATTTGACGCAGCCCATGCTGGCACCTTGACGATGGACGAGGCCCGCGCCGTGCTGGGCGGCTTCGTCGCGCCCAGCCTGGATACCACCATCAACGCAAAGTCGAACCTGCTGCATAATCTTGCCACACAGCCGGACCAATGGGCAGCGCTGCGACAGAACCCAGCCCTCATTCCAAATGCCGTTGTAGAGGGCGTGCGGCATAGTGCGGTCGTGCGCTGGTTCGCGCGCGTTGCTGTTACCGACTACCGCGCCGGCGACGTTTTTGTGCCGGAGGGCATGCGGGTGATGTTGATGTTCGGCTCGGCGAACCGGGACGAGCGGCATTATCCCGATCCAGACGCCTTCAAGATCAGTCGCGACTCGCGCGACCAGTTGGGCTGGGGAACCGGGCCGCATATCTGTGCCGGTCTGCACTTGGCTCGTCTCGAGATGGAGGTGCTGCTCGAAGCGCTTGTCGAGAACGTTGCAACCCTTGAAGCCGACGAACCCGTCGTCAGCGCCAATCGTGGCTTATTCGGTTTGGAGAGCCTGCCGCTGCGGATGACGCCCACAGTCAAAAGCTAGTGCGCGGCCGCTCACCCGCGATTAGGCTAAGACTGCGTGCAGACCGCGAACCATGGCGGAGTGCTCTTCGCACTCCCCAGCAGGCGTCGCTCGGCGGCTGAGGAGATCCACCTCGACGGCCTGGTTGTTCAGTTCTTCCCAGAAACCCGGAGTCTCAAGCCTAAGCACATCGCGGTACAGGCTCTCGACCGGGGAGGGGCAGTATGCAACGCAGCGAATGCTACGGCCGTCCAACAAGCGCAAGCGTGCCGCATAGGCTCCAGCAAGCGGCCGCACATAGCCCTCCAACTTGATCGTTGTGGCCATGCAACCGAACCGGTCATCAGCCTGCTCAGATCGATGCACGCGTCCGCAAAAGGCGAATGGCCGTGTGAGCAGCGTTTCGGCCGTCTCGCAGTCTCCTTCCCGCAGAGCATGGCGGATCCGGCTGGAGGATACGATCCGACCCTCGAGCGCCGCGGGATTGATCGCCTCGCAAGCCATCCCTCGCTCCGCCGCCAGCCGAGCCAGAACGCCGACGGTGCCGGCGCGCTTTCGCCCAAAACAGAAGCCGCTTCCCGTCACCACGCCGCCTGCTCCGGTAAGCCAATGATGGACGAAATCCTCGGGCGTGACATCAGCGAGCGCGCCATTGAAATGGAACACCATCATCGCGTCCACTCCCGCAGCGGCGAACATGCGCTGTCTTTGGTCCAGCGTGGTCAGCCGGAACGGTGCCGCATCAGGCGTGAAATGCCGAACTGGATGGGGATCGAACGTGGCAACGATCGCGGCGACGCCTCGGTCGCGCGCCATTGCGACAGCCCTGCCGACCACCGCCTGATGGCCGAAGTGAAACCCGTCGAAGTTGCCAAGCGCGATCACGGCGCCGCGAAGCTGCGATGGCAGTGCCCGTCCGCCTTCGACCCGAACGATCGGCTTGTCGGCCCGGCCCTGCGGCTCGACGCGCTGACGATTGCAGACGGCATGCTCGTCCCTGCTAGGGGCTCGCGCGCCGGATAGGCCCAATCCGCCTCGGTCGGCCAGTCGGGCCAGAGCGGAGGGAGGCGCTGGGGCCACGCTATTCTGCTGCCACGTGCGCCGTCGTTCGCGAGACGTCACCTGTGAAAAGCGCATTGTCTTAGCTCTGGTTGGAGCCTGACACAGATGCCAAGCGGGCTCTGCCAGGATCGAGTTTCGATCAGGCCACTGCTTTCTTTTCGAAAGCCAGGAAGTTGCCGAACAGTGGCTTGCCGCAAAGGGCACGGCCATAGTTCTCGGCGCAGGTCTCATAATTGAATTGGGCGTGCACGGTTGCGACGCGGACATCACGCGCGTAGCGCTGCATCGGATTGGATTCGAGAATCGTGGATGCACCGCTGCCACGGTGCAAAATCTCGATTGCTTCGGCGCAGCCGCGCACTGAGCACGCGACGTCAAACTTCAGCTTCGCCTGGAACAGATCGTCGCAGGGTTCGCCCATCAGCGCGCGTCTGTCGAGCTCCTCGCAATCCGCAGAAAGAAGCCGCTCTGCCGCATCGATCCGCGACGCTGCCTCGGCCAGCTGAAAATGCGTCACGGAAGCGTCCGCCTGCACTCTGTAATCGGTGCCGACGATGCCGCGCTTGTCGAGGCGCTCCTTGTAGTAACGCAGCGCACCCTTGGCCATGCCGAGCGGCGCCGATCCTGAGAGGATCGTGGTATAGGCGACGAAGTGGTTGCGGTATAGCACGCCAATCGGGGGCACCGATGCCCAGTGTCCGTCGGACGCGTCCTTGATGCTGAGCGATCGGTGAGCGGGAACGAACATCTCGGTTGCAATCTGCACGGTGTTGCTGCCGGTCGCCTTCATGCCGGCAACAGCCCAGTCATCGAGCACTTCGAGATCGGCGGCTGGAACCAGCAGGAGCATGACGTTTGGCGCCCCATCCGTCCCCACGGACATCGCGCCCAAGATCGACCAGGCGGTGTGCCGGCAGCCGCTGCAGAACGGCCACTTGCCGCTCAGCATGTAGCCACCCTCAACACGCCGGGCTCGGCCTGGCCCGTGACCGGAGATCACGCCGGAGACGCGCGGACCGACCCACTCTGCCCCATACACCTCATCTCGCGCCTGCTCGGAAAACATCGCGATCCAGCGGACGTGCGTCGTCGTGACCCAGCTCACCCAGCCGGTCGAGCCGGCGATCTCGCCAATGGCGGTGTAGACCCGGCGCTGATCGGCGGCAGGGAATGCCAGCCCGCCGTACTCCAAGGGAATGCTGATCCGGAACACGCCGATCTCATCGAGCTTGCTCACGGTCTGCTCGCTCAAGCGCCCCGCCTTCTCTTCGGCCAGACAGCCCGGTTGCAATTCCGGCAGCAGGCGCCCGATCCGCTCGACCATCGCATCGACGGATTGATCGTCCTCTTGCACGCGAGTGATTCGTGAAAGTGAGCCCATAAGGTTTCTCCTTGTCATCTCGCTGGCGGCCTGAGTTCGGCGCCGGGCCATCGTTGGTGGGGGTCAGAGCGGCCGGGCGGCCAGCCGCGGAAACAAGATTTCAGCATTGCCTCGGCCAACCGCGGCATGCTCCGCCGCGTCCAGGCCGTCGTAGCCATCCAACTTGCCGGTGAAATAGCCGATCGTCTTGCTGGAGGCGTACGGGCTGTCGGAACCGAACAGGACGTGACCGGGCCGAGCGAAGGCAGTGAGGCTCGGCAGGGCAGTCGGGCTGCCGGATAGCGCGGTATCGAAGTAGAACGACGCAAGATCATCGAGCGTTTCCGCAGCATCGACTTTCGGATCGACGACGTTGGCCAGAAACGCCATGCGATGGGCGGCATACGGGAGGAATCCGCCACCATGCGACAGGATGAACCGCAGACGTGGAAACCGGCGGGGCACGCCTCGCAACACCAGGTTTATGGCCGACCGGGTGGTGTCGAGCAGGAAGTCGGCCAGCGATGGGTGCAGACCTGGAACTGGGCGGCCTTCCAGTTGCGCAGGATGAATGAACACGATAGCCGAGCGCCGGTCGAGCTCCGCCATCACCGGGTCGAACCGGGGGTCGCCCAGATAAGTGCCTTGAGTGTTGGCGAGCAGCACGACTCCGTCGGTGGACAGCTCGTCGTAGGCGTACGCGATTGCCTCGAGCGAGCCATCAATGTCGGGCAGTGGAACCGATGCGAACATGCCGAACCGATCCGGACGGCGTTTCACCATCTCCGCTATTCGTTCGTTCACCTGTTTGGCAAGCGCGCGCGCCTCGATACCATCGCCAAGATGCGGCCCCGGTGTCGACAGCGACAGCATGCCCGTAGCGATCGCAAATTCATCCATCATCGCCAAGGCGCCTGCCTCGCTCCAGGGGAACGAAGCCCAACCGCCCATGCCATGACGTTCCAGTGCCTCCCCAAACTCGGGCGGGATAAGGTGCTGGTGGACATCGATCCGTGCTGTCGCGTTCATAGAAGGCCCTCCTTCGTGCCATGTCGCTTAGCGCGACGCGCACCATGCATCGCTCACAACGCTGCGCCGGCAAACACTCGCCATCTCGGGCGGCTGATTTGCCAGCACTCCCGCCTAGAACATCATCTGCTGCGGATCCCGCTCCAGTCCGAACTGCATCCGTCCCCAGGCCGCCATGCTCGTCTCCGGATTGAGGCTCACGTGGCTGGATGCGAAGTGCACGTCCCGCCAAGCGCGCTGGATGCTGCTGGTCGAAGCGAACCCAGCGGCGCCGGAAATCTTCATCACCGTATCGATTGCCTCGACGATCAGTTCCGACGCGCGCGCCTGATCTCGGTAGCAGCGTGCGCGTAACTCCTCCGAGACGGGCTCGCGCATCTCGCCTACTTCGGCCGATCGCAGCATGAGCATTTCGGCCGCGTCCAGGCTTGCCGCGGCGCGGGCCACATTCACCTGCTGGCTGGTGTATTTGGCCACTGGCGCACCGAACAAGCTGACCCGCTCGGCCGTCCAGCGCCGATAGTCCTCCAAGGCTCCACGCGCCGAACCCAGCATTGGCGAAAGGAAGGTCAGTGTGGCATAAGTAATCCAGGGCGCGTTGAACAGCGACGTCTTGTGCAGCGCCGCACCGGGTGTGCTCTGGTCCCGCATGTCGGTGACCTTCAGCGTGTGCTCGTAGGGAACGAATACGTCCCTCACAATCACCGTGTTGCTGCCAGTCCCGCGCATACCCACCGTGTGCCAGGTGTCGCGGATTTCGAAGGCATGTTCCGGCACGAGAAACAGGGTCCAGTCCGGTGGCCCCTCCGGCCTTGGCACCATGCCGCCGACCATCACCCGGGAGCAATGATTGATCCCGCTCAAATACGGGATTTCGCAGGAGATGCGATAGCCGCCCTCGGCGAACTCGACTTTGGAGGTCGGCGTAAAGGTGCAAGCCATGGCCACGTCCGGCCCGCTATGCCAAACCTCCGCCTGAGCCGGTTCAGGAAACTGCGCCAGGTAGTGCGGGTGGTGCATGATCATGCAGGCGCACCACGCATGCGCGGCGTCTGCCTTGGCGACCTCCACCGAGATTTCCACCCAAGCCCGCAGCCCCATCTCCCAGCCGCCGAACTGTTTAGGCATCAGCACCCGTGCTAGGCCGAGGTCGAGGAAGTCCTGCGCCGATTCCCGCGGAATCGAGCGGTTTTCCTCTCCCTGCCCCGCACGTTCGCGAATAACCGGCAACAGGCTGCGAACCCGCTGCATCAGTTCGTCGAGGCTCGGCGGCTTCTCCAGCAACATGACACTGTCAAGCATCGCTGTCTCCTTTCGATACAGGCATGAGTATGATGGCCTAGTGGAAGCTACTGCCTTGGAACCCCATCGCGACCCGGCCGCGGCTGGTATAGGCGTCGGCGCGGTCCACGCCGATATGCACTCCGGTCGAGTGGATATCGCGGAACACCTGCTGCATCGGGTGCGTCTCGAACAGCGCCATCGCGCCCGAACTGGTGAACAGTGCGTCGCTCAACTCAATTGACGAGCGGCCGATATAGCCACGCCAGGAGAACCACTGGGCGCGAAGCTCGTCCGAGATCACCCAGTCCTCGCCGCGGATGGCGCGGTCCCAGCCCTCTTGCGCGTATTTCTGCGCCAGTGCCCAGGTTGCGTCCCATTGCGTCGCCGCCTCGGCTAGGATGAGTTGCGGCGCCGGAGCCTCCTTGGCTGGGGCATTGCGCTCGTAGGGGCGTACCCGAGCCTTGGTCCACGTGGTGTATTCGTCCACCATGCGCTGCGCTAGCCCGACCGATGGTGTTAGGATGGCAAGCCCCTGCATTGTCATCAGCGGAAGGCGCCAAAGCGGCCCGTCCTCGGTGACACGGCTCCGGTTCGGCCCGGCAACCCGCCCAAGCGCGAAGGCACGGTGGTCCGGCACGAATGCCTTTTGGATCGACACGGCGCGGCTTGCCGTTCCGCGCAGCCCCATCGTGTTCCAATCGTCATGGATCACGCACTCAGACTTCGGCACAAAGAACATGATATGCTCGGGGTGCTCGCCATCCGGCGCCACTGCGATCCCGCCCACCGCAATCCAGGACGACCATTCGATGCCGCTGCAGAAGCGCCAATTGCCGCTGACCACATAGCCACCGCCGACCCGGTCGACCTGGCCCATCACCGCGAATGAGTCGCAGATCATGGCGTCCCGATCGGTACCCCAAACCTCGTTTTGCAGCTCCTCAGAGGCGAAGCTCATATACCAGTCGTGAAAGCCAAGCACGCTGAACAGCCAACCCAGGGCGCCCGAGCCGCGCCCGATCTCGCGGCCGACATCGAGGAACGTCATAGGATCAGCCTCAGCGCCGCCCCAGCGCTTGTGGCGGCAAAGCCGCATCAGCTTGCTGTCCCGCAAAGCGTCGATAACCTCGTCCGGCATGCGGCGGTCCCGTTCCGCCTCGGCGCGGCGGCTCCAGGCGAGTTCGCCCACAACGCGGGCTTTCGCCAGCAGGTCTTCGCGGGATAGCTCTAGACTGACCGGACTAATGCTGTTCATCGGCTTTACTCCACTTTGCTTGAGAAACTCTTGGTCGATCGAGCGGCAAGCCGACAGCCTCGTTGTTGAGGTCTTCTGCCCGGCGTTCACGCCCAACCCGGTGCGCGGTAATCTTCCACGGGAAGCGTGCGGTGGTAGGCGCGCTGGAAAAAGATCAGCGGCCGGGTGGCGCGTGCAACTGTCAAGTCCTGGGGTGACGCCAGAACGATGGTGTGATCACCCGCCTCGACTTCGCGTTCGAACGTGCAGACGGCCCACGCGAGACAGCCGCTGATCACCTGCTCCTCGCCGTCGTCGAAGGCGACGTTGCGGAACTTGCCCGGCGACCATCCGGCAAGCCTCTGGCTCAAAGCCCTCTGATCGCTCGCAAGAATGTTTGCCGTAAACCGCCCCTCGGCGCGGACGGCCGACCACGACCGAGAGGCCTTGGTCACCATGAAACTGACCAGCGGCGGGTCCAGCGATACCGACGAAAAGGTGCCGACGATAAGCCCGACCGGCCCGGCCGACCCCCGTGCGACAATCGCCGTAACGCCTGTGGGCAGTTGGCCGAAGAACTCACGATAACTTTGCGCATCCATGGTCAATGCCCTCCCGACCGCGGCGTTTGAACGCGGTCGGCAAGTTCGATCGGACCGCTGGTTTCAATCACGTGTTGCGCATAGGCGGCAAAGGCCGCGTCATCGACCACCGTATGCGTCGCGGCGACGCTCATGTCGCGCAGCAGCTTTTCGAAGATATTGGGGCGGCGCAGACCGGCGGACCCGGAACGATGGAACGCCATCTGGACGCACTCAAGAGCCACCTGCGTTGCGTGCACGGCCAAAGCGCGCGGACGATAGCGGTCATCTTGCGACCAAGACTGGAGTTCGCCTACGGCCTCCGCATCCACGCGGTCATAGAGCGCATAGGCTAATGCCTCGATTGCCTGGAGTGCTACGACAAGTTGGCCAAAGCGACCCTGCACCACTTCGCGGTCCGCGATCTGACGGCCGCTGGGTGGCGTCGCCAGCACGAGCCGGAGCTCGCGTAATGCCCTGCGCCCCATTCCGATGGCAAAAGCGAGGTGCTCGTAGCTCTCGACTTGATCGAGACTCATCAAGTCATATCGGCGAACGCCTCGGAGTTGACCATATGGGTTGTCGTCGCGGCCGGCGAGTTCGCTCGGCAGGAAGTATTCTTTCAGCGTGAAGTCGTTCGACCCGGTTCCGGCCAACCCGACCACGTTCCAGGAGTCGACCAACGTGACGTCGGCCGCGGGGATCGCCACTGGCAGCACGCGGGAGGGGTCCCGTTCAACCAGCGCGGTTGCGTGAATCCATTTCGCGCTGTGAACGCCGCTGGCGAGCCGCCAAGTCCCGCTCAGCGCGAAGCCTCCCTCGACCGGTGTGGCGATGCCGCCGGGGCCGGCCACAATCGAACATGCTGGCACGCCCTGTGCAAACACCCGCTCAATGGCTGCGGACGGCATCGTCGAGCCGAGGATGGCAACTGCGTTGTTGGCGACCATCGTGCACCACGCGCTGGAGGCATCTTCGGCAGCGATTGCAGCCAAGGCCTGGATTTGCGCGACAATAGGGAGTTCCAACCCGCCCAACTCGCGGCAGAGCCGCATGCGCCACAATCCCCGCGAGCGGAGGGCGTCAACGGACGCATCCACCAACCTGCCCTGCGCGTCGGACGCTGCAGCGCCGGCCCGCAACGTTTCGGCGATCGCAGCGATGTCGGCCAGCATATCCTGGCTGTGCGCAGTGGAAGCGTGCGCGTTCATCGGCTTAGGTCGCGGCGCGCGAGTGCGCTGCACAAATCGGCGCCCGCGAACCTGGTGACCCTAACTGTGAAGATGGTATCATCTCGCTTCCGTTTCCCTGTTGTCGACTTTTGAGCTTCGCAGCAGTCGCTTAACCATACGGCACGGTATGATTATTGGGCACAAAGCGGCGAGTCAAGGGGAATCGGATTCGCTTGCCGAGGGGCGGGCTTTGAAGCACGGGTCCAAAGGAGAGCTTGGTCGGCTTCTGACTACCCGTCGGTGAGTGGCCGTAGCGCGGCTGTCTAACAAGCCGCCAACCGCAAAGCTTGCGATGGCCGAAATTCGCTCAGAGGGACAGCTCAGTTGGCTATTGCCGCTCGCGTATCTACGCGTTTTTTGTCTGGCGCGGCCGTGATCACAATTCCGTAAGCGCGAACGAACGTATCAACGGCCCTGGCCACCGCCTCACGCCGTTTTACCAGGAAGCCCGCGCCGTAGAGCGCCTCCTCAAGGAAGCCCGCCTCGATCAGGCCCTTGAAGTGCAGCGACACCGTCAGCGTCGGCGCCGCCCGCAAGCGGCCCCGCTCCATCTGTATGGTGAAAAACTGGGTAAATGCCGCGATCGCGCGGCCAGGCCCCTGCCCGAACAAATGCGCCCCGAGCGGCGAACTAGCACCTTCGGCGACGGCGGTGCGGGTAATTGCCAGCACCTCGTCCCCAAGGATGAAGCCGAGATAAGCGTTTCCAAAACGTTTGAGAACGTCTGCTAGGTCGTCTGTGTCTGGATCGAGCAGGTTCATAATCTGATCGCCGGGTCCTTCGACAGCCGCTCTCATAGCAGCTTCGAACAGCTCCTCTTTAGACTGAAAGTACCCGTAAAGCGTGCCCTTGGAACCGCCGAGGCGGCGCGAGATCATCGCCATCGTCGCCCGCTCGAAGCCCACCTCCCGGAACACCTCCACCGCAACCTCGACGATCGCCTGCCTGCGATCCTCCGTTTTGACCCGCACCGTCCTGTCCTTTGATTTGCCTGGGGGCTGTACGATTTCAGCTTGCCCGAGGCAACCGCAACGGCCCGGTTGCTAGCAGATCGAACGGTGGCACGAGAGGGCGGTCGAGCCCGGCCGCCGAGCAGCCGGGGAGGTCTCGTAGGTGGACCGCACAGCGCTGAAGCCGACTTTGGAACGTAACCAGCGACACGTTCGAGCAACGCTTGCTTTGCAGCCGCCGGTCAGGGCCGGAACACCGCGAGCAGGAGCATGGTCACAATCATCAGGAGATTGGCCGCGCCGAAGCGGTCTTCCAGCGTTTTGCGCCTTTTATAACCCTCCACCAGGCGACCCTCTGCGGTGCTTTGCTCGGCGAGTTTCGACACCTCGGCGACCAATGGCCGGATAAAAACGACCGTGTTGATAAAGATTAGGCCAGCCACAGTCAGTCGAACGAGGCTCCACGCGTCAGCAAACGGATGTCGCCCCGAAAAGCCTGGCGACAGGATGGCTGCGGCGAGAAGCATGCAAACACCAGGAATCGTCAGCGCTCGAGAGCTAGCGGCTGCAAAAATTCGTTGGTGATGGATCAGCACTATGTTCGAGTTCGAGCCAACAGCCCGGTTCATAACGATAAACGTCGCAATGCTGCCGAGGGACAACGCCATACCCAGCAGGAAGAGGAATGCGTCGATCTCGGTCATGCTAGTTCGCCCACTCTACACTTTAAGGTTACCCTCACGTTCGCAAGACGAACACGCTGCGATCCTGCTCGCTGCAGCCTGGCTCGGCGTTGCAACGCTCGACATTCATAAGCCCGGCTTACAAACTCAATAAGCTTCGCATCCATTCCCGTTGGCCCCCGAGCGACCGAGCTAGGCTCAATGAGGAGCACACCATGAGCGAACGTCCCCAGAGTTGGTCATTAGATGGCCAGGTTGCCGTCGTCACCGGCGCCGCGCGAGGCATCGGACGCGCGACGGTCGACCTTTTGAACGCCCGCGGAGCCAGGGTGGTCGCGACCGACGCGTCGGACGCCGTGAAAAGCCTGGAATCCCCGGGTGTGGCCACTCTCATCGGCGATGTCGGTGACGAGGAAGTCGCGCGCCGCACCATGGCGCTGGCTGAACAACGATTCGGGCGGCTCGACATTTTGGTCAACAACGCCGGCCGAACCCTAAACAAGCCCCTGGTGGACACAACGGCCGACGACTGGGACGCCGTCTTGACCACGAACGCGCGTGGCAACTTTGTTCATTCGCGCGAAGCCGTGAAGGCAATGCTCGCGAGCGGCGGCGGCGCAATCGTCTCGGTGGTCTCGGTTGTCGCCTCAGTCGCGATGAAGGAGTTGTCCGCCTACGCCGCTTCCAAGGGCGCCATCACTCAGCTTACCAAGGTCATCGCGGTTGAATACGGCGATCGGGGCATTCGCGCCAACGCGGTCGCTCCGGGCGTGGTGGAGACCGACATCCTGCAAAGCACGGGCGTGCAAGACAGCCGGGCCACACTGGCCGGCTACGGCGACGCGCATCCGATCGGGCGAGTGGCCCAATCGGGCGAGATTGCTGAGGTGATCGCCTTCCTGGCCTCTCCCGCGTCGAGCTTCATGACTGGCGCCCTTGTCATGGTCGATGGCGGCTACACTGCCCTTTGACGGATATCCCTCACATGAAATCAATTTTGATCGTCGCTGCCGAACGCGGCCTCGGCCTCGGCCTCGCCCGGCAGTTCTTCAACCGCGGCTGGAGCGTGACCGCAACGGCGCGCAGAGGCGCTGACGTGCGGGACCTGGAGCAGATCGGTCGCCGCGACCCAGCGCGGCTCTCGCTCGCCGAGATCGACGTCACCGACGCGGACCAGATCGAGCCCTTTCTGACCACGCTTGGCGCGCGGCACTTTGACGTGATTTACTTCAACGCCGGCATTTATGGCCCGCTGCACCAGAGCGTGGCGCAGGCAACCGACGCCGAACTTGCCCAAATCATGCTCACGAACACCTTCGGGCCGATCCGCTTAGCACATCGATTGTTGGATCGTCTGGCGCCGGACGGCTCCTATGCCTTCATGTCCTCCCACCGTGGCAGCACGGCGATCAACCTGGAGGGCGGTTTGGAGCTCTATCGGGGGAGCAAGGCCGCACTGAACATGCTTGCCCGCGGCCTCTGGGCAAGCCATCGCGAGAGGGGCGAGCGAGGGCTGACGGTGCTCTCAATCCATCCCGGATGGGTCCGCACCGCGATGGGAACACTCGATGGAACGGTAGAGCCCGAGATGGAGCTCGAGCCCAGCGTGGCGGGTATCGCCGATGTGGTGGAGCGCCACATGGGTTCGGGCGAGAACCTCTATCGCGACTGGGAAGACAAGCCGCTCGACTGGTGAGCCAATCCCACGCCACCCTAGACAGGAACGACATCACCATGACCGAGGCCTCCACCCGTCCATTGGCGCTCGTGACGGGCGCTTCCTCCGGTATCGGCTCGGAACTCGCCAAGCTGCTCGCTTCCGAAGGCTACGACCTTGCCGTTGCCGCTGACCGGCCGCTCGGCGATACCGAGGCCGCCATCCGCGGTGCCGGCGCGCGCGTCGCGCTTTCGCTGCAAGCCGATCTTTCCCAGCCGTCGGAGGTCGATTGTTTGTTCGAGCGAGTTGAGGCGCTCCAGCGCCCCGTCGACGTCCTCTGCGCCAATGCCGGTCATGGATTGGGGGGAGCCTTTCTCGACCAGGATCTCGATCAGGCTATGGCGGTGATTCACACCAACGTCCTCGGGACCACGCGGCTGATCTGGCATATCGGGCGCGCCATGCGGCAGCGCGGCTCCGGCCGAATCCTGATCACCTCGTCGACCGCCTCACAGACTCCAGGTCCGTTTGCGGCGGTCTATTTCGCGTCGAAGGCGGCGGTCGAGAGCTTTGGCCAGTCGCTGCGTGTCGAATGCGATGGCACGGGCGTTTCGGTCACGCTGTTGCTGCCGGGAGCGACCGAAACCGAGTTCTTCAAGCGCGCACGCTCGATCAACACCAAGGGCGCGCAAGGGCCAATGGACAGCGCAGCCGATGTCGCACGAACCGGCTATGCGGCGTTGATGCAGGGGAAGAGCGACGTCATCTACGGTGAGCATAACCGCAAGGCGATGCTGGCGGCGCGGACACAATCTGAGGCCCTGAACGCCCGGCAAGCCGCTGACCTGTTGCGTCCGATTCCGCCACAGAGCTGACAATTGGGCCTCTCACGCCGAAATCAAACCAGCGGGAACTCCACGCGCAGCAACTTGGCTGTTTGCGGCCCTTGTTTCGGCGGCGACTTGGTCCCGCCATCGGTGAGAACATAGGCCACCCGGCCCAGTTCGCCGGGTCGGCGGCCCCAGGCACCGGCGGAAGGACCGATCAACAGCTCACTGGGAGGATAGCTCGCCACGCTGTCCCGCGCGAAATCCTGATTGAGCGCAGGATCGAGGGGCACGCGGTCAATTGTGTTCTGCCGGTGCGTGGTGAGGTAGGCGACGCCAGCGGCGTCGTCGATGAGGAAGTCGTCGGCCATACGGCCCGCTGACACAAATTCGGGCTCGCCCGCTGGGTCACTGGTAACCGGGTCGACCGCCACGCGCATGAAAAGCTGCTTGGCCGTTGAGGTGTAATAGAGCCGGTGGTCGCCGGCGTGAAACTTGAGCCCGTTGACGCCTGGTTGGGTCCAGTCCGGCCCGTGGGGGTCTGAGTCCATGCTGGCGTGCTCCAGCCACTTTCGCGCCGTCGGCGCGGCGTCGCTCTGCGAAATATCGATGCGCCAGATCGATCCCGCGAAGCAATCGGCGAGGAGCAACACCCTAGGTGCGATCAGACAGCCGCCATTGATGCTCTTCGCGTCAGCCGGCAGAGCCAGCGCCATCTTGGTCTCGACCGGTTGCCCAGGCGACCAGCCGCGCAAATCCACCCGATGGAGGAAGCACTCATGCGACGTATAGAGGTTTGAGGTCGCGAGATAGAAAACATCCGGCTCGATCTCGACGATTGCGAGTGTCGGCTGGCCGTAGGTGTGGATGCAGGTGGCCTCGACCGGTAGATCCTCACCGACTGGCGGGACATACCATAGCTCCTTCGCCAGCATGCTGGTGACCAGCATCGAGTGGTCGGCGCGAACCACAAGGTTCTCCAGGAACGACTTTGCCGGAAACTCGGCGGCAAGCGTGAGCTTGGCTTGAGGCAGCGGCTGATCTGGCATGGGGGCCTCCAAGTCGGAAAGCTACTGGGCTGAACCCTCAGCGCTGAAGGCCGGTTGCATCGGACGGCACGTCATAAGCGACGAGCGTCAGAGACACGCTTGTGAAGTAGCCGATCAGCACCGTTACATCGGTCAGCCCGGTATGTCCCAGCAGCTTTACCGCCTGGTCGAACAGGCCTCGCGGCAGCCTTCGTCCCGCGATCAGAGCGGCCGCGACGTCATGGACGACTTGCTGGCGCTTGTCGTCGAACGACACCGGCAACCCCGCGATGAGCCCGGCGACTTGGTCGGCGGTTAGGCCCGCTTTCTTCCCGATCAACTCATGCTCGTAATTCGAGTAGGCCGCGGCCGACCAGTGCCCGTTCACGAGGTTGGTGACGATTTCGCGCTCCGCTTTGGAGAGGGCAAGGCCAGCCTGATAATAGACGCCGATCGGCACCATCGCGCGCTCCAATGCGGCGTTCTGGAGCCAGATCTTATAGGGGCCTGGAACCTGTCCCCGCTCCTTCAAGGTATAGTCGTATGCGTCGCGCTGGTCTTGGGTCATTTCACCAACAGGCAACTCCGTCTACCGGCCGAACGTGCCGACATCCGAACTCTCTACCATCATCGCGTCTCCATACTGCGCAGCTTGGTCAGCCGGACGAAGGCACGTATGTCCGGCAGGTTCATCATTCGCTGGAGTGTTCCAACCTTGGAACGCCTAGTCCAGCGTTCGGCCGCCGGGAAGATGGTGGCCAACGGTCCGGCTCGTAACGGCTACCAAGCTCGCGCGGGCGCTGCGACCGGTTTCGTCGATGACTGCTTACCAGCGAAAAGTTCGACTGCAGCCGCGGCGGGTTTTGCTTAACTAGGGTTCAGTCCGGCCGAGACGCCTGCGACAATCGTCCTGCGGCTATGCCAAGCGTTCGCTGGAAGAGCCACTTGCTTCGTGGTCAGGGCTACGATACGCACGATTGCGTTACCGAGTGGAGATCATGGGCTTGCTCGATGTAGGAGACGGTTGCTCGCTGCTGCCGTATGATATCAGCGGGGCTGCGACGGCTGCCCACAGACAGCGCTGTGTCTGAGCGCCGAACTTAGGGGGTGGGCCGCCGTTTGCTCCGACGCCTTCGCCGCCGGCCTCATTTCGGAGCCTTAGTCTTTCGTCAGCATTGAACCGCTAGGCGCAAAATCATCCGAGGGAATGAGGGCATGAACGGCAAGATCGCGATCGAAGAGCATTTCGCTTTGGAAGAAACGGTCGGCGAGTCGCTTGCCTTTATGTCGCAGAGCGTTTGGCCCGAGTTAGGCCACCGGCTGGTTGACATCCACGAGACGCGGCTAAAACAAATGGACGCGCACGGGATCGAACTCATGCTCCTGTCGTTAAACGCGCCTGCCGTGCAGGCCGTTGCAAACCCGGCGCAGGCCGATGGTTTGTCCAGGCGGGCGAACGATTTCCTTGCCGAACAGGTCGCAAAGCGGCCGGACCGCTTCCAAGCTCTGGCGGCACTGCCGATGCAGGACCCGGATCGCGCCGCGCGCGAGCTCGAACGGTGTGTCCGCGACTTAGGCTTCAAGGGAGCCCTGGTGAACGGCTTCTCCGAGCTTGAGGGCGTGGATGGCCCGGTCTATTACGACCTTCCGCAGTATCGGCCATTCTGGGCCGCCGTCGCGGCGCTCGACGTGCCGTTCTATCTCCATCCGCGCAACCCGCTTGCGGCCGACTCGCGCACCTACCAGGGTCATCCCTGGCTGCTGGGACCCACCTGGGCGTTCGGGCAAGAGACTGCAGTGCATGCCCTGCGCCTCATGGCATCGGGATTGTTCGACCAACACCCGAGCCTTGCAATCGTTGTCGGACACATGGCCGAAGGCTTGCCCTACAGCATGTGGCGCATTGACAATCGCAATGCCTGGATGGGCGTGAAGCCAAGCTACCCGGCGAAAAAGCGCTTTGCCGACTACTTTCAAGCCAACTTCTACTTGACGACGTCAGGCAACTTTCGAACGCAGACGTTGATCGACGCCATGCTCGAAGTGGGCGCCGACCGGATTATGTTCTCGGTAGACTGGCCATTCGAGAACATCGACCACGCCGCCACCTGGTTCGACACGGCCAGCATCAGTGAGGCGGACCGTCTGAAGATTGGGCGCTTGAACGCCAAAAAGCTGTTCAAGCTCGACTGAGGCAATACGGCGGCCTGGCGAGGAAGCATTCTTCGGCGGCCGCTGTCGTCGCTAAGTCGCAGGTTGCAAATATTTGTATTCACCCAGACGCGCGATCAGAAAGCTGGCGGCAAGGAGCGCAATGGCAAATCCTGCCAGGGATGCCTCGTAGCCGCCGGTTTGGTCAAAGCTCAAACCCATGATGAACGGCCCGAGCCCCGACCCAATCGTGAAGGCTGCAAACATATACCCGTAGATCTGGCCGTATCGCCGTAATCCGAAGTAACGACCGACGAGAAAACCAATTATGTCCACCTCGGCGCCAAGCGAGAACCCAATGCATATAGCAGCAACATGAACGTAGATCGGCGCCACCGATCCGCCGAAAAGTATCGCTATCCCGACGATCCCGACGAGCAGAAGAAAGATAGCGGCCGCGACATTTGGGGCAAAGATCCGGTCAAGCAGGTAGCCTGATACCAAGCGCCCGACAATGGTTGCCAAGCCGACGGTCGCGAGCAATGGAGCTGCAGTCGCGGCGGGCATTCCTCTGTCCATGAGAAGCGCAACGAGATGGGTGGAAATGCCATTCACCGCCGTGACGACAAGAAAGCTCGCAATCAGGATAAGCCAGAACTCCTTCGCACGCATCACCGAGGAAACGTCTTGAGAAGGCTCCACTCTGCCGTCCACACCGCCAGCGACCTCGCCGTCCGGCGCGGGGTCCTTGACCAAGAACAGGACGGCTGGAAACGCGACAAGCCAGGTTATAAGACCCAGTAACGCGTAGGCCTCGCGCCACCCAAACGCGTTCACAAGCAGCTCTGCCACTTGCGGCATGACCGCTATTCCTATGCCGACTCCGGCCATCGCTATGCCCAAAGCCAAGCCCCGGCTCGTTTCAAACCACCCTGAGATCGCCTTGGCGTAGGGTAACGGGGCTTGCCCGGATGCAAGCAGGCCCGACAAAGCGTAGATCGCGACGAACGCTGCGATGTTCGGCGGAGCCAGCGATAGCAGGGCAAAGCTGGTTGAAAAGAGGGTGATCGAGCCAAGGGTAACCCGTTTGATGCTCCAACGATCAATCAGGATGCCGACCACCGGTGTGGCAAGCCCGCCCAGCAGCAAGCCGAGCGTCAGTCCGAGCGACATCGTCCCACGCGACCAGCCATACTCCTCCGAAACGGGCCTTAAGAACACTGCAAACGTGAAAAGTAGAATGGGTCCGGCACTGACAATGAGAGCGGTCGTCGAACCGGCCACAACCAGCCACCGAGTTCTTCGCGTGTTTACTCCCATACGCTTTACCATCCCAATTCAATCGTCACGAAATCATAACGTCTTCGAATGACGAACCCGTCCCCGCGCTCAAGTGAGTTGACGCAGGACATCAGCCGGCCAAGGCGATATGCCCTTGCAGGGAGCGGTCCAGCCGTGCGAGCAATGCAGAGAGTTCTGCGCCGTCGCTGGCAGTGCCATAAACATACCAGTCTGGGCGCAGGATGGCCGCTCGACACGCGTGACTGGCAAACCAGGCCGTGTACGTGCCATCGACGTCGTCAAAGCCCAAAGCGGCTTCCTGCTTGCCGATGACCGCGGCCTGTCCGCCAATCGCCTGCCACGCGCTGCACTCCAACTCGGTCAACAGGCCCAGCACGGCGGTGTCACATGCGACGATGCACCAGCCGGACCCTACCACATCGTCAAACAAACCCTCCTTGTCAGCGGAGCGTACGTGCGCCTGCGGAAAGAACACGCCGCTATTGGCCACCAGCCCGGCCTCGTATCCAGGCAGACGCAGCTTTGCCGCCGCCCGATTTGAGCGCCGTTGTGACAGCAGCCGTTCATCGCGGGCGCGGGCCTCGGCAGGGTCGCGCAAGGTTTGTATCCGCCCGAGTTCAATCGCTTTTTCGGTAATGAAGCGGACATGCGGCTCGCGCTCGGCCTGGTAAGTGTCCAACAGCGCGGCGTCTGCGTGCTCGGTGAGCACGAGATCCAGCTTCCAGGCGAGGTTATGGGCATCGCGGATGCCAGAACACATGCCCTGACCGAGAAACGGCGGCATTTCGTGCGCCGCATCGCCCGCTAAGAACACCCGCCCATGACGCCACCGGTCCATGATGCGCGACCGGAATGTATAATTGACGGCGCGGATGAGTTCGGCGTCTTCCGGGGCCAGGTAGCGGCTGACGCGCGACCAGACCCGGCCAGGTTCGGTCTCGGTCTCGGCCTTCTGCCTTGGATCGAGCATGAAGGAGAAGCGGTGATGATCGGGTCCAATCCGCACGATGGACGTGGGCTGCGCGGGATCGCACACCTGCCGGAACATCGGCAAGCCCTCCACGGCGCGCCGGATCCGGAAGTCGCAAACCAGCCAGTTCTCCTGAAAGCTGTAGTCGTCAGCGGTCGCACCGACCGTGCGCCGCACAAAGCCGTTGCCGCCATCAGCCCCGACGACAAACCGCGCCCGCACCGACGCCGTCTGTCCGTCTGGCCCGGCGCCCCGCAACGTGACGCCATCCTCGTCCTGCCCGAGTTCGGCGACGGTAAAGCCTTGCCGGACGTCAACCGTGGGCAAAGCCTTGTCGTGCCGGTCGAGCACGGCTTCGAGATGCGGCTGGAACATCATGTTCATGGCTGCCCACCCGCCGGGCGCAATCCTGTCATATTGCAGGTGCACAAGCGTTTCGCCCTCTGCGCTGACCCAATCATAGTCGTATTGGGGCACCGTGCCGACGGCAATCTCGTCCGCCAGCCCAAGCTTCTGAAAGGTCCGCATGATCTCGTCGTCGAAGCATGCGGCCCGGGGCAAATTGTACAGGCCCAGGTAACGCTCGAGCACGACCACTCGGTGGCCGCGCTGTCCGAGGAGAGCGGCAAGACACATGCCGGTCGGGCCATATCCGACAATGGCAACGTCGACCCCGCTCATTCGAGTGCTCCATTGAGGCTTGTGCAGTCCCGCTGCGGGTGATCGCCTTCCACACGAACAGAGAGAGTATGAGCGGTTCGCCTACCAGAAGCGACAGGCCCTCGTGCTGTAGCGATGCCGCTCGTAACTCAGGCCCGCCGCGCCTGCCAGCCCCGCTCCGCTGCCCAATTCGGCTCCAGCCCGGCGAAGCGGGACAAGCGCAGCGTGGAGAGATCGGCGAATTGGCAGGCGCCATGCATCACCAACTCCTGTACCGCATGGCCAGTGGCGGGAGATAAGCCGAACCCAATCGATGACAAAGTGGCGAGCGTGACGTTCGCCGGGTCGGCGATACGGTCGATCACCGGGCGCCCGTCCGGCGTGTTCTCGATTACACCGGCCCAACTGCGGATCACCCGGGCATGGCGAGCGCGGGGCAGCAAACCCGCCAAATGCCCGGCGATATTGCCCATCAGCGGCGTGCTCACCCGCGGCGGCACGGCCATGCCATCCATCTCATCGAGCCATTCATGCGGGCCGCCGCCATAGGCCAGGTTGCCGCGCCGGGTCTGCCGGCCATAGAGCCCGTTGCCGTCCGTCCCCGTCACCGGCATCAGCGGCAGCGGCTCGGTCACGATCATCTCGGCACGGGCCGACACCATCGGCAAGTCCACGCCCAGCATGGCAGCGAGTTTGCCGGTCTGCGGCCCGGCGGCCAGCACCAACTGGTCGCAGCCGAGCGTGCCCCGGTCGGTCTGCACCCCTGTCACCCGGCCGCCTGCCGTCTCGAATCCTAGCACGGTCGTGTGCTGCATCACCCGCCCGCCCGCGTCCTGCATCGCCCAGGCGTAACCCTGCACGGTGCGGTGCGGGTTGGCATGGCCGCCGAAATGATGCCAGTAGGCGCCCACCACCTCGTCTGGCGCCAGCGGCACCAGCTCGCGCAACTGCCTGCTATCGAGCTGCTCGCTGGCCATGCCATGACGCTTGCCGTTGCGCACCATCCGGTCGTTGTCGGACCACTGGTCTTCCGTGATGGCGATGCGGATGCGGCCCGGCGTGAACTCGGTCGGGTGGCCGAGCAACTCGTCCAGCTGCGGCCAGAGCCGCTGCTCCTCCTGGAACAGCGGGCTGAAGCCGTGGGTGCAGCCGCCGCCATTGCGGCCGGAGGCCTCCCAGGCCACCAGGCCCTTGTCGAGCACCAGCACATCCACCCCCGCCCGCGCCAGCCACCATCCGGCGCTAAGCCCACTGGCGCCGCCGCCGACGATGATAACGGCGGCTCCGTTCGCGGCCTCCGGCTCGCGGACCGCGCTCATGGCGTGATGTCCCAATAGGAATCCACATGGCCGGGAATGCCGAACCAGATCTCCCAATGTGCCGCCATCTCCGCGCTCTCCGGCAGCGTCCCGAGCAGGCCCAGCGGCATCGGGCGGACCGGCGCGCGATGGCTGGCGAGCGGCACTTCATTCAGCGGCGTACCCGCGCCCAGCGCCAGCAAAGCCGCCACCTGCTCGCGGCAGCGGCGGCCTTGGCACAGCCCCATCCCGGCCCGGGTGAGCCGCTTGACCTGGTCCGGGCTATGCGGGCCATTGCCGAGCAGGGCGGCCATGTCGGTGGCGTTGCGCCGGGCCGGCTCCCAACCGAGATAACGCGGCGGTCGTAGCTCGAGGATCTCCCGCGCCGTCACCTCCTCGCATTGGCACACATGCGCCTCGGCCGCCCCGGCCGCCTCCACCACCGCGGCGCGCACCCAAGCCAGCCGGTAGTCCGACAACGCCGCGGCTTCGGCCGGCGGCGGACCCGCCAGTTCGGGTGCGGCCGCATTGGCCAGGTGTGCCACCGCCCGCCGCCCTTCCGCGGCTGCAACCGCCGGGTCGAGCGACTTTTCGGGCCAGACGCCGGCGCAGTCGCCCACGGCATAGACGTTCGGCACTGTGGTTTGCCCAAAGCCGTCGGTCAGCGGCACGTGGCCGCCGCGGTCCGCCACGAAAGCGGTGCGGCAGCCGAGCGCATCAAGCAGTTCCACCACGGGGATGGCGCCCACGCCGAGCACGATGGTGTCGCAGTCCAAGGTGTGCGCGGTGGGCGGCAGCCGGCGGCCAGTTTCGTCCAGTGCCACGAGCTGCGCCGCCGTCACCTCCGTGCTGCCGAGGGCGGCGGCAATCACGTGGCGAGTGAGCACGGGCACGCCTGCCGCCGCCAGTTCGGCGAGCAACCCGGCGGGCCCGATCGGGGCGGCTGCCTGTTCCACGACCGCCACCACCGCCACACCGGCCGCCAACAAGGCGCGGGCTGCTAGCAGTGCCTCGGCCGAACTACCGAGGATCAAGGCGCGGCGTGCGTCGAGCGCGCCGTAGCAGGCGGCGAGCTTTTCCGCCGCCGTCGCGCCCATCACGCCGGGCAGGTGCCAGCCGGGAAATGCCAACCCCATGTCCCGCCGCCCCGCCGCGACGATGGCCGCGCGGGCCCCCAGCATGGCGGAGGTCTGTCCGTCCGACAGCCCGGCGACCAGGCCGGGCAGCCAGCCCACGCTCGGGCCGTTGGCATACAACCCCCAGGCGATGGTGCCGAGGCGCACATCCACGCCGGCCTCGATGGCGTCGGCTAGCGCCGGCTGCGACGCCAGCATTGCCTCGATCATGGCGGTCCGGTTGCGCACCGCGCCGCTCATGCGCTGGCCGTAATGCAGGGGGATGTCGTCGCCCATGATGGCGGGGGGCACCGGGTTCTCGTCCACCAGCACCACGCGCAGCCCGTGCTCCGCCCCGGCCAAAGCGGCCGCAATACCCGCCGGCCCGGCGCCCACCACCAGCAAGTCGGTATGCTCAGCGACTGCCAGCGAAGCGTTGGCTGTCGAACGCGGGTCGATGATGGCGGCCATGGGGGGCTCCGGATCAGGCGTTCACGGTCTTGGCGGCAAGGGTGCTGCCCGGCAAGGCGCCACCGCGGCGGCCAAGCTCCTCGCGCGGCAGGTGGCAGCGTATGGCGTGGGCCTCGGCTTCGGGCAGGTCCGGCTCCGTGGTGTCGCAGATTGCGCCGATCTTGCGGGGACACCGCGTGCTGAACGAGCAGCCCGGCGGCGGCGCCAGTGGGCTCGGCACTTCGCCCGCAAGCCGGATGCGGCCACTGTCCGGTTCGCCCAGCAACGGGGCGGCGGAGAGCAGCGCCTCGGTGTAGGGGTGGTGCGGCCCGTTCCACACCGCCTCCGCCGGGCCGATTTCCACGATGCGGCCGAGATAGAGCACGGCGATGCGGTCCGACAGGTAGCGCACCACGCCCAGGTCGTGACTGATGAACACGTAGCTCACCTGTTGGCGCGACTGCAGCTCGGCCAGCAGGTTCAGGATGGCGGCTTGCACCGACACGTCCAGCGCGGAGGTGGGTTCGTCACAGATCACCACCGCGGGTTCGCCGGCGAAGGCGCGGGCGATGGCGACGCGCTGCTTCAGTCCGCCGGAGAGTTGGCGCGGGCGCATCGGCAGGAAGCGCTCGGTGAGCCGCACGGCACTGACGAGTTCCGCCAGCCGAGCGGTGCGGCGCGCGCCGGACAGGCCGGCGAGGCGGGCGAGCGGTCGCCCGATCAGGTGGCGGACGGTATGGGAGCGATTGAGCGCGGAGTCGGGGTTCTGGAACACGATCTGCAGCGCCTTGCGCGCGGCGCGGCTGCGCGCCCGCGCCTGGCCTGCGACGGGCTGGCCATTGAGCTGGACGGTGCCGCCTGGGTCGGGCGCCACCAAGCCGAGCAGGAGGCGGGCCAGCGTGGTCTTGCCGCAGCCCGACTCGCCGACCAAGCCGAGCGTTTCGCCCGGAGCAAGGGCAAGGGAGACATCGGTCACGGCGCGGAGCGATTGCGCGCCGACGCGGTAGGTTTTCGAGACGCGCTCGGCCCGGAGCACTGGGCCGCTGTTCCCACTCCTGCTGGCAGGAAGCGCCACCGTATTTGCCCCGTCACGGCCGGACTTGATCCGGCCACCCACGGCGTCCGAACGCCGCAGGCCTAACGCATGGAGCACCGACCGGTACCACGCTGGGCCGGACGTTGCCAGCCGGACCGCGTCGATGCCCGGATCAAGTCCGGGCATGACGGGGTTGGTGAGGCTTGGTGCCGAAGGCGCCGAGTCATCGGCGTGGTGGCACATCGCCACTTGGCTGCGTGCGCGGGCGGCGGGGGGTGTTGTCGTGCGGCATAGCTCGTCGGCCAGGTCGCAGCGGGCGGTGAAAATGCAGCCCGGCGGTGCGCTGCCGGGGGGCGGCAGGAAGCCGGGGATGGTCTCCAGCGGGCCGTCCTGCTTGCGGCGGCCGGCGGCGGGGAGGCAGCGCAGCAGCCGGATGGTATACGGGTGCATCGGCTGCGCCAGCAGGTCTTCCGCCGCACCCTCCTCCACCAGGCTGCCGGCATACAGCACCCCGACCCGGTCGCACATGCGCCCGACGCTGGCCAGGTTGTGGCTGATGAACAGGATGGCGGTGGAAAACTCCTCTTGCAGCCCGGCCAGCAGGTCCAGCACCTCCGCTTCGACAGTGGCGTCCAGCCCGGTGGTCGGCTCGTCCAGCACGAGCAGCGCCGGGTTCTTCGCCAGCGCCATCGCGATCACCACGCGCTGCTGCATGCCGCCGGAAAGCTGGTGCGGGTAGGCGCCGAGCACCCGCCTGGGCGCCGCGATGCGCACGCGGGCCAGTATCGCCTCTGCCTGATCCGGCGCCGCACCGCCGGGAAACGCCTCGGCCAGTTGGCGGGCGATGGTCATGGACGGGTTCAGTGCCCGCCCGGGGTCCTGATAGACCATCGAGACGGTGTGCCGGCGCAACCGCCGCAGGCCCGCTGGGACGAGCGCGCCGACGTCCTGGCCATCGACCCAAACCGAGCCCCCGGACACCCGGCCGTTGCGCGGCAAGGTGCGCAACGCCGCCAGCGCCGCGGTGGACTTGCCGCAGCCGCTCTCCCCCACCAGGCCGTAGCTCTCCCCCGGCGCGATGCTGAACGACACGTCGCGCAACACCGCTTGCGACAGTCCGCGCGTGCGATATTCTACGCTCACGTTGCGCATTTCGAGCGCGGGCGGCCGGTCGCTCACTCCAGCACGCTCCCCACCCCCTCGGCGGCGAGGTTCACCCCCACCACCAGCGAGGCAGTGGCCCCGGCGGCAAACGCCACCGTCCACCAGTAACCGCCCGCGATCAGGCCGTAATTCTCCGAGATGGCGAGCCCCCAATCGGCCGAGGGCGGCTGGATGCCGAAGCCGAGGAAACTCAGCGACGCCACGGTGAAGATGGCGTAACCCAGCCGCACCGTGGTCTCCACCAGGATCGGAGGCAGGATGTTGGGCAGGATCTCCACCAGCATGATGTGCAACCCGGTCTCGCCGCGCAGCTCGGCCGCCTCCACGTAGTCGAGCCCGCGCTCCGACTGCACCGCCGAGCGGACGGTGCGGGCGATCAGCGGGGTGAAGATGATGCCGATCACCGCGATCACCGTGGGCGTTGAGGGCCCGAGCGCCACCAGCACCAGCAGGGCGACCACAATCAGCGGCAGCGCTAGAAGCACCTCGATCAGCCGGCTCACCACCGCGTCCAGCCAGCCGCCGAAGTAGCCGGTGAGCAGGCCCAGCGCCGTGCCGGCGACGGTCGCGATCAGGGTGGCCAAGGGGGCGATGGAGAGGATCGGCCGGGCGCCCACGATCACGCGGGAGAAGATGTCGCGGCCGATCTGGTCGGTGCCGAACCAGTGCGCCGCCGAGGGGGGGGCGAGCGTGTGCAGCAGGTCGTCCTTGTAGGGGTCCAGCGGCGCGAATTGCGGGCCGAACACGGCGCACATCACCCAAAGCAGCACGATTGCCGCCCCAACCAGGAAGGAGCCGGAGCGCAGCAGCCGCGTGCCGATGCCGGCCGGCATCGAGGTGAGCGCCACCGGCTCGATCGTGGCGCTCACCGTCCCGCGGTCCGCAAGCGGGGGCTGAGCGCGGTGGTCAGCGCATCGGTCAGCAGCGTCACGGCGACGTAGAAGCCGCCGACCGTGAGGATTCCCGCCTCCAGCATCGGCAGGTCCTTGCCTTTGGCCGCGGTGAGGATCAGGCTGCCGATGCCCTGGTAGCGGAACAGCGTTTCCACCACCACCAGCCCGCCCACCAGGTAGCCGGTCTGCGTCCCGATCACGGTGATGGTGGGCAGCAGCGCATTCGGCAGCACGTGACGGAGCATCACGCGGCGCCAGGGCAGGCCCTTTAACACGGCGGTGCGGGTGTAGTCCGCGGCGAGCGCCTCCGCCGTGCCAGCCCGCGCCATACGGGCGATATAGCCGAACAGGATCAACACCAGCGGCAGCGCCGGCATGATGAGGTGCTGGATCTGTACCGCAAACGAGCTGCCCCGCCGTGTCGTGGCCGAAAGCGGCAGCCAACGCAGCCATACGCCCAACACCAGCAGCAGCGCGATGGCGGAGACGAACTCCGGCACCACCGTGAGCGACAGGCCGGCGACGCTGATGGTGCGGTCCTGCCACTGCCCGGCGCGCGTGGCGGCATACACGCCCGCCGCGATGGAGAGCGGCACCACCAGCACGAACGCCACCGCCGCGAGCTTCAGTGAGTTGGCCAGCGCCGCCGCGATGAACGGCGCTACCGGCGTGCGGAAGGTGTAGGACATGCCCATGTCGCCCGACACGAAATGACCCACCCAGCGCAGGTAGGTTGCTACCGGTGGCTGGTCCGCGCCCAACTCGTGGTTGAGCGCCGCGACCGCCGCGGGATCGGCCAGCGGGCCCAGGATGGCGCGGCCGACGTCGCCAGGCAGAAGCTGCGCGCCGGCGAACACGACCACGCTGAGCAGCGCGACCGTAAGCAAAGCCAGACCGGCCCGGCGGAGCATGCGCGAGAGGAGTGAGCGGCTAATTGGGGCCGCTCCCATGGATTCGGCGGCGCCCGCCGCAGTTGACCAAGCCACCCACGCCGTCATGGCCGGACTTGATCCGGTCATCCACGGCGTACAAACGCCACCGGCCCGCCATGGGGGACCGCGGTCGGTGCGGAAGCCCGCTCGACGTCACTACCCGGATCGCGTGGATACCCGGATCAACTTCACGGCTGTTCGCTTCGTGAAAAGCGATAGAGTACAACACCTTATGTCATGCCCGGACTTGATCCGGGCATCCACGACGTTCCAGCATCACCGGCCCAACCTGTTGAAAGCCAGTCCTCGCCAAGAACCGATCGACGTCATCAGCCAAACCCCGTGGATGCCCGTGTCAAGCACGGGCATGACGGTAAAAATACTTGCTTACCAACAATAACGCGAACCGGACAGCCGTCGTTCAAGTCCGGGCATGACGAGGTTGGAGAGTCGTAAACACAGATGCAATCGCGCTGCGTATGAGGGAGAGTAACGAGGGGTGTGCAAGCTGCGCTCATCATCCGACCGAGGCGCCCGCCAGGAACATCTGCGAGATTGCCGTCACCGTCACGCCCTTCACGTCCGCCGAGGTGGCGGCGAGGAAGTCGTAGAAGTAGGCGTAGATGATCGGCGTCTCGTCCAGCAGGAGCGTCTGGATTTTGCCCGCGATGCCGCGCTGCGTGGTGAGGTCGGTGGTGGCGATGTAGTCGGCCACCAGCTTGTCGTAGTCCTTGTTGTTGAAGTGCGCCGCGTTCCAGGCGCCGCCGCTCAGCAAGGGTGCGGCCAGCAGCGTGTTCGGCACGCCGCGATGGCCGTAGTCGGTAATGCCCATCTCCGAATCCAACCAGTCCGACTGGCCGAAATGGGCCTTGCCGTAATACGCGCTGTCCGCCTCGATTTTGAGGTTGAGCTTGATGCCGATCTCGGCGCAACTGTTCTGGATTAGCACCGCATAGTCCGGCATTTCCTGCACTCGCTCGGTGGTGAGCGTCGCCTCGAACCCGTTCGGCACGCCGGCGGCGGCCATCAGGGCTTTTGCCGCGGCAATGTCCTTCTTGCGCTGCGGGATGGCCGGGTCGGTGGAGGGATAGACCGGGGCGAAGGGCGAGTCGTTGCCCAGTTCCGACAAGCCGCGGAACAGCCCGGCCACGATCGCCGGGCGGTCCAGCGTCATCGCAACCGCCTGACGCACCCGCTTGTCGGCGAACTTCGGCACGTCGTTGCGCATGTGCAGTTCGCGATGCGTGGCCGCACGCACCTTGATGAGGTTGATGTCGGGATTGTTCAGCAGCGATTGCGCGCCCTGCACGGCGATCTGGCTGATCGCGTCCACCTGGCCGCCCTGCAGCGCCAGCACCTGCGGCTGCTGGTCGGCATAGAAGGTGAACTCCGTGCGGTCCGGCAACGCCTTCGGTCCCCAGTAGTCCGGGTTGCGCACGAAGGAGGCGCTGACCTTGGGCACGTAGCGCTCCAGCTTGAACGGCCCGGTGCCGTTGAAGGTCTTCTCGAAGTCGCCCTCATAGTCGGCGGGCAAAATGATGGCATTGTAGTTGTCCGACGAGACGATGTAGGGGAAGTTGCCGTTCGGCGCGTCCAGGTGGAACGCGACGGTCAGGTCGTCCACCTTGCGGGTGCCCCCGGGCGACAACACGCCACGGAACGCCGACAGCGCGTTGGAGCCGTTTTTGGGATTGCACAGCCGGTCCATGGTTGCTGCGACATCGTCCGCGTTCAGCACGTGGCCGCTATGGAATTTCACGTTGGGGCGCAGCTTGAACGTCCACACCGTGCCGTCGTTGTTGGGCGACCAGGACAGCGCCAGCATCGGGCGCAGCACCAGGTCGTTGCCGTCCAGCGCGAGGAACTCGCCGGTCTGCATCAGCATCAGGCCGCCACCGGAATTGGCCACAGTCACCGGGTCGACCGCGCCGGAGGGCGTCGGCGCAGCCACCCGGATGGTCGCACCCGGCTTGCCTTGCGCCCGCGCCCTGGGCACGGCCAGCGGCCCCAGCAAGCCAGCGAGCAGCGGCAGCGCCAGGCCGATCCGGCTGGATTCGCGCAGCAGTGCGCGCCGGTCGAGCCGGCCGGCGAGGAACTCGTCCACGATGTGGTTGTCCAGCGCGCTTGCCTCGCGCCGGGCCTGGTCCAGAAATCGCGGCGTCTGAGCCATGTCCGGCAGCCTCCCTTGTGGGTCAGAGTCAGTGCAAGGACCGTGCCCGTTTCAGGCGGCGATGGCGAGGGCTCCGTCGATGTAGTCGCGCGCGGTCTGGCAGTACCAGTCGGTGAACCGCATCACCAGCGACTCGGCATTGGGCGAGTACGGCCCCGGGGTGTAGCCGGCGGAGAGCACGCCGCGCTGGTTGTTCTCGGCCAAGTCGCGGTCCTGCAGGTTGGTGCGGTCCCATAGTTCGGTCAGGTGCGGCACGGTGTAGTCGCGGCCTTCCACCGCATCCTGGCTCACCAGCCACTTGGCCGTGACCACCGTCTCCTCGGGGCCGGTCGGCATGGCGCTGAACATGAACACGTAGTCGCCCAGCGCGTGGGCAAAGCTGTGCGGCTCCAACGCCCACCGCAGTGACCCGACATCGCCGTTGCCGACATGGCCGATGGTGCGCGCCACGCACGGCTCCCCGTCCATGGTCATCGAGCGGGTGCCTTCGTTGAGCGGAAAGCGCCCGGCCTCCCACCAGCTGCCTCGCTCGGGACCAGACGGAAGGCCCTGCTCAGCCATGCGGGCGGAAAAGGTCTGGTTGACGTGTTTCTGCTCGTCCTCGCTCAGCTGGCGGCGGCCGATCGGGAAGGTGACGGAGAGTTCGGGGTGGTTGGAGGCGCAATGGTAGCACTCGCGCGCATTCTCCATCACCAGCTTCCAATTGGCGCGCTCCACCAGCGTCGCCTGGTGCGCGACCTTGGCCAGGTGGAGCTGATGCGGGGCCAGCATGGGCTCGAACGCGTGGTGGAAGGCGTCGAAGGCGGGGGGAGTGGACGACAGGCACACATACATGGTGCCGGCGATGGTGCGCAGCGCCACTGGGCGTAGGCCGTGCTGCGCCGAGTCGAACTCGTCTGCCATGCGGGTGGCATTCACCAGCTTGCCTTCCAGGTCGTAGGCCCATTGGTGATAGGGGCAGACCAGGCGCGGACGTTTGGCCGCCCCGTCGGCGCAGATTTGCGCGCCGCGATGGCGGCAGGAGTTGTGGAACGCCCTGAGCGCCCCGTCGCGCCCGCGCACGATCACCACTGGGGAGCGGCCGACGGTGAAGGCGAGCGTGCAACCCGGCGCCGGCAGTTCGACCTCGAAACCGGCCATGATCCAGGATTGGGCGTAGATCGCCTGCATGTCGAAGGCGAAGATGTCCGGGTCGCCATAGAACGGCTGCGGTAGGGTATGTCCGGGCCGGCGCTGGTCGAGCAGGGAGCGGATACGCGCGAGGTCGAGCATGGGAGTCCTTACCGGCTGCGGTTGGGCGCACGGTAGCATGAGATGGCCGGCCGGCCGCCAGCTTTCGCCCCGCCGGTTGCCGCGCTGCCGCATTTGGGAGAGGCTTGCGGGCAGCAGGGAGCGATCGCATGACCAAGGTCCTCATCGTCGGCGGCGGCATCGCCGGGTTGTCCACCGCTTGGGCGCTGGCCCGGCGCGGTGTGAGCGTCGAGCTGTTCGAGCAGGGCCCGCTGCCCAACCCGCGCGCTTCCTCCTACGACGAGCACCGCATCACCCGGCACGCCTATGGCCGCATGGAGGGCTACGCGCACCTGATGCCGGAGGCGTTCCGCACCTGGGACCGGCTGTGGCAGGCGATCGGCACCTCGCACTACGAGCCCTGCGGCGCGGTGTATTTCCTGCGCGAGGACGAAGGCTGGTTTGACGCCGTCTCCCGCTCGCTGGACGCGATGGGCATCGGCTACCGCGAGGTGCCGCTGGGCCAGGTCGAGCGCCGCTTCCCGATGGTGCGGCCGGAGGGGCTGGTGCGGGTGGTCAGCACTGACGGCGCCGGCATGCTGTTCCCGGTGCGCATTCTGACCGACCTGGTGGTGCTGCTCGGGCGCCTTGGCGTGACGTTGCGGGCCGGGACGCATGTGGACGAGGTGGATGTGGCGCGTGGCCGGGTGGTCACCTGCGGCCGCGTGCACGAGGGGGATGTGGTGGTGGTTGCCGCGGGAGCCTGGGCCGACCGGCTGGCGCCCGAGCTGCGCGGCGTTGCCGTGCCGTCGCGCCAGGCGGTGCTGTATCTGTCGCCACCGGCCGACCTGGCGCAGGCCTGGGCGGAGGCGCCGGTGATGCTGGAGGCGGGACCGAATGGCGGGCTCTACACCCTGCCCCCGCGCCGCGGCACTCGGCTGAAAGTGGGCGACCATGTGTTTTCCCGGGCGGGCGACCCGGATGGCGACCGCATCGCTGGGCCCGCCGACCTGCACCGGCTGTGGCCCGCGCTCCGCGACAGCTACCGCGACATCGACCGCTACAGCGTGTTGGAACCGAAAGCCTGCTTTTACACCGTGACGGAGCGAGAGGAGTTTCTGGTACGGCCCTCGGGCGCGGCGGGATGGGTGATCAGCGCGTGCTCCGGGCACGGCTTCAAGCTTGGCTCGCTGATGGGCGAGTTGGTGGCGCGGGGCATTACCGGCGAGATGCCGGCCGAGCAGGTGACGGCGCTGGCCGCCGGGCAAATCACTCAGCCGCCGTGGCGGCAACAGGCGGCGTAGCGTTACAGCAGCACGGGATAGCCGCATTCTACTGCTTCCCGCTCGTAATCCGCCAAAATCTCGTAGGCGGTTGCGTCGGGTAGCTCGACACCGACCAGCCCCAGCGCCGGCTCGGTCTGCCCGGCCAGGTTGGCCACCAGCGCCGCGGAGGTCGCCTGGGGGGTTGCCACGGAGGTGACGAAGGGCAGGCAGGGGCTCGGCTCGGTCCAGTCCAGCACGCGCAGCCCGGCGGTCCGGTCTAGTCGGTGGCGCTGGGCCAAGCCCCAGGTGACGCAATCGACGCAGCACAGGTCGACGGTGCCACTTTGGAGGCATCCGAGGCTCGTCATGTGCGAGTCGGTTCCGACGATGCGCTTGAAGAACTTCCTGCCGCCACCCAGCCGCGCCAGTGAGAGCCGCGGCAGGTTCATCCCGGTGTTCGAATGGGTGCTGTTGCAGCCGAACACCCGCCCACGCATCGCCGCCAGCGTTTGCGCCCCCTCGTCCGCACGGACGATAAAGGCGGCCCGATGGGTGATGCCGTCGCAGCCTTCGAAGTCGTAGCGCGGAATACCCAGCATCACGGCTTGACCGTGAAGGTGGCGGAACAGCGGGAAGCCGCAGACCTGCGTGAATACCACGTCCGCCGCGACGCTTTCAGGGATCGAGCGGGTATCGGCCAGTGTCTCCGGCATACCCGGCACGCCGTCGCGGATTCGGTCCCACAGCGCCTGGTTGGCGGCTTCTAGGCCGGGAAACGCATACATCTGCAGGCTAGCTCGGCTCATCCGGTGGGTGGCTCCATGTGGCTTGCCGTCTACTCCGGTGCCCGGCATTCTGGCTAGCCAGCAGAGCCGAGCCGCCATGTCCACCACGTCCATGCCGCCGGTCTATATCGATTTCCTCAACCGGTTCGATGTCGAGGAGCTGCACCTCACCGATGCGGAGATCATCGGTGCCATCGAGACCCAGCTCCGGCTGCAGGGCGAAGGCCACACCGTCATCCAGCCCCGCGTGTTCCTCGAACCCGGCGCGGCACGGGGGCACTTCAACGTGCTGCGCGGCGCCATCGGGGCGGACGTCAACCGCGCCGGGGTGAAGGTGGTGGGCGACTTCGTCGACAACTACCAGCTCGGCTATCCCAGCGAACTCGCCACCCTGCTCCTGCTCGACCCGGCGATGGGCGCTCCGCGGGCCATCATCGAGGCCTCCGGCATCACCGACATGCGCACGGGGGCGGTCACCGCCGTCGGCGCCAAATACCTCGCCCGCCGCGGCAGCAAGGTGCTGGGCCATATCGGGGCGCGCGGCTCCGCCTACTGGAACGTGCGCCTGCTCGACAGCCTGTTCCAGTTCGACGAAATCCGTGTGCATTCCCGCCGCCCCAAGAGCCGCGACGCCTTTGCCGAGCGCCTGTCGCGCGAGCTGGGCAAGACCGTGGTCGCGACGGAGGATTGGCAGTCGGCGCTGGACGGTGCGGACATCGTGGTGGAAGCCTCCCGCCTGGTGGCCCCCGAGCCGCTGCTGAAAACCAGCTGGATCAAGCCGGGCGCGCTGGTGATGCCGTATGGCACGCAAAGCGCGGTGGAAGCCGACTTGACCGACATCATGGCCAAGCTGGTGGTGGACGATTGGGGCCAGGCCGCCCATAGCAAGTGGGGCGCGCTGCGCTCCCATGTGGACAGTGGCAAGCTGAGCCCGGCCACGCTGCATGCCGAGTTGGGCCAGATCGTCGCCGGGCTCAAGCCGGGGCGCGAGAGCGAGGACGAGCGCATCCTGTTCTGGCATCGCGGCCTGTCACTGTCGGACATCGCGCTGGGCCATGCCATGCTGGAAAAGGCCAAGCGCCTCGGCATCGGGCAACGGCTGCGGTTCTGCTGAGTAGTGGCCGCCGTCAGGCTTTGCCCAACAAGGTCGACCGAGGATCAGGACCGCGACGGGCAGGTCGTCAGCGTGCGCGAGTTTGCCATGCTTTGCACCAGGTTCGCGCCGACGGTGCTGCCCGGACCACTGAACACCAGTCCCGATCGCACCAGGCCGCGCCCTTGCCAGACCAAGCGTCCGGACCGTGCGTCAACCAGGCGCAACTGGTAGGTCGTCGCATCGTGGTAGTTGTAATCGACCGAGGACGCAGGCGCGATTACCAGCAGCGCGTCCGACTTGGTCCGTGCCACCAGCGCTCCGGCGATGGATGCATCGTCACCGCCGTTGTCCAGCGATAATGGATCAATGTCGTGCACCACGACTGTGAGCTGGCACGCCCGCAAGGCGTCGACAATGCCATTCCGAAAGCTGGCGCGAGCACCTTGCGAAATCGTGGTGCCGAGGTTCTCATAAACCAAGATACTGCCGATCCGAGAGTCGGGTATGTTGACCGCGTCGCCACTGAACGGCTGACCGCATCCGGAGACGAGCGTCAGAATGGCGCTGGCCAGACAACGCGAGGTTCGCTGCCTCATGTGCACTCCTGGGTTTGCAGCACGGTACGGCTCAGGACGTCGCGACCGTCGTAGGGCAGGAGCGAATGGTGCGGTCCTTCGCCAATTGCCGCACAAGCGCCTCGGCCGCGCCGCGACCTCGGTTGCCCACCGTGCCAAACGGTGATGTGACGAACAGCTCGAACTGGCCTCGAAATACGGCGCGGCCTGACGGTTGCTCGGTCACCAGCGCCTCATAACGAACCGAAGTTAGATGCGTTGATCCATACTGCGAAGTACTGAAAGTTCCGACCGGTCGCAACCGTATGACAGCATCGTAACGGCCAACGAGATCGCCGCCCTTGAGCCGGCCCATGATGTCGTTTGCGGCTGGCCGAGTGACGTCGCTCAAGTCGACCGCGATACCGCACGCGCCGAGTTGTTGCTTGAGGCCGAACTCCATCGCACGTCGCTCAGGGTCGATCTCAGCATAGTCTGGAGAACCAACAACGAGCATCCGCTTCGGCATGCCGGCATAGTCCGACACAGCCTGCGACTCGACCGTGACAGCACACCCGGATACCGCGGCGAGCGCGGCCAGCAAGCTTGTTGCACGCCATAACCCGTGGCTCATCCAAAGCTCCTGCAAATTCCTGCTCGGCCATAGGTAAACCCTAAGACTTGAACCACTGATCGAGGTGACGCCCCTGAACGGAGGCTGGATTTAAGCCGTCTTCTCAGGCAGATACAACGATGGCGCACATCGGATGGCACCCCCTCGGTAAGGTCATAGCTCCACCGGTCGTCGCATGCCATACACCACGCAAAGCTCTTCGCACGCCCGCGCCGGCACGTAAATCAAACGCTCGCCGCGCGGCGCCATCCCGCACCTTCGCATCACGGCCAAGGAGGCGGCATTCTCTGGCTGCGCATGGGCCTCCATCTCCTCCACCGCCAACCACGCAAAGCCGGCCCTCACCGCGGCCGGTGCCGCCTCGCGCATGAAGCCGCGCCCGTGGAATTGCTCACCGAGCCAATAGCCGAGAATGGCCCGCCAAGGCGCGTCGTGCTCGCGGAATACGCCGATGTAGCCAATGGTCGCGCCGCCATCCCGCTCCACCACGGCCAGCGGCAATCCCCGGCCTGCTGCAGCCGCCTGTTGCGCCGCCTCGATTCGCGCGGTTGCCATCTCGACCGTGTATGGACTCGGCCACGACGCCAGCCAGCGGCTGACCTCGGGCGTGAGCATCCGGGACAGCGGCACCGCATCCGGCAGCGACAGGCAACGCAGGTGCAAGCGCTGCGTATCGATCGGCTCCATCGTCACCCTGGCGTCACCCTGGCGTCACCCCGGCAGATTGAGCTCCCGCTCCACCACCCGCATCCACCAGGCCACGCCGATTGGGATGATCGCGTCGTCGAAATCGTATTTTGGGGTATGCAGCCCGTGCACCACGCCGTCCGGCCCGGCGCCGGCACCGAGCATGATGAAGGCGCCGGGCTTGGCCTCCAGCATGGCGGCGAAATCCTCGCCGCCGGTAATCAGGCCGTGGTCGGTGTTCACCGCCTCGTCGCCCACCACGGCCCTTGCGGCCGCCGCGGCCAGCCTGGTCTGCTCGGGATGGTTCACCAGCGGCGTCGTGCCCCAGCGATTCTCGAACGTCGCGGTGGCGCCGTGCAGCGCTGCCAAGCCATGGGCGAGTTCGGCCATGCGCCGATCGATAATCTCCTGCGTCTGCCGGCTGAAGCAGCGCGCCGTGCCAGACATGGTGAGTTCGGACGGCATGACGTTTACCGCCTGTGCCGACCCGGCGGCGATGTGACCGACCGAGATCACCGCCGGGTCGGTGGGGGGCACGTTGCGGCCGATGATGGTTTGCAAGCCCAGCACGTAATGCGCCTGGACCACGCTCAGATCGGCCGCGAGATGCGGCGCCGCCCCGCCATGCCCGCCATTGCCGTGAAACCGGGCCACCCAGCCAGAGGTGCCGGCGAGATAGGGCCCGGTGCGAATGCCGAATTGGCCCACCGGTAGCCCCGGCAGGTTGTGCATGCCATACACCGCATCCACCGCAAAGCGGTCGAACAGGCCGTCCGCCAGCATTTTTTTGGCGCCGCCGCGCCCTTCCTCGGCGGGCTGGAAGATCAATTGTACCGTGCCGCTGAAGTCGCGGCTGGCGGCGAGCTGTTGCGCCGCGCCGAGCAGCATCGTGGTGTGCCCGTCATGCCCACAGGCATGCATCACGCCGGGCGTCGTCGAGGCATGCGGCGCGCCGGTGGCTTCCGCAATCGCCAGCGCATCCATGTCCGCCCGCAGGCCGATCGATCGCTGTCCGGGGCGATTGCCATGGATGGTGCCGACCACGCCGGTGCCGCCAACTCCTTCCGTCACCTCCACGCCCCACTCCCGCAGCTTCGCGGCCACCAGCGCTGCGGTGCGGACCTCTTCCAGCCCCATTTCGGGATGGGCATGGATGTCGCGACGAATGGCCTGAAGCTCGGCTTGGTTCAATCTGATCCGGTCGATGAGGCTGTCGGGCATGAGGGCTCTCGGCTGCTATGCTGGCAGCTTGACCCCGTCATCTCGGCTGCGCAACCGCCTAGGCGCGCCTGACGACATACTGCGCCTCCAGCGCGGCGGCGATCTCGGCGGCGTGGATCGGGTCGCGCGCCTCCACCATCACCTCCAGTTCCGCCGTCTGCACCGACGGGGCGGCGAATAGCCGCTGATGCGTCACCTCGATCACGTTGCCGCCGCAGCCGGCAATGCGGGTGGCGATGTCGGCCAACACGCCAGGCCGGTCCGGTATTTCCAACACCAGCCGCAGCAGCCGCCCATCCCGTAGCAAGCCGCGCAGCAGCACATTGGCGAGAATGCGGGCGTCGATGTTGCCGCCGCATACCACCGTGGCCACCCGGCGGCCGCGGAAGCGCTCGGGGAACTCCAGCAGCGCGGCCACACCCGTCGCACCCGCACCCTCGGCCACCAGCTTGGCGCCCTCCGCCAGCAGCGCGATGGCATCCTCCACCACCCGTTCCGGCACTGCGATCACGTCCGCCACATGGGCGCGGATTACCTGAAGCGGCGCCGCGCCGATGTCGCTCACGGCAATGCCCTCCGCAATGGTCGGGCCGCCGGCCTGCACCGGCCGGCCGGCGAGGGTCTGGCCGAGCGAGGCGTATCCGGCGACTTCCACGCCGATCACCTCCAGCCCGGGCCGCAACTCGGCCGCCACGGCGGCGCAGCCCGCGATCATGCCGCCGCCGCCCACCGGCACCAGCAACACGTCCAGTTCGGCCGTGTCTTGCAGCAGTTCCAGCGCAAGCGTGCCTTGCCCGGCCATCACCGCCGGGTCGTCATACGGATGGACGAAAACCAGCCCCCGCTCGGCCGAGAGATGGCGGGCATGCAGGGCTGCTTGCGCCAACGACTCGCCATGCAGCACCACATGGGCCCCCCAGGCGGCGGTGCGTGCCACCTTGGTGGCCGGAGTGAAGGGCGGCATCACGATGGTCGCTGCGATCCCGGCGAGCGAGGCATGCCGCGCCACCGCCTGGGCGTGGTTACCGGCCGACATGGCGATCACCCCCGCCCGGCGCTCCTGGGGCGTCAGCAGGGCAAGCTTGTTGGCGGCGCCGCGCTCTTTAAAGGAGCCGATTGCCTGGAGGCTTTCCAGCTTCAGCGTCACATGGGCGCCGGTGGCGCGGCTGACAGCGTCGGAATAAAGCGAGGGGGTGCGAATGACACGGCCGGCTATGCGGTCGGCGGCGGCTCTTACGTCGGTCAAGGTGATCATAGCAAGGGTTCTATCGGCTCATGGGCGCAACACTAAGACTTTCGCCAGTTCGGCTTGCAGTAAATGGTCTTTAGATATATCGAGACCTATCTCAACAGCCCAAAAGGGATCAGGACGATGACCATCGACAGGTTCACCGACAGTCTGTCGCAGGCTGCACCTCCCGCTGGGATCGGCCTGGCGTTGCAGGCGCTCTGGTGGGCGCGAAAAGGCGATTGGGACCGAGCGCATGGCTGCGTGCAGCAGGACGAGGGCAAGCCGGATTGCGACTTGGTGCACGCCCACTTGCATCGGGAGGAGGGAGATTTGGCCAATGCGAGCGGTTGGTACCGGGCGGCCGGACACGCGATGCCGGAGGCGTCGCTGGTAGACGAGTGGCGGGCGCTTGCGGTGCGGCTACTCGCCCAGGGGTAGATGCTTGCAGCCCTTTTTGACTAATTCTTGACCTGGAGGGACGTAAACGGCAAGCATCAATCCCGCTACAGCAACCATAAGAAGCAGGATTCCATACACTTGCATGTATCGCCTCCGTGGAAGAGATGTTTATGGCAGTGCTGGAAGGCGTATCTTGCGGCAGGACCGCGGAGCGGACCCGCTACTCCTGGTTCAAAGCGACTACGCTCGGGTCTCCAAGTCTCGCACCCGGTTCGCCAATCGGCTATGTTGGGCGTGGATTGCGCGGACCTCGTTCACTAACCCGGATAGAGTTCGTCTTGACGCTGCTGTATGGCCATCATGACCGCCATGTCGTCACGCATAGTTCCCATCTCTGAGAGCACCTGACGCAGTAAATGGACAACGAGCGTGAGGTCGGGGTTTGCGTCATCGCTCATCGTGTTCGTCGTCCCAGTTCACATCGCACTCTAAGCAGAATCACCCAAAGCTGACCGACAAAATCTCATACGTCCGGTCCCCGCCCGGCGCCGGCACGCTCACGCTGTCGCCCACCTTCTTGTTGATCAGCGCCTTGGCCAGTGGCGAAGAGATCGACAGCCGGGCCTGTTTGACGTCGGCCTCATGCATGCCGACGATCTGGTAAGTGGCCTCTTTTTCGGTCTCCTCGTCCACCAGCCGGACGCTGGCGCCGAACTTGACCCGGTCGCCGGACAGCGTCGCCGGGTCGATCACCTCGGCGCCGGAGACAATCTCCTCCAACTCGATGATGCGGCCTTCGATAAAGGACTGCCGCTCGCGGGCCGCGTGGTACTCGGCATTCTCGCTCAGGTCGCCATGGCTGCGCGCCTCCGCAATGGCGCGGATCACCGCCGGGCGTTCCTGGGTCTTCAGGGTCCGCAACTCATTCTCAAGGCGGACAAGGCCGGACGCGGTCATCGGGAATTTCTGCAAGATACGCACTTCCTGAGCGTGGACGTGGAACATACCAGTCACATATGACGCCACGATAGGCGTTGGCTGCCTATCGAGGGTTCAGAACGATCCACGAAAGTAGGACTGTAGCGGGGCGACTTCAAGCGTGCCGGCTTTCAGGGCTGCAATGGCGTGTACGGCGGCTCGCGCCCCGGCGATGGTGGTGTAATGCGGCACCGCGTGGGTCAAGGCGGAGCGGCGGATGTCAAAGCTGTCCGCCAGCGACTGCGCGCCGGAGGCGGTGTTAATCACCAATTGCACCTCGCCGGAGCGGATCGCGTCCACGCAATGCGGGCGGCCCTCCAGAACTTTGTTCATACGCCGAGCAGCCAATCCGGCCTCGGTAATGCGACGCGCGGTGCCGGCGGTGGCGGCGATCTGGAACCCCATGTCGATCAGGCGCCGGGCCATTTGGACCAGGCCCGGCTTGTCGGCGTCGCGCACCGACAGGAACACGGTGCCGACCAGCGGCAGCTTCACCCCAGCGCCGAGCTGGGCTTTGGCGAAGGCGCGCTCGAATGAGGCATCCAACCCCATTACCTCGCCGGTGGACTTCATCTCGGGGCCAAGAATGGTGTCCACGTTGGGGAAGCGGGCGAAGGGGAACACCGCCTCCTTCACCGCCACGTGCGGAGCGATGGCCTGGTCGTCAAGCTTGAAGCTGGCCAGCTTGGCCCCCGCCATCACTTGCGCGCCAATCTTGGCGATCGGCACCCCCGTCGCCTTGGCCACGAACGGCACCGTGCGGCTGGCGCGCGGGTTCACCTCCAGCACGTAGATGTCGCTGCCCTTGATCGCGTATTGCACGTTCATCAGCCCGACCACGCCGAGCGCCTTGGCCATCGCCTCGGTCTGGCTCTTGAGCTCGGTGACGATCGCCGGGGACAGCGTGTACGGCGGCAGGGAACAGGCGCTGTCGCCAGAATGGATGCCGGCTTCCTCGATGTGCTCCATCACGCCGGCGACGTAGACGGTATGGCCATCGGCGATGCAGTCGACATCCACCTCGATGGCGTCGTTCAGGTAGCGGTCCACCAGCACCGGGTTGTCGCCGGAGACGCGCACAGCCTCGCGAATATAACGCTGCAGCCCGGCGCGGTCGTGCACGATTTCCATGCCGCGGCCGCCGAGCACGTAGGACGGGCGCAGCACCACGGGGTAGCCCACGCTGGCGGCGATGGCCTCCGCCTCCTCCGGCGTGCGGGCGATGCCGTTGGGCGGCTGCAACAGGCCGAGACCGTGCAGCAGCGCCTGGAAGCGCTCGCGGTCTTCCGCCGCGTCGATCGCATCGGCTGTGGTGCCGAGGATGGGGATGCCGGCCGCCGTAAGCGCCTGGCTGAGCTTGAGCGGCGTTTGGCCGCCATACTGCACGATGCATCCCAGCACCGTGCCGCGGCTCTGCTCCCGCCGCACCAGGGCGATTACGTCCTCGGCGGTCAGCGGCTCGAAATACAGCCGGTCGGAGGTGTCGTAGTCGGTGGAGACCGTTTCCGGGTTGCAGTTGACCATGATGGTCTCGAACCCGGCCTCGCGCAGCGCATAGGCGGCGTGGACACAGCAATAGTCGAACTCGATGCCCTGGCCGATCCGGTTCGGGCCGCCGCCAAGGATGACGATCTTGTCGCGCCCGGTCGGATCTGCCTCGCAAGCCGGCGTGCCGAAGCCGCCCTCGTAGGTGGAATACATATACGGCGTGGCCGAGGCGAACTCGCCGGCGCAGGTGTCGATACGCTTGTAGACGGGGTGCACCCCGGCGACTTCGCGGGCGGCCGCCACGGCGGGTTCCGGCTGGCTGGTGAGCCGCGCAAGTTGGTGGTCGGAAAAACCCAGCGCCTTGAGCCGCCGCAGCGCACCCGCTTCCGTGGGCAGCCCAGCCTCCATAACGCCTCGCTCCGCCGCCACGATGCCGGCGAGTTCGCGCAGGAACCACGGATCGAACCGGCTGGAGGCATGGATATCCTCCACCGAGAGGCCGGCGCGCAGGGCCTGCGCCGCCATCAACAGGCGGTCGGGGCGGGGCTGCGACAGGGCGGCGCGGAACGCGTCCCGCCCGCCGTCACCCGGCGGCTCCAGCGGATCGAGCCCCGCGAGCCCGGTTTCCATCGAGCGCAGGCCCTTCTGCAGGGCCTCGGCGAAGCTGCGGCCGATCGCCATCGCCTCGCCGACCGACTTCATGGCGGTGGAGAGCAAAGCGGGGGTGCCGGGGAACTTCTCGAAGGTGAAGCGGGGGATTTTCACCACCACGTAGTCGATGGTGGGCTCGAATGAGGCGGGTGTGGTGCGGGTGATGTCGTTGGCGAGTTCGTCCAGCGTGTAGCCGACGGCGAGCTTGGCCGCGATCTTGGCGATGGGGAAGCCGGTGGCCTTGGAGGCCAGGGCGGAAGAGCGGGAGACGCGCGGGTTCATCTCGATGATGAGCATGCGGCCATCCGCCGGGTCGATGGCCCATTGCACGTTGGAGCCCCCCGTATCGACGCCGATGGCGCGCAGGCAAGCGATGGAGCCGTCCCGCATCCGCTGGTATTCGCGGTCGGTGAGGGTGAGGGCGGGGGCGACGGTGATGCTGTCCCCGGTGTGCACGCCCATCGGGTCCACGTTCTCGATGGCGCAGACGATGATGCAGTTGTCCGCGCTGTCGCGCACCACCTCCATCTCGAACTCTTTCCAGCCGACGATGCTTTCCTCGATCAGCACCTCGGTGGTGGGGGAGGCGTCGAGCCCGGAGGTGACGATGGCCTCGAACTCCTCCCGGTTGTAGGCGATGCCGCCGCCGGTGCCGCCGAGGGTAAAGGAGGGGCGGATCACCAGCGGCAGCCCGATCGCCGCCGCCGCCTCGCGCGCCTCGGCGATGGAGTGGGCGATGGCCGAGCGCGGCCCCTCGATGCCGATGGCGCTCATGGCGTCGCGGAACTTGAGCCGGTCCTCGGCGCGGTCGATCACCTCGGCGCGGGCGCCGATCAGTTCCACGCCGTGCTTGGCCAGCGTGCCGGCGGCGTGCAGCCTCATGGCGATGTTGAGCGCGGTCTGCCCGCCCATGGTGGGCAGGATCGCGTCCGGCTTTTCCCGGATGATGATCTTTTCCACCAGGTCGAGCGTGATCGGCTCGATGTAGGTAGCGTCCGCCAGGCCAGGATCGGTCATGATGGTGGCGGGATTGGAGTTCACCAGGATGACCCGGTAGCCTTCCGCCCGCAACGCCTTGCACGCCTGCGCGCCGGAGTAGTCGAACTCGCAGGCCTGACCGATGACGATTGGCCCGGCGCCGATGATGAGGATGGATTGCAGGTCGGTGCGGCGGGGCATGGCGGTGCTACCGTGTTGGAGGCGCCCAGTCGGGCATGATGCGGTGCAGGAAGGCTTCGAACATCGGCACGGTGAACGCGGCGTCCCCATGGGCAGGGCTGTAAATCATGCCCTTGGCGATCAGGCTGGCACGGGCCGGGCCCAGGCTCTGCACCTTCACGCCCAGCACGTCGGCAATGTCGCCGGAGCGTTGCGGCCCGGCGCCCAGTTCGGCCATCGCCCGCACGTAGTCGCGCTCCCGCCGGGTCAGCCGGTCGAAGCGGACGCGAAAGAAGCTTTCGTCCAGCCGCTGGATGGCCACGCTGGTCGCTGCTGTCACGTCCCCGAGCCGAATGAGTGAGTGCGGCGCCAGATTCCAGGCATGGTAGCCCCACTCCTGCAGGAAATACGGGTAGCCGCTGGTGATCTCGACGATCGCCTGCACCGCCTCGGGCGCAAAGTCGGCGCCTTCGCTGCGGGCCGCCTCCACCAGGGCACGGCGGGAGTCGGCCGGGGACAGCGCGCCGACCCGCGGAAAGTCGAACAGCCGCTCGGCGTAGGACTTGGACCGCCCGGACAGCCCAACCACCTGCGGCAGCCCGGCGGCCACCATGATCACGGGCAAGTTCTCCTGCGCCATGCGGTGCAGCGCGGTGATCAGGGCGCCGAACTCGCGTTCCGGCAGATATTGGATTTCATCGATGATCAGTGCCACGGCCGTGCCGCGTGCTCGGGCAGCCCGGCCCACTGCGATGAACAGTTCCGGCAAATCCGCTTCCAGCTCACCACTGTCGGCCGCCCCGACTTCGGCGTCGATGTCGAGCGAGAGTTCGGCCTCACCCAGCTTGAGCTTGAGGCCGCTGACAAAGCTCTTCAACACCCGCAAGCCACGCTTGACGTGTTCGCTCAGCGCGCCGGTGCGGTCGAGGTCCAGCAGCAACCGGCGGAACTGCGGCACGAGCAAGCTGGCGAGCGGCCGGCTCTCCTGCGCCTCGATGATGCAGAGGCGGTATGAAGCCCGTTCCGCCAGATCGCGGACGGAGTTCAACAACACGGTCTTGCCCACGCCACGCAGCCCCACCGCGATGAAGCTCTTGGCCGGGCGGCCGGCACGCACCCGCTCGAACGCCACGCGGGCGCGCTCCACCAGGTCCTCACGGCCGATAAGTTCCTGTGGCGACGCGCCAGCGCCAGGGACGAAAGGATTGCGGGCGGCATCCATGTGTTGGGAGTTTAGGCATGTATAAGCGTTAAATGCTATACTTTCCTAAAGTCTGTACACTCACCCGATCATCGCCGTGAACCGGCGGAAGAGGTGTGCGCTGTCGCTTGGCCCCGGGCTCGCCTCCGGGTGATATTGCACGCTGAACGCGCGGCGGCTCTCGCAGGCGATCCCCTCGTTGCTGCCGTCGAACAGCGATCTGTGCGTCACCCGCACGCCCTCGGGCAGGTCGTCATCTGCGACCGCAAAGCCGTGATTCTGACTGGTGATCTCCACCCGGCCAGTGGCCAGGTCCTTCACCGGCTGGTTGGCGCCCCGATGCCCGCGGTCAAGCTTGTAGGTGCGGCCGCCCAAGGCGAGCGCCAGCAATTGATGTCCCAGGCAGATGCCGAACACCGGCACCTCCGCCTCCAGCACGCCTTGGATCGCTGGCACGGCGTACGTGCCGGTCGCCGCCGGGTCGCCGGGGCCGTTGGAGAGGAACACGCCATCCGGGTGGTGGCGGAGGATGTCGGCCGCCGTGCTCTCCGCCGGAACCACCGTCACCCGGCAGCCCGCTTCGGCCAGCGAGCGCAGGATGTTGCGTTTGGCGCCGTAATCCACCGCCACGACATGGTGGCGCGGCGCTCCCTGGCGGGCGAAGCCGTCCGGGTAGTGCCAGGTGCCCTCATCCCACTCGTAGGCCTGGCTGCAGGAGACCTGGCGGGCAAGGTCCATCCCTTCGAGGCCGGGCCAACCCTGCGCCTGAGCGCGCAAAACGGCGAGGTCGAACTTGCCGTCCGCTGGATGGGCCAGCACCGCCGTGGGCGGCCCGCCGTCGCGGATGCGCAACGTGAGCGCGCGGGTGTCCACCCCAGCAAGCCCCGGCAACGAATGGTTGCGCAACCAGGCCTCCAACGGCTGCAAGCTGCGCCAATTGGCCGGCTCTGTGATGTCCTTCTTCACCACCAGCCCGAGTGCAGCCGGGTTGGTCGCCTCCATGTCGGCCGGATTGGTGCCGGTGTTGCCGATATGGGGGAAGGTGAAGGTGATGATCTGCCCGGCGTAAGAAGGGTCGGTCAGCGTCTCCTGGTAGCCCGTCATCCCCGTGTTGAAGCAGAGCTCGCCCACCCGGCCTTCGCTGAACGCCCCGAAGCCTCGCCCCCACACCACCGATCCGTCCGCCAGCACAAGGGCCGCTGTAGCACCTGGCGGAGGCAGGTCATGTTGCGGCATTGGCGTGCCTCCTGGGGACGGTTGCAGATCCGTGAATGAGAGGCCAGTCGCTGCGATCACCGCCGCCCAGTGCTTGGACGGGATAACCTTGGCCTGGCGCCACTTCCGGATCGCCTCATTGCCCACGCCGGTCAATCGCGAGGCAGCATCCGCGCCGCCCAGTCGGGTGAGGATTTCTTCGACTTGGAGCATGACTCCAACCTATGGGAAAAAATTTCCCATTGCAAATTGTTCAACATGGTCATGTTGGATGACTACTCAGAACGCTCACGCATCTGAGCGAGGGCTGTGGTGCAAACAATCTCTGCGACCCATTTCAAGGCCGGATGCTTGGACTTGCTCGATCGCCTGCAGTCAGGTGAAATCGATGAACGTGCTATCACAAAGCGTGGCGCCGTTGTTACGGTCCTGCGCCGCCCAAAGTCACGCGCGCGCCGGCGGACGCCCTCTTTGACTGTTTGGCTGGCGAGCTGGGCATCGCCGCAGATCTCGACCTGACTGCGCCGGTGTTCGAAGGCAAGATCAACGCCGAAAAGGGTATCCTCCACGGGTGAGTTCGCGACTGCTCGATACATGCGCTGCCATCTGGCTCGCGGAGGGAATGGCGCTCAGCCAGGGGCACAGCAGATGATCGTTGCGGCCGCTATCAGCGATGGCGTGTTTGTCTCACCGGTTTACGCCTGGGAAATCGGCCTGCTTTGCGTGGCCGGCCGCTTCCTTCACGCAAAGACGCCTCAAGCAGCACAGCAATGGATAGCCAAGTTGCTGGCGCGCGTCGGCATCCAACGTGCCGATCGCTTTCTTCTAGCCACCGCGCGGTGCATGAATGTCCCGCTTGTGACGCGTGGCCGCATGATGCTCCAGTATGCGGAGGCTGGTCACGTGGAGTGTATCCTTTGCTGATGAGAGAACAATGGCCCTCCGCCCCCAATTCACCGACGCCCTGAAAGCCTCCATGCGGGCCGGGGACAGCGCGCGCACCTCCACCCTGCGCATGATCCTGGCGCGGGTGAAGGACGTCGACATCGCCGCCCGCCCAGCGCCCGCCGTGTCCGACGAAGCGATTATCTCGGCGCTGCGCGGCATGGTAAAATCCCGCCGCGAGTCGGTGGCGCTCTACCGACAAGGCCATCGCGAGGACCTGGTCGCGAAAGAGGAGGCGGAAATCGCCGTCATCGAAGGCTTTCTGCCGCAACCTATGGACGCCGCCGCCATCGCTGCCGCTGTGGACGAGGCCATGCGTGAGACGGGGGCGGCCGGGCCGAAGGACATGGGGCGGGTGATGGCCGCGCTCAAAGCCAAGCACGCCGCCAATCTCGACCTCGGCCGCGCCACGCCTCTGGTGAAGGCGCGTCTCGCGTCTGATCGCGTCGGGCCTCAGCCCGATGCGTGAATCAGCCGTGCGTCTCGCGTCTGATCGCGTCGGGCCTCAGCCCGATGCGTAAATCAGCCGCGCAAACAACCGGTTGATGGCGCTCCCGCCCGCCTTTCTCGACGAACTGCGCGTCCGCACCCCGATGGCGGCGCTGGTCGGGCGCAAGGTCAAGCTTGAACGGTCAGGCAAATCCTGGAAAGCGTGCTGCCCGTTTCACAGCGAGAAGACCGCCTCCTTCTACGTCTATGACGACGGCTATCACTGCTTCGGCTGCGGTGCGCATGGTGACGCGATCGGCTTTGTGATGCAGACCGAAGGCGCGGCGTTCATCGAGGCGGTGGAGCGGCTGGCCGGCGAGGCCGGGCTCGACGTGCCCAAGCCGTCGCCGCAAGCCGCCGAGGTCGAGCGGCAGCGACTAGACCTGACCGAAGTGCTCGACCGGGCGGGCGAAAGCTTCATCCGCCGTCTTCACGCGCCGGAGGGACGTGAGGCGCTCGCCTACCTGCGCCACCGCGGCCTTGCCGATGAGACCATCAGCCGCTTTGGCCTCGGCTGGTCAGGCGAGGGCAGGGGGGACTTGATCGGCGAACTCGGCCGCGCCGGCATCGACATGTCGCGCTTGGCCGAGGTCGGTCTGCTGCAATCCCGCGAGGACGGCGCGATACGGGAACTTTTTTACAACCGCGTGATGTTCCCAATCCGAGATCGCCGCGGACGCATCATCAGCTTCGGTGGCCGTGCCCTGGGGGACGCCAAGCCGAAGTATATTAATGGCCCCGAGACCGCGCTCTACGCCAAGTCCCGCACTCTCTACGGGCTTGACCTGGCGCGGGAGGGCGCCCGCAAGCCGCCCGGCGTGATTGTGGTGGAAGGCTACATGGATGTGATCGCCTTGCACCAGGCGGGGTTCACCGGCGCCGTGGCCCCGCTCGGCACTGCACTCACCGTCGGGCATTTGGAGGAGCTGTGGCGCCTGTCCGACGCCCCGGTTCTGTGTTTCGACGGGGACGCCCCAGGCGCCCGCGCGGCCGCCCGCGCCGCCGAACTCGCCTTGCCGATGCTGGCTCCCAGCCGTACGCTCTGTCTCGCCGCCTTGCCCGGCGGCGAGGACCCGGACACGCTGGTACGTCGCCAGGGTGCGGCCGCGTTCGCCGCCGTGCTCGACGCTAAACGCCCGCTCTCGGCCGTCCTGTTCGATCTGCTGCGGCAAGGCTTTGCCAACGACACCCCGGAGGCCCGCGCGGCCTTCCGCGCCCGGCTGGATGCCGCCGCGGCGCGAATTGCCGACAAGACGCTGGCCGCCGAGTATCGCACCGCGTTGCGCGACCAGTTCTTCGCCGGCCGGCGCCGTGGTTCCTCCAGACGCCCGGCACCTTCGCTGCGGCCGTCCGCCCCCGGGGACCCGACCCATGAACGCCACCGTGTGCTGCTTGCGATCTTGCTCCACCATCCGGGCCAAATCGCCGACGTGGCGGAGGCGCTGTCCAGCCTGCCGCTTCACGCCGGTCACGCCGCGCTGCGAAATGCGATTCTTCAGTGGTTTGATGCCGCGCCAGAGCTTGACTCGGCAGACCTCATGAACCACCTCACGCGCTCGGGATTCGCTTCCGCGACGGCCGATCTGCTGTCTGCCCGTTCGGTCCCGTTGCCGGCTTGCGCCGGACCGGGCGCGATGCCTGCCGAGGCGGAGGCTGGATGGTGGCACTATTTTGGCCTGCTGAACCGCAAACACTTGGAAGAGGAGGTGGCCGCCGCTGCCGCCGCGTTCAACCGCTCGCCCGATGCGGCTGGCCAAGACCGTTTGGTGGCTTTGTGCGCGGCGCGTGATGCCCTGGCACGCGACGCACAGGCCGATCTTGACGAACTTTAACTGCGCCGTGCCTGGGTTCGGCCAATTTTTCTAGCTGGAGTGTGCCATCGATGGCGACCAAGCCCGCCGCGACCGCCGAAACCGCCACCGTCGAGCAAGATGCCGACGCCACCCTGCTCGACACCAACGCGGCCGCCGTCAAGCGCCTGATCGCGCGCGGCAAGGAGCGCGGCTACATCACCTTCGACGAGCTGAACGCCGTTCTGCCGCCCGAGCACAACAGCTCCGAGCAGATCGAGGATGTGATGGCGATGCTCAGCGAGATGGGCATCCAGGTGGTCGAGGCGGAGGAGGCAGAGGACACCGAGGCGCTTCCCGCCAAGGCCGAAAAGGCCGAGGAGGAAGAAGACGGCGCCGAGCCCGCCGGCAATGTTGACGAGGCCAATATCGGCCGCACCGACGACCCGGTGCGCATGTACCTGCGCGAGATGGGCTCGGTCGAGCTGCTGTCGCGCGAGGGCGAGATCGCGATTGCCAAGCGTATCGAGGCCGGGCGCGACATGATGATCGGCGGGCTGTGCGAAAGCCCGCTCACCTTCCGCGCCATCATCGCCTGGCACGACGCGCTGAAGGCGGCCCGCATGCTGTTGCGCGACATTGTGGACCTGGAGGCGACCCAAGGCGCCGGCGCGCCGCCGCCGGAAGCCCTCGCCGAAGGTGCGGACGCGGATGCCGCCGAGCCGCCCGAACCCGAGGAGGACAGCGAAGAGGGCGAAGGCCCTGGAATGTCGCTCTCAGCGCTGGAAGAGAAGCTGAAGCCCGAGGTGCTGGCGAACTTTGAAGAGATCGAGTCGCTCTACAAGAAGCTGCACAAGGTTCAGTCGCGCCGGCTCGAGACCATGACATTGGGCGAGGAGATCACCGTCCGGTCGGAAAAGAGCTACGAAAAGCAGCGCGAGGAACTGGTCGGCCGGGTTGAGCAGGTTCGCCTGCACAACAACCGCATTGAGGAACTGGTCAGCCAGCTCAAGCAGCTCAGCCAGCGGCTCAATACGCTGGAAGGCCAACTCCTGCGCATGGGCGAGCAGTGCAAAATCCCGCGTGACGAGTTCCTGAAGGAGTATCGCGGCCAGGAACTGGACCCGAACTGGATGGAGCGGGTGGCGCATCTGCCGGGCCGCGGCTGGAAGACCTTCGCCAGCAAGCATGGCGAGACGGCGGTCGACGTGCGCAGCAAAATCGGCGCCGTCGCGCAAGACGCCGGCTTGCCGATCGATGAGTTCCGCCGGGTCTACACCACGGTCAGCCGCGGCGAGCGGGACAGCGCACGGGCGAAGAAGGAGATGATCGAGGCGAACCTGCGCCTGGTGATCTCGATTGCCAAGAAATACACCAATCGCGGCCTGCAATTCCTCGATCTCATCCAGGAAGGCAATATCGGCCTGATGAAGGCGGTGGATAAGTTTGAATACCGCCGCGGCTATAAGTTCAGCACCTACGCCACCTGGTGGATCCGTCAGGCCATCACCCGCTCGATTGCCGACCAGGCGCGCACCATCCGCATCCCGGTGCACATGATCGAGACCATCAACAAACTGGTGCGCACCAGCCGCCAGATGCTGCACGAGATCGGCCGCGAGCCGGCGCCCGAGGAATTGGCGCTGAAGCTCGGCATGCCGATCGAAAAGGTGCGCAAGGTGCTCAAGATCGCGAAGGAGCCGATCAGCCTCGAGACCCCGATCGGCGACGAGGAAGACAGCCACCTGGGCGACTTCATCGAGGACAAGGCCGCGGTCATCCCGCTCGATGCCGCGATCCAGGCCAATCTGCGCGAGGCGACCACCCGCGTGCTCTCCTCGCTCACCCCGCGCGAGGAGCGGGTATTGCGCATGCGCTTCGGCATTGGCATGAACACGGACCATACGTTGGAAGAAGTGGGGCAGCAGTTCAACGTGACGCGCGAGCGCATTCGCCAGATCGAAGCCAAGGCGTTGCGCAAGCTCAAGCATCCGAGCCGGAGCCGCAAGCTGCGGTCGTTCTTGGATGACTAGCCGACTCGCACTGCGCTAGCAGCGAGCGCCTGAGGTGCAGCCCGCCACACGAGTGATCGTCACCGTCACGTTCCTGCGCATGGACACCCCGCCGCGGTGGCCCGCCCCGGGCTTCCTCGCGGGGGTAACGCTCGAACGCGTCGCGCGGCCTTCGGTGGCGTTCTACCGGCGGCTCTACAACGCTGTCGGCGGTCCGCATCTATGGTGGCTGCGCCGCGCGATGCCAGACGAGGCGTTGGCGGCCATTCTCGCCGACAAGGCAGTCAGCCTTCATGTCCTGCATCGGCAGGGCGAGCCCGCCGGGTTTTTCGAACTCGACGGCCGTGCTCGCCCCGATGTCAATCTCAGCTATTTCGGCCTGATGCCGCAGGCGGTCGGTCACGGCCTGGGAACGCCCTTCCTGCGCGCTGCCGTTGACGAAGCTTTCACCACCAGCGGGCGTGGAGTGACGGTCAACACCTGCACGGCGGACCATCGCCGGGCGTTGCCGACCTATTTGCGGATTGGTTTCCGGCCAGTCCGGTCGGTGCGTGAGGTCTGGGACGTGCCGAACCGCCTCGGCATGACCATTCCGGAGCATCTACGCGCCGAGTAATCCGGCGGTGCGGCCAGTCTTTATGGCATTGCTATTCTATCGCGCCGTCGGCCCTCTCGATTGGCTATGCTCTCGTGTGCAACTCAAGATCGCAGGCTGGGAAAGCGTCCCAGCCAGTTTTGCTGAGGTTTGCGCCGTGCACAAAATCGTCTCGCTGTATCCAACGCCATCGCCCTGCTCCCTCATCGAGCCGCTTCGGGCTTCCTATGCCGCTAACCCGGCGTCGCGTGCCGCAATGGTGCGCGGGCCGGCGGCTGACAAGCAACCCGCGCGCTCATTCCGCACCCCGTTTCGGAGCGCCCGCACGCGCCAGGTGCTGGCGGAGCGCTAACGTCTGCTGGTTCAGCTTGGTGCTCTGAACCGAGACTGAGCCATACCTTAACCATTAAGTTACCATTTGAACCCAAACTGGCTTTGGCGAAACAGCCGGGCAGGTGTTGCGGGTGCCGCAACGCCGGTCGCGATCTCCAGCTGTGGGAAGGGAACGGCGTTGCACAGCGGCATTATAGTAGCCGACGACGACGTCGTGGTCCGTGGCCTGTTGCGGACCGTGCTGATGACTGCCGGCCACGACGTATTCGCAACGTCCAGCGGCGAGGAGGCGATTGGCCTCGCGTCAAGGATGCAGGCGGCGCTGATCCTGCTGGACCTGAACATGCCGCGGCTCAACGGCTTGCTGACCTGCGAACGGCTGCGAGGGCTGCCGGGCTATGCAGGCACGCCGATTGCGATCCTTACCGCCTACGACAACGTAGACGCGCGCAGTGCGGCGTCGCGCGTCGGGTCCACCCTGTTCATCGCCAAGCCATTTCAGCCAACGGTCCTGCTTGCAACGTTGGCACCGTATCTCGCCAGCGTCCGGCCACGCACCGCCGCGGCCGATCCGGACGCGAACCGCTGCCACGCGCTCGACCGCGGTAAAAGCATTCTAAACGTGTATCGCGGCCGGTAAGAGCTTAAGCCGGGAGAAATGGCAGTTCGATTCCTGCCGTGCTGAATAGCAGTAGCCCGTTAAGCGCCAGCACGACCGCGGTCGCAAGCCACGCCGCAAGCATCGTCAGTCGCCCGGCGGCCATCGCTCCCATCACATCGCGGCGCCGGATCAGCACCAGCATCGCCACCAGCGGCACCGGCAACGCCAGGCTCAGCACCACCTGGCTCAGCACCAGTGAGGTGGTGGCATTGGCCCCGAGCGCCACGACCACGAAGGCTGGCAGCATGGTCACCGCTCGCCGCAGCCATACCGGTATGCGCCAGCCGGTGAAGCCTTGCATGATCACCTGGCCGGCCATGGTGCCAACCGCCGAGGAAGACAGGCCCGAGGCGACCAGCGCTACCAGGAACACTGCGGCGGCCGCGCCGCCGAACAGCGGGGTGAGCGTGTGGTATGCCGTCTCGATCTCCGCAACCTCGGGGTGGCCAGCATGGAAGGCGGCGGCGGCCATTATCACCATCGCCATGTTCACCAGCCCCGCCAAGCCGAGCGCCACGGCCACCTCGACATTGGAGAACACACCAAGCCGGCGCAGCCCGGCGGCCCCGCTCCCGCGGCCCCGGTTTTGCGTTAGCCCCGAATGCAGGTAGATCGCATGCGGCATCACCGTCGCCCCGACGATACCGACCGCGAGCGTCACGGCATGACCATCCGGCAAAGCCGGGCGCACCGATCCCTCCAGCGCAAGGCCCCAATTGGGCCCAGTGAGTAGCAACTCCGCCAAATAGCTGAGACTGATCACCGCCACCATGCCGGCAATGACCAGTTCCAACGGCCGGTAACCCCGCCGATCCATCAGCAGGATCAGGTAGGTTACGCCGCCCGTCGCCACCATGCCGGGCAGCAGCGGCATATGGAACAGCAGGCTCAGCCCTATCGCCCCGCCGAGGAATTCCGCCAGATCGGTAGCCATCGCCGCCACTTCGCTCACCCCCCACATCGCATAGACCACGGGACGCGGGAAATGCTGGCGGCTGAGCTCAGCCAGGTTGCGCCCAGTGGCAATGCCGAGCCGGGCGGACAACATCTGGAACAGCATCGCTATCAGGTTCGCCAGCAACACCACCCAGAGCAGCCCATAGCCGTAATGAGCGCCCGCCTCGACATTGGTGGCAAAGTTGCCCGGGTCGATGTAGGCGATGGAAGCAACGAAGGCTGGCCCGGCGAAGGGCAGCCAGGCGCCGATGCCGCGGCGCTGGCCGGACAGCACTTGAGCGATTGCGCGATCGGTGCGCGCCGACAGCCCGGTCGCCGGAGAACTTGCTATCGGATGTTCCATGTCCACAGCGAAAGGTGTAGCACAGGCTACACTTCGGTCAACACGCACGAATTTGTGATTCGCTCACACGGCTGCTAGACACGTCCGGCGAAACTTCAAAGCACGGCGATGACCGATCAGACCTTGCCGGAGGAGCCGACCCAGGCGCAGCGCTTCGAGCAGACCCGCACCGCCCGTGGCGCCGCCATGCTTGAGGACTATGCCGAACTGATCGCCGATTTGCTCACGGCCGGCGGCGAGGCTCGCGCCACCGACATCGCCCGACGCTTCGGCGTGTCCCACGCCACGGCAATTAAGACCATCGCCCGTCTGCGCCGGGAAGGCCTTGCCACCGGCAAGCCCTATCGCGGCGTCTTTCTCACCGACGCGGGCCATGCCCTGGCTGAACGGGTGCGCAACCGCCATCGCCTAGTGGTAGACCTGCTACTCGCTGTCGGCGTGCCGGAAGATGCGGCCGAAGCCGATGCGGAAGGAATCGAGCACTACGTCTCGGCTTTGACGCTCGATGCCTTCGCCCGTTTTCTGCGCCGCTCGTAAGGAACTGCCATGCCGATTGAGAGTTCGCCACGCCTCGTGACCGATTTCCTTCGCGACGCGGTCGCACGTTTCCCCAACCACACCGCGATGGACTTTCTTGGCCGGCACTGGAGCTATCGCGCGCTGGGCCGCCTGGTGGAGCGGGCCGCGCGCGGCTTGCAGGATGTCGGGGTTGGGCCGGGCACGACGGTCGGGCTCTGCCTGCCGAACACGCCCTATTACGTCGTGTGCTACTGCGCCATCCTGCGCGCAGGCGGCACAGTGGTGAACTTCAACCCGCTCTATGTCGAGCGTGAACTGCTGCATCAGATCGGTGATTCCGGCGTCACCACGATGGTGGTGCTGGATTTGGAGGCGACCTACCGCCGGGTCGCCAACGTGGCGGAAAAGGCCGGGCTGCAGCGTTTGGTGGTGTGCTCCATGGCGGGGATCCTGCCCCCGGCCAAGGCGGCGATGTTCCGGCTGTTCAAGCGCAGCGAGCAGGCCGCCATTCCGCGTGACAAGATGCATCTCCGCTTTGCCGACCTGTTGCGCAACCCGGCGCCCCCCTCGCCGGTGCCGGTCGAGCCAACCAGCGTGGCGGTGCTGCAATATACCGGCGGCACCACCGGGTTGCCGAAAGGCGCGATGCTCACCCATGCCAACCTGGTGGCCAACACCCGGCAAATGCTGAGGCACATGGCGGAGGCCAAGCCAGGGGGTGAACGCACGCTCGCGGTGCTGCCCTTCTTCCACGTGTTCGCGTTGACGACGGTGCTCAATTTCAGCCTCGCCGTGGCGGCCGAGATTGTCATGCTGCCGCGCTTCGCCATCGGGCCGATGCTGGCCGCGATCAAGCGACGCCGGATCAGCCTGTTAAACGCGGTGCCGACCATCTACACGGCGGTCAACACCCATTTAGAGACCCACAAGGCGGACTTCCGCTCGCTGAAATTCAGCATCTCCGGCGGAGCGCCGTTGCCGCCGGAGGTGCGCGCCCGGTTTATCGCCGCCACCGGGTGCAAGCTGGTGGAGGGCTACGGCCTGTCCGAGGCGTCGCCCGTGGTCTCCTGCAATCCGTTGCACAACGACGGCAAGCCCGGCTCCACGGGGCAAGCCCTCCCTGAGACGATCATCGAAATCCGCGACCCGGCGGCGCCCGAACGCCTCATGGCGCAAGGCGAGCGCGGCGAGGTCTGCGTGCGCGGTCCGCAGGTGATGGCCGGCTACTGGCAACGCCCTGCCGAGACCGCCGCCATCTTCGTGGAGGGTGCATTGCGGACGGGCGACATTGGCTATCTCGACAAGGACGGCTACTTGTTCCTGGTGGACCGCATCAAGGACGTGATCCTGTGCAGCGGCTTCAACGTCTATCCCCGCGTGCTGGAGGATGCGCTCTACGAGCATCCGGCCGTGTTGGAGGCGACGGTGATCGGGGTGCCCGACGCCTATCGCGGGCAGGCGCCGAAAGCCTTCGTCGTGCCACGCGCGGGCATGGCGGTCACGCCGGCGGAATTGGCGCAGCACCTCGCCTCATACGTGTCCAAGATCGAGCTACCGCGGGAGATTGTGCTGCGAAAGGAACTACCTAAGACAATGGTCGGCAAGCTATCCAAGAAGGAGCTTGTCGCCGAAGAGGCTGCGAAAGGCTCAGCCTGACTATACGATGCCGACATTGCGGGTATTGAACGCCGGGTCCCGCCAGACGCTCTCGCGTTCGTAGCGGGCCCATACGTCCGGCGGCAGGATGGTAGGGCGTTCGGCAGGCCGGGTGGAGGCTCGCACCACGTGCAATCCCGGCGTTCCGAGCCTGGCGTCGAACTCGCTGGCATCGAAGCTGATGTTTTCGAAGTCGTGCTGGAAATAGGACAGCCCGGTGAAGGCATACACCACGCGCATGGCATGCTCCGGCTCGCGCGCCAAAACTTCATACGGCAGCAGCAACAGCCGAGCCGATTGCGCGCTGTGCATCGCTTGCTTCAGCGCGTTGAGGGCAAAGCCGATCATGCCGCCACGGCTCATAAGTCCCTCAGCACGGGAATAAATCGACCCAGCGGGATCGAAATCAAAGATGCGGGACAACTCCCATAGGTTGCGCCTAATCAAGCTCTCGACGCTGTCGATGATCCAGGGAATGTGGCGGACGCAGCAGATCACCTTGGCATCCGGGAACAACGTCGCCAGCAAGTCCAGCCGCAACGTCCAGGCGCGATTGGTATCGAACACCGTATGGGTGGGATGGAGCGCGTGGTAGAAATTGTCGAACACACCCCGGAGCAAAGCCCGCCGTTGGCCGTCATCCATTAGCACCGACGTCTCGTTGCCCTGGCTCACTTCGCGCAGCATTGTGCCAACCAGCGAGCCGACGGGGCTGGTGATGCCGGCATGCAGGGCCGGGTTTTGCAGCAGCAACGCCGACAGCAGGGTGGAGCCAGACCGCGGCAGGCCGGAAATGAAGTGAACGCCGTTTTCCATGCTGCTATCGCCCTCGAACCGCTGCCTGCTGACACTACGATCGTAGTCTATGGCATCGCTCGCGAACTGCAACTGCTTCTGCCCGCGCCAGGATCGGCCGTAACGCCGCCTCCAGCTTGGCGCCACGCTCCGGCCGCGGCGCGCACAGGGTAAACTCGTCCGGCGCCGGGCCGGCCTCGGGGTAGAGCGCCTCATACTCGGCGGCGTTGTCGAACGCAGCGCGGGAGACTTGCGCGTCGGCATAGGTCTCGGCCCAGGCGCCCTCGGCGATCACGCAGTCATGCGCGGCCAATTCGATGTGGACGTAGTCAATGCGCTGTGGGCACCAGTCCTGCGTGACAGTGACGCCGTTGACCAGCAGGCGGGCGATCAGCAGCGTGCCGTCCACCAGCACCGAGTGACCCGGCGAGACGTACAGGTCCCGCGCGGGCAGCCGCTCGCCGAGGGCGCCGGCGTGGATGCAGACCGGGGTGAGCGCCGGGTCGCCAGCGGGGTGGCTGTGGCGGCCGACCCAGCGCACCGGCTGAATGCCGCCGAAGCGCGTGACCACGGAGTCGCCGACCTGCAGCTCCTCCACCCGGACCTCGCCGGTGGGCGTCAGGATGCGGGTGCCGCGCAGGAAACATAGTGGGGTGACGACGACCGAGCCGTTGCCGCCATTCACGTTCGGCGACAGCAGCGCGTTCTGGCCAACGTCCAGCGAGCCGCCGCCATATCCGCCATAGCCGGCGCCGCTGCCTCCGGCGCCGCCGCCATATCCGCCGCCGCCACCGCCGCCGCCATGGAAGCCGCCGCCACCACCACCGCCATACCCACCCGCGCCGCCTTGCGTGCCCGCGCCCCCGGCATAGCTCTGGCCGGCATGAAAGCCGGACCCGGCTTGTCCCGCCTGGCCCCCCGCGCCGCCGCCGCCGCCATGAAACCCGCCGCCGCCGCCACCGCCGCCTGTGCCCGCCGCGCCACCCGGCGCGCCACGCCCACTGTTGGTCGCATAGGCAAAACCGCCGCCATAGTAGCCGCCAGGACGCGTCCCGCTGCCGCCGCCGCCACCGCTGACCAGCAACAGCACGTCGGTGGCGGCCGCGCCGTTGAAGGTCTCGATCACGAACGTGCCGCCGCCACCGCCGGCGCCGCTATCTTGGCCAGCGGCAGCGTAGCCGCCGCGGCCGCCGACGATCAGCTTGAGGACGGTGCCCGCGGCAAGGTCGAACTCACCCAGAACTTCGGCGCCAGCGCCGCCATTGCCGCCGGACGCGGTGGCACCGCCGGCCGCCCCAAACGCGACGATCCGGTAGGTGCCTGCGTGCTGGACCTGAAAGCTTTGCGTGCCGCCAGTGTAGCTGAAACTCCGCATTCAGCCTTTCGGACAGGCGGCAGTCGGGCGGTGCGCTACGCCACCAACCGCAGCCCGGCCCGCTTGGCCGCTGGGTCTGCGGGGAGCGCGGCCTGGCAGCGCGGGTCCATCGCCAGTTCGGCGCCATCGGCCGCGCGGCGGACCCGTAAGCTGGCCAGCAACTCGGGCCGCAGCCGCACCGGCGAGGTGAAGGTGAAGGCGCACCGGCCGCGGCCGAACCCGGCCTGCGCCAGGTCTGCCCGCGGCTCGCACGCCGCCACGGTGCCGATCACCCGTCCGTCCAGCTCCACCTCCAGCAGCACCGGCAGGTCGGGGTGGGCGGCGTCGTGCGCCCAGCCCTGCACCCGCCAGGCGCCGTCGATCCGGTCGACCGAGCCCGACAACGCGCCCGGTGCCACCGCCACGCGCGCCACTACGGGGCACAGCGCCGCCTCCAGCTTGGCACCGCGCTCGGGCCGCGGCGCGCACAGGGTAAACTCATCCGGCGCCGGGCCAGCCTCGGGGTAGAGCGCCTCATACTCGGCGGCATTGTCGAACGCGGCGCGGGAGACTTGCGCGTCGGCATAGGTCTCGGCCCAGGCGCCCTCGGCGATCACGCAGTCATGCGCGGCCAATTCGATGTGGACATAGTCAATGCGCTGTGGGCACCAGTCCTGCGTGACAGTGACGCCGTTGACCAGCAGGCGGGCGATCAGCAGCGTGCCGTCCACCAGCACCGAGTGACCCGGCGAGACGTACAGGTCCCGCGCGGGCAGCCGTTCGCCGAGCGCGCCGGCGTGGATGCAGACCGGGGTGAGCGCCGGGTCGCCAGCGGGGTGGCTGTGGCGGCCGACCCAGCGCACCGGCTGAATGCCGCCGAAGCGCGTGACCACGGAGTCGCCGACCTGCAGCTCCTCCACCCGGACTTCGCCGGTGGGCGTCAGGATGCGGGTGCCGCGCAGGAAACATAGCGGCGTGAGGACCACCGAGCCCGCTGAGTTGTTGACCGCGGCTGTGCCGAACGTCGTGCCGCTCTGCACGCTGGAACCGTAGTAGGAACCGCCGCCGCCGCCGCCGGTGCCCTGTGCAACTCCACCGGTGCGGCCACTATAGTTGCCGCCAGATCCACCCCCCACGCCGCCGCCGCCGCCGCCGCCGGCAGAGCCGCCGCCGCCGCCGCCATAGCCACCGGCGTCTGAGGAGCCGGTGTAGGCTGCACCGCCTGCATAGCCATTGTTAATGCCTTGACCGGCTGTTGCCGTGATGCCGCCGCTGCGGCCGCCTGTGCCGCCGGCGAAACCGCCGCCGCCGCCGGCATAGGCTCCGGTGCCGGGGGTGCCAGGATTGTCGCCATTCAGCACAGTCGTTACGGCACCGCCGCCGCCGCTGCCGGCTTCTCCGCCGCCGCCGCCGCCGCCCGCCACCAGCAACAGGGTGCCAGTCGTCATGTCCTTGACAAAGGTGCCGCCACCACCGCCGCCGCCTGAATGGGCACTGCCGTAGCCGCCGCCGACGCCGCCAACCACGATGTGGAGGACGTCGCCTCCAGCAAGCGTGAATTCACCCCCAACTTCCGCCCCGGCCCCGCCTGCCACTGCGCCGCCCGCGCTGAAGGCGGCGCCGCCCGCCGCGCCATACGCTGCGATGCGAACGTTCTCGGTCGTCGGGACGGTATAGGTGCCGCTGGTGGTGATCGTCGTCATGGCCGCTCCACGAGTCCAGAGGGCGAGCTTCGACGATATTGTCTCGCCGCCGTCATGTCTTAATCAGTGGTAAACTATCGAGTACCATGGTGCGTCAACCGAAAGTTTTGATCGTTTGCGGACGCTCTAAGCGGCAATCGTTGTTTTAATGATACTTTTACGACACTGCTGTGGCTCTCCCGCCACAACAGGCAGGTAGCCACTTCCGGCTTGGCCGGCCAGCACCTTTGCGGCATGCGCCAGGATCGGTTGCAGTGCCGCCTCCAGCTTGGCGCCGCGCTCCGGCCGCGGCGCGCACAGGGTAAACTCGTCCGGCGCCGGGCCGGCCTCGGGGTAGAGCGCCTCATACTCGGCGGCGTTGTCGAACGCAGCGCGGGAGACTTGCGCGTCGGCATAGGTCTCGGCCCAGGCGCCCTCGGCGATCACGCAGTCATGCGCGGCGAGTTCGATGTGAATGTAGTCGATGCGCTGTGGGCACCAGTCCTGTGTAACGGTGACACCGTTGACCAGCAGGCGAGCGATCAGCAACGTGCCGTCCACCAGCACCGAGTGACCCGGCGAGACGTACAGGTCCCGCGCGGGCAGCCGCTCGCCGAGTGCACCGGCGCGGATGCAGACCGGGGTGAGCACCGGGTCGCCAGCGGGGTGGCTGTGGCGGCCGATCCAGCGCACCGGCTGGACGCCGCCGAAACGGGTGATCACAGGGTCGCCGATCTGCAGGTCCTCCACCCGGACCTCGCCGGTGGGGGTCAGGATGCGGGTGCCGCGCAGGAAGCAAAGCGGAGTGATGGTGACCGAGCCGTTGCCTCCGGCCACTGTGGTGAACGCCTCATGGCCGCTGCTGCTCCTGTCGAACGAGCCCCCGCCTTGGCCGCCATAACCGCTGCTGCCGTGGCCTGCGCCGCCATCGCCACCGCCCATGCCGCCGCCGCCGCCGCCGCCATAATACCCGCCGCCGCCGCCGCCGCCGTAGCCGCCGCTGCCGCCGCTATAGCCTGCGCCGCCATTGTACGAGCCGCCATTGCTGCTGGCAGCGACCCCATTGCTGCCCTGGGCACCGAAGCCGGCGCCTGCTCCGCCGGCATAACCGCCACCCCCACCACCGCCGTTGCTGCCGCCAATGTCACTGCTCCCTGTCGCGGTTTGCAGCCCGCTGCCGCCGACCTGGCCGGCCGGTCCGCCTCCCGCGCCGCCGCCGCCGCCAGCGACCAGCAGGGTCGTGGTGGTGCCGCCGACGGTCTCGAGCACGAAGCTGCCACCGCCGCCGCCACCTCCGTCTCCAGAGCTGGAAGTTTGGCCCGCTCCGCCAACGACAATCGTGATCGTGGCACCCGGCGGAAGATGAAATGTGTCCGTCACCGACGCGCCCGCGCCGCCCGCCACCGTGTTGCCGTTACCTCCCGTGCCGCCGACCGCGGTAATGGTGTAGCTGCCGCCAGTGGTGACGGTGTAGGTCTGTTTCGGCGAGATGGTCGAATAACTGTAGGTAGTGCCGGACATGCCTTCCTCCGCTCCGCGACGGCCGCCGCCGTGCTGGGTCGCGAATACGATAGCACTCCGGCAAAACAAAGCACGTCCTCACTCTGAGGCGTGACAATCCCCACCGTTCAGAACGTATGTCAGAAATCTAGGATGGGTCGCCCTCTGCAACCCATCGGCGGGGGCGGGCACTTGGGTGCGCAGGGCCACTAGCAGCGCACCACAGGCCCTACGCGCCCGCCATCGTCATGCCCTCAACCCGCAGCGTCGGCGAGTCCACCGCGCGGCGGAAGCGCAAGTCGTTTGCCGGAGTGAGATGCAGGAACATGTCCCGCAGATTGCTGGCGATGGTAATTTCCGCCACCGGCTCGGCCAAGGCCCCGTCCCGGATCATGAACCCGGCGGCACCGCGGCTGTAGTCGCCAGTCAACCCGTTCACCCCCATGCCGAGCAACTCGGTGACGTAGAGACCGAGCCGGATGTCCGCCATTAGCTCGGCGGGCGTGTGTCGTCCCGGTGCCAGAAAAGCATTGCTGATGCCGGGGCTGCCGCCGTTGCTGTGGCCGTTGGTCTTGCGCCCCAACTGGCGCGCGCTGCGGCTGTCGAGCAGCCAGGCGCCCAACACGCCATCCTCGATCAGCAGGCTGTTGGCAGTCGGCACGCCCTCGCTGTCGAACGGTTTGGAGCGGAGGCCGCGTAGCCGCCGGGGTTCGTCGTGAATGGTGATGCCAGCGGCAAACACCCGCTCGCCCAGCCGGTCCTTCAGGAAGCTGGTGCCACGCGCCACCGCCGCGCCGCTGATGGCGCTGGAGAAATGCCCGATCAGGCTGCCGGCTACCCGCGGGTCGAACACCACCGGCAGCTTTGCGGTAGCGGGGCGAACGGGATTGAGCCGCGCCAAAGTGCGGTCGGCAGCGCTGCGACCGATCGCCGCTGGGTCATCCAGGTCGGCCAGGAAGGTGGTAGAGTGCCCATCGTAATCTCGTTGCATCCCCGTCCCGGCGCCGGCGAGCGCGGTGGCGCTGACAGAGTGGCTGGTGCGGGCGTAGCCGCCGGTGAACCCGGCGCTGGTGGCGAGCAGGAACTCGAACCGGCCATAGCTCGCCTCACCGCCCTCGGAATTGGTAATGCCAGCCACTGCCAACGCCGCCTCTTCCGCAGCCGCCGCTCTGGCGGTCAGCGCCTCGACGCCCACCTCGGTTGGGTCGGCCAACTCCAATGGCGCCGCGTCCACGGAACTGGCTTCGTCGGCCAGCCCGCCATACGGATCCTCGGGTACGACTTTCGCCATCGCCACCGCTCGCTCCGCCAAGCCGGCGAAGCCGCTGGCCGCCAGTTCAGTGGTGGAGACGGAGGCGCTCCGCTTGCCGACGTACACCGTCAATTCGAGGCCGCGACGCTCCGAACGTTCGAGTTGCTCGTTACGGCCGAGCCGGCGCGAGACCGAAACGGAAGTTGAGCCGGAGACCGCAGCCTCCGCGCTGTCGGCGCCCGCAGCCCGCGCCCGCTCGAGCAGGGCGGTGAGAAGGTCGAGCTGGCTCATGCTGCCAGCCGGTCCGCAATGTCCACCAGGTGTGGCACGTGCTCGGCCGGACCCATCGCGGCCAGCGTCGGGCGGCCGCGGAAAATGCGGCTGGCGGCCCGCCGCACGTCGGCCAGGCCCACCGCTTCAATCTTGGCCACCGTCTCGGCCACCGGGATAATCCGGCCATGCACCTGAATTTGCCGGGCCAATTGCTCGCAGCGGCTGCCGGTCGATTCGAGCGACATCAACAGCCCGGCCTTCACCTGGGCGCGGGCGCGGCGCAGCTCCTCCTCGCCGACATCGAGCTGCACCCGGCGCAGCTCCTCCAGCGTCACCGGCACCAGCTCGCGTGCCTCGTCCTCGCCGGTTCCCGCATAGATGCCGAACAGCCCGCCATCCAGCGCCGGGGCGGTGAAGGAGTAAATCGAATACACCAGCCCGCGCCGCTCGCGGATTTCTTGAAATAGTCGGGATGACATGCCGCCGCCCAGCAGAGTGGACAGCAGCATCGACGGATAGAAATCAGGGTCGGCATAGGCCATGGCCGGGAAGCCCAGCACAATATGCACCTGGTCCAAGTCCCGTTGCTCGCGGAACTCGCCGCCGCCATAGAGTGCCGTGGCTGCCTTGGGTGCTTCTGCACCCGGCAGGTCGGCGAAGTGTTCGGTTGCCAACGCGACCACCCGCTCATGAGTCAGCGCGCCCGCCGCCGCCACCACGATGTTGCCGGCGGCGTAGTGGCGATGCATGTAGCCGGTCAGCACACCGCGGCCCATGGCTTTGATGCCCGCCTCGCGGCCCAGAGTGGGGCGGCCCATTGCCTGGTCCGGGTAGGCGGTTTCCTGGAAATGGTCGAACACGATGTCGTCCGGCGTGTCGTTCGCCTGGCCGATCTCCTGCAGGATCACGCCCCGCTCCCGCTCCAGCTCTTCGGGCGCAAAGCTGCTATGGGTCAGGATATCGCCAATGATGTCGGCGCCGAGCGCCAGGTCCTCCTTCAGCAGCTTCACGTAGTAGGCGGTCTGCTCGCGGGCGGTGTAGGCGTTGATATGGCCGCCGACATCCTCCACCGCCTCCGCGATGGCCGCGGCACTCCGCCGCTCTGTGCCCTTGAACGCCATGTGCTCCAAGAAATGACTGGCACCGCACTCCGCCTCGGTCTCGTTGCGGGTGCCGGCCGCGACATAGGCGCCGAGCGAAACGGTCTCAACCCGGTCCATCTGCTCCGTTACCACGGTGAGGCCGGAGGGCAGGCGGGTGAGGTTGATGCTCATGCAGCGTTCCTGTGCGCGAAAGCCCGGACTTGCGCCTCGACCGCGTCGAGACTGTTGGGGGCGGTGGTGAAGTGTTCCGGCCGTTCATATAGGTCGGCAAGCCCCTTGGGCAGGGGCGGCCGGCGCCCGGTGGCCCGCTCCATGGCATCCGGGAATTTGGCCGGGTGCGCGGTCGCCGCCGCGATGGTGGGCACGTGCGGGCATGGCAAGGCTCGCGCGGCCGCAATGCCGATGGCGCTATGCGGGTCGGCCGCGTAGCCGCATTCGGTGTGCAAGCGGCGGATTTCCGCCACCGTGCCCGCGTCGTCCAGCCGGAAGCCGTGCATCAGCGTTCGCGCGCGGTCCCAGGCCGCCTGCGACACCGGCATGCGCCCAGTGGTGCGGAAGGCGGCCATGGTGGTGGCGGTGGCCGCTGGGTCACGCTCGAGCAGCTCAAACAGCAGGCGCTCGAAGTTGGACGAAATCTGAATGTCCATTGAGGGCGACAGGCTCGGCTCCACCGCAGCGATCCGCATGTCGTTGTTGGCGAGAAAGCGGGCGAGAATGTCGTTGCGGTTGCTCGCCACCAGCAGACGGGCGATCGGCAGCCCGATGCGGCGCGCGGCCCACGCGGCCAGCACATTGCCGAAATTGCCGGTGGGGACGCTAAACGCCACCTCCCGCTCGGGCGCGCCCAGGGCCAAGGCGGCAAACACGTAGTACGGGATTTGAGCCACAATCCGCGCCCAGTTGATCGAGTTCACCGCCGACAGCCGCAGCGCCTGGCGGAACGGCGCGTCGGCAAACATGGCTTTGACCAGGTCCTGGCAGTCGTCGAACGTGCCGTCCACGGCGATGTTAAGCACATTGGCCGCTTGCACCGTAGTCATCTGCCGGCGCTGCACCTCGCTGGTGCGGCCGCGCGGATGCAGCATGGCGACGTCCAACGCGTGGCGGCCGCGGAACGCCTCGATCGCGGCCGAGCCGGTGTCCCCGCTGGTGGCGCCCACGATGGTGACGCGCTCGCCGTGTTCGGCCAACACGTGGTCGAACAGGCGGCCGAGCACCTGCATCGCCACGTCCTTGAATGCCAAGGTGGGGCCGTGGAACAGTTCGAGCGCCCAGAGATTGGCGTCCAATTGCACCAACGGCACGACGGCGGGATGGGCGAACCCGGCATAGGCGTGTCGGCAGATCGACTGCAGCGTCGCGAATGACACCGCCTCGCCGATGAACGGTTGCATGATCCGGGCGGCGAGTTCGGCATAGGGCAAGCCGCGAAATGCGCGCAGGTCGGAGGCGGAGAGGCGGGGCCAACTTTCAGGCACGAACAACCCGCCATCCTCCGCCAACCCGGCGAGCAGAACGCCAGAGAAGTCGCGGGGAGGGGCCTGGCCGCGGGTTGAAAGGTAGCGCATCACGTTATAGTAGCTCACGACTTTAGGCGGCGCGAGGGCACCGACACACCCGGTCTTGCACTTGCAACGCGTTCACCAACCAGGGCGGTTGCGGCCGCCTGCCTGGAGGCAAGGCATGTTGCGAAGCTTGAGTATAATAGCCAGCCTGTTATCGGCTGGGTGTGCCTTGCAGACAGAGCACATCAACTTGACCTATCGCTCCGCGGCACCTGCCCAGCCGCTACAAGACGCCGCTGGTAAACTTGTAAGCGTTACTGCGCGCGAGGGGCGCACAGGCGACCCTCAAATCGTCAGCGTTAAAAAGAACAGCTATGGAATGGAACTCGGCGATTTGGTCGCCAATCAGCCAGTCTTGCCGCTGGTGCAAAATGCGGTCAGCACGGAGCTTGCTGCGCGCGGATTTGTCCTGGCACCCGGCGGCGCGGACGTTCAGCTCGAACTCGAGCACTTCTTTGCCGATTACAAAAACGGCTTCTTTACCGTGTCAAACGCCGCCAACATCAGCTTTCTGGCGCAGGTTCGAACTCCGACGGGCCCAGTGCTCTACACTCGCGTGATTAACGCGACGGCGCGTCCAGACGGGTCGATCCTCGGGACGCCATCCCTCGCCCGTGAAAGCTTGGATGCAGCGTTGCAACAAGGTGTGTCGACGTTAATAGAAGACCCGGCGTTCCTGACGGCGTTGGAGCAGGCGAGCGCCAGCCCACACACAGCCTCCGTTACAATCAACGGCAGTTAGCTGTCTCCCGAAAGCGGATCCTTGCGTCCGCCAACGCCGGCGACATCGGGACCATGCTTGTGACGCCGGCGCGTGGTTATGACGTTCCATACCGCAAACGCGATAAGTGCGATGATTGTGATGGCGGGGAGAAGGAAGAGTGGATGCATGCGGACGGGCTCCATTTATCCACACCAAGCGTCGCCTGGCTAACTTAGTTGCGGCTTAGTTCCCGCAATCATTTGAGATAGCGCGTCGCCAAATGCGCCTCGAAATCCGCCGGGTCGAGCGGCTTGCCGGTAGCCTCGCGCAGCAGGTTGTTGAAGCCAAGCCGGCTGCCCTGCCCGTGAACATGGCTGCGCAACCAGGCGAGTAGCGGCCTATTGTCACCCTCCGCCAGCGCCGAATCGAGTTCCGAAACATCCCGGCGCGCCGCTGTCATCAACTGCGCCGCCGCCATCGCGCCCAGCGTATAGCTCGGAAAGTAGCCAAACGCACCGTCATACCAATGAATATCCTGCAGGCAGCCTCGCGCGTCATCGGGCGGGCTGATGTCGAGCAGGCAGTGCAGGCCCTCGTTCCAAGCGCCAGGCAGGTCCGCCACCGCGAGCTCCCCGGCGATCAGCGCCTGTTCCAGCCGGAAGCGCAGGATGATATGCGCGGGATAGGTCATCTCGTCCGCATCCACCCGGATGAACCCCCGCCCGACCCGGCGCCACAACCGAGCCAAGTTGTCGCCAGCAAACGCCTCCGCGGGGCCGCCGAACGTGGCGAGCAGTTGCGGGCCGAGCCAGCCGAGATAGGCATCCGACCGGCAGGCCTGCATTTCGGTGATCAGCGATTGGCTCTCATGCACCGCCATCCCCGCTGCCTCGCCCACCGGCTGTCGGGCATAGGCCGCCGGCAGCCCGCGTTCATACAGCGCGTGCCCAGTCTCGTGCAGCACGCCCATGATGGCGCTGGCGCAATCGGCTTCGTCGTAGCGCGTGGTGATGCGGATGTCGGTGGGCGTGCCGCCGCAGAACGGGTGGGCGGAGCGGTCCAGCCGGGCATGGCTGAACTCAAGCCCGGCGCGCTGCGACAGCCGACGGCACAACGCCTCCTGTGCCTCAGCCGGGAACGGACCCGGCAAGGCCAGCGGCTGCGGCTTGCGGGCCTGGATCTCTTCCGCGCGCGGCAGCGCCTCGGCCAGAAACGCCTCATATTGCGTGAACACCGGCCCGACGTCAGCCGTGCCGACCCCGGGTTGGTAGCCATCCATCAGCGCGTCGTAGGGGCTGAGCCCGAGCACGGGCGCCATCGCGTCCGCCGCCTGCCGGGTGAGGCTGACCACCTCGGCCAACAGCGGCGCAACCAGCTTGAAGTCGGAGGTCCGCCGCGCCTCGCGCCACACTTTCTCGCAGGCGGAACAGGCGCGGGCGGTGGCCTCCACCAGCGAGCCCGGAACGGCGGTGGCGCGGACGTAGGCGCGGCGCATCAGCCGCAGGTTGGCCGCGTCCCAGCGGTCGGCCGACGGCGTGGTCTCAGCTTCGGCCAGGTCGTCGCCGGTCGCCGGGTCCACCAGCATCTGGTGCGACAACCCGGCGAGCACCGCCAACTGGTCGCCCCGCGCAGCACCCCCGCCCTGCGGCATCATCGCCGACGCGTCCCAGCCGAGCATGGCGGCGGCCTCGCCTAGGGTGGCGATACGGGTGAAGCGGTCGCGCAGGTGGCTGGAGGCGGTCATCGCGCGAGCACCTTGCGGCAATACGCGGCGAACACCACCAGCAGCGACAAGGCCAGCCCAAACCAGGTCAGCGCATAGTTCAGGTGGTCGTTGGGCGGCCGGGGCAGGGCGGTGGCCGGGCTGGGAACCGCGCCCGGCGGTCCCATCGCCACCAGCGTGTAAGGCGCTTCCCGCGGCAGCCCCAGCGCCGCCCCGATCTTCGCCGGGTCGAGCGTGTAGAACTGCCGCTTGCCTGGGTCGTCGGTGGCGCTGAACAGGCCGGGACGGTCGGGCGTGCGGATATAGCCCTCCACCGCGACCGGGCCAGACGGTTCCACCACCGCCCCGTCTGGCGCCCAGCCGCGGTCGACCAGCACCGGCTCCTGCCGCGCGCGCTGCAACGGTTCGATCACGCGGGAGCCCAGCACCGGCCCCGCCGGTGTGTCCCGCACCTCGGCGCCATAGCGCGCTTGCTTGCCCGGCAGGAAGCTCCCTTCGGTGCGGACCTTGGTGAACTGCACCGGGTGCTGAGGCAAGGCGATGGCGGGGGCGGACTCCGCCCGGTCAATGGCGGCGAGGATGCTGAGCTTCCATTGCAGCCGCTGCAGTTGCCAAACGCCAAGACCGATCAGAATGGCCAACATCACCAGCGTGGCGACGGTGGGTACGAGCAACCGCTTTCGTGCCCCTTCCACGCGCAGACCAGCGAAGGGCGTGAGGGTCCGCACGGTGCTCATTCCGCCCCCATCTCGCCGGGGCGGTTGCGGAACTGCTGGGCCACCAAGAACGCCTTGAGCGGCCGCATCATCAGGATCGTGCCGGGGATCGCCAAGGCCGGCCACAGCACCGCATGCACCCAGAGCGGCGGGTTGAAGCGGAACTCCACCCAGAACGCCAGCGCCACCAGGATGGTGCTCTCAAACAGGATGATGAACGCCGCCGCCCCATCTCCGGTGTCGGCTTCGGCCAGGTTCAGGTCGCACACCGGGCAACGGTCCCGCACGGTGAGGATGCCGTCGAACAGCGGGGCCTCGCCGCAGCGCGGGCAGCGGCAGTGCAGCGACAGCCAAAGCAGGCTGCGCGTCACCCTACTCCGCGACCGGGACGCCGCTGCCCCACACATAGACTGCGACGAACAGAAACAGCCACACCACGTCGACGAAATGCCAGTACCAAGCTGCCGCCTCAAACCCGAAGTGGCGCGTGGGGCTGAATTGACCAGCGCGGGAACGAAACCAGCACACCGTCAAGAAGCAGGTACCGACGATCACGTGGAAGCCATGGAAGCCGGTGGCGAGGAAGAATACCGCCGGGTAAACCCCGCCGCCATCGAACTTGAACGGCGCCTCCGAATATTCCAGCACCTGAAACCCGGTGAACGACATGCCGAGCAGAATGGTAAGGCCAAGCGCCATGATCAGGCTGCGGCGGTCCCCCTCGATCAATGCATGATGCGCCCAGGTGACGGTGCAGCCGGAGAGCAGCAGGATCATGGTGTTGAGCAGCGGCAGGTTGAACGGGTCGAAAGTATGGATCCCCGCGGGCGGCCATATGGCTGGCCCCGTCGCGTCCAGCACGTGCTCGGGGAAGAGGGCGAAATGGAAGAACGCCCAGAAGAAGCCGACGAAGAACATCACTTCGCTAGCGATGAACAACGTCATCCCGTAGCGCAGGCCGAGCCGCACCACCGGGCTATGCAGGCCAGGGGTGCGGCTCTCCTTCAGCACGTCTAGCCACCATAGCGCCATGGTGCCGAGGACCACCGTCAGGCCAAGTATCAGCCAGAGATAGGTGCCGAAGTGGGCGGCATGGATGATGCCGATCACCGTCAATCCCGCCCCAACGGCTCCTGTCAGCGGCCAAGGGCTGGGGTTCACCAGGTGATAGGGCTGCTTCAGCCCGGAGCTGGCGACGGGAAGGGTGGGTGCATGCGTGTCCATGGAGCGACCTATTGTGTACTGCGCCGCACTATCGCGAAAATGGGCCACGATTCAACTGGTCTGCTCCATCTGCCGCGAGCGGATCAGACCCGCTCCAGCACGGCTGGGATTTCTCGGTTCTGGCCGAAACTGCCAATTGGCGCGCCCAGCCGCTCCGGCCAGCGCCAGCCTCGATCAAACAGGCCGCGCATTCGTTCCGGCGGGCAGTCGAAGGGCGGCCCACCGGGCTCTCCCGTTTGCATCAACAGCACGAACAGCCGGCCGCCCGGCCGCAGCCAGGCGTGCAGCAACCCCGCGTACTCCGCCAAGCTATCCGGCGGCAACGCGCAGAGGCAGGTCTGGTCGTACACGGCAGCGAACGGCTGGGCTGGAGACCAGGCCAGCAGGTCGGCCTCCACAACCGCGGCGGTGGCTCCCGCGGCTTCCATCCGGGCCCGCTGCACGGCTGTGGCGGTGGGCGCCGAGTCCACCACCGTCACGTCGAACCCGGCCTGCGCCAGTGCGAGTGGTTCGCCGCTGCGGCCGGCGCCCGGCAGCAAGATACGGCAGGGCGCCAGCAAGCCCGATTGGCGCCAGGCGGTGAACGCCGGGTTCAGCGTCGGCCGTTCCCAAGGCGTGCGCTCCGCCTGGAACCGGGCTTCCCAATCCAGCGCCGTCCTCCCCCCGCTCACCCGGCCGGCTCCGCCGTGATGGTGACTTGCGCCAGCGCGTAGGGATGCTCGTCGGTCAAGGTCAGATGCAGCGCCGGCCTGTGGCCCGCGGGTGTGATCGCCTGCAACCGGGCGGCCGCGCCGCCGGTCAGCGCCAAAGTCGGCTGTCCGCTCGGCAGATTTACCACCCCCATGTCGGAATGGAACACGCCGCGGCTGAACCCAGTGCCGAGCGCCTTGGCGCAGGCCTCCTTGGCGGCAAACCGCTTGGCGAAGGTGCCGGGCCGGATGCGCGGGGTTCGCCGGGCAGCCCGGGCCCGTTCAGTGGCGGTGAACACGCGCTGCAGGAAGCGGTCGCCGAACCGCTCCATCGCCCGCTCGATCCGGCGGATGTCGCACAGGTCGCTCCCCGTCCCGATAATCACGCGTGCCTGCGCACGACAATCACGCGTGCCTCCGCACGACACTCACGCGCGCCTCCGCACGACACTCACGCGCGCCTCCGCACGACACTCAAGCGCGCGCCCGTTCCACTTGGGTGGTGCCGGCCACCGCCCGCAGCCCCGCGATCACGTTGGACAAGTGACGTAAATCGCGCACGTCGACGTCGATCAGCAATTCGAAGAAGTCCTGCTGGCGGTTGACGATCTTGAGGTTGGTCACCGAGCCCTCGTGCTTGGAAATGGCGTTGGTGATGTTGGCCAGGGTCGCCGGCTCGTGCGCTGCAATCACGCTGATGCGTCCGGTATGGATGCCGCCGGACCCCGCGCCGCTTCCGTCCTGCTCCCAACCGACATCAATGAACCGCTCCGGCGTCTCGGCGAAGCTCTGCAGGGTGGGGCAGGTGCGGGTATGAATCGTGACGCCCTTGCCCGTGGTGACGATCCCGACGATCCCGTCCCCGGGTAGCGGGTGGCAACAGCCGGCGTAGCTGACATTCATGCCCGGCAAGAGGCCGCTCACCGCCATGCCATTGCCGGCCGGCCGGCTGGGCGCGCGCGCCGGCAGCCCCGGGATCATTCGTGGCGCCCGCGGCGCCTGGCGCAGTTCGGGATAGATCGCGTGCACCACGTCTTTCGGCCCCGTGTTGCCATTGCCGACGGCGACGTAGAGGTCGTCCAGCGAGGCGCATTTCAGCACCTTAAGCGCCGCCTCCAGCACCTTTTCCGATCCGTCAACTCCCTCCTGGCGGAACGCCTTGGCGACGGCGGCGCGGCCCGCGTCGATATGGTTCTGCCGCTGTTGCTGCGCCATGTGGCGGCGGATGCGCGCCCGCGCCTTGCCAGTAACGGCGAACCGCTCCCAGGCGGGCGAGGGCGTGCCGCCCCGTGCCGTCATCACCTCCACTTGGTCGCCGTTCTGCAGCTCGGTGCGCAGCGGCAGCAGCCGGCCGTTGATCTTGGCGCCAACGCAGGTGTCGCCTACCTGGCTGTGCACGGCATAGGCGAAATCGACCGGAGTGGCGCCGCGCGGAAGCTGGATCAACTGGCCCTTCGGCGTGAAGCAGAACACCTTGTCCTGGTAGAGCTCGAGCTTGGTGTTCTCGAGAAAGTCCTCGCCGGTGGTCGAGTTGTCGAGGATTTCCAGCAGGTCGCGCACCCACGGGAAATCCCGCACGTTCGACGGCAGGCCCTGCTTGTAGCTCCAATGCGCCGCCACGCCGTTATCGGCCACGCGCTGCATCTCGGCGGTGCGGATTTGCACCTCGATCTTCTGGTTGCGCGGCTCGCGCAACGTCACGCCGGTGTGCAGGCTCTGGTAGCCGTTAGACTTGGCCGTAGAGATATAGTCCTTGAACCGCCCGGCAATCACCGGATAGCTGGCATGCACCGCGCCGAGTGCCATGTAGCAGTCCGCCCGGGTGGGCACGACCACGCGGAACGCCATGATGTCGGACAATTGCTCGAAGGCGATGTTGCGGCGCTGCATCTTCTCCCAAATCGAGAACGGGCTCTTCTCCCGCCCGCTCACCTCCACCGCCGAAACGCCGCCCTCCCGGCACACCCGCACCAGTTCGCTGCGCACCTCCTCAATGATGTCCGCCCCTTGGCCGCGCAGGAAGTTCAGCCGGGCCTGGATGGTGTCGAACGCCTCGGTCTCGATCTGCTGGAAGGCGAGGTTCTGCAGCTCGCTCTTCATGGCGTCCATGCCGATGCGCTCGGCCAGCGGCGCATAGATTTCCATGGTTTCCAGCGCAATGCGCTGCCGCCGGTCCAGAGCGGTCACGAAATGCAACGTGCGCATATTGTGTAGCCGGTCGGCCAGCTTCACCAGCAACACGCGGATGTCCTGGCTCATCGCCAGCACCAGCTTGCGGAAGTTCTCTGCCTGCGCCGAGCGCGCGGTCTTCAACTCTAGCTTGGTGAGCTTGGTGACGCCGTCCACCAAACCGGTGATGGTCTTGCCGAAGCGGGCTTCGATGGTGGCGAGCGGTATCTTGGTGTCTTCCACCACGTCATGCAGCAGTGCGGTGACGATAGTGTCGGTGTCCAGGCGGTAGCCGGCTAGGATGTCGGCCACGGCGACCGGATGGGTGATGTATGGGTCGCCGTTATCGCGGTACTGCAAGCCGTGCGCTTGCGCGGCCATGACGTAGGCGGCGTCGATCAGCCCGGTATCGGCCTTAGGATCGTAGCTGGCGACCCGCTCAGTGAGCTCGAACTGGCGCACGGTGCCGGGCCGCGCCGAGGCAGCCCCATCCGGGGCATACGCGATGCGCAGGAGGTTAACCGCGGCCATGCCCCGCGGCCGCGTCGTCTCGTTGACCGGATTTCATCATGGCGAGGAGGGCAGCGACGCGGCCATCCAGGATCGTGAGACGGTGGCCGCCTCCTGGAGCGCGATGCCCCCAAGCGGCGGCTCGCGATAACGAAGCGTGGGCATCGCTGCTCATCGGCGTTCCGGTACTACCGCCGACGCCCGCCAAGCTCGGCTTCGATAGCGGCCTCGAGATCCTCGGGAGACATTTCTTCCACTGGCATGTTCGCCGTCTCTTCCTCGGCCGAGATGTCCTGCAGGCCGAAGATGTTCTGGTCGGTCGGAATCAGATCGAGCACCTCCTCGTCCGCTGGCTCCGGCTCGGGCGCGCGGGACAGCGACTTGATCAAATCCTGCTCCAGCTTCGCTAGCGTCACCGTCTCTTCGGCGATCTCGCGCAACGCCACCACGGGGTTCTTGTCGTCATCCCGGTCGACGGTGAGTTCCTCGCCGCGACTCAGGTTGCGGGCGCGCTGGGCGGCAAACAATACCAGCTCGAAGCGATTGGGGACGCGCTGGACGCAATCCTCGACGGTCACGCGTGCCATGCGGATACGGTCTCCAGAAGTGCGGGGTCAATCCGGATAACTAGGCGTGACGGCATGAACCCGCAAGGGCAGACATCACAAGCGCCAGCAGCCCTGCTGTGGAAGGGCATCCAGCAGGGTTCGCGCCGATCGGTGCAACACCGGATGCCACCAATCGGGCGCGACGTCCAGCAGCGGGCACAGCACGAAGCCGCGCTGGTGCAGCCGGGGATGCGGCACCACCGGGTCGGGCGCCGCGCGGATCAGCGCGCCGATGGCGATGATGTCCAGGTCAAGCGTGCGGGCGGCATTGGGCGCGGACCGCACCCGGCCATGGGCGTGCTCGATCGCCTGTACCGCCGCGAGCAGCGCCGCCGGGTCTACAGCGCCCTCCAGCCGGGCCACGCCATTCACGTAGCGCGGCTGGCCGGACGGCGGCACCGGTTCCGACTCGTACCAGGGCGAGACCGCGGCTAGGCGGAGCCCGGCCACCCCCTCCAGCGTCGCCGCCGCGCGCGAGCAGCTTTGCAGCGGCGAAGCGCCAGCCGGGCTGGGGAGATTTGCGCCGAGAGCGATCAAGACCATCCACGGTCCCCTTTTTCACCTTTCTGCAACGCGCCCGGCCCTCTATGGTCCACGATGCCCGCCGGCCCCTAAAAACTCGGTGCGGGACTGCAAAAAAGGAATCTCCGACGTGCTTTTCTTGCCGACTGAGCGGACTGCGCTCTTCATCGATGGGGCCAACCTGTTTTCCGCGTCGCGAAATCTTGGCTTCGATGTGGATTATCGCAACCTTCTCGAGTTTTTTCGTACCAAGACCCACGTACTACGTGCGTATTACTACTCCGCCGTGCTCGACACGGAAGAGTATTCCCCGCTCAAGCCGCTCACCGACTGGCTGGCCTATAACGGCTACACGCTCGTCACCAAGCCCGCGCGCGAATTTACCGACGCTGCCGGCCGCCGCCGCGTCAAGGGCAATATGGACGTGGAGCTCGCCATCGACATGCTGGAATTGGCGCCCCGGCTGGACCACGCCATCCTGTTCAGCGGCGACAGCGACTTCCGCCGTCTGGTGGAGGCGGTGCAACGGCAAGGCGTACGCGTATCGGTGATCTCAACCGTGCGCAGCAACCCGCCGATGATCGGAGACGAGTTGCGGCGCCAGGCCGACCAGTTCCTCGAATTGGCCGACATCGCCAGCGGCTTCACCCGCAGGCAGATGGAGCCGCGCCGCCCCGTCCGCGCCACCACCCCGGCCGACCCCTACGCCGAGCCCGAGGAGAGCTGATGCCCGGCCCGGCGGTGGCAGCGCCACCGCCCGATTGTCCGCTTTGTCCGCGGTTGGTGGCGTATCGCGAGGCCAACCGCTCAGCCAATCCCGACTGGTTTAACGCTCCTGTGCCGAGTTGGGGTCCGCTCGGCGCGCCGCTCCTGGTGGTGGGCATGGCGCCCGGCGTGCGCGGCGCCAACCGCACCGGCCGGCCGTTCACCGGCGATCATGCCGGGCTGCTGCTCTACCACACGCTGCTGCAACTGGGGTTCGCCACCGGCGACTACCGGGCCGACCCGGCGGACAGCCTGGTGCTGCGCCAGTGCCGGGTGATCAACGCCGTACGGTGCGTGCCGCCGGCGAACCTGCCCGCCCCCGCAGAAATCCGCGCCTGCAGTGGCTTCCTGGCCGCTGAACTCGCCGTCCCCGGGTCGCGAGTGATCCTGGCGCTCGGTACGCTGGCGCATGCGGCGGTACTGCGCGCGCTTGGGCTCAAGCTCTCGCAGCGGCGCTTTTGCCACGGTACGCTCCACGATCTGCCGGACGGGCGGGCGCTGGCGGACAGCTACCATGTCTCCCGCTATAACACGAACACCGGGCGGCTGACGGAGGCCATGTTCCACGCCGTGATGGCCGAGGCGCTGGCAAGAATCGGCTCCGCGATGCCGTGACAGCGCCCTGCCGTTCGCCGATCTGGGACTGGACGACCCCGCGCTATCCGACCACGCGCTGCTGGACGCCATCGAGGCGCACCCGATCCTCATCAAAAGGCCGACCGTCGTCACCCCCAAGGGTATGCGACCGTGCCGGCCGTCCGAAACTGTGTTGAACCCGCTGGACGTGCCGCTGCCGTCCGACTTCCTCAAGGAGGACGGTGAGCGCATAGCGGCGGAATCAGGTTGATCGAGTTGCTGCCTGTCGGGCCGCGTTCACTTGGAAAGGTCAAGTCCCGACCCGAACGTTATGACCAAACCACCCGCCACGATGAGCGTCCCGCCCATCAGGATCGGAATCGTTGGCATGCGCCCGAACGCAACCGCGTTAATGAGCTGCGCCACCAGGAAAAACAGTGCGACGTAGACGCCCAGCAGGCGACCGAAATCCCAGGGTGGCAAATTGACGGTTACTCCGTAGGCGAGCAACACGATTCCGCCCAGCAGTATCCAGGCAATGCGTGTGACGACGGACGGGGTGTGCAAGCCGGTGCGCACGATGGCGTCTCCCCCAGCCTCAAATACCGCCGAAACTGCCAGTAGCAGCAATGCACCCGCATTTCCCATGACTTTTCCACCAACGATCCGACGAACGTCATCGAGCACAGTGCATGGATATGCTGACGCCGCCCACACGCGACGGAGCGGCGACGGAGACGTTGCCGGCGCTTCGCCGTGAGCTGTTGCAGCCGCCGGACACGGCACGCCTGCAACCAGCCGTCCGTGCCCAGCACCCGCCGCGCATCCTGCTGCTCTATGGCAGCCTGCGGCAGCGGCCCTACTCGCGCCTGCTGGTCGAGGAAGCGGACCGTTTGCTCCGCCTGGCGTCATGGAGGAACTGCTCCGCTTCACCTGGCTGCTCCGCGACCGGGCGGACCACCTCGTCGACCGCTACAGCGAACGCAAGAGCAGCTTCCAGCTCCCGCCGCTGCGAGGCGTCTTACTCGATATTCTCGTGCCATGTCCGCCCATCCCGCTCGATCAGCGCGATGGCCGAGGTCGGACCCCAACTGCCGGCGGGGTACAGCCGCGGCGGCTCGCGCGAGGCCTCCCAGGCATCGATGATCGGCTCCACCCAACTCCACGCCGCCTCCACCTCGTCACGGCGCATGAACAGGGTGGGGTTGCCCCGCACGCTGTCCATCAGCAGGCGCTCATAGGCATCCGGATAGCGGGTGCGGAAGGCCTTCTCGAAGCTGATGTCCAACCGCGTCGGGCTTAGATGCAGCCCGGCCGCCTCCGGGTTCTTGGTCATCAACTCCAGCTCCATCCCCTCCGAGGGCTGCAGCCGGATGATCAGCTTGTTGGGCGCCAGGGTCTCACCGTCGCGCTCGAACACGCTGAACGGGGCGCCGCGAAACTGCACCACGATCTCGCTCACCTTGTCCGGCAGTCGCTTGCCGCTGCGCAAATAGAACGGCACGCCGGCCCAGCGCCAACTCTGGATTTCCGCCTTCAGCGCCACGAAGGTCTCGGTCTTGCTGCCGCGCGGCTCGTTCGCGCCCTCGTTCAGGTCGGCCAGGTAGCCCGGTACGGCGCGCCCGGCCACCGCCCCCTGGGTATACTGGCCGCGCACCGTGACATGCCCCACCTCGTGCGGCGCGATCGGCTTGAGCGCCCGCAGCACCTTCAGCTTCTCGTCCCGCACCGCATCCGCCTCCAGGTTCAGCGGCGGTTCCATCGCCAACAGGCAGAGCAACTGCATCAGATGGTTCTGCACCATGTCGCGCAGTGCACCGGAGTGGTCGTAGTAGTCGCCGCGCCCCTCCACCCCCACCGTCTCCGCCACCGTGATCTGCACATGGTCGATCACGTCGCTGTTCCACAGCCGCTCGAACACCACGTTGGCGAAGCGCAGCGCGAGCAGGTTCTGCACCGTCTCCTTGCCGAGATAATGGTCGATGCGGAAGGTCTGCGCCTCGGTAAACACGCGGCCCACCACGTCGTTGATCTCGCGCGCGGAGGCCAGGTCGTGCCCAATCGGCTTCTCCAGCACCACGCGGCTGTGCTCGCTCACCAGCCCGGCAGCTTCGAGGTTCCGGCAGATCGGGCCGTATAGCCCGGGCGATGTCGCCAGGTAGAACACCCGAATGCGGTCCGGCTTCTCGCGCAATAGCGAGGTGAGCGCATCGAGCCCGCCCTCTCGCGCTGCGTCGCCCCGGGCGTAATGCACCAGGGCGGCGAAGCGGCTCATCATCTCGCCGTCCTGGTCGGCCTTCGCCACGTGTTGCGCGAGCGCCTCCAGCGTGTGCTGGCGGAATGACTCGTCGTCGAACCCCGACCGCGCGGCGCCGATGATGCGGGCACTGAATGGAATTTGGCCGTCCCGGAAGCGATAATACAAGGCCGGCAGCAGCTTGCGCAGCGTCAGGTCGCCGGTGGCGCCAAACACCACGCAATCGAACGGTTCGACGGGCTTGACGGCCATGCCGGGCCTCCTTCGCGCGGGACAATGCTGGAGTGTGCGGCGCTCTGCCGTCGCCGTCTACCGCGCCGCTACAGGTGACGGTGCGGCGCACAACTGCTAGCATGGCGAGGCAAGGAGCCATGCGGCATGATCCCAGCCACCCTGATCGCCGGCGACGGCATCGGCCCCGAAGTGATCGAAGCCACCGTCACCGTGCTGGACGCGCTCGGCCGCCCCTTCGCGTGGGACCATCAGTTGGGCGGCATGGCAGCGGTGGCGGCGGCCGGAGACCCGCTGCCCCCCGCCACGCTGGACAGCATCCGCCGCACCCGGCTGGCGCTCAAGGGCCCGCTCACCACTCCCGTGGGCGGCGGCTTTCGCTCGGTGAACGTGCGGCTGCGCGAGGAATTCCACCTCTACGCCAACCTGCGCCCCGCCCGCACGCTGATCCCCGGCGGCCGCTACGAGAACATCGACCTGGTGATCATCCGCGAGAACCTGGAAGGCTTCTACGTCGCCTTCGAGCACTTTATCCCGATCGGCGACGACACGCACGGTGTGGCGATCTCCTCCGGCGTCAACAGTCGCGCCGGCGCCCGCCGCATCCTCACCTATGCGTTCGACTACGCGCTGCGCACCGGCCGCAAGAAGGTCACGGTGGTGCACAAGGCCAACGTGCTCAAGGCCCTCACCGGCCTGTTCCTGGAGGAGGGCCAAGCGGTCGCCCGCGACTACCAGGGCAGGGTCGCGATGGACGACCGCATCGTGGACGCCTGCGCCATGCAGCTCGTGCTCAACCCTTGGCAGTTCGACGTGATCGTCACCACCAACCTGTTCGGCGACATCCTGTCCGACGAAGCCGCCGGGTTGGTGGGCGGCTTGGGCATGGCGCCCGGTGCCAATATCGGCACCACGGCGGCGATCTTTGAGGCAGTGCACGGCTCTGCCCCCGACATCGCCGGCAAAGGCGTCGCCAACCCAATCTCCGTGCTGCTCGCCGCCGGGCTGATGCTGGAACACGCCGGCCTCGCCGACCTGCGCGGCCGGCTGGAAACCGCCATCGGCGCCGTGCTCAACGAGGACGGCGTGCGCACCGCAGACCTGGGCGGCCGCGCCACCACGCAGGACTTCACCGCGGCGCTCTTGCGGCGGGTGAGCTAGCCCATGGCCCGCTTGATGGCCGCCCTGTTCGCCACCGCCCTCCTGGTCTGCGGCGACAACGCCGGGGCGCAAACCCCCACACCCACCGCCGACAACCTTTCGCTAGCCCGCCAACTGGTTGCCGCGACCTCCGGCAACAAGGACCAGACCTTGGCGGCGATGAACGGCCCCATGGTCGGGTTGCTGCACCAGATGGGCATCACCGACCCGGCGAAAGCACAAGCCGTCGTCACCGAGGCGATGCTGCCCACCATTGATGCGCATTTCGACGAACTGCTGACCATCCAGGCTCGCAACTATGCCCAGGTGTTAAGCGGCGATGACCTGCGCGCCATCATCGCGTTCTACAACACCCAGGCCGGCCAGAACCTCGTTAAGGCGCAACCCGCTTTGGCATCCGCCCGGCTGACCGGGCTGACCCAATGGCTGCAGAGCTTTCAGCCCGAATTGATCGCCAAGGTCAAGCAGGTGTCTCAGGCTCATGGCTGGCAAACCCAGCCCTAATCACAGGGTGCTGACTCGCCGTCCCTCGGCCAGTACTGCAACCACGGCCCAGATCGCCCGTTCGCGCGGAACAACCTTTGGGAGGGCGTCATGCCCTACGTTCAAACCCAGGACGGCACGTCGCTTTTCTACAACGATTGGGGTACCGGCCGACCCGTAGTGCTGATCCACGGTTGGCCCCTCAACGCGGACATGTGGGAGTATCAAGCGAGCGTGCTGGCAGCGCGCGGGTTCCGCGTGATCGCCTACGACCGGCGCGGTTTCGGCCGCTCAAGTCAACCCTGGACCGGCTACGATTACGACACCTTGGCCAATGACCTCGCCACCCTGATGGACACGCTCGATCTGCGCGACGCCGCCTTGGTCGGCTTTTCCATGGGCGCTGGCGAGGTGGTGCGCTATCTTTCGCGCCAGGGCGCCGCGCGTGTGGCAAAGGCCGTGCTTCTCGCCGGCGTGACGCCCTTCATGCTGCAGACGCCCGACAATCCCGACGGCACCGACCGCGCCACCTTCGACGGCATTGTGCACGGCATCGAGGAAGACCGCCCCGGCTTTCTTGCCAGCTTCGGCAAGAAGGTGTTCGGCGTAGGGCTGGTGACGTCGCCCGTCTCGAGCGAATTCCTGCAATGGGTTGGGGCGATGGCGATGCAGGCGTCCAGGAAGGCCACGGTGGACTGCGTCCGCGCCTTCTCCGAGACCGATTTCCGTGGCGACATGCCCGCGGTCACCGTGCCCACGCTGGTCATGCACGGCGACGCTGACGTCACCGTGCCCATCGCGGCCGGCCGTGCCGCCGCCCGAATGCTGCCGAACGCCCGCCTAATCGAATGCCCCGGCGCCCCGCATGGCCTGTTCTACACCGACCGCGCCCGAGTGAACGAAGAACTCGCCGCATTTCTGTAGTGATGGGTTGCTCCGCAACCCATCACTCCGCCAAGCCGTCAACTCGCCGCCTTGCCCCCCAACCCGGCCGCCGCGATCCCAGCCAGGGCGCAGCTTTCGTCATTGTCCGAGTTGTCGCCGGAAATCCCCACCGCCCCGATCACCCCGCCGTCCTCCAACACCAGCACGCCGCCTGGCACCGGGACCAGCCGGCCAGAGCTAACAACCGACAATGCGGCCATAAACGTCGGGTTCGCCTGTGTCCGATTGAACAGCTCGCGCGACCCAAACCCCATCCCAAGCGCGCCCCAGGCTTTGCCGAACGCAATGTCGAACCGCAGGATGCCCGACCCATCCTCGCGCTTGAACGCCACCAAATGGCCTCCCGCATCCAGCACGGCCACCGAGAGCGGCAGGAAGTTGTGCTGGCGCCCGGCAGCTAGCGCGGCATCGGCAATAGTTGTGGCACGGGCAAGCGTCATGGCCATGGACCGGGTCTCCTATGGGATCGCGCAACGGCCTCTAGCATAATTCGGCACCAGGCTCGGTTCAGGCTGGCTTGCGTCCGAGCGATCTGTGCTTGACCAGCCGTGCCTGAGCCGCATCCCGCCCGTGGCTCAACCACAGCGCCGCGCCGCACATAGTTGTCAGCCCAATGGCGTTCACGGCAACCTCCGTCGCCACGCTCACCCCGTCGGTGCGGAACACCAGCCGGCCGAACAGCGCCAGCACGCAGCCCAGCGAAAAAACTTCTAGCGAGTGCTGCCCACAGGCGGCAATCGGCCGCAGCCACGCTTTGCCTGACAGCGCTCGGATGCCTGGGGCGCTCATCAGCAGGTAAAACAGACAGAGCACGTCGACGATGCGCAGCCAGTTCAGGCGTGATTTGTCGGGTGACCCCATCGCGAACGGATGCAAGTTCGGCAGGCCCCAATCCTGCCAGGGCGCGCCCTGAATGAGCGCGAAGGCGAGGAATGCGACGCAAAACTGCACGGCCCAGCGGTTCCGAGGCAGCGAGCCGCCCGCCCGGTCGGTCACCTGGAACAGCACCGCCCCGATGGTGAACAGGAACTGCCAGGCAAACGGGTCGAAATACCAGCCCTTGCCGTCTAGCCAGTTCGGCAGATTGAGCCCGTGGAATCGTCCCGCAGCCACCCACACCGCTGCCGAAGCGCCAAGCGCCAGCCAGGGACTGCGGCGGATGGCCAGATACACCAGCGGAAACGCCGCCAGCAATACGACGTAAAGCGGCAGGATATCGAGGTAGCTCGGCAACGCCCGCAACGTTAGGCCGTGGGCGAGCCCAGCTACCGGCGCGCCGAGGATGGGGGCCATGATTCCCGGCCGCATATGGTAGTGCATTGCCCAACCCTGCACCACCAACAGCGTGGTGAGTAGCAATCCAGCTTGGAACAGGTAAATACGGACGCAACGCGCCATCACCCGGCGCAGCCCCCGCACAGCGCCATCGCGCTGAAAGCTCCGCCCGTAAGCCAACATCGCAGAATAGCCGGCCAGCAGCACGAACACCTCAGCAGCATCGGAAAACCCGAAGTTGTGCAGCGTGACACGGTTCAGCAGATCGCTGGGCATGTGATCGACAAAGATCATCAACAGCGCCAAACCGCGGATCACGTCGATGCGAAGGTCACGCGGGCGGGGTGAGCCAGCAACAGTCTGCATTGGATCTGCCACGGTGGATGTGCGCCCCCTGCGCGCGACCGTCTCTACGCACAAGGTAGGCGCCCGTTTGATGCTTCCAACGCACCGAATGTGAAGAAGGGTAAGAGCCCCCGTTATGCTTCCACTCTCAGCCCGACCGAGACCACCTGGCTCGGCGGCAGGTCGAAATACTCGATCGGCGTGAGCCCCGTTCCTCCCAGGAACAGCGTCGCCCGCCGCAACAGGCCGGCCCAGTTGGAGAGTTGCTCGTCCGCGATCACCTGGGGCAGGAAGTACACGGCGCAATCCTGATCGAACGGCAGCTTGCCGCTGAGCCCGGTGGAGACCGTGGGGGGCTGCATGAAACCGAACCGCAGCACGCCGCAGAAAATCCCGTTGCCCAAATCCTCCAGGCTGAAGCGGTCCGACTCCGCCACATAGGGCCGCTTGGTCGTCTCCACCCGCAGCAACAGGACGTTCTCATGCCGAACATGCGCGCGCAGCCAGGTGTGGCGCCCGATCATCGGCACCTTGTCGGAATTCTCGGTCAGGAACACCGCGCCCCCGGCCTCCCGATCCCGCCAGTCCGCCGCCATCCCTTGGAACTCGGCCACCGGCATCGCCCAGGCGGCCAGCGATTGCCCCAGCCGCGAGCGCCCCAGCGTCCATGTGGCGAACAGCGCGAACACCACCGTGCCCACTGCCAGTGGCACCCAAGCCCCCGAAAAGATCTTGGCCAGGTTGGCGCCCAAAAACGCACAGTCGACCAGCAGGAATGCCCCCGCCAGCGGCCCGGCCAGCCACAGCGACCAACCCCAGACCCGGCGCATCACCACAAAGAACGTAACCGACGTCACCGTCATGGTGCCGATCACCGCCAAGCCATAGGCCGAGCCCAGCGCGTCGGAGGAGCGGAACGTCAGCACCAGTGTCAAGCAGCCCAGCATCAGCGCGTAGTTCACCACCGGCATATACACTTGGCCGCGCTCCTCCTCCGAGGTGTGCACCACCCGGTAGCGCGGCGCGAAGCCCATGTTGATCGCTTGCTGAGTAAGCGAGAACGCGCCGGAGATCAGTGCCTGCGAGGCGATCACCGTGGCGGCCGTCGCGATGACAACCCCAGGATACAACGCCCAATGGGGCACGAGCGCGAAAAAAGGGTTGCTCACCGACTCGGGATGCGCCAGCAGCTCGGCTCCTTGGCCCAAGTAGTTCAGTCCCAGTGCCGGCAGCACCACGCAATACCACGACAGCACGATTGGACGGCGGCCAAAATGACCCAGATCGGCGAACAGCGCTTCCGTCCCGGAGAAGCACAGCACCACGGCGCCGAGCACAGCATAGCCGGTCCAGCCATGGCCGAGCAGCAGCCGCAGCCCGGCGAGCGGATTGAACGCGGCCAGCACTGCCGGCTGCTGCACCGCCCGGACCACACCGCTCAGTGCAATGAAGCCGAACCACAGCAGCATCACTGGACCGAAAAATCGCCCGACTAGCTGCGTGCCGAAGTGTTGGCTCACGAACAGGGCCAGTAGGATTCCAGCCGCTAGCGGCACGATAAACCGCTCGAACGCCGGGCTAGCCTGCTTCAATCCTTCCACCGCGGACAGCACCGAGATCGCCGGGGTGACCACGCCATCGCCGTAGAGCAACGCCGAGCCGAACAGCACGAGAAAGGTGAGCGCGGTCGGCCGGCTGAACGGCAGCGGCGGCACCTTGTTGCGGATCAGCCCCAGCATGGCCAGCGTGCCGCCTTCGCCGTCGTGGTCCGCCCGCAGGATGAAGCTCACATATTTAAGACACACCACGAACAGAATCGACCAGATGATCAGCGACAACACGCCGAGCACCAGCGCCGGGTCATGCGCGAACGACGGAGCGTCTTGGAAGCACTGCTTCACCGCATACAGCGGACTGGTGCCAATATCGCCGAACACCACCCCGAGCGCGCCGAGCGCCATCACCGGCAAGGCTTGCGACGACCGAGCCATCAACGACTCGGGACTCGGCCGACTCGTGTAGGGGATGGGCTAACTCGAAAGCAGGCGCTGGAAGCGGATGTCACCACTGGGATCCTGGATTGCGTCTTGGCCGGTTGAGTTCTGGGCGGCATCGGCGGGCGTGGCGGCAGTGCTGCTGCTCGCCACGGCGCTCCTTACGCTGCGGATGCTGGGAACGTTGCACGGCCTGCGCGCGCTGGCCGACCGGTCGGCCGCGGCCGAGCGCGCGATGCAGGAGCGCTTGGAGCAGGCCCGGCTGGAAGCGCACGATGCCGCCGGCCACCTGGCCCTCCTGCTGGAGCGCGGCTTGCGCGAGATGGCCGAGGCCGGCGCCGCCCGCCTGTCCGCCATCGAGCACAGCGTCGGCGCCCAGTTGCACCAAGCGGTGGAGCAGCAGATGGCCACTAGCTTCGGCCGCGTGCTGGACCAGTTCGCCGCCGTGCAGAAGGCGATGGGCGAGGTGGCGGCGGTCAGCGCCGGCATCGGCGACCTCAAGCGCATCTTCGCCAACGTCAAGACCCGCGGCGGCTGGGGCGAGACCCAGCTCCGCACCCTGCTGGACGACTTGCTCCCCGCCGGCAGCTACCAGGCCAACGTCGCCATCGGCGACGGCCGCGTGGTGGAGTTTGCGGTGCGCATGCCCGGTGCCGAGCCGCGCCCCCTGCTGCCGATCGATGCCAAGCTGCCCTTGGCAGATTACGAGCGCCTGCTGCTGGCGGCCGAGGGTGGCGACTTGGAGGGCGAGCGCCTGGCTCGGCGTGCGTTGGAGCAGGTGTTGCGGACCGAGGGCCGCCGGGTCGCCAGCAAATACATCGCCCCGCCGCTCACCACCGACTTCGCCATTCTCTACCTGCCGACCGACGGGCTCTACGCCGAGGCCGCCCGCATCCCCGGCCTGGTGGACGAGTTGGGCCGGGTGCATCGGGTGATGCTGATGGGCCCGGGCCTGCTCCCCGGCCTGCTGCGCACGGTGCATCTGGGCTACGTCACGTTGTCGCTGGAGCAGAAGGCCGAGCAGATCGGCCGCCTGCTCGGCGCGACCCGGCAGGAGATGGTGCGCATGGACGAGGTGCTGGAGCGTTTGGCGCGCAACGCCGGCAGCCTATCGCGCACCATCGAGGACGCCCGCGCCCGCACCCGCATCGTCCGCCACAAGCTCGGGTCTCTGGAACAGCAGGCGTAGGAGGGTGGCGGCCCCATGGGTGCGAACTTGATGCGCCTGGCCCCCCGCTGAGCTGACCACCCTCCGGTACAGGGTAACGGGGGCTTTGGTCTGCTGTCGACCCATGTCGGCCGCTTAGGTCGATGAGGGCTTCTCCCAGTTTTGCGGAGAAGCTGGCCGCTAGATGCCAAAACGCCGTCGTTCAGCCGGTTGTTGGCCACGCAGTTGCGCGCAATTTCCAGTTATGGCATCGTTCCCCTAATGTTCTGAGAGAGATAATGGCTGACGGCAGCGCAATCGAGTGGACAGACGCGACATGGAACCCTGTAACGGGTTGCACGAAGATCACACGCGGATGCGATAACTGCTATGCGGCGCGGTTTGCTGAGCGGTTCCGCGGTGTTCCGGGGCATCCGTTTGAGTCGGGGTTCGACCTAACACTCCGCCCTGAGCGCCTGTCGCAACCGCTTGCCTGGCGCAGACCGCGACTGATCTTCGTCAATTCAATGAGCGACCTCTTCCACAAGGAGGTACATCGGACGTTCATCGATCGCGTGTTCGAAACGATGGAACAAGCCACCTGGCACGTGTTTCAGTTACTTACCAAGCGCAGCTCTCGAATGCGGGATTACCTCAGATTGAGATATGGGGCACAGCCGGTGCCAGCTCACATCTGGCTGGGCGTTTCGCTGGAGGATTATCGGTCCCGCTCGCGCGTGGAGCACTTACAGGAAGCGCCCGCTACGGTTCGTTTCCTATCAATCGAGCCTCTAATTGGGCCAGTCGGCAGCGTGGACTTGTCCGGTATCCACTGGGTCATTGCAGGAGGGGAAAGCGGCCCTCGCGCACGCCCGATGCAAATTGATTGGGTGCGAGAGGTTCGGGACAACTGCGCCGCACAAAGGATACCGTTCTTCTTCAAGCAATGGGGTGGTGTCCGGCCCAAATCGGGAGGGCGGTCGCTTGACGGACGCGAATGGAACCAGCTCCCAACCGGCGTCGGTGAGCAAGCCGCCTGATGCGTCCCGCGCTGGAGAACTATGAAGGGCGCGAGCAGGGATACGTTAAGCATCATTTCCTAGCCGGTTACATGGGGTGCCTCGTGATGAAGATCGCGAGTTCTTACAAACATGTTGTCTACACAGACGGCTTCTCCGGCCCTTGGCAGAGCCGAGACGAACGTTTCGAGGACACCTCGTTCGGCATAGCGCTAAAGGCACTTCGGGACGCCAAGGTGCAGTGGAAGAAGACACGAGGAGCTGACGTAACTATGACAGCGCTTCTGGTCGAGAGGGAAGTCGGCGCCTTTCAACGTCTTGCGGAGGTCGCGTCCCGCTACCCGGACATCAATATTCATACGTTCAATGGCGATTTTGTCGAGCTCGTTCCGACACTGACTGCAGCCATTCCGCCTGATGCTTTCTCATTCGTTCTCATGGACCCGAAGGGCTGGAAGATCGATATGGCGCGGGTGGCTCCGCTGATCCGCCGCCCAAATTCAGAGTTGTTGCTAAATTTCATGTTCGATTTCATCAATCGATCGGCTTCTATGCCGCAGCCCTATGTCCAGGCCGCTTTAGAAGCGCTCCTGCCTGGGGCCGGGGTGCAACAGCGTATTGCGGATATCGTTTCATCAAAGACACCGGCGGGCGTCCAGCGTGAAGAAATCCTTATATCTTGCATTACAGAAGTCATCAGGCGTTTGGGTAACTATCGCTTCGTGATGGAGACGCCGGTCCTTTATCCGACGCGTGATCGGACCTTCTACTCCCTGATCTATGCCACCCGAAACAAGGTCGGCGTCGAGGTGTTCCGGGATGCTCAAAAGGCGACACTGCTTGAACAGGACGCAATGCGGATTGATCTCAAGGATACGAAACGCGCTGAAGAGACCGGTATGTCTGACCTATTCGCAGGGCAGGCTACAAGGCGCGAATTTGCAACGAAATGGCTTGCCAAACAAGAGATGGGCGCGCGCGTCGCCCTGCTTGATGCAGTGCCAATCGCGCCTCAGTCAGTTCTCTACGGCGACGTATGGCCCATCGTGCTGGCCAAATGGGGCGTGCGGCGGAGTCGCCTTGGTCGAATTGCAGTCGAGCTGAAAGCTGATGGACTGCTCTCGTTTCTCAATTGGGCACCGAGGAAGAAGGTGCCAGACGACAGCTATCGCGTCCAGCGCCCGGGTTAGAAGTGCAGCCAGCCTCTCGGGGCTGGAAGCGTTCTCTAGTCGAAGAACAAAGCAGCGCTGGGCACGGTCGGACGATTCCGTCACGACCTGGGAATGTCAGCTATCTCGGTGTCCCGCCCTGAAGCGGACAGTCCGCTTTCCACCAATGGCTGACACGCGAGCTAAAAATACAAAGGCCCGGCGCGAGTGGCGCGCGCGATTGTGCCAGCACCCCTCGACGCCGCGGCGGATCGCAGATGTATCGTCTGATGAAGCTGCCGGCCTGCTACAGCCCAGCGACGGCAAAGGGGCTCAAGACGGCACCGAGAAGCGCAAACCGCAAGCCGCATCTTTAACCCTCGACCTCAGGACGCTCGGCAGGCTTGGCGGCCCGGCGTAGAAGCGATCGCCGATCACCATCTCGCCCCGTGCAAACGAGACCCGGCTGAGGCCTTCGCCTCCTTCCGCTCCGGCCAGCTGCAGATCGGTGAAACGAGACTCACAACCATCCGCTTCGCTTCCCGCCTCAAGTCCGCGCCCCACGGCCGCCATCACCCCCCTTCTCACTCACGCCAACCTTGAAACTCCCCCCCGCGGACTGCTTCAAACCCACCATGCCGGAGCCCACGCCACTCCCTCTCCTCGACGACGAGCGCACCCAGACCCGCAAGCGCCACTGCGCCATCCTGGAGCAGCTCATCGCCCACGGCATGGCCCTCGCCGCCGACATCTGCGCCCCGCCCGAGCAGCCGCGCACCGATGCCGCCAAAGTCGCCCTGGCCGACGCCCACGACCGCGTCACCCGCTCCATCCGCCGCTCCATGCTGCTGATCGACAAGCTCGCCGAGCCCGCCCCGCTCGCCGCCTCCCGCACCGCCATCCGCAAACGCATCATCCGCGAGGTGCAGGACGCTATCCACACCAAGGCCGACAGCGACTCCGCCGAAGGCCTCCGCCTCGAACTCATCGAGCGCCTCGAACTCGCCGAGTTGGAGGACGAACTCGCCACCCGCTCGCCCGAGGCCATCATCCAGGACCTCTGCCGCGACCTCACCCTCATCCCCATCCCCAACGTCAAACCCGGATCGCAGCGTTTCCATCGCCGCACCCCGCCCGACATCCTCAAGCTCTGCGCCTTGGCCGCCGCCCCCGCCGCGCCGCCCGGCACGCTCGGCCCCACCACCCAGGCCCGCTTCGCCGGCAAGTTCGACCCGTAACCATACCCCAAGTTTCCCGTCCGCAAGCCAGCCGCGGCTGGCTCGAACTCATTACGACCGCTCTTGCGCGCTGCCGCAGCCTCCCGCATGGTCCGCCGCCGGGGGAATTCGCCCAGACGTCAGCAAGGAAGATCGGATGCGCCTCGCGGTGCTGAAGGAGACCGCCGCCGCGGAAACCCGCGCGGCCGCCACGCCGGAAACAGTCAAGAAACTCATCGCCCTCGGCACCAGCGTCGCCGTTCAGGCCGGCACCGGGGCGGCCGCGTCCATCCCCGACGCGGAGTTCGCCGCCGCGGGAGCCGAAATCGCGCCGGATGCCGCCGCCGCACTCGCGGGCGCCGGCATCGTGTTCAGCGTGCAGATGCCGGAGACCGCCATCCGCGGCCAAATCCCGCGCGGCGCCCTGCTCGTCTGCGTCACCAACACCGCGTCCGACCCGGCGCTCGCGCCCTCGCTCGCCGAAGCCGGGATCGACGTCGCCGCTATGGAACTGCTGCCGCGCATCACCCGCGCCCAAGCCATGGACGTGCTGTCCTCCCAGGCCAACCTCGCCGGCTACCGCGCCGTGGTCGAAGCCGCCACCGCGTTCGACCGCGGCTTTGCCATGATGATGACCGCCGCCGGCACCGTGCCGCCCGCCCGCGTGTTCGTGGTGGGCGCGGGCGTGGCCGGGCTGCAGGCGATCGCAACCGCCCGCAGGCTCGGCGCCATCGTGTCCGCCACCGACGTGCGCCCCGCCGCCAAGGAAGAAATCCGCTCCCTCGGCGCCACCTTCGTCGGCGTGGAGGACGAGGAGAGCGCCGCCCAAACCGGCGCCTACGCCCGCACCATGAGCGACGCCTTCCGCACCAAGCAGGCCGAACTGATGACCACCACCGTGGCCAAGAACGACATCGTCATCTGCACCGCCCTGGTCGCCGGCGGCCGCGCCCCGGTCATCGTCAGCGCCGAGATGGTGGCCGGCATGAAGCCCGGCAGCATCGTGGTGGACATTGCGGCCGATGCCGGCGGCAATTGCGGTGCCACCGTGCCCGGCGAGCTCATCCACACCGAGAACGGCGTGAAAGTGCTGGGCTGGCGCAACTGGCCCGGCCGCATCCCCGCCGCCGCCACCAGCCTCTACGCCCGCAACCTGCTGACCTTCCTCACCACCTTCTGGGACAAAGACGCCAGCGCCCCCAAGCTCCCGGACGACGACGCCATCGTGCAGGGCACCATGCTCACCCGCGGCGGCGCCGTGGTGCACGAACGCTACAAAGCCGCCTCAACGCCAGCCGGAGCCGCCGTATGAACCCCAGCACGCTGGCCGACCAGGCCGCCACCATCTCGCAGCAGGCGGCGATCCTAGCCATCCAATTGCGCGACATGGCCGGCCAGGCCGTCGCTGCCACGGCTCCCGCGGCGGCCGCCGTGGAGCCGTTCATCTATCTTCTGGCCATTTTCCTGATGGCCTGCTTCGTCGGCTACTACGTGGTCTGGAACGTCACCCCGGCGCTGCACTCGCCCTTAATGGGCGTCACCAACGCGATCTCCTCGGTGATCATCGTGGGCGCCATGCTCGCCACCGGGCTCGGCGACACGGTGGCGGCCAAGCTGTTCGGCTTCCTGGCCGTGACCCTGGCCAGCGTGAATATCTTCGGCGGCTTCACCGTGGTGCAGCGCATGCTGGCCATGTTCAAGCCGCGCACACCGGCCAAGAAGTAGGCCTCCCGCATGTCCCCCAGCTTGACCGCGCTCGCCTACCTGGTCGCCGCCGTCCTGTTCATCCTCGCCCTGCGCGGCCTCTCCAACCCCACCACCTCCCGTCAAGGCAACCTGTTCGGCATCGTCGGCATGGCCATCGCCATCGTCGCCACCTTGCTGCGCGGCGGGATGGGCGGGGGCGGCTATCTTCTGATCTTCCTCGGCATCCTCATCGGCGGCGGCATCGGCGTCACCGTTTCGCGGCGCATCCAAATGACGGCGCTGCCGCAATTGGTCGCCGCCTTCCATTCGCTGGTGGGCTTGGCCGCGGTGTTCGTCGCCGCCGCGGCGCTCAACGCCCCGGCCGCGTTCGGCATCGGCACGCCGGGCCACATCTATGGCGAGAGCCTGATCGAAATGTCGATCGGGCTGGCGATCGGCGCGATCACCTTCACCGGGTCGTTGATCGCGTTCGCCAAGCTGCAGGCGCTGATGAAGGGCGCGCCGATCACCTTCAAATACCAGCACCCGCTGAACGCGGCGCTTGGCGCCTTGCTCCTGCTGCTGATTATCCTGTTCTGCTTCACCGCCAGCCAGGTGGTGTTCTGGCTGATCGCCTTGGTGGCCCTGGGACTGGGCTTCCTGCTGATCATCCCGATTGGCGGAGCGGACATGCCGGTGGTGGTGTCCATGCTCAACAGCTACTCCGGTTGGGCGGCCTGCGGCATCGGCTTCACCATCCAGAACCTCGCCTTGATCATCACCGGGGCGCTGGTGGGCGCCTCGGGCGCGATCCTGTCGTACATCATGTGCAAGGGCATGAACCGGTCGATTATCAACGTGCTGCTGGGCGGGTTTGGCGCCGAGGCGGGTGGCCCGGCGGCAACCGGCGGAGGCGAGGCCAGGCCGGTCAAGGCCGGCAACGCCGATGACGCGGCGTTCATCATGAAGAACGCCTCCAAGGTCATCATCGTGCCCGGCTACGGCATGGCGGTGGCCCAGGCGCAACACGCCCTGCGCGAAATGGCCGATCTGCTGAAGGCAGAGGGCGTGACGGTGAAATACGCCATCCATCCCGTCGCCGGCCGCATGCCGGGGCACATGAACGTCCTGCTGGCCGAAGCGAGTGTGCCCTACGACGATGTGTTCGAACTGGAGGAGATCAACAACGACTTCAGCACCGCCGACGTTGCCTACGTGATCGGCGCCAACGACGTGACCAACCCGGCCGCCAAGACCGACAAGACCTCCGCCATCTATGGCATGCCCATCCTGGACGTGGAAAAGGCCAATACAGTCTTGTTCATCAAGCGCTCTATGGCCTCTGGCTACGCCGGAGTGGAGAACGAGCTGTTCTTCCGCCCCAACACCATGATGCTGTTCGCCGACGCCAAGAAGATGACCGAGGAGATCGTGCAAGCATTGGGTCATTAAACATGAGCGCGGGCAAATCTTCCTTCTTCGTGCAACCGAACATAGAGCGCGGCGATATGGCCGGCCGTTTCGCTGTAGCTGACGCTTCGCAGGTAGCCACGCAGCCGCTGCCGGTCCGCCTCGACGATCTCTCGGGCGGCGACGTGCTGCACAATGTCTGCGAGCCCTCCTGGGGCGCCCGCAACGCCGGAAGAATACACCCAGGGCGGCCCGACTGCCTGCGCCAACTCTTGGAAGATGGGCAAGTCAGACCCGATCAGTCGAGCTTCGTTGCTCAGCACAAGCATCGCTAGGCCGGAATTGGACCCCCTGTCATAGGGGAGGATCACAGCATCCACGATCTGAATGAGACGGTCGAACTCTTCATCGCTCAGCCGCTGATCCAGCCGCGTGACGGTGCCGGCTGGCCGCGCCTCCAGCACGGCTTGCACGGCGGCTTCGTAGCCGCGCTCCACGAGCCCCGCGACCAGGAGGTGGACCGGCCGACCCCCGTCGATTTGGCTGGGCAGCGCGCCAAGCGCCTGAATGTTCTTGTAGGGCTTGATGCTGCCGAGGAAGCCTACCACGAAGGCGCCATTCTCGCCAAGCAGCGCATGCCGTTGAACCAGGCGCTCGGATGCTGGCAGCAGCGAGGTTTCGTAGGGTCCGTGCGGCGCCAACACCCATTGTTTGCCGGCATCGCGAGGAAACCGCCGCTCGAAGCTCGCTCGCGACGAGCGGCTGAGGAAAATAAAGGCGTTGCTCAGTTGGTGAGTCAGGCGCAGGAACGGCCAAAGCAGAAAGTCGTGGCGCGGCCGTAGTGGAACCACGTCATGCACCGTGTAGACGATTTTGCGGCCAAGCAACCGGGCAATTAGGAAGTAGCAGCCCAGAAGCAACGAGAAAAGCGCGGCTCGTGGTGCGCTATTTTCTGTAATGTAGTGGGTCGGAAAGTTCAACCCAAGTGTGTCGTAAGCGAAGCAAGCGAGGTTTCGAGCTGTCGGTTGCACTATTTCGACGCCATGCTCCTCCAACGCTGCTGCCATCAGCTCGAAGTAGGTGTTCTCGTGGCTTCGGCCCGGGATTGACAGCACGCGAGTCATGGTTTGTCCTAGAGACGGGACGATGCAGACGGCCATCGAACCCAACTACGATCAATGTTTTTGGGACTTGAAGTTTTGGGGGGGAAACCGCGTTACATTCCCGCAACCCTGTTCGGGTTCAGTCGGCCCGCGACGAGGTCGAGCAATGCCGATGCGTTGCCGAGCAGACGGCCGCGCCGGTCGACAAATTCTTCTGGAAACGGACTTCTGACGAGATTGATAATCAGGTTCTTGAAAATGTACTTCGTGGCGACCGAAAGCGGCATCGTCCCCTTGCGCCAAAGATAACAAGGATTGGAGATTTGCGTGTATCCAGTCCTGACGCCTGAACTGCGCGTCTTTGTGGAGCCGAGATGCACGCCGACAACATCTCCTGACCGCTTTAGCGTGCCAAACTTACGCAACCGGACTGAGAAGTCATAGTCTTCCAACCACCCGTAAAATGGCATGCCTTCATCAAACAGGGTTCCGCCTACAAAAGTCGACCGGGCAACCATGTTGCAGCCGTAGAGCGAGGCCACGTTTCCCGATTGAAGTCGCGTGTCGCCCGGGCTCAACATCGGTGTGCCGTCTTGTAGAATGCGAACCGCGTCGGATTCTGAGTAACTGCCTTTGTGAACGCCATCTGCGATGACGATGCCGTCAAGTCCTGCTAGTGTCGGATCAGCCTGGAAACTTTGGTAAGCTGCTTCAATCCAGTCTTCGCGCATGACGAAGTCGTCGTCGCAGAATATCAAGATCCCATCGTCATCGAGCAGGCTCGTGTTCTGCTGAAGCCACCGAATCCCCTCATTGCGTTGCCGGGAGGAGCCCTGTGGTGAATACAGCACGACAGTCGAAAACGGCCGCGTGTCATCGCTCTCGATAGCCTCAAGAGGAACGTCCGCGCTTTGATGCCCAACAATAACGACGACATCCGGCCTGCGGGTTTGCTCCCGCAAGCGCGTGAGCAACGGCATGATGAGGCCGGGCCGGCCGAGCGTGGCGACAACGATGCCGATAAGCTCACGTTCCTTGGTGGGCCAACTCAGGGACGGGCTGCCGGCTTCGAGGTCCATCAGTGATCTCCGAACGATTGAAAGCGTGGCGCAATTTTAGTGCGGCGACGTTTCCAATTGCTTAAACGTTCGCCGGCATAATCGAGAGAGTCGCCGCTTTATCGAAGGTTCGCTCATACCATGTTGGCCGAGACCGACACTGCCAGCGAACTCGCCGTCGAGGACGGCCGCAGCCTGCGTGGCAAGTCCTCCCGCTGGGCAATCCTGAGCATGCTGTCGCAGGGCACCAAACTCGTTCTGCTCTTTGGTTCTCAGATCGTCCTTGCGCGGTTGCTGAGCCCCTCCGATTTCGGGATCGTGGCGATGGTAACCCCCCTGTTGAGTTTTCTCGCCATCTTCAATGATCTTGGTCTTTCACAAGCAACGATCCAGCGGCCAGCGCTTTCCCACCGCGAGAGCAGCATGATGTTCTGGATCAACGTGGCCCTTGGCACCGGTATTGCCAGCCTCGTCGTTCTCATCGCGCCGTGGACCGCCTCGTTGTACCATGAGCCTCGACTCAAACTGGTCATGATTGCGTTGAGCGGCGTCGTCGTCATCAACAGTCTTGCCTCTCAACAGTGTGCTTTGATGTGCCGGCACATGCGAGCCGTGCAGCTTGCAATCATCGATATTGTCCCTGTCGTTATCAACGTCTGCGTGACTGCGGCTGCAGCGCTCCTCGGGGCCAGTTATTGGGCTTTGGTAATCGGGCAAGCAGCCCATGCCAGCACCGCCGCGTGCCTCGCCTGGATTCTCTCCGACTTTCGCCCGTCTCGGCCGCTCCGCGAGCCTGCAGTTTGGGAAATGCTAAGTTTCGGCGCCGACATCACCGGCTACAACGTGGTGTCGTTCCTCGCTACGAACTTGAACAACATCTTCGTTGGCGCGTTGTTTGGAAGCTTACAAGTAGGATTATTTGACAGAGGCTATAAGCTGGTTGTGATGACGTCCTACCAAGTTCTGGTTCCAGTCTCTCGCATCGCAGAGTCAGTTTTGGCCAAAATTCCAGACGATGACGTCCGCTATTCGCGCGCGTTCAGCCAAGTCCTGCGTGCGCTGATGGTAGTCATTTTACCGGGACTCTTATGCCTTACGACAATGCCGGAGATTGCCGTCGGGCTGCTGTATGGAGAGGCTTGGAAGGGGGCGGGGCCAGCCGTGCGCTGGTTTGCCGCCGGAACGCTACTTGCGCCGGTCGGCGCGGCCGCATCGTGGTTAATGGTGAGCCAGGGTCGAACCAAAGTCATGCTTAAGGCCGGATTAGCGAAGTCCTTGCTCTCAGTAATCTCCCTCCTCATCGGACTGCCATGGGGACCTCTCGGAGTCGCCGTTTCATTCGCCGTCTTCGCCATCCCCGCGCAAGGCGTCATGGTGTTCAGTGCAACGCGCAAAGGCCCGGTCACATTGCGCGGCTTTACCGACGCGGTTTCACCCATCGCGACAGCGATTTGCGGAACTTCAGTGCTGCTATGGCTTGCCAAGGCCTCGATCCTAGTGCTCGTGCAACAATCTTACCTACAGCTCGCAGTTGGTCTTGCTGCGTCCTATTCTCTATGTGTGTTAATGCTTGGCTGCTCCCGCGCGGGACGACAAATCCTTAGCGATATCGCGAAGCTTCGGTCGACTTTTACCCGATCGGTCTCTCCGTCGAAACGCCCAGCTTCGGCCATGGCGGCCTAGATGCAGTAGCCCCGCCCTGGAAACGCGTAATAGCGAGTTCTCCCCCACACCCAAGGATCAATTCGACTGCGCCTGCTCGCCCCGGCGCCGCGTGGCCCGGCGGCGGCGTTCAGGAGTGTGGCCTTCGCGCATCCGCTCGAACGACAGCACCGAGCGCCCGGTCACCACATATTGTTCCCCCACCCCCACCTCCTCCTCATGGTTGGGTGCATTGGTGTCGAACACCAGCCGCCAGGCAGTGCCGCCCGCAACCGGAGGCAGGGTGAAGCCTACGCCCTCGTGATGGCCATTCAGAATAATCAGCATCGAGGCGTCGCTCGATACCCGGCGCACCCCCGTGGCGCGGGCACGGCCGTCCAGCAGCATGCCGAAGCAGCGTAGGTTGCCGTCCTGCCAATCGGACTGCCGCATCTCTTCGCCCGAGGCATTCAGCCAGGTGACGTCGCGCACGCCCGACTCTGGATCCAGCACGCCCGTGAGATAGCGGCCGCGGCGGAGAATGGGATAGCGATGGCGCAGCGCCGTCAGTTCCTGCACGAACTTGATCAGCCGCTCGCCGCGCTCGCCGATGCTCCAATTCAGCCAACTCAGTTCGTTGTCCTGATTGTAGGCGTTGTTGTTGCCCGCTTGGCTGCGGCCGAACTCGTCGCCGCCAAGCAGCATCGGGGTGCCTTGGCTCAGCAGCAGGGTGGCCAGCAAATTGCGGATTTGCCGCTCGCGCACCGCGCTGATCGCCGGGTCCTCGGTTGGCCCCTCCACGCCGCAGTTCCAACTGACGTTGTGGCTGCTGCCGTCGCGGTTCTCCTCGCCATTCGCCTCGTTGTGCTTGTGGTTGTAGGAGACGACGTCGTTCAGCGTGAAGCCGTCATGCGCGGTAACGAAGTTCACGCTCGACCACGGCCGCCGGCCACGCCGGTTGAACTCGCCGGCTGAGGCCGATAGTCGCGCTGCCATGGCGGCTGCCGGCGCCTCCGCTTTCCAGAATGCGCGGGTGGTGTCGCGGAACTTGTCGTTCCACTCGGCCCAGCCCGGGGGGAATTGGCCCACTTGGTAGCCGCCGGGCCCGATATCCCAGGGCTCGGCGATCAGTTTGACGGCGGAGAGCACTGGGTCTTGACGGCAGGTGTCGAGGAAGCCGCCACCCTCGTCGAAGCCATGGTCCTCGCGGCAGAGAATGGTCGCCAAGTCGAAGCGGAACCCGTCGACATGCATCTCAGTCACCCAGTAGCGCAGGCTGTCGGTGACCATCTGCAACACGCGCGGGTGACTGATGTTGACGGTGTTTCCGGTGCCGGTGTCGTTAATGTAGAAGCGCTTCTCCTTGGGCATCAACCGGTAGTAGCTAAGATTGTCGATGCCGCGGAATGACAGCGTGCCGCCCAGCTCGTTACCCTCGGCAGTGTGGTTGTAGACCACGTCGAGAATCACTTCCAGCCCGGCATCGTGGCAGCGGGCCACCATCTGCTTGAACTCGGAAAAGGCAAAGCCGGGGCTGAAGGCATAGCGCGGGTCGGGCGCGAAGAAGCCGATGGAATTGTAGCCCCAATAGTTGGTGAGCCCGCGGCTGAGCAGGGTGTGGTCGTTGATGAAGGTGTGCACGGGCAACAGCTCCACCGAGGTCACCCCCAGTGAGCGGACATAGCTCAGCACCTCGGGCGCGGCGAGGCCGGCGAACGTGCCGCGCATCTCCGGCGGCACGCCGGAATGCAGCTTGGTGTAGCCGCGAACGTGCAGCTCATAGAGGATCGTCTGTTCCCAAGGCACGCCGGGCGGATGGTCCCGGCCCCAGGTAAACGACGGGTCGATCACCTGGCATTTCGGCATGAAGCGGGCGCTGTCGTGCCTGTCGAACGACAGGTCGGCATCCTTGCTGCCCTGGACATAGCCGTAGCAGGCCGGGTGCCACTCGATTGTGCCGACATGGGACTTGGCATAGGGGTCGAGCAGCAGCTTGTGAGGGTTGAAGCGGTGGCCGACCTCAGGTGCGTAAGGGCCATGCACGCGATAGGCGTAGACGGTGCCGGGCCGTGCGTCCGGCAGGTAGCCGTGGAACACTTCGTCGGTATACTCGGGCAGCGTGACGCGCTCGAGTTCGCGCTGTCCGGTCGGGTCGAACAGGCAGAGTTCGACTTTCTCGGCATGGGCGGAAAACAGGGCGAAATTGACGCCGAGCCCGTCCCAGGTGGCGCCGAGAGGGTGGGGCAATCCCTCGCTGATGCGGCCCTTGGTCACGGCGAATGGCAAGAAGGGACTCCGCAGCAAGTTCGCTGCTTATGCAGCAGACGCGGCCGCGCTTGTCGAGCCGCGAGTGAGCGCAGTCCTTACTTCGTCACAGCCAATGCTGGGTGTGGGCGATGAGGCCCAGAACCGCAGCAAAACCGCCCAACCCAGCCGTCGACAGCCAGCGGAAATCTGCCCGCTGGTCCGATTGTATGGCAATGAGACGGGCATCGACTGTGTCGAACCGCTTTTCGAGACGCGCTGTCGCCTCCCGGCTGGACCTCTCCATTCGGTCCGCGGTCGCCCTGATCGAGATATCGAGGCGGTCGGCCGTCTCCTTCATGGACGTCGCAATCTGCTCTAAGACAGCGACACGCGGTTCTAGACCATTGCTGGTGGTAGACATCGATAGACCTAGTTTTAGCGCCCACAGAGCTTAGCCCGAAACCGGCTGCATGCAAAGCAAGGTTACGCTCGCGGCCACTAGGGCCGCCGGGTGACGGTGTGGACGCGGACCGAGCCAGCGGAGGTCGTTTCGCCCACCCCGACCCGCTCCCGCCGCAGCCCGAGCAGCAGCAGGAGGCGTCGGCGGAGTTGGACCGTATGATCCTCGGTCATGAGGGCAAATAGCCGTGCCGCCACCACCAGAACGGCCAACACGCCCGTCCAAATAGCAATCCCGGCCGTGTTGAACGGCAACCGCGACGGCAGCACGCCCGCAGCAAACATCGCGCCCATAATCCCGATCAGTATCGGAAAATGCATCGCGTAAAGCGTGTAGGAGAAGCTCGCCAGCCGCTCGCCCCAGCCGTCGCCCCAGCGCCAGCGCCGCCAGGCCGGATGCGCGATCATCAGCGCTACCGCCAGGCCCAGCACCGGGTCGGGGATAGTAACCCAATGGTCCAGCGTCAACACGAGTATGAAGGCCACCGGGCCTGTGCCCAGCGCAAGCCAGCCCCGCAGCACCTCGGCGTTGAACACGAGGCGCGCGCCGACCCCCGCAAGCCAAGACAGCCCGGCAAACAGGATGTTGGGCTGGTTCAGCGCACTCAACGCCAGGAGCGCGACGCCATACAGGATTACCACCAGCGCCCAGGGCGAGAACACCCGGCGATAAGCCAGTACAGCTGCCAGGCCGATGATGTAGTAGCTCCACTCATAAGCGAGCGACCAAAGCGGGCCGTTGCTGTTCAGGGTCGGCACCAGCAGTTCGTTCAGCATGACCGCAGCGGCCGTCCAGCGTGACCATGCCAGGTCCGAGGTCAACGGCGCCGTCAAATCGAAGGTCCAGTGCCCGGTTTGCACGAACGGCGCCCCCGGCACGTAACGCACCAGGGCGGCCATAACGAGGCCGTTCAACACCAGGGTCGGCCATAATACGATGAAAATGCGGCTGAACCGGTCCACCAGGAAGCTCGGCCAATCGGTTTGCAGCTTGGGGCTGCGCAGCAATTCAACCAGTTTGCCGCCCACCAGGAAGCCGCTGAGCACGAAAAACACCACCACCGCGGCATGCCCGTAGCCGCCGTAACCCCCCAGCAGCGGCTTGGTCTCCAGCCCCGTGCTCACAGGCCCGGTGGCAGCTACATAGCCGCCTTTGGCGAGAATGCTCTGCTCAACATGGGAGGCCACCACCGCGAAGGCGGCCAGCCAGCGCAGATGCGATAGCAAGGGCACCGAGGCGGTGGCGCGTTGCCGGTCCGCGCCAATCAACTGGGGCGGACTATTGGGCACGTGGTTCATTGATCAGCAACTCGTTAAAAAACGTGCTCGAACGTGATGACGGATAATTGCCGTGCGTCTGGCCTGCCACCGGAATAAGTGCCATTGCCCTCACCTGCAACAATCACGGTGGGGGTCGGCCCGTCCAGTGATTTCTAGCAGGGGTTGGTTTACGCTGCCCTCCTGTGGCGCCTCGGCCAGAAGCAAAGGAGGGCATTCATGCCGCCAACAGGTTTCGAGCAATTCGCCACCGGGCAGGTCTTTACCTCAGGCCAATGCGAAGTCTCGGCGGACAGTATCAAGACCTTTGCCCATGAGTTCGACCCCCAAGCCCAGCACATGGACGAACGCGCGGCTGCAGCAACCATGTTTGGTGGCCTGGTAGCGAGCGGGTGGCAAACGGCCTGCCTCACCATGCGGCTGACGTTGCAAAGCGGGCTGGCCGGCGTGAGCGGCCGAAGCGCGGGATTGGCGGTCAAGGAGCTTAAATGGCTGCAGCCAGTAAATCCTGGGGACGTGCTATCGGCGGTCTGTGAGGTGCAGGACGTGCGCGCGTCCCGCTCGAAGCCCGACTACGGCATCGTGCTGTTGCGGACCGTCACCCATAACCAGCACGATGTGGCGGTGCTGGACATGACCAGTAGCATCCTCGTTCTGCGCACCGGCGCTTCGCCATGATGCGCGAGCGGCTATTCTGCCGCGTGCTCCAAAACGGGGATCGCCAGCGCTGCCAGTCGGGGAGCCAGGGCAGCGAGGTCCCGCTCCGCGACGCAGCAGAGATACTGCGCCGAGGCTGAGATATGACCCGGGGGTTCGCTCAGAAGTTGCCCGTCTGGCCCCAGCGGCAGCGCGGTCAGGCCAAGATCGCCATACACCTTGAGCAGGGCAGGCCCGGCGCGCCACACCGCCGGGTCAAGTCCTTCCTGCGTGGCCAGGTCGCGCAGGCGCCAAATCGCCGAAATCCGGTCGCCTGGTGCGCCCGCTGGGTCACCCAAACCGAGCATTACCCGCCCCAAACGGCGGAACGGGATGCCGGCCCGGGCCGCCTCGCCCATCACCAACCCGTCGGCCATCGCCGGCGGGTCTGCCCCGAGGGCCGCATAGCGCAACCGGCCCTCGCCGGCCCAAGGCAGCCAGGTGACGTGGCCCGGGCGCAGCAGCCGCCACAACGCCAATAGCCCCAGCAGCACCGCGAGCGCGATCACCACTCTGAGCCCATTGGGCAAATCGGGCGACAGCACCAGCTCCCACCATGAGTTCTCCGACAGCCGATGCACGGCAGGCTCAAAGCTGGCCAGCGCGATCACGCATACCGCCAATGCCAACAGCGGGATCAGCACGTCAGACTTCAGCGTCCCGGTGAGCAGCCGGGCGTGGCGATAGAACGCGTCGCGGAACGGCGCCACCAGGACGGCGGAGAGCGCCAGCAGGGCGGGAATCCAGGCCGGATCCCGCTGCGCTGCGGTGTAGATAGCGGCAATCACCAGCAGCCCAACCGTCCCGCCCCAAGCCAGGGTAACCCGCTGCGACAGGCCGATTGCCAGCACCATCAATGCAGCCCCGATCAGAGATGGCACGAATTGCCCGGTGCTCGCGGCGACGTCGGTGAAGTCCGGATCGATCCAGGAGAAATCCGGTGGTGCGTCGATCACGCCCAACGTCAGCAGCAAGGCGCCGCAGATCGCCACCACGCCGGTCGCGGCACCCACCGCAAAATCGGGTTCGCTCATCTGCCCAATGGACTGGGCGGTGCGGGCAACCGCTCCGCTCTTCAGCAGCGCGCCACCCCGCAGTAGGATTTCATTGCCAGCGAATAGCGTGCCCGCCAGGAACAGCGGGATGATGTAGTAGTACAGCCGGAAAATCAGGATCGCGCCCAGGATCACCGGCGCCGGAAGATAGGGTTCCAGCCCGAGCAGCATGGCGGTGTCGAACACGCCGATGCCGCCGGGCAAGCTGGCCAGCAATCCCGCGCTGTAGGAGGCCAGGTAGCAGGCTAGAAAGCGCAGGTAGGTCAGCCCGGCCGTGGGCGGCACCAGCGCGTAGAAGATCGCAGCCGTGACGGCCACATCCACGGCGGCCAGCAGGACTTGCAGCGCCGCCATGCGCCAGTCTGGCAACTTGAACTCGTGCTGGCGCAGCCGGACGGTTTTGGCGACGCTCGCCACAACGACGTAGGCGGCGACCGTGGCCCACATCAGGCTGCCAATGGCATAGAACGCCCAGAACGGCAGGACGCGGCTGAAGAACGGGATCGAGCCCGGCTCGAACCATAGCACCCAACCGCCGAGCACTAGGCCGCCCAATCCGAAAGTGAGCGAGCAGAAGCCGACCACTTTGGCGATCTGCACCGGCGCCAGGCCCCAATGCGAGTAGAGCCGGTAGCGCACCGCGGCGCCCGAGACGGCGGAGAAGCCAAGATTGTGCGACAGCGCGTAGGCACAGAATGATGCGAATGCGACCCGGCGATATTTCACCGGATGGCCAGCGTACAGCGTGCCGAGCCGATCGTAAAAGGTCAGCACCATGTAGGAGAGCACCGTCGCGCCGAACGAGAGCGCCAGGGCACGATGCGGGATGGCCGCCAGCGCCGTGCGGATGTCGGCCAGCTTGAGGTGATTAAACTCACGCTGCACCACGTAGATGGCGCCCAGCAGCAGCAGCACGCCAAGCAGGGCCGGCAGACGTCGCAAGTGCTGTTTCAAGCTGCCTCCGCCGTCCGCGTCAGTGCCGCCCGGATTAGGGCTACGGTCTCAGCGACGCCATACAGTGCCACAAAGCCGCCGAAGCGCGGGCCTTCCTGTTGCCCGAGCAGCACCTGATAGAGGCAATCGAACCAGTTCTTCAGGGCGGCAAAGGGGTGGCGCTTGCCGACGGCATAGACCTCGTCCTGAATCGCCTCGGGTGCCGTATGCTGCGGCAGGGCAGCCAGGGTGTCGGCCAAGTCGGCCAGCGCGGCGGCTTCCAAGGCGGTGGCGGCGCGGAAACGCCGGGTCGGGCGGACGAAATCGCGGTAGTAAGCGACCGCGTGGCCCACCAGCCGCGCCAGGAACGGGGTCGTGTCCGGCCCGGCGCCCGGATGGTAGCGGCGGATAAAGCCCCATAGCATGTCCGGCGTATCGGCATTCACCACGCTGGCCAGGTTCAGCAGCATGGTGAACGGGATCGGGCTGCCGCCTTCATTGGCGATGCGGCCGCCGCCGATATGCCAGGCGGGATTGGCCGGGTCATCGCCGCCACGGCCGACATTGGCGATATAGTCGTCCACCGCGCGCGGGATGACGTCGAAGAACAGCCGTTTGGCCCGCTGCGGCTGGTGGTACATGAACTGGCCGAGGCTCTCGGGCGGCGCATACCGCAGCCATTCCTCGACCGAGATGCCGTTGCCTTTGCTTTTGCTAATCTTTTGCGAGTGTTCGTCCAGGAAAAGCTCATAGGTGAAGCCCACCGGCGGCGGGCTGCCCAGCACGGTGCAAATGCGGCTGGACAGCTTGACGCTGTCGATCAGATCCTTGCCGCTCATTTCGTAGTCCACGCCAAGCGCATGCCAACGCATCGCCCAATCGGCCTTCCATTGCAGCTTGCAGGCGCCGCCCTCGACGGAGGTGGTGAAGCGCTCGCCCGCCGGGTCGGTCCAGGTGACGGTGCCGGCTTGGGAGTCGGTGGCTTCGATGGGCACCTGCATGACCTGCCCGGTGCGGGGATGCAGCGGTAGGATGGGAGAGTAGGTGGCGCGGCGCTCCGGCCCAAGCGTGGGCAGGATCACCGCGCGGATGGCGTCATGCTGGGCCAGCACCTGGCGCAACGCGGCGTCGAACCGGCCGGAGGTGTAGTAATCCGTGGCGGAGGCGAACTCATAATTGAAGCCGAAGCTGTCCAGGAAGGCGCGCAACCGCGCGTTGTTATGGGCGCCGAAGCTCTCGTGGGTCCCGAACGGATCGGGAATGCGGGTGAGCGGCTGGCCCAGGTAGTCGCGCAGCATGGCGGCATTGGGCACGTTGTCCGGCACCTTGCGCAGCCCGTCCATGTCGTCGCTGAAGGCTAGCAGGCGGGTCGACTTGCCGGTGAGCACAGTGAAAGCGTGCCGCACCCAGTTGGTGCGCGCCACCTCGCCGAAGGTGCCGATATGCGGCAGGCCGGAGGGTCCGTAGCCGGTCTCGAACAACGCGCAAGCCTTGCCGCTCGCGTCCAGGCGGGCGGCGAGCTTGGCCGCTTCCTCGAACGGCCAGGCTTTCGGTAGCGGCTCGTTGCGAAATTTATCAGGCATGGCGCGGCACGCTATGAATTGCGCCCTGCCGGGTCAATTGGCGGCCGCGTCCTGCAGGCTCACGGCGAGGTGGACGAAGCGGCCAGGAGCAGCGGCGAGCTTGTTGAGCAACCGGACGTCGGCGGTCACGACCCGCGTTTGTTCACGCTCGGCGGCCGCTAGATAGAGGCAGTCATAGACCCGGTGGCCAAGCTCACAGGCGATTTCAAGTGCTCGCCTCAGCAGGCTTCCTGTCCGATGGATCGCTAGGCTGGTCGCAGTCAGGAGCGCGAGCTTGCTATAGCCTTCATTTACCGTCACGCGACCGCGTTGCGACAGCTTCCACAACACGTTGGAGCACTCAATCCAAAGCAGGTCGATAGATTGCAGTTCGAAGCGCCGCAGGCTCTCCGCTTGCTCCGTGTCTGGCTCATCAATGACCCACTTGATTGCGACGCTGGAACCCACAATCAGCCGCATTCGTCGGCGTCTCGGGCATGACGGTCCTCTCGCAAGAGATCGATTGTGCGCACGTTCAAGCGGCCGGTCTGCCGCCGCGACTCTGCCATCTTCTCCCAGATCGTAGAACCAGTGTGAGCGGAACGGCTGGCCAGCCCAACTTGTTGTTCCAGGATTTGTATCACCTCCGCCTGTATCGATTGCCCATGTTCGGCCGCGCGCTGATTGAGCCGCGTCAGCATGGCCTCGTCCAACCCGGTCAAAGTTAAGTCACCCATTGCACTCTCGCTTCAAAGGCCTCTCGGTCGCATCCTTGCTCGAAACGCCCCGGCAGGGGACATATAGCACGAATGTCCCCGTCCTCCCTGATCCTGCCGCACACCGCCGCCATCATCGCCGGCCACGGGCGGGCCAGCATCCTCACCGAGGATGGCGAACTTGTGTCCGGCACGGCCCGCGAGGTCGTTCCCCTTCTAGGGAACGGGCAGCCGCTGCTGGTGCATGCCCCCGTTACCTTGCGTCGGCTCGGGTTGCGGCCGCGCGCCTGCTTGGATGTGCTGGAGCTGTTCGCCTTTGTTCGCCCCGCCTGCCATGCGGCGCCCACCGTCCGTGGCCTCGCCCTCGCGCTCAGCCTCGATCCGCCAGACAGCATGGAGGACGCGGCCGCTTTTTTGCCGGGTCTGGTGGAAACACTGCTGGGCCGGCTGGCTGCCGGACGGGACACGCCGGCCAATGCGGACGCCGCTGCGCTGGCCGTGCGCATGGCGGCATCCGGTTGGGGTTGGGCGCCTTTCGTGCTCGCGACACTCGGCCCTGAAGCCGCCAAGCCGGGCAACCCGCTCCGGGTCTGGAAGCGGTTGCCGGAATGGGAGGAGGAAGCCCCGCCGCCCCCGCCCGGATCCCAGCCCGTGCCGCCGGTCGACGCTCGCCACCGCCTGGCCGCCATGCTCGGCCCGCAGGCGGAGCAGCGCCCGGGCCAAGGCGATTACGCCTCCGCCGCAGCGCTGGCCTTCGCCCCACGGCAGCACCGCGGCGACCCGGCCACCGTGCTGGCCGAAGCGGGCACAGGCACCGGCAAGACCCTTGGCTACATCGCTCCCGCCAGCCTGTGGGCCGAGCGCAACGGCGCGCCGGTCTGGATCAGCACCTACACTCGCCACCTGCAGCGCCAAGTGGAGAGCGAGTTGGCCCGCCTCCATCCCGACCCTGCGGAGCGGCGGCGCCGGGTCGTGGTGCGCAAGGGACGCGAGAACTACCTCTGCCTGCTGAATTTGGAGGACCGGGTCAACGGCCTGGCCGGGGCTAGCGGGTCGGCGTCCGTCATCCCGCTTGGGCTGCTGGCGCGGTGGGCTCTGGCGACGGCGGATGGCGACCTCTCGGGCGGAGACCTGCCGGGCTGGTTCGGCGAGCTGTTCGGCCCCGCCGCCACGCTCGGCCTGGCGGACCGGCGTGGCGAGTGCATCCATGGTGCCTGCCCACATTACAAGCGCTGCTTCGTGGAGCACACCATCCGCCGCGCCCGCACGGCGGAGCTCGTGGTGGCGAACCACGCCCTGGTGATGATCGCCGCCGCGCACGGCTTTGCCGACGGCGCCGTCGGCGGCCTGGACGGCCAATCCCCGCCGATGCGCTACGTGTTCGACGAAGGGCATCATGTATTCGATGCAGCCGACAGCGCCTTCGCCGCCGTATTCAGCGGCATTGAGGGCGCGGAACTGCGCCGCTGGTTGCTGGGTGCGGAGGGCGGCGCCTCACGGGCTCGCGGGCTGAAACGGCGGCTGGACGAATTGGTGGGAGAGCGCCCCGACCTGCAAGCGCCGCTGGACGCCGCCCTGCAAGCCACCCGGGCGTTGCCGGCCCCCGGTTGGTCGCTGCGCCTTGCGGAGGACGCGCCCGAGCTGGGTGGCCCCGAGCTGGGCGGGGTGGAGGCGGGCCATGCCAACCCCTCGGAGACGGTGCTGCGACTGGTGCGGCAACAGGTGCTGGCCCGCGCCGTTTCCTCCGCCCCGGGAAGCGCAGTTGGGAGCGAACCCGGGCGCCGGGCCAATCTAGAGTGCGACCTGCACCCGATGGCGCCGGAACTGACCGAAGCCGCCGACCGGCTGGCCCGCGCGCTGAGCCGCATGGCCGCCCCGTTGCAGACCTTGGTGGAACGGCTGACGGCCCGGCTGGACGACGAGGCCGAGGAGCTCGATTCTGCCACCCGCGGCCGGATCGAGGCAGCGGTCCGAGTGATCAAGCACCGAGCGGTGGAGCGGCTGACAGCGTGGCAGGCGATGCTGGGCGGCCTGGCCGAGCCGCCGCCCGCTCCTGGCCACCGCCCAGCCTTTGTCACCTTCCTGCAACTTGACCGCCGCGAGGCCGGGGACCGCGACGCCGGCATCCATCGCCATTGGCTCGACCCGACAATACCGTTCGCTGGCCTGCTCGCCGCTTCGGCGCACGGACTGCTGATCACCAGCGCCACGCTGCGGGACGGAGCGGAGGGCGAGGCGGACGCTGCCTGGTTGGCCGCAGAAGCCCGGGTGGGCGCGCCGCATTTGCCATCCCCCGCCATCCGCGCCGCCGTCGCCAGCCCGTTCGACTATCCTGCACAAACCCGGGCCTTCGTGGTGAACGACGTCGCGGCTGACATCCCGGCGTTGGCCGCGGCGTTCCGCACTTTGTTCCTGGCTGCGGGCGGAGGCGGGCTGGGACTGTTCACCGCCATCAGCCGGCTGCAGGCGGTGCATGCCAAGATCGCGCCGGCGCTGGAGGCGCACGGCATCCCGCTGCTGGCCCAGCATGTCGACGCGATGGACAATGCCACTCTGGTGGACGTGTTCCGCACCGAGACTGACTCCTGCCTGCTCGGCACCGACGCGATGCGCGACGGGGTGGATGTGCCGGGCCGCGCGCTGCGCCTCGTGGTGTTTGAACGGGTGCCCTGGCCGCGGCCGGACATCCTGCACCGCGAGCGCCGTGTGCATCTCTCGGGCGGCGACCCGCGCGCCTATAACGACGCGGTGGCCCGCTTGCGCCTGCGCCAAGCGTTCGGCCGGCTGATTCGCGCCGGCGGCGACCGGGGCGTGTTTGTCTTGCTGGACCGGCGAGCGCCGGCGCGCTTGCTTTCGGCCTTGCCCAACGGGGTGGAGGCTCGGCGCCTCGGCTTAGCCGAAGTGGCGGCGCAAACCCGCGCGTTTCTGGAGTGTTCAGGCGAACCCTTGATCTCCGTGCCGCCATCGCTCAGGGTCGCGCCGGAGAGGGGCATGCTGTGATGCTGGCACGGACCGGGTTGGACCCGCAGGAGGCTTTGGTCTGTACCATGGTTCTGGTGGCGGCCACCGATGGCGGCATCACCGATCGGGAAATCGGCGTCATGGCCGGGCTGGTGCAGACATTGCCCGCGTTCAACGGCTTCTCCACCGAACAGCTCGACGCCGCCACGGAGGCCGCGATCAACCTGCTGCGCGAGGATGACGGCCTGAACCATGCCGGCCGCATGATCCGCGAGGCCCTGCCGCTTCGCCTGCGGGAGACCGCCTATGCGCTAGCCTGCGAAGTGGTGGCGGGAGACGGGTTTGCCTCGCAATCGACCCTGCAGATGCTGGAGTTCGTGTTGGGCGAGTTGCACCTCGACCCGCTGGTGGCCACCGCGATTGAGCGCGGAACTCGGGCTCGGTATCGCCGGGTCGAGGACTGAGCCGCGGGAACAACCGCTCCGGTGCTCGCGTTGTCGGGGTTAACCGAGGAGGTGATATGAGCGATCAGACTGGCAAGGAGGGCCCCGTGCTGCCTGAGGCCGTGCAGGAGGTCCAGGGCATTTTCTCGAGTGACGCCGCGCTGCAGGACGCCATCGCCAAGCTCACGCTCGCGGGCTTTGACCGCGCGGATTTCAGCTTGCCTGCAACCAACCCGGCACCCGGGATGGCCACGCCCAACCAGGGCGCTGCTAACCCGAACACCGAGACGGATATGCAGCAAATGAGGACCATGGGCACCAGCATGGCGGGCACAATCGGGGCGTTTGCCGCGGCCGGTGCCACCATCGCCACGGGCGGCGCTGCCGGCGTGGCGATCGCCGCTGCTGCGGCAGTGGGTGCGGGCTCGGCGCTGGCCGCCGCGGCGTCTGGCAGTGCGGCAAGCAACGTTCAATCTGAGGAACGCGACCAGGCGGCCGCGGCCGGCAGGCTGGTGCTAGCGGTTCACGCGGCGACTGCCGACAAGCAGACCTCCGCGGAACAGATCATGCGCGCTTCGGGCGCAACAGAAGTCGCGGCCGTGCAACGCGCCAGCGGAGCGATGACCGAGATTAATTCGTCATCTTGGACGGGGTGAGGCGTTAATCAAGCGCTCACGCCGGCCCTGCACTGTCACTGCGAGCCGGAGGCATTGTGGCGCTAGCCGGTAAAAAGCCTCCAAGATGGCGGATCGGGGCGCTACAGGGGCGTCGCTTCCGCAAGCAGACGCGAGAGTTAGGCCGGCAGAAAAATGCGCTAGGCGAGCTTGAGATTGCTCGCGGCGGCTTTGCCCCGTTCCGTCACCACGTCGTAGCTCACCTTTTGGTTCTCATCGAGCCCGCGCAGACCAGCAGCCTGGACGGCGGTGATGTGTACGAAGACGTCCTTGCCGCCATCCTGGGGCATGATAAAGCCAAAGCCTTTCGTGGTGTTGAACCACTTTACAGTCCCGGTAGCCATAGCTGCGTCAACTCCGTCAGGGCGCCTCATAGGGCGAATGAAACAACCGAACTCTCTGACGACTTGACGGCAGCACCCGGCGGGTGAAGGCGCAGCAAGGCGAAGGCGGAGGCACGATTGCGGTCGGATTCCATTGCAGGATTGTAGCGGCGAGTCAATTGCAGCAGCGTAACTTCGTTCGCAAAGGCAAAACGCGCAAGAAGGGGGGCGACCCTCGCGAGTCGCCCCCTTTGTTCAGCATGACGGCGAAACGGATATTAGAAGTCCATGTCACCCATGCCGCCCATTCCACCCATGCCGCCGCCACCGCCGCCGCCGCCCATGGGGGCCTTTCGCTCCGGACGCTCGGCAATCATGGCCTCGGTGGTGATCAGCAGCGCCGCGATAGAGGCCGCGTCCTGCAACGCAGTGCGCACAACCTTGGTCGGGTCGATAATGCCGGCGCCGACCATGTCCTTGAACTCGGCCGTCTGAGCATCGAACCCATAGTTGTAATCGCCGTTCTCGATCACCTTGCCGGCGATCACCGCCCCATCCTCGCCGGCGTTCTCGGCGATCTGCCGCAGCGGAGTCTGCACCGCTTTGCGGACGATCTCGATGCCGAGCTTCTGGTCCTCGTTGACCGGCTTCAGCTGCGCCAGGATCAGGCTGGCACGCGCCAGGGCGACGCCGCCGCCGGGCACGATGCCTTCCTCGACCGCCGCACGGGTGGCGTGTAGCGCGTCATCCACACGGTCCTTGCGCTCCTTCACCTCAACCTCGGTCGCACCGCCGACGCGGATCACCGCAACGCCGCCGGCGAGCTTGGCCAGGCGCTCCTGCAGCTTCTCCCGGTCGTAGTCGGACGTGGTCTCCTCCACCTGCGCCCGGATCTGGTTGCAGCGGCCCTTGATGTCCTCCGCGTTGCCAGCGCCCTCGACGACGGTGGTGTTTTCCTTCTCCATGATGACGCGCTTGGCCTTGCCCAGCATGTCCAGCGTCACGGTCTCGAGCTTGATGCCGAGGTCCTCGGAGATCACCTGGCCACCGGTCAGGATGGCAAGGTCTTCCAGCATCGCCTTGCGACGATCGCCGAAGCCCGGCGCCTTCACGGCCGCGACCTTGAGCCCGCCGCGCAGCTTATTCACCACCAGGGTCGCCAGCGCCTCGCCCTCGACGTCCTCGGCGATGATCAGCAACGGACGGCCGGATTGCACCACGCTTTCCAGCAGCGGCAGCATCGGCTGCAGGCCGGAGAGCTTCTTCTCATGGATCAGGATGTAGGGCTGGTCCAGCTCGGCAATCATCTTCTCCGCATTGGTAATGAAATACGGCGAGAGATAACCGCGGTCGAACTGCATGCCCTCGACGACGTCCAGCTCAGTGTCGATGCCCTTGGCTTCCTCGACGGTGATGACACCCTCGTTGCCTACCTTCTGCATCGCCTCGGCGATCATGCGGCCGATATCGCTCTCGCCATTGGCCGAAATCGTGCCGACCTGCGCCGTCTCGCTCTCGGTGGTGATCTTCCGGGTGCGGCTCTGCAACTCGCTCACCACGGCGGCCACCGCCATGTCGATGCCGCGCTTGAGGTCCATCGGGTTCATCCCCGCGGCCACCGACTTGGCGCCTTCGCGGACAATGGATTGCGCCAGCACGCACGCCGTCGTGGTGCCGTCACCGGCCAGGTCGTTGGTCTTGCTCGCGACCTCGCGCAGCATCTGCGCGCCCATGTTCTCGAACTTGTCGGCGAGTTCGATTTCTTTGGCCACCGTCACACCATCCTTGGTGATACGCGGGGCGCCAAAGCTCTTGTCGATGACCACGTTGCGACCTTTGGGGCCGAGCGTCACCTTCACTGCGTCGGCCATGATGTCCACGCCGCGCAGCATGCGTTGGCGGGCATCGCCGCCGAACCGTACGTCCTTGGCTGCCATGTTTGTCTACCTTCCTAAATAATACAGAGTGATGCGCGAACAGTCAGCTTAGGCTGCCTGGTCGATAATCCCCATGATGTCCGACTCTTTCATGATCAGTAGCTCTTGGCCATCGATCTTGACTTCGGTGCCAGACCACTTGCCGAACAGGATCTTGTCGCCTGCCTTCACGTCCAGAGCCTGGATCTGGCCCTGCTCGTTGCGGGCGCCGGGGCCGGCGGCGATGATTTCGCCCTGCATCGGCTTCTCCTTCGCTGTATCGGGAATGATGATCCCACCGGTGGACTTCTCTTCGGCGTCGAGGCGCTTGACCACGACACGGTCGTGCAACGGACGGAACTTCATGTAACAACGCTCCTCAGCTTTTTACAGCACGATCTATAACGCCCTGCGCCGACCATTAGCACTCCCAGCGGCAGAGTGCCAGCGGTCTAGCCCGGGGTCCGGCCGCTGTCAACCAGGGCAGCGCTCTCATGCGTTGAGTGCTGCGTCGCTCTTAAGGATGTGTTTTTTTATTGCGCCCACTCTGCTGCCACACATCATGGCTGCGGTCGCGGCGGAGCGTCTGAAGCGTTCCATGCGACCCGATCCTCCCCTTGCTGCCTGGAGAGCGCGCGTATGAAGCTTGCGAGACAACTGGACGGCTGCCGGCTGACCACCGCGGAGATTTTGTATCACCTGCCGGATCATCCCGCCGTGCTACAGAGTTACATATGGCAGGAGTTGGACTTGGCGCCGGACTATCCCATGCTTCGGCGTTTCCTGGCGTTCTGGCAACGCGAGCTGGACGGTAAGCTCCACTCTGTGCGGGTGGGCTCGGCCCGATCGATACAGCCGGGCAAATTTCGCCAAGTAAGTGAGTATAGTTTGCATTGAAGCGGGCTTGCGCGGGCCGCCTTTTCCAGCTCGACCATCCGGAGGTGGGTTCGAGCGCAACTATTAGGAACGATAGCATGGCTGCGAGTTGTAAAATTGCGTTAATACAAGATAGGGCTGGCTGACTAGCGTTGGCGGGGCCTGGCAGCCGGTTCGGTGGAAATTGCGGTCAGGCGGATGCTTTGCCGCCCGGCTGCAGACATCGCCAGCATTTCCGGCTCAATTAGGCCGACGGCCAAGCGTAGAAAACTCCTCTTGAGAAACCTATGTAGAAGTGCCAATTAATTCTGATGACCGCAATGGAGCGGTGCTCGGAGTGGGTTTCACCATGGCAGAGGGCAGTTCAGTGCAAGCGGTGTTAGGGCTGACCGCGCAAATTGTATCGGCGCATGTATCGAATAACGCCGTATCGCGGGATGCCTTACCCGAATTAATCCAGCAGGTCTTCTCCACCTTAATGGCAGCAGGCACGGAACAGATTGAACCAGAACGGCTGCAACCGGCGGTGCCGATCAGAAAGTCGGTGTTTCCTGAGTATATTATCTGTCTGGAAGATGGTAAAAAACTCAAGATGCTGAAGCGGCACCTGCAGACATCCTATGGCATGACGCCTGAGCAGTATCGCGAGCGTTGGAACTTGCCGCACGATTACCCGATGGTGGCGCCAAGATATGCTGAGCATCGCTCCGAACTCGCCAAGAAGATCGGTTTGGGACGCAAGCCGGCCATTGAAGTCGAAACACCCCCCGTCCCGACCAGGCGCGGCCGCAAGGCGGCGTGACGCGCTCGTTCTGACGTTCGCCCCATGTTGCCGGCGCCGGCGTTCGCACGGCCCAGTGCGGATTTGCCGACGCCTCGACCGGGCATGAGCACGCGGCGGCTGGGTGGACGCGAAACCAGACCGGCAAACCAACGTTGCTGCCCCGAAAGTTAGAGCGGACGCAAATGCCGGAGTCGCCGCCAGAACCACCTAAGGCCGCCTCGGTCCAGCCCGTGGCTCTACCGGGGGTGTCCGAGCTTCTGATGCTTGCCGTATTCGTCGTCGTCGTGACCGGGTTATACTTCGCCCGCGCCGTTATGTTGCCAATCACCTTGGCGGTGCTGCTATCTTTCTTGCTGGCGCCGCTGGTTGGCCTCCTGCGCCGCATCAGGCTGCCTAGGGTTGCCGCCGTGTTGTTATCGGTGGTTCTGTCGCTGGGCGTGGTCTTGGCGCTCGCTGGGTTGATCGGTTCGCAGGTCGCCAATCTCGCCAGCGACCTGCCGCAATACGAGGCCACGGTTGAAACCAAGCTGACCACCGTGCAGAGCCTGACGGTCGGGCGGTTGACGGAGTTGATCGACCGCCTAGGCGGTCACCTGCAGCACGCGACCAGTTCGGCCAGCCGCCCAGCGCCGGGCAACAAGCCCGTCACCGTGCAAGTGCAGCCGCCACCACCTTCGCCGCTGCAAATTGCGCAGGAGGTCCTCTCTCCCATCCTCGCGCCGGTGGCCACGGGCGGGATCGTCTTCGTCGTCGCCATCTTCGTCCTTTTACAGCAGGAGGACTTGCGGGACCGGCTGATACGGCTCTGCGGCTCAAGCGATCTGCACCGCACGACGGTGGCACTGGACGATGCAGGGCGGCGGCTGAGCCGGTATTTCCTCACTCAACTCGGCATCAACGCCGGGTTCGGCTGCGTGGTCTGCATCGGGCTGCTCGCCATTGGCGTGCCCAGCCCGGTGCTTTGGGGCGTGCTGGGTGCGTTGCTGCGCTTTGTGCCCTATGTCGGCTCCTGGCTCTCGGCCGTGCTTCCGATCGCCCTGGCCGCCGCCGTCGACCCGGGTTGGAGCATGGCAGCCTGGACCATTATGCTCTATCTGGTGGTGGAGTTACTGGTCGGCCAGGTGATCGAGCCGTTCATGTATGGACACAGCACCGGGCTTTCGCCAGTCTCGGTGGTGGTGGCGGCGGTGTTCTGGTCTTGGCTCTGGGGCCCGATCGGATTGATTCTCTCCACTCCGCTTACCTTGTGCCTGGTAGTGCTGGGCCGCCATGTGCCCCGGCTGGAGTTCCTTGATGTGTTGCTGGGGGACCGCCCGGCACTGTCTCCGGTGGAGAGCTTTTACCAGCGTATCCTGGCCGGCGACTCCGACGAGGCGCTGGCCCAGGCCGAACCCATGCTGCGGGACCTGCCACTCTCGTCCTACTACGACTCGGTGATACTGCCCGGCCTGCGTCTTGCGGCCATCGACGTCGAACGCGGCGTGCTGCCGCAAACCCGGGTTGCCGCGGTGGCGAAAACAGTGCTCGACCTGATCACGGATCTGGCCGAATACGACGATATCGAGACTGACGCCGAGTCCAAGCCCGTTGCACCGGTGGCGCCACCTGGCAAAGAGGCCGATCTAGCGCGCCAGCCCATCGCTGCGCCCGACTTCGACCCGTCTGCTGCCAACCCGGTATGGGCGACGGCCTCGCCAGTGCTTTGCGTCGCGGGCCGCGGACCGTTCGATGCCGCCGCGGCGGCGATTGTGGCGCAAGTCCTGGCTAAGCACGGGCTGGGCGCCCGGACGAGCCCGCACGAGGCGCTATCACGCAGCCGCCTTGCGACCATCGACCCGGCGGAAACGGCCATGGTTTGCCTTTGCTATGTGGATGTCAGCGGCAGCCCGACCCACCTGCGTTTCCTGTTGCGCCGTCTGCGCCAGCGACTCGCCAGCGCGACGTTCGTCGTCGGGTTGTGGCCGGTGAGCAAGGCCACCTTCCAAGAGGGCCGGCTCCGCGAAGCCATGGGAGCGGACGCAATTGCCGGCACCGTCAGCGAAATGGTCAGCACCTGCCTGCGAACGGCGCAGTCACAGCAGACGGCGAAGGGGCGAGAAAAACTGTTGGCCTGACCCCCAAATGGGGAACCGCCCATTGCTTTGCAGACAGCTTAGCTGGCCGTGGCATGACAAACTGTCCTGATACCCGCAGGATCATTCAGCTTAGCAGGGTGATGGCTTGTAGTCACTATGAGACTGCAATCCTCGGCAGCGGCCAGCGCCGGCTCGCTTGGTTAGAACTTGAACGCCTGCCGAAACGCTTCCAGAGGCGACTCTGCTGGCCGCACCGGCGTGGCCTGCCGCACCGCCGCGGCCTCGTCCGGCACCAGTCCCCAAGCTCTGGCGATGTGCCAAGTGGAGGAGACCGGCGCCTCCAGCACATAAGGCATGGCGCGGCCAACCCCGTGGTCCCCCTTTGCGCCGGGCGTGATCGGGGCGCCGTGGCCAAGCCCAGGCACGCTGTAAAGCTCCACTCGCGTGACGCCGCCGCCATCCCGCCAGGCGCGGTGCAGGGTGCCGTCCACCGTGCCGGCCGTGCTGTCATCCTCGCCCAGGCCGTGGACGTCGCACCACTGCTTGGCCAACTGGATCGCCGCACTGGGCAGCACTGTTGCGTCCGCCTCGCCTTGCCAGATCGACACGATGGGCTTGCGCTGCGGAGTCGGGCTGGCGTCGCGCACGCGCGCTCCCCAGTCCGTAGCGGGCAGGTTGGGGCAGTGATACATGGCCCCGAACGCCTCGGCCGTGTTGAGTGCGGCGCGATACGGCAGGCCGGCAATGATAGCGCCGGCGGCAAATACGTCCGGATAGGTGGCAAGTAGGGCGCAGGTCATGGCGCCGCCGGCGGACAGCCCGGTGACGAACACGCGCGCCGGGTCGCAGCGGAGCTCGGCCACGGTTGCGGCGACCATAGCACGGATGGACGCCACTTCGCCGCTGCCGCGGGTGATGTCGCCGGCCTCGAACCAGTTGAAGCACAGGTTGCGATTGTTGCTGGCCTGCTGCTCCGGCAGCAGCACGGCAAACCGGTGCTGCTCGGCAAGCTGGGACCAGCCGGTTCCAAGATCGAATCCGCCGGCCCGCTGCGTGCAGCCATGCAGCACGACCACCAGGGGCGCCCCGGGGGGTAGACCGGGCGGGACATAGCGCAGCAACCGAAGGCCGCCTGGGTTGGCGCCAAACTGGTCGACCATAGCAAGCCGGCCATTCCCAGAACTCGGCGCACTGACCGGCGCAGCCCACGCCGGACGACGGCGCGCGAGTTCTGCCAGCGGAATGCGGATGGGCGTGAGGCCGGGAATTTTCATCAACCGAGTATGGTGCGGTGCAACATCGGCGGCAAGCATGCAGGCATGTGCTATGCAAAACCTCGGGCTTGGATTGCAGCGCTGCCATGCCATACTTCGCTTTCGGTTCTGAAACCGCATGGGTGTTCCGTATGCGTGCCATCAAGCTGAGCGTACGGGTTGCGGCGATTTTGGCCCTGATCTACGGCAGCGCCGCACAGGCGGAAGTCTCCGCCGCTGATCAAGCGGCTATTCAGGGCGTGATCGGCAAACAGCTTGATGCGTTCCGCCACGATGACTCGGGCGCTGCCTTCAGCTATGCCACCCCCGAGTTGCAGACCATGTTCGGCAGCGCCGCTCGCTTCATGGCGATGGTGCAGCAGCAATACCGCCCGGTTTACCGCCCCCGCACGGTCGAATTCGGGACGTTGAGCGATGCGGCCGGGGAGGTCGTCCAATCGGTCGAGCTGATCGGCCCGGACGGTTTGGCATACACCGCACGGTATACCATGCAGCGGCAGCCGAATGGCGGCTGGCGGATCGGCGCTTGCGAGCTGCTTGCGAGCCGGCGGGTGGGTACGTGAGGAAGGGACTGTGACGGTGGTGACAATGGTCTGGCTTACGGTCGCGGCATGAGCGGGCAGGCGGTACGAACGGGAGTGCGGGCGGCGGTGCCGTTCGAGGGAACGGTGCTGGCGATCCTGCTGGCGATCAGCTTCTCGCACCTGCTCAACGATCTGATGCAGTCGCTCTTGCCGTCGATCTACCCGTTGCTGAAGGCCAAGTTCGACTTGAGCTTCGGCCAGATCGGCCTGCTCACGCTGACCTTCCAAATCACGGCGTCGCTGTTGCAGCCGGTGGTGGGGCTGTATACCGACCGCAAGCCGCTGCCGTTCTCGCTGCCGGTCGGCATGGGGTTTACCTTCGTCGGGCTGTTGATGCTGTCTCAAGCCTCGAATTTTCCGTTGCTGCTGGCGGCGGCGGCCATGGTTGGAGTCGGCTCGTCGGTGTTCCATCCCGAGTCCTCCCGGGTGGCGCGGATGGCGTCCGGCGGGCGGCATGGGTTCGCTCAATCCGTGTTCCAGGTGGGCGGCAATGGCGGGCAGGCGATCGGGCCGTTGCTGGCCGCTTTCGTGGTGGTGCCGCATGGGCAGGGCAGCGTAGCGCTGTTCGCGATTTTGGCACTGCTCGGCATGGTGGTGTTGTCGGGGGTGGGGCGCTGGTATGCGGCGCGCATCGTGGGGCGCGGCCGGGCGGCGCGCCGAGTGGTGGCGCAGCACAATCTGCCACCGCGCCGGGTCGCAGTTTCGGTGGCAATCCTGCTGGTACTGATGTTCTCCAAATACGTCTACACCGCGAGCCTCAGCAGCTATTACACGTTCTATCTGATCGACCGTTTCCACCTGTCGGTGCAGTCCGCCCAGGTCTACCTGTTCGTCTATCTCGGCGCTTTTGCGGCCGGAACGCTGGCCGGCGGGCCGATCGGCGACCGGATCGGGCGCAAATACGTGATCTGGATGTCGATCCTGGGTGTGCTGCCGTTTACTCTGGCGCTGCCGTACATGACCCTGTTCTGGACGGTGGTGCTGACGGTCGTGATCGGGCTGATTTTGGCCTCGGCGTTCTCGGCTATTCTGGTGTTCGCCCAGGAGTTGATGCCGGGGCGGATCGGCGCGGTGTCGGGGATGTTCTTCGGCTTTGCATTCGGGGTGGCGGGCGTGGGTGCTGCGGTGCTGGGGCAATTGGCCGATGCGGTCGGGGTGGCAACCGTGTTCAAGTTTTGCTCGTTCCTGCCGGCGATTGGCTTGCTGACGGTCTTCCTTCCAACCTTGGAGCCTACGCATCGTGCCGCTTGATCAAACGGGAGGCTTTTCCGGCCGGCCGGAGCGCCCGCCTGGTCGCAACGTGCTGGGCGGGGTGCTGCAACGCTGCTCCACCGAGCCGCTGACCGGGTTTTTCCGGGATGGCTGCTGCAACACCGGGCCGCAGGATGTGGGCAGCCACACGGTATGCGCGGTGGTGACGGCGGAATTCCTCCGCTTCAGTGCGGAGCGCGGCAACGATCTCTCCACCCCGCGCCCGGACTATGGCTTCGCGGGGCTGCAACCCGGCGACCGCTGGTGCCTGTGCGCGCCACGCTGGCAGGAGGCGCTGGAGGCTGGCTGTGCCCCCATGGTCATGCTGGAGGCGACCCATGCCGGCGCGCTGGCGCATTGCTCGCTGGAGGACCTGGAACGACACGCCGCGCAATGCTGATGCTGCCGGCCTGACTGGGTGAACGCCACCCTGCACGCCTTTCTGCTTGGCTTCCCAGCGTTGTTCTCCATCGTCAACCCGATCAGCGGCGCGTTCATCTTCCGCAATCGCACGGCGGACCGCGACCATGCCGGCCGGGTGCGGCTGGCCCGGCTGATCGGCTGCTATGCCGCGGCAATCATGCTGGTGGCGCTGTGGGCGGGCTCCTACGTGTTGGCTTTCTTCGGCATCGGCCTGCCAGCACTGCGATGCGCCGGCGGCACGGTGGTGGCGCTGTATGCCTGGGAGTCGCTGAACGCGCCCGAGCGGCGCGAAACCCGCAAGCAGGACCAGGCGGAAGCTGCCGCCGGGCTGGATGACGTGGCGTTCTTCCCGCTCACTTTGCCGTTCACCACTGGGCCGGGCACGATTGCGGTGGCCGTTGCGCTGGGGGCGGCGCACCCGACCAGCGGACTCGCGCTGTTCCCGTTCTTCATCGGTATGTCCGTGGCGGCCATCGCGGTGGCGGGGCTGGTTTGGCTGCTGTATAGCGCGACCGATGAACTCTCCCGCCTGCTTGGACAGGTGGCTGGCCGTGCCGTGACCCGGCTGTCGGCGTTCTTCCAGCTTTGCATTGGGGTGCAAATCCTGATCACTGGGGTGATCGAGGTGGTGGCGCCGCTGCTGGGCGGGTCTCACTAGCTTGGGATACCAGGGAGCTGGCCTGGGCGGCCGAAGAACCAGCCTTGGCCGTATTCCACCCCGAGCTCGCGCATCATCTTGGCCTCGTCCTCGGTCTCGACCGTCTCTGCGATGACCTTGGCGCCGACGAAGTTGGCCAGCTCCACCATGGTGAGCAGGAAGCCATGCTCGCGCGCATTCTGCAGCGCGCCGCGGACGTAGGCGCCGTCGAGCTTCACGTAATCGACCCGGAACTCCTTGAGGTAGCGGAACGCCGCCGAGCCGGCGCCGAAATCGTCGATACAGACCGGCACCTCCATGGCGCGGAGCTGCTTGATGCTGCATTTGGCGTTCTCCACGTCCTCGATGTCGGCGGTTTCGGTGAGCTCGACCAGGATGCGGCCGGCGGTGTTGCGGTTGCCGAGCAGGCCAAGCATGCGGTCCCGAAAGCTGGGGCTTTGCATCGAAAGCCCAGACACGTTCACCGCTGCGGAGATGCCTGGTGCATCGGCGATGGTTGCCACCGCCTGCTGCATGACCGCCCAATCCAGGTCTTCGGACAGGCCGACGGCCTCGGCGAAGGTGACGAAATCCTGCGTGCTTTGGATGGCATGGCCGGGCGTGAAGATCGGCCGCAGCAAGGCTTCGTAGTGATGCACGCCCTGGCTCATCAGGTGCACCACGGGTTGGAAGGCGAGATTGAAGCGGCGCTCCAGGATGGCGTTGCGCACGGTGCGCGCCCGCACCTGCGCGCTGGCGACGAACTCGGCCAGGCCGTCGCGGAAGCCGGCGTCCTGGGTGGCGCGGGCGCCGCTATCGGCGAAGCGAGCGAGGGCGAAGCGCAAGGCGCGGGCGGCCTGCGCCCCGGTGAGCTGTTCGCGGTCCAGCCCCAACTCGATGCTTTGCACTTGCGTGCCGGACGTCGCCGGGTGCGTGCGCAGCAATGCCTCGAGTTCGGCTGCGATTGCGGCGAGGTTGGGCGGCTGGTTTGCCACCACGCCGAAGCGGCCGGCGGCCAATTCGCCGGCGATGCTGCCGGGGCCGGCCAGGCGGCATAGCACCTCGGTGATCTCGGTGTGCAAGGCCTGCTGCGCTTCGGTGGGGAGGGCTTGGCAGGCGTGCGGCCAATGCTGCAAGTCCACCAGGCCGAGGGCGCCGCCCTCGTTGCCGCGCAGGCGCGCTTCGGCGGCCTGGATGACGCTGGCGGGCTTGGCCGGATGCGCCTGGCGTTCTAGCAGCGAGGGCAGGCGGCCTAGCGTGAAGCAGAGCCGGCCCGGTGCGTGCGGCATTGCCAAGCCGGACACAATCATGGGCGTGGCCGCGCGGTCCGCCAGGCGGAGCACCAGGGGCGCTAGTCGGCCGCGCAGGCCGATGGTGGAGAGGGCGAGCTCGATGCTCGGTTGGTCGGCCGGGGCGAACAGGTGGCGGAGATGGCGGCCGCTGAAGCCTTCCGACGGCTGGCCGAGCCGCGCTTGGAAGGCGCCGGCGGCGAAGCCGATGGTACCGTCCAGCGCCGTCTCGACCAGCAGGTCGGACGCGGCGAAGGCGAACGCCAGGAACCGGTCTTTTTGGCTGAGCCCGGAGGAGGTGGCCAAGTCTGCGATGAGGGCTGACATTCTTCACGCCTGATTGCAGGCGGTAGAGTGCCGCGGCTTGGTTAATTGCGGGTAAAGTGGTGGGCCTCGGATGGCTTACGCTTACCCCGATTCTCTGGCGGGACGGGCGGGCGCGGGGGCGGCGTAAGGCGGTTGGGCGGCGAGCCTTGGGAGGGCGGCGGCGACCAGGCCGAGGTCGCGGCAGATGCGGCGGACGACCTCCTCGACGGGCAGGGATTGCAGGTCGTCGGCCCAAGCGGGGTCGTCGAGGCGCTCGTAGAGATCGTCGAACAGGCGTTCGGCGGCCTCGGCGTTTTCCTCCCCTGGGGCGGCGTGGCGGATCATGGTGGTGACGCCGCGGGCGACCTGGCGGCGGAGCATGGCGGGGCGGTCGTCGGCGGCGCGGGGGCGGGGCCAGCCGGCTTGCACGCGCTGGTGGAGGGCTATGAGGCGGCGCATCGAGCGGGTCAGCCCGTCAAGCGCGCGGGACAAGCCTTTGACGTGGGGCGTGGCTTGGGCCATGGCGGCGGTGGTGTCATCGATGGCTTGGCCGACTTCGGCGGCCTCGGCGAGGGAGGCGGGTGTGCGGTCGGTTTCGGGCAGCCAGGCGGACGCGGCCAAGGCCAACTTCTGCTCGATCTCCATCATGCACGAGACCACGCGAATCGCCCGCAAGGTGCGGGTGGCGGCTTCGGCGAGCATGGCGTCGGGGTCGAAAGGGGTGGCGGCGTCCATGGGTGGGACGATGGCGGAATGAAGGGGACAGTTTCAAGGGGAATGGCATTCGGCCGGCAGGGGAGGCGGGTTGGGGCCTTGTCCGATGTGTTCCGGCGAGTGCTTGACCGACCGTTGGCGGGTTGGGCGCCTGTTCTCCTTACTTGCATGACCATCCTGGAACGACAAACCTCTTTGGTGTCCTGAATGGCAACCCTCTTGGACTGTTGGGCCGACCGCCCTATTCTCCTTGTATGACCATCTTGGAACGACAAACTATTGCGGGGACGTCGGCCTCAAGCGAGCCGGAGGCAGGGCGCGACGCGCGCATCAGTCGCGAAGCAGACCTTGTTGCCCAGGCCAGGGCCGATATCGAGGCCGGGTTGGGGACTGAGTGGCCGGAGGTTGAGGAATGGCTCTACCGGCCTGACTTGGACGAGAACGCGCCGCCTCCGCCGTGCATAGGTCGGATACCGACCTTGTAGTGGACAGCGATGCCGCGGCGCTTGATTGTCGCGCCGGCTGCTCGGGATGCGCTGGCCAGCGCCCGCACATGGCTTACGCAGCCTGGGTCCGGCCGGGGGGGTGTGACCGATGGCTTGCAACCGAGACGATTCCAATCGCCTCTTTTAAAGAATGCGACATTGTTCGTTACGTGAGTTGAGAAACTGCTATCGTACAAGATGCACTTTGATGAGTGTTGGCAGCGGTGCCGCTCGCATCAAGATGCGGGTTATTACTCTAAAGCGACACAACATAGCTAGGATGCGACTTCAAGCAGTGACCTCGCCATGCACCCAAAGCTCCGCGACGAGCATCGGTTGAAATCAAAATGTTGACCAATGGCTCTAGCAGCTTCAATTTTCCGTAGTCCGCTTGTGAAGTAACCCGCTTTCTGCGCCTCTCGTTCAAATGCTTCCCATGTGCCACCGAGTATTTCGTCGGAACGCCGATAAGCAGCCTTCTTCGTGACATCTTTACTCACTCCAGGGTAAGCAAGACGCACCGCCTCCCAGTCACCAAAATACCAACTTTCAAGTTCTTCAATCGCAATTCGGAAAATGATTCTCCAGGCCTCTCCACCAGACCGCCGTGTCGTAAGTCTCACTTTCTCCGCTAAAGCCTCAAGGCAGGCCTTTAACTTTAGACAATCGTCATCGTCTCGATCTAAAAGAACCACGATACGCCAACGATCAGGGAGCCACCTCGAGTAGCCCATTAGGCGCTCTTCTAATCGGCCTAACAGGTCTAATTTACCTTGATATGAATATACCTCAAAGCTTATGTGCCTCAGTAGGGATGGCATAAAAGAACGTAGAAATGCCTCCATTGATGGCTCTTCAACTAAAAATTCTATATGGTCTGTCTTCATGTGCGATTGAAAGCAGCCGATGAGGGGCGACCGTGTCTCACCAAAGGATCTCCAACCCCAAAACGGCCTTCAAGCCAGAGATGACCAAGCGAGGCGCCCGCTGCCATAAATTCGGGAATACCCCGCACTTCGGACGCGCGAACAGCCTGAGTATAACCAGACTGATCTCTATACAAGATTCGCACCTCATCTGCTTGGAGGGCGTTTATAAAAAAAGGAGAGTGCGTTGTTACCAAAAGCTGGCTGCTAGATGCAGCCCTTTTGGCCTCCTCAGCTAGCTCTTGCAGCAACCGTGGATGTAGGAAATTTTCCGGCTCCTCCAAACCGATGAACGGGGCAGGAGCCGGATCATATAGGAGTACTAAATAAGCCAACATTTTCAACGTGCCATCAGACGCAAAGCGTGCTAGAATAGGATTATCAAATGGAGCATCTTTAATTGACAGTAGTAGCCGGCCATCAGGCATAATTTCAGCTAAGACGCGCTCTACTTGAGGAACGCGTTGTCTCAGTACTTGAAAGATTTTCTCGAGCCGCTCTGGATGCCGTTCGCTTAGAAATTGAATGACGTTAGCAAGATTGTCTCCAGTGCGAGAAAGCCGCTCCTCCGGGCCGGACTCTGGTTGTCCACGCGTATCGGCGACAGACAAGTAGGAGACATACCAACCCGTGATAAACCGCCGGAGTGCCGTCACACGAGGATGTTCCGCAAACTGTCCGAGTGCATTAACGGCAATTAAATCCGGCGTGCTTAGCTTTGTATCACTCCTAGTATCCTCGCGGTCAGGTCGCTCGCCGCTTACGGCGCGGCCCTGTCCCTCTTTAAAGTCCAAAAACCTAAATGGTTGGCCGAAGCTGCCGCGTTTCCATCTCATCCACTCCTCGACAACAATGGGACTCCCTCTGCGCTCGTCGACTGCAAGATGATAGGTGATAATAGGGTAGCCTACCTCTCTGTACTTGATCTCTATTGTGACTGGGCCGGTTGACCCACGTGTGCGAAGTTCCCGAGCGCGACCGCGTTTTTCCCACGCCCTTCTCAGGCCCGTATCGAAACACTCTGAGAGGAAAGCAAATACGTCGAAAATCGTAGATTTGCCACTCCCGTTAGGACCAAGCAGTGTTGTCAATGGGGTTAGCTTCTTTAACTCGAGAGTTTTAAGTGCGCGGTAATTTTCAACACGCAAGTACTCAATGCGAGCAGGAGCTCTGGTGGTCCCGCGATCGTTTTCATCAAAAGACGTGTTTACCATGTTCTGTTCTCTGCGTGCGCAAATCTCTGTAGCCACTCAATGACCGTTGTGCGAGAGGGGCACTAAGCCGCCTCCCCAAACTGCAACGCCGCCAGCCGGGCGTACAACCCCCCACCCCGCACCAGCGCCTCATGCGTCCCGCTCGCCACCACCCGGCCGGCCTCCATCACCACGATCCGGTCCGCCCGCCGCACGGTGGCCAGGCGGTGGGCGATCACCAGCGTGGTCCGCCCCGCTGACAGCGCCGCCAAGGCGCGCTGCACAGCGGCCTCGCTTTCGGCGTCCAGGGCGCTGGTGGCCTCGTCCAGCAGCAGCACCGCCGGGTCGCGCAGGATGGCGCGGGCAATCGCAATCCGCTGGCGCTGGCCGCCGGATAGGCGAACGCCCTTCTCGCCCAAGAATGTGTTCCAACCCTCGGGCAAGGCGTCCAGGAAGTCGCAATGGGCGGCGCGGGCGGCGGCGCGGACCTCGGCGTCGGTGGCACCCGGGCGGCCGAAACGGATGTTGGTCCAGGCGTCGGCGCCGAACACCACCGGGTCTTGCGGGACTAGGCCCAGGCGCGCGCGGACCGCGGCCGGGTCGGCGTCGCGCAGGTCGATCCCGTCGAGGCGGACGGCGCCGGATTGAGGGTCGTAGAAGCGCAGCAGGAGTTGCAGCACCGTGGTCTTGCCGGCGCCGGAGGGGCCGACTAGCGCCACCGTCTCGCCGGGCTCGATGGCCAGGTACAGGCCGTGCAGCGCCGCCGCCGTGGGACGGGCGGGATAGTGGAACACGACATTCTCGAACGCCACCCGGCCGCGCGGGGGCACCGGCAAGGGGCGGGGGTTGGGCGGGGCGGCGATGGCGGGCTGCTCGTCCAATAGCTCGGCGATGCGGTCGGCGGCACCGGCGGCGCGTTGCAGCTCGCCCCACAGCTCGCTGAGCCCGGCGCCGGAGGTGGCGACGATCACGGCGTAGAACACGAAGGCGGACAACGCCCCGCCGCTCAGCCGGCCGGCGAGAACTTGCTGGCCGCCCACCCACAAAGCCAGCGTAATGGCGCCGCAGCCGAGCAGGATGACGACGAAAATCACCGCGGCGCGGGAGCGGATGCGGGCCAGGGCGGCGGCGACCGAGCCCTCAGTGGCGGCGGAAAAGCGGGCCCGGGCAAAGGGCTCGCCGGTGAAGGCTTGCACGGTGCGCAGCGCGTTTAGGGTCTCTTCGGCCAGCGCGCCCAAGTCGGCGATGCGGTCCTGCGCCACGCGGGAGAGGCGGCGCTCGCGGCGGGAGAACACCACCAGGGGGATCACCACCAGCGGCACCACGGCGGCCACCAAAGCGGAGAGCAGCGGCGAGGTGATCACCAGCATGGTGAAGGCGCCGAACAGCAGCAGGCTGGAGCGCAACCATTGCGATAGCGCCGAGCCGGTGAGGGCCTGCAACACGGCGGTGTCGGCCTGCAGGCGGGAGAGCACGTCGCCGGTGCGGGCGGTCTCGAACCAGGCGGGGGAGAGCGCGATCACCCGGCTGAATACGGCTTGGCGCAGGTCGGCGCCGATGCGCTCGCCGAGCCAGGTGATGAGAGTGAACCGGGCGCTGGTGGCCACCGCGAGCAGCGCCACCACGCCGGCCACGGCCAAGGCGGTGGCGTTCAGCCGCGCCGGGCTGTGGCTGGCGAAGCCGCCGTCGATCAGGTGGCGCACGCCTTGGCCCAGCACCAGCACGAGGGCGGCAGCGGCTACCAGGGCCGCAATGGCGCCAGCCGCCTGCAGCCGGTAGCGCAGCACGAACGGCAGCAGCAGGCGCAGCGCGCCAGAGCGGGTGACAACGCGGGCCATCTATTCTTCCATGGTGCGGCGGAATGCGTCGGCATAGTCCGGGTGCCAGCGGGAGAGGGCGGGGCGGTTCTGGATGATGTCCTCGGCGGCCCAGCGGATGCGCTTTTCGTCCATCGCCCGCGTGGTGTCGTTGTCGGGGCAGAGGATGTAGAAATCGCCGGCGTCGAGCCCGGCCAGCATGAAATCCACCGCTTGTTCCGCCGTCCAGGCGCCGGGCGGTTGGGTGCTGGTGCGCGCGCGGGTGAGGCCGGTGAAGGTGAAGCCGGGGATGAACAGGTGCGCGCTCACCGCCGTACCGAGCAGGTCGTGCGCCAGCGCCTCGGTGAGGACTTTGATGCCGGCCTTGCTGACGTTGTAGGCGGTGTTGCCGGGCGGGGTGGTGATGCCTTGCTTGGACCCGGTGTTGATGATGGCGGCCGGCTGCCCCGCTGCCAGCAAGCCCGGCAGGAAGGCCTGCACGCCGTTGATGACGCCCCAGAGATTGGTCTCCAGGATGGCGCGCCAGCGGTCTGGGCCAGCCGAGATCGCGCCGGGGCCCTCGCGCCCGGCGTTGTTCATCAGCACGGCGATGCTGCCGAAGCGGTGCAGCGCCTGGTCCCGCAGCGCGGCCAACTCGGCGGCTTGGCTCACGTCGGTTGGGATGGCGAGCACGGCGGCGCCGGTCGCGGCCAGGGCGGCGGCCTCGCGTTCGAGTGCGCTGGCGTCGATGTCGGCGAGGCAGAGGGCGAGGCCGAGGCCGGCGAAGCGCTGGGCGGCGGCCAGGCCGATGCCGCTGGCTGCGCCGGTGATGACGGCGGCGCGGCCGGGGGCGAGGGCGGGGTGGGTCATGCGGACCGTCCTTTGAGATTGGGGAGCGATGGCTTGAAGCTTACCGAACCACAATTGGTGTTCAGCAGGCGCTGCGCCATGCTGCTGTGCCAGCCAAGGAGGGTGCCGCGATGAGGACTACGCAGGTTGAGGCCGGAGCATTGAGCAAGGTTCCGGAAGTGACCCTTGTGTTCTGGCTCATCAAGATCGCCGCCACCACGCTCGGCGAGACCGGCGGCGATACCGTGACCATGACGCTCGACTGGGGCTATCTTGTGGGCACGGCGCTGTTCCTGCCCGCGCTGATCGTGCTGGTGGCGGTGCAGATGCGGGTGCGGCGCTTCGTGCCTTGGCTGTATTGGGCCGCCATCGTCGCTTCCACCACGTTCGGCACCACCATGGCCGATTTCGCCGACCGCTCGCTCGGCATCGGCTATCTTGGAGGTTCGCTGCTATTGGTCTCCTGCGTGCTGCTGTCGCTGGGCGGCTGGTATGCGTTGGAGGGAACGGTCTCGGTGGCCACGGTGCGCACGCCGAGGGCGGAGGCGTTCTATTGGCTGACGATCACGTTTTCGCAAACGTTGGGCACGGCGCTGGGGGATTGGCTGGCCGATAGCGGGCTTGGCTACGGCGGGGGCGCCTTGGTGTTCGGCGCGGCGCTGGGGGTGCTGGCGGTGCTCTACTTCCGAACCAGCGTGTCGCACGTGCTGCTGTTCTGGGCGGCCTTCATCCTCACGCGGCCGTTGGGCGCCACGGTGGGGGACTTCCTGGACAAGCCCCTGGCACAAGGTGGGCTGGCGTTCAGCCGCCCGCTCGCCTCCGCGGTGCTGCTGGTGGCCATCGTGCTGTTCATCGCCGTGCTGCCGCAGCGTGCCGGGCAGCATCCCGGCGAGGCCACACTCTGACCTGCGTTGCTACCGTGCTTGTCTCCTAGCGGCCGGCGGAGGATGCTGCGCCGGGACAGCCAAGGGGGGGAACATGGCGCACCCATTCACAGGCGAAGACCTGGAGGCGCTGGCGGTGTGGGACACGCCGACTATCTGCAACGGCCTGGAACTGATCGCGCCCGAGCGCCGGGCCATCGGGTTCACTACCGGCGCCATGGTCGCCGCGGTGCCGGAGGGCAAGCCGATCGTGGGGCTGGCACGGGTGGGATTTATCCGCGCCAAGGAAGCGCCCCGCGCCAAGGCTGCCGACCGGCTGGATTGGTACGACTACGTCGGCGCCGCCATGATGCCCACTGTGGTGGTGTTGCAGGATTTGGACGATGAGCCGGGCTACGGCGCCTGGTGGGGCGAGGTGCATTCCACGGTGCACAAGGCGCTAGGCGCGCTCGGCTGCGTGACCAACGGCTCGTTCCGCGACACGGCGATGCTGGCGCCGGGCTTCCAGATCGTGGCCGGCAAGGTCGGGCCGAGCCATGCGCATGTTCACATGGCCGGGTTTGGCCAGCCGGTGAACGTGTTCGGCATGAACTGCGCCCATGACGACGTGGTACATGCCGACGCGCATGGCGCAGTGGTGATTCCGGCCGACGCGGTCAAGCGGCTGCCGGCCGCGATAGACTTGGTGGCGCGGCGGGAGCGCGTCATCCTTGACGCCTGTGCCGACCCGGCGTTCACCCCGGCCAAACTGCGCCAAGCGATGCAGCGCTCGGGGGAGATTCACTAAGAGACGGGTTAGGCGTTGGCGATCGGGCTCGCCGTTTGCTTCCTCGCCTGCCACAGCGACACGAAGTCGATCGGCTGCAACAAGACCGGCGGGAAGCCGCCATCGCGCGTGACGTCGGCCAGGATGTTGCGGGCGTAGGGGAACAGCAGGCGCGGGCACTCGATGAGCAGCACCGGCTCGACGGCGTTATCGGGCACGCCGTTCAAGGTGAACACGCCGGCGTAGGACAGCTCGGCGATGAACACGACCCGGGCGCCCTCGTCCTTAGGTTCGGTTGCCTCGGCCTTGACCACCAGCACCACTTCGAACGTGCTGCCCTCCTCCAGCCGGCGCGCCTGGACGTCGAGGTTGATCTGTACGTTCGGTTGCGCCCGCAGGCTGGTGAAGATCTCCGGCGCACCCGGCACTTCGAACGACAAGTCCTTCACGAACTGGATGTTGACGGTGAGTGGCGGTGCGGGCGGCGCGCCGTTGGCGGTGCCGGCAGGGGTCCCTTGCGGCGCGGGCGTGATTTCGGACATGGCGGGCGGCTCCTGGAGGCGGGTCTCGGGCGGGCGGTAGCACGGCTGGTTAGTGCTTCCAAACAATGTCCGCCGGGGCGGCCGTGCGGGGGTCGTAGCGCAGCCAGGCGCCGTTCTCGACGCTGCGGCCGGTGAGCGCCAGGATGAAGCCCCAGTGGCTTACCACCAGCGTGCGCTGCCAATCGGGGTGGGCCGCCATCTCGGTGCGGAATTGGTTGGCGCGGGCGATCACATGTTCGGCCGGCTCGTTTTGCGCGGGCCACCAGACGTCGTCGAGCGCGGAGAAATCGTGTTGGGGCCAGCTTTGCCGCAGGTCCGCCACCTTGCTGCCGACGTCGCACGTGAAGGCGAAGCGCTCCCGCACGGCGACGTTGACCAGCACCGCCAATCCGAGGCGCCGGGCCAGCGGCGCCGCCGTCTGCAACGCGCGGGTGTAGGGGGAGGCGACGATGTGGCGGATGCCCGCCTCGGCCAGCGCCGCCGCAGCCTGTTCGGCTTGTTCGTGGCCGAGCGCGGTCAGCGCCGGGTCGATCAGGCCGGGGTCCTTGCGGGTGGCGGTGAAGTGGAGGTTAAATTCGCTTTGCCCATGGCGCAGGAGGATCATCGGGTGTCCCGTAGCTGACCGTGGGACGCCGGGCAAATGCCGCTGCGCCGTTCAGACGGTCTTTACGTGTGTTGTGCTAGCTTGGCCGCATCCCAATCTGTGCTGGAATAGGAGTGGTCGCGATGGGTGCAGGTGGTTTCCCGATTGACCTCGTGCTGTTTGGCATGATCGCCGCATTTTTGGTGCTGCGGCTGCGCAGCATCTTGGGCCGGCGGGATGGGTATGAGCCGAGCCAAGGTGCTGCGCGCCCGGCGGGCCGCCCGGCCGGCCCGGTGATCGAGGGCAAGGCGGAGCCGCCGGCCGCTGCCAGCCGCCCGGTGCCGGAGCAGGGAAGCAGCCTTGGCCAAACGCTGGCCCGCATCGCTCGGGTGGACCCGGCGTTCGATGCACAACGCTTCCTCGCCGGAGCCGAAGCGGCGTTCCGTCTGATTGTGGCCGAGTTCGCTGCCGGCCATCGGGATGCGCTGCGGCCGTTGTTGACCGAGCAGACCTTTGGCGTGTTCGACGGGGTGATCGCGGCTCGTGAGACGGCGGGAGAAACCCAGACCAGCGAAATTCGTGGTGTGCACGAGGCCGTGATTGAACAGGCGACGCTGAACGGCACGATGGCCGAGGTCACCGTCCGCTTCGTGTCGGACCAGATCAGCCAGACGTTGAACCGGCAGGGCCAGGTTGTCGCCGGCGCGGACGCCGTGACCGAGTTGCGGGATGTTTGGAGCTTCTTGCGGGACTTGTCGGTCCGCAACGACCCCACCTGGCGGCTGACGCAGGCGCATTCGGCCTGATACGATGTTGCAACGAGGTTGGGCGGAAAGAAGCAGCGTTGTCTGCCGCCATCTCGCCGCCCTTGAGTTGGCGGATGACTGAGTGGGCGGATGACGCTTCGCTCTTTGGCCCTGCGCCATGGGTCATCGAGTGTTAGAGGCGCGACCACGGATTGCGCTATTCGTGACGTGCCTGGTGGATCTTTATCGGCCGACAGTCGGGTTTGCCGCCATCCGGTTGCTTGAAGCGGCGGGCTGCCATGTCGAGGTGCCGCGAGCGCAGACCTGTTGCGGCCAGCCGGCCTACAACACGGGGGACCGTGCCACCGCGCGGGACTTGGCGCGCGGAATTTTGGACGCATTCGGCGGTTACGATTACGTGGTCGTGCCCTCCGGTTCGTGTGGCGGCATGTTGTCGCACCATCTGCCGGGCTTGTTCGAGGACGACCCCAACCTGCGTGCTCGAGCGCAAGCTTTGGCCGATCGCAGCTATGAGCTGGTCGCGTTCCTCGTGGATGTCCTCGGGGTAGAGCGCGTTGCCGCCCAGTGCCCGGCCACGGCCACCTACCATGACGGTTGCTCCGGCCTGCGCGAGTTGGGCGTAAAGGCCCAGCCGCGGCGCCTGCTGGCCACGGTGGAAGGCTTGCAGCTTACCGAGATGGCAGAGCCGGAGGTTTGCTGCGGCTTTGGCGGCACGTTCTGCGTCAAGTATCCGGAGATCTCCGCCCGCATGGTGTCGGACAAGACCAAGGACGTGACGGCGAGCGGGGCGGATTTGCTGCTGTCTGGCGATCTCGGCTGCTTGCTGAACATGGCAGGCCGGCTCTCCCGCGAGGGCAGCCCGGTGGCGGTGCGTCACGTGGCTGAGGTGCTCGCCGGGATGACGGAGGAGGTCGCTCCGATCGGGGCACCACGACGCGACCGCGGGTGAGACCAGGCTTACTTCCGCCTCGTCTGACGACGGATGGATGGCAAGGGTCAAGCTCACGCGCTCAGCTCAGCTAGTTCTGCGTCAGCACTCGCGAGAGCAGGCCGTGCGTTGAACTCGGGGACGCGCGGTGTCCGATTGTTACGGTGGCGGTCAGACCGGCAGCCAAATGGATGCTGGCTGGCACTGAGTCGATGTGGATGCGGACGGGGATGCGCTGCGCCAGCCGCACCCAGGTGAACACCGGATTGACCGAGGCGAGGCCGAGCGCGCCCGGATCCGTGTTCGGCGTGGTGATGCCGCGGGCGATGCTGTCAACATGGCCGCGCACCGGCTGATTGCCATAGCCCATCAGCACCGCGAGCGCCGGGTCGCCGACGTGGATGCCGGCGAGCTTGGTCTCCTCGAAGAAGCCTGCCACCCAGTAACTGTCGCTGTCCAGCAGCGAGATGTTGCGCATGCCGGGGGTGGCGTAATCCCCCTCGCGCAGCAGCAGATTGGTGACGTAGCCGTTGACCGGGGAGAGCACTTTGGTTCGGTCCAGGTTGATATGGGCTTGGCTGAGCTGGGCAAGCGCGCCGGCATAGGCGGCGGCGGCCATTTCGGCACTGGCATCGTAAATCTGCCGCTCCTCCTCGGAGGTGGAAAGTGTGGTCAGTTGCAGCCGCCGGGTTGCCTCCGCCCGCTTGGCTTTGAGGTCGGACAGCTTGCTGTTGACATTGGCCTCGGCCGTGGCGACGGCGACTTGGTAGTCGACCGGGTCGATTTCGTAGAGCACGTCGCCGCGGTGAATGGCCTGGTTGTCGGCGACGTGGATACGGGTGATCTGGCCGGAGACTTGCGGCGCGACGTTCACGACGTCTGCAATGACTTGGCCATCCCGGGTCCAAGGCCCGGTGGCATAGGTACGCCAAACCAGCACGCCTGCGACCAAGGCCACCGCCAGCAGCAGCATTGTCACCAGCATGCGGGCGGCGCGGCGGGCTTTGCCGAACATCAGCGAGGCGGTCCCCCACATTTGAATGTTAGAAGATGGCGACCAGAGCACCCAGGATACAGACATAGAGCGCCGCTTCCATCAGCGGCGGGTTCCAGACCCAGTGGTCCACTCGCAGCCGGTCGAGCAGCCAACTCAGCGGCAGCCAGATTACTCCCGCGGCGAACAGGTAGACCAGCAATGGGGCCAGATACACGCCGGCGATATCGGTCTCGCGCCACATGGCTTAGAGCATGTTTGCTTCTCACAGGCGAAGCAAGCATGCTCTAACTCTTTGTTTTAGCGAGTAGCTTTATTGGTCGCTGATCGCGTTTGTAACGATGATGCTCCGGGCATCACGCCGTAATGGTGCAGAGCGCGCCTTTGCGCCGCGAGCAAGCGGGCGGCGGCGTCGAGCCCGGAGGCGGTTTGCAGGCCCGCAGGGACCCGGCACACTACATCCGCGGCTTGCTTGAGCAGCACCGGGTCGCCGGACAGCAGGGCGGAGCGGGCGGCGTCGCGGGCCGGGGCGGGCAGGCCGGCGCGCAAGCCGGACCAGGCGCGGCGCAGTTCGAGGTCCAGGTCGGTCAACGCACCCAGCCGCCGCAGCACGGCGCGGCGGGCGAGGGTGGGCCGGCCGGCCCATAGTTCGGCCTGCGCCATGCGGTCATAGTCGCGCAGATTGATGCTCGCGGGCTGCAGCGCGCGGCCGTGGCGCAGGGTGAACTGCAGGTCCCCGACCACCGCACCCGCGATGCGGAGCAGACGGCGCCGCCGCGAGACCGGCAGCACCAGGCGGAACGCCAGCACCATGAAGCCGATGGCCATGCATTGCACCAGGACGGTGTTGAGGAACACGCCGAGGTCGAAGCTCTGGACGTTGGAGGGCCCGAGCAGCAGGGCGAAGTAGAGCAGGAACCCGGCGCTGAACCGCTGCAGCCGCGGATGGCGGCCGGCCAGGACCAAGGCGAACGCGAAGGGCGCCAGCACCAGGGCGAACGGCACGAAGCCGGAGGTGAGCGGCAGCAGCACAAACCCGGCCAGGCCGGCGGCGAGCGCGGCCGGCAGCAGCGCTACGCCCATCGCCTCGCCGGCGGCGGTCGGGTTCGGCGTCATGCCGAGCAGGGCAGTGAACGCCGCTTGTTGCACCAACAGCCCGGTCGAGCCCGGCCAGCCCGCCACCACGCAGAACACGCAGCCGCCAGCCACCGCGATGATGGTGCGGACGGCGCTCAGCGCGGCGCCGACGACGTCGTTGTGCCGGCTGATACGCACCCGCCGCCCGACCCGGCCGCCTTGCGCCAGCACGCGCAGCCCTTCCATGGCAGCGGCGTGCTGGGCCAGAAGTTCGCGCGTCCGCTCGGCAGCGAAGGCGGCAGCCGCGGTCTCGGGCGCTGCTGGCGGGGCGGCCGCGGCACGCGACCGCAGCGTGGCAGCGGCGGCGTCCACCCAGACGCCGGCCGCCGGGCCGGGCGGTGCGGCGGCGATGGCCCGGCTGGCGGAGAGCATGCCGAGCAGCCCGGCGATGGCCGTCATTCCCCCGTCGCGCCGGGCGGCACCACCATGCAACTCGCTGGCGGCGTAGTTCGCCTCGGTTTGCAGCGCCAGAATGGGTGTGCCCATCTGCACGCTGGCCCACTCGCCCGGCGAGGTCCGGCGCTCGAGCGTGGCAATCGCCAGACGTGTCACGGCCGCGCTGTGGGCCTGCAGCGCGGCCAGCAGCGCCTCGTAGGCCGCGGGGCGGGCGAGCAGCAGATTGACCACCGCTACCGACACGATGCCGATCAAGATCGCGGCCACCCGGTTCAGCGTGGCCGTTAATGCGCCATCCGGCGAGTCGATGCTGCTGACTGCGATGATACCCACGGTGTAGCCCGCGAGCGCCGCGCCATAGGAGCGGAAGTCCCGTAGCAGGGACGCAACGAAGGTGCAGGCGCCGAGCCACAAGGTGAAGGCGAGCAGCAGCATGGTGCGGTTCTGTGGGAACGCGGCGATAAGGCCGAGCGCCACGGCGCCCCCCAGAATGGTGCCGCCGGTGCGCCAGAACGCCTTGCTCAGCGCCATCCCAGGCGAGGGCTGCGCCACGATGGCCACGCATACGCCAGCGCTGGACGCGCTATCGAGCTGCAGGGCGAAGGCGACGAAATATGCGAGCAGCAACGCCGCCGTGGTGCGGATGGCGAACGGCACGGCATCCGCCGGAAAGCCCGGCAGGGGCAGGAGGTCGTGGCGGGAGAGAGCGTCGTCTGACACGGCAAACCCCGGTTTGGTGGTGAGCTTCAGTCTGGCCGAGAACGCCATGCTCCCGCCAGGGGCGGCGAGAGCATGCGCTGCTCCGGCGCGGCAGAACTTTGCCGAACCATGCTGTTGCCCCGCTGTCCGGCCCTTTGCATGTTTAAGCCTACCGGTTGGTGGGGGTTCGTGCGTGGATAGCAGGCTGACCAGGCGGGCCTTTGGGCGGACCTTGGCGCGGGGCTTTGGGTTGAGCTTAGGGGCGCTCGCCCTGCCCGCCCTAGCGCAGGCCGCGAGTGCGCCGGCCCGGATCGGCTATCAGAAAAGCGGCTCGCTGGTGCTGGTGCGCCAGCAGGACCTGCTCCGTCCGTCGGGTGTTGCCGCCGAGTGGGTTGAGTTCCCCTCCGGGCCGCCGCTGCTGGAAGCGCTGGCCGCGGGTGCGGTGGATTTCGGCGCCACCGGCGATACGCCGGCGATCTTCGCCCAAGCCGCCGGAACCGACCTGCTCTATGTTGGCGCGCAACCGACCTCGGGCGCCAGCGAAGCCATTTTGGTGCCCGCCACCTCCGCGGTCCGCACGGTGGCCGAATTGCGCGGCAAGCGGGTGGCGTTCACCCGCGGGTCCAGCGCGCACGCTGCGGTGCTGCTGAACTTGGCCGCGGCGGGGCTGACCATGGCCGACGTCCAGCCCGTGGCGCTGCAGCCGCCCGATGCCGCGGCTGCGTTCCGCTCGGGCGCGGTCGACGCCTGGGCGATTTGGGATCCGTTCTTTGCGATGGCCCAATTGGAGCCCACCACCCGCGTGCTGATCACCGACGAGGTTGCGGCGCCGTCGAATTCGTTCTTCCTGGCCAGCCGCCGCTTTGCCGAGCGGCAGCCGCAGGCCGTGCTGGCGCTGCTCGACGCCATCAATTCCGCGGCCGCTTGGGCGCAGGGTCACCCCGAGGAGTTGGCTGGGGTGATGGCAAAGGTCACAGGAGTGCCGCTCGCCGCCGAGCGCGTGGCGGCGCCGCGCGGCGTCTACACGGTGCGGCGGATGGACGATGCCATCGTCGTCCGGCAGCAGCATATCGCCGACCTGTTTGCCCAAGCGCGCATCATTCCAACCAAGATCGACGTGCGCTCCATTGTTTGGACGCCACCACAGCAAACCACGGGGAGCCGTCAATGAACGCCCAAACCGGCCGTCTTACGCCAGAGCACCGCCACGGCAGCGACCCGCTCGATTTTCTCTGGTTCCTGCCGACGGGCGGCGACGGCCGCTATCTCGGCACGGAACAGGGGACGCGGCAAAACGACAACCGCTACTTGCGGCAGGTCGCCCAGGCGGCGGACCAACTCGGCTATCATGGCGTGCTGCTGCCCACCGGGCGAGGCTGCCAGGATGCCTGGATCACGGCGGCCACCATCGCCCCGTTCACCGAGCGGCTGCGCTACCTGGTGGCACTGCGCCCCGGTGCCGTGGTGCCCGGCGAGGCCGCCCGCGCCGCCGCCACTTTCGATCGGGCGACGGACGGGCGATTGATGCTCAATGTGGTGGCAGGCGGCTCGCCGGGAGACTTGGCCGGCGACGGGATCACACTCGGGCACGATGAGCGCTATGCCGAAGCCGCCGAGTTCCTGCACATCTTCCGCGGCTTCATGCGCGGCGACACGGTGAGTTTCAGCGGCAAGTACCTGTCGAGCACGCGGGGCAAGCTGGTGTTCCCGCCCGTGCAGTCGCCTTCCCCGCCGCTGTATTTCGGCGGCTCATCGGCGCCAGCGCGCCAACTCGCGGCCGAGCAGTGCGACGTTTATCTCACCTGGGGCGAACCGCCCGCGATGGTGGCGGACAAGCTCGAGGATGTGCGCCGCCGGGCCGCGGCACTCGGGCGCACGCTGCGCTACGGCATCCGGCTGCACTTCATCGTGCGGGAGACCGAGGGCGAGGCGTGGGACGCGGCCCGCAGGCTGATCCGTCATTTGTCGGACGACACGATCGCGAGCGCGCAGGCCAAGCTGGCCGCCGGGTCGGACAGCGAGGGCCAGCGGCGGATGCTGGACCTGCATGGCGGTTCGCGCGAGCGGCTAGAGGTGGCGCCGAACCTTTGGGCTGGCGTGGGCTTGGTGCGCGGCGGCGCCGGCACCGCGCTGGTGGGGGATCCGGAGACGGTGGCGGTGCGTATCCGCGATTATCAGGCCCTTGGCATCGATACCGTTATCGGCAGTGGCTTTCCGCATCTTGAGGAGTGCTACCGCACGGCCGAACTGCTGTTCCCATTGCTGAACACCACGGGCGTGACTCGGCGGCTGCCCGGCGGCCCCGGCATGCTCACGGGCGGCGGCAGCCTGAGCACCGACTGGCTGCCGACGGGGGCGGCGAACGGCGGGATTTAGGCGATTGGCTAAAAGCGCCCAGCCGAAGGGCAGAACTTAGGCAAACAGCTGTCGTTTCCAACTTGACTTGCGAAACATTATAGCCGCTTGAAGTCGATTTGTACGTTCGTGCATGTCGATTTCGAACTGCCGGGCGATCTCGTCGCGCAAGTCAATCAACCGCTAGACCAGCATCCCAGCCGCTTGCGCCGCCGCCGCTCTGCCGTGCCCTTCGAGCCAACGCCGTCGTGCCGCACCAACTCACAATCGAGTCACCGCGTCGGGCGGCTGGTGTTAGAGCACGGGCGCTTGGCCGATGAGAACGGGGCATGCTCTAGGTGCGGAAGCAACTTCTACCTGCGGACTTGGTTTAATTTCGCCGAGGGCGCAATCGGGGCGGAGTGAATTCCGGAAAGCCAAGCAGAACGGGCCAAGTCGCTGGTCAGCCGCCTGCAAGCGGAGGGCCACCACGAGGCGGCGGCGCGGGTTGAGGCCACGCTTGATCGATCCCCGGCCGGTACGGCCGTGCGGCATACGCTAGACGATGTTTGCCAATGGCTACTAACCGCGGTCGAGGCGCTCGACCCGAAAACAGCGCTGATGGCCGAGGAACTCCGGCTCGAACTGGACAAGCGCCTGCTGTGAAATACCGGTAGGGCTGGGGCGCTTGCCGCTGATACGACCGATGGACTAGTTCGGCACGCCTCTTGCAGCTACCTGGCATGCCCCGCAGGTGGATCCATGTCCGCGACTGCTGTTGAGGCCGGCCTGCCGCGGATCCCACCTGCGGCGCTGCGGCGGATCATCTTCGCCAGCATTATCGGCAGTATGATCGAGTGGTACGACTTCACCCTTTACGGCACCGCCGCCACGCTGGTGTTCGGCAAGCTGTTCTTCCCCAGCACCGACCCGGCCATCGGCACCTTGATTTCCATTGCCGCATATGGCGTGGGCTTCCTGGCTCGCCCGCTCGGCGGGGCGCTGTTCGGCCATTTCGGCGACCGGGTTGGGCGCAAACGCATGCTGGCGCTCACCGTCATCATCATGGGCGGCGGCACCTTCCTGATTGGCTGCCTCCCCACTTACGGCCAGGTCGGGGTCGCCGCCCCCATCCTACTGATCGCGCTGCGGCTGGTGCAGGGCGTGGGCATCGGCGGCGAGTGGGGCGGTGCGGTGCTGATGATGGTGGAGAACGCGCGGCCGACCCAGCGCGGGCTGTTCGGCAGCCTGGTGCAGGCCGGCAGCCCGTTTGGCGTTTTGGCCTCCATCGCCGTCTTTGCGTTGGTCTCCGCCCTGGTACCGGACGCCAGCTTTCAGGCCTGGGGTTGGCGCATTCCGTTCCTGCTGAGCATGGTTCTGGTGGGCATCGGCCTTTGGATTCGGCTCAGCCTGGCCGAAACGCCCGCGTTCCAACGCCTGCTGATACGGGGTGACGTCCGCCGCGCCCCCCTGGTCGAGGTGCTGACGCAGCATCGCCGCATGTTCTTCACTGCCATCGCGCTGAAAGTGTCGGAGATCGCTTGGGCGGTGACCGGCACCGTGTTTTCCATTGTCTACGTCACTGGCAAGCTCGGCCTGCCGCGCGGCACGGTGCTGACCGCGATTGAGATAGCGGCTTTTGTGCAAATGCTGATCACGCCCTGCTATGGCTGGCTGTCGGACCGGTTTGGCCGCAAGCCGCTCTACATCTTTGCCTGCCTGTTTTCGATGGCCTTTGCCTTCCCGGTGTTCTCGTTGCTCGACACCAAGGACACTGGCCTGATCATCCTCGCCATCGCCGTCGCGGTCGGCATTGGGCAGGGGGTGATGTTCGGTGTCGGCGCCACCTTCATGTCCGAACTGTTCAGCACTGGGGTTCGCTACAGTGGCGCCTCGATGGGCTTCCAGATTGGCGCGGCGCTCAGCGGCGGGTTTACCCCGATCATTGCCGCCGCCCTCTTGCATGGCAGCGGCGGCAGTAGCTTCGGCATTTCCTGCTACCTGGTGGCGCTCGCCGCCATCACGCTGGCCGCCACGCTCTCGGCGCCGGAGACGGCCCACCGGCCGCTGACTTAGAAGGCCAGCTGACGCCGGGTCTCGTCCACGGTCCGGCGCAGCCAGCGGCCGGCGCAATAGAACGCGGTTTTGCGGTCCACCACATAGCGCGGTTCTACCTGCCCGCCGAACCCGGAGTAGAACAACCGGCTGCCCGGAGAGCCGACATTGTCGAAGTCAAACACCAACGACCGCTCGTTGGCCATCTTGATGGCATGCCACAGCAGCAGGCTGACGGTGCCGTTCGCCGCGCTGGCCGAGCGGGTGGTCAGCAGATAGTACATCGCGCGCTGGTCCCACACCACGACAATGGCCGCCAGGATTTCGCCACCCTCGCTGCGCACCGCCAAAATCCGGCCGCGCCCATGTTGCAGCGCCGCGGCGCAGACCGGACCCATCCGGCTGTAGAAGTTGTGCCGCTGGCGCTTGACGAGGTTGCATTCGTAGGCGCGGACGAACTCCGCCGGGTCCGTGACCGCCGTCACCTGCCAGCGTTCCTCCGCACGGCGAATGACGTTGCGGGTCTTATCGCGCAGCGCCTGCCATAACGCCGCCTCGCCGCGAGGATACACCACGTAGGTAAACTGCACCTGCGTGTTCCAGCCAGCATCTGTGAACGCGAACGTGTCCAATGTTCCGGCATGCAGCGGCATGGAGTAGGCGCTGCAGGCTGGGAGCTTGCGGATCAGTGCCTGCGTGATTTCGAAGTGGTTGTTGTGCCGCGTGGTCAGGTTGCCTGGGCCGGTGTCGAGCGCCGGTCCAAGCGAATGGCAGAATTGCGGCTCGCTGCAGAGCGTCAGGCCGAACACATGCGGGGTCAGCATGAATGGCAGCCGGCCGATCGTATGGCCGCCCGATTGCACCTCGACGACATCGTAGTTGGAGTTACTGGCCGCCTCGAGCCACCAAGGAGTGTGGAAGATAGTCGGGGCTAGCGAGTCCAGCCCGGGCGCCGCGTTGCCGGCGCGGGCTGCCACGCGCTCGGTCGTCAGAGCCGCGCCGTGCGGGTCTGTTTGCTCCACACTTCCCCCTTCATTGCCCCCACCAGACATTGCGTCGTCGTTGCGTAGCCGGTTGTTTTTGTCGCTGGCCAGACACACGTTTTCGTGTACTGTGTATCGTAATGTGTACCCGTGAGTCAGCCCGTAAGCAAGCGTGAACGCGCCGTCAATTTCGTGAAGGTTGTGTGAGGCTTTATCTCGCGGCAGTGTTCATGCACGCTGCCTGTCCGCCACTACCCAGCCTCGCCCTTGCAAGCCGTGGTGCCATGCGTTTCCTCCCATTGTTCTTCGCGGCCGCCGCACTTTGGCTGATGCCCGCTCTCCCGCTCTCGGCCGCCGACCCGGTGCGAACCGGGGCCGCCGCGTTGGGCGACTGGCGTAGCGATGCGCCCGGCGTGGTTCGACACATCACGCTCGCCGACTTGCCGTCGCCCTATGCGACGCCCTCCGCCGGTAACGGGCCTCACGTGGTGGAGCGGCCGGCGGGCGCCATGCCGCAAGTGCCAAAGGGCTTCCGCGTCGCGTTGTTCGCACAAGCGCTGCAGAACCCGCGCATCCTGCGGGTGGCGCCAAACGGCGACCTGTTTGTGGCGGAGACCGCTCCCGGCCGCGTGCTCGTGTTCCGTGCCGCGGGGCAGCCCACCACCTTCGCCGAAGCGTTGCATCAGCCGTTCGGCATCGCCTTCTACCCGCCGGGGCCGAACCCCGCCTGGATTTACATCGCCGAGCAAAACCGCGTCCTCCGCTACCCGTATCGCAACGGGGACTTGGCGCCGCGCGGCCCGGCGCAGACGGTGGTGGCCCAACTCGCCCCCACCGAATGGGGGCACACCACGCGTGACATCGCCTTCTCGCCAGACGGCGCCCACATGTATGTCTCCGTCGGCTCCGGCTCCAACATCGCCGAGGAAATGCCGGCCCATCCGCCTGCTGCCTGGCCGCAAGATCACCCGCTCGGCGCCGCGTGGGGCACCGAGGCCGGTCGCGCCGACGTGCTCGAATTCACTCCGGACGGCAAAGACGGCCATCCCCTCGCCACGGGCATCCGCAACTGCGTGGGCCTGGCGGTGCAGCCCGGCGCCGGCGCGCTGTGGTGCTCCACCAACGAACGCGACGGTCTCGGTGACAACCTGGTGCCCGACTACGTCACCCGCGTGCACGAGGGCGAATTCTTCGGCTGGCCCTGGTGGTATATGGGCAACCAGGAGGACCCGCGGCATCGCGGCGAGCGGCCCGACCTGACCGGCCGCGTGACCACGCCGGACGTGCTGCTGCAGCCGCATTCGGCGTCGCTGGAAATGGCGTTCTATGACGGCCGAGCCTTCCCGCCCGCCTGGCGTGGCGCCTTCGCCGCCGAGCACGGCTCCTGGAACCGGGCCAAGCGGACTGGCTACAAAGTGGTCCGCATCGTGCTGGACGAGAAGGGCAACCCGACCGGGGAATACCAGGATTTCCTCACCGGCTTCGTGCTGAACGACGGCGCGGTCTGGGGGCGCCCGGTCGGCGTGGCGGTGGCCCGCGATGGCGCGCTGTTCGTCGGTGAGGACGGCAACGGCACGATCTGGCGGGTGAGTTACAGCGGTGGCTGACCTTGACAGGCCTGCGCTTCTAGCGTAGTGACTGAGGCGTGGAATTCGAGTGGGACAGCCGCAAAGACGGGCGTACCCGCGAAAACCGCGGTTTCGGGTTTGACTTCGCCACGCTGATCTTCGGGCGGGATACGATCGAATGACCGGACGATCGGCATGCCTACGGCGAAATCCGTGTGCGGGCGATTGGCGAGGTGGATGGGGTCGTGCTGCATGTCGTCTTCACCGACCGCCCCGGCACCCGCCGGATCATCTCGGCCCGGCTGGCCAACAGAAAGGAGCGAGAGCGATGGCACACAAGACTATGACGCTGGACGAAATCCGTGCCGCGCGCCCCATGGTGGATCGGGCGAAGATCGCGGCCACGACGGAAGCGGACATCCGGCGCCAGCAGATCGAGGACGGTGAGGATCCGGACGCGTTGCTGCCGCCATTCCGGCTGTCGCCCGACGTCCGCGCGATCCGGACGCGGTTGACCATGACGCAGCAGGGCTTTGCCGACGCGATCGGCGTACCCGTTGCCACCGTGCGCAATTGGGAGCAGCACCGCACCAGCATGGACCCGGCAGTCCGTTCCCTGTTGCGCGCCGTCGAGCGCGAACCAGAGGCGGTGTTGCGGGCGTTGGCAAGCCCGTAACGGCCGGCCAGCCTGCCGCTCTGATCACCCGCCTCTGCATCTCCGGCTATCGCTCGTTGCGCGACGTGCGGCTGGAGCTCGGCGCGCTGACCGTGATCACCGGCGCCAATGGCAGCGGCAAGTCCAGCCTCTATCGCGCTTTACGTTTGCTGGCGGACGTGGCGCAGGGGCGCGTCATCCCCTCGCTGGCCATGGAGGGTGGCCTGCCCTCCGTGCTGTGGGCGGGGCCGGAGGCGTTCTCCCGCGGCATGACGCAGGGCTGGCAGCCGGTGCAGGGCACAGCCCGGAAAAGCCCGGTCAGTCTCAAGCTGGGCTTCGCCTCGCCGGATTACGGCTATGCCATCGATCTTGGCCTGCCTGCCCCGGTGCCGCCGTCGCGCTTCGCACGCGACCCGGAGATCAAGTCCGAAAGCCTGTGGACCGGCGAAATCCTGCGCCCGGCGCTAGCGTTTGCCCAGCGCAACGGCCCGGCGGTGAAAATCCGCGACGCCCGCGGGGTATGGCAGCCAGCGGCGGCGGATTTGCTGGCGTTCGACAGCATGCTGACCCACTGCACCGACCCGCGCGAGGCAGCCGAGCTATTGGTGTTACGCGATCGGCTGCGTGGCTGGCGCTTCTATGACCATTTCCGCACCGACACCGATGCGCCGGCACGGCGGCGCCAAGTCGGCACCCGCACCCCTGTGCTGGCCAGCGACGGCGCCGACTTGGCCGCGGCGATTGCGACCATCCAGGAGATTGGGGCAGAGGACGCGCTGAAGGAAGCGATCGAGGATGCATTCCCCGGCAGTTCGCTCGCCGTCGCCATGGCCGAGGGCTGGTTCGAAGTGGAGGTGCGCCAGCACGGGCTGTTGCGGCCGCTGCGGACGGCCGAGTTGTCCGACGGGACACTGCGCTACCTATTGCTGGTGGCGGCATTGCTGTCGCCCCGGCCGCCGGAGCTGATGATCCTCAACGAGCCGGAGACCAGCTTGCATGGCGACCTGTTGTCGCCTCTGGCCCGGCTGATTGCGGACGCGTCCCGCCGCTCGCAGGTGCTGGTGGTCTCGCATGCGGCCGCCCTGGTGGACGCGCTGGAGCGGGAGGGCGGGCGGCGGATCGTGCTGGAGAAGCGTCTGGGCGAGACGGTTGTGCAGGGGGAGGACGCGCCGGCTTGGGTTTGGCCGGGCCGGTAGGTCACGGGTCCAAGAAGTGCGGCGGCCGCTTGGCCAGGAACGCAGCCATACCCTCTTGGGCGTCAGGATGGTCAGACATCTCGGCAGCGAGTTGTTCCTCGAACGCCGCGGTTTCGTCCCGGTCGTGCCAGAGGCTGAATTGGGCGGCCCGCCGGGTCGCCAGGATCGCGGCGGGCGAGGCGCTGGCGATCCGCAATGCCGTGGCAACGGCGGCGGCGTGCAACTCGGCGCGGGGCACCACGCGGGACACCAGGCCAAGCTGGTACGCCCGCTGCGCGCTGACGTCCTCGCCCAGCAACAGCAAGTCCAACGCCTGGCAGCGGCCGAGCAGACGGGATAGGCGCTGCAGCCCCATGCCCCAGCTCGGCAACAGGCCAAGATAGGCGTCGCCGGTGCGGAACACCGCGTCCTCCGCCGCCACGCGGATGTCGCACATCCAGGCCAGCGCGGTGCCCCCGCCGATGCACCAGCCGGCGATGGCCGCCACCACTGGCTTGCGGCAGTGCTCGATGGCCAGCACGGTCCGGCGGGCGAGATCGCGGAAGCGGCAGGCGCCTGCGGGATCGAGCGACTGCTGCTCGTTCAGGTCGGCGCCAGCGCAGAAAGCGCGCTCGCCGGCACCGGCCAGGATGAGGCAGCGCACGGTGCTCTCTTGCTCCAGCCGGTGTAGCGCGGCTTGGAGGGCGTGGAGCATAGCGATGGTCGCCGCGTTCACCGGCGGGTGGTCGAGCCAGATGGTGGCGACCGGGCCGGCTTGGTCCACCCGGATGGTGTCAGACATAGCCGAGTGCTGCGTCCCGCGCGGCGGCCGCCGGGTCGCGCTCGGCGGGCGGTCCGAAACCGCCGCCGCCCGAGGTTTCCAGCCGCACCACGTCGCCGCGACGGAGCCGCAGGCCGTCGGTTTTGGGCGGAATGGGTGTTTGCACGCCGTCGCGAAGCAGGAGCAGACGGCCCGGCGTGGCGGGGCTGCCTCCTGCCAGGCCATAAGGAGCGTGGGCGAAGCGGTCCATGTTGGCTGTGAAGATGCAAGCCTCGCACTCCACCTGCCATTCGCGCACCAAGCCGAGCCCGCCGCGCCGCCGCCCAGGGCCGCCGGAGCCAGGGAGCAGGCCATAGCGCTGTAAGCTGAGCGGCAGGCCGGTTTCGATCATCTCCACCGGGATGTTGCTGTTGTTGTGCATGCCGGAAGAGAACGCGTTGACCCCGTCCTTGTGCGGATGAGCGCCGGAGCCGCCGATCTCGATCTCCACCAGCACCTCGCGCGGGCCTTGCGCGGGAATAGTCTGGAAGGTGCAGACATAGCTGTTGCCGTAATAGGCGGCCGGGATGCGGTCGGGCACCGCTTGGTGCAGCGCGCCGTGCATGGCGTTCAGCAGCCGGTGGGTGACGGCGATGCGGTGCGCCACCGGGGCCGGGGCGCGGGCGTTCACGCAGAGCCCCTCGGGGGCGATCACCCGCACCGGGCGGTAGCAGCCGGCGTTCACCGGCAGGCTGTCGTCACTGGCTGAGATGGCGGCGAACAGCACGGCGGCGGCCGAGGAGGCGAGAGTGGCGTTGACCGGCCCACGCGTCTGCGGCGAGCAACCGGACAGGTCGGCGGTGAGCGTGTCGCCGGCGATTTCGAGGCGGACGTGGAGGCGGACCGGCTGGCCGAGGTCCACCCCGTCATCGTCCAAGACGTCCTCGAACTCATAGATGCCGTCTGGCATGCGCCGGATTGCGGCGCGCATGGCGGCCTCGCTGCCGTCCAGGATGCGGCGGCTGGCCTCGAGAAAGCGGGCGGCACCATGCCGCTCGGCCAGGCGGCGCAGGGCGGCGGCGCCCACTTCGAGGCTGGCCAGTTGAGATTGCAGGTCACCCAGCAGCAGGTCGGGCTTGCGCACGTTCTGGCGGATCATCGCCCAAACGGCGGCGTTGGGGCGGCCGGCCTCCACCAGCTTGAGGGGCGGAATGCGCAGGCCTTCCTGGAAGATCTCGGTCGCGGTCGCGGCGTACGACCCGGCCGCCAAGCCGCCGACATCAATGTGGTGGCAGAGCGTGCCGACAAAGCCGATGCGCGCGCCATTATGGATTACCGGCATGAAGGTGACGATGTCCGGCAGGTGCTGGCCGCCGCAATACGGGTCGTTGGTGGCCACCACGTCGCCCTCACCCCAATTGGCGGCGTCCACGTGCTTGTCGAGCAACTCGCGGAGCAAGTGGCTCATCGAGTTCAGATGGCTTGGGATGCGGGCGGATTGGGCGAGGTTGTCGCCCCGAGCGTCAAACACGGCGGTGGAATAGTCCAGCAGTTCACGCACGATGGTGGAACGGCTGGTGCGCCACACGGTGGCGTCCATCTCGTTGGCGGCGGCGGTGAGCGCGTTGCGGATGATCTCGACGTCTACCGGGCCGAGGCCGGCTGGCTCGGCGGCCTGAGTGATAGCGGCTTCGCGACGGGCGATCAGCGCGCCGGCCGGGCCGAGGGCGGCCTTCCAGCCGCTGCCGATCCAATGGGTGGCGAAGGGCTCTTCCACCAGGGCCGGCCCTTCGACCACGTCCGCGGGATGAAGCGCCTCGCGGTCCCAAACGGGAACGTTGCGCCAGGCGCCAGCTTCCCAGGCGCGGCGGGTGGCTTTTTGCGCGGCGCGCTCGGCCCGGACCGGTAGCGCGGTGTTAGGGCGCGCCAGGCGGCCGACGGCGGAGACGCGCAGGGTGACGATCTCGACCGATTCTGATGGGTCGGCGAAGGAGAAGCGGCGGCGATGGGCGTCGTGGAAGCTGGCCACGAGGCCGGCGAGTTCCGCCTCACCCGGCAGTTTAACGCCGACGCTTTGCCATGGAATGAGCAATTCAAACGCTTGGCCGTGATAGCGCATGTCAACGCCAACTTGGAGCTCGGCTTTGGCGGTCTCTAATGCGGTCCCCAGCCCGGCCGCTTTCTCGGCGAACATCTCTTGCGCGGCTTCAGCAAGCTCCGGAATCGGGCCCGCTCTGTTGGAGGGAAAGGAGACCAGGCGCTTGCGCATTCCAACGCCATCGTGCTCAAGCTGTGACATCGCCTCCTGTCGCAACTCACGAAGACCATGGCAGATTGCGTTCAGGTTCTCGGGCCGAGCCGGGATGAGGCGGCTGCGGGAAAAGTCCTGCACCAGGTCACCGAACAGGATGCCGCCAGCCGACAGCGTGCTGGGCTCGCGAGGAAATGCCACCTGCCGGATGCCCACCTCGTCGGCCACCGCCGTCGCGTGCAGGCCGCCGGCGCCGCCGAAGGAGAGCAGGGTGAAATCCCGCGGGTCCAGTCCCTTCTCGAACAGCGACAGACGCACCGCGGCGCCGAGGGCGTTGTCGGTCACGCGCAGGAGGCCCTCGGCGGCCGCCTCGGGGCTGAGGCCGAGCGGCTTTGCCACATGCTCGGCGACAGCGCGCCGGGCGCTCACCGCGTCCAGCGTCATCTTGCCGCCGAGGAAATACGCCGCGTCCAGCCGGCCGAGGGCGAGGTTGGCGTCGGTGACGGTCGGTTCGGTGCCGCCGCGGCCGTACGCGACCGGGCCGGGGTTCGACCCGGCGGATCGCGGGCCCACGGTCAGCCGGCCGGCTGCGTCCACCGAGGCGATCGAGCCGCCGCCAGCGCCAATGGTGCGCATCTCCACCATTGGCAGCCGCACGGGCAGGCCGCCGACCTCGCCTTGCGTCACCGTGGCGACCCGGCCGCCCTGCACCACCGACACGTCGTAGGAGGTGCCCCCCATGTCGACGGCCACGATGTTCGGCCGTTCGAGCAGCCCGGCCAACCGTTCGGCGGCCAGCGCGCCGCCGCTGGGGCCGGAGAGCAGCAGCCGCGCGGGTTGCTCCGCCGCGCGGGCCAGAGTGCAGGCGCCGCCGTTGGATTGCACCAGGAACACGATCGGGGCGAAGCCGTCCTCGCCCAGGCGCATTTCGAGCCGGCGCAGATAGGCCCGCACCACGGGCATCAGCAGCGCATTCAGCACCGTGGTGGAGGTCCGCTCATACTCGCGGATTTCCGGGCTGATCTCGCTGGACAGCGAGACAGCGAGGCCCGGCTTGGCGGCAACCAAGGCATCGCGCAGCGCCTGTTCGTGGGTCGGGTTGGCGTAGGCGTGCAGCAGGCAGATGGCCACGCATTCGGCATCCCCGATGCGCTCGATCAAGCCGGTCATCGCCACCAGGTCGAGCGCCCGCTGCACCGAGCCGTCGGCGCGCACGCGCTCCGGCACGCCAAAGCGGCGGTCGCGGGGGATCAGCACGGGAGGCGGGTCGGGGTCGAGCGCGTAGAGGTCGCGGCGGTAGTGCCGGGTGATCTCCAGCACGTCCTCAAAGCCCTCGGTGGTGAGCAGGGCGCCGCGGGGCAGCCGCCGTTCGAGCACCGCATTGGTGGCGATGGTGGTGCCATGCAGGAGGAGGCCCACCTCGGCGAGGCGGAAACCGAACTGGGCGGCGGCCTCGCGCACGCCCCGCATCAGTCCGTCGGAGGGATCGTGCGGGGTGGTGGGAGTCTTCCAGGCGTGGATGGAGCCATCGCGCCCGTCGAGCACCTGCAGATCGGTGAAGGTGCCGCCGATGTCCACGGCGATGCGGATGGGGCGGACGATGCCGGGCATGGAGATCTCCGATGTCGGCCGGGACTGTGCACGGTGGCGCGTGGCACGTCACGTGCTAGGCCGTAGCGCCTGGATAGGAGCCCGCATGCCCGCCAAACCCTTCCATCTTGCCTGGTTCCTGCAAGGCTCCAGCATCCAAGCCTGGGGCGAGCAGTGGACCGGCAACGTTGCCGAGGAGTGGATGTCCGCCAGCATGTTCCTCGACCTGGCACGGTCGATCGAGCGAGCCTGCTTCGACTATCTGCTGCTCGAAGACTCGATCTACATCGGCCAGAACTGGGAGAACTCGCGCGACATGTTCCTGCGCAACGGGATGTCCGTGCCGCGGCAGGAGCCCTCGGTGATCGCCTCGCTGATGATGGCCGCCACGACCCGGCTCGGCATCGTGCCGACGCTGTCCACCTTCGCCTACCACCCGTATCTGACCGCCCGCATTGTCGGCACGCTGGACCAGATCTCCGGCGGACGGGCCGGTTGGAACATGGTGACCGGCAGCTCAGACCTGTCCGGCCAAAACTTTGGGCTCGAAAAGCTGCCGGAGCATGATACGCGCTACGAGATGGCCGCCGAGTATATCGACGTCGTCACCAAGCTGTGGGATTCGTGGGAGCCTGGCGCCATCGTGGCCGACCGGGAGAGCGGCACGCTGATCGAGCCCAGCCGCGTGCACACGATTGACTACCAGGGCAGCTACTACGCCAGCCGCGGCCCGCTGAATTCGGGGCCTTGCCCGCAGGGGCGGCCGGTGATTGCTCAGGCGGGCGGGTCGGCGAAAGGCCGGAGCATTGCCGCCCAATACGCCGACACCATCGTGGCCGCGCCGAAGGGAGTGGCGGCGATGAAGGAGTATCGCGACGACGTGCACCGCCGCATGCGCGATGCCGGGCGGGACCCGCGAAGTTGCAAGGTGCTGTTCATGTGCACCCCCGTGCTGGCCAACACCGACGCGGAGGCGCAAGCCCGAGGCGCCCAACGCGGGATTGCGACGGATAATGAGGTGAAGCGCCGTCTGGCCCAGCTTGGCTGGGTGACCAACATCGACTTTTCCGGGCATGACCTGGACGCGCCAGTGGCCGAACTCACCACCAACGGCCACCAATCGAGCCTGGCCAACTTCCTGCGCAAGGCGGGCGGCCGCACGCTGCGGGAGGCGATCCTGGCCTATACCAGCCATGGCGGCTGCATCGACCTGGTGGGCACGCCCGAAACGGTGGCGGCGCAGATGGACGAGGCGATGCAGGAGGTCGGCGGCGACGGTTTCCTGCTGGTGCTGCCCAATGTCAGCCGCAAGTCGGTGACGGAGATTACCGATGGCCTGGTTCCCGCGTTGCAACAGCGAGGGCTGGTGCGGCGCAGCTATAGCCAGACCCACCTGCGGGATACGCTGCTGGAGTTTTAGAGTTCGGACCAGCCCCCCGGATGCCCGCGCAGCTAGGCCGCGCGTAGTGCCTGCCACACCTTCTCCGACGTAGCGGGCATGTCGATGGACTTGATGCCCGCGCTGGACAAGGCATCGACGATGGCATTGATCACCGCTGGCGGGCTGCCGACCGCACCTGCTTCGCCCGCCCCCTTCACGCCGAGCGGGTTGGTGCCGCACGGCACTTCGATCAGGTCCACCTCGATGTCGGGCAAATCGGCCGCGCGCGGCAGGGCATAATCCATCAGGCTGCCCGAGAGGAGTTGTCCCGACGCCTTGTCGTAGGCGGTGTGTTCCAGCACCGCCTGGCCGAATCCTTGGGCCACGCCGCCATGCACCTGGCCGCGCACAATCATCGGGTTTACCGCGCGGCCGACGTCGTCGCAGACCAAGTAGCGCAGCACCGCAATCATGCCCGTATCGGGATCGACCTCCACCTCCGCCATGTGGCACCCGTTCGGGAAGGTGTGGCTGTCGATCTGCGCCACCTCGGCCGCGTCCAGCGTCGTGGCCGCCTCGCCACGCGCCGCGCGCTGCCGCTGGGTGGCGGCGAGATTGACAATGTCGATGCCTCGGTCGGTGCCGACGATGGAGAACCGGCCGCCGGCGAATTCGATGTCCGCGACCGCTGCTTCGAGCGTCTCGGACGCCGCCTGCTTGCCCTTCTCAATGACCGTTGCGGCGGTGACCAGGATCGCTTGGCCCTCCGAATACAGGCTTCGCGCACCGCCGGTGCCGCCCCCGGTCGGAATGGCGTCGGTGTCGCCTTGCAGGATGCGCACCTTCTCGCCGTCGATCCCAAGTTGGTCGGCGATCAGCATGACGTAGGCGGTTTCATGGCCTTGGCCGCTCGACTGCGTGCCGACATAAACGTCCACGAACCCGTCATCGTTGAACCGGATCTCGGCCCGCTCGGTCGGTGCGCCCCCCGTCGCTTCAAGGTAGTAGGACATGCCGATGCCGCGCTTCTTGCCGCGCGCTGCGCTGGCGGCCCGGCGGCCCTCGAAACCGGCCCAATCCATCTTCTCCAAGGCCGCATCCAGCACGCGCTCGAAATCGCCGCTATCGTAAAGCTGGTTCATGGCCGAGCGAAACGGCATCGCATCGGGCTTGACCATGTTGCGCCGTCGCAACGCCACCCGGTCGAGCCCGAGTTCGGCGGCCGCGGCATCAATCACGCGTTCCACGACGTAGTTGCTTTCGGGCCGCCCGGCGCCGCGATAGGCGTCCACCGGGACGGTGTTGGTAAACACCCCGAGCACGTTGGCGTAGATCGCCTGGAAGCCGTAGACGCTCGCCAGCACCTTGGTCCCGGCCATGGTGGGGATGAACGGGGCAAAGGTGGAGAGATACGCCCCCATGTTCGCCACGTTGCGGGTGCGCAGCGCAAGGAAGCGGTGGTCGGCGTCGAGCGCCAACTCAGTTTGGGTGATGTTGTCGCGGCCCTGGGTGTCGCAGAGGAAGGCTTCGGACCGATCGCTCACCCACTTGACCGGCCGGCCGAGCTTGCGGGCGGCATAGCATGTCAACGCGTGCTCGGCGTAGAGAAACAGCTTCATGCCGAAGCCGCCGCCAACGTCCGGCGTCACCACCCGGAATTGCTCCTCCGGCACCTTGAACACCGCCTGGCCCAGCATGGATTTCAATACCCAGCCGCCTTGCGTGTTGGCGTAAAGTGTCCAGCGGCCGTCCTCGTAGCTGGCCAGTGCGGCGCGCGCCTCCATGCTGTTCACCACCACGCGGTTGTTGACCACAGTTAGCCGGGTGACGTGCGCGGCGGAGGCAAACAGCGCGTCAACCTTCGCCTTGTCGCCCACGTCCCAGTCGAAGCAGATGTTGTTCGCCGCCTCGGGCCATACCGCCGGCTCTCCCGCATCCATCGCGCTGCCCAAGTCTGTGGCCGACGGCAGCACGTCGTACTGGACTTGGATCGCTTCGGCGCCGTCGCGGGCTGCCTTTGGCGTTTGTGCGACAACGAAGGCGACGGGATCGCCCACATGGCGGACCGTCCCTTCGGCCAGGACCGGATGCGGCGGATCGAAACGGGGGGAGCCGTCCCGGTTGTTTAGCGGGATGGCGCAGGGCAGGCCGCCGATCCCGTCTGCCTTCAGGTCGGCAGCCGTGTAGGCCGCCACGACGCCAGGGATCGCCAGCGCTGCCGCCGTGTCTACGCCGCCGAGCGTGGCCGCGGCATGGGGCGATCGAAGCACCGCCCCCCAGAGCATGCCCGGTAGGACAATGTCGTCGGTGTAGCGGCCGGCGCCGGTGAGCAGACGGGGGTCCTCCACGCGGCGAACGGGCTGGGCGAGGCCGAACTTGGTCATGGGGCGATTCCTGGTTCCGTCATCCCGCTACTATCTGCCATCTCCGCGGCATTCGCCAAGTGGCCGAGCAAGCCGTGGCAGAGAGCGCGGTTGCTTTCGGATCGCCAAGCGGTGGCGGCCGAGGCTGTCAGATCACCGGGTGTGGCAGCCGAGAAAGTCCAGCTGCCAGTTCATTTCGTCAGAGCTGAGCGGATAATGATCCCCGGTGCCTTTCAGCAACGCGCGGGGCGAGACCTGGCCAAGCAAGGTCTGCACCGGGGCCGCGGCGCTCACGTCAAATCCGGCCTTCCACACGAGGCTCACCAAAGCCTTGGCGCTGCGCAGCGAAGCGGCCCGGTCCACCGCCTCGAGCGACACACCCGCGGCCACCGCCAGCAAAGCGCTTGCCCTACGAATGTCGCCGCTGCGCAAGCAGGCGAGCAGCACGTCCTCGGTCAGCCGGCCGGCGGCGTCCAGTTGCCGGGCGGCTTCGACCAATGCCTCGTCGTTCGGGCGGGACAGGGCAGGCACGACTTTCGCCAGGTGCAGGCTCAGGCGCTGGCGGATGGCGGCAAGCGCCTCGGCGCCGAGATCGGCTCGCGAGGCGAGCTCATTCAATAGTTGCCCGGTGACGATCTCCGAGAGGGCGCAAGCCGCGTGATCCGGCAAGCGGGGACGGGCGACCAATGGAGCGTGCCAGCTCGGCTCGGCGCTGGAGCGGGCGACGAGGGCGTCGAGCGTAGTCTCCCGGATGGCTGCGGACGGATTGCTCAGCAGCGATCGGATGGCCTTGCTGTCCACCGTCGCGGCGATAGCGTCGGAGACCGGTTCGGGCAGGTTGGGGCGGCAGGCGATCGCTCGCACTGTCTCGCCATGGGGCGGCGCGGCCAGCAGCTTCAGCAGGTCCGCCGAGGACAGCAGCGGGGACAGCCGCAGCATCGGCTCGCTGACAGACACCTCGCAGTCCTCCGCGAGACGGAGCGCAATGTCGCGAGGGATATTCGGCAAATCCGCCGCCACGGCGGCAATGGCGGCCCGGATTCGTACTGCTTCGTCATGGATGAGGGTTGAGAGCACCAGCAGGGTGCGCTCCCGCATCTCCTCGCCTTGGACCTCCGAGAGGCCGGGCAGCGCACTGGTGATTTTGCGCGTCAGCAGCAGGCGGACGCGCTCATCGGCATCTCGTGCGAGCTTCATGTTGGCAGCGTTCGGCAAGGAGGGGTTGAGCGCGAGCGCTGCCCGCACCGGGACATCTCCGTCACGGACCAGGAAATCCAACACATCCGACGGCGTTGCTGCATTCGCCGCCAGCTTCACCCGTGTGTGAAGATCGATATCCAGAACATCGAGCGTCTTGGCTGCCATGGGTCTGCCTATGGCAACAACGGGTCACGCGAGACACGCCAGTGCCCACGCCCGGCGCGTTTGACTTCGTACATGGCTTGGTCCGCCCGGCGCATTACCTCCTCCAGGCTTTCAGAGATGTGCGGGTTGCGGGAAGCGATGCCGATGGAGGTGGACAACGGCGGCGCACCCGGGGGCATGCTGCGGGCAAAGGCGGCCGGCGCGTCCAGCCGGAGCCGCTCCGCCCGCTCCGCCGCGGTCATCTCGTCCGACCCGTCCAGCCACAGCGCGAACTCGTCGCCACCGAGCCGCGCCACCAGGTCACTCGGCCGCACCAGGTTGCGCAGCAGGCCGGCGGCGATCAACAGCGCTTCGTCCCCGGTCTCATGGCCGCAGCAATCGTTGAGGCGTTTGAAGTTGTCGAGATCGATGTACATCAGCGTGCCCGGCAGCGCTTCGCGGTTCAGGCGGTCGATCCGGCGATGGACTTCCTCCAGGAAGGAGCGCCGGTTCAACAGCCCGGTCAGCGGGTCGGTGCGGGCTTGGCGGGCAAGCTCGCGCTGGATCGCCTCGTGCTCCAAAACCACGCGCACGATGGCGCTCACGGAGCAGACCAGGGCCGCGTCATCCTCGCTCCACGGCAGGGAGCCGGCGGGCCGCCAAACGCAAAGCCCGTTGCGCTCGCCGAAACGCGTGTAGCTGGGGCAGGCGAGAACCGACAAGCCACCCTCGGCCGTGGCAAACACCGCGTCAGGCGTTTCGGCTTGCAGACACGCGAACAGCGCCGCTAGCACGGGCCCGGCTTGCGCGCCGACATGGTGGAGCACGGAGCTGAGGTCAGGCGATTGGATCAGGTTCACCACCACCGCACCGGAGCAGCCGAGCGCTGCTGTCAGCGCTTGCAACACGGATTGCATCATGCGCGGCGCCAGCACTTCCTGGCGCATCTGCCCCAGGATATGCTGAAGTACCTGGGACCGGCGCAGCACGGCAGCCGCCCGATCCTCCCGCAAATCCGCTTCGGTTACGTTCTGCGCCACCCCGCGCATGCCGCACGCAGAACTGCCCTGCATCATGGGCGCCGCGGAGAAGCTCAGGCAGGCGATGGCGCCATCGGCCTGCTTAAGGCGGGCGCGGCGATCGCGAAAGGCGGGCGCGATGGCGAATGGGTCCATCCCATCGGCGGACGCCGTCAGCAGCAGGCTGGCGGGCTGGCCAAGCAGCGCACCGGCCGGCCAGCCAAGCACAACCTCGGGCCATAGAAACAGCAGCCGGCCTTCCGCGTCCGTCTCAAACGCGAAATCGGCCGCCAGCCCCACCAAGTCCTGCCAGCGCTGCCGGCTGTCGAGCAGGGCGGCGCGGAGCAGGTCCGCTCCGTCACGAGCGCGCACGGCAAGCCCGGGGGAAGAAACGTCCTCCGGGCCGATCAGGTCTGCTGCCGACTGGCTCATTAAGCTGTTCCGCCGCTTCGTTGCAGGTGTGTTTTAGAATGGGTTGGTTAAAAGGGGGTTAGTGCCGGCGGCCGGGAGCGTTTGTGGCGAGATCGCGGCTGGTTTGACACGCTCCGGGGGCCCTGCGCATGGTCCGCCGCCGAGGCCAGACCGAGGGGGGCCGATCATGGATTTGACCAGCCTGCGCCAACACATCGATCGGTTGTGGGAGGAGCGGGACTCGCTGTCGCCGGCAACGGGCGGCGTGGCGCGGGATGCTATTGAGGCGGCATTGGAGGCCTTGGATGCCGGCCGGGCGCGGGTCGCCGCTCCCGATCCGGCGGCTGCCAGCGGATGGTCGGTGCAGGAATGGCTGAAGAAGGCGGTGCTGTTGTCGTTCCGGCTGAGCGAATCAAGTGCGATGGAAGGCCATGCCTGGGATAAGGTCCCGCTCAAGACTGCCGGCTGGGGCGCAAACCGGTTCAGGGAGGCCGGGTTCCGCGCCGTGCCCGGGGCCGTGGTGCGCCGCTCGGCCTACATTGCGCCGGGCGTGGTGCTGATGCCCAGCTTCGTCAATGTTGGCGCCCATGTCGGCGCCAATACCATGGTCGACACCTGGGCAACGGTCGGCTCCTGCGCCCAAATCGGCCAACGTTGCCACATCTCCGGCGGGGCCGGCATCGGCGGCGTGCTCGAGCCACTCCAGGCGAACCCGGTTGTCATCGAGGATGATTGCTTTATCGGCGCGCGCTCCGAGGTGGCGGAGGGCGTGGTGGTGGGCCATGGCAGCGTGCTGGCGATGGGGGTGTTCCTCGGCGCCTCCACGCGCATCGTCGACCGTGCGTCCGGCGAGACGTTTATGGGTCGGGTGCCGCCGTTTTCGGTGGTGGTGCCGGGCAACCTGCCGGGCCGAACGCTGCCGGACGGCTCGCCCGGGCCGTCGCTGTATTGCGCCGTGATCGTCAAGCGGGTGGACGCGCAAACGCGGTCCAAGACGTCCATCAACGAGTTGCTGCGGGACTAGATGCTAGAGCCTCGCCGGGCCGAGTCGCCGCGCAATGTGCTCCGCGGCATCTTGCTGGTGGTGCGCGGACGGCGCGACGGCATGGTCCAGTTCGGCGCCTCGCGGGAGGCGGTGCTGGCGGCTCTCGCGCCGATTGCAGCCTTCCTCATCGTCGGCGCCTTGCTGGGCGTGGCTGGCGGGGGAGTGAGAGGGTTGACCGGTGTTGCGGCCATCTCCATCGGCTTGCTTGCGCCGCTGGTGCTCTCGTTCGAGGCGGCGCGCTGGCTGGGCCGCGCCGCGGAGTGGCCCCGCTTCGCCGCTGCGTTCTGCTGGTGCCAATGGGCGGCACCTCTGGTGCTGATCGGCATGCTGATGCTGATGACGCTGCTGATGGCGGGGGGTGTGAGCGGCGACGCGGCGGAACTCACGGCGGTGCTGGTTACCTTCGCCTATGGGCTCTGGCTGAACTGGTTCTTGGCCCGCCACGCCCTGCAAATCTCCGCTTGGCGCGCAGTGGCGGTGGTGGCGACGGTCAATCTGCTCACGGGGGCGCTCATCATGCTGCCGCAGGTGGCGGACTATCTGGTGAACGGCGCGCCGCCCTCGTAGTGGACGGCCACGAGGCACAAGCCTGCCGCCGGCGCGGTCGGCCCGGCGGCGCTGCGGTCGCAGGCGCGAAGCACGTCGCCCACGTGCTCTGGCTGCCATCGCCCGCTGCCCACCTGCGCCAACGTGCCGACCATGTTGCGCACTTGGTGGTGCAGGAACGAACGCGCCTCTGCGCGCACCCGGATGGCGTCGCCTTCGCGCAGCACCTCCAGCCGGTCCAGCGTGCGCAGCGGGCTTTTGGCCTGGCAGGCGGCGGCGCGAAACGACGTGAAGTCGTGCCGGCCGAGCAAATGCCCGGCTGCGGCCGCCATCGCCTCCGCGTCGAGCGGGTGGGGCAGGTGCCAGACTCGGCCGCATTCCAGCGCGGGGCGGGGACGCCGGTTCAAGATGCGGTAGTCATAGCAGCGCCGAATGGCGGAAAACCGCGGGTTCCAGCCGGGCGGCGCAGCGGTGGCTTGGAGTACCACCACAGGATGCGGCTTCATATGGAAGTTCAGGGCGTCGCGCGCGCGGTTGGGCGGCAGGTGGGCGGGCAGGGACAGCATCGCCACCTGCCCGGCCGCGTGCACCCCCGCATCGGTGCGGCCGGCGACCACGCTGGCGACGGGTCCACCGGTCAGCTTGGCGGCGGCTGTCTCCAGCACCTCCTGCACTGTGAGAACCCCGGCTTGCTGCTGCCAACCCGCGAATGAGGTGCCGTCGTACTCCAGCAGCAGGGCGACCGGCCGGATCAAGCCCCGAGCAGCGTTCCAGCCGGGACCGGCGTGCCGCGCAGGAATGCGTCTGCCGCCAGGGGCGAGCGGCCGGAGCGCTGCACCTGCAGCAGCCGGAGGGCCCGCTCGCCACAGGCAACCACCAGGCCGTTCAACACGGTGCCGGGCGGGCCGGCGCCGTTCACCGGCTCGGCGGCGAGCACCTTCAGCACCTCCGCTCCGAAGCGGCACCAGGTGCCGGGCCAGGGATTGAGCGCGCGAACCCGCCGGTCCAGCGCTTCGGCGGGCTGCCGCCAGTCGAGCTCGCCATCGGCGCGGGACAGCTTGGGTGCGTAGCTGGCGCCGGTCTCGGGTTGCGGCACCGCCGCGGGCGCCTCGCCGAGCGCCCGCACGATGAGGCTGGCCCCGAGCGCGGCAAGGGTGTCGTGCAGACCGGCGGCCGTCTCGCAGGGCCCGACCGAGACCGCTTGGCGTAGCAGCATGGGCCCAGTGTCGAGCCCGGCGTCCATCTGCATGATCGTCACCCCGCTCTCGGCGTCACCGGCAAGGATGGCGGCTTGGATCGGGGCGGCGCCACGCCACCGCGGCAACAGGCTGGCGTGAATGTTGAGGCAACCCAGGCGCGGCACCGCCAGCATCGCAGGGGGCAAGATGAGGCCGTACGCCGCCACGACGGCCGCATCCAGCCCGAGCGCCGCGAACGCGTCCTGCGCCGCTGGGTCGCGCTTGAGGGAGACGGGATGGCGAACCGGCAAGCCCATCGCCTCCGCCGCCACTTGCACGGCACACCGGTTGACGCCTTGGCCGCGGCCGGAGGGGCGGGGTGGCTGGGTGTAGACGGCCGCCACGTCGTGCCCAGCGTCCTGCAGCGCATGCAACGCCGCAACGGCAAATCCTGGGCTGCCCATAAAGGCCAGGCGCATCACCCGGTCGCCTTTTGCTTCATCTCCTTGGCGAGCCGCCGCAGCACCATGTTGCGCTTCAGGGCAGACAGGTGATCGACGAACAACACGCCGTCCAGATGGTCCAACTCGTGCTGCAAGCAGGCTGCCAGCAGCGCCTCTGCCGCAAGCTCATGCCGCGCGCCGGCTTCGTCTTGATAGCGCACCGTCACCCGGGCCGGGCGGGACACGTCGGCATACTGGCCCGGCAATGAGAGGCAACCCTCCTCCCGCGTGGCCCACTCCTCGCTTACCGCCACGATCTGCGGGTTGACCAGGGTCCTCGGCTGCGGCTGGTTGTCCGGCATCAGGTCCACCACAACAACGCGGAGCCCCACCCCTAGCTGCGGTGCGGCCAGACCGATGCCCGGCGCCTCATACATGGTGCGGAACATGGTGGGGATCAGCGTGTGCAGCGTCTCAGCATCGGCTGGTCCCACCGTGCGGGCCTTGGCGCGCAATGCCGGGTGCGGCGCGATGAGGATGGGGCAGGGTGTGGAACTCGCCATAGCCGCCAGGATTTAGCCGCCGCTTCCCGCGCTATCAATGACAAGCTCTTGCAATAGCAGCCCCATGTTCCAGATCTGTGCCATCGGAATGCTGCATAGGTTCCGGTGGTTGTCTCGCTCGATGGAGGAGGCGTCGCATGTCATCGACCCGTCTGTTCACCTCCCCGCTGTTCGTGGGGTTCGACCAGCTCGAGCAGATGCTTGAGCGGGCAGCAAAGTCCTCGTCGGACGGCTACCCGCCCTACAACATCGAGCAGGTGAGTGGCACGACGCTGCGGATCACGCTCGCTGTCGCCGGATTCACCATGGATGACCTGCAGATAACGCAGGAAGACAACCAATTGGTCATACGTGGCCGGCAGAATGACGACACGCAGGGGCGTGTGTTCCTTCACCGGGGCATTGCGGCCCGGCAGTTCCAGCGCGCGTTCGTCATGGCGGAGGGTATCGAGGTGAAATGTGCTTGGCTCGACAATGGCTTGTTGAATATTGAGCTCGCACGGCCATTGCCTGAAACCCGTGTCAAGACTATACCTATCACAAAGTCGGGAGCATCCCGGGTTGTGGATGCCGAGCAGCGTTTTGTCCAGTCGAAAGCCGAGAAAGCCTAAAGCATTACAGGTGGATCGCCTGGCTTGCCGAATGTGGGAGCCAGTTTGAGGAGCGCAGTTATGATCGATACGCCAGACGTGAAGCAGACCGAGGCCGTGACCCGGCTCGATGTGCACGCTATCACGCCGGACCAATTACAGCGGCTAGGCTTGTCGCAGATGGCTTACGTGAAGCCGGTTTTTCTGAACGGTGCGACGATGTTTGCCATCCATGGCGCGGATGGTTCGCCGATGGCGCTGGCGGAGGACCGCAATCTCGCGCTTGCAGCAATCGTTCAGCATGAAATGATTCCTGCGCTCGTGCACTGAGCGGCCGTGCCTTGCACCTCTAACGGGGTGCGACCGGGCAGCGGTGGTGGAGCGCTGGCTTGACCTGACGCGGCGCCAGTTGCCCGCAGCCGCGGCACAATACCATTGGCCAATCCAGCACGATCACTGCTTCATGCGCGTGTGTCTAGATGCCGCGTATGGCAGGCCGTGGCACCTCGTTGTGAAACGTCCTGCGATCCGTTTCGCCTCGGTAGCGGAGCTGAAACGAGCTGTTGCGGTTGCTGAGCAGCTGCTCCGGTGTCCTGGCATGCTGCAGCAGTTGAACGCGCAGAGCATCGCAATGCGGGCGCGGCATCGTTCCGGTCAGTCTCCGCTCACGATTGCTTGAACGTGCCGCTCGCAACCTCCCGTGCGTCCCAGCGTGAATGTAGCAATCATTCACATTGGACCATAGCGCCCATGAACAATTACGCGGAGGATGTTCGCGGGCAGAACGACCTGGTGTTGCCGCTCTCTGCCGAAGAGTTGGTCATCACCAAGCGGCCGACCACGGAACGGGTGACGGTAAGCCGAGAGACCCGGCTGCGCGACGTGCTGGTCGATGAACTGCTAGCCTGCCAATCAGTTGTGGTCGAGCGCGTGCCAATCGGCCGTTACGTCGACGCGATCCCCGAGATTCGGCACGAGGGTAGCGACACTATCCTACCCGTCGTGGAAGAGGTGGCAGTCGTGGTCCGGCGGCTTCTGCTGCGGGAGGAAGTGCGGTTACGCCGGGTGAAGACCGAGACCCGGCACGTCGAGACCGTGAAATTACGCGAGCAGCATGTCGTTGTGTCCCGCACAGCGGCGGCAGTGAGAACCGGTCAAGAGCCGGTTGCGGACCGGGCGCCCGGTTATCCGGCGCTCGTCCCGCGAGGGCGGAACCAGCAAGACCAACCAAGGAGTCAGTTCATGAACGAAGAAACCATCGTTGCCGTTTTCGGCAACGCCGCCCAAGCCGATGCAGCCGTCGCCGACCTTCGCGCGGCTCACGTCCCCGATGGTGCCATCACCCGTCACGCCGACGATGGCAACTATGAAACTCCTGGCACAATGACCGGCGGCGGCGCCACTGGTCCGGCACGGCAACAGGGATTTTGGGCGTCCTTGTTCGGCGGTGCCTCGACCGATGAACCAGTTTATGACCGCAGCTTGGCGTCGGGCGGCACTGTCCTGGCGGTGAAGGCACCGGTGGACGACGCCGAGGCGGTCATCGCGATCCTTGAGCGTCATCATCCGATCGATTTGGATGAGCAGGTGGAGGGTGACGGGCTGAGCACCCCCACCGCCGCCAACACGGCGATGGCAGGCATGGCAGGGACGACTGCGAGCACCGGGATGACGGGAATCGGGGCAGTCTCTGGGGTCACGGGAACCACCCCGGCCGCCTCATTTACCGATGCCGGTCGGGCCGGCGCTACTGCGACGGAAGGCGGCGTTCTGCCGCTAGCGGAGGAAACTCTCTCGGTCGGTAAGCGGCTGCTCAATCGCGGCGGCACTCGTGTCCGCCGCTACGTGGTCGAGCGGCCGGCCGAAGCGGACGTTTCGCTGCGCAGCGAAACCATCCAGGTGGAACGCCGCCCCGTGACCGCCGCTGACGCAGCCACGGCCGATTTCACCGACAAGACCATCGAGATGACGGCCAGTGGCGAGGAAGCCGTTGTCAGCAAGACGGCGCGAGTTGTAGAGGAGGTCGCGCTTCGTAAGCAGGCTACGGAACGCACCGAAACAGTCCATGACACGGTTCGGCGTCAGGAAGTTGACGTGGAGCAAACAGCTGCAACCGAACGGGCTGGTGCCGCGTCCCGTCCCGTCACGCCGCGCTGAGCACGAAGGCCCGGGGGTAACCATCCCCGGGCCAAGTTCAAACTAGCTCCCCCACTGCGCCAGCGATCCGAGCACGGTCACGACGACCGCGAGGGCGAGATTAAGCAAAAGCAGCCGGCGGATGGAGGCGGCGGAAGCGAGAGTGGGCCGGCGGCGGAACTGCCGCCATGGCCCAAAGAACAGCGTTAGGAAGACGGCTGCCATGACGATGCCCAGAGCTTGCATGCCGTTGACCGCCCAATTGAGGTTGGCAAACCCGCCATAGACGCCAAACACCATAGCCCAGCCGGTAATCAGCACGAGCGGCATGGCGTGCCAGACCAGCAAGAAAAACCGGCGCAAGGTTTGGCCGTGCAAAGTCATCCCGTCGCCGGCAGGCAGCGCCGTCAAGTTCGGGCGTAGCACCAACAGCGTGTAAGCCATGCCGCCGGTCCATAATGCCATCGCCAAGATATGGACCGCCAGAACCAATCCCCAGAGCGTCACTCAACCTCCATCGATTGCTGCACCAACGATATGGCGGGTCTGCCTCGCTGGAGCAAGCCAAGCAGGCGCAGCTTGCCCCCGGCGCTGTTCTGCTGCGCAATCCGAGGCTTAAACCAAGTTAGGGTCAGACCGCAGTCGCAGCGATCCACCAGGGCGTGGTGGCCAATCACCACTGGCCCGGCTCTAGGCGCATTATTGTGGCGCGCGGTGGCAACTGGCGCTGGAGAGCGGTTGGCTGGCCCGCGGCATCGCGCTGCTGGCGACCACGCGGGTGAACCCGCTGCTGCTGATGCCGTTGGGCGCCGTGGTGTTCATCGAGATGTGGCAGGTGGAGCATGAACGAGTTGCTGACGCCCGGCGAGATGGCCCGCGCCGACGCGGCCACCATTGCCGCCGGGACGCCCGGTGTTGTCCTGATGGAGCGGGCAGGATGGGCGGTGGCGCGTGCCGCGCGCCGCATGGGGCCGTGCCGCACCCTGGTGCTATGCGGGGCCGGTGGAAATGGGGGCGATGGCTATGTCGCGGCGCGGTGGCTGGCGGCGTGGGGCTGGCCGGTCCGGGTGGCGGCGCTGGCCACGCCGCGCCCGGGCAGCGATGCCGCGCAGGCTGCCGCGGGCTGGGAAAGCGGGCTGGTGCCGTTCAGCGCGGACGAGGCGGGGCGCGCCGAACTGGTGATTGATGCCGTGTTCGGCGCCGGGTTGTCGCGCGAGGTGGACGCGGCCGTGGTGAAGACGCTGGCGTCCGCCCGACGTATTTTGGCGGTGGATGTGCCGAGCGGTCTGGACGGCGCCAGTGGCTGCGCCCGCGGGCGCGTGGCGCCGGCGGAGCGGACTGTCACCTTCTTCCGCCGCAAGCCAGGTCACTGCTTGCTGCCGGGCCGCGATCTATGCGGCGAGATCGTGTTGGCCGATATCGGCATCTCCGACTCCGTGCTGGCGGCGACCCCGCCGAGGTGCTGGGCCAATGGCCCGGCGCTGTGGCAGTTGCCCGTGCTGCCGGCTTCTACCCACAAATACGCCCGCGGCTTCGTCACCGTGCTGGGCGGCGAGAGCATGACGGGCGCGGCGCAGCTTTCGGCGGCCGCCGCGCGGCATGGCGGTGCGGGTATGGTGACGATTGCAGCCGGGCGGGCGGCGGCGCGCTACAGTCACGTTCCCGCCGGGCTGATCGTGAATGCCGGGACGCTCGAGGCGCTGCTAGACGACGGCCGGCGCACGACCTGGGTGTGCGGCCCTGGCTTGGGGCTTGAGGCGGCACGCGCGAGCTTGCCGAAGCTGCTGGCTGCCGGGCGGCAGGTGGTGGCGGACGCCGATGCGCTCGGCGCGTATGCCGGCAACCCCGAAGCTTTGCGTGGCGCTGCGGTGCTCACTCCGCACGAGGGGGAGTTCGCCAAGCTGTTCGGTCCGCCCGGTCCGGACCGCCTGCAAGCAGCGCGCGCCGCCGCAGTACGGGTGGGTGCCGTGGTGCTGCTGAAAGGCTCGGACAGCGTGATCGCGGCGCCGGACGGCCGCGCGGCGATCAACGGCACGGGCACGCCGGCGCTGGCGACCGCCGGCTCGGGCGACGTGCTCTCCGGCCTCATTGCAGCACTGCTCGCGGGCGGTCTGCCCCCGTGGGAGGCGGCATGCGCGGGTGCCTGGCTGCATGGCCGGGCCGGCGAGAGCCTGGGGCTGGGCCTGGTGGCGGAGGATTTGCCACCGATGATTGCGCGCACAATGCAACAACTCCGCCGACCTCTCCATCGGCTCTAGTTCCGCAACCCGCCGATCCGCTCTAAGCTCCCGGGGTCAACTGGAGCTGCGCGATGAGTGAGACTGCCGCCCCGATCGGTCTGTTCGACCGTGCGATCCGGCGCCTGGCCGGCGTCTGGCGCGACATGGCCGCCGGTGTGGCCGAGGAGACGGACGACAGCATCAAGGCGCAGATGCGGGCTTGCCTGCAGGGCCGCGGCGGCGAGGTGAGCGCGCGCAACCGGGCGGCCAAGCTGGCGCAAGCCTACCTGCTGCTCGACGAGGCTGGGCGCACCGACTTTCTCCGCACCCTCGCCCAGTTCGACAGCGACCCGGCGGCCCTCGCGGCCAACTACCAGCGCCTCGCCGCCACGGAGGACCCAGGGCAGCGGGCCACCGCAACGGCAGCGCTCCGCCGCACGCTGGAGCCGCCGCGGGTGCGGCTGCTCACCCAATTCACCACCATCCCGGATGGCATGAAGTTCCTGGTCGACCTGCGCGCCACGTTGCTCGACCGGGTCAAGGACGACCCGTATCTCACGGCGCTGGACAACGATTTGCGTGGGCTGCTGGCCAATTGGTTCGACGTTGGTTTCCTGGAGTTGCAGCGCATCGATTGGAGCAGCCCGGCCTCGCTACTGGAGCGGCTGGTGGGCTACGAGGCGGTGCACGAGATCCGCTCCTGGTCGGATTTGAAGAACCGGCTGGACAGCGACCGGCGCTGCTACGCCCTGTTCCATTCCCGCATGCCGGCCGAGCCGCTGATCTTCGTCGAGGTGGCGCTCGTGCGCGGCCTAGCCGGCAGCGTGCAGCGCCTGCTGGACAAGAAGGCGCCGCTGCTCGACCCGAGGGAGGCTGATACGGCGGTGTTCTACTCGATCAGCAACTGCCAGCGCGGGCTGGCGGGGATCAGTTTTGGCAACTACCTGATCAAGCGGGTGGTGACGGTGCTGGAGGCGGAATATCGCAATCTCAAGACCTTCGCCACGCTGTCACCCATGCCGGGCTTTCGCCGCTGGCTGGATGGCAAGCTCAAGGCGGACGAGGGCAACCTGGTGTCGCCCGATGAGGCGGCTGCGTTGATCGCCGCTTCATCTGCAGACCCGAAGCCTGCGACCGGGCCGGCCGCCTTGTCTGCGCTGCTAGGCCGCCGCGGCTGGACGCGGGATGCGGCGGCGGTGAAGGCGCTGGAGCCTGTGCTGGTCCGGCTGGCGGCTCGTTACCTGCTGACGGAGTCCCGGGCGAACAAGCGCGCGCTGGACCCGGTGGCGCATTTTCACCTCGGCAACGGGGCGCGGGTGGAACGCATCGTCATGTGCGCGGACGTGTCGGAGAAGGGGGTGAAAGAGAGCGGTACGTTGATGGTGAACTACGTCTATGACCCGGCGAAGATCGAGGACTATCACGAGGAGTATGCTGGCGAGGGCAAGCGCAATGCGACCACGGCGGTGCGGAAGTTGTCGAAGGGGTGGGGGTGATTTTCTAACGGTTGAGCGGCACTTGCGGCCCGCAGTTGCGTCGCCCGGCCATAACGCAGTCTTGGGTTTGGGCGTTGGTACTGAGACGGCGCTCAAGCCAGAGGCCGCCCAGGACGAGGGTTGCGAGCGCCACCAGCTTGCCCCGGTCCGATCCCTCTGCCTCACCATGCGTTCATCCTTCCAATTAGCCAAGCCGAGTAGAGGAATGCGATCGGCCCACGCGGGATGACGTGCTGAGGCGGGGCGACTGCGCCGGTTTTTGCTGGCTCAATCAAGGCGCCAATTTGGGCGTCAGAAGCTCGAAATGGTCGGTGGGTGCAAACCCGTAAACGACCGGCAACCGGATGGATTTAACCCTAGGTTTCTGCTTAAGTTACACTGCGACGTGTGCGAGCTGACTACGTATGGGGCTGACGATCGTTGATCTTTATCGATCAGGCAACGCAAGCAGTCCGGGCCTCGACAAACTGCGTACCGCTCAAAACTCCCCCAATCCAGACATAGACACCTACATCAACGTCTTGTTAGGGGACGTGTGGGTAAAGTCCGGGACGGGGGGAGCTTCTACGGTGGAGCAGCCAGACCCATTCTGGAGAGGTAAAACGTGGTTTTTGCGTCGGGGTTCGAGCTTCAGTGACAGACTGAAGGTGGTCAATGATGCCGTTGGGCACTGGAGTTGGGAGCCTGCCGTCGATATGAAGCTGACGGAGTTCCGCCAGCTTTTAGCGGACGTTCAAACGCAGTGGGTGATGATCTAGGCAAGGAGGCGATCATGGCCGTGCTTTCTGCAAATGCTAAGCGAATCGTCAATCACGCCGTCCATTTGATGCCTGGCGATCGCGAGCGAGCCATCTGGGATCGATGGGCGTCTCAGGCCGACAATGGTGTGATCCCTCACGTGATCCATGCAATTGCCGTTACGGCGTTAGATAGGCGCTTGTCTGAGATTGAACGTCTGCGCGAAACGGCGGAAGAAGATGACCAATCCTGTCTCGACAACGATGCCAGCTTCATTGTCGCGATAAAGCGGACCTTGGCTGATTAGGTCGTTACGGCTGTGTCGACGCCGGACTGGCGCCAAACCGGGATTCGGCACGGACATGTCGGCGTAAACGCGCATGAGCCCGCCACTCAAGGCGGCACCGGCATTGTGACAAACGCCCCTGGGTTTTCTGGGGCGAGCGGCCCATTCACAGTGCCGTAGAGGCCTCCCTGTGGCAGCCGATACCAGTTCCGGCCATCCCAGCAATCATGTGTCGGCTTGACGATGACGCCGCAAGCCACTCTCCTCGGGCTGCTGGCATAGTGACGCGGTCCCGCTGGGTAGAGACGCTGGTAAGCCCGTCCATCCCAGCACCGACCCTCCCGGTCTATGGAGTAGCAGGCCAAATGGCTAGCGGCTGGCGCAATGGCGCCTGGCGTTTGCGAAAGCGGGCCGCCCTGCACCCCGTAGACAAAGACCTCTTCAGCCGAGGAACCGCTGCCACACAGCAGCACGATGCATAACGTCGCCGAGGCAGACACTTTGCGGACGGCTTCCGCTGAAATGTCCCCAATCTCCAGCTAACTGCCTGGCATTACGCTGCCGGCGCACAGAATTGAACTGTGGACCTACTGATTACGAATCAGTTGCTCTACCCCTGAGCTACGCCGGCATGCCACGCCGATATACCGGGCCACACCCGGCGGTGCAAACGCAACCGCCTCCCACACTTCCCCGCGTACAGGGCTGGCGGCACGCAGCCGTATCGGCCATGTTGCCGCCGCCCATGCCCGTAACCACGCCAGTGACAACCAATCTTGCCCGCGAGCGTGAGTGCCCGGATTGCGGGCTGTTCCAAACCATACCGCCCATGCCCGCCAACGCAGAGGCGAAATGCCTTCGTTGTGAGGCAACGCTGCGGCGGCGGCAGACCAACTCCGCCACCTACGCCTTCGCCCTGGCCGTCACCTCGTTCGTCCTCTACCTCATCGCCGTGGCTGCGCCGTTCCTCTCCGTCGATATCGTAGGCCAACTGCGCGACACCACCATGCTGTCGCTGCCAATCGCGTTCTCTGCCGATGGGATGTGGGAACTCGCCCTGCTGGTGACGGTCACCGCGATCATCATGCCCCTGCTCAAGATCGGCATCATCATCGTCGTGCTGGGCGGATTGCGGGCCGAACAGCCGCCCGGCTTCCTGCCCGAGCTGTTCAAATGGTATGAGCGCATCGGGCCCTGGGCCATGGTGGAGATTTTCCTGCTCGGCGTGTTCGTCGCCTTCACCCGGCTCGGCGCCATCGCAACCGTGAATGTCGGCGAAGCGCTCTATGCCATCGCCGCCCTCATGCTGACCTTGGTCATGGCGGATTACCTGCTCGATCCAGGGGAGGTCTGGGAGGAGATGGAGCGGCGCGGGCTGGTTCCACCACCGCCGCCGCCAGCTGGCGGCTCGCCTCGGCTGTCCTGCCGAACCTGCGGCCGGGTCAGCGATTGCGCCGAGGGCGAGCGATGCTCACGCTGCCGTTCCGTGCTTTACGGCCGCAAGCCGAACAGCCTGCTCAACACCTGGGCGTTCGTGATCGGGGGGGCGGCGCTTTACATCCCGGCCAACCTGTTCCCGATCCTGACCTTGGTCCGGTTGGGGCAGTCCAGCCCCTCGACCATTGTCGGCGGGGCGCAGGAGTTGCTGGAGGCCGGCTTATGGCCGCTGGCCCTGCTTGTGTTCGTGGCCAGCATCATGGTGCCGCTGCTGAAGCTGATCAGCCTGATCGCCATGCTGACCGCCATCCATACCGGCACCGCCTGGCGGCTGCGAGACCGCACCCGGCTGTATCGGCTGGTCGATTTCATCGGCCGCTGGTCGATGATCGACGTCTTCATGCTCGCCACACTGGTGGGCCTGGTGCGGGCCGGCAACCTTGCCTCGATCACGCCCGACCTCGGCGCGCTTTGCTTCGGCAGCGTGGTCGTCTTGACCATGTTTGCGGCGACGTGCTTCGACCCGCGGCTGATGTGGGATGCCGTTTCCGCCGAGGAGCGTGCGGCCCGCATGCCGGACATGGCACAACTGCGGGGCTCAGAACCAGGGACAGCATGAGCGAACAACCGCCACCGGCCTCTGCCGCCGCCCAGCCGCCGAATCCCCCCGATCAGACAGCGCAGCCGCCCCAGGCCAGGCTGCGCCGCCGGGCCCGCGTTTCGGTGATTTGGGTGCTGCCCGCGGTGGCCGCGGCGATCGGCATCTATCTCGCTTTCACCACGCTGTCGCAACGAGGGCCCGAAATCGTCCTCACCTTCAACAGCGCCGATGGATTGACGTCGGGCCAGACTAAGGTCCGGCACAAGGCGGTGGATCTCGGCACCATCACCAGCATTCGCCTGGCAAGCGATATGAGCCACGTGATCGTCCGCGTCCGCATGACCCGCGAGGCAAGCCCCTACCTCACCGACCGTGCGCGGTTTTGGGTCGTGCGCCCGCGCCTGTCGGCCAGCGACATCTCCGGGCTGGAGACGTTGATCTCGGGCGGCTATGTCGAGATGGACCCGGGCGCCGCGGGGGGCGCGTCAAAGACCGAGTTCACCGGCCTGGAGAACCCGCCCGGCGTCCGGTCCGACGAGCCGGGCACCACCTTCACGCTGCAAACCCCACGGATCGGGTCGCTCGGCAGCGGATCGCCTGTGTTCTACCGCGACATCGTGGTGGGCGAGGTGCTCGACTATCACTTGCCGGAGGGCAACGGCCCGATTTCGGTGCACGTGTTCGTGCGCGCGCCCTATGACAAATGGGTACGGACCGGCACGCGTTTCTGGAACGCCTCCGGTCTGGACGTGGAGTTCGGGGGCGCAGGCATCCATCTCGAGCTCCAATCCATTCAGGCGGTGCTGTCCGGCGGCGTCGCGTTCGGCACGCCGGAAGACTCGCGGGAGACGCCATCGGCCAAGCAGGATGCCGAGTTCTCCCTGTTCCCGGACGAGAACGCCGCCAGTTCGGCCGGATACAAGCAGCGCATCCCGTTTGTGCTGTACTATCAGACATCCGTCGCCGGGCTGTCGGTGGGGGCGCCGGTGCAGGTCGACGGGATTGCGGTTGGCAACGTCACCGATGTGCGTCTGGAGTTCGACCAGGGGGCGGCGCTGGCCCGGGTTCGCGTGGGCATTGAAATTCAGCCCGAGCGGTTTGCAGCCATCACGGGCAATCCGGACGACACGCCACTGGTCGTGAGCCAACGGCTGGTCGATCGCGGCATCCGCGCTCAGCTCACCACCATCAGCTACTTGACCGGGCAGCTCGCGGTGAGCCTGGAAACCTCGCCTGGCGCGGCTCCCGTCAAAGTGTCGATGGAAGGCAACGCCATCGTGTTGCCGACAGCCGCGGGCGGCGGGCTCACCGGCCTCACCACGGCCGTGTCCCACCTCGCCAGCAAGCTTGATAGCGTTCCGCTCGATTCGATCGGCAACAACCTCAACTCGGCACTGGCGTCGCTAGCGGGCGTGGTGGGCAGTCCGGATGTGAAAAATTCAGTCAAGTCGCTGCAGGCGACGCTGAGCGATCTGCAGGAATTGGTGAAGCACGCCGACGCCGGGCTGGCCCCATTGCTGCGGCGGCTGCCGGAGGTGAGCGCCGACCTGCAACAGACCTTGGCCCACACCAACAGCTTGGTCACCTCGGTGGACAACGGGTATGGCAGCAACTCGCAATTCGCCCGGGACTTGAGCCGACTGTTGTCGCAATTCAACGATGCCGCGCGGTCGGTCCGGCTGCTGACCGATTTCCTGGACCGCCATCCCGAGGCGTTGATCCGCGGCCGCGCTAACGAGGGCGCCGAGCGGTGAGGCGTCGTGCGCTGCTGCTATGGCCTGCCGTGGCCGTGCTAGCCCGGTGCGCCTCGCCAGACCCGGCGCTCTACACCTTGCGAGCGGTGCCGGGCGCGGTTGAAGGAGGCGGGCCGACCAGCGTGAAAGTCGCCCGCCCCGGGCTGGCCGGCTATCTCGACCGTTCGGAGATCGTGCGGGACAGCTCGTCGAACCGGTTGTTGTTGAGTGGTGGGGAGCGTTGGGGCGAGCCGCTCGGCGACATGATCGGCCGCGTGCTGGCGCTCGATTTGTCGCAGCGCCTGCCTGGCAGCAGCGTGTTCACCGATGCCGGCGCGATTTCCGCCGATGCCGCGGCCATCGTGGAGGTGGATATTCAGCGCTTCGATCTCGACTCGTCCGGCGCCGTTGCACTGGTGGCACAGATGGCGGTGCGCCCGAGCAGCGGCCCAAGGTCGATGGCAGCGCGGCTGCTCCGGCTGACCGTCGCACCGGCCGGACCGAGCACGCCGGAATTGGTGTCCGCGATGAGCACCGCACTCGGGCAATTGGCCGATCAGATCGCCGGCTCGCTGCGCACACTGCCGCTGGTTCCCTCTTGACAGCTACCGTCCGGTTAGGATGCGCTCGACCAACTGCCTTACCGAGGGGATAAACCCGTTGGAGTAAAACGGGTCCAGCGCGAAGCGGTAGGCGTTGTGGCCGCTGAACATCAGGTTGTTGTCCAGCGTTGCCGGGTCACCCGCGTCGTGACGTACGGATTGAAGCGTCTTTTGGATGCAGAAGCTCCTCGGGTCCGCCTTCTTGCCGGTGGTGTTTCCCGTCTCGTGCTGCGACCAGTTGGAAAAGCGGCACTGGCTGAGGCAGCCCATGCAGTCGGTTTGGTCCTGCAGAATGTCGGCGGCGCGCTGTGGCGTGACGAAGACCAGCGTTCCATCCGGCGTGCGCAAGGCCTCGCTGAATCCTTCGCGGACCCAGCGCTCGGCTCGGCCGAGATCCATCGGGGTGAGATAGACGATGCGCTGCCGCGGCCCCACCCCGAAGGCGGCGGTGTGCTCGCCCACCGGCTCCATCGAGTAAGCCACTTGGTGTTCGCTGCGCTGGCGCAGTTCCTGAATGTAGGCGTTGTTGACGGCCGACGAGTAGAAGCCGGTCGGGCTGAATTTGTTGAGGAAAACGTCGCCTTCCTTCAGCGTCAACAATTTCTGTTTCCAAGCATCCCCGATCGGGCTCTCCTGGGTGAGCAACGGGCGGGTGCCGAACTGGAAGGCGATTGGTCCCAGTTCAGGGTTATCAATCCAATCCTGCCACTCCTCCAGCCACCATACGCCGCCGGCCATGATGATGGGCGTATCGCCCAGCCCGACGCTACGCATCAGCTTGCGCAACGCGAGCACGCGGGGAAACGGGTCTTCCGGCTGCTCCGGGTCTTCACCGTTGCTGAGGCCGTTGTGGCCGCCAGCGAGCCAGGGATCCTCATAGACCACGCCGCCGAGCAGCGCCGCCGCTTTGGAATAGGCGCGCTTCCAGAGCGCGTTGAAAGCACGGGCGGAGGAGACAATCGGGTAGTAGTGCACTCCGAAACGGGCCGCGATGTCGCTCAACCGGTAGGGCATGCCGGCGCCGCAGGTCAGACCATGGATCAGGCCCTTGGCACCCTCCAGCACGCCGGTAATGACGCGCTCGGCACCGCCCATTTCCCACAAGATATTGGCATGGATCCGTCCCGTACCCCCCGCAACCTCATGCGCCTGCTGCGCCTGGGAGATGCCGCCGCGGATGGCGAATTCGATCAGTTCCTCGTGGCGCTCCCGCCGGGTGCGGCCCTGATAGACCTGCGGCACGGATTGGCCGTCCGCATCGTAACTGTCGGCGTTAACGGCGCTGAAGGTGCCGGCGCCGCCACATTGGGCCCAGTGGCCGGAGGACTTGCCCGCGCTCACCATGACGCCCTTGCCGCCCTCAACAAGTGGAAGGACGTCCACTCCGCCCATCCGAATCGCATTGATCGCCTTCATCGGCGCTTCCTCAGACTGAAACATAGAGTAATATGCGGTGTGTCCGCGCCCGGCGCTAGACCATGATCGTCAGCCGGGCGTTGCGGATTAACAAATTTAAGTCGGATCGGTGCAAACCGGCCTGCTGTTCGCGGTGGGAACGGCAGGCCGGTTCCAGTGGTGACTACGCTGCGTCGGCCTCGCGCGGCGGCCTGCCGCTCTTGGCGCCGACCTGATCGGTGATGTCCTCGCCAGTCGCTTGGTCCACCACCCGCATCGACAGCTTGATCTTGCCGCGATCGTCAAAGCCCAACACCTTGACCTTCACCGCGTCCCCGACGCCCACGACATCCGTGGTCTTGCCGACCCGGCCTTGCGCCAACTCGCTGATATGCACCAAGCCATCGCGCGAACCGAGGAAGTTTACGAAAGCGCCGAACTCGGCGGTTTTCACCACCTTGCCGTTATAGATCACGCCCATTTCAGGCTCGGCCACGATGCCGCGGATGCGATCGATCGCAGCTTGGCTCGCCTGTTCGGTCGTGGCGGCGATCTTGATGGTGCCGTCATCTTCAATGTCGATCTTGCAGCCGGTCTGCTCGACGATCTCGCGGATGACCTTGCCACCAGTACCGATCACCTCGCGAATTTTCTCCTTCGGCACCGTGATGGTGGTGATGCGCGGCGCGGTGGCGGCCACGTCGCCGCGGGCGCCGGACAGTCCGCGAGCCATCTCGCCCAGGATATGCACCCGGCCATCCCGCGCCTGCTCCAGCGCCGTCTTCATAATGGCGAAGGTGATGGAGGTGATCTTGATGTCCATCTGCAGGCTGGTGATGCCCTGCTCGGTGCCGGCCACCTTAAAGTCCATGTCGCCGAGATGGTCTTCGTCGCCCAAGATGTCGGAGAGCACGGCGAAGCCGCGGTCTTCCTTGATCAGCCCCATGGCAATGCCCGCCACCGGCCGGGCCAACGGCACGCCCGCATCCATGAGCGAGAGCGAGGTGCCGCACACCGTCGCCATCGAGGATGAGCCGTTGCTCTCGGTGATCTCGCTCACCACCCGCATCGTGTAGGGGAACGCGGTCTTTTCCGGCAGCAACGGGCGGATGGCGCGCCAGGCAAGCTTGCCATGACCGATCTCGCGCCGGCCCGGACTGCCCATGCGCCCTGCTTCGCCGACCGAATAGGGCGGGAAATTATAGTGCAACATGAAATGCGCGCGGCTCTCGCCTTCCAGCGAGTCGACGATCTGCTCGTCCTGCCCGGTGCCGAGCGTGGCCACGCAGAGCGCTTGGGTCTCGCCGCGGGTGAACAGGGCCGAGCCATGCGCGCGCGGCAGGATATGCACTTCTGCCACGATCGGGCGCACCGTCTTGGTATCACGCCCATCGATACGCAGCCCGGTGTCGAGGATGGCGTTGCGCACCACGTCGGCTTCAAGCGCCTTGAACAGGCCCTTTGCCCTGTCGGTTTCAAATCCTTCCTCGGCGAGCTTGGCGAGCGCCTCCAACTTGGCGGCGGCTACGGCATCCTGCCGCACCTGCTTCACCTGCTCGCGATAGGCGGAGGCGATCGCCGGACGTGCCAACTCGTCCACGCGGCTACGCAGCGTCGCGAGCTCGGGGCTAGGCTCGGCCAGGTTCCAGGGCTCCTTGGCGGCGTGCTCGGCCAGCTCGATAATGGCTTGGATCACCGGCTGGAATGCGCTGTGGCCGAACTCCACCGCGCCCAACATCACGTCCTCGGAGAGTTCGTGCGCCTCGCTCTCCACCATCAGCACGCCCTCGGCGGTGCCGGCGACCACCAGGTCGAGCTTGAAGCCTTTCATCTGTTCCAGCGTGGGATTGAGCACGTACGCGCCATCAATGAAGCCCACCCGTGCGGCGGCCACCGGGCCGAAAAACGGGATGCCAGAGAGGGTGAGGGCGGCCGAGCAGCCGATCATGGCCACGATGTCCGGATCGTTTTCCATGTCGTGCGACAGCACGGTGGCGACAACCTGGACCTCGTTGCGGAAGCCCTCCGGGAACAGCGGGCGGATGGGGCGGTCGATCAGGCGGCTGACGAGCGTCTCCTTCTCGGAGGGGCGGCCTTCGCGCTTGAAGAAGCCGCCCGGTATCTTGCCGGCAGCAAACGCCTTTTCCTGGTAGTTGACGGTGAGCGGGAAGAAGTCCTGCCCCGGCTTGGCGCTCTTCATGCCAACAGCGGTGCACAGCACGATGGTGTCGCCGTAGGACGCCATCACGGCGCCGTCGGCCTGACGGGCGATCTTGCCGGTTTCGAGCACGAGCTTGCGCCCGCCCCAGTCGAGTTCCTTGCGGAAGTGATTGAACATGCAACAAGTCCTCGGTTCGCGCTGGCGAGCCGCGAAGCCGGTGCGGGTGCGGCGTCTCGGGCGGCATGGCCTCGCGGGTGGCAGCCGCGACCATGTGGCCGAAAACGCCGTCGCAATCCGGGTGCGGGTGCACCGGGCGCAGCATAGCCCGGCGCCACCATTGGCGCCGGGGTCGTCGGTGCTAAGCTAACGCCGGAGCGACAGCCGTCCGATCAGCTCCTGATAGCGAGCCTGATCCTTATTCTTCAGGTAATCGAGCAACCGCCGCCGGCGCCCCACCAGCATCAGCAGGCCGCGGCGGCTATGAAAGTCTTTGGCGTGGGTCTTGAGGTGCTCGGTCAGGTTGCCGATCCGCTCGGAAAGCAGCGCGACCTGGACTTCGGGGCTGCCAGTGTCGGCCGCCTGGCGCGCATAGTCGGTAACGAGCGCGGTGCGGCGCTCCGCCGTGATCGACATCAGATATCCTCCAGGCGGGGGTTACAACAAGCGTTCTGGCCGCAGCATGCCTTCCGAGAGGCGGCAGAGGCCGAGAACGCGCGGCCCCGCCATGGCGCAAGCCAACCCGCCATTGGGGTCGGCTGCCCGTGGAATGCGACCCATCAGGTCCACCAGGCTGATCGCCTGGCCGCGTGACAGGAAGAAGGCCTCCGCTTCGGTCAAGGCCAGCGCCGGGATGTCGGCCAGCGCGGTCGCGACCGGAAGCAGCAGGTCCGGGGAAGCTGGGCTGCTATCCTCCGACGACAGGCATTTGTCCAGCGAAATCGCTTGCGCCTCGGTGAACGGCCCGACGCGCAGCCGGCGCAGGGCCACCACATGCCCCACCGTGCCGCAAGCCAGCGCCAAGTCCCGCGCCAGCGAGCGCATATACACGCCTTTGCCCGATTGCACCGCGAACAGCGCGGTGTCCGGGTTGGGACGGCCGATCAGGTCGAACCGGTCCACCCGCGCGGCCCGGGGTTCGAGCACCGGGGCGCGGCCTTCGCGCGCCATGTCGTAGGCGCGCTCGCCGGCCACCTTGATGGCGGAGTAGGCGGGTGGGACTTGCAGGATGTCGCCGAGAAAGCCGGGCAGGGCGGCCTCGATCGCGGCGTCGGCTGGGCGGGCGGCGGATGTGGCGGTGACGGCGCCATCCGCGTCATCGGTGTCGCGGGCTTCGCCGAAGGTGAGGGTGAAATGGTAGAGCTTGGTGCCGTCCATCACGTAAGGCACCGTCTTGGTGGCGGCGCCGAACGCGATGGGCAGCACGCCGGTGGCGAGCGGGTCCAGCGTGCCGCCATGCCCGGCCTTCTGCGCGTTGAAACCGCGGCGGACGCGATTGACCACGTCGGTGCTGGTCAGGCCAGGGGGTTTGTCGATGATCAGCCACCCGTTGAGCGGGCGGCCGCGAGGGCGGCGCATGAATAAGGGCCTAACGCAAAATGGGGAGGTTGACTCCAACCTCGGCGAGGTAGGTGGCCGGCAGCATAATTCGCACGCCGCGCCAGGGATCCAGCACGAGCAGGTCATCGTCGCTGCTGACGATCGTCGTCGCTCTGGCCGCAAGGGCCAGCTCAAGGTATTTGTTGTCTTTCGGGTCGCGGCAGACGGTCACGCGCTCGGTTGGGTCAAAAAAGGCGCCTGACGTGTCGAGAAGTGCTAGTACTTCATCACGTAGGATGGAACTGAGAAAACGCTGCAGGCGCGGCCGGCTGAATACGTCGAGCAGCTCCGCCATCATTGGATCCGACACGGCAACGCGGCTTGCGGCAAAGGCGTAGCGCACCGCCCGATCGGGAATGCTCCCGCGAACCATGGCCGCACTGACAAGCACCGACGCATCAAACACGATCACGCTGGGGCCGGCGGGTCCCGGCGTTCTGCGTTGTAAGCTTCGAGTTCCGCTTGCAGGATTTCGTCCGTCAGGCCGCGGCGCCGCGCTTCATCGGACAGGGCATTCATCGCGGCAAACAGCGCCTCGACACCCACCGGCCGAAGCGTGCGCCGGATAAGCCGTTCCAGCCGGGCGCGTGTGGCCGGATCGTCCAGTGCGGCGGCGGTTTCGAGGTCGACTTCGAAGGTGACAGAGACGGTATCGGGCAAGGCCGGGCTCCTGGGAACGAGCCAACCGGGGCTGGGTTGGGACACAGCGACGTTAGCGGACACTACCACATAGTGATTGTAGGTCGCTGGGCATTCTGGCCATGCGAGTCCTGCACGGCTACGGGCGAGAGTTTTTCAGAAAACCCGCGATGTTCTCCACGACGCCTACGGCCAATGGCAGGTCGGGGTCGGCGTAGGTCGCGACGTTAGCACTCCGCGCGGCGCGTTTGTCGATACGAACGGTCGCGATCCCCGCGGCGGCAAGCTCTTGCGCCAGGAGCTTGAGGGTCGCTGCCTTCAAGCCTTGGGGACTGTTGCCGTCTCGGTCGACCGGGCCTGACCCCGGTATCATCAGCACGATGGGCGCACCAGGGTGTGGCGATAGCATCACGCCCTGCAACGGTCCTGATGGTCCGGGCGCCTGTAGTTCGGGCTTGATCGCGGCAGCGAAAGCTATCAGCGGTAAGCTTGCGAAAAGGAGGGCAGTGAAACCACGTAAGGCCATCCTCACCGTGTCCGCCGGGTTAGTCGGGCGGGTCCGTCAGGTCGAAGCGGCGTTCGGCGCGGTCCAAGCGGATGTCGATACGGTCGAGTCGCCGATTGATGCCGGCGAGCCCTTCCTCGACCGATGTCATGCATACCTTCAGATCCTGTATATCATGCCCGAGCCGGTCGATTTTGTCATCAAGGCGGCGCAGATAGACCAGGAGCAAATTGTCCGGTTGATCGCTTATGCCTCCAAAACCCTCTTCACTCTGCCACAGGCAGCACTCGGCTAATGAGCCACCGTCGATGTTTGCGTGAAGTAGCCGCCGCCGCCGAACAGCAGGTAGAGCACCACCAGCAACACCACGAGGCCGATGATGCCTCCGCCCCAGCCGCCACCGGGCGAACCCGAGTAACCGCCATAATAGCCGCGGCGATAGCCGGTATGGCCGAAGCCGCCGAGCGCCACGATGACCAGTACGATCAGGAGAATTGTAATCATTTAGGAGCATCCTCTGCCGAGTTGCCGCGAAGGTTCGCCGCCGCCATTACCTCTTAGCCACCTTCCAAATCCCGTGCCACCTCGGGCGCCTTCAGCAACGTGTCCACCTTCATCGCGTATTCCAACGCGGCGTCCGGCTGGAAGCTGAGTTGGGGCGCCACACGAAGCCGCATTTGGTGGGCCAACTCGCCGCGGAGGAACGGCGCCGCCCGCCGCAAAGCGGGCAGCAAAGAGCCGATGTCCGCCTGTCCCAGCCGCGACACGAAGGCGGTGGCGTTCTTTAGGTCGGGGCTCACCCGCACCTCGGCCACTGTCACGTGCTCACCGGCCAAGGCCGGGTCACGGAAGTCGCCGCGGGCGAACACGGCGGCCAGCAGGTGGCGGATTTCCTCCCCCACCCGCAACTGGCGCTGGCTAGGCTCCCGGCCGGCGCGGCTGCGCCTAACCCCCCCTTTAGCCTGGGACATACTCCACCTCGAAGCACTCCACCTGATCGCCCTCACGCAGATCGTTGTAACCGGCGAAGGACAAGCCGCATTCGTAGCCGCGCGCCACCTCGCGAACATCGTCCTTGAAGCGCTTGAGCTGGCTCAGATCGCCGCTGTGGATCACCACGCCCTCGCGCAACAGCCGCACGCCGCAGCCCCGTTTCACCAGGCCCTCGGTGATCATGCAGCCAGCCACCTTGCCCACCTTGGTGATATCGAACACCCGGCGGATTTCGGCGTAGCCCAGGAACTTCTCGCGCGCCTTGGGCGCCACCTTGCCGCGCACCAGCTTCTCAATGTCGTCCGCCACCTCGTAGATGATGGAGTAGTAGCGGATATCCACACCCTCGCGCGCGGCCAGGTCGCGCGCCTGGCTGGTGGCGCGCACGTTGAACGCCACGATCATCGCGTTGGAGGCCTTGGCGAGTTGTACGTCGCTTTCGGTGATCTGTCCCACCGAGGACAGGAGTACCCGCACCCGCACCTCCTCATGCGCGAGCTTGAGCACGGTGACGTTAATCGCCTCGGCGCTGCCCTGCACGTCAGCCTTGACGACGACCGCCACCTCCTTTTGGTCGCCGGCCTGGATGCGGGCAAGCATCTCATCCAGCGTGCCCCGCGCGGCGGTTTGCGCGCCGGCGGCGGTGTCGCGCAGCTTGCGCTGGCGGAACTCGCTGATCTCGCGGGCGCGGCCCTCGTTCTCCACCACCACAAATGGCTCACCGGCGCGCGGCACGCCGGAGAGGCCCTGCACCTCCACCGGCATCGCCGGAGGCGCCTCCTTCAGCGCGCGGCCACGGTCGTCGGTCATGGCGCGGATGCGGCCCCACTCGGCGCCGGCCACCATGATGTCACCGGGCTTGAGCGTGCCCTTCTGCACCAGCACGGTCGCCACCGGACCGCGGCCGCGGTCGAGCCGGCTCTCCACCACGGCACCCTCGGCGGCGCGCTTCGGGTTGGCCTTCAGGTCCAGCAGTTCGGCCTGCAGCAGGATAGCCTCTTCCAGCCGGTCGAGCCCGGTGCGCTTGATCGCGCTTACCTCCACGTCCTGCGTCTCGCCGCTCATCTCCTCCACCACGATCTCGTGACTGAGCAGTTCCTGGCGCACGCGGCCAGGATTGGCGTCCGGCCGGTCCATTTTGTTGATGGCAACTACGATCGGCGCGCCCGACGCCTTGGCGTGTTTGATCGCCTCGATGGTCTGCGGCATCACGCCGTCGTCGGCGGCCACCACCAGCACCACGATGTCCGTCACCGAGGCGCCGCGGGAGCGCATGGCGGTGAACGCCTCATGGCCCGGCGTGTCGATGAAGGTGAGCCGGTTGCCGGACGGCATCTGCACCTGGTAGGCGCCGATATGCTGGGTGATGCCGCCCGCCTCGCCGCGCGCGACGTCGGTTGAGCGCAGCGCGTCCAGCAGGCTGGTCTTGCCATGGTCGACATGGCCCATCACCGTCACCACAGGGGGGCGCGGCTCGAGGTCGGTGTCCTCGTCCAGCGAACCCTCGATGCCCAATTCGACATCGCTCTCCGACACGCGTCGGGCGCGGTGACCGAACTCCTGCACCACCAACTCGGCCGTGTCGGCGTCCAGCGATTGGGTGATGGTCGCCATCACCCCCATCCTCATCAGCGCTTTGATCACGTCCGGCGTGCGGGCGGCCATGCGGGCGGCGAGTTCCTGCACCGTGATGGTATCGGGCAGCACCACGTCGCGCGTCACCTTCAGGCCGTCGGAGCGCAACAGCTCGAGTTCCTGCTGGCGGCGCTCGCGGTCGCGCTGGCGGCGGACGCTGGCGAGCGAGCGGGTCTTTTCGTCCTCGCCCTCGATTGCGGCCTGCACGTCGATGCGGCCATCGCGGCGGCCCGCGCCGCCCTTCTTGGCGATGGCAGCCACCGCGCCCTTGCGGGCCGGCAACGGCATGCCGAGCCGGCGACGTGGGGCTTCGTCCTCTTCGCCGCCTGGCCGGGTGGGCTTGAGCCGCAGCGTCTCGCTGGGCGTCGCGGGAGTGGCTGCCGGAACTGGCGCGGCCTGAGGTCCACGCGCAACGGGCTCCGCCATCGGCGGCGCCGCCGCGGGCGAAGCGCTCGCCGCTTGCTGCTCTGCAGCTGCGTCGATCTCACGCTGACGCGCCTCGGTCTCGGCTTGGTCGCGGGCAGCCTGTTCCGCGGCGCGCGCGGCCTCTTCTTCGCGGCGGCGCGCCTCCTCGGCGGCGGAGAGGATGGAGATCTTCTCCTGCTCGCGGCGCTCCAGCTCCCGCTTGGCTTGCTCGCGCTTCTGCTCCTCCAGCACGCGCTGGCGATTGGCCAGTTCGCTCGCGGTCAGCGCCCGGCCTGCTCCTGGCCCACGCGCTGGCGGTGCAGCGGGGCGAGGCGCACCTGGCGCTACCGGCGCTGGGGCCGGTGCGGCGGCGGCAGGGGCTGCGAAGGGCTGGCGCTTCTTACGCACCTCAACCTGGACTTCCTTGGACCGGCCATGGCTGAAGCTCTGCCGCACCGACCCGGCATCTACCGTGCGGCCCAGTTCCAGACGTCCCGCCGGGCGCAGCGAAAGCCGCCCCTTGGCTGCGTCCTGATCGTTGTTTTCACTCATCGCTCTGTCCGATCGCTCATCGCAGCGCCTGCGCGGCGCCGCTTGTCTTGGTCCTCTTGCGCCACCGGGCCGCCGCACAGGCCAGCTAGGCGGGCGCTTTCCGTCTCTAGCCGCTCGGCCAACCGGCCAGGCAGCACCGCCACATGCACAACATGGTCACGGCCGAATGCGGTGGCCAGGCGCGCGGCGGACAAAGGCCGCACCACGCTCAGCCCCTGTGCTCCGGACAATAGCCGGCGGGCTTCGTCAGCGCTGCCATCGCTCGCCTGCATGATCAACCCGGCTGTCCCCCGCACCACAGTTTCGCGCGCTTTCTCGAAGCCGGCGACCGCCTGCCCGGCGCGGCGGGCGAGCCCCAGAAGATCGATCACCCGCCGGGTCAGCTCTTCCCGGAGCAGACCTAGCAAGTCTGGCGGGAGGGTTACGGGGCCACGTGCCGCACGGGCAAACACGCCCTTCTTGGCCGCGGCTTCTATCACATCGGCCCGCGGGCTCAACCACATTCCCCGTCCCGGCAGCTTTGCGCGCAGGTCGGGGACGACCATGCGGCCGGGGCCAAGCACGAACCGTAGCATGCGGTCTCGCTCCCCCTGCTCACGGGTGACGAGGCAGCGGCGCAGTGGGCCGCGCTCGTCCTCCTCTTGCAGCAGCGCCGGATCAGCCGTGCTCCGCCTCCTGTGCCGCGAGCGCTTCGCCTTCAAACCAATGCGCGCGGGCGGACATGATGATGGCGTTGGCGGCTTCCTCATCCATTGCGTCGGCCCCCACGATCTCCACCAATTCGTCGCCGGCGAGGTCGGCCAAGTCGTCCAGTGTCTTCACGCCTTTCTCGCCAAGCTGCACCAGCATCGCCAACGACAGACCCTCCACCGCCGCGATGTCCTCGCTCACGCCCAAGGCGCGCCGCTTTTCGTCTAGCTCGACGTCCCGCCGCTGCAAGAACATGTCCGCGCGGCTGATTAGCTCGGCGGCCACGTTCTCGTCGAAGCCCTCGATATCGGCCAACTCGTCCTGCGGGGTGAAGGCGAGCTCCTCGATCGAGGTGAAGCCTTCCGTCACCAGCAGCCCGGCGATCATGTCGTCCACGTCCAACGCATCGACGAAGATGCTGGTGCGGCGGCGATACTCCTCCTGCCGGCGCTCGCTCTCCTCCGCCTCGGTGAGGATGTCGATATCCCAGCGAGTGAGTTGGCTCGCCAGGCGCACGTTCTGGCCGCGGCGGCCGATGGCGAGCGACAACTGCTCGTCCGGCACCACCACCTCGACGCGCCCGGCCTCCTCGTCCATCACCACCTTGGTTACCTCGGCGGGAGCCAGGGCGTTCACCACGAAGGTGGGGGCTTGGGACGACCAGGGAATGATGTCGATCTTCTCGCCTTGCAGTTCCTGCACCACCGCCTGCACCCGGCTGCCGCGCATGCCGACGCAGGCGCCTACCGGGTCGATGGAGGAGTCACGGCTGATGACCGCCATCTTGGCCCGGCTGCCCGGGTCTCGGCTGACCGCCTTGATCTCGATAATGCCGTCGTAGATTTCCGGCACTTCCTGGGCGAACAGCTTGGCCAGGAAGGCGGGATGGGTGCGGGAGAGGAAAATCTGCGGCCCGCGCGGCTCTTCCCGCACGTCGTAGATATAGGCGCGCACCCGGTCGCCGTTGCGGAAGCTCTCGCGCGGGATCAGTTCGTCGCGCCGCAGCAGCGCCTCGGCCCGGCCTAGCTCCACCATCAGGTTGCCGTATTCGGTGCGCTTGACCAGGCCGTTGACGATCTCGCCGATGCGGTCCTTGAACTCGTCATATTGCTTCTTGCGCTCGTATTCGCGCACCCGCTGCACGATCACCTGCTTGGCGGTCTGGGCTGCGATGCGGCCGAAATCAATCGGCGGCAGCGGGTCCACCAGGTGGCCGCCGACCACGATGTCGGGTTGGAACTTGCGGGCGATGTGGACCGGGATTTGCGTCTCCTCGTTCTCCACCACCTCCACTGCCTCGGTCCAGCGCGACAGCCGGACGTCGCCGGTCTTGCGGTCGATGGTGGCGCGGATGTCCTTTTCGGAGCCGTATTTGGCGCGGCCGGCCTTCTGGATGGCCTGCTCCATCGCCTCGATCACCTCCTCGCGCTCGATCGACTTCTCCCGCGCGACGGCGTCGGCGACCAGTAGCAGTTCGGGGCGGGAGACGGCGGTATCCATGATCGTTTAGTCCCTCAGTTGGTCTGCCCAGGGCCCTGGTCGGTTGGCCGGGATTGCGCCGTGGCGGCGATCAGAGCGTCGGTAAGAACGAGCTTAGCACGCCGCAGGTCCGATAGCGGTAGCGCCACCTCGCTGCCGTCGTCCAGTCGCAGGCGGGCCTGGGCGTCGTCGGCGCCCAGCACGATGCCGCTGAAACGCTTGCGGCCTTCAATCGGCATGACGAGTTCGGCGCGCGCCACATGGCCGGCGAAGCGGTTCCAGTCCTTCGCCCGGGTAAGCGGGCGATCGATACCGGCGCTGCTGATCTCAAGCGTCCACGCGGTCTTGATCAGGTCGGCGACGTCCAGAGTGGTGCTCACCACATCGTTGATGCGCTCGCAATCCTCGATGGTGATCAGCGAGCCGTCTGCCCGGTCCGCCATGACCTGCACGGTGGGCCGTTCGCGCCCGAGCACGGCAACGCGGACGATCTCGTATCCCATGAATGCCAGCGTGTCCGCGATCTCGGCGGTGATGCGGGCTTCAAGGCTGGTATGGGGGGAGATTTCGTCGTCGGGGTCCACGATCGTCCTTCAGCAGCGGCCGGAAACGCAAAAGGGCGGCCGGTTAGGGCCACCCTCCAGATCGGCTCGGAAGATGTCAGCGACCGTGAAATAGCTTCCCGGGCAGGGGTTTGCAAGCCTGAGGCTGCAAGCCTGGGGACGCTACTCCGCGGCTTTGAGCAGCGCCGTCCCACCCGCCCGGTCCGACAACCCGGCAGAACGATGCACCACCCGCAGCGGCTCCTCCCAGTCGAAATTGCGCCACACCGCGGCCAAGTTGGCGAACGGCGGCGCCTGCGCAAACAACTGGAACGTCAGCCGGTGCCCGGCATAGTCGGAGTTCAGCAGATCCCGCGCAAAGGCCAACAGGCGGCGGCGGTCCTCGCTCTGCCACTCGTCGTTCACGCTGTAGAACTTGTCCAGCCAGGGGGCGGTCTCCGGATGGCGGAAGCTGGCCGCGTCCGGCGTGACGCAGATCTGGCCGCCGCAGAGCTCCCGCGCCAGATGCATCATGGCGGCAAGCTGCGAGGTGGCGAACACCCGGCCGGTGAACAGCAAGGATTGGTCCGGCATTACCAGCCCCGCCGGGCTCGGTTGCGCGTTGGCAATCGCGGCGGTGAGGTGCGCGTTGATGCCCTCGCGGTAGCAGGCCAGTTGCGACAGCTTCTCCTGCACTGCCTGTTGGCGTTCGAGCCCGGTTTGCCGCGCGTTGAACAAGGCGGCACCGATCAGCATGTCCACCAGCTTCAGGTTGCGCTGCACGAAGGCAAACGCGCTGTAGCGGTGCAAGGTGGCGCGGATGAAGGTGGCGGCCGCCGTGTGACGGTAAAACAGCACGTTTTCCCACGGCACCAGCACGTCGTCAAACACAACGAGCGTGTCCACCTCGTCGAACTTGTTGCTGAGCGGGTAGTCCTCGGCCGGCGCCCGCCCGGCGAACCCGGTGCGGCAGATGAACTTCAGGTTGGGCGAGCCCAGGTCGCACACGAAGCCGACCGCGTAATCCGACAGCGCGGCGTCGCCCCAGTTGGCGATGGTGGGTTTGGTAAAGGCCTGGTTGGCATATGCGGCTGCCGTTTCATACTTGGCACCGCGCACCACGATGCCGGCATCCGTTTCCCGCACTACGTGCAGCAGCATGTCCGGATCCTGATCCTGCGGGCGCTTGGAGCGGTCGCCTTTCGGGTCGGTGTTGGCGGAGACATGAAACGGGTCCTGCCGCAACGCCTGGTCGACATGGCGGCGGATGTTGGCGGCGAAGGTGGGATTGACCTCGTTAAGCACGTCCTGGCCATCGAACAGCGACCACATCTCGCCGATGGTCTCGTCCCCCACGCGGGTGACGATGCCGCCCACGTCGTCCAGCACGGCGTCGGTCGCTGCGCGTTTGGCGTGCCAATCGGCCTGGCTGCGGGGCAGCTTATGCGCCACCGGGCAGGGCTCGCCGTCCTCCAGATAGGTCATCACCGGGGCGGTGCGCGCGTCGTGCTGCATGTCGTAGATGCGCGCCCGGATATCGACCAGCGGCTTGAACATCGGGTGGCTGGCGACGTCGCGCACCCGCTCGCCATTGATATACACGACCCGGCCGTCGCGGATGCTGTCGCGGTATTGCTGCCCGGTGCGGATCATCAAGCTGCCTCGTCGTTCTGCCTGCGATGCAGCATGCACGAAGTCAGCAAGAAGCGCATCCCGGCATGTTTGTTGCTAAATCTAGCGCATGGACATTCCGGCCCAGCCCTACGCCTTCTCGTTCGACCGCGCGGCCTGCGCGCTGCTGATCATCGACATGCAACGCGACTTCCTGGAACTGGGTGGCTTCGGCGCTGCGCTGGGTAACGATGTCGGGCAGCTCCGCCGCGCCATCGCGCCGAGCCAGCGTCTGCTCGCCGCCTGGCGCACCGCCGGGCTGCCGGCCATCCACACCCGCGAGGGCCACCGCGCCGACCTCTCCGACCTGCCGCCCAGCAAGTATGAGCGCGGACGCGGCGAGACCCGCATCGGCGATGCCGGGCCGATGGGCCGCATCCTGGTGCGCGGCGAACCGGGCCACGCCATCATTCCCGAACTCGCTCCCGCCCCCGGCGAGCCGGTGATTGACAAGCCCGGCAAAGGCGCCTTCTTCGCCACCGACTTGCACGCTATCCTTGCCAATCGCGGCATTCGCCAGTTGGTGGTGGCGGGCGTGACCACCGAGGTCTGCGTCAGCACCACCGTGCGCGAGGCCAATGACCGCGGCTATGACTGCCTGGTGCTGGCAGACTGCACGGCCTCGTACCGGCCGGAGTTCCACGACAGCGCGCTGGCGATGGTGAGCGCGCAAGGCGGGATTTTCGGCTGGGTGGGCACGTCCGAGGATGTGCTCGCCGCGCTGTAGCCGCTGCCAACACGGTCCAGCGAGCGTAGCCGAACCCGCATGTCACCCGCTCGTTGGACCCTGATGCACGCAGGAGGCATCGTCATGTCTGCACATCCGCCGCCCGTCCCGCCCGAGCAGCAGCCGCAGCACGGGAAGGGCGACCGGCCGGTTCCCACCGGCGAGCAGCAAACCCCGCCGATCGGGAACCTCGCCGAGCAAGCACAGGCCGGCAACCTGAAGCAGAACACGACCAACAAAAGCTTTCAACAGGATCGGTAATCATGTCCAAATCTCCCGACACCGAGCGCTTCGGCGGCCCAGGCAGCAGCCATCAGGACCGTGAGCATCCCGGCAAGAACCACCAGCCAACCGGCCACAAGGCCGGCGGCGGCCCGACTGAAGCAGCACCGGGTCCGGACGTGCCGACCAACACGATCGACAGCCACGTGTCCGGCGGCGGCGGCGAGCGGGACCGCCACCACCGGCATACGCCGGAACGGAGCTGACGGGTGGCACAGCAAGTCGCTGTCGACGCCACCGCCATTGCCGGCGAGGTTGAGGAGGGCAGCGTCGTCGGCCTGTTGCCGGATCTTGCGTATCGCCGGGTCGGCATCGTCAACGTGGTGCTGGCGGGCGGCCCCACGGACACTGCCGTGCTGATCGATGCCGGCTTGCCTGGGACCGCGCCGGTCATCCGCAACGCATGGGCCAGCCGGTTCGGCTCCGGCAGTCGGCCGGGCGCCATCATCCTGACGCACGGCCATATCGACCATGTGGGCGCGTTGCAGGCCTTGCTCGCAGACTGGGACGTGCCCGTTTATGCCCATCCCGGAGAAATGCCCTACTTGGATGGCAGCGCAGCCTATCCGCCGCCGGATACGCATGTTGGCGGCGGCCTGATGTCCCGGCTGGCGGCGCTGTTCCCACGCCAGCCGATCGATGTGCGCCGCTGGCTGCAGCCGCTGCCAGCGGATGGCAGCATGCCGCTGATGCCAGGTTGGCGGTGGTTGCACACGCCTGGCCATTCCGCGGGCCACGTCTCGTTCTGGCGCGAGCGGGACCGCGCGCTGATCGCGGGCGATGCGTTCGTCACGACGGCGCAGGAGTCGGTTTATGCGGTTGCCATGCAGGAGTCGGAGCTGCACGGGCCGCCGATGTACTTCACTCCGGATTGGGAGGCGGCCGGGCAGTCAGTGCGCAGTTTGGCCCGGCTGCAACCTGCCCTGGCTGTGACCGGTCATGGCCGGGCGATGCATGGCCCGGCGCTGCGCATGGCATTGGATACTTTGGCGGCCGATTTCGATCGCGTGGCGGTGCCGGAGGGTGGCCGCTATGTGCTGCACCCGGCCCGCGCGGTGGATGGCTTGGCGTATGTGCGGGCGAGTTCGTAGGGTGCGGCCGATGCTGCCCCGCATCAAGCTGCGGGCGAGTTAGACAGCACTTTGGCCGCCGCCGGAGCGAAGTAGGTGAGGATGCCCGCCGCGCCGGCGCGCTTGAAGCCGGCGAGGCTCTCCAGCATGGCCCGTTCACCGTCGATCCAGCCGCGCTCCGCCGCGCCGGTGATCATCGCGTATTCGCCCGATACTTGATATGCAAAGGTGGGCACGTGGAAGGTTTCGTGCACGCGGCGTACGATGTCGAGGTAAGGCATGCCGGGCTTGACCATCACCATGTCCGCGCCCTCGGCGAGGTCCAGCGCCACTTCCCGCATTGCCTCGTCCGAGTTGGCGGGATCCATCTGGTAGGTTTTCTTGTCGCCTTGCAGCGCCACGCCGGTCCCGACCGCGTCGCGATATGGGCCGTAGAAGGCGCTGGCGTATTTGGCGGCGTAACTCATGATCCGCGTCTCTAGCAGGCCGGCTTCGTCCAACGTGGCGCGGATGGCGGCGATGCGGCCGTCCATCATGTCGGAAGGGCCGATGATGTCGATGCCCGCTTCGGCCTGCCGCAGCGCTTGGACGCGCAATACGGCGATGCTGGCATCGTTGTGGATGCGGCCGTCGCGCAACACGCCGTCATGGCCGTGAGTGGTGTAGCAATCGAGTGCCACGTCCCCCATTAGGCCGATTTGCGGGTACTCACGCTTGATCAGCCGGGCCGCGCGGCAGACGACGTTCTCGGGGTTGGCCGCCTCGCGACCCTCCATGTCCTTTTTCGCCGGGTCGACATGGGCGAACAGGGCGATGACCGGGATGCGCAGCTCGGCGGCTGGGCGAACGTGCTCCAATACCCCGTCTACCGTCACCCGAACTTGCCCCGGCATCGATGCCACCGGCGTAGTCCGGCCGGTGCCGTCGGCGATGAACACGGGCCAGATCAGGTCGTCCACGGAAAGTCGCGTCTCGGCCACCAGCCGGCGGTTCCAGGCATCAGCGCGGTTGCGGCGCAGGCGGGTGGTGGGGAATTGGGCGTGTATCATTGGTTGAGCCTAGCTCTGGGAGGGGGAGCAGGGCTAGAGCGGCCGGGTATGGCGAGCTCCAGCAGGCATGATACAAGCGCACACCCCGGATGAGACCGCACCATGAACGAGCAAAGCCCCGCCGCCCTCACGAGTCGCTTTTTTTCCGCACCCTTGGCTGAAACCGACCCCTCGCTCGCGGCCGCCCTGCGCGGCGAGTTGGTGCGGCAGCAGGACGGAATCGAGCTCATCGCCTCCGAGAACATCGTCTCCGCCGCCGTGTTGGAGGCGCAGGGCTCGGTGCTCACCAACAAGTATGCCGAAGGCTATCCGGGCCGCCGATACTATGGCGGCTGTCACCAGGTGGACATCGCCGAGACATTGGCCATCGACCGCGCCCGCCAACTGTTCGGCGCCGGATTCGCCAATGTGCAGCCGCATTCGGGGGCGCAAGCCAACCAGGCGGTGTTCCTGGCCACGCTGAAGCCCGGCGACACCATCCTGGGCATGAGCCTGGCCTCGGGTGGCCATCTGACGCATGGCGCCGCGCCCAATCTCTCGGGCAAGTGGTTCCGTGCCGTGCAATACGGTGTGCGGCGAGATGACGGCCTGCTCGATTACGAGGAGTTGGAGCGGCTGGCGCAGACGGAAAAGCCGCGGATGATTATTGCCGGCGGCTCGGCCTATCCGCGCGCCATCGATTTCGCCCGCATCCGCGCGGTGGCGGACGCGGTGGGGGCGCTGTTTCTGGTGGACATGGCGCACTATGCCGGGCTGGTGGCAGCGGAGCTGTATCCGTCGCCCATGCCGCACGCCCATGTGGTGACCACGACCACCCACAAGACGCTGCGCGGCCCGCGCGGCGGCATGATTCTTACCAACGACGAGGCGCTCGCCAAAGCGATCAACTCCGCCGTGTTCCCCGGCTTGCAGGGCGGGCCGCTGATGCATGTCATCGCCGGCAAGGCGGCCGCGTTCGGCGAGGCACTGCGCCCGGAGTTCCGCCTCTATCAGCGCGCGGTGCTGGAGAACGCCCGCGTGTTGGGTGAGACGCTGCGCGAGCTGGGCTGCGACATCGTGACCGGCGGCACCGACTGTCACCTGGTGCTGGTGGACCTGCGGCCGAAGCACACCACCGGCAAAGTGGCCGAGGCGAGTCTGGAGCGGGCGCTCATCACGGCCAACAAGAACGCGATCCCGTTCGACCCGGCCAAGCCCGCGGTGACCAGCGGCATCCGCCTCGGCAGCCCGGCCGCTACCACCCGCGGCTTCGGCGCCGCCGAGTTCCATGCCGTCGGAGAAATGATCAACGAGGTGCTGGAAGGCTTGTCGCGTTCCAACGACGGGGGCAACGAGGCGCCGGAGCAGGCCGTCGCCGAGCGGGTTCGGGCGCTGTGCGCGCGGTTTCCGATTTACTGAGGGTGGACGGCGAGCTGACCGCCCGGTCTGTCATGCCAGGGCTTGACCCTGGCATCCACGGGGTCCGGCTGGTGCCGGCTCGGGGAGTCGGGCAGCGGAGTTCCGTCGGAGGGGCTAGAGGCGCTTGGCGACCCGTGGATGCCAGGGTCAAGCCCTGGCATGACGATGGCGTGTCAAAATCGACCGATTCAGCCTCCTGCGATCAGGTCGTCGAGGTCCGCCCAGGATGGGTTCGCGTCCAGGATCAGCCGTACTTTCCATGCGCGCGGCCAGGATTTGAGGGCCTTTTCTCGCGCGATTGCCGCGGCAATTTCCTCATGCGGTTCTACAAACACCAGCCTTTTCAGCCCATACTGCTTGGTGAACCCATCCACCACCCCCTCCCGATGCTCCCATGCGCGACGCGGCAGGTTACTGGTAACGCCCGTGTAAAGCACGCCGTTCGGTCGATTGGTCACGATGTAAACCCAGCCTTTGCGCATCGAACAGTCACTCCAGCGCCGCCGCCATGAGATGCCCCTTCTGCGGCCACGACGATACCCAGGTGAAAGATAGCCGCCCGACCGAGGACTCCGCCGCCATCCGGCGCCGGCGGTCCTGCCTCGCCTGCGGCCAGCGCTTCACCACCATCGAACGCGTGCAACTGCGCGACCTTACCGTGGTGAAGTCGGACGGCCGCCGGGTCGCGTTTGACCGTGACAAGCTGGCCCGCTCCGTGCGGATCGCGCTGCGCAAACGCCCGGTCAGCGACGAGCGGATGGAGCGGATCGTCAACGGCATCGTGCGCCAGCTCGAGGCTTCGGGCGAACCCGAGATCGCCTCCAAGCAGGTGGGCGAGATGGTGATGGAGACGCTTAAGGAAGTGGACGCGGTCGCCTATGTCCGCTTCGCCAGCGTCTATCGCAATTTCCGCGAGGCGAAGGACTTCGAGGCCTTTCTCGGCTCGCTCGAGGAACCCACATCGCCGGAATGATTAACTCCTCGCACATGCGAGCCGCCCTGGCGCTGGCGCGGCGCGGACTGGGTAACACCTGGCCCAACCCGGCCGTCGGCTGCGTGGTGGTGCAGCAGGGGCGCGTGGTCGGGCGGGGCCGCACCGCGCCGGGGGGGCGGCCGCATGCGGAGACCGAAGCGCTTGCCATGGCAGGGCCAGCCGCGCGGGGAGCGGACGTGTATGTCACGCTGGAGCCCTGCAACCACACCGGGCAGACGCCGCCCTGCACTGAGGCGCTGATCGAAGCGGGCGTCGCCCGGGTTGTGGTCGCCGGCAGCGATCCGGACCCGAGGGTGGATGGCAGCGGTATTGAGCGGCTGCGCGCGGCGGGGATCGAGGTTGTCACCGGCATGCTGACCGTGGAGGCGGATGCGATGCAGGCCGGGTTCCTGCAGGCCGTGCGCGTCGGCCGCCCAATGGTGACGCTCAAGCTTGCCAGCACGCTGGATGGCCGCATCGCCACCCGCTCGGGGGAAAGCCAATGGATCACCGGCCCCGCCGCCCGGCAGGCGGCGCACGCGCTGCGCGGCCGGCACGACCTGGTGATGGTCGGCATCGGCACGGCCGCGGCGGACAACCCGCAGCTCACCTGCCGCATCGCAGGGTTCCGCACCCGGCCGGGCGTGCGTGCGGTGGTGGACAGCCATTTGCGCCTGCCGCTCACCTCTCACCTGGTGGCCAGTGCCGCGGCCGAACCCACCTGGATCCTGCATCGCAGCGGCGCTGACCCGGCGCGTTGCGAGGCGTTCAGCAGCGCCGGCGTCCGCCTGTTTGAGGTTGCTGGCGGGGAGCGGGGTGTGGACTTGCTCGCTGGATTGCGTGCGCTTGGCGAGGCAGGGATCACCCGGGTGCTGGCAGAAGGCGGCGCGAAGCTCGCCGCGGGGCTGTTGCGCGATGGGCTGGTGGATCGTATCGCCTGGTTTCACGCTCCTTCGGTCATGGGCGGGGATGGCTGGCCGGCGGCCCAGGCCATGGGAGTGGCGGCGCTTGGCGAGATGCCTCGCTTTACCCGTACGTCCCAGCGGGCGGTAGGAGACGATATGCTGAGTGAATTCGAACGAGACGGTGCCTGATGTTCACCGGCATCATCACCGCTATCGGGCGGGTCCGCAGGGTGGCGCCGATGTCTGCCGGCAGTGACATGCGGCTGGTGATTGAGCAGGCGTGGGCCGAGCCGCCTGCGATCGGCGCCAGCATCGCGTGTTCCGGCTGCTGCCTGACCACGGTGGCGCTGGGTGCAGATTGGTTCGCGGTGGATACGTCCGCCGAGACTTTGTCCAAAACCACGCTGGGCAGCTGGGTGCCGGGGACACGGGTGAACTTGGAGCGGGCGCTGCGGGCGGGAGATGAGTTGGGCGGCCATATCGTCGCTGGGCATGTGGATGGCGTGGGCGAAGTGATTGCACGCGAGCCGGAGAACGGGTCCACCCGGTTCAGCATCCGTGTCCCCAGTGGTCTGGCGCGCTTCATGGCGCCGAAGGGCAGCGTGGCAGTGAACGGCATCTCGCTTACCGTCAACGAGGCCGGCAGAGAGACGTTTGGAGTGAACATCATTCCCCATACGCTCGAAAACACCGATCTGGTTGACCTGCATCCCGGCTCGCCGGTGAACATCGAAATCGACACGTTGGCCCGCTACGTTGCGCGACTGGCGGACTACCGGGAGATGGCGCATGAGTGAGCTGAAGCGAGCCAGCCTGCACGACTACATCACCTCCGCGGCCGAGATCATCGAGGAGGCCCGGGCTGGGCGCATGTTCATCCTGGTCGACGACGAGGACCGGGAGAACGAGGGCGACCTGGTGATTCCCGCGCAATTCGCCACCCCCGACGCGATTAACTTCATGGCCCGCCACGCGCGCGGGCTGATCTGCCTGGCCATGACCCGGCACCGGGTCGAGCAGCTTGGGCTGCCTTTGATGGCGCAGGCCAATGGCACGCGGCACCAGACCGCCTTCACCGTCTCCATCGAGGCACGGGAAGGGGTCACCACCGGCATCTCCGCCCACGACCGTGCCCACACCGTGGCGGTGGCAATCAATCCCGAGATGGGGCGCGACCATATCACCACGCCGGGTCACGTCTTCCCGCTGGTGGCGCGGGAGGGTGGGGCGTTGATCCGCGCCGGCCACACCGAAGCGGCGGTGGACATCGCGCGGCTGGCGGGGCTGAACCCGGCGGCGGTGATCTGCGAGGTGATGAACGACGACGGCTCGATGGCGCGGCTGCCGGACCTGGTGGCCTTCGCCCAGCACCATAACCTGAAGCTCGGCACCATTGCGGACCTGATCGGCTACCGCCGCCGCACCGAGCGCCTGGTGCGCCGGGTGCAGGAAGGAGAAATCCATCGAGTTGAGGGCGGCGAGTGGCGCATGGCGGTCTACGCCAACACGGTGGAATATGCCGAGCATCTGGTGCTGATCAAAGGTGACTTGACCGGCGGCCCGCCGCCGCTGGTGCGGGTCCATGCCGTGGATTTGTTGGGCGACATGCTGGGGGGATCGCATCCAGCGGCGCTGCACGGCGCAATGCGCATGATCGCGCAGGCGGGCCGCGGCGTTGTGGTGCTGATCCGCGAGGCCAACCCCACGTCGCTGTCCGAACGGGTGCGTTTGATGGCGGGCAGCCCGCGCCCGGTGCAATCCTTGCGCGATTACGGGGTGGGGGCGCAGATTTTGGTCGATCTCGGCGTTAAAGACATGATCCTGCTGTCCAACACGCAACGCACGGTGGTTGGCCTGGAGGCATACGGTCTCAACATCGTTGACCAATGGCCGATCGATGGGGCGGTCGATTGAGCACGCTTGACGCCCCACTACCGACCGCACCCGCCGTGATGGGGCCGCCGCCGCGCATTCTGGTGGTGCGGGCGCCCTATTATCGCGAGGTGGTGGATGGCATGACCGACGGCGCCAAACGCATCCTTACCGAAGCGAGGGCTGCGTTTGAAATCCTGGACGTGGCTGGCGCGTTCGAACTGCCGCAAGCTATCCGCATCGCCTTGCGCGGGACCGAGCACTACGACGGCTATGTGGCCCTGGGCTGCGTCATTCGCGGAGAGACCGACCATTACGAATTCATTTCCGCCGCCAGCATGAACGGTTTGATGGAGCTGGCGCTGCAGCACGGCATTGCGCTCGGTACCGGGCTGCTGACGGTGGATACGCTGGCCCAGGCGATGGCCCGGTCTGGACCCGACGGTCACAACAAGGGCGCCGAGGCCGCGGTGGCCTCTTTGCGCCAGGTGGATGCGGCGCGCCGGCTCGGGGCGGTTTAGGTGCCTGCGAAGGCGCGGCCGCGGACCGCCAGCCGGGTGGCGGCAGTGCAGGCGCTGTTCCAATCCGAGCAGGGCGGAGAGGCGGTGGAGACGGTGGTGGATCAGTTCGTACGCCACCGACTGGGCGAGTTGCCGGGGACTGGCGGGTTTGAGGAGGGGCGAGCACCGGATGCGGATGTTGCGCTGTTCAGCCGCATCGTGCGCACCGCCGTGCAGCAGCAGGACCGTCTTGATGCGATGGTGGCGGGGGCGCTGCCTTCGGAATGGCCCTTCTCGCGGCTTGACCCGGTATTGCGCGCGTTGCTCCGCGCCGCAGGAGCTGAGCTTACTATGGCGGATGGGCCGCCGGCGCGAGTGGTGATCAACGAGTATTTGGACGTGGCGCACGGCTTCTTCACCGGCGACGAGCCTCGCATGGCCAATGGCTTGCTCGACCGTCTCGCCCGTGATCTACGCTCGGGCGATTTTGAGGTGGACAAACTCCCGACCTGACACCCCGCTCTGCACCACAGATCCGTATCGAGGTGCAACTCAATCAGCCAGCTTACCAAGCTGTCATGCGAATCGGTTTTTGCCGATGACGCGCGGCGTGCCCGCGTGCGCGTTTGCGTGGACGGCGGCCGTGACGCCATCTGCAGCGCGGGACAAGCCCCCATCTCAGAGGCGTTTGACGAAAACCCAGTAGGTGTCGGTCGCCATCGCCTTGCGCATGTGGACCTTTACCTTGGTCGGACTCATTCTGTAGTCGAACCTATAGCTAAAGATGGTATCGAGATGGCGGCTCCGGACGCCCTCCTCAAAGGTGCCGCGGAAGGTGGGCGTGTCGCAGCAGGGGGCAATATCGTTGAAGAAGTGACGTCCAATCACGTCCTCCGGCCGCCGGCCTGTAATCCTGCTCTCCGCGGCGTTGTAGGTCAGCACGACGCCTGACGCGTTGAGTTGGATTGCCCCGAACGGCAGAGCGTCGATCTCCTCGGGGGACATACGAGCCAGGACGTTGTTGATGTGTTGGTCGCCGAATTCGACCGTTGTTACGAGCTCCATGGATCTGACCAAACAGTTTGGGACAGTATGGCCTCGATACCTTACTCAAGGTTTAATGCGATCGAGTAGTGCGGCTGGCGGCGGAGCCGTCTCTGCCGCATCCAAGCGTAAGCGCCTTTGGACGGATGCGAATAAGTTAGAGCCAAGGTGGGGGAGGCAGCCCGCGCTCGCGCAGGAAGCTCGGGTTGAAAAGCTTGCTGGCATAGCGCGCGCCGCCGTCGCACAGGATTGTCACCACCGTGTGGCCAGGGCCGATCTCCTGCGCGACACGGATCGCCGCGGCCACGTTGAGCCCGGCCGAGCCGCCAACCGACAATCCCTCGTGTTGCAGCAAGCCGAACACCTGGCCGAGCATCTCCGTGTCCGCAACACGCATGGCATCGTCGATCTGTGCGCCGGCGAGATTGGCCGTCACGCGGGATTGGCCGATGCCCTCGGTGATCGAGGTGCCCGCCACGGACAAATCGCCGGTTTTGACCCAGCCGTACAGACCGCTGCCTTCGGGGTCGGCCAGAACAATTTTCACCCCAGGGTTTCGTGCTTTCAGGGCGAGCGACACCCCGGCCAAGGTGCCGCCAGTGCCGCAAGCGCAGGTGAAGGCGTCCACGCGACCGTCGGTCTGTGCCCAAATTTCCGCGCCGGTGTGCCGGTGGCCGTCGCGGTTGGCCAGGTTATCGAATTGGTTGGCCCAAAAGCCGCCGATCTCTTCGGCCAGATGCTTGGCAACGTGCTGGTAGTTGCCCGCATCGCGATACGGTTTGGCCGGCACCAGTCGCAAGTCGGCCCCGATCATTCGCAGGAAATCGATCTTCTCTTGGCTTTGCGTCTGCGGCATCACCACCACGCTGCGATATCCAAGCGCATGCGCCACCAACGTGAGGCCGATCCCGGTGTTGCCGGCAGTGCCCTCCACCACCGTGCCGCCGGGGCGCAGCAGGCCGCGCGCCTCCGCGTCGAGGATAATGGCGGCAGCGGCGCGGTCCTTCACCGATCCGCCCGGGTTCATGAACTCCGCCTTCCCCAGCACGGTGCAGCCGGTGGCCTCCGAGGCGCGGCGAAGACGAATGAGCGGCGTCTGTCCAATGGCGCCCAGCAGGCCGTCCGATGCAGCGTTTGTGCTTTGCGCCATGGTGTTGCACCTTCGGTAGCGGACGAGGAGGCTTAGACATGGTGGAAGACATCGCACCCCAACAGGTCTGGGAAGCGCTGGCCAGCGACAAGCAAGCGTGCCTGGTGGACGTCCGCACCGATATCGAGTGGGCGCAGGTCGGCGTGCCGGATTTGACCACGGCCGGCAAAGCGCCCGTGTTGGTGTCGTGGCAGGTGGCACCGGCCATGCAGGTCAATCCGGCCTTCCTGGAACAGATGGCGGCGGCGGGAATTACGCCTGAGCACGAGATCTACTTCCTGTGCCGGAGCGGGGTTCGCTCTCGCGCGGCGGCGGACGCAGCGCAGGCGGCGGGCTATCCGCACGCCTATAACATCGCCGACGGGTTCGAGGGGCCGCCGGGACCCGGCGGGCTGCGCGGCACCATTGCGGGCTGGCAGGCCGAGCGCTTGCCCTGGACGCGGGATTAGACGCGCACTCTCAACTCGTGTCGTAGTGCACGCGTAGGACCACGAACCACGGGTAGCGCGTATCCACCACGCCGGTCGCCGGGTCGGCCAAGGTGCCGGCCGGCGTGGTGGGGATGTGCTTTTCGGTGACGCTGTCATCCACGTTGCCACCGATTACCGCCAATTGGCCGGGGTCGGCCGCCACCACGATATCGCAATGGCCGGGGAAGGTGCCTGCGGTGGGCAGGTTGTCGTAGCGAAGCGCCCCGCTGGCGTTACGCCCGACGCAGATGAGGTCTCCAGGTTGCGGGGCGTAGCGCTCCGGCCGCTCGGCGCTGATCACCAATGGGCCGCTGCCGGCGTCCGATTGGCGCTTGGCGGCGTTGATGTAGTCCGAGTGAGTGGCGGAGTAGACGAAGCGGTCTCCGGCGCCGGCGATGCGCATGACGTAACAGATGAACGCGGCCGACCAGGCGTAGCTGGCATCCTGGCTGGCGGGGAACACTTGGCCGCTGGCGTCGTGCTTGCCCGTCCAATAGGCGAAGATCGAGCCGCTGTCCTCGCCCTCCCACCAATACTCGCCCACCCGTTGCCATAGGCCGGGATCACGTTCGGGCTTCTCGTCTGGGCCGCGTGGTGGCCGGCTGCCGGGCGGGTCGTCATCGACCGGCGAGTTCCACAGCCGCCACTCGCGCAGCGCGATGGCCACCGCATCGCCGCGGGTGAATGGGGCGTAGCCTAGCCGGCTGAAAGGCGGATCCTGCCCGAAGCCGGAGGAGGGCACGGTGGGCGTGCTGGCGGTCACGACGGGCGGCTGGGTGCGGGAGCAGGCGGCGGCCAGCAGGAGGGTGAGGCAGAGGGTTTTGGCGCCCCTTTGACGGGCCGCGAAACCGCCTCCGCGGCGGCGGCTAAGCGCGCTCAGGAAACAGCGCCGCCAATCCGTTCGAACTGGCCGCGCAACGGCCCCGTTCGGTGACAATGCCGCTCACCAGGCGCGCGGGCGTGACATCGAAGGCGGGGTTCAGCGCGCGGCTGCCAGAAGCGGCGGTGCGCACCGTGGTGACCTTGCCATCCAGGCCGCGGCCGGTGACGGTCGTTACTTCATTGGGGTCGCGGTGCTCGATCTCGATCTCGGCCAAGCCGTCGGACACCGCCCAATCGATGGTGGAGGACGGACAGGCGACCCAAAACGGCACGGCGTTGTCGTGGGCGGCAAGCGCCTTGAGGTAGGTGCCGATCTTGTTGGCGACATCCCCCGAACGGGTGACCCGGTCGGTGCCGACGATAACCAAATCCACTTCGCCACGCTGCATCAGGTGACCGCCGGCATTGTCGGCAATCACGGTGTGCGGCACGCCATGGCGGCCCAACTCCCACGCGGTGAGATAGGCGCCCTGGTTGCGCGGCCGGGTCTCGTCCACCCACACTTCCAGCGGCACGCCGTCCTCGTGCGCGGCATAAACCGGGGCCAAGGCAGTGCCCCAATCCACCGTCGCAAGCCAGCCCGCGTTGCAATGCGTGAGGATGCGGGCCGGGCGGCCGGTGCGGGCATGCACGTCGGCGATCAGCCCGGCGCCATGGCTGCCGATCGCCTGGTTCTGCGCCACGTCCTCCTCGGCGATCGATCCGGCTTCCTCGTAGGCCGCACCCACCCGGTCGGCTGCGGCGGTGTTGCGCAACCGGGTCAGCATGCGCTCGGTGGCCCAGCGCAGATTGACCGCGGTGGGGCGGGTGCCGTTCAGCAAGGCCGCGGCGCGTTCCATCGCGTCGGTGCTCGCATCCTCCCGCAAGGCGAGCGCCATGCCGTAAGCGGCCACCGCGCCGATCAGCGGTGCGCCGCGGACCTGCATCGTGCGGATCGCGTGCGCGGCTTCGGCGACGGTGGTCAGGCGCAGGAATTCCAGCGACCATGGCAGCTTGGTCTGATCAATGATGCGCACCGACCAGCCATCGGCCGGTTCGAGCCAAACGCAGCGATAGGGCGTGCCGTCGATCTTCAAAGCGGGCTAGATCCTTTGGTGTAGGACGCAGACCAGGGTGAATAGCCGCCGGGCGGTCGGAAAGTCGATGGCCGCCTTGCCCTCCAGCCGTTCCACCATCAGCGCGGCACCCTCGTTGTGCAGGCCGCGCCGGCCCATGTCGATCGCCTGGATGCGTTCGGCACGGCCCTCCTCCAACGCCAGCGCATGGCTATCCACCAGCATCTGGTAATCCTTGATGAGGCCGCGGAACGGACCCAACGCGAGCACGACCGCTTGCAGCGGCGTATCGTCGACCGCGCGGATGTCGAACACCAAGCGGCCTTCCTGGATGGAAAGGTGCAGCACGTAGGGGCCGGGCAGGTTGCGCAGGGCGAATTGATTCTCCGCTGCCAGGTCGTCGGTTGCCTGGGCACGATCGGCCTCCTGCACCGCGGACAAGCGGGTGAGCGCTTCGCCCTCCAGCACCACGCGCGCGATCCGGTCCGCGGCCAAGGGTTCCGTCACGCGTCGTCGCTTTTCATGAAGCCGAGCTTGAGCATCAGCCCGAGCGTCGCCCCTTTAACCGGACGGAGCAACACCAAGCACAACATGACGGTGAACGGCAGCCAGATGGCCGCTTGCAGCCAGAGTGGCGGATCGAACAGCTGATCGGTGAGCAGCATCAGGCCGACCACCACGTGCGCGACGATGAACACGGTGAAGTAGGGTGGCGCGTCGTCGGCCCGCAGCGAACCCAGCGGCGCGCCGCAGGCGGTGCAGTAAGGTGCCACGCGCAAATAGCCGGTGAAGGCGCGTGTCAGGCCGCAGGCGGGGCATACGCCGCGCGCGCCGCGGATCAGCGCCACGGGGAGCGACGGAGTGGGCCACGGGGTCGGCTGCGGCGACCGGTCCGGCTGCCACCGCGTGGGCTGGTTGGTGTCCGGCATCCTGGGACCCTCATTGGACGGCGTGGGGCGGGACCATACGTCATCTCGCCCGTAATTGCGAAGAAGCTGAGCCGGGCGGTTTGCTGCCGGCTGCGCACAGTATTGGCTCCCCTCGTCTGCTTGCTGCTTGAGGGCGGCCGCGCGCGCTTTTAGATGGCGGCAGGTGATGGCTTCGGCTGGTTCAAACATGCCGATTATACGTGGTTTTGCTGAACGGCATGGCGTGGCTCGGCAACGGCGCGCTGCTCCGAGATTGTGGCGCTCATTCTGTCGCTGCGTGATGCGCCGGCGGTGCAGATTGCGGTAAAACTCTGCCGCGCTGGGCAGGTTCAAGTAAAACTTGTCGTTTTTGTTTGACATCCTCACGCCACGCGCGAGATAGCGGAGCAACTTGCGCGCGCGATTCGCACCGGGTCGCTTGTGCTGGCAGGGGCAAGGAGACGTGTCGATGCTGCGATGCCGACCCGAACCGCGACAACTCGGCGTGGGCCTCGTAGGGCGCGATCCGGTTGTTCTTTGCCTCGCTTGGCTTGGCTGCAGCTGCGGCCGTTCGCTTCCTTTCCACCAACACGGCCCTGAAGGAACTTAGGACATGAGCAACGACGAGAGTCTGAAGGCCTCTGGCCGCAGCCAACCGATGGCCATCCGCGCGTCTGTCAAAGCCGCGCCGAAGAAGGCTACTCCGAAGGCTGCTGCTTTGAAGGCTGGGACAAAGCCTGCCAAGGCCGCCAAAGCGTTGGCCGCGAAACCGGCGCCGGCCAAAACAGCACCGTTGAAAACCGCGCGGGCGAAGCCAGCGGCGAAGGCTGCTCCAAAGCCGGCGGCGAAAACGGCGAAGGCTGCTGCCGCCAAGCCAGCGAGCAAGCCCATCGCAGCAAAGCCTGCAGCGGCGAAGAAGGCGGCTGCCAAAGCTCCTGCGAAAACGCCCGCCGCCAAGGCAGCGCCGGCAAAGGCAAAAGCACCCGCAGCGAAGGCGGCCAAAGCCATGCCGACGAAGGCTGCCGCCAAGCCGGCAAAGGCGCAAGCAGCCAAGACGATGAAGACGGCAAGCTCGCCAGCCAAACGGTCGGCTGCGGCCAAGGAGCTGAGCTCGACCGCCAAGCCCACACGACGCCGCAAAGCCGCAGACGCGACACCGCCGGAACCGACCGTTGCGAACGCCAGCGAGAGCATCAACTGACGGTGTGGCTTGATCCCGGCGCTTCGTTCCGGAGCGTCTGGATCGAGCGCAGCTTAGAGCCTAATCGCTTCAGGTTGGATCAACCTGAAGCGTAAATCAGTCTCTCAGACAGAGAGTGAGAGCATGAGCGCTTCGCCTACCAGAATCGATGATGCTTTAAGGTAGCGCCTCGAAGGCGGAGGTGAAGAAATCGCGGCCGCCGAAATTGCCCGACTTCAAGGCCAGATGCAGCGCCGGGCCGCTTCCCTCGGCATAGGTCCAGGGCACGCCTGGGTCGATCTCCCGCCCGATCTGCAGCTTCGTCACGCCTAAGCGCGACACCACTGCGCCCGAGGTCTCACCGCCCGCCACCACCAGCCGACGAACGCCGCGCGCCACCAGGCCCTCCGCAATGGCTGCCAGCGCCGCCTCCACCAGTGCACCCGCCACCGCCTGACCCAGTGTTGCCTGCACAGCTGCCACCCGATCGGGCGGAGCCGAGGCGGCGATGACCACGGGGGTGCTGCCAAGCTTGCCTTCGGACCAAGCCAAGGCGTGCTGCGCCAGCGCCGCCGGGTCGGGCATTGCCACGGGATCAAGCTCCAAGGTTGCCACCCGGTCCCGCGCGAGCCCGAGCTGCAACAAGGTGGTGCGCGAGCATGACCCGGCCAACACTGCGGCATGTCCCGTCGCGGGCGGCAGCGCGGTTGCGTCCGTCTGCGCCGACAGCACTCCAGCGGCCCGGAAATTGGCCGGCAATCCCATCGCCACGCCGGACCCGCCGGTGATCAATGCCTGCCCGGCCGCCGCCGTGCCGATCGCGAGCAGGTCGGCCTCGCTCACCGCGTCCACCACGGCGTAACGGCGTCCGCTTTCCTTCAGCGTCGCCATCGCGCGGCGGATCGCTGTGGCACCCTGCGCGACGGTGGCGAACGGGACCAGCCCGACCGTGCCATCGGTTTGGCGTGACAGCACGCGCACGAGGTTGGCGTCGCGCATCGGCGTGAGCGGGTGGTGCTCCATGCCGCTTTCGTTGAGCAACGCAGAGCCGACGAACAGATGGCCTTGGAACACGCTGCGGCCGTTGGCGGGAAACGCCGGGCAGGCGAGGGCAAAGCCGCAGCCCAGCGCACGGACCAGCGCGTCCGCGACGGGGCCGATATTGCCGTCATCGGTGCTGTCGAAGGTGGAGCAGTATTTCTGAAAGAACTGCTGGCAGCCTTGGGCTTGCAGCCAGCGCAGCGCCAACATGCTCTGCTCGATCGCCGCGCGCACCGGCGCCGTGCGGGACTTCAGCGCCACCACCACCGCATCGGCCTGCGGGGCCGGGCCGGAGGGGACGCCGACGACTTGCACCGTCCGCATGCCGCCGCGCACCAAGGTGGCGGCCAGGTCGGTGGCGCCGGTGAAATCGTCGGCGATGCAGCCGAGCAACATCAGGAAACGGCCTGCACGAAGCGGCGGATTTGCGTCGGCCAGTCCGGCAGTGCCTGGCCGGCCTGCCACGCCGCTTCCGCCATGTCCGTTCGCAGCGCAGTGTCGAAGATCAGCCGCCGCATGGCTTTGGAGAGGCCGACCGCGTCGCCGGGCGGACAGATCACGCCGAACTCGGGCGTGACGCTTTCAGCCGCGGCACCTCCGGAGGTGACGGCCACGGGTAAGCCGCGCCGGATCGCTTCCGCCACGGGTGCCGAGTGGCCCTCCCATTCCGTCGCCAAGGCGAACACATCGGCCCGTTGCCATTCCTGCTCCAGCGCCTCCGGTGCGAGCGTGCCGGTGAACTGGATGCGGCCGGGCGCGCTCTGTTCGGCAAGTGCGCGCAATGTCTGCGCGTAGGATGGGTCGCGCCGGTCGTTGCCGACCACGGTCAGCCGCCAAGAGAGATCGAACAGCCGCGCCAGCGCCGTGATCAGCGTGGCATGGCCCTTGCGCGGCACGCAAGCGCCGAGCGACAGGATGTGGCACATCGGACTGCCGGAGCCCGCGGCGCGCGGCGCGTCCGGCACGCCGGGCGGCACGACGACGATGCGCTCGGCTGGCACGCCATAGTCCTGCTCGATCCGGTCCGCGATAATGCGGCTGGTGGCCACCACCCGGCGCAGCAGAGGCAGCAGGTTTCGCTCCGCTTGCCGAATGGCGGCTTTTTCGCTGTCTTGCGCCAATGCGGCTGGATGATGGATCAGGCCGACTGCATCCGCGATGCGGTCCGGCGGGACGCGGTGCAGGCCGAGTCCGTCGATGATCGCGACCGGGCCGTCAGGCCAAGCCGTCCCGGTCTGCACGTGACAGGCATGGCCGGCGGCACGCAAGCCGCTGACCAGGGCGCGGACATAGGCGCCGCCGCCCGCTTCATTGTCGCAATCCGGCGCCTGCACCACGGTGAAGTCCATGAAGCGGGCTTAGCACGCCGCATGGCTGCGGCCATAGCAGGTGGCGTGATCTCGGGCGCGCGCCGATCTCAGGCGCGCGCGGACAGCGCCAAGCCGGCGCTGGGGCGTGCTGCGTATGCGCCGGTGCGCCCGTAGCGCGAAGGAGCGGGGTTGGCTGCCTGCGCGGCCGACGCAACGATGCTCAGCACCCGCGTTTGCACGGTGATGGCGCGCTCTAGCAAGCGGCGGTTCTGTTCGACCGCGGCGCGAAGCTGCTCGGCCGCCGCCCGCAAGGCCGGCGTGGCGGCGCCGCCTTTTTGCGCCGCGGTGAACGCCGCCGAAGCTGCTTCCTTTTCGGCCAGCATGGCGGCCGCCCGCGGCAGGTTCATCGCCTGCAAGGCCGCGTTTTCGGTCGCCAGCGCCTCCGCCAGCCGCAGCGTGGCGGCGAGCAAATCCTGGGTCATTTGCTTCCCATCTTTGCTTCCTGCATTTCGATCATTTGACGGAACACCGGCGGGGCGATGCCCAAGCCGCCGCTATGCGCGATTTGTTTGGCAATCGAGTCCACCAGCATCGGCTGCCACGCCTGTTCGCCCTGGCCGCCGCCAAGCGGGGTGCTGGAGAGGTCGATGGTGTCGAACATCGGCTTGAGAAACTCGTTGAGCGCCACCGCCTCGAAGTCCTGCGCGCTCTTCCAAAGCTTCCGCACCGTGTCCGGCGGCAGCGTGGTGTTGACGGCGGGAGCTTGCATCAGCGCACCTGCAGGTCGGCTTGCAGCGCGCCGGCGGCTTTGATTGATTGCAGGATGCTGATCATGTCGCGCGGACCCACGCCCAGCGAATTCAGGCTGGCGACCAAGTCCCGTAAGCTGACGCTGCCGCGAACGATGCCGAGCCGCTTGTCCGACGAGTCGTCCACTTGCACGTTGCTGCGGGGCACCACTTTGGTGCTGCCATTGGAGAGCGGACCGGGCTGTGAGACCTCCGGCGTTTCTGTGACGCGGATGGTGAGATTGCCTTGCGCGATCGCAACCGTGCTGATGCGCACATTGTCCCCCATCACGATGGTGCCGCTCGCTTCGTCGATGATCACCACCGCCGCGTTGTCCGGCTCGACCCGCAAATCCTCGATGCGGCCCAGCGTGTCGATCACGTCCCGCGAGCCGAGTTCGAGCAGCACGGTGCGCGGGTCCTGCGCACTGGCGACGCCGGGGCCGATGGCGGCGTTGATCACCCCGGCCATGCGCCGCGCCGTGGTGAGGTCGGGGTTGCGCAAGCCCAGCCGCAGCACAGGGTGTGCGCTGAGCTGATAAGGCATTTCCTTTTCCACGGTGGCGCCATTGGAGATGCGCGCCGCCGTCGGCACGTTGCGGGTGACGGAGGCGGCGGCGCCCCTGGCCGAGATCGCGCCGGTCGCCAATGCGCCTTGCGCGACGCCGTAAACCTCGCCGTCGGCGCCGAGCAATGGCGTGACCAGCAGGGTGCCTCCGGTCAGGTCCTTGGCGTCTCCCAGGGCGGACACCGCCACGTCAAACCGGCTGCCGCCGCGGCCGAAGGCGGGCAGCATGGCAGTGACCATCACGGCGGCGACGTTCTTGGTGGAAAGCTGCTTCTCCTGGTCTCGCGTGTTGACGCCCAGGCGCTCCAGCATGCCAATCAGGGACTGTTTGGTGAAAACGTTGCTGTCCAGCTTGTCCCCGGTGCCGTTCAGCCCGACCACCAGGCCGTAACCGACCAACTGGTTCTCCCGGATGCCTTCGACGTCCGCCACATCCTTGATGCGGACGTCCGCCCAGACCGGGTGGAGGCAGGCCGAGAGCAGCAGGAGGAGGGTGGCCAGGCGGAGGGCGCGGGGCAAGAGCACGGTGGGTCGGTCTTTCCAGATCGTTCAGCTTTCGGCGGTAGTCTCGGCGGCGAAGGGGCAAGCGCCGTGCCACACCCTGGGCCGCAGGCAGCTGCGGTTGAGTTGGCACGGAGCCCGGCAAAACATGCCGGGGTGGGCAGAAGGAGCCGGCCAATGATGCAGTGCCAATGGTGAATATTTCTGGAATTGGCCGCACCCCGGCGGCCGGCGCCTTGCCGCGCCGCGCTGTGGTTGGGGGGGCAGGTTTTGCGGTCGCGGGCGAGGGCGCCAGCGTCTGCGGCCCGGCGGCAGCCGCACCTGCTGCAGCGCTGGACGGTTTGCTGCAGCTGCAGGCGTTCGAAGACGCGGGGACGCGAGACCGGCAAGCCAAGCGTCACGGCCAGGCGCTGCTGCAAGCGCTCGGTGAGTTACAGCGTGCCCTGCTCGGCGAGGGACCGCTCGACGATGCGCTCGCGAGGCTGGCCGGCCTGGCGGACACCTGCCCGGAAGCGGCGGATCCGGCCTTGGCCAGCCTGGTCGGCAGCATCATGCTGCGCGCCCGGGTGGAGCTGGCGCGGCGTGGGCGATGAGCCACACGCCATGCAAACGCCACTTTATCGCCGCGCTCACGCCATATGTGCCCTTGGCGACACGAGTTTGCATCGTTATACACCCGCGGAATTGCACCCCGTCGACGCTTGGAGCGCAAAGGATGCACCGCCGATGCTGACCCTGCCGCCCGATTACCGGCCCGCCGAGGATGAGGATTTCATGCATCCTCGCCAGGTTGAGTATTTCCGGCAAAAGTTGCTGCGCTGGCGCAGCGAGCTGATACGGGAGGCGGATGGCACGCTGGCCAGCCTGTCGGAGGGGGGTATCCACGAGGCCGACATCACCGACCGGGCCAGCGTCGAGACCGATCGTGCGCTGGAATTACGCACCCGAGACCGGGCTCGCAAGCTGATCAGCAAGATCGACCAGGCGCTGCAGCGGGTTGAGTCGGGTACTTACGGCTTTTGCGAGGAGACCGGTGAGCCGATCGGCCTAAAGCGCCTGGAAGCGCGGCCGATCGCGACGTTGTCGATCGAGGCGCAGGAGCGGCACGAGCGGATGGAGCGCGTGCATCGAGACGATTGACACGCCCCCGCGCACGTGTCTCGCGTCAGACCTCTAGAAGCGGCACGCCGGCATCTTTGGCTGCGGTCCGCAACGGGCGGTCGGCGGTCGCGAGCGGCAAGGTCAACCGCTGGGCCAGTTCAAGGTAGCTCGCGTCATACGAGGTGAGGCGGTACAGCTCGGCGAGCCGGGCGGTGTCGATCCAGGCGCGGCTGGCGGTCTCATCGTCGATGCGGACCGGTAATGTGCGCAGGAAGCCGGCGAGACGATGCCGAGACGCTCCGGTGATGCGGCCGCGGCGCTCGGCCGTGAGCAGCCCATTCAGCGCCTCGACAGGCCACAACTGCGGCGCCATGGCGCCCTGGTCGGCCACTCGGTCGAGCAGAGCCATAATGGGTTCGGTCTGCTCGTCCTCGAAGCACCAAGCCAGTGCCACCGAGTTGTCGAGCACGAAGCTCAGCGGCGGCCTTCCGCGACCAAGTCCTTCAGCGACAGGCCTCCCAATGTCTGGCCCTTGCTGGCGGCACGCAGACCCTCGGCAGCTTTGCGGGCCTTGGCGCGATCGAAGCCGGCCTGGGCCGGTACGAGACGCGCGACGGGCTTGCCGCGGCGGGTGATCAGCACTTCATCCCCTGCCTCGACGTCGTCGAGCAGGGCGGTGAGGTGGTTTTTCGCGTCGAATACGCCCAGGGTCTGCATGGTGGTGCCTCCTAGCTGGCTATCTGTCTAGCCAGAAACCTGTGTACTGTCGAGTCCCATTCGCCTCGCTTGCGCCGCGACGCCCAATTGGCGATGACACGCCTGCGTTCCCACCCCAACTCCGGACCGACCATGGCCGCCCTGCAACCCCCCCGTGGCACCCACGACCTCATCGCCGAGGAGCAGCGCCGCCATGCCCGGGTCACCGATACCGCTCGCGCCACGGCTGCCCTCTATGGGTTCGATGAATGGGCCACCCCCGTGTTTGAAGATACGCGCGTGTTTGCCCGCACCCTGGGGGATACGTCGGACGTGGTGACCAAGGAAATGTACACGTTCGACGATCGCGGCGGCGACAGCCTCACCCTGCGGCCGGAAGGAACCGCGGGGATTTGCCGCGCCTTGGTCAGCAACGGGCTGACCCAGGCGCTGCCGCAGAAGGTGTTCTACGCCGGGCCGATGTTCCGTTACGAGCGGCCGCAGAAGGGACGCTATCGCCAGTTCCATCAGATCGGTTTGGAGCTGATCGGCCCGGCGGAGCCGTTGGCGGATGCCGAGGTGATCGCCTGCGGCTGGGACATCCTCACCCGGCTGGGCATCGCCGGGGAGACGGTGCTGGAGGTTAACACGCTGGGCGACCAGGCCAGCCGCGAGGCCTACCGGTCGGCTCTGATTGCCTACTTCACCGCGCACCGGCCCTCGCTGTCGGAAGAAAGCCGCCTCCGGCTCGAACGCAACCCGCTCCGCATCCTCGACAGCAAGGAGCCGGCGGACCGCGCCATCGTGGCAGATGCGCCAAGCATTGCCGCCTCCCTGACCGAGGCGGCCGCCGGGTTCTATGCCAGCCTGCTCGCTCAGCTCGGCCGCTTTGGCGTGCCGTTCCGGGAGAACCCGCGCATCGTCCGCGGGCTCGACTACTACAATCACACCGCCTTTGAGTTCGTGACGGACCGGCTGGGTGCGCAGGGCACGGTGATGGCGGGTGGCCGTTATGACGGGCTGGTGCAGCAAATGGGCGGGCCGGCGACGCCGGCCGTGGGCTGGGCGGCCGGCGTCGAGCGGCTGGCCATGCTGCTTGCCGAACCCGGCGCGGCACCAGCAGCCATCGCGGTTATCCCGGTGGGGGAGGCGGCGGAAGCGGCGGCCGTAGGCGTGCTGCAATCGCTGCGGCAGGCCGGGCTGCGGGCGGAGATGGCGTACCGCGGCAGCCTTAAGCGCCGGATGGAACGCGCCAACCGGATCGGCGCCCAATCGGCCGTGATCCTGGGCGAGGACGAGACCGCTCGCGGCGTCGCTCAGTTGAAGCGGCTGGACACGGGGGCGCAGGAGGAGGTGGCGCTGGCCGACCTCCCCGCCCACCTGCAATGACGCCGCTCGATACCAAGCTCGACCGCGTGATGGATCGCGCCGAGGAGCTGCGGGCGCAACTCACCGCCGGCCTCTCGGGCGACGCCTTTGCCCGCGCCTCCCGCGAACTCTCGGAGCTGGAGCCGGTGGTGGCCCGCATCGGCGACCTGCGCGAGGCCGAGCGGGCGATGCGCGAAGCCGAGGCGCTGTTGGCAGACCCTGAAATGCGCGAGCTGGCGGAGCCCGAATTCGCCGAATTGCGCGTCAGCCTGCCGGCATTGCAGCGGGAGATCCAGCTTGCTTTGCTGCCGCGCGACGAGGCGGATGCCCGCAGCGCCATCCTTGAGTTGCGCCCGGCCGCCGGCGGCGACGAGGCGGGGCTGTTCGCGGCCGAGCTGTTCGGCATGTACCAGCGCTACGCCGCCTCGCGCGGCTGGCGCTTCGAGGTGCTGGAGTTCGGCGACACGGAGTTGGGCGGGCTGAAGGAGGGCGTGGCCGAGATCACCGGGCGCAACGTGTTCGCGCGGCTGAAATATGAATCGGGCGTGCACCGGGTGCAGCGGGTGCCGGCGACCGAGAGCCAGGGGCGCATCCATACGTCCACTGTTACCGTCGCCGTGCTGCCGGAGGCCGAGGAGGTGGACGTGCAGGTGAACGAGGCGGATTTGCGGATCGACACCTATCGCGCGTCCGGCGCCGGCGGGCAGCACATCAACAAGACCGACAGCGCCGTGCGCATTACCCACCTGCCGACGGGCGTGGTGGTGGCGATGCAGGAAGAGCGGTCGCAGCACAAGAACCGGGCCAAGGCGATGAAAATCCTGCGCGCCAAGCTGTACGAACAGCAGCGTTCCAGCCTGGACGCCGCCCGCGGCGCCGACCGCCGGGCGCAAGTCGGCACCGGCGACCGGTCCGAGCGCATCCGCACCTACAACTTCCCGCAGGGCCGCGTGTCCGACCACCGCATCAATCTCACCCTGCACAAGATCGACCGCATCATGCTGGGGGAGCTGGACGAGATCATCGACGCCCTGACCGCCGAGGACCAGGCCGCCCGGCTCGCCGCCGACGCATGACCCGGCGATGACGCTGGCCGAACGGCTACGGGGCGCGGCGGCCGCGCTGACGGCAGCCGGCGTGGAGCAGCCCCGGCGCGAGGCGCGGCTGCTCCTCTGTCATGCAACCGGGCTCGACGCGGCAGCGCTGTTGCGCCGAATGGATCTGGCGGTGCCGGCGCCGGGTTTCCCCGCCATGGTCGCCCGGCGCGCCAACCGCGAACCGCTGGCGTTCATCACCGGGCAGCAGCCGTTCTGGAGCTTCAGCGTGGCCGTGTCGGCCGACACGCTGATCCCGCGGGCGGATTCGGAGAGCTTGATTGCGGCCGCCCGGGCATTGTGCCCGGCGGAGCGCGTGCATCGTGTGCTCGACCTGGGCACCGGTACGGGCTGCCTGCTGCTCGCCGCGCTGCTGGAGTTTCCTCAGGCTTGGGGGGTGGGGGTAGACCGTTCGGCCGGGGCTTGTGCACTGGCGCGGCACAATGCAGCGGCGCTTGGCTTGGCTCATCGCGCATCCCTGCTCTGCGCCGATTGGGCGGCTCCGCTCAGCGGCCGGTTTGAGTTGGTGTTGTGCAACCCGCCTTACGTGGAAACTGGAGTATTGGCGAGGCTGATGCCGGAGGTCGCCTGGTACGAGCCGGTTTCGGCGCTGGATGGCGGGGCGGACGGGTTGGCGGCGTATCGTAGCGTATTTGCGGTGCTGCCAGGATTGCTGGCGTCGGGCGGCATTGCCATTTTCGAACTCGGCGCGAGCCAGGCGAGCGGTGTTGCGGAGCTGGCGGAGGCAGCGGGGTTGCAGCCGGGCAAGCCCCACGCCGACCTGTCTGGCACGGCGCGGGCGTTGCCGGTCTGGCGTCCAGAAAAAAAATCGTTTGGCGACAAGCCAGACCCTCGTTAGTTTGCCATATGAACGCTGGATGGCGGCGGTTTGCCCGGTGAGGCAAGCCACCACCGCGATGACCGGGCGATGCTCCGGCTCCTCGATCGGCGCGTTTATGGCCCTCTTGAGCTAGGCTGGGAGGGGCCGACCCGGAACAAACTGGAAGAAGTCAGTCACGGTAATGAACATCAAGCGCATGCGCGGCCGGAACAATCGCGGGGGTGGCGGCGGCGGCGGACCTCCGCGGCATCAAAGCGGCAATGTCCCGCTCAATCGCAACCACGTGTTTGACAGCAACGGCCCCGACCTGCGCATCCGCGGCACGGCGCAGCAGCTGTTCGAGAAATACCTGCAGCTTGGCCGCGACGCGACCAGCAGTGGCGACCGCGTGATGGCCGAAGCGTATTTCCAGCACGCCGAGCATTATTTCCGCATCATCAACGCCATCAACCAGGCCCAGCAGCAAAGTCAGCATGTTCAGGGCGGCAATGGCGCCCACGTGAACGGCGGTGGACAAGGCGCGCCTCAAGCTCCTGCCCATAACGGCCCCCGCCGCGACGAGCCCGACGAGGAGGAGGAGGAGCAGCCCGACCTGGCGCAGGCGCTCCAGGCCGAGCAGCCCCGCAGCCGGGATATCCCGATTGCGGACGGCTCACCCGAAAGCTGATGTCGAGGCTGGGGCGGTCGGCTCTGCGCGGCCTTTAGTCTTCGGGGACCAAGCCGAGCCGTTGGAAGAGGTCGATCAGCACCAGGTTGACGTTGAACTTGAAGTCATCGGTGTCCCGCACCCTCTCCAGCACGCGCCCGATTGGCCACAACTCGAAGCTGGCGACTTCGCCGTCCATGGGCTGCGGCATGAACGTGTCCGGCAGCGTGAGATCGTAGCAATGCAGCCGGTCGCGGCGCAGGCCCTCCGGGCGCTCCATGGCGTAGCTGATGCTGCAGCGCGGAATGGCCTCGGCAACCAGGCTGGCGGGCAGCCCCGCTTCCTCCTCGGCCTCTTTCGCCAGCGTTTCAGTCGCGCTCAGCCCGGTCGGGACTCCGCCGGCCACGAGGTGGTCGAGCTTGCCCGGGTCGAGTTTCTTGTTGGCGGCTCGGCGCCCGACCCACATGTGTAAGCCATCCGCACGCTGCACCAGGCCATTCAGGTGGACGCCCGCGGCTTCGATCCCGAGCAGGGGCAGCGCTCCGCGGTCCACCGTGGCGAGCGCCGGGCCGTCCGGACGGGCCCGCACGTCGAACGCTTCGCCGCGCCACTGGCACAGACCCGCCTGCGCCAGACGCCAGCCGATACCGGGGAGATCGGCGGCGGCGACGGCGGTCCCGCCGAGCCACTCGGCGACCGTTGGCAGCACGTATCCCACGGCCTGCCCACCGACGGAGAATGGGAGTCGGCGGCCGGGCAATTCGGCATTGTTGCAGGCGGCTATGTGCCGAGCGAAGCCGTCGAAGTGCCGTGCCATGTACCGGATTGTAACAGAGTTGGGCGGCCGCGTCACGCAAGGCGCCTTCCCACCCGACCTTTGCGCCGCCACATAGCAGCGATGTCACGCCGCACGACCAAAACTAAATCCAGCCGGGCGCTCGACCTGCCTGGTCCCACCCGCTCCACTTGGCAGACGGTCCGCTCGCTGCTGCCCTATCTCTGGCCGCGCGGCGACCACAACTCGCATGTGCGGCTGGTGCTTTCGGCGTTGTGCCTGGTCGCGGCCAAGGTCGCGACCGTGTTCGTGCCTTTGGTTTATAGCCGGGCGGTCGACGCGCTGTCTCCCGCGCGTCACCCGGCGGCGGTGCCGCTCGCGCTGATCGTGGGCTACGGCTTGCTTCGGGTCGCCTCCGCCGGGTTCGGGGAAGTACGGGATGCGGTGTTCGCGTCGGTGCAGCAGCGCACCACGCGGCTGATCGGGTTGGACACGTTCCGCCACATGCACGAGCTTTCGCTGCGGTTCCATCTCGACCGGCAGACCGGCGGCGTCTCGCGCGCCATCGAGCGGGGGGTGGCGGGGACGCAGCAGGTGCTGCGGTTGGCGGTGTTCAACCTGCTGCCGACGGTGTTCGAGGTGTTGCTGGTCACCAGCATCATCTGGCGCATCTTCGATTGGCGCTTCGCCTTGGTGACCTTCACCGCGGTGGCGCTCTACATCGGCTTCACCATCGCCTTCACGTCCTGGCGGGTGCAATACCGGCGGCAGATGAACGAGGTGGACAGCGAGGCCAACACCAAGGCGCTGGACAGCCTGCTTAACTACGAGACAGTAAAATATTTCGGCAACGAGGCGCACGAGGCGCGACGGTTCGACGATGCGCTGGCCCGCTACGAGACGGCGGCGGTGCGGACCCAAGTGACGCTGAACATGCTCAACATCGGCCAGGCGGTGATCATCGCCGGCGGCTTGGCGCTCATCATGCTGATGGCGTCGGACGGAGTGGTGGCGGGCAGCATGACGGTCGGCAAATTCGTGCTGGTCAACACCTATCTGATGCAGCTCTACCAGCCGTTGAACTTTCTGGGCTTCGTCTATGCCTCGATCAAGCAGGGCGTGGTGGACATGGAGCAAATGTTCCGGTTGATCGCGGTGAACCAGGAGGTGGCGGACCCGCCCGGCGCCCCCAACCTGCCGGCGCGGACGGCCGGGTCGGGCGCGCTGGCGTTCGAGGCGGTGCGGTTCGGCTACCGGCCGGACCGGGAGATCCTGCACGGGGTGAGCTTCGCCGTGCCGCCCGGCGGCAAGCTCGCCATTGTCGGCCCGACCGGCGCCGGCAAGAGCACGATCGCCCGCCTGCTGTTCCGGTTCTACGACGTGACCGCCGGGGGGGTGACGGTGGACGGCTGCGACGTGCGTGATGTGTCGCAGCACAGCCTACGCGCGGCGATCGGCGTGGTGCCGCAGGACACGGTGCTGTTCAACGACACCATCCGGTACAACATCGGCTACGGCCGCATCGGGGCGAGCCAGGCCGAGATTGAGGCCGCTGCCCGCCAGGCCCAGGTGCATGAGTTTGTGATGCGCCTGCCGGACGGCTACGACACGCTGGTGGGGGAGCGCGGGTTGAAGCTTTCCGGCGGCGAGAAGCAGCGCGTGGCCATTGCCCGCACCATCCTGAAGGACCCGCGCATCCTGATCCTGGATGAGGCGACCAGTGCGCTGGACAGCCAAACCGAGCAGGAGATCGGCACCGCACTGCGCCACGCCGCGGCCGGCCGTACTACGGTGGTGATCGCTCACCGGCTGTCGACGGTGGTGGATGCGGATGAAATCCTGGTGCTGGTGGATGGCCGGATCACCGAGCGCGGCAGCCACACCGGGTTGCTGGCGCAGGGCGGCGTGTATGCGCGGATGTGGTTGTTGCAGGCGGAGCAGGCGGACGCCGGGCTGGTGGACGCAGCTTAGAGTGTGATCGCTTGTGGTAGGCGAAGCGGTCACATGCTAGCTGTTTGTCTGAGAGGCTGATTCACGCTTGAGGTTGATGCAACCTGGGAGCGATCACGCTCTAAGGGTTCCATCGCGCGTGCTGCGGGCCATTTGTGGCGGTGAAGGAGACTGCCATGACCCTCGCCCCCGACGACGGCGCGCCGCCCGATCTTAGCCATGCCGGCGCCGTGGTGGATAAGGCGATCGAATACATGATCGGGCAGAACATCAGTTCGATTGCGATTGCGTCGGCGTTGCTGGGCGGTTCGCTGGGCCTGCTCACACGCAGCCTGTCGGACGATGCGGTGGTGCATATCCTCACTAACGCGATCGGCAGTGTGCGGGCGGGCGAACTGCGCGGCATGGCTGCCACGCCCGACCGGCCGTAAGGCTGGTTGACGCGCCACCCGCCGCCAGCCATAAGGCGCGCCTGCTGCAAGACCAAAGGTATTACGCCCATGTCGCGCCGTTGCGAGATTTCCGGCAAGGCCGTGCTGAGTGGCAACACTGTCAGCCATGCCAACAACAAGAATCGCCGCCGCTTTCTGCCCAACCTGCAGGAACAAAGCGTGCTATCCGACGTATTGGGCAGCGTGCGGATGCGGCTGACGACGCATGCCCTGCGCACTATCGAGCATAATGGCGGGCTGGACGCGTTCCTCACCAGCACGCCGGACCGTCGGCTTCCGCTTGAGGCACAGGTGGTCAAGCGCCGGCTGGTTCGCGCCCGCGCAAAGAAGGCGGCGACGGCTTAGATCGTTACGAACAGTTCCAAGCGGGACCGCACCGCGCGTTTGGTGTCCGGTGGCACGTGGGCGCCAGCATAGCGAATGCCACGAGCGGCCATGTCGATACTGCGCGCGTGGCTGACCAAGACCTCGCCCGCGATGGGCAGCCCGGCGGGCAGCACCACACTGGTGGGAAACGGGCGAACGCGGGAAGTGATTGGGCAAACCACCGCCAAGCCCGTGTTTGCATTAAAGATCGCGGCCGAAATCACCAGAGCAGGGCGGCGCCCCGATTGCTCGTGCCCCTTGGTGGGGTTGAAATCAGTCCAGATCAGATCGCCTGCGTCCGGGACGTAAGCCGGCCCGCTCAATCGGGCACGGCCTCGCGGCCGAGATCTGCGCCCCAGTCATAGGCATCGGCATAGGCGGTGCGCCATTGGTCGGGCGTGCTGCCGCCAAACAGCGCCGCGAGGGCGAGCTGAGGCTCGGCCCGGCGGATGACGATCGCGCCGTGCTCCGCCTCGATGTCGACCCGCTCGCCATCATGGAGCTTAACCGCTCCCACGATATCACCCGGCAGGCGAACCGCCAGGTTGTTGCCCCACTTTCCGACCGTAACCTGCATTTCAGCCTCCTCAAGAGAGATATTCGCAAGATATCTTTCTGATTGCAAGGGGGATTAGGAGTCCGTGCGTTGCGCGGCCTCAAGCAGCAGGTCGAAGGCAAATGCCACGCTTGCCTCCCGCACGGCGGCACGGCCGCCTGGAAAGATGCGGCTTTGCGCCCTGGTCTCGCCAGCCCTCCGAGCGCAACCGAACCAAACGAGACCAACGGGCTTGTCCGCGGTGCCCCCGCCGGGTCCGGCGACCCCGGTGACGGACACCGCGATGTCGGCCGGCGAGTGCGCCAGCGCCCCCGTTGCCATCGCCGCTGCGACCGGCTGGCTGACCGCGCCGTGTTGTTCGATCATCGCCGCCGGAACGCCGAGCATGTCGGTTTTGGCCGCATTGGAGTAGGTGACGAAGCCGCGCTCCACCACGTCCGACGAGCCGGGCACATGCGTCAGGGCGGCGGCGATTAGGCCGCCGGTGCAGCTCTCGGCCGTGGCCAAGCGGAGGCCTCGCGCGCGGCAGGCGTCCAGCAGCGCCGCCGCTTGATCCAACACGATAGGGCTAAGCATCCGGCTTCTTCTTGTCGCCAGCCAGCCGGGAGGCGCGGCGGACCCGCCATAGCTCCCAGATCAGCAAGGCCAACACGATCAGCTCGATCAGCGCCCATTCATAGCGCGCCATCAGCCGCCTCGCTGCGCCAAGGCCACGCGCTCCAGGCGCTCGAACAAGTCCAGCAGCCAAATGAACCGGTCGGCGACGCGCCAGGGCGCCGCTTGCGCCAGGGGCCGGGCGCGAGCGGCGGCGTCCACCAGGTAGGCCACCGCAGGCAATGGCGCGGCATCCACGCCGGTGGCCGTGGCAAGCAGGCGGACTGGGATGCGGCCGAGCAACGCGAGCTTGCGATAGCCCGGCACCTGTGCGCGCCGGGCCGGGTCCGCGCCGCCGCGCAGCACTGCGTCGCCGATGGCAGCGTAGAGCAGCCGGGCAGCGGCAATGCCGGGCCGGCAGCCCAGCGGGAGGGTGCGGATGCCGAGGTCGGCGAGGGCATACAGCGCCTCGGCTTCTCGCAGCAGCCGGCCGATCACTGCGGTCAGCGCCGGGCTGGGCGCGGGCTTTTGCAGGAAGGTGTCGACGGCGAGGCCGTGCTCGACCAGCCACTCGATAGGCAGGTACAGCCGCCCGGCAGCCGCGTCGGCCCCCACGTCGCGCGCGATGTTGGAGAGCTGCATCGCCACGCCCAACTCGCAGGCCCGGGCTAGCACGGCCGGGCTGCGCACCCCCATCACCACCGCCATCATGGCGCCCACCGACCCGGCGACCCGGGCGGCATAGGCCAGCAAGGAGGGCAGGTCGGGGTAGCGGCGGCCGGCGACATCCCAGGCGAAACCCTCCAGCAACGCCTCGGGCAGGGTTCGCGGGAGGGCGTGCAGCGCAACCATGTCGGTGAAGGCGCGGTCGGCGGCGAAATTGGCCGGGCGGCCGGCATAGACACGGTCCAGCCGGTCGCGCAGGCGCTCCAACACCGCAGCGCCTCCCCCGGAGGTATCCACCGCGTCGTCGGCCGTGCGGCAGAAGGCGTAGAGCGCTACCGCCGGCCCCGCAATCCCGTCGGGCAGGAGGCGTGATGCCGCATGGAACGAGCGCGACCCGGTGCGGATGGCCGCGCGGCACGCGGCGAGGTCGGCGGCGCTGGCGTGGAGGCGGTCAGGCGAAAACGGACGCATGCGGCACGACCTTGTCGAGGATGCGGGCGGAGGACAGCACGCCGGGCAGGCCCGCGCCGGGGTGGGTGCCGGCGCCGACGAGATAGAGGCCCGGAACCTCCTCGCTGCGGTTATGCGGGCGGAACCAGGCGGATTGGGTCAGAAGCGGTTCCAGCCCGAAGGCGGAACCATTCACCGCGAGCAGGTCGTCGCGAAAGTGTTGCGGCGTGGTGACGCGGGAGGTGACGATGGCGTCCTGCAGCCGGGGCAGCAGGGTCGCGGCCAGCGCGTCGGCGATGCGCCGGCGGTAGGGCTCGGCCTCGCGCGCCCAGTCGGTGCCGCTGCCCAGATGCGGCACCGGGGAGAGCACGTAGAACGCGTCGCAGCCGGGGGGCGCCATGGCCGGGTCGGTGGCGGTGGGGCGGTGCAGGTAGAGGCTGAAATCCGCCGCCAGCCGCTGGTGGCGGAAGATGTCGGCGAGCAGGGCGCGGTAGCGCGGGCCGAGCAGGATGGTGTGGTGCGCCACGTCCTCGTAGCGGCGGTTGGTGCCGAAATACCAGACGAACAGCCCCATCGAGTAGCGCGCTCGGGCCAATTTGCGGTCGGTCCAGCGGCGGCGGTGTTGCGGCGCGAGCAGGCGGGAGTAAGTCCAGGCGCTGTCGGCGTTGGAGACGACGATGTCGGCGGTGACGGTCTCGCCGCCTTCCAGCACCACGCCGGCTGCGCGGCCAGCGGCGACGGTGATGCGCTCCACCGTGGCGCCCAGGCGGAGGGTCCCGCCGGTATCAGCCACCAGCCCGGCCAGGCCGCGCACCAGCGCGCCGGTACCCCCCAGCGCGTAATGCACCCCCCAGCGCCGTTCCAGGAAGGCGATCAGCGCATAGACGGCGCTGGCGCGGAACGGGTTGCCGCCCACCAGCAACGGATGGAACGACAGCACGGTGCGCAGCCGCTCGTCCCGAATATGGCGCCGCACCAGGGCATGCACGCTGCGATGGCCGCCCAGCCGCAGCAGCGCTGGCAGCACGCGGACCATGTCGGTCCAGCGGTCGAACGGCACATCTCCGAGTTGCTCGAAGCCGACCCGGTAGATGGCCTCGGACTGGGCCATGAAGCGGTCGTAACCCGCCACGTCCGCGGCGGCGAAGCGGGCGATTTCGGCGCGCATGGCGGCTGGGTCGCCGGTGTAGTCAAATTGGGCGCTGTCCTGGAAGCGGATGCGGTAGAACGGCGACACCGGCACCATTGTCACGTCTTCCGCCATTGAGCGGCCGCAGAGTTGCCAAAGCTCCTCAAACAGGAACGGGGCGGTGATCACGGTTGGCCCGGCGTCGAAGGTAAACCCGTCCTGGCGGTGCACGGCCGCGCGGCCGCCGGGTTGAGCGGCGCGTTCCAGCACTGTCACGCGCCAGCCGCGCGCGCCGAGCCGCACTGCCGCCGCCAAGCCGCCGAAGCCGCTGCCGATCACCACCGCATGCGGCCGGCTAGGGGCCCGCACGCGCGTGATGGCGGTCATTCCGCACGCTCCCAGGCCTGTAAGGCGGAAGAGCGAAGCGTTATCCGCCCCGGTCCGCGGCATTGTGCGGCGGATGACGCTACGCTCTTCCGCCCTACGCGATGATCGGGTGTCATGACGCCATGCGCTGCGCAGGCGCGGCGTCCTCAATGATGGCGGCGACCCTGGCCGGCTGCTCCTCATGGGCGAGATGACCTAGCCCGGGCAGCCGGATGAGTTGGGCGCCGGGGACCAGGGCGGCGAATCGGGCTTGGTCGGCCGGCGGAATGGTGCCGTCCGTCTCGCCACAGACGACTATCAAGCGGGTGGGGAGCTTCGGCAGGTCTCGCGCCAAAGGATGCAAATCCCAGTTCGCCATCATGCCGAGCGCGCCCGCGGTGTGGCTGGGGCGGCGCATGAGCCGGCCGTAGAGCGACACGCCCTCGGCGTCGAGCTTGGAGCCGGTGCTGGCCAGCAACTGTTCCACCACGCGGCGATTGCCCGCGCGCCAGGAGAACAGCCGCGGCACGACGGGGTTCAACACCAGCAGCTTGGCCAAGGACGAGAACAGCGACCCGGCCACCCCGCCCAGTGGCAGCACTGCCGCGTTCAGCGTCACCAGGGCCGAGGGCGCAATGCGGCCATCCAGGCACATCCGGGCCAGCACGGCCGCGCCGGCCGAATGCCCCACCGCCACCACCGGTTGCCAGCCCTGCTTCTGCAGCAAGGCGGTGAGATTGCGCGCCATGCCGGGCAGGGTGAGGCGGTGGCTGGCCGGCTGCGCGGTGAAGCCATGGCCGGGCAGATCGGGCATTACGATGGTGAAATGGCGTGCCAGGATGGGGGCCAAGGCGCGATAGGAGTGGGTGGAGGCGCCGGTGCCATGCACCAGCAGCATCACCGGGCCGGCGCCGAGCACCTGCACGTGCCAGCACAGCCGGTCCGCCTCGATGAAGCGGCTATGCTCGCGGAGCGGCCAGTCCCGCCCCACCGTCGCCCAGTCAACCGGCGGCCGCGCCATCAAGGCCTCAAGCCGCGGCCAGGCCGGTCAGGTGGGCCAGATTCTTGAAGAAGATACGCATATGGGCGAGCGGTTTGGCCTTGACCAATTCCTTGTTCATATAGGCGTCCCAGGTCAGTTCCTGGACGTCCTTGTCGCGGCAGATGGCGACGAAGCGCTCGCGGCGGCCGTCGTTGGTGTACCAGTATTTCTGCATCACCCCAAGGATCCAGAACACCCCGCCATGGGTGCGCATGAAGCGCTTGCGGGCGCTGCGCAGCACCCGGGCGTCGCCGGTCGAGCAGAACCGGTCGGCCGCCGCTGCCACCACCCGGCCGCAATGCATGGCGTAGTAGATGCCCTCGCCCGAAGCTGGCGCCACCACCCCGGCCGCATCGCCAGCCAGGATCACGTCCTGCCCGTTGTCCCAGCGCTTGAGCGGGCGCAACGGAATGGGCGCCCCTTCGCGGCGGATCGTCTCCATGCCGTCGAGGCCCGTGTGCAGCCGCAGCCGGCCGACGGCGCCTCGCAGCGAGAAGCCTTTGTGCATCGACCCAGTGCCGATGCTGGCGGTGTCGCCATGCGGGAAGATCCAGGCGTAGAAATCCGGCGAGAGCGACCCCTGGTAGTACACGTCGCAACGGTCGGCGGCGAAGCTCTCCGGCACCCGGACGATCTCATGGTAGGCGAACACGAACGGCACCCGCTCGGCCTTCGGGATGGTCTGCCGGGCCACCGCCGAGTTGGCGCCGTCCGCCCCGATCACCAGCCGCGCGCGCACCCGACCGGTGGCGTCACCATGTTTGTATTCGACGATGGCGGTGCCGTCGTCATCGCGCGAGATGCGCTCGAACGTGCCCTCCCGCCGTTCCGCGCCATGCTCGGCGGCCCGGCAGCGCAGCCACTCGTCGAACGGTTCGCGGTCCACCATGCCGACGAAGCCGCCGTCGATCGGCATGTCCACTTCGCGTGACTTGGGGCTGACCATGCGGGCGCCGGTGATTTTGGCCACCAGCAAACGGTCTGGGATGTCGAATTCCTGGATGGCACGGGGCGGGATGGCGCCGCCGCAAGGTTTGATGCGCCCCGCCCGGTCCAGCAGCACAACCCGGCGGCCGGTGCGGGCCAAGTCGTCGGCGGCGGTGGCACCCGCAGGGCCGCCGCCCACCACGACGACGTCATAGGTCTGCCCCGGGGTCTGCTCGGTCATGGCGCTCTCTTTCATCGGACGGCGATTGCGCAGGCCAGCATGCCCCAGACATAGAGCATGGTGCCGGTGGCGTTGTACCAAGGCGCCAGCGCACGAGGCCGGCGCAGCAGCCGGGCCATCAGCCCGAGCTGGGCAGCGAGCAGCGCGGCCACGACGGCGGCCGCGATCGGGTACCCCCAATGCAGCATCAGCCCGGCGGTGACGAATTGGGGCGCGGCCATCGCCAGGCAGGCGACTCGAACCGCGCGCTCCACGCCGAGCTTGACCGGCAGCGAGCCGATCCCGGTGCGCTGGTCGCCCTCGACCGACTTGAAATCGTTCAGCGTCATGATGCCATGCGCCCCAAGGCTGTACAGCAGCGCCAGCAGCAGGATGCGCGGCTGCGGCAGCGCCGCCGCGGCCACGGCGGCACCGGTGAACCAAGGCAGGCCCTCGTAGCACAGCGCCACCGCGCTGTTACCCCACCAGCCGTTCGCCTTCAGCCGCAGCGGCGGTGCGCTGTAGGCCCAGGCCAAGGCCAGGCCGAAACACGCCGCGCCGAACACGAACCGGCCCAAGGCTGCAGCGAGCGCCAAGGACAGCAGCGTCCAGCCGCACGCGATGTACAGCCCCCAGCGGCCCGGCATGCGGCCGGAGGGGATCGGGCGGCCGGGCTCGTTGATGGCGTCGACATGGCGGTCGAACCAGTCATTGACCGCCTGGCTGGTGGCGCAGACCAGCGGCCCGGCGAGCAGAACGCCGGCCAGCAGCGCCAGCAAGTGCGGCAGCACCGGCGCTCCGGACGACACCACGCCGCAGCCGAACGCCCACATCGGCGCAAACCAAGTGATCGGCTTCAGCAGCTCCAGCACCACGCGGGGCTGCGGCAACGCCAGACCAGCCGAGGGGAGTGTGCGCTCGCTCATGTGCCCTCTGCCTTGTCGGCCAAGTCGCCCATGCCGTATCGCCGCAGCTTGACGTAGAGGCTCTGCCGGCTGAGCCCCAGCAGTTCGGCGGCCGAAGCCCGGTTGTCGCCGGTGAGTTCGAGCGCCGCCTCGATGCACAGGCGCTCGATCACGTCCGTGGTCTCGCGCACCATGTCCTTCAGCGCCACGCGGCCGATTAGCTCGGTGAGCTGCTCGATTGAGCGCGGCAGCTCGCGTCCTGCCCGGGTGGTCGCCGCCGGGCGGCGCCCCGCCATGCGGATGGTGAAGCCAAAGCAGGTCTGCCCCGCCAACACCGCCGACGCCGCGGCGATTTCCACCGGAGCGACCGCGCCGTATTCGCCATGCACCTCGGTGGCGAATAGGCGGACATTGCCGTGGCCGCGCAGATTGGCCAGCAGCACCGGCAGGTCGGTGGCCGGGCGGCCCAACCAGCGGTCCAGCGACTCACCCCGTGCCTGTTCCTCGGCGGTGAGCTGCGCCATTTCGAGGAATGCCGGGTTGGCGGAGGTGATGGTGCCGTCGGGCGTCGTCACCACGAAGCCGTCTGGCCCGGCCTCCACCAGGTGTTCGATTTCGGACGCCCCGTGCGGCGCAGCCGGCGCATCGCTCAGCAAGCGGATGAGGAAGAACGCGGCGTTGTCTTGCCGGAACAGCGCGGCGGACACCCGCAGTTCGCTGCCGGGGCCGCCAGCCTCATTGCGAAGCCGGGCCACAATGTCATCCCCACGCCCGGCCGCCCGCACCCCGCCCAGCAGCACGGAGACAAGCGCGGCGCTGGCTGGTGCGAAGAGTGAAACGAACGGTTGGTTGGCCAAGCGTGCGGCGTCCATTCCCAGCGCGTGGCCGGCCGCCGGATTCGCTTCCACCACGAGGTCGGCCGCCGCGTCTACCACCAGGACCGGCTCGGAGGACAAGTGGAACAGCATGCGGTAGCGGGTCTCGACGTGGCGCAGGCGGGCGTAGTCCCGCTCCATCGCCTGCTGCGCCTCCACCAGGCGCCGCTGCAAGGCGGCGATCGGGCGCAGGTCGCGGCCGAACGCCACGATGCGGTCGGGGCCGAGCTGCACCACCGAGTACAGCACCGGCACGTCGGGGCTGCCGGGCAGCGGATGGTTCACCTGGCGCCACCGTGTCGCGGTGGCGCCGGCTTCGTTCAACAATCCCTGGATTTTGCCGCGGCTTTCCACGGTCACGGTGTCGGACCAGGGGCGGCCATGCCAGGAGCCCTGGCTCTGCAGCGTATCGGCCAGTTCCTTGGTATGGAAAGCGGCGTCCTGGATGAGGCCGTCAGCGCTCAGCACCAGAGACACGTCCGAGGCGGCGGCAATTAGGGTGGCGGCGGTCTGGGCGTCCAGGCCGCTGAAGCTGTGCTTCGGCGTGTCGAACGCCGCTACATAGGACACGGGGCACCCAAGGGCCGGCAAGCGGGCAAGCTGAGCCGGGCTGACTGCGTGGGCAGGGGATCGGGCCAGCCCATCGGATTAGAGTGACTCGGCCATCAGGTTCAGCATTCCTTGGGCCTGGAGCACGGCTTGCCAGCCGTCGCGCGCCGTCGCATCCGCGCCGACCAACTGCACCAACTCCGGCCGCTGATTTACAATCGGGCCGCCCACCATCACGCCCACGCTGCGGTTGCGCGAGGCGCGGCGGATGGCGCGGATGCAGGTGGCCAACTCGTCGACATGGATCTCGCTCCCCATGGAGAGGCCGATCACCGCGAACCATTCCGCGCGCACCAGGCTCACCATTTCCGTCTTCGCGCAGGCCGGCTCGCACCACACGCTCCAGCCGGCGCGGCGAAAGAAGTCCGCCACCATCAGCACGCCGAAATTGTGCTGCGCGCCGGGCACGGGGGCGAGCAGGACGCGGCTTTTGGTTGGGCGGCGCGGCGGCGTCTGCCAGAACGCCGGACCGACCGACCGCAGCACCCCATGCAGCCGCCATAGCCCAAGAGTGACGTTGCTGAAATCCGTCGCGTCCTCCTCCCATAGCGTGCCCAAGTGGCGGGCGGCGGGCGCGAGCAAGTCGAGGTAGAGCGCCTCCAGCGGCAGGCCACGGGCGCGCAGCTCGGTCACCAGGGAGAGGGCGGCGCCTTCTTCCGGGCTGATTGCCGCATCCGCCAAGCTCACGACATCGCTGGGGGCCACCACCGCAGGTGCCGCGGTATGGCCCAAGGCGGCGCGGCCCGCCAACACCAGGCGAGGGATTACCTGATCCGCCACCGTGTGCTCGATAGCCCGGCTGAGCGAACGCCGTTCCGTCGCCGCGCCCGGCCGTCGCGGTGGCGGCAAGGCATGGCCCAAGGGCGGCAATCCCTCTCTCCACGCGTCGCTAGTGGCTAATTGCTGGATCACTTCGTCCATCTCTTTTGTCCCCTGATCTTCGATCCGCCGCGCGCGATCTGTCAACACAGCTTTACGTAAACCTGGATTGACAGTCCGTGGCGACGAGGCTTAGCGTTTCCCCTGTGAGGACCCTGGCATGCAGATGTTTGGCCGGAAACTGAAAAAATTAAAGTTTCTGCAACCCGGCAACTGTGGCCGGTCAGAATAAGAGGGATTGGAACGTGTCCAGCACCATCACCCGCCTCATCGACGCCTTCGACTGCTGCCCCTGGGGCACCATGGCCGGACGGGCGCAGGCCCGCAGCGCCCCGCCGGCGGGGCTTTATACCCCCGAGCAACGCCGCCGCCGGGACGCCACGCACTGGACCATGGTGCAGGGTGTGTTGGCGCCGCTACAGTTCCTGGTTTTTCTCGTCAGTCTCAGCCTGGTGCTGCATTTCCTGCTCACCGGGTCGGGGCTGCAGGCCGCCAGCGTCTCAATCGTGGTGAAAACCGTGGTGCTCTACGCCATCATGATCACCGGGGCGATTTGGGAGCGCGCGGTGTTCGGCCGCTACCTGTTTGCTGATGCGTTCTTCTGGGAGGACGTGATGAGCATGCTGGTGCTGTTGCTGCACACCGCCTACGTCGCCGAGTTGTGGCTGGGTGCGGTGGGCAGCCATGAGCTCATGTTGCTGGCGCTGGCCGCCTACGCCGCCTACCTGATCAACGCGACGCAATACGTGCTGAAGCTGCGCGCCGCCCGCCGCGGCAGCGAGCGCATGCCTGGCCCGGCGGCGGCGATGGGCATGGGCTGATGGACGGCCTCGCCACGCTTGCGGACGGTTTGGGGTGTGGTGCGCCGCCGAGCCGCCCGGTGCTGCGCGAGCGGGGCCAGCGCGAAGTGTTCTGCGGCCTGACCGGCATCGTTTGGCTGCATCGCGCCATCACCGACGCGTTCTTCCTGGTGGTGGGCTCGCGCACCTGCGCGCATTTGCTGCAATCGGCCGCGGGGGTGATGATCTTTGCCGAGCCCCGCTTCGCTACGGCCATTATCGACGACCGCGACCTCGCCGGGCTGGCGGACGCCAATGACGAGCTGGACCGAGTCGTGGGCCAGTTGCTGGCCCGGCGGCCGGACATCCGGTTGTTGTTCCTGGTTGGCTCCTGCCCTTCGGAGGTGATCAAGCTCGATCTGTCGCGCGCCGCGGCCCGGCTGGCTGGCGTGCATGCCCCGGCCGTGCGGGTGTTGAACTATTCCGGCAGCGGCATCGAGACGACCTTTACCCAAGGCGAGGACGCCTGCCTCGCGTCGCTGGTGCCGGTGCTGCCGCGTACCGGGGAGCGCTCGCTGCTGGTGGTGGGCGCGCTGGCCGAGGTGGTGCAGGGGCAGATGAGCCGGATGTTTGCCGAACTCGGCATCGGCCCGGTGAAGTTCTTGCCGCCGCGGCAAGCGGCGGCGCTGCCGGCGGTGGGGCCGGGCACGCGCTACCTGCTGGCGCAACCGTTCCTGGCCGATACGGCGCGGGCGCTGGACGAGCGCGGCGCGGCGCGTTTGGCAGCACCCTTTCCGTTGGGCGCCGAAGGGACGACGGCCTGGCTGCGCGCCGCGTCCGTAGAGTTTGGTGTGCCGCCGGCCCGGTTCGCTGCTGCCACGGCTCCGGCCCGCGCCCGTGCCGAGCGGGCTTTGGCGGGCGCCCGCGAGCGGCTGGCGGGGCGGCGGGTGTTCTTTTTCCCCGATTCGCAATTGGAAATTCCGCTGGCGCGCTTCCTCCACCGCGAGCTGGGCATGATGCTGGACGAAGTCGGCACGCCCTACCTGCACCGCGAGCACTTGGCGGAGGAATTGGCGCTGTTGCCGGCGAGCGTGCAGCTGTCCGAGGGGCAGGACGTTGATCGCCAACTCGACCGCTGCCGGGCCGCGCAGCCGGACTTGACGGTGTGCGGCTTAGGATTGGCCAATCCGCTCGAAGCGGAAGGGTTGGCCACGAAATGGTCGATCGAGCTGCTGTTCACACCGATCCAGTTCTACGAGCAGGCCGGCGATCTGGCCGAGTTGTTCTGCCGCCCCTTGGTGCGGCGGATGAGGCTGCGCCTATGAAGCTGTCACTCTGGACCTATGAGGGGCCGCCCCATGTCGGCGCCATGCGGATTGCGGCGGCGATGCGAGGTGTGCACTACGTGCTGCATGCGCCGCAAGGCGACACCTACGCCGACTTGCTGTTCACCATGATTGAGCGGCGCGACACGCGCCCTCCGGTGACTTACACCACGTTCCAGGCACGCGACCTGGGCGGGGACACCGCGGAGCTGTTCAAGACCGCTGCGCGCGACGCCTATGACCGGTTCCAGCCGCAGGCGATGCTGGTGGGCGCCTCCTGCACTGCAGAACTGATCCAGGACGATCCCGGCGGCTTGGCGCGCACGCTGGGGCTGCCGTGCCCGGTGGTGGCGCTGGAACTGCCGAGCTACCAGCGCAAGGAGAATTGGGGCGCGGCGGAAACGTTCTATCAACTCGTGCGCGCGTTTGCGCGGCGGGACTCTAGCCCATCGGGTGGGAGCGCGCGCGCAACCTGCAACATTCTCGGCCCGTGCGCGCTCGGCTTCCGCCATCGCGACGATGTTGGCGAGATCACCGCCCTCCTGGCTCAACTCGGCATCGCGGTGAACGTGTGCGCGCCCCACGGCGCCACGCCCGCTGACCTCGCCCGGCTGCCGAACGCCGCCTTCAACGTCGTGCTCTATCCTGAAATCGCTGGCACGGCCGCAGCATGGCTCAAGCGGACGTTCGGGCAGCCGCACACGACCATCGTCCCGATCGGCGTGAACGCGACGCGGGAGTTCGTCACTGAAGTGGCCGCCTTGGCCGGCATCGACCCGGCGCCCGCACTTGCCGGCGCGCCGTCCCGCCTGCCTTGGTATTCGCGCTCGGTCGATGCGAACTATCTCACCGGCAAGCGCGTGTTCGTGTTTGGCGATGCGACCCACGCTGTTGCCGCCGCCCGGGTAGCGGCGGAGGAATTAGGCTTTACCGTCGTGGGGCTCGGCAGCTACGCGCGCGAGTTCGCCCGGGAAGTGCGCACGGCCGCGGCGCTCTACGGCGTGGAGCCGTTGATCAGCGACGACTACCTCGAGGTCGAGTCCGCAATCGCCGCGGCAACACCCGAGTTGGTGCTTGGCACGCAGATGGAGCGGCACATCGCCAAGCGGCTCAGTATTCCCTGCGCGGTGATCTCGGCGCCCGTGCATGTGCAGGACTTCCCGGCCCGCCGTTCGCCGCAGATGAGCTGGGAAGGCGCCAATGTGCTGTTCGACACCTGGGTACACCCGCTGATGATGGGGCTGGAGGAGCATTTGTTGACCATGTTCCGCGAGGATTGGGAGTTCGGCGGGGATGCTCCGGCCTCCCATCTTGGCCATGCGGCGGCGGCACCGGTTGCAGCCGGGTGGTCGTCCGAGGCCGAGAAGGAGCTGGGAAAAATCCCGTTCTTCGTCCGCAGCAAGGCCCGGCGCAACACCGAGCGGTTCGCCGCCGAGCGCGGCACCGGGCTCATCACGCTGGAAACTTTGTATGACGCCAAGGCCCATTATGCCCGCTGACGCTGCGCCTATCTCAGTAGTGTTCGTCACCATGGACAGCCATTTGTCCAGTGCGCTCGACCGGGCCGGCGAGACCCTGCGACGCGAGTTGCCGGGCCTGCGGGTAGAGCTGCATCCGGCCGATGAGTGGGCCGAGGACCCGGTGGCGCTGGCCCGCTGCAACGCCGCCATCGCCGGGGCGGACATCGTCATTGCTACCATGCTGTTCCTGGAGGACCATATCCGCCCGGTGATGGCCGCGCTGAAAGCGCGGCGAGACCGCTGCGACGCCATGCTTTGCTGCCTGTCCGCCTCCGAGGTGGTGAAACTCACCCGTGTCGGACGGTTTGACATGGCGGGCGAGGCGAAGGGCCTGCCGGCGCTGCTGAAGCGCTTGCGCGGCAAGAGCGGCAGCGGGTCGAGCGCGCGTGGCCAGATGGCGATGCTGCGCAAGCTGCCGAAGCTGCTGAAATACATTCCCGGCCCGGCGCAGGACGTGCGCGCATATTTCCTGTCGCTGCAATACTGGCTGGCTGGCTCGGAGGAAAACCTTGGCAACCTGATTCGGCTGCTGGTGGGCCGCTACGGCGCCGGCGCGCGGGCCAACTCGCTGCAGGCGCTGGCGCCGCGAGACTATGGCGAGGTCGGCCTCTATCACCCGCGCATGCCCGGCCTGCTTGGCGATAAGCTGGCGGACTTGCCCAGGCCGGGCAGCGCCGGCACGGTCGGCCTGCTGATCCTGCGCTCCTACGTGCTGGCCGGCAACGCCGCGCATTATGACGGTGTGATCGCGGCGCTCGAGGCGCGCGGGCTGAACGTGGTGCCTGCGTTTGCCTCCGGCTTGGATCAGCGTCCGGCGATCGATGCGTTCTTTACCGCGGCGGGCCATGCGACGGTTGACGCCGTGGTGTCGCTGACCGGGTTCTCGCTGGTGGGCGGCCCGGCCTATAACGACTCCAAGGCTGCGGCCGACACGCTGGCGGCTTTGGATGTACCTTACATCGCGGCGCATCCGCTCGAATTTCAAACCATCGAGCATTGGCAGGGCGATGCCCGCGGGTTGATGCCGCTGGAGGCGACCATGATGGTCGCGATCCCGGAACTCGACGGCGCGATTTGCCCGATGACCTATGGCGGCCGCAACGAGGCCGCTGGCGGGCGCCGCGCCGATATGGCCGTGGTGGGCGAGCGCGCGGCGATGCTGGCGGCGCGCGTTGCACGGCTGGTCGCGCTACGCAAGACGGCGCGGGCGCAGCGCCGAGTCGCGGTCGTGCTGTTCAATTTCCCGCCCAATGCCGGCGCCACCGGCACTGCGGCCTATCTCTCGGTGTTCGAGTCGCTGCACAACACGCTCGGCGCACTGCGCGAGGCGGGCTACAGCGTGGAGGTTCCTGCGGACGTGGCCGCGCTGCGCGACCGGGTGCTGGGCGGCAATGCTGGGCTGTATGGGACGGATGCCAACGTGGCGGCCATGATCCCAGCTGACGCCCATTTGCGGGCGGAACCACATATTGCAGAGATTGAGGCGGTGTGGGGCCCGGCGCCGGGCAAGCAGAACAGCGACGGCAGCCGCATCTTCGTGCTCGGGGCGCAGTTCGGCAACGTGTTCGTCGCCATTCAGCCGGCGTTCGGCATCGAGGGCGATCCGATGCGGCTGATGTTCGAAGGCAGTTTTGCGCCGACGCATGCGTTCGCCGCGTTCTATCGCTGGATCCGGCAAGACTTCGGCGCCCACGCCCTGCTGCATTTCGGCACTCACGGCGCGCTGGAGTTCATGCCGGGCAAGCAAGCGGGCCTATCCGCCGCGTGCTGGCCCGATCGGCTGATCGGCGACATGCCGAACTTCTATCTTTACGCCTCGAACAACCCCTCCGAGGGGATGCTTGCCAAGCGGCGCACCGGCGCCACGCTGGTGAGCTATCTCACCCCGCCGGTGGCCCATGCCGGGCTATACCGCGGTTTGCTGGACCTCAAGGCCACGCTCGACAGTTGGCGCGCGCAGGAGCCCGATACCGATCCAGTAAAACGCGCCGCTTTGGCCGGGCTGTTGCAGGCGCAATCCTCCGCGGTCAACTTGGCCAGCAACGAGCCGGTTTGGGACGACCCGGCGGGCGAGGCCCTGCGGGTGCAAGCGGCGCTGCTTGAACTGGAATATACGCTGATCCCCGACGGCCTGCACATCGTCGGCCAGGCGCCATCCGCCCAGTCGCGTGCCACCACCCTCGACGCCGCCGGCATCACCGACCCGGCCCGGCGGGCTGAGCTCGACGCACTGCTGGCAGCCGACCATGAGCTGCCGGCGCTGGTCCACGCGCTGGATGGCGGCTATATCCGCCCGGCGCCCGGCGGCGACCTGCTGCGCACCACCGACGTGCTGCCCGCTGGCCGCAATATCCATGGCTTCGACCCGTTCCGCTTACCGTCCGCCTTCGCGGTGGCCGATGGCGCGCGCCAGGCCGAACGGCTGCTCGCTCGCCACACCGCGGATTGCGGCGCGCTGCCGGAAACGGTGGCGATGGTGCTGTGGGGAACCGACAACCTGAAGACGGAGGGCGGCCCTATCGCGCAGGCGCTGGCACTCATGGGCGCCGAGCCGCGGCACGACAGCTACGGCCGTGTGTCCGGCGCGCAACTGGTGCCGCTGGAACGGCTCGGCCGGCCACGGATCGACACGGTGATCACCCTGTCCGGGATCTTCCGGGACCTGCTGCCGCTACAGACCAAGCTGCTCGCCGAGGCCGCTTTGATGGCTGCTTCAGCGGACGAGCCGGACAGCCAGAACTTCGTCCGTAAGCACGCGCGGGCGCTGATGGCGGCGCAGGGCGTGACACTGGAGCAAGCGGCGCTGCGCGTGTTCGGCAACGATGACGGCGCTTATGGGGCTAATGTGAACCACATGCTGGAGGCGGGCGCCTGGTCCGACGAGGACGAACTGGCGGACAGCTACACAAGGCGCAAAGGATTTGCCTATGGCGTATCGGGCCGTCCGGTGCGGCAGGATGCGGTGCTGAGCAGCGTGCTAAGCACGGTCGAACTCACCTACCAGAACCTGGACAGCATCGAGATCGGCGTCACCACGGTGGACAATTACTTCGATACGCTGGGCGGCATCTCCCGCGCGGTGCGCAAGGCGCGCGGCGGGGTGGAAGCGGCGGTGTATATCGGCGACCAGACCCGCGGCGAAGGCACGGTGCGTTCGTTGTCGGAGCAAGTGAACCTGGAAACCCGCACCCGCGCGCTGAACCCGCGTTGGTACGAGCCGCTGCTCGCGCATGGCGCCGAAGGTGTACGCCAGATCGAGGCATCGCTCAGCAACACGCTCGGGTGGTCCGCCACCACCGGCCAGGTGGACCAGTGGGTCTACAAGGAAATCGCCGACACCTACGTTTTGGATGAGGCGATGCGGGAGCGGTTGGCCGCACTCAATCCCGTCGCCTCCGCGCGCATCGCCGACCGGCTGCTGGAAGCGCACCAGCGCAGCTATTGGCAACCCAACGACGCGACCTTGGCAGCCCTTGGCCAGGCGCATGACGAGCTGGAAGACCGGCTCGAAGGCATAGGAGTCGCAGCATGACGGTGCAGACCCGCCCCATCCTCCCGCCCCGCGCAATGACGTCTTGCGCCGACGGCGAAGGCAGCGTTCAGGTGCAGCTCGACCCGGCGCTGAAAATAGGCGCGGCCAAAGTGTTCGCGGTCTACGGCAAGGGGGGGATCGGCAAGAGCACGACATCGTCTAACCTGTCGGTGGCATTCAGCAAGCTCGGCAAGCGGGTGCTGCAGATCGGCTGCGACCCGAAGCATGACAGCACGTTCACCCTCACCAAGCGGCTGATCCCGACCGTGATCGACGTGCTGGCCAGCGTCGATTTCCACCCCGAAGAACTGCGCGCGGAGGATTTCGTATTCCCGGGCTACAACGGCGTTATGTGCGTCGAGGCCGGCGGGCCGCCGGCGGGGACCGGTTGCGGCGGCTACGTGGTGGGGCAGACGGTGAAGCTGCTGAAGGAGCATCATCTGCTGGAAGACACCGACGTGGTGATCTTCGACGTGCTGGGCGATGTGGTGTGCGGCGGATTTGCCGCACCGCTGCAGCATGCCGACCGGGCGTTGATCGTGACCGCGAACGATTTCGACAGCATTTTCGCGATGAACCGCATCGTCGCCGCGATCAACGCCAAGGCGAAGAACTACAACGTGAGGCTCGGCGGCGTGATCGCCAACCGCTCCGCCGACACCGACCAGATCGACCGTTTCAACGGCGCCACCGGGCTCGGGCTGCTGGCCCGGTTCGCCGACCTGGACGTGATCCGCCGCTCCCGCTTGAAGAAGTCCACGTTGTTCGAGATGGATCCCTCCCCCGAGCTCGAAGCGGTGCAGGCGGAATACTTGCGGCTGGCGGCGACGCTGTGGGCCGGGGTGGAGCCGCTCGAAGCCGCCCCCTTGGTCGACCGCGACATCTTCGATTTGCTGGGGTTCGACTGATGAGCGGATACACCCAGCGCCGCGGCGAACTGGAGACCTATTTCGACCGCACCGCGGCGGCCGCTTGGGCGCGGCTGACGTCGGACGCGCCGGTGGGCGCCATCCGTGCCACCGTGCGCGCCGGGCGGGAACGCATGCGTGCCACCCTGCTCGGTTGGCTGCCGGAGGATTTGCGCGGTTGCCGCGTGCTGGACGCAGGCTGCGGCACGGGGGCGGCGTCGCTGGAACTGGCGCGGCGCGGGGCGGACGTGGTGGCGGTGGATTTGTCGGCGACGCTGGTGGCCTTGGCGCGCGAGCGCGCGGCCCGGCCTAGCATCGAGTTCCGCGTCGGCGACATGCTGGACCCGGCGCTCGGCCGCTTCGACCATGTACTGGCGATGGACTCGCTGATCCACTATCAAGCAAGCGACATCATCCGCGTGCTGAACGGCCTGGCGTTGCGCACCGAGCGCTCGGTGGTGTTCACCTTCGCGCCGCGCACGCCGGCGCTCTCGGTGATGCATGCGGTGGGGCGGCTGTTCCCGCGCGGCAATCGTGCGCCGGCGATCGAGCCGGTGGCGCCCGGGCGCCTAGAAGCGTTGCTGACGGAGCTGCAGCCGTGGCGAACGGCCCGCACCGAGCGGGTCAGCGGCGGCTTCTACACCTCGCAGGCGATGGAGCTCGTGCGGTGAGCGCGCGGCTGTCGCAGCATTGGCGGCGGTTGGGCACGCAGTTCCTGCCATTTGCCGAGGTCGCCACCGTCGAACTGCCGCTGCCGCGCCTGCTGAGGCTGTCCCTATTCCAAGTGACGGTCGGCATGGCGTTGGTGCTGCTGATCGGCACGCTGAACCGGGTGATGATTGTGGAACTCGCGGTGCCAGCCTGGCTGGTGGCGATCATGGTCTCGCTGCCGTTCTTTTTTGCGCCGCTTCGTATGCTGATCGGGTTCCGGTCCGACACGCACCGCTCGGTGCTCGGCTGGCGGCGGGTGCCGTATATCTGGTTCGGCACGCTGTTCCAGTTCGGCGGGCTCGCCATTATGCCGTTCGCGCTGATCCTGCTCTCGGGGGACAGCAATGCGCCGGCTTGGGTGGGCCAGTTCGCGGCGGCGTTCGCGTTCCTGCTGGTTGGCGCCGGGCTACATACCGTGCAAACGGTTGGGATGGCGCTGGCCAACGATTTGGCGCCGCCGCATGCCCGGCCGAAAGTGACGGCGCTGCTGTGGTCTATGCTGCTGGCGGGCATGCTAGGCAGCGCGTTGCTGTTTGGGCTGGTGCTGAGCCATTTTAGCGAGTTCCGGCTGATCCAGGTGGTGCAGGGCGCCGGGTTGGTCACCATGGCGGTGAACCTCATTGCGCTGTGGAAGCAGGAGGCGCGCGACCCGACGCGCACCGCGGCGCCAAGGCCGTCGTTCCACCAGTCCTTACGCGCCTATGCCGCTGAGCCGCGCGCCCGCCGCCGGCTGGTGGCGGTGGCGCTGGGCACCGCTGGGTTCAGCATGCAGGACATCCTGCTCGAGCCGTATGGCGGCCAAGTGCTGCATCTGTCGGTGGGCTCCACCACCTCGCTGACCGCACTGCTGGCGGTGGGTGGCTTGAGCGGGATGCTGCTGGCGGCGCGGGGGCTGGCGCGGCAGCGCGATCCGTATCGCGTGGCGGCCACCGGGGTGTTGGCCGGATTGTTCGCGTTCGCTGCGGTGATCTGCGCGGCGCCGATGGGCAGCCCGCTGCTGTTCGGTTGCGGCGTGGCGGCGATTGGGTTCGGCGCCGGGCAATTCGTGGTGGGCACGCTCACCGTGTCCATGGGCCTGGTGCAGGACGGGGCCAGCGGTTTGGCCTTGGGCGCCTGGGGCGCGGTGCAGGCGTTGGCGGCGGGGGTTGCCATTGCTGCCAGCGGGTCGCTGCGGGACGGGGTGAGCGCCTGGGCCGGGCGGGGCGCGTTCGGCCCCGCGCTGGTGGGCGAAGCGACCGGCTACAGCGCGGTCTATCTGCTGGAGATCGGGCTGTTGTTCGCGGCCCTGGTGGCGATCGGCCCGCTGGTGCGCCCAGTTCGCAACGGGCACGCGTTCCCGCTTGCCAAGTATCCAATGCCGGCAGCAGAGTAAGAACGGGAGACCAAGAAATGCCGAGCGGTGCGATAACCGGCTATATCGATGTGGCGCAGCTTACGCTCTATGCGTTCTGGCTGTTCTTCTTCGGCCTGATCATGTATCTCCGTATGGAGGACAAGCGCGAGGGTTATCCGCTCGATCCGGACGGCGGCCGCGCTCGCGGCATCTTCCCGCCGATCCCCAAGTCCAAGCGCTTTATCCTGCCTCATGGCGGCGAGTCGTTTGCGCCCCGGCTGGTGGAGGCGCTGCAGCCGGTGCTGCCGCCGATGCCAGTGCCCGGGATGCCGTTCGACCCGGTGGGCGACCCGATGCAGGAGGGCGTCGGCCCGGCGTCCTACGTGTTGCGCGACGAGCATCCGGACAAGATGTTCGACAGCGGCCTGCCGCGCATCGTGCCGTTGCGGGTGGCCGAGGGCTACTACCTGGCGGCGGAGGACGCGCATCCCACGGGCATGCTGGTGGTGGACCTGGCCGGCGAGCCGATCGGCACGGTCAGCGATGTGTGGATCGACCGGTCGGAGACGCTGGTGCGCTACCTGCAGGTGACGTGCGCGGCCAATGGGCGCGAGGTGCTGACGCCGATGAACCTGGTTGGGCTGGACCGCAAGCGGCGCATCGTGAAGGTGCGTTCGGTGCTGGCGCGTCAATTTGCCGAGGCGCCGGCGCCGGCGAGCCTGGAGCAGATCTCGTTGCGCGAGGAGGACCGGATCATGGCGTATTTCGGCGGTGGCCACCTGTTCGCCACCGCCGACCGGATGGAGCCACTGCTGTGAACGAGCATGATTTCGAGCCGGTGCATGGCCTGCCGGGCGATCTGCCGCCCGGTGAGCTGGTGCTGTGGCAGGGCGCACCGGATTGGCGGGTGCTGTGTCGGCATGGGCTGCACTTGCCGGCATTGGCGCTGTATTTCGCCGCTTTGCTCGGCTGGTTCATCGTGGCCCATACCGGACAGTTCACCCTAGCGGTCACGCTGCGGCTGGCGGAATTCAGCGGGCTGGCCGGGGCGGCGCTCGGGCTGGTGGCGCTGTTTGCCATCCTGGCCGCGCGCACCACGGTCTACACCGTCACCAACCGCCGGGTCGCCATCCGCTTCGGCGTGGCGCTGTCGATGACGCTGAACCTGCCGCTGGCGCAGATTGAGGCGGCGGACCAGCGCGCGAACCAGGATGGCAGCGGCGACGTGACGCTGCGGCTGACACCGGAGGCAAAAGTGGCTTACTTGCTGCTATGGCCGCACGCCCGGCCCTGGCGCTACAGCCGGGCGGAACCGATGTTGCGCGCGGTGCCGAACGTGGCGGCGTTGTCAGCGGCGTTGTGCCGGGCCGCGCTGCCGACCGCAGCCCCGCTCCGCCGCCCGGCCCTGCAACCGGCGCAGGCAGCATGAGCGCGGCCCAGGCCGAGACCGTGGTGGTGCCGCGTTGGGCGCTGATTGCGGCCGCCTCGCTGATCACGCTGTCGGTGGCCGGCGCCGGGCTCGCGCGGGTGTTTGGGGTGGCGAGCACCATCCCGCACTCCGCACCCGTGGCCAGCATCGCGGTGCGCTTTACCGATCAGCCGGATAAGAGCGTGCTCGCCACGGATGCCGCCACCGGCCGGGTGCTCGCTCAATATGCGCCCGACACCAATGGCTTCCTTCGCGCCACCTTGCGCGGCTTGGTGGGGGACCGGGAGCGGGTGACCGGGTCGGAGCAGCCGGACGTGCCGTTCGAGATCATCGGTTGGGCCGACGGCCGGTTGTCGCTGCGAGACCCGTTGACCAAGCGCGATGTTGAACTGGAGGCATTCGGCATCACCAACGAAGCATCCTTCGCCGCCTTGCTGCCGGGCCGCCCGTTACAGGTGAGCGCGGGGGAGCGTCCGCCAGGGGTGGAGCTGCGATGAGCTGGCTGGAGCGCGAGGCGGTGGAGGTGCCGGTTACGCTGGACATTGAGCAGACCGCCGAAAGCTTCCACGCCTATGCCGTGCCGGAAGGCATCGACATCCGGCCGGGTGACGAGGTGATGGTGCATGGCGCCCCGGCGGGGATCGGGTTCGGCGAGCGCCGGGTGGTGCAATGCCACGCGACGGTGCTGCGCGCCGGGCCGTTGCGCCGGGCGTGGACGCGGCTGGCGGGATGGTTCACGTTGACCGAACTGTACGAAGTTGGCTTCGAGGCCGTTGTCTTTAAGGCGGGGGAGGCATCATGAGCCAAGCACTGAAGGCGGGCGCTTCCGCCGAGTCGACCCGGCAGGCGCAGCAGGACACGGTGCTGACCCCGCGCTTCTACACCACCGATTTCGCCGCCATGGACCGGCTGGACGTCGGCAGTGTGCGCCCGGAATGGGACAGCCTGATCGCCGAGCTGAAATCGGACCCGAACAAGGGCCATTTCCTGCGCAACGGCACGTTCGAGGCGGCGATGGAAGCCATGGACCCGCCCTTGCGCCGCGAGTTCCTCGAATTCCTGGTGAGTTCCGTCACCGCCGAGTTCTCCGGCTGCGTGCTGTATTCGGAAATCCGCAAGCGGGTGACGAACAAGGACGTGCACGAGCTGTTCGGCTTCATGAGCCGCGACGAGGCGCGCCACGCCGGGTTCATCAACGACGCGTTGAAGGATTTCGGCGTCGGGGTGGACTTGGGCTTCCTCACCAAGGCCAAGAAATACGCTTATTTTCAGCCCAAGTTCATCTTCTATGCGACCTACCTGTCCGAGAAGATCGGCTATGCCCGTTACATCACCATCTATCGCCAGATGGAGCGCCATCCGGACCGCATGTTCCATCCGATCTTTGGCTGGTTCGAGAAATGGTGCGACGACGAGTTCCGCCATGGCGAGGCGTTCGCGTTGCTGATGCGGGCGAGCCCGAAGCTGCTGAGCGGCATCAACAAGTATTGGGTTAGGTTTTTCCTGCTGGCCGTGTTCGCCACCATGTATGTGCGCGACCATGCGCGCCCGGCCTTCCATGAGGCGCTGGGCATGGACCCAACCGACTACGATTTCCGCGTGTTCCGCATCACGCAGGAGATTAGCCGCCAAGTGTTCCCCGTGCTGCTGGACTTGGACCACCCCGCCTTCGCGCGCGGGCTGGAGCGGCTGCGGGCCATTACGGAGCGGATGGCGGCGGCCAAGGCGCGCGGTGGGGTTGCGGGCAAGCTGCGCAAGCTCGGGCTGACGGGGCTGGCGGGCGCCACGTTCGCGCGCCTGTTCTTCCTGCCGGCGCAGGCCAATGCGCTGCCGGCACGGGTCCGTTTGTCGCCGGCGTTCTGAGCGCGATGCAACTCTATGCCGCGCCTGCCCTGTATGCGCTGCTGGCCTGGTGGCTCAGCACGGGCGTGATCATCCTGCTGGACAACCTGCCGCAGCGCACCTTTCGCTGGAGCGTGGCCGGCGCCACGGTGGTGCTGGCCCTTGCGCTGTGGGGCCTGTGGGCGACGCGGATGAACACCGGCGTGGTGGGCGCCTATGCCGGGTTCACTTACGGGTTGCTGGCGTGGGCGTGGCTGGAGCTCACCTTCTACACCGGCTTCATCACAGGGCCGCGCAAGGTGCGTTGCCAAACGGAGTGCGCGGGTTGGCGCCACTTTGGCCATGCGCTGTTGGCGAGCCTTTGGCATGAACTGGCCGTGCTGGCGGTGGGCGCCGCGGTGCTGGGGCTGACCGCGGGGGCGCCCAATCGGGCGGGAGCCTGGCTGTTCCTGGTGCTGTGGTGGATGCACCAGAGCGCCCGGCTCAACGTGTTCCTCGGCGTGCCCAACATCGCCGAGCAGTTCCTGCCGGAGCACCTGGATTTCCTGCGTTCCTTCCTGCGGCGGCGGCCGATGAACCTGCTGTTCCCAGTCTCGGTCACGCTCTCGACCGTGGCGGCGGCTTTGCTGGTGCAACAAGCCGTGGCTCCTGGAGTCAGTGCAGCCGTCGTCACCGCTTTGGTATTCGCGGCCACCATGATGGTGCTTGCCATTGCCGAGCACTGGTTCCTGGTCGTGCCGCTACCGGTCGACAAGCTGTGGTCCTGGAGCCTGCGCGAGCGCCCGGCTCCATCGCCGCCGAGCCTGGGCATACCCTCCTGGAGCCCCCATCTGGCTGGGTGTTGCCACGAGGCGTGCGCTGACTTGGTGGGCTACGCTGTGTTGCAGGGAGAACAGGGCCATGGAGCCGCTTCACGCCGGCAGGTGGATTGGGAGCTGACATGAATTACCAAGCGTTCTTCCGCAAGCAGCTCGACGGCCTCCATCGCGAGGGGCGTTACCGCGTGTTTGCCGATTTGGAGCGGCAAGCCGGCGCCTTCCCTTCGGCGCTGCATCATGACGGCCATGGCGGCTTGGCACCGGTGACGGTGTGGTGCTCCAACGACTATCTCGGCATGGGGCAACACCCAAACGTGCTCGCCGCGATGCACGAGGCGCTGGACCGCTGCGGCGCCGGGGCAGGAGGCACGCGCAATATCTCCGGCACCAACCACTACCACGTGCTGCTGGAGCGCGAGCTGGCCTCGCTGCACGGGATGGAATCGGCGCTGCTGTTCACCTCGGGCTACCTGTCGAACGACGCGACGCTGTCCGTGGTCGCGGGCCGTATGCCGGGCTGCATGGTGCTGTCGGACGCGCTGAACCACGCCTCCATCATAGAGGGCATCCGCCGCAGCCGGGCCGAATACCGCATCTTCCGCCACAATGACCCGGCGGACCTCGATCGCATCCTGTCCGAGGTGGATCCGGAGCGGCCCAAGCTCATCGTATTTGAGAGCGTCTACTCCATGGATGGCGACATGGCGCCGGTGGCGGATATCTGCGACGTCGCCGACAAGCATGGGGCTATGACCTACCTGGACGAGGTACATGGCGTCGGCCTGTATGGGCCGCAGGGCGCGGGCGTCGCGGCGCGGATGGGGGCGGCGGATCGCCTGACCGTGGTGGAAGGCACGCTGGCCAAGGCGTTCGGTGTGGCGGGCGGCTATATCGCGGCTTCGGAAGCCTTGTGCGATTTTGTGCGTTCGTATGCGCCCGGCTTCATCTTCAGCACGGCCATGCCACCAGCGGTGGCTGCGGGGGCGCTGGCCAGCATTCGGCACCTGCGCGCCAGCGATGCCGAGCGGGAGCGCCAGCAGAACCGGGTGGCGGAAGTGCGGCGCCGGCTGGACGCCGTGGGTGTGCCGCATATGCCCAACCCGAGCCATATCGTGCCGGTGATGGTGGGCGACCCGGTGCTGTGCAAGCAGATCAGCGACACGCTGATGGACCGCTACGGCATCTACGTGCAACCGATCAACTACCCCACAGTCCCGCGCGGCACGGAGCGGCTGCGCATCACGCCCTCGCCGCTGCATAGCGACGCCGATATCGAGAGATTGGCGGCGGCATTCGGTGCGATTTGGGCTGAACTCAGCCTCGCCCGCGCCGCCTAACTCGGCAGTTCGGGACATTCGTGCGCTGGCTCAGGCCTACCCCACCGTCATCGCCGGACTTGATCCGGCGATCTACGCGGTGCCAGCCGCACCGCCGCGCAATTGCTGGCACCGCCTTGTCCAGCCGCATCCCGTGGATGCCCGTGTCAAGCAGGGGCATGACGAGGCTTGACGGCAAATGCGATCGGCCCGTCCATCGGCAGGCGTCACTGGCTTCGCTGCCCGCTCCATCGCGCGTGCACATCCACCAGGTGGGTCAGTCCCGCGAGCACCAGGCAAGAGGCTAGCAATGTCACCGCGCCGCCTACCAGCGCCACCCGCAAGGCCAGGGTCAGGAACACGCCCGGCAGCAGCATCCGCATTAGCGTCGGCAGCGAGAGCCCGCCGCCGGTGCGGGCATGCCAGCCGGCGAGCATCACGAACTCGATGACCGTTGCCGCCAGAACGACGTCGGCAAGGCGGCTGCCGGCGAACCACGCTGTGATGACGCAACCCGTGTGTGTGTCGAACATTGTCAATGTCCATCCCGTGCTTACTGTTTTGCTCAAGCCAATCGTCCAAGGAGCAACCACCGATGTCGCAACCAACGCCAGCCCGACGCGCCGTGCTGAAATCCGCTCTCTCGCTGGTCTGCGGCACCGCTGCGGCCGCCGTCGCTATGCCGCTGGCGCGGGCGCAGTCGGCCAAGCTGGCGCAGAGTGCGGTGCAGTATCAGCAAACGCCGAAAGATGGCGCGATGTGCAGCGGTTGCGTGAACTTCCAGCCGCCGAATGCCTGCGCGATTGTGGACGGCGAGATCAAGCCGAGCGGCTGGTGCGTCGCCTTCGCGCCAAAGGCGTCGTAGCGGTTTCGGCCCGGCGGGCGCCATCGCGTGCGCCTGCCTGATGCGCCCGATGTTTCCCTTCCCCGCCATTGTGGGGCAGGAGGACATGAAGCTAGCGCTGCTGATCGCAGCAGTGGACCCGACGGTCGGGGGCGTGCTGGTGTTCGGCGACCGAGGCACCGGCAAATCGACCGCAGTGCGTGCGCTCGCCGCTCTGTTACCGACGCTGCGCACGGTGGCCGGCTGCCGTTACGGCTGCGACCCAGCGGCCGGCGATGCGCTGTGCGCCGATTGCCAGGCCCGTGCCGGTGAGGGCGCGCTTCCCGTAACCCTCACCCAGGCGCCGGTGGTGGACCTGCCGCTCGGCGCCACCGAGGACCGGCTGGTCGGTGCGCTCGACCTGCAGCGCGCCCTGACTGAAGGGGTCAAGGCGTTCGAGCCGGGCCTGCTGGCGCGCGCCCATCGCGGGTTTCTCTACATTGATGAAGTGAACCTGCTGGAGGACCATCTGGTGGATCTCCTGCTGGACGTGGCTGCCTCGGGCGAAAACGTGGTGGAGCGGGAAGGGCTTAGTTTGCGCCATCCCGCCCGGTTCGTGCTGATCGGCAGCGGCAACCCGGAGGAAGGTGAGTTGCGGCCGCAATTGCTGGACCGCTTTGGCCTCTCCGTCGAGGTGACCACGCCCACCGAGCTTGCCACCCGCATCGAGGTGGTCCGCCGCCGCGACGCGTTCGAATGCGACCCTCAAGCGGTGCTGGCGCGGTGGGCGCCCGAGACCGAGCGGCTGCGCGGTGACGTGGCGCGGGGCCGTGCTGGCCTGGCGGAGGTGGACGTGCCCGACGCCATCCTGGAGCAGGCGGCCCAGCTCTGCCTCGCTCTCGGCACCGACGGATTGCGCGGCGAATTGACCTTGATGCGGGCGGCGCGGGCTTTGGCGGCGCTGGAGGGCATGGCGGAGGTCCGGCCCTCCCATCTGCGGCGGGTGGCGCCTTCCGCGTTGCGGCACCGGTTGCGCCGTAACCCGCTGGACGAAGCCTTGTCGACCGTGCGGGTGGAGCGCGCTCTCGCCGAGCTGTTCGGCACGTGACCAGCCCGGCGGCGCGATGGGCGGACGCCTGCCACGCGGCCGCCTTGTTCGCCATCGACCCGGCGGGGACTGGCGTTTGCCTGCGCGCGCGGCCGGGGCCGATGCGGGACCGCTGGATCGCGTTGGTGCGTGGATTGCTGCCGGAGCAGACCGCGCTGCGCCGGGTCCCGCTCGGCATCGCGGATGACCGGCTGCTGGGTGGGCTGGATCTCACGGCCACGCTGTCTGCCGGGCGACCCGTGCTGGGGCGCGGCTTACTGGCGGAAGCCGATGGGCATGTGCTGCTGCTGCCGATGGCCGAGCGGATCAGCACCGCCACGGCCGGGCGATTGCTGGCGGCGCAGGATGGCGGTGAAGTGGTGGTCGAGCGGGACGGGTTCGCTGCGCGCTGGCCGGTCCACGCCGGGCTGATCGCGCTCGACGAGGGGGCGGAGCCGGAGGAGCAGCCGCCGGCCGCGCTGCTGGACCGGCTGGCGCTGCGGCTGGATTTGGATGGGTTGTCGGCGCGCGAGTTGATGGATGCCGGCGAACTCTCTGCGGAGATCACCGTCGCCCGGGCTAGGCTGGAGCGGGTCAGGGTGGCGGATGCCGTGCTCGACGCCCTCTGTGGCGCGGCGGCGGCGCTTGGCATCGGCTCTGCGCGGGCTCCCCTGTTGGCGCTGCGGGTCGCCCGCGCGGCGGCGGCCCTGGCCGGGCGAGAGGACGTGGCGGAGGAGGATGCGGCGGTGGCGGCCCGGCTGGTGTTCGCCGCCCGCGCCACAGCCCGGCCGCAGCCTGCGCCGCAGACAGCCGCGCCGGAGCCCGACCCCACTCCATCGGCCGCCGAGCAAGCAGCGCTGGACGATGTGGTGCTCGCGGCTGCCGTCGCCGCCTTGCCGCCGGGGTTGCTGGCTGGTCTGCCAGCTGCCCCCGCGCGGGGCGGCCAGGCGGTGGGGCGGATGGGAGCGGGCATGAAATCCCGGCTGCGCGGCCGGCCGATTGGCGCCCTTCCCGGCGCGCTGGGCGGTGGAGCTCGCTTGGCCTTGATCGACACCTTGCGGGCCGCCGCCCCCTGGCAGCGCCTGCGCGCGGCGGCGCCGGGCCGGGTTGCCGTGCGTCCGGGCGATATCAGGGTGATCCGCTATCGCAGCCGCACGCGCACCACCACGCTGTTCGCCGTTGACGCCTCTGGCTCGTCCGCCCGCCACCGGCTGGCGGAGGCGAAGGGGGCGGTGGAGCTGCTGCTGGCGGAAAGCTACGTGCGGCGCGACCAGGTGGCGGTGATCGGCTTCCGCGGCACGCAGGCTGAGCTGCTGTTGCCGCCCACGGGCTCGCTGGTGCGGGCCAAGCGCAGCCTGGCCGGTCTGCCCGGAGGGGGCGGAACGCCGCTGGCCAGCGGGTTGGACGCGGCCCGCGCCCTGGCCGAGACGCTGCGCCGCCGCGGCGACACGCCCGTTTTGGTGCTGCTGACCGACGGGTCGGCCAACGTCGCGCGCGATGGTTCGCCAGGCCGCAGCCGCGCGATGGCCGATGCGCTGGACGCCGCCCGCGCCTACCGCGCGACGGGCTGCGCCGCCGTGCTGGTCGACACGGCGCCGCGGCCGCAAGCGCACAGCCGCGCCCTCGCCGAAGCGCTGGCGGCGCGCTACCTGCCGCTGCCCTATGCCGACGCGCGGTCGCTGTCGCGTGCAGTCGCGCCGCGTCAGCCGCGCCGGGACAACTCGTAGAGCGCGACCGTGGCGGCGGCCGCCACGTTCAGGCTCTCCATCGCGCCGGGCATCGCCAATCCGGCCACCTCGTCGCACGTCTCACGCACCAGCCGGCGCAGGCCCGGGCCTTCGGCCCCCAGCACCAGCGCGACCCGGCGTTGCGCCAAAGCCGGCCCGGACAACGCCGGCGCGGAGGCGTCGAGTCCGACTGTCCACAAGCCGGCCGCTTTCAACGCCACCAGCGTGCGGGCCAGATTGACGGCGCGGATCAGCGGCACCGTTTCGAGTGCGCCGGAGGCTGCCTTGGCCAGAGCGCCGGTTTCCTCGGGAGCGTTGCGATCCTGGGTGATGACGCAGGCAGCGGCGAACGCTGCGGCGGAGCGCAGCACGGCGCCCACGTTGCGCGGGTCGGTCACTTGGTCGAGCACCAGCACCGGGCCGGGCCGCTCCAGGGCGGCGGCCAGCATGGGCGTGGGCAGCGGGTCGGCCAGGAGCGCTGCCCCGCCATGCACGGCGTCGCGGCCGAGCAGTTGGTCCAACCGGGCCCGCTCCATGCGTTCGGCGGATAGCGGCCAGGGCTGCGGACGGCGGGCGAGCAGGGCCTGTTCTGCCTCCTCCGTCAGCACCAGCCGCCGCAACCGCCGCGCCGGGTTGGCGAGCGCTGCGTCGACCGCATGGAGGCCGTAGAGCCAGACGGTGCCGCGCGGCGTCTCGGGCGGGCGTGGTGCGCGAGGGCTGCCGCGCGGCTCGGCCCGGTGTTCGGGCGGCCGCGGCGCCGGCCGGGTGTCGAGGCTGAGCGGCCGTGGTCCCTGGGGGCGCGGCGGGGCGTTGCCGGGGCGCTGTGCTGCGCCGGATGCCGGTTTAGGCGGGCCATGCGGTGGGCGTGGGCCGCCGCGACCGCCGGCTCCACCGGGGCCGCCATGTTTGCGAGGAGGATGCGTCATCCGCGCGGTATAGCCGGGTGGGACTGGCGCCGCCATGTCCCGTGATGGCGTTGACAACCCTGCCCACCGGCCGTAGGTCCGGCGCGCCGGAGGGGTGCCCGAGTGGCTAAAGGGGGCGGACTGTAAATCCGCTGCTGTAACGGCTACGTTGGTTCGAATCCAACCCCCTCCACCAGCGGAGCAGCAGGCCCAGCCCACTCCACCGTCGTGCCGCTTGACAGCCGCACTACTCCGCCGCGCGCGCCAGTCCGTGCGCCGTCACGTCGGCGACCGCCTGGTTCAGGATCGACACGCCAAGGTCGATCTCCGCCTCCGTGATGGTCAGTGGCGGGGCGATTCGCATTACGCCGCCCGACGACCCGGCGCGCACAATGTTGGCCGACAGCCCCAACTGCAGCGCCTGGTCCGTCACCGCGTCCGACAGCGCCGCCGCTGGCAGGCCCGGCGTGTCGGCGAACTCCATCCCCAGCAACAGGCCGCGGCCGCGCACGTCGCCCACGCAGCCATGACCGGCCTGCAGCGACTGCAGCCCAGCCCGGAGCCGCGCGCCCAACGCGCCCGCCCGCGCCGCCAAGCCGTCGCGCTGCACGATGTCGAGCACGGTCAGCCCGACCAGAGCGGGCAGCGGGTCGTTCACGTGCGTGGTGTAGAACAGGAAATCCCGCTCGTCGCAGGTTGCGGCGATGGCGTCGGTGGTCATCACGGCCGAGAGCGGCAGGCCGGCGCCGAGCGTCTTGGACAAGGTCAGGATGTCCGGCACCACGCCGTCGCGCTCGAATGCGAACATCGTGCCGGTGCGGCCGATGCCGGTCTGCGCCTCGTCCAGGATGAGCAGCATGCCACGCTCCCGGCACTTGGCGGCCAGCGCCGCGAGGTAACCTTGCGGCAGGTCCAGAATGCCGCCGCTGGACAGCACCGGTTCGGCGATGAAGGCAGCCAGGTTGCCGGTGCTTTGCCGGTCCAGCAGGTCGAAGCTGTCGTCCAGTTCCTGCTGCCACGTCACCCCAGCGAAGCGCGGGCGGTAGGCGTTGGGGGCGGGGATGGCGAACGACCCGGCGGCGACCGGGCCGTAGCCGCGGCGCCCGGCCTTGTAGGTAGCGGAGGCCGCCCCGCCGGTCATGCCGTGCCAGGACTGCGCGAAGCCCACCACCTCCCACCGGCCGGTCACCAGTTTGGCGATGCGCAGCGCCGCCTCGTTCGCCTCGCCGCCGGTGGAGAGCAGCATGACGCGGGGAAGCTCTGGCACCAGGGCGGCCAGCCGGCCCGCCAGATCGATCACCGGTTGGCTCAGCATGGAGGAGAACAGGTGCACCAGCCGCCCAGCGCCGGCGCGGATGGTGGCCGTGATCTCTGGGTGCGCGTGGCCGAGGATGGCGCTCATCTGGCCGGAGGTGAAGTCGAGCACGCGTCGGCCGGCGCGGTCGTAAACGAAGGCGCCCTCGGCCCGGTCTGCCAAGAATGGCACGAAGTTCCCGCCGAAGCGCAGCAGGTGTCGGGTGGCGTCGGGCGACAGGGTCATGGGCCGGGCTTTCCTGATGGCACAACGCGAGCCTAACGCGTCAATGGCGCCAGAACGAGGATTTCCGCTCCAGGTGCAAGCAAGGCGGACCGGCTTGTCGCGGTGCGCGCTGCAACGGCATCCATGCGAGCGAGCGCGAGAACGTCCGCCTACCCCAAATACGCTTCCCTCACCGCATCGCTGTTCATCAGTTCCGCCGCGGCGCCGGACAGCGCCACCTCCCCCGATTGCAGCACATATGCGGTTTGCGCGATTTCCAGCGCCATGAACGCGTTTTGCTCCACCAGCAGCACCGTCACGCCCATCCGGTTTATGGCGACAATGGTCTCGAACACCTGGTCCACCACCTGCGGCGCCAACCCCATGCTCGGCTCGTCCATCAGCAAGGTGCGCGGGCGGGACATCAACGCGCGGCCCATCGCCAGCATCTGCTGCTCCCCGCCCGACAACGTGCCAGCCAGCTGCGTCAGGCGTTCCCGCAGGCGGGGAAACAGCACCAGCACGCGCTCCAGCTCGGCCGCCAGTTCGGCGCGGGGGCTGCGGCGGCGGAACGCGCCCATGCTCAGGTTTTCGCGCACGGTCAGGCGGCCGAACACCCGGCGGCCCTCCGGCACCTGTACCAGGCCGAGCGGCACCAGGTCATGCGCCGGCACCGCGGTCACGTCGCGCCCGTCCAGCGTCACCCGGCCGCCGGCGAGGGTGCGCAGGCCGCAGATGGCGTTCAGCGTAGTGGTCTTGCCAGCGCCGTTGGCCCCCACCACGGCGCAGATCGTGCCCTCGGGCACCGTCAGCGACACACCACGCAGCGCGCGGATGTTGCCATAGCTGACGTGGAGGTCGGTCGCGGTCAGCGAACTCAGGGGCGCATCTCCAGCGCGTCCATGCCGTGCCGGGCGGCGCGCGCGCCGAGATAGGCGGTGATCACGGTTGGGTCGGCGCGGATCTCGGCCGGCGTGCCCTCGGCGATGCAGGCGCCGTGGTCCAGCACGGTGATCCGCTCGGAGATGCCCATCACGACCCGCATTTGGTGCTCGATCAACAGGATGGTCAGGCCGTGCTGGTCGCGCAAGGTGCGGATCAGCTCCAGCATGGCGTGGCTTTCGACTGGGTTCATGCCGGCGGCAGGCTCGTCCAGCAGTAGCAGCAGCGGCTCGATGGCCATCGCGCGGGCGATCTCCAGCCGCCGCTGGTCGCCATAGGGCAACTGCCGGGCGAGCCGGTCGCCACGGCCGGCCAAGCCCACCGCCTGCAGCAGCGCCCGCGCGCGCTCCAGCGTGCCTTGCACCACCCGGCGGTGCGCCGGCGTTGCCAGCAGCGCGCCGAGCAAGGATTCGGGGCGCTTGGCGTCCACGCCGACCATGATGTTTTCGATTGCCGTCAGGTCGGGGAACAGGCGGATGTTCTGGTAGGTGCGCGCGATGCCGTGGCCGGCCACCACATCCGGCCGCAGCCCATCGATGCGCACGCCGGCCAGGTGGATCTCGCCGGCGGTGGGATGCACGAAGGAGGTGAGACAGTTGAACAGTGTGGTCTTGCCGGCGCCATTCGGGCCGATCACGGCGTGGATGGCGCCCCTTGGCACCGCCAGGTCGATTCGGTCGATCGCCAGTAGGCCGCCGTAGCGCTTGCTGATGCCGCGGGCGGACAGCAGCAATGGGGTCACACCAGTTCGCGGTGGGCGATGGCCTTCGGGCTCAAGCCCTCTGGTTTCAGCCGCACCACCGCGATCACCACCAGGCCGTAGATCAGGTAACGGTATTCCCCCAGGTCGCGCAGCACCTCGGGGGCGCCGATGAGTGCTGCAGCACCGATCAGCACGCCGGGCAGGCTGCCGATGCCGCCCACCACCAGGATCGCCAGCACGTTGACCGACACCAGCAATTGGAAGCTCTGCGGGAACACCGAGCCGAGCATGCCGGCGAAGATGCCGCCCGCCAGCCCGGCAAAGGCCGCGCCCATGGTGTAGGCGGACAGCTTGACCCGCACCAGCGCGATGCCGAGCGCTTGGGCCACGTCCTCGTCTTCCCGCACCGCCAGCCAGCGGCGGCCGAGACCGGAATGCTGCACCCGCCAGGCGATGTATCCGGCCGCGGCGGTCAGGCACGCCGTCATGTAGAAAAGCTGGGTGGGGGAGCTGAGCACGGTGCCGAACAGCACCGGCTTGGGCAGGTTGACGATGCCCTGCGCGCCGCCCAACAGCGGCTTCAGCATGTCCGACAGCACCAGCACGCGGATGATCTCGCCCAAGCCCAAGGTGGCGATTGCCAGGTAGTCGCCGCGCACTTTCAGCACCGGCAAACCGAACAGGAAGCCGGCGGCGGAGGCGGCCACAATGGCGAAGGGCAGCGCGGCGAAGAACGGCATCAGCCCGCCAGTGCCGGACGGCCCCGCCGTGAGCAAAGCTACCGTGTAGGCGCCGACGGCGAAGAACGCGACGAAGCCGAGGTCCACCAGCCCGGCCAGGCCCAGCTCGATGTTCAGGCCCAACCCCATGAGCGTGTAGAGGCAGACCAGCATCATCACCTGCGCCACGAAATCGTTGGTCAGCGCCGGCAGCGCCACCACCAAGAGCAAGCACAGCAGCTTGGCCGCCAATTTCGCGCTACGCGGCAGGCGGGCGAAGGCGGCGGCGCCGGGCCGCACCGCTACCAGCGCGCCGACGGCAGCTGCGGCTCCGGCGCCAGCGGGCAGCAGCCCGTCATAGCTGAAGCCCCACTCGTCTACTCCGCCGGCGCTGCCCAGGATGCTGCGAATCAACTCGCGTAGCAGCCCGGCGACCACCGCCCCGCCCAGCGCGCCCAACACCACCCGGCGCAGCAAAGGCGGGCAGACCACCAGAGCGGCCCCCAAGCCGGCCGCACAGAATCCGCCCGCTGCCAGCAGCAGCGCCGCCTGCGGATCTGGCAGGCGAAACCCAACGCGGTTGAGCGTCACGGGGGTGAGCGAGACCAGCATCCAGCGCAGGTTTGCAGCCCGGGCGGCGGCCACCAGCCCGATCACCAGCGCGCCGGCGACGGCGCCCGAGAGTGCCGCGGGCAGCACCACGGGCCAGGCCGGGCTGCGCCGCGCCAGCAGCGCGCCGCCACCCATGCCTGCCGCGATCAGCAGCGCGTGGCCGATGTCCACCCAGCCCACCACCAGCGCGCGGTTGCTGAACTGGCCGAACAACCCGACCAGCACGGTGAAGGTGCAGGCGGCGACCACCGACAGCGCCATCGCCGTGCAGAGCCGCAGCCCGGCCGGGAAGACCATCGGGCGGGCGATGGTGAGCGTGCCAGCCATCAGGCGCGCGTTGTGGCAAGCCGCTCGCCGAGCAGGCCGCGGGGGCGGAAGATCAGCACCATCACCAGCATCGTGTAGGCGATCGCGTCCCGCAGCTGATACGGCGATTGCACGCCTAAACCCTCCAGGAACCCCGCCGGCCCCAGGCTCTCCACCAGGCCCAGCGCATAGCCGCCGAGCATGGCGCCGGGGATGTTGCCGATGCCGCCGAGCACGGCGGCTCCGAACCCCTTCACGCCGAGAAAGAAGCCCATGAAGAATGAAATCTGCTTGAACACCAGCCCGTAGAGCAGCCCGGCGATCCCAGCCAGCGCGCCGCCCAGCGCGAAGGTGAACACGATCACCCGGTCTACGTCGATGCCCATCAGCGTTGCGGCGTCCTTGTCCTCCGCCACGGCGCGCATGGCGGTGCCGATCTTGGTGCGCATCACGATCAGCGTCAGCACCAGCATGGTCAGCACCGCCGCGACCACCACCACGATCTGCGCTCGCGGCACCGAAAACCCGGCGAAGGTCACCAGGCCATCCACCGACGGCATGGACGGGAACGCTTTGTTCTGCGCCCCGAACATGCCGCGAGCCGAGTATTCCAGCACGAACGAAACCCCCAGCGTGCTGATCAGCGGCGCCAACGAGCGGCCACGGCGGAACGGCCGGTAGGCGACGCGCTCCACCAGGATCGCGACGCCGCCCGACACGCCGATGCAAACGGCGGTGGCGATGGCGAAGCTCAGCGCCGGGTCGCTGCCCAGGATGCCGGCACGGTTGCAGGCGAGCAGCGCGAAGCATGAGGCGTAGGAGCCCACCATGAAGACGTCGCCATGGGCAAAGTTCACCATGCGCAGGATGCCATAGACCATGGTGTAACCCAGCGCGATCAGGGCGTAGATCGCCCCCATGGTCAGGCCGAAGGCAAGGAACGAGAACCACTCCTCCCGCCCGTAGCGAGGATGCAGCAGCCCGGCGACGAAGCCCGTACCGACCAACCCCACCACCACGATCCGCAGCGCGAGCAGGAACCAGTCGACCGCGGTGGCCCGGCGGACCCAATCCTGCAACACCGGACGCGCCCGCGCGCTACGGATAGACCTTCTTGGGATTGGTTCCGAGCTTGAAGGTGGACGAGTCGCCATTGGTGTATTCGAACACCGCGAAATGGGACGAGCCGCAATCGCCGAACTCGTTGCAGGTGAGCGTGCCGGTGAGGCCCTTGAGCTCGCTGGTATGGATCAGCGCGTCGCGCAGTGCCTTGCGGCCGATATAGGTGTCGCCGTTGGCGTCGGTTTTGGCCACCTTTTCGACCGCCGTCATCAGCGCCAGCGCGCAATCGTAGCCGTTGGCGTGGAAGCCCGCGATCGGGTCCTCGCCGAATTTTGCCTTGTACTTCGCCACGAAGGCGGGGTATTGCGAGCCCATCAGCGAGGGGTCGTTGTCGATGCCGGTCATCCGGTAACCGACCGCGGCGTCGCCGGCCGCATCGAGAAAGGCAGGTGCCAGCACAGCGTCGGTGCCGAGCAAGGCCACGCCCGCCATCGTCGGTATCTCTTTCACCTGGCGCACCAGGTAGGCGGAGACTCCGGTGAAGTCGGGCGCGAACAGCAGCTGGGGTTTGGCGGTGCCGATGCGGGTGAGCACCGGGCGCAGGTCGGTGTCGGAGGGGGAGACCGCCTCGGCCGCCACGACCGTGCCGCCAGCAGCCTTGAATTGGGTGCCGAACGTGTCCGCGAGTTGCTGGGCATACAGGCTGCCGTCATGCAGCGTCGCCACCTTGGTCACATGCAGGCTTTGCGCGTATTTCACGGCGGCGGCGGCAGCATTAAGGTCGTTATAGACGAAGCGGACGATGCCCTGCAGGCCTACTGGGCGGTCCGGGGCGGTCAAGGCGGGGGCGGTCGCCGCCGGGTCGGCCTGCGGCATGCCGGCGTTCCACAGCACTGGCGCGCCGCCGCGTGATTCCGAGGAGCAGGTCGTGCCGACCACGGCGACGATCTGCTTGTTCGCTGCCAGACGCGTGGCCGCGGTCTGGCCGCCTTCCACGCTGCATTGGCCGTCTTCCGGCAAATACCGGATCGGGTGACCGACCAACATGTTCTTGTGGTCATCGAAGGCGATTTCCGCCCCGCGTGACGCATCCACGCCGAGCGACAAGTCCGGCCCGGACAGTACCAGCAGGCCACCGATCAGGATGGGCGCGCCTTTCGGGATTTTAACCACGCCAATGTCGTCGGTGACCGGCCCGAGCGTCTCTGCGCGCAGCGGCGCACTCAGCATGGCGGCCGCGAGGCAGCTGACGGCAAAGCCGCGCAGCAACGCGCGGTGCAGAGGGATGGTCATTTTGGGCCAAAACTCCCGCCCGCGCCCGGGATGGGTTCGGATCACCCTAGCTCGAAGCAAGCCATGTGCCACGTGCTCACTGTTCCGCGAGCGTCTCCCGCAGCGTTTGGCTGCGGTACTCGGTGCGAAATCGGCCCCGCCGCTGCAGCTCCGGCACCAGCAGGCCCACGATCGCTTCGAGATCATCCGGCAGCGAGACGATGTGCCCGAGCATAAATCCGCCGCGGCTGCCGGTGGCTTCGAACACCTCCTCCAGCCGGTCCGCCATTTGCGCGGCGGTGCCGGCGATGGTGGTGTCCCAGGCCGTGGCGTTGCGCAGGCCGTGGTGAAGGAACTCTTCCCGGGTGATCTCGGTTTGCGGGCCGAGACGCAGTGACAGGTCGCGCACGAAGCCCACCGGGGAGGCGTTGGCGGCCACGATCTCGGCATGCAGGTCGCCCAGGGTGAAGCAGGCCGGCAGGGTCGAGAAGTCGTACCCGGCGTTGTAGGAGAGGTAGGCGCCGACCGCCTCGGCCGGTATGGCGGTGAGCAGCCGGTCGCGTTGCGCGTTCGCCTCCCGCTGCGTTGCCGCCACCACGATCGGCGTTTGCCACAGGATGCCAACCGCCCCGGGGTCCCGCCCCTGCTCGCGCAACGCTTCGTCCAGCGCGGCGCGCTGCTTGACCTGCAACGGCAGCGCCATGTCGGCGCCGAACACGTGGTCGGCGACGTAGGCGGAAGCGCGAATGCCGCGGGGCGAGCCGCCGGCCTGGATCAGCACCGGCCGGCCCTGCGGCGAGGGCGGTGTGTTCAGCGGCCCGTGCACCTTGAAGAAGCGGCCGGTATGGGCCACGCCGTGCACCTTAGCCGGGTCGCCCACGCGACCGGTGGCGTGGTCCCACAGCATCGTGTCGGCCTCGGCGCTGTCCCACAGCGCGCGGCAGACGTCGACGAACTCCTCCATCCGGTCGTAGCGGCTGGAATGCTCCATCAACTCGTCGAAGCCGAAATTGGCCGCGTCGGCTGGGCGGGTGGAGGTGACCAGGTTCATCGCAATGCGGCCGCCGGTCACATGGTCGAGCGAATTCATCAGCCGCGCCGTGTAGTAGGGGTGCATGAAGGTAGAGGAATAGGTCAGTCCATAGCCGATATGCTTGGTGACGCGCGACATCGCCACCATGATCGGGTTCAGATCTTGCCGCGGCCAGTTCACGCCCCATTCCACCGCGGCATCCCGCGAGCCGCGCCAGGTGTCGGGCACGCCGGTGCCGTCGCCGGAGAAGATCATGTCGAGGCAGCCGCGTTCGGCGAGGCGCGCCACGTCCTCGTACATCGCCACGTCCGGGAAGCTGCGGCCGGGCCAGGCGCCCGGCATGCGCCAGCGCCCGCCCATGTGGCAATACGAGAAGTCGAAACCGAGGTGCATCCGCGGCTTGCTCATGCCCGGCGGCCGCGCAGGTGTTCGCGCAGTGTGCGCCCGGTGTATTGCCGGCGGAACACGCCGCGCTGTTGCAGCAGCGGCACTACGGAGCGGCTGAACTGCTCGAACATGCCCGGAAAGGTCGTCGGCGTCAGCACGAAGCCGTCGCAGGCATGGTCGTCGAACAGGTCCACCAGTTGGTCCGCCACCAGCTCCGCCGTGCCAACCAGTTGCGGGCACAACTCGCTGGTAGCGAAGCGCCGTGCTGCCTCGCCCAAGGTCAGACCCTCCGCTTGGGTACCCTGCAGGATGACGTCGAACGAGCCGCGCGAGCCTTCCTCTTTCTCGAAATCGGCCAGCGGCAGGTCGGGATCGAACTTTGCCAGGTCGACGCCAATATGGCCGGACATCTGCGCCAGGCCCAGCTGCGTGTCGACCAGGCTGTTGACGTGCTCGGCCCGCTCGCGTGCGATGGATTCCGTTTCGCCGAGCACCACGTCGATGGAGGGCAGCACCACGCACTCCTCCGGTGCCCGGCCGCGTGCCGCGATGCGCGCCTTGAAATCCTGGTAGAAGGCCTGCATGTCGGCCTTGCGGTGCTGCAGCGTGAAGATCACCTCGCCCCAACGCGCGCCGAACGCACGCCCACGGTCCGAACTGCCGGCCTGCATAATGACGGGGTGGCCCTGCGGGCTGCGCGGGGTGGTGAGCGGGCCGCGCGTGCGGATCCACTTGCCGGCGTAATCGACGTAGTGGATTTTCGCCGGGTCGGCGAACGCGCCGCGTTGCTTGTCGCCCAGCAATGCGCCGTGCTCCCAACTGTGCCACAGCGCGGAGCAGGCCTCCAGCACCTCGTCTGCCCGGTCGTAGCGCTCGGCGCGGCCGGGCATCTCGTCCATGCCGAAATTGCGCGCCTCAAGCGTGCTGGTGGAGGCGACCACGTTCCACGCCGCCCGGCCGCCGCTCAAATGGTCCAGGCTGCCCAGCATGCGCGCGATCTGGTAGGGATGGTTGAACGTCGAGGAATAGGTCAGCCCTAAGCCAATGTGTTCGGTCACCCGCGCCATCATCGGCAGTAGCACCGCCGGGTCCAGCAGGCAGACCTGGCCGCCGCGGCCCACCATGGTGTCGAAGCTGTTATTGTAGAGGTCATACAGGCCGAGGATGTCGGCAAAAAACAGCCCGTCGAACCGCCCTGCTTCCAGCACCCGCGCGATGTGCTCGTAGCGGGTGGGGCTGAGCAGGTCGTCCACCGTCGCTTCCGGGTGGCGCCACGCGCCGTGATGATGGCAGGTCGGGCCGGTCATTAGGAACGCGATCAGGTGCATTTGCCGATCGTCGCGCACGGCCACGTCAGGCCGCCTGCGCCAGCGTGCCGCGCGCGTCTGCAAGGATCATCACCGCCGCCTTCTCGCCGATCATGATGGTCGGTGCGTTCGTGTTGCCGGAGATCAGTGTCGGCATGATCGAGGCGTCGGCGACGCGGAGCCTGTCGATGCCGCGCACGCGCAGCCGCGGATCGACCACGGCCATCGGGTCAATGCCCATCTTGCAGGTGCCGACCGGGTGATAGATGGTGGTGGCGTTGTTGCGGGCGAAGTCGAGCCATTGCTCGTCGGTTTGGCAGGCCGCGCCTGGCTGCAACTCGCCGGCCACGAACCGGCTGAGCGCGCTGGTTTCGGCCAGGCGGCGGGACAGCTTCATGCCGGCGATCAGGGTTTGCTGGTCGGTCAGCGTCGCGAGATAGTTGGGGTGGATCGCCGGCGGCTGCCGCGGGTCGGCCGAGCGCGGCAGGATGCGGCCGCGGCTCTCGGGGCGGAGCTGGCAGACCGAGGCGGTGAAGGCGCTGTAACGGTGCAGCCCGTCGCCCGGCTTGTCGGCGCTGAGCGGCTGGATGTGGAACTGGACGTCGGGCAGCTCCAGCGAGGGATGGGTGCGGGCGAAGATGCAAACCTGGCTCGCGCCCATGCTCATCGGGCCGCGGCGGAACAGCGCGTATTCGAGGCCGATCATGACCTTGCGGACGGGGTGATTCACCTCGTCGTTCAGCGTCGGCTGGGTCGATCGATAAACCGCCCGTGCCTGCAGGTGGTCCTGCAGGTTTTCGCCAACGCCGCGCAGTTCGACCACCGGCTCGATGCCGCAGGACTGCATCGCCGGGCCGCGGCCGATGCCGGACAGTTCGAGCAGATGCGGCGAACCGATCGCGCCGGCGCAGAGGATGACCTCGCCGCGGGCGCGCACCGTGCGGGTCTGGCCGGCGACAGAGAATTCTACGCCCGCGGCACGGCGGTTCTCGATGACCACGCGGTGGACGAGCGCGCCGGTGATGATTTCGAGATTGGGGCGGGTGCGGGCCGGGCGGAGATAGGCCACGGCGGCGCTGCAGCGGCGGCCGTTGCGCGCCGTTAACTGGAAGTAGCCGGCGCCCTCCTGCACCGCACCGTTGAAATCGTCGTTGCGCGGGATACCGAGCTGTTCTGCCGCGGCGATGTAGGCGTCGCAGACATCGCGCCGAACCCGCATGTTGGAGACCGAGAGCGGGCCGCCGGTGCCGTGGAACGCGTCGGCGCCGCGCTCCTGGTCCTCGCTGGCGCGGAACAGCGGCAGCACGTCGTCGTAGCACCAGCCGGTGCAGCCGAGTTGGCGCCACTGGTCGTAATCGGCGGGCTGGCCGCGGATATACAGCAGGCCGTTGATCGAGCTGGAGCCGCCGAGCACCCGGCCACGCGGCCAGGGCAGGCTGCGTCCGTTCAGGCCGGGGTCGGGCTCGGTCACCAGGCACCAGTCAGTGCGCGGGTTGTGCATGGTCTTGAAGTAGCCAACCGGGATGTGGATCCAGCGGTAGCTGTCCTGCGGGCCCGCCTCAATCAGCAGCACGCGGTTGGTAGGGGAAGCGGACAGCCGGTTGGCGATGACGCAACCGGCCGACCCGGCGCCGACCAGCACGTAGTCGTATTCGGCGCTATCCACCAATCAGCCCCTCCTTCGCCAGGGCGACGCCGGGCATGGCAGCCGGGATCACCAAGCCGACTTCCGCCAGCCTGGCGGCGGGCATGGCGAGCACGCAGGCGAAGCTAATCAGCGCCACCAGTACGACGTAGCCACACATATACCAGGGCATGCCGCCACCGTAGGCGAGCAAGGCGGTGGCGATCAACGGCGTCAGACCGCTCGCGAACACGCCGGAGAACTGGTAGCAGAACGAAACGCCAGTGTAGCGGACATTGGCCGGAAACAGGCTGGAGAACAGCGCTGCTTGCGGGCCGTATACCGCCGGGTAGGCGAAAGACAGTGGTATGACAATGCCGAGCCAGACGAGCAGGGGATGCGCCGCGCCCGCGGTCTGCATCAGCCAGAAGGAGGGATAAGCGAGCAGGCCGATTGCAATCGCGCCGCAGCCGTAGACGCGGCGCAGGCCGAAGCGGTCGGAGAGGGCGCCGAACACCGGGACCATGGGGATCATGATGCCAGAGCCGAGGATGACCCCAAGCAGCGCGGTCGCGCGCGCCAGGTGCAAGGTCTGCGTTGCGTACGAAATGATGAAGACGCCCCACATGTTGAAGCAAACGCCCTCCACGTAGCGCGCCCCGACGCCCAGCAACGTGTTGCGGGTGTGCCGGCGCAACATCTCCATCACCGGCATCGTGACCGCCGTTCCGGACGCGCGGACCTCGGTGAAGTCGGGTGTCTCGAGAATGCGCAGGCGGATAAACAGGCCGATGGCGACCAGCACGACGCTGAGCAGGAAGGCAGCGCGCCAGCCCCAGAGCATGAAGGCGTCATTGGGCAGCAGGCCGAGCAGCGCCACGACTCCGGCGCTGAGCATCAGCCCGGCTGGCACGCCGACCTGCGGATAGCTGCCGTAGAAGCCGCGCTTGCCTTCGGGAGCGTGTTCGACGGCCATCAGCACGGCGCCGCCCCATTCGCCGCCGATGCCGATGCCCTGGAAAACACGCAGCACCAGCAGCAGGATGGGCGCCGCGACGCCGATGCTGGCATAGCCCGGCAGCAGGCCGATCAGCATCGTGGCGAGGCCCATGATCAGCAAGGTGAGCACCAAGATGGTTTTGCGGCCGATGCGGTCGCCGTAATGGCCGAAGATGATTCCACCGATCGGACGCGCGACGAAGCCGATGGCGAAGGTGGTGTAGGAGAGCAGCACGCCGATCAGCGGGTCGTAGCTCGGAAAGAACAGCTTGTTGAAGACGAGGGTCGCGACGACGCCATAGAGGAAGAAGTCGTACCATTCAATGATCGCACCGATCGCGCTTGCCATTGCGATGCGCCCGATCTTGTGTGCGGTGTGGGGCATCTGGACTGCTGCCAAGCTCACGTCTTCGTTCATTTGACCTCCTCCATGGGCAGGCAATTCTTTACCCCGTGCTTTCGGTTTGCCTGCAAGTCAGCACTGCTTGGTTCGGGCGGAGTGGCATAGAGAAAGACGTTTGATCTCGAAACTAGCGTTTGTTGAGGATGAGCCGCAACATGGTCGAGCGGACCGGTCTCTCGCTTGGCATTCACAGCGGCACGTAGGCCGACTCCTCCGCGATGGCTAGCCGAGTGAGGCGCGTCTCGCCATGGGTGGGGCCGCGGTCGTGCGGCGGAGCGAACCGGTCGATGCCGATGCACGCCACCCCTCGCAGGACGAGGCGGTGCAGCGTGGCGCAGCCGATCCTAACGGTATCCACCTGAAACCATCAGGCTCTAATCCCAATGGGCGGCCGAACGGCGGAGCATTATCTCGCGAAACTGCTCGGTCGACCGCGGCAGCAAGGTGCCGTCGCCCCAGTTCAGCAGCACACCGTAGCGACGGATCGCATCCAGCATGTCGATCTCCCCGGCACGATACTGCGCCGCCACCGCCATCGGGTCCTCCGCCAACCATGACCGCCGTTGCGCGCGGATGCTGTCGCGCATGGCGGCGGTCGCTTGGGCGTCTACGTGGTATTCGGCAAGCTCGGCGTCCACTTCGCGAACGACGACGCCATAATCCCGCGCGGCACGCGCGAGGGACACGTAACCGTCGGCCACGTCCTCGCACACCATCGCCGGGTCGCGGGCAAGCGGGTCGCCGAAACCGCCGCCGCCTGCCGTGGGGCGGCTGAACTGGTCGCCGGGGCCCACGGCCACGTCGGAGAACACCGCACCGAGCCATTCCGGCTCGTGTCCCGCCCGGGTCAGGGTCAGCCCGTGCGGATGGGAGGGCAGGCCGCCGTTGAGCCCGAACACCACCGAGCGCTCCCGGTCGCAGATGTAGGAAATCACCGTGCGATCAACCTCGCGCAGCATGGCGCTTTTGCGCGCCCCGGCGCCCCCGCGCCATTGGCCCGGCCCGGCGCTGTCGGTGAGGATTTCGAACTCGGTGGTCAGCATCGGGCAATTGCGCTCCTGCCCCTCGACCGGCTGCGACATCATGCCGCAGCCGAACGAGGAGGTGGTGACATTGTTGCCGTCCCGGCCCTGGCGGCCGCCCCAGCCGCCGGGGAGCCAGTCGTAGAACATGAAGGTCGGCCTCTCGGCCGTGCGCAGGTCGCGGCCACCGGTGAGCAGGTATTCGTTGTTGAACACGCAGGCGAGCGCGCGCTCGGGCATGATTTGCGACCAGATTTCGTAGATGGCGCTCATGATCTTCTCGAACGGCACCAGGAAGCCGGTGACGGCCACCGGCCAGCGCGCATTCACCACGGTGTCCTCCGGCGCGATCACCTCTATGGGCCGGTAGAAGCCAGAATTCAGCGCCAGGTCGGGGAAAAACGTCTTCATGCCGGCGACCACGGCGGAGAACGTGCCGCCGAACGCGCTGTTATACAGCGTGCCGATGCAGGGATGGCTGCCGGTCAGATCGTAGATCGCCCGGTCGCCGGCGATGGTGAGGCGAACCTTGATTGGGATCATTCCCTCCGGCGCGGACGGATCCTGATCGATAAAATCCTGTGTTTCCCAGGTTCCATCCGGCAGCGCGGCCAGGCGCTGCCGCAACACGCGCTCGACATAGGATTGCACGCCCTCGAACCCGGCGGTGACGGTGTCGCAGCCGTATTTGTCCACCAGCCGCAGGATTTCGCGCTCGCAGACTGCGGTGGCTTCGGCCTGAGATTGCATGTCGCCGATGATGGACGCCGGGTCCCGCGTGTTGCTGGCGATAAGATGCGCCACGTCGCGGCGGAACACCCCGGCATCCCACAGCCGCACCGGGGTGATGCGCAAGCCCTCGCGGAACATTTCGGTGGCGGCCACGTCGAACGACCCCGGCACGCTGCCGCCGATATCTGACCAATGGCCGTTGGATTGGCTGAACGCGATCACCCGGCCGTTTGCGAAGATCGGCCGCACCAGGCGGACGTCGGGGAAATGGGTGCCGCCGGCGTAGGGGTCGTTGATGGCGAACACGTCGCCGGGCCGCATATCGTCGCCGAAAAAGCGGATCACGTCCTTGCAGGTGTAATGCAGGGTGCCGACGTGAACGGCGATGTCGCCGCGGCCTTGGGCGACGGAGTCGCCATGGGCGTCGTTAAGGGCGTTGGAGAAATCGCGGTTGTAGATCACAAAGGAATAGCAGGTGCGGATCATCTGCTCCGCCATCTGGTCGACCGAGGTGATGAAGGAGTTTTTCAGCACCTCAAACGTGACTGGGTCGAGCGCCATGCTAAGCCTCTACCTGCATGATGATGTTGCTCCAGCGATCCACCGTCATGCGGGCGCCGGGCGGCAGCACGGTGGTGCCGTCATCCTGCTCGATGATGGCGGGACCGGCCAGTTCGACGCCGGCTGGCAGCTCGGGACGCCAGTAGATAGGCGCATCCTCAGTGGCGCCATCGAAGCGGACCGCACGGCGGGAGCGCGGCGGTGGCAGCGCACCGCCCTCAGCGCGTTCGGCGAAGTGCGGCTTGGGCACGGTACCAATCCCCTTGAGGTTGAGCCGGAATAGGCTGACTGGCGCGTCGTCACGGCGGAAGTTGTACTCCCGTTCGTGCTGCTCGTGGAACGCCTGCACCAGCGGGGCGAGCGCCGTGATCACCGGCGGCGCGGGCACGGTGAGCGAGCGCCACTGGCCCTGATACATCATGTCCACGCTCCGCTGCACCACAACGTCCGCGGCCGCCACGCCCTCATGCGCGAGCCGCTCCGCCGCCTGGTGTTCCATCGCCTCGAAGCGCTGTTGCAGGCCGGCCGGGTCGGCGCTCGCGGCCGGGGCGAGAAAGCTTTCCGCCCAATCATGCTGCAGGTCCACCAGCAAGCATCCCAGCGCCGAGGTAATGCCTGGATGGGGCGGCACGATCACGACGGGGATGGCCAGTTCGCGCGCCAACGCCGCCCCATGCAGCGCGCCGGCGCCGCCGAACGCCACCAGCGCAAAATCGCGCGGATCGTAGCCGCGCGCAATCGAGATCAGCCGCACCGCATCGGCCATGTTGGCGTTGGCCACCCGAATGATCGCCTCCGCCGCGTCCAGCACGCCGATCCCGAGCGGCGCGGCGACACCGGTGCGCACCGCGGTCTCGGCCAAGGCGCGGCTAAGCTGCACCGTGCCGCCGGCCAGGCCGCTGCCCAGGCGACCCAGCACCAGGTTGGCGTCGGTGTTGGTCGGCACCGTGCCGCCGCCGCCGTAACAGGCGGGCCCCGGCCGGGCCCCGGCGGATTGCGGCCCGTTGTGCAACGCGCCGTCCGCAAGGAGCGCCAGCGAGCCGCCGCCAGCGCCGATCGTCAATACCTCGATGCTGGGAAAGCGGATCGGGTAGCCGAACTCGATCCCCCAGTCCTTGGTGACGCGCGATTGCCCGGCATAGGCCAGCGACACGTCGCAACTGGTGCCGCCCATGTCGAGCCCGATCGCGTTCTGGTAGCCGCACAGGCCCGCGATGTGGCGCGAGGCGATCGCGCCGGCGGCGATCCCCGACCCGGCGAGCCGCGCGGCCTGCTCGCGCACCGTGCCCGGCGTCATCACCCCGCCGCCGCTGTGCAGCAGCAGCAGGTCCGACCCGTAGCCGCCGCGCTGCAGCCGCTGCCCGAGCTGCTCGACGTAGCGGCCGACGATCGGGCTCAGCACGGCGTTCACCACCGTGGTGGAAAAGCGCTCGTGCTCGAAGATTTCCGGCAGCACCTCCGACGAGATCGAAACCGGCACGTCCGGCCATTCGCGCAACAGGATGTCGCGCATGCGGCGTTCGTTTTCGCCATTGGCGTAAGCGTTCATGAAACAGATCGCCACCGCCGCCACGTCGCGCCGCCGCAACACCCGGGCGAGCGCCACCGCTTCGGCTTCGTCAAGCGGGGTCACCACCGCGCCGGCCGCGTCCACCCGCTCGGTGACCGGCAGGCGGTCGCGGCGCGGCACGTAGGGGCGAGCTGTGTCCTTGTAGGCGTCCCATAAGTCTTCCTTGTTGGCGCGGCGGATTTCGATGACGTCGCGGAAGCCGCGAGTGCACACCATCGCTATGCGCGGCAGCCGGCGGGTGATCAGCGCGTTGGTGGCAACGGTGGTTCCGTGGGAGAGCAGGGTGACGTCAGCGAGGTTGACCTGCGCCGCAGCGAGGCCCGCCATGAAGCCATCGGTCGGGTCGGACGTGGACGCGGTCTTGGCCACGCGGACGTTTCCGCTGGCCTCGTCGAACACGCAGACATCGGTGAAGGTCCCACCGATGTCGATCGCGACCCGCAGCCGACCCATGCCGCTTCTCCGTAGAGGTTTGCGATGCATCATGGGATGGCAGTTTTGCGCGGGTCAAATCGGCGGTGTTGTGGATGCCGGCACCATGGCTGCGACGTATGGCCGTTCGCCGGGCGTTGTTCCGCTGCCGACTTGTGGCCCGCATCTCGATGCGGGCACGATTCGCCCTGGCTGGCATGAGTCTTGCGGAGCCAGGATAAGACTGCGCCGTGGACGCATCGCGACAACGGGAGACAAGCACGTGAGAACCAGCTCCTTCGTCGCAGGCTTGTTCGCCAGCGCCTGCCTGCTCGCACCCGCGGCGCAGGCCGACACGCCGGGCCAATGGTGGCCGATCAAGGTGCTCGACATGGATTCTGGCATGCCAAAGCCGGTCGAGTTTTCGCCGCCGGCCAAAGCCGCCAAGCCGTGGAAGCTGTGCGTGCTGTTCCCCCACATGAAGGATACGTTCTGGGTCGCAATCGACTACGGCATGGCGGAGGAAGCGCGCCGGCTGGGCGTCGACATGACGCTTTACCAGGCAGGCGGCTACGAGAACCTGTCCAAGCAGCTCTCCCAGTTCGATGACTGCATGGCCGGCAATTTCGACGCCATCATCGTCGGCCCGATCTCCGAGGCCGGGCTCGCCCGCAAGTTCCGCCAGGGCATGCAGGCGGGCCGCGTGGTGATTTCCACCGCCAACCCAGCGCCGAATGCCGATGTCACGTCCAAGATGTACGTCGATTTCGATGCGATGGGCCAGCAGACCGGCGATTTCCTGGTGAAAGCCTTGGCGGGCAAGCAAGCCGATATCGGTGCGTTTCCGGGACCGGCTGGGTCGGGCTGGGCGGAGAGCTTCCTGGCTGGCTTCAAGAAGGCGGTGAGCAGCGATGCCGATGCCAGCGTGGTGAGCACGCAATTCGGCGATAGCGGTGTGGCGGTGCAGCTTGGGCTGATCCAGAACGCGCTGCAGGCCTACCCAAAGATGAACGTCATTTGGGGCACCGCGCCGACCGCGGAGGCGGCGATCGGCGCGGTGCGCGAGGCGAACCGGCCGGACGTGGCGATCGTGTCCTCGTACGAGAATCAGGCGATGCTGGACGCGCTGAAGAAGCACGAGATCATGGGGTTTGCCACCCAATACCCGGTGATTGAAGGCCGCATCGCGATCGACACGGCGGTGCAGGCGCTGGAGAAGCAGCCGGTGATCAAGTTCATCGAACCGATCCCGGAGATGGTCGACAGTGGCAATCTTGCAACCATCAACATGACCAACGTGCTGGCGCCGAGCACCTTCCAGGCGATTTACCGGGTGTCGGCGCCGTAAGCGCGGCGCCGTTACTGCTGGTGCGTCATCGCGAACGGAGCGAAGCGCTCCAGGGTGATGGATCGTGGGCCTCGATCGCCACGGCTCCGCTCCCGATGACACGCCGGGCGTTGGAAGTCAGAGCTTTGAGCGCAAGATGGCAATGAGATCTGGCGCGCTGCTCGAGCTCGGGGGCGTCGGCAAGCGCTTCCCCGGGGTGGTGGCGCTGGATGGCGTCGATTTCGACCTGCAGGCGGGCGAGGTGCATGTCCTGCTGGGGGAGAATGGCGCCGGCAAGTCGACGCTGATTAACATCATGGCAGGCAGCTTCGCGCAGGATAGCGGACAGTTCCGCTTTCAGGGCACGGAGGTCGCGCAGCTGACGCCGCACCGGGCCCGGCTGATGGGGATCAGCCCGGTGTTTCAGGAGTTCAGCCTGATCGCAGAGCTGACGGTGGAACAGAACCTGTTCCTCGGCCGCGAAATGACCGCCGGGCCGTTGCTGCGGCGCGATGCGATGCGCACACGGGCGGCGGAGCTGCTGCAAACGCTGGGCTTCGACCTGGCGCCGGACGCCCGCGTCGGCCATCTGTCGCGTGCGCACCAGCAGATGGCCGAGATCGCCAAGGCGCTGCTGGCCGAGACACGGGTGCTGATCCTGGATGAACCTACGGCGTCGCTCACCGAAGCCGAGGTGGACCGGTTGTTCGAGCTGCTCGCCCGGTTGAAGGCGGAGGGCGTCGGGATTGTTTATGTGTCGCACCGGATGGCGGAGATTCGACGGATTGCCGACCGCGTGACGGTGTTGCGCGACGGGCGCCGGGTCGCGACCGTGCCGGCGGAGGGCGCCACCGATGCCTCGCTGGTGGAGCTGATGACGGGGCGACGGATCAACATGCTGTTCCCCACGATCGTCGCGCGGCCAGGGGCGGCCGTGCTCGAGATAGCGGGGCTGAGCTTGGCTGACGGGTCGGTGCAACAGGCCACGATCACCGCGCGAGCCGGCGAGATCACCGGGATCGCCGGGCTGGTGGGGTCGGGCAAGTCCGAGCTGATCCGCGCCGTTTATGGGCTTGCCCCGGTGAGCGCTGGCAGGATCCGGGTGCATGGCGCGGCGCTACCGTCGCTATCGCCGGCGGCGGCGTTGCGCGCGGGGGCGTGCTACTTCCCGTCCGATCGTGGCGCCGAGGGCTTGGCGCTGGGGCGGCCAGTGCGGGAGAACGCGTCGATGGCGGCGCTCGACCTGGCGCGGCTGTCGCGCGGCGGGTTGTTGCGTCGCCCGGAGGAGCGGCGGCTGGTGCGGGGGGTGTTGGAGCGGTTGGGGTTGCGGCCGCTGGAGATGGAGCGCCGGGTGAGCGCGTTTTCCGGCGGCAACCGGCAGAAGGTGTTGCTCGCGCGCGGGCTGATGCGCGACATCAGCTTGTTCCTGTTCGACGAACCGACGGTGGGGATTGATGTCGGGGCCAAGCTCGAAGTCTACGAGCTGATGAAGCGGCTGGCTGAGAACGGGGCCGCCATCGTGCTGGTGTCTTCCGAGTTGCCCGAGGTGATGCACCTGTCAAACCGGCTATACGTAATGCACCGGTCGCGCGTGGTGGCGGAGCTGACCGGCGAGGCGATGACCGAGCGGGCGGTGCTGGGGCACTTCTTCACCGCGGATGGTGAGCATCCTGAACGAGGCGGCGCGCGGGCGGCATGAGGGTGGGGCGGCTGTCGTTCGGGCTGCTGCCATGCATCCTGCTCGGGTTGCTGGTGCTGTTGGCGTTGTTCGTACCGCGATTCCTCGCCCTGCAGAACGTGGTCAACGTGCTGCGTGGCTCGGCGCTGCTGATCATCGTCAGTTGCGGGCAGATGCTGGTGTTGATTGTGGGCGGGTTCGACCTCTCGGTGGGCTCGGTCGTGGCGCTGACCAGCGTATGTAGCGCCCTCACCATGGCCGCGCTGGCGCCTAGCGGTGGGGCCGTCGCGGCTGGTGTGCTGGCCGGCCTATTCTGCGGGCTGGCGGTGGGGGTGCTGAATGGCGCCTGCGTCGCCTGGCTGAAAATCTCGCCCTTCATGGTGACGCTGGGGACCTCCACGGCGGTCGGCGGCGTGGCGCTCATCCTCACCAACGGAATTCCGGTCTATGGCATGCCGCCCGGCTATATCGACGGGTTCGGCCGCGGCCTGGTGCTGCATTTGCCCTGGGCGGTGGACCTCGCCGCAGCCGTGGTGGTGCTGATCTGGCTGATGCAGGATGTGACCAAGCTCGGCCGCCACGTGCTCGCCGTCGGCGGCAACCTGCAGGCGGCGCGGGTGTCCGGGGTGCCGGTGACCGGTGTGCTGCTGTTCGCTTATGCCGCCAGCGGGACGCTGGCCGCGGTCGCCGGGCTGGCGATGACAGCGCAGATCGGCTCCGGGCAGGCAGCGATGGGCGGCAACCTCACGCTGGAGAGCATCGCCGCCGCCGTGGTGGCGGGAGTGAGCCTGCGCGGCGGGATCGGCCGGGTGTGGCTGGTGGCGATTGGCGCCGGGTTCCTGCTGTTGCTGACCAACGCGATGGACCTGCTGCACGTCGACAGCAAGATCCAGACGATCTTCATCGGCCTCATCGTGGTCGCCGCGGTGGCGCTTGAGGAGCTGAACATGCGGGTGGTGGCGCGTGTCTGACGTTGCACTCCGCCGCCCCGTCCAGCGCCGGGTGACACTATGGGCGCTGCGGGCCTCCCCGCTGCTCGCGCTGGTGGCAATGGAATTCGCCTTCTGGCTGGGCGACCCGCACGTTCTGTCGCTGGCCAACCTGGTCAATCTGCTGCGCCAATCAACCTACCTGGTGATCGTGGCGGCGGCGCAAACCATCGTCATCCTGACCCGCGGCTTCGACCTTTCCATCGGCGCCATGGTTTCGGTGTCGAGCGTGGTGACCAGCCTGGTGCTGACCGGGCTTTCTAGCGGCGACCAGGCAAACCCGGCGGTGCTGGCGCTGGGAATGCTGGCGGGGCTTGGCGTGGGGGCGGCGGTTGGGCTGTTCAACGGCGTTTGCGTCGCCTGGCTGCGGGTCAACCCGTTCGTCGCCACGCTCGGCAGCCTGAACATCTGCATCGGGCTGGCCACCACCATCTCGGGCGGGCGCCCGGTGTTCGGGGTGCCGGACAATTACAGCGTGCTGCTGAGCGACGGGACGGTGCTGGGCGTTCCGGCGCCCCTGCTGATCGCGGCCGTGCTCTGCGCGCTGATCTGGTTCGCGCTGGAACGCAGCGTGCCGGGCCGGGCGCTGTTCCTGATTGGCAGCAACCCGCGCGCCGCCTACGTCGCCGGGCTGCCAGAGCGCCGCTATCTGCTGCTGGCCTATGTGGCTTGCTCGATGCTGGGCGCGGTGGGCGCCTTGCTGCTGACGGCGCGAACCGGTTCGGGCGAGCCCAATCTGGGCGGCGGCCTCATGCTGGAAAGCATCGCCGCCGCGGTGATCGGCGGCGCCAGCCTGCTGGGCGGGCAAGGCGGGATCGGCACCGCCATCTTGGGCGGCGTGTTCGTCACCGGGCTGGCCAACGGCATGGACCTGCTGCAGGTCGGCGGCTACATGCAGCAGCTCATTTTGGGCGTGGTCATCATCGCCGCGGTGACGCTGGACCGGTTCCGCGCTCAGCGCTTGTGAAGCGCCGTCCGGATCGCCGCTATGCGCGCCGCGCGCTCGCGCCGGGCTGCCAAGGCGTCCTCCATGGTGACGGCGGCGAATCGCACCGGGGCATGCGGCTGCAATTGGCCGATCAGGTCCATGTCGGCGGAGATCACCGTGCCGAGCATGAAATAGCCGCCGCCCGAGACCGCGTCGCGATGCAGCGCGATCGGCTCGGTGCCGCCCGGCACCTGGACCGAGCCATATGGGTAGCCGCTGTCGACGATGTTGGACGGGTCCGACCCGGCGCCGAACGGAGGCGTGCGCGGATTGAACGCGAGCGGCGTGCCACCGCGGAAGCGATAGCCGATGCGGTCGGCTTCGGGTGCCACTTTCCAGGTTTCGGCAAAGAACCGCTCGCCGGCGGCCTCGGTGATGCGGTGCCAGTAAAGGCCGGTCACCACCCGGATGATGGCCGGGTTGGCCACGACCGGGTGAAGGTCGTCGGGTACGGCCGGGCCTGCGGCCGGTGGCGGGGCGTCGCCGAGTTGCAGCGTATCGCCCGCTTGCAGGGTGCGCCCGTGGAAGCCGCCCAGCGCGCCGAGCCCGTAGGTGGAGCGGCTGCCCAACACTTCGGGCACGTCGATGCCGCCTGAGACCGCGATGATGGAACGTGCGCCGGCCTGGAGATGGTCGAAGCTCAGCACCTGGCCGGCGGCTACGGCGAAGGCGGTCCAACCCGGGCGGGGGGCGCCGTCCAGCTTTGGCGGCAAGCTGGCGCCGGTCACCGCGACGGTGGCCTCGCTGGTAAAGCGCAGCACCGGGCCCATAAACACCGCCTCGAGCGCCGCCGCGCCCTCGGCATTGCCCACGAGAAGGTTCGCCGCCCGCAGCGCCAGCCGGTCCATGGCGCCGGAAATCGGAATACCCAGATGGTAATAGCCGGGGCGGCCGAGATCCTGCACCGAGGTGGCGAGGCCCGGCTTGATTACCTCAATGGCCATCGAGCATCTCCAACAGCGTACGGTTATACTCGTCCGGGTCCTGCTGGAAGGCCGCCAAGGAAAAGCTCAAGGGGCGGATTTTGGGCTGGAACGACCCGGTTGCGACCGCCGCAAGGTTTGCGTCGTATTCCGCCCGGTCGATGGCGCGGAAACGCACGATGTCGCCGGGATTGAAGAAGATCATGAACTTGTGAAGGTGCGCCGCCTGCTGCGCCGGGTCGTAGATCGGCAGCGGGGTGACGCCGAACATCTGGTAGCCGCCGGCGCCCCGCACCGAGTAGATGCAACTGAAACAGCCGCCATGGCCGATGGTGAGCTTCGGCGTGTCGGTGCGCGGCCTCAGGTATTTCGGCACCTCCAGTTGCCGGTCCCGCGCGACCATCTGGTAGAGGAACGGCAGCCCGGCGACGAAACCTACCATCGAAACGAACCAGGGCGCCCCGGCATGTGCCGCGATAAACCCGGCGACGGAGTCGAAACCGTTGATGCGGGCGGCGTATTCCAGGTCGGTCGCCGCCGGATCCTGATGCCGCTCGCGAAACCGCATCAGCGTCTCGCGTGTCCACGGGTCGTCGTACAGGACCGGGACCTCGATGATGCGCGTGCTAAGCGCGGGCGGGGCGGTGTTGGCGGCGGGTTCCAGCGCCTGGACGCGTGCCATCAGGTCAGCGGGTGGGACGATGTCGGGATTGAAGCGCACCTGCAGCGAGGCGTTGGCGGGGCAGATGTCGGTCACGCCGGCGATGTGCGCGGCGCGCAGTGCCTCGGTCATGGCCAAGGAGGCGAAAAAGGCCTCCAGCGACATCGCCTCGCTGAACTCGACAAAGACGTGTTCGTCGCCGCCGAAGCTGTAGCGCGTCATGTCCCCTCCCTAGCTGCCAACCAGCTCTCCAGCCATGTGGTATGGACCGCGCCGGCGGCGATCTCGGGGGCCGCGGCGAGTTGCGCCGCCAGGCCGGCGGTGGTGGCGACGCCCTCGATGCGCAACTCATGCAAGGCTGCGGCCAGGCGGCGCAACGCGTGCGAGCGGCTGCCGTCCCACACAATTAGCTTGCCCAACAGGGAATCGTAGAATGGCGGCACGGTGTCGCCCGTTGCGAACCCGGTATCGAACCGCACGCCGGGGCCGCCGGGCATCCGCAAGGCGGTGATCGTTCCAGGGCAAGGACGGAAACCGTGCGCCGGGTCCTCGGCGTTGATCCGCACCTCGATGGCGTGGCCGCGCCGGACGACATCCTGCTGATGCATCGACAAGGCGGCGCCGCCGGCCACCAGCAGCATCTCGCGCACCAGGTCGATCCCGGTGATCATCTCGGTCACCGGATGTTCGACCTGGATGCGGGTGTTCATTTCGATGAAGTAGAACTCGCCGGTCGCCCCGTCGAACAGGTATTCAATCGTGCCGGCGCCACGATAGCCGACCGACTGCGCCAAGCGCACCGCCGAATGGCACAGCGCGGCGCGGGCGGGCTCGTCGAGGCATTGGGCGGGGGCTTCCTCCCAGATTTTCTGCCGCCGCCGCTGCACGGAACACTCGCGCTCGAACAGGTGCACCGCCGCGGCGCCATCGCCCAACACCTGCACTTCGATATGCCGCGCGCGCGGGATGAAGCGTTCGAGGTAGAGGCCGCCATCGCCGAACGCGGCTTGGGCCTCCGCGCTGGCGGCGGCGAGCAGGCCGTCCAACGCATCGGCATCCTGGGCGATGCGAATGCCGCGCCCGCCGCCGCCGGCCGCCGCCTTGATCATCACGGGGAAGCCGATTTTGGCGGCGATGTCGCGCGCCGCCGGGCCACCCGCCACCCGGCCGTCGCTGCCCGGCACAGTTGGCACGCCGGCCGCCATCGCCGTCGCGCGCGCGCTGGCCTTGTCGCCCATCCGCCGGATGGTCTGCGCGCGTGGGCCGACGAACACCAGCCCGGCCTGTTCCACCCGCTCGGCAAAGTCGGCGTTTTCGGCCAGGAAGCCGTAGCCGGGATGCACCGCATCGGCCCCGCTGCGCATGGCGGCGTCGAGCAGGCGGTCGGCCGAGAGATAGGATTGCGCGGCTTGCGGCTTGCCGATTTCGACCACCTCGTCCGCCAGCGCGGCCGCCAAGCTGTCGCGGTCAGCGGCACTCACCGCCTGCACCGCGACGATCCCGAGTGTGCGAGCGGCGCGCTGAATGCGCACCGCGATCTCGCCCCGGTTGGCGATCAGCAACCGCCGGATCGGCATGCGTCAGGTCTCGAGTTCGAGCAATGGCTGACCCGCCATCACCGCGTCCTCGTTCTCGACCAGGAAGCGCGCGACCCGTCCCGCTTGCTCGGCGATCACCTGGGTGAAGGTCTTCATCACCTCGATCAGGCCGAGAACATCGCCCACGGCGACATTGGCGCCGGGCTCCTTGAACGGCGGCTCGCCGGGGGATGGGCTGCGGTAGAACGTGCCTGGGAGCGGCGACATGATGATGACCGGCATGCGATCCTCCTTAGCCTGCGGGGGGAGCGACGGTGATGCCGGCGGCTTGCAGCGCCGCTCGCGTGGCGCGGCCGACCTCGTCGGCGGCGGGCGTGTCGGAATGAAAGCAGATCGAATCGAAGCCGATCTCGATGTCGTCGCCCTCCACCGTGCGCACCCGGCCCTCGCTGCAGGCACGGGCGATCTTGTCGGCGACCCGGTGTGGATCGAGCGGGGCGGCGACCTGGCGGGTGAACACGATGCTGCCGCTGTTGTCGTAGTCGCGGTCGGCATAGAACTCGCGCACCACGCCCATGCCGGCGGCCTTGGCGCTCCGGTGAGTGACGGAAACGTCCATGCAGTAGATCAGTAGGCCAGGGTCGATTTGCTGCAACCCCTCGACCAGCGCCTGGGAGAACGCCTCGTCGGCCGCTGCGTGCATGTAGAGCGCGCCGTGCAGCTTCACGTGCTGCAGCCGGCCGCCATGGCGCTGCGCAAAGGCCTGCATCGCGCCCACCTGGTAGAGCACGTCGTTGACCAGTTCGGCGGGTTCGGTGCGGATGAAGCGGCGGCCGAAGCCGTGCAGGTCGCGGAACGACGGGTGCGCGCCGATGCCGATGCCACGCTCGCGGCAGGCGCGGGCGAGCCGGTCCATCAGTATCGGGTCCCCGGCATGAAAGCCGGTGGCGATGTTGGCCGAGCTGATCAGCGGCAGCAGCATCTCGTCAGGGGTGCCGACCTGGAGCAGGCCAAGGCCCTCGCCCATGTCGCAATTCACGTCCACGGTTGACGGCATGGCCACGGCCTCCCCGATTGTCTCGCCTCAGCCTAGAACGCTTGGAGTGGGCTGGAAAAGCACCGGCTGCCGGTCTGACGTAAAGGGCTCGTTCCATCATTCCGCGAGGGAGCGGAACGTGAGGGCGACTGCGGCCGAGCGGCTCTCCACACCGAACTTCGCATAGATCTGCTCAAGGTGCTTGTTGACGGTACGCGGGCTGAGTCCGAGGATTTCGGCGATGTCGCGATTGGACTTGCCGCGGGCGAGCCACATCAGCACCTCCTCCTCGCGCGGTGTCACCGTCAGCCGGGCGCGCAGTCGCGCGTCCTCTTGTGAATGCTGCGACAGTGTTACACGCAGCAGAACCTCGTCCGGTGACATCTGCCCTGGTGCAGCCTGGCAGATCAGGCAAGACAACCCCGTAGCCGTTCTCAGGGCCGTCGCCTTCATCTTGGATGAGCAGAGCCCGGTGATATCCGAGTGCCATAATCAGCGTTCCCTTCTAAGCTTGACGCCGCTTTGCTTCTCGATTGACTTCACCACGCCGGTCTTCAGATCGGCGCTGCCATGGACCGGGATGGTGACTAAGCCTGGCAAGGTCGGATGTTTGAGGTGGTTGTGGCTTCCAGTCGTCCGGGCCTCGCTCCATCCCGCTGCCTTGATGGCCTAAATGATGTCACGAGCTTCAATGCGCATTGAATACGCACGACAAATGCGGCAGCAAGTGACTGGTTCCGCATGCCATCCTGGACGAGCTCCAGCCATTGCTGGCATAGGCGGCCGCGTGTCCATCCTCGTCATCCTTGTGGCCATCGTCCTGCTTGCGCTCGTGCTGCAGGATGCGTTCGAGGTGATGCTGCTGCCGCGCCGGGTGCAGCGACGGCTTCGGCTGATGCGGGTCTACTTCCGCCTAGGTTGGGCTGGCTGGACCTGGCTCGCGCAACGTCTGACAGCCGGGGCGCGGCGAGAGCGTTTCCTGAGCGTGTTCGGCCCGTTATCGATGGTCATGCTGCTAGCGCTATGGGCAAGCAGCCTCATCGTCGCGTTCGGCGTGTTGGAATGGGCGTTGCAAACCAACCCCAAGCAGTCGCCCGTGTCCGAGCAGATCTACATGAGCGGCGTCACCTTCTTCACCCTGGGCTATGGCGACGTGGTGCCACATTCCGGCGCCGGCCGCTTCGCCTCGGTGGTGGAGGGCGGCACCGGGCTCGGCTTCATCGCCATCGTGATCGGCTATCTTCCCGTGCTCTACCAGCTCTTCTCCAGGCGGGAGGCGCATGTCATCCAACTGGATGGCCGTGCCGGTTCGCCGCCGACCGCCTGCACCATGCTGTGTCGCCACGCCGAAGCCGGCGGCATGGCCAAGCTCGACGAGCTGCTGCGGGAATGGGAGGTTTGGGGTTCGGATTTGCTGGAGAGCCATCTCTCCTACCCGATGCTGGTGTATTACCGCTCGCAGCATGACAACCAATCCTGGCTGGCGGCGCTGGCCGCGGTGATGGACACGTGCGCGGCGATCCTGGTTGGGGTCGAGGACCAAGGCCCGTTGCAGGCGCGCATGACCTTCACCATGGCCCGGCAAGTATTGGTTGAGATGGCGCGCTCGTTCGATGTCGCACCTTCCCGCTACGATGGCGGCGACCGGCTGGACGACGCTGCCTATGCCCGCATGGAGGAAGAACTGCTCGGCGCGGGCGTCGCCTGGACGCAAGGCGAGGAGACGCGTGCCACTCTGGCGGCACTGCGCGCCACCTATGAGCCGTTGCTGGATGGCCTGGCCCAGCGCCTGCTGCTGCCGTCGCCTCCCTGGCTGGCGGAGGAGGATTCGACCGACCATTGGCAGCGTGGCCATCGCGGCATGATCGCGCGCCGTTTGTTAGAGGAGCTCTCCGACCGCGCTACGGCGCCCCCAGCAGCCAGCGGCGTCGGCTGGCGCAAGCTGCGGGCGCGGCTGAAGCAGGACTAGCCTATCCATCCGCCAGCACGTGGATCACCCGGCTCGCCAGCATCGGCTTGGTCTTGGCGCCATAGGCCGCCATGTGGGGCGAGGCGGCATGCGCCTTCAGCGCCTCCTGGCTCTCCCACTTCTCGACGACCATGAAGCTGTCCTCGCCGAGCTTGGTCTGCATGGCGCCAGCGTCCGGCGCGTCGACCACGGGCTGGTATTCGACGCAGCCGGCTTCGGCATGCACCGCCGGCATATTGGCGTGAAATGCTTCCAAGACGGCGGCGCGCTGGCCGGGTTGGGCGGTGACGATGGCGACCACATGGATCATGCGACGTGCTCCCTCGAACTGCGGCGACCGTAGCCTCTTGCCGCGCGGCAAGGCTAGCCTCGCGCTGCATTGCGCCCTATCTCTCAATCGTGCCCCGAACACTTCCAGAACAGTTCGCCGCCTGGTTTGCTGCACGGGGCTGGGCGCCGCGCCCGCATCAGCTCGCCATGCTGGACGCCGCGGCCGCCGGGGAAACGGCGCTGCTGATCGCTCCCACCGGCGGCGGCAAGACGCTGGCCGGCTTTCTGCCCTCGCTGGTCGAGCTTGCAGCCAATCCGCGGAACGGCATCCACACGCTCTACGTCTCCCCGCTGAAAGCGCTCGGGACGGACGTGGCGCGCAATCTCACCGCCCCGATCCAGCAGATCGGCCTCTCCGTCAGCGTCGAGACCCGCAGCGGCGACACGCCCGCGGCCCGGCGCGCGCGGCAGCGGGAGCGGCCGCCGAATATCCTGCTCACCACGCCGGAAAGCCTTGCCTTGCTGCTGAGCCAATCCCATGCGCCCGCACTATTCGACGGTCTGCGTGCGGTGGTGGTCGACGAGGTACACGCTTTGGCCGGCACCAAGCGGGGCGACCAACTGGCGCTGTGCCTCACCCGCCTGGCCAGCCTGGCGCCGGCGTCGCGCCGGGTTGGGCTCTCGGCCACCGTCGCCCATAAGGAGGCGGTCGAGGCCTATGTCGGCTGCGGCGCCCGGGTGCGGCGGATCGAGGTGCCCGAGGGTGCGCCACCGGAGCTGACCGTGGCCCTCGGGGAGGAGCGGGTGCCATGGTCCGGCCGCATGGGGCTGGCGTCTGCGGCGGCGATCTTGCAGCGGATTGCGGCGGCGCAAATGACCATCGTGTTCGTCAACACCCGCGCCCAGGGGGAACTGCTGTTCCAGGCGTTGTGGAAGCTAAACGAGGCGACGCTGCCGATTGCGCTGCATCACGGCAGCTTGGATATCGCCCAGCGCCGCCGGGTTGAAGCGGCGATGGCGCGGGGCGATTTGCGCGCGGTGGTGGCGACATCGTCGCTCGATTTGGGCATCGATTGGGGCGGGGTGGAGCAGGTGATCCAGGTGGGGGCGCCGAAGGGGGTGTCGCGCCTGCTGCAGCGGGTTGGCCGCTCCAACCACCGGATGGACCAGGCCAGCCGCGCTGTGCTGGTGCCGGCCAACCGGTTCGAGGTGTTGGAGTGCGAGGCCGCGATCCAGGGCGTGGCTGCACGCGAACTCGACGGCGACCCGCCGCGGCCCGGCGGGCTGGATGTGTTGGCCCAGCATATCCTGCTGATGGCCGCCGCCGCGTCGTTTCTGCCCGATACGCTGTACGACGAGGTGCGGCGCGCCGCACCTTACGCCGCGCTCGACCGCGCCACCTTCGAGGACGTGCTACGCTTCGTCGAGGACGGCGGCTATGCTCTGTCCGCCTACGAGCGCTACCGCAAGCTGTTCCGCGATGCGGACGGGTTGGTGCATATTCGCTCGGAGCGCATCGGCCGGCTGGCGCGCATGAACATCGGCACCATTGTGGAGATGCCGCTGGTCAAGGTCAGGCTTGCCGGCGCAAAAGGCGGCAATCTCGGCGAGATCGAAGAGAGCTTCGTCAACATGATGGTGCCTGGTGACACCTTCATGTTCGCCGGCCGCCTGCTGCGCTACCTGCGCATCCGGGAGACCACGGTGGAGTGCGCGTTGGGCGGCAGCGGCGAGCCGATGGTGCCCGCCTATGCGGGGGGCAAATACCCGCTCACCACCAATCTCGCCACCCGCGTGCGCGCCATGTTGCACGACCCGGCATGTTGGGGCGCCTTTCCGGCGCCGGTGCGGGAGTGGCTCACGCTACAGCAGGAGCGCTCCAGCCTGCCGGGCCCGGATGAGCTGATGGTGGAGGTGTTCCCGCGCAACGGCCGCTGGTACACCGTCGCCTACTGCTTCGAGGGTCGCAACGCGCACCAGACGCTCGGCATGTTGCTGACCCGGCGCATGGAACGCGCCGGCACCGCCCCGCTCGGCTTCGTCGCGACGGACTACGTCATCGCCGTGTGGTCCGCGCACGAGCCGGGGGACATGGCGGAGCTGTTCGCGCAGGACATGCTGGGCGACGATCTCGAGGCTTGGATGGCGGAAAGCTCCCTGCTGCGCCGCACCTTCCGCAACGTGGCGGTGATCGCTGGCCTGGTGGACCGCACCCAGCCCGGCGCCGACCGCAGCCGCCGGCAAGTCACGGTCAACACCGACCTGATCTACGACGTGCTGCGCCGCCATCAGCCCGACCATATCCTGCTCCGCGCGACCCGGGCCGACGCGGCGCGCGGGCTGACCGATGTGGGCCGGCTTGCCGAGATGCTGGCGCGGGTGGCCGGCCATGTCCGCACCGTGCGGCTGCCGCGGGTGTCGCCGCTGGCGGTGCCGGTGCTGCTGGATATCGGCCGCGAGTTTGTCCGCACCGACGAGGACGAGGACGCGCTGCTGGCGGAAACCGAGGCCCTGGTGGCGGAGGCGACGGGTGAGCGCGAAACCTCGCAGGCGCCGATGCGGGTGCACCCGGTGCACCGGGCCAACCTCGCGGTGATGCAGCGGCGGGAACGTGGCCCGGCTGCTAAGTCACCTCAAACCACACCGCCATGGCCGGACTTGATCCGGCCATCCACGGCGTCCGAGATAGATGGGCCGCAGCAGCGTAGCCCCCGTCAGAGCCGGCGGCGGCCGCACAGCGTGGATGCGCGGATCAAGTCCGCGCATGACGGGCCTGGGTCGGCGTGACCGCGGCCCCGATTCACCTAGCCGGGCACCGCCTAATGCTGGACCCGGCGGGGGCGCTGTGGTGGCCGGAGCGCCGCCTGCTGGCGGTGGCGGACCTGCATCTGGAGAAAGGCTCCGCCTGCGCCGCCCAAGGCCACCTGGTACCGCCCTGGGACACGCGCGCCACGCTGGACCGGCTGGCGCACCTGCTGCGCCGCTACACGCCAGACCAGGTGGTGGCGCTGGGCGATAGCTTCCACGACACCGGCGGTCCGTGCCGGTTGCTGCCGCAAGATGCCGCCCGGCTGCGTGCGCTCGCGTCCGCACACCGCTTCGTTTGGCTGCTCGGCAATCACGACCCGCTGCCACCCGACGGCTTTCCCGGCGACACCGCCGAATGGTGGGAGGCGGGTGGCATCGTGTTCCGCCACCAGGCGGGCGGCGGCGGGCCGGAAATCTGCGGCCATTACCACCCGAAGGCCAGTGTGGCGACCCGGGCGCAAACCATCACCCGCCCCTGCTTCGTCGCCGGGCCACATCGCTTGATGCTGCCGGCGTTCGGTGCGTTCACCGGCGGGCTGGACATCCGCCACCCCGCTATCGCCCGGCTGTTCCCCGGCGGCGGGCGCGCCTTCCTGCTCGGGCGCGAGCGTCTGTTCGGCTTCACGCTGGCTCAAACCATGGCGATAGCAGCCGTGTGACACCACCGCGACATTGTCGCTTGGGCAGACCCGTATCACATTGCGAGACATGAATGGTGGGACGGGTCGCGCAGGCAAGCAGGCGAAAGGTGTTGCGCTGGTCTGGTATCGGCAGGACCTCCGGGTGGCGGACAATCCCGCGCTGCATGCGGCGGAGAAGAGCGCTGTGCTGCCCGTGTACGTGCTAGATGACGCGGCTGCTGGCGAGTGGGCGATGGGCGGGGCGCATCGCTGGTGGCTGCACGGCAGCCTGACGTCGCTGAGCCGCTCGCTGGAGGGGCTTGGGGCGCCGCTGGTGCTGCGGCGTGGCGAGGCGGCGGCGATCCTGCCCGAGTTGGTCAAGCAGTCCGGCGCCGAGGCGGTGCATGCCGGGATTTGCGTCGAGCCCTGGGTCCGGGCGCAGGCCGCTGCGGTGGCGGCGGCGTTGCCGGAGGGGGTTCCGCTGCACCTGCATCGCAGCGGGCTGCTGTTCGAGCCGGGCAGCATCTGCACCAAGACGGGCGGCTCCTACGGCGTCTACACCCCATTCGCGCGCGCGGCCCGCGCCAAGGGTCACCCGCCCAAGCCGGAGCCGGCGCCGAAGCGGTTGGACGGCGTATCCGCCCGCTCGGACCGGCTCGATGACTGGGAGTTGCTGCCGACCAAGCCGGACTGGGCCGGCGGGATGCGCGAGGCGTGGCAGCCGGGCGAGGCCGCCGCGCAGGCCCGGGCGCGGCAGTTCATGCGGGAGAAGCTGAACCGCTATCACGCGGGCCGCAACACGCCGGGTGAGGACCTCACCTCCAGGCTCTCGCCGCATTTGCATTGGGGCGAACTCTCGCCGGCGCAGCTTTGGCATTGGGCGCTGGCCGAGGGCTCGGGCGAGGGGTTGGAGCGCTACCTGGCCGAGCTGCTCTGGCACGAGTTCAGCGCCAACCTGCTGTGGCACAACGCCGACATGCCCGGCGCGCCGATGCGCCCCGAGTTCGGCCGGCTGCGCTGGCGGCGCGACCCGCAGGGGCTACGCGCCTGGCAGCAGGGCCAGACCGGCGTGCCCATCGTGGACGCCGGCATGCGCCAGCTTTGGCACACCGGGTGGATGCACAACCGGGTGCGGATGATCACCGCGTCCTACTTGGTCAAGCACCTGCTGGTGTCCTGGGTGGATGGCGAGCGCTGGTTCTGGGACACGCTGGTGGATGGCGACCTGGCGGTAAATGCCCAATCCTGGCAATGGATCGCCGGTTGCGGCACCGACAACTCGCCGTTTTTCCGCGTGTTCAATCCCGTCACGCAAGGCGAGAAGTTCGACCCAGCAGGCGCCTATGTCCGCCGCTGGGTGCCGGAACTGGCGAAGCTGCCGGACGCGGCGATCCATGCCCCGTGGCAGGCGCCGCCAGAGGTGCTGGCCGCGGCTGGCGTCGAGCTCGGGCGCAGCTACCCACGCCCGGTGGTCGGCCTCAGCGAAGGGCGGGACCGCGCTCTGGCCGCATTCCGGGCGATGCGGGTTACGGCATGATGATCCCGTCCGGCCATCCGATCCGCGTGGTGGGGGACGTGCATGGCGATGCCCGCGCCTTCGCCTTCGCCACCGAGACTGACCGGTTCATCGTGCAGCTCGGCGATCTCACCGATAGCGGGCCGGACAGCGCCGGGGCGCTTGAGATGGCACTGCGCTTGGTCGAGCAGGGCCGTGGCGTTTTCCTGCTCGGCAACCACGACCGCAAGCTGGGACGCGCCCTGGGCGGCCAGCCGGTCCGCATCGACCCGGCGTTGGAAGAGACGCTGACGCAACTACCGCCCCGGCTGCGCGAGCGGGCGTTGGAGGCGATCGGCCGGGCGCCCGCCTGGATCGTGCATGGCGACCGCGTGTTTGTGCATGGCGGCTTTCACACCGCGATGCTGGACCAGGCGCCGCCGCCCGGCCTGGGCCGGGTGGACACGCCGCTGTCCCGCGCCCTGTTCGGCCAGACCACTGGCCGGGTGCAGCCGGACGGCTATCCCGAGCGGGTGCTACGCTGGGTGGACCGCATTCCGTCGGGAGTCACGGTGTATTGCGGCCATGACCGGCGCAGCACCAATGGGCGGCCGTATGTGCATGTGGGCAGCGCCGGCGGGCGGGCGGTGTTCCTGGATACGGGGGCGGGCAAGGGCGGGCACTTGTCGTGGATCGATCTGCCGCCGGCTGAGTCGTAGCCGGCATCTTGATGCGGGTGCCGGTGCCGACCCGCATCAAGATGCCGGCTACAAGGCTGGTTCCAGCCCGGTTGTGCGATACAGATCGGCGAGCGGAGCTCGAAAGCCAATGCTCTCTAACACCACTGTTGCACCCGGCAAAAGCCGCTCGGCTTTGTCCGGCCAGGTTCCGTCCTCTGCGCGCCGGAGCAGCTCGGCCTCGATTCGGGAGGAGCGGAATAGCAGCATTTCGCGCACGCTGGGGATTGTCGCGTAGGCCCAGACATTGGGGCGCGTGTTGCGTTCGTTCGAGGGTGACAGCACTTCGATCAGCACGACCGGCGCGGCGATCATCTGCTTACCGCCAGGCGGGGCACAGGTGATACCAATATCGGGCACACGGTAGTTCATATCGGCCAAGACACGCGGCACACTCCCCGGCTCGACGCTTACGCGGCATTCGCTCCCCGTTTCCACGTGGTGATTGCCAAGCACGCGCGCGAGCTCGGCATGCAACAGCCCGTGCGCCTCGGCTGCCGGAGCCATGGCGACCGGCTCGCCGTCAACCAATTGCCAGCGCTCCGGCCCGGGTGCGTCCCATACCAGGAACTCGTCCAGAGTCATGCGAACGGGCACGGATTGTTTCAGCGTGGCGCTCATGAGTTAGCCTTACCATGCGAGGCCGGAAGGCCGAAACTCAATCAGGTCCGCAGCCGACCCAAAGAGATTCTAATTGCGGAAGGTGGGGCGCCCCTAAAGCCTGTCATTCTTTCGAGCCGATAGCTTTGAAGAAGGTGTAAAAGAACACCCCATCCGGCTCCGCCGTGCGGAGCAGCGCACGGACGCCGGCGTCGAATGCCTCCGCGTCCGTCAGCCCAGCCTGGATCGCCTCGTCGCGCACGCTTGCGACCATCGCGCTGAAAGTCTTTCGGATAAAACCATCCACCAGCTCCGGCCGGCTGGCATCCACGTAGACCTGACGAGGCGAGACGCGGACGGTGCGCAACCCGGCGGCCGTCAACAATGGATACAGGCGCCGGCCTATGTTTGCATCCCCGCCGGCAGCGCGCTGCAGCGCCACCTGGCACCGGATGGCAGCGTGGGCCGCTGCATCGTCGGGGTGAAACAAGGTCGAGCCGTGGTCGCCCTCAATGACCGTCAGGCTGCCACCGGGCCGAAGCACGCGCCGTAGTTCGGCGAGGGCTATTGCCGGGTCCCGCAGGTGTTCCAGCACGAAACAGACAAAGGCGTGGTCAAAGGAGGCGTTGCGGAAAGGGAGGGCTTGCAGGTTGCCCTGCCGGAACCGCGGCACGGGCAGACCCGCCGCTTGGACGCGGGCCGCAGCCGTCGCAAGCGAAGCGGCAGAAATATCCAGGCAGGTGTATCGCGCGCTCGGGCTATTGCGGACCAGTGGCATGGTCTGGGCGCCGACGCCGCATCCTGCCTCCAGGACCAGGCTGCCAGCCGGATAGGCGGTGTCGTGGTGCAGCAGCGCTTCCAGCGTCGTCGCCTGATCGGTCAGGCGCAGATTTTCCGCTTCGTCATAGCCGTGGACATAGGCCGACCGCATAAACGCTCCACTTGTATCGAGGGCCATTTTGAGACCAGTTGCGCTACCGCGCCAATGTCAACAGCGCGTCCACGGAGACATGGGCCTCGACATGCTCAGCAAGCTGATCCAGGACGGTGTCCACCTCGGCCTCGTGGCAGCGCGGCACGGCGTCTGCGCCCAGGCGGCGAAGCCAGGCGGCGCGTTGCGCGTCGTCGCCGAACAAGCCGTGCACGTAGCAGCCCGATATTAAGCCATCCGAGGACGTCGCGCCCTCTGCCCGGCCGCCGGCGAGCCGGAGCATCGGCGCCGCCTTGCCCGTGGTGCGGCCGATATGCATTTCGAAGCCGCGAAATGGCACGCCGTGCATCTCGCCGCTCACCTCCGCGAGGTGCTTATCGCCGCCGAGTACTGTGTCAACGGCAAGGTAGCCCAGCCCCGGCACGGTGCCCGCTGGCCCCTCCGTTCCCGCCGGGTCTGCGATGGTGCGGCCGAGCATTTGGTAGCCGCCGCATAAGCCCAGGATATGGCCACCGCGGCGATGGTGGGCGCGCAGGTCGATGTCCCAACCGTCGGCCCGCAGGGCGGCCAAGTCGGCGATGGTGGCCTTGGAGCCGGGCAGGATGACCAAGTCGCACACCGGCAGCGGCGCGCCCCGGCGGACCAGCACCAGGTCCACCGAGGGCTCGGCGGCCAACGGGTCTAGGTCGTCGAAATTGCTGATCCAGGGCAGGGCAGGGACGGCAATGCGCAGCTTCGCGCCGGGGCGGCGGGCGAAGCCGAGGTCGGCGGCGTCCTCGGCGGGCAGGCGGTGCGCTTCGGGGAAGAAGGGGACGAGGCCGAGCGGCATCCAACCGGTGCGGGCGGCGATCAGTTCTAGGCCGGCGGCGAAGAGGGCAGCGTCGCCACGCATGCGGTTGACGATGAAGCCGGCGACCAAGGCGCGGTCCGCCGGGTCCAGCACGGCATGGGTGCCGACTAGGCTTGCGATCACTCCGCCGCGGTCGATGTCGCCCACGATGGCCACCGGCACATCAGCGGCACGGGCGAAGCCCATGTTGGCGATGTCGCCCGCACGCAGGTTGATTTCGGACGCGCTGCCCGCGCCCTCCACCAGCACGATATCGGCCTGCGAGCGCAGCCTGGCGAAGCTGTCCAGCACTTGCGGCATGAGGCCGGGCTTCATCGCCTGGTAGTCGCGCGCGCGGGCGTTGCCGATGACGCGGCCCTGCACCACCACCTGGCTGCCCAGCTCGCTTTGCGGCTTCAGCAGCACCGGGTTCATGTGCACGGAAGGCGGCACGCCGGCGGCGCGGGCTTGGAGGGCTTGGGCGCGGCCGATTTCGCCGCCAGCCGGGGTGACGGCCGCGTTGTTGGACATGTTTTGCGGCTTGAACGGGCGCACGTTAAGGCCGCGCCTAAGCAATGCCCGCGCGAGGCCGGCGACGAGCAGGGACTTGCCGACGCTCGACCCGGTGCCTTGCAGCATGATGGCGCGCGCGCTTAGAACTCCACGCCCTCCTGCGCTTTCACCCCGGCTGCGAAATGGTGCTTCACCAGCGTCATCTCCGTCACCAAGTCGGCGGCCTCGATCAGCGCCGGGCGGGCGTTGCGGCCGGTGACCACCACGTGCAGGCCGGGCGGCCGGGCAGCCAGGGCGGCGAGCACGGCCGGTTCGGCCAGGTAGTCGTAGCGCAGCGCGATGTTCAGCTCGTCCAGTACCAGCAAGCCGAGGCCGGGGCGCGCCATCAGCGCGATCGCCTGCGCCCAGGCGCGTTCGGCGGCGGCCACGTCGCGGGCGCGGTCTTGGGTTTCCCAGGTGAAGCCCTCGCCCATGGTGTGCCACTCCACCATGGGGCCAAACTGCTCGAAGGCGGTGCGCTCGCCGGTGCTCCACGCGCCCTTGATGAACTGCACCACGCCGACCGGACGCCCGCGGCCCAGCATGCGTAAGGCCAGGCCGAACGCCGCGGTGGTCTTGCCCTTGCCCGGTCCGGTGTGGACCATGAGCAGGCCCTTCTCCGTGATGGTCTTGCCGGCGACCTCCGCGTCCTGCACCGCCTTGCGGTGGGCCATCTTGTCGCGGTGGCGGTCGGCGTCGCCGCTCACTTCACCATCACCGGGATGCCGGCTACCGTAAATACAACCTTATCCGCCCGCGCTGCCACCGCCTGGTGCAGCACGCCAGCCGCATCGCGGAAGCGGCGGGCCAGCGCGTTTTCGGGCACAATGCCGAGGCCCACCTCGTTGGCCACCAGCACGGTGGGCGCGGCGCGGGCGTCTAGCGCTGCGGCGAGGCCGGGCCAGTCTGGCTCGCGTCCGACGAGCAGGAGGTTGCTGACCCACAAGGTCAGGCAGTCCACCAGGGCGGGCAGGGGCGACTCCAGAGCGGCAGGGAGGTCCTGCGGAGCCTCCACCGTTTGCCAGTCCGGGGCGCGGCGCTCCCGGTGCGCAGCGATCCGCAGGCGCATCTCGTCATCGAACGCCTGCGCGGTGGCTACGTAGCGCCAGGGGGGCGGCAACGCCGTGATCAGCGCCTCGGCATGGCGGCTTTTGCCCGAGCGTGCGCCACCCAACACGAAGGTTAATTGACCTGTCACGCGCCGGGTCATACACGGAAGCGGATGGTGCCTCCAAACGGAGGCTGAAAAGGGAACGCGGTGCAACGCCGCGGCTGCCCCCGCAACTGTAAGCGGAGAGCGGCGCCAGCATACGCCACTGGGCACGAGACGCCCGGGAAGGCCGCCGGTGCCGTGCTTGATCCGCGAGCCAGGAGACCTGCCATCGCTGGGACGCTGCCGCGTGCCAGGACCACCATTGCGACGCCGGGCGGGGTGCACCGGGGTTGGCGGCCCCCTCTTGACGGAGGTGTTGGCCGACCCGCTCGGGCATTCCCAGTGGGCAGTGGGCGCCCGGTGACGACCCTGGAGCCCGCGCCCATGACGCCCATCCTGCACGTTTGCACCACTTGCCGGGCCGGGCGCGAATTGGCGCCCGGGGAGACGCCGCCGGGCCGCCACATGCATAGCGCGGTGGCGGCCCATCCGGCGGCGGGTGCGGTGGAGCTGCGCGAGGTGGCCTGCTTGTCCTCGTGCGAGGCCGGCTGTGCGGCGGCGATCTCGATGCCGGGCAAGTGGAGCTACCTGCTCGGCCGGCTGTCGCCCACGCTGGCGGGGGACTTGCTGGACTATGCCAGGCTCTACGCGGCGCACCCCACCGGCACGGTGCTGCCGTCCCGACGCGCGGCCTCGCTGGCGCGCATGGTGCTGGGGCGGCTGCCAGCATGAGCAAAATCCCCTGCACTGTCATCACCGGCTTCCTTGGTGCCGGCAAGACCACGCTGGTGCGGCACGTGCTCTTGCATGCCGGAGGGCGCCGGGTCGCGGTGCTGGTGAACGAGTTCGGCGCGCTGGGGATTGATGGGGAGGTGTTGCGCTCGTGCGGCATTCCCGGCTGCGAGGACGTGGACATCGTGGAGCTGGCCAATGGCTGCCTGTGCTGTACGGTGGCCGATGAGTTCCTGCCTGCCATGCAGGCGCTGCTCGACCGGCCGGACCCGCCCGAGCACATCCTGGTGGAAACCTCCGGCCTCGCTCTGCCCAAGCCGCTACTGAAAGCGTTCGGTTGGCCCGGCATCCGCACCCGGGTGACGGTGGATGGCGTGGTGGCGGTGATTGATGGCCCCGCCGTTGCGGCCGGCCGCTTTGCCGACGACCCCGCTGCGGTCGCCGCCCAGCGCGCCGCCGATCCGACCTTGGAGCACGACAACCCGCTGGCCGAGGTCTATGGCGACCAGGTGGGGGCGGCCGACCTCGTGGTGCTGAACAAGGCGGACCTGCTCGACCCAGCGGCCTTGGCGGGGCTGCGGGTGCAGGTGGCGGCCGGCTTGCCCCGCCCGGCCGCGCTGATCACCGCCACCGAGGGGCGGGTCGACCTGGCCGTGCTGCTCGGCCTAGGCGCGGCGGCGGAGGACGACCTGGCCAGCCGCCCCTCCTGCCACGACGCGGTGGATGGCGAGCACGAGCATGACGACTTCACCAGCTTCGTGGTCCCGGTGGCCGAGGCGGCCTCGCCCGAGGCGTTGCTGGACCGGTTGCGGGCGGTGGCGCGGGCGCATGACGTGCTGCGCATCAAGGGTTTCGTGCCGGTGGCGGGCCGGGCGATGCGGCTGGCGGTGCAGGGGGTGGGGGTGCGGTTCAGCCAGCATTATGACCGCGCCTGGGCGCAAGGCGAGGCGCGGCGCGGCCAGTTGGTGGTGATCGGCCAGGCCGGGCTGGACCAGGCCGCTATCACCCGCGCCTTGGCCGCCTGATGCACCTGCTCGTTCGCGAGGCGCATTCGCTGGATGAGGCCGCCGCGGCGGTGGACCTGGAGCATGGGCCGGCGGAATTGGTGGTGCTGTCGTTTTCGGATGCGGATTTGGGTGCGCTGATGGCGGCTTCCCCAACGTCATGGCCGGACTTGATCCGGCCATCCACGGCGTCCAAACGCCACCGGCCCTCGGCATCGAACTCCGGACAGCACGCAGGCGGGTCCGACGTCACCAGCCGGGCCGCGTGGATGGCCGGATCAAGTCCGGCCATGACGAGGTTGGGGAGGCTGCGTCTGGCACCGTTGGCGAAGCTGCGGCATCCGCTGTCGGTGGACCTGTACTGCGAGAACACCATTGCCCATGCCGGCTGCGTGGTCGTGCGGCTGCTCGGCGGGCTGGACTACTGGCGTTACGGTGCGGAGCAGGTGTCGGCGCTGTGCCGCGAGCGGGCGATTGCGCTGGCGGTGCTGCCCGGCGACGGCCGGCCAGACGAGGCGCTGGCGGCGCTCTCCACCGTTAGCAGCGAGGCCTATGCACGGTTGGACGCCTGCTTCCGGCATGGCGGCCCGGCGAACATGCGCCGAGTCTTGGCCCACATGGCGTCACTTGCGGGGTTCATTCCGGACAGTGGAGAGATCGCCGAGCCAGTGCCGCAGCATGGCGTGCACAGCCTCGACCTGGACGCGCGGCCGCTCGCGGCGGTGGTGTTTTACCGCTCGCACCTGCTGTCGGGCGACATCGCGCCGGTGGAGGCCGTGGCGGCGGCTTTGCGGGCGAGGGGCTTGGCTGTCGCCGCCGTGTTTGCCGGCAGCCTGAAGGCGGCTGAGACCGCGGCCTGGGTGGCGCGGACGCTGGCGGCCTGGCGGCCGAGGGTCGTGCTCAATGCCACTGGGTTTTCTGCGCGTGGCGAGGCCGGGTCGCCGCTCGATGCGCCGGGTGTGCCGGTGCTGCAGCTCGTCCTGGCGGGCACGTCGCGCGGGGCGTGGCAAACCGCATCGCGCGGCCTGACTCCGGCGGACCTGGCCATGCAGGTGGTGCTGCCGGAACTGGACGGCCGGCTGCTCACCACTGTGGTCTCCTTCAAGCAGGAGCGGGACGGCCGTGTCTTGCACCAGCCGGACGAGGACGGGGTGGCGCTCGCGGCAGAGCGGGCGGCTGGCTGGGCCAGGCTCGCCGCCACACCGAGGGCGGACCGGCGCATCGCCATCGTGCTGAGCGATTACCCGGGGCTGGGCGGTCAGCGCGGGCATGCGGTCGGGCTGGACAGCTTTGCCAGCCTTGCCGCCATCACCCGGCTGCTCGCGGATGCCGGCTACACCACCTCGCCCGCAGCAGCGGCGGAGCTCACCGGGGCACTTTGCTGCGCTCCGCCGGCCGGGTTCCTGCCGCTCGCCGAGTATCGGCGCCTGTTCGCCGCGCTCCCCGAAACGCTGCAGCATGCCGTCTGCATGGCTTGGGGCGAGCCGGCCGAGGACCCGGCGGTTGAGGACGGCCATTTCACCCTTCGCCATCTTCGCCTCGGTCATCTCACCTTGCTCGTGCAGCCCGGTCGCGGCCATCAGGGTGACCGCCGGGCCAGCTATCACAGCCCCGACCTGCCGCCGCGCCACGGCTATATCGCGCTCTACCTGTGGCTGCGCGAGACGGCGCACGCGTTGGTCCATCTCGGCACCCATGGCTCGTTGGAATGGCTGCCCGGCAAGGCGGCGGCGCTCTCGGCCGCTTGCTGGCCGCAAGCGCTCGCCGGCGGGCTGCCGGTGATCTATCCGTTCATCGTCAACAACCCGGGCGAGGCGGCGGCGGCCAAGCGGCGGCTGGGCGCGGTCACCATCGGCCACCTCACGCCCCCGCTCCGCCCGGCCGGCAGCCATGGCGACACGGCGGCGCTCGAACGCATGATCGACGAATACGCCGCCGCCGACGGGTTGGACCGCCGCCGCACCACGGCGCTGCGGGGCGCGATCCTGGATGCGGCCGCCAGCGCCGGCTTGCTGGACGAAAGCGGCGTGGCGCCGGGCACGCCGGACGACGACGCGCTGGCCCGGCTCGATGCCTATCTCTGCGACGTGAAGGACCTGCAAGTCCGCGACGGCCTGCACGTCTACGGCACGCAGCCCGGCGCTGCGCGGCTGGCTTTGCTGCCGGACGGTGCTGCCGCATGCGCCGCCGCCGAGCGGGATGGGTTGTTGGCCGCGTTGGATGGCCGCTTCGTGCCGCCCGGTCCGGCCGGCGCACCCTCTGCCGGGCGCGCGGATGTGCTGCCCACCGGCCGTAATCTTGCCGGCATCGATCCCCGCAGCCTGCCGACCCGCTCCGCCGTCGCCCTGGCCGAAACTGCCGCCACCGACCTGCTGGACCGCTACCGTCAGGACTATGGCGATTGGCCGCGCTCTGTCGTGCTCAACGTGTGGGGCAGTGCCGCCATGCGCACCGGCGGGGAGGATATCGCGCTGGCACTGCTGCTGCTCGGCGCCCGTCCGGTTTGGGACGAGGCTTCGGCGCGGGTGAACGGCTTCACCGTCACGCCGCTGGCCGAGCTTGACCGCCCGCGGGTGGACGTGACCTTGCGCATGTCCGGCCTGTTCCGCGACGCTTTCGCCGCGCAGGTGACGCTGTTCGACGCTGCCGCCGCTGCAGTGGCCGCGCGGGACGAGGCGGCCGACTGGAACCCGCTTGCCGGCCATCCCGGGTCCCGGGTGTTCGGGCCGGCGCCGGGCCGCTACGGCGTGGGCGACGACTGGTTGACGGCGTCCGCCTTCCGCTATGGCGCCGAAGGCGACGGCATCGCCGACCCGGCGGCGTTGGCGGAGCGTGTCCGGATGGCGGACGCCTTGCTCCACATACAGGATCACGCCGAGACCGACGTGCTCGACGGTCCGGAGCATGCTACGCACTTGGGTGGGTTTGCCGCCGCTGCGGCTGCTTTGGGTGTCAATCCGGCACTGTATCACCAGGATGGGCGCATCCGCAGCTTGGCCGAGCAGGTGCGCCGCGTGGTCCGCGGCCGCGCCGCCAATCCGGCATGGCTGGCCGGCATGATGCGGCACGGCTGGAGCGGCGGCGCCGAGATGGCGCGGGCGGTGGACGCATTGGCCGCGTTTGCCGCGCAGTTGCCCGACCGCTTCGACCGCCAGTTCGACCTGCTGCACGACGCGCTGGTTGGGTCCGCTGAGCTGGACGCGTTTTTGCGGCGCGAGAACCCAGAGGCGCATGCCGCCATCGCCGCCCGGTTTGCCGCCGTGCGGGCCGCCGGGTTGTGGCACCCGCGGCGCAACGCGGTGGCGGCATGATCCGCGGCTGGTGCCCGACCGTGCACAGGCCGATGCCTACGGGCGATGGCTTGCTGGCGCGAGTCAAGCCGTTTGGCGGCCGCCTGTCCGCCACCGCGGCGCTCGCGCTGGCTGAGGCGGCGGGGAGCTACGGCAACGGCGTGCTGGAACTGACCGGGCGCGGCAACATCCAGGTTCGCGGCTTGCACGACCCGGCGGCGTTTGCGCGGGCGATGGTCGCCGCCGGGCTGGCGGATGCGGATCCTGTCCGCGAGGCCCGGCGCAACGTGGTGACGGTGCCGCCATGCGACGGCGCGTTGGTCGCCGAGGTGGAGGCGGTGATGGCCGGCGCGGCGGTGCCGGAGAAGGTCTGCGTCGTGGTGCGGGGGGACGAGCTTTGGTTGGGCGGTAAGCGCCTGGCGGATGCAGCCGAGCTCGGCGCTCTGGTGTGCGGCGCGCTTTCTCTCCGTCCGGGACTCCAGGCCATGGACCGGGGCCGTTTGGACGCCGTGGATGGCCGGATCAAGTCCGGCCATGACGGTGCGCACCTCCTCTATCTCCCGTTCGGCCAGACCACCGCCCCCGACCTCGCACGCTTGGCGGGCCAAACTCCGGAGTTGCGCACCACGCCTTGGCGCGCCTTCCTGTCCCCGGTGGCCGTCCCGGGCTTTGCCGCCGGGCCCAGCCGCATCGCCGCCTGCGCCGGGGCGCCCGCCTGCGCCAGCGCCACCACCGCCACGCGGGCCGATGCGGCGCGGCTGGAGGCGATGGGGTTCGCCGGTGTCCACGTCTCCGGTTGCGCCAAAGGCTGTGCCAACCCCGGCCCGGCCCCGACGCTGGTCGGCCGCGATGGCCGCTACGACCTGGTCCGCCACGGCCAGGCCGGCGACGTGCCCGCGCTCACCGGCCTGACCCTCGAGCAAGCAGCTGCCGCACTGTGAGTCGCGACTACCTGCGCGATGGGGCAGCGATCTACGCGCAATCCTTCGCCACCATCCGCGCCGAAGCCGATTTGGCGGCGCTCTCGCCGGCGGACTCGAAGGTCGCCGTCCGCATCGTCCATGCCGCGGGCGACGTGGCGGTCGCTCCGGCGCTGCGGTTTTCCACCGACTTTACCGCGAAGGCGCAGGCGGCGCTGCGAGCGGGCGCCGCCATCCTGTGCGATGCCACCATGGTCGCCAATGGCGTCACCCGCGCGCGGCTGCCGGCCGGCAACGACGTGCTGTGCACCCTCGGTCACCCCGAAACGCCCGCACTTGCGCACGCGCTTGGAACTACCCGCTCGGCCGCCGCGGTCGATCTGTGGGGCGAGCGGCTTGGCGGCGCGGTGGTGGCGATCGGCAATGCTCCCACCGCGCTGTTCCGTTTGCTCGAACTGCTGGACGCCGGGGCGCCGCATCCGGCCGCGATCATCGGCCTGCCGGTCGGCTTTGTCGGGGCGGCGGAATCGAAGGAGGCGCTTTGGCAGGACGGCCGGGTGCCTTGCCTGGTGCTGCCGGGCCGGCGCGGTGGTAGCGCCATGGCGGCGGCGGCGGTGAACGCGCTGGCGAGCGAGCGGGAATGACCGGGACGCTGTACAGCGTGGGCGTCGGCCCTGGCGATCCGGAACTGCTCACGCTCAAAGCCGTGCGCATCCTGGCTGCCGCGCCCGCATATGCCTACTTTGCCAAGCGTGGCCGCCCGAGCCACGCCCGCGCCATCGCGGCCGCCCATCTCCGCCCCGGCGCAGAGGCGCTGCGCTTCGACTACCCGTTCACCACCGAACTCCCCGTGACCGACCCGCGCTATCCCGCCGGGATGGCCGCGTTCTACCAGGACGCTGCGCAGACCGTGGCGGACCGCCTGGCACACGGCACGTCGGTGGCGCTGCTCTGCGAGGGAGACCCGTTCTTCTATGGGTCGGCGATGTACGTGTTCGAGCGGCTCGCGCCCTGCTTCCCGCATCAGGTGGTGCCTGGGGTGCCCGGCATGGCGGGCGCCTGGTGCCGCGCCGGCACGCCGATGACGCATGGCGACGACGTGCTCACCGTGCTGCCCGGCACGCTTGGCGCCGAGGACTTGGCCGCCCGACTGGCGCAAAGCGATGCCGCGGTGATCATGAAGCTCGGGCGCAACATGACCAAGGTTCGCGCGGCGCTGCAGCAGACTGGGCGGGCGGGCCGCGCCGTCTATGTCGAGCGCGGCACCATGGCCGAGGAGCGCATCCTGGCGCCCGGGCAGTGGCCGGACGGCCCGGCGCCGTATTTCTCGCTGGTGCTGGTGCCGGGACGGCAGGGGCCGCGATGACCGGCTCGCTCACCCTGATCGGCCTCGGCCCCGGCGACCCGGCGTTGCTGCCGCCGCTTGCCGCCGAAGCGCTTGCCGCCGCAACCGACCTGGTGGGGTATGGCCGCTACCTGGACCGCGTGCCGCCGAGCCCGGGGCAGGTGCGGCATGCGTCCGACAACCGGGAGGAGCTGGCCCGTGCCCGCCACGCGCTGGGACTTGCCGCGTCCGGCCGCCGGGTCGGCGTGGTGTCGGGCGGGGATGCCGGCGTGTTTGGCATGGCGGCGGCGGTGTTCGAGGCGGTGGCGGCGGACCCTGCGTTCGCCAGCCTCACCATCGAGGTGATCCCCGGTATCTCCGCCCTCCTCGCCGCGGCCGCGCGGCTGGGGGCGCCGTTGGGGCACGATTTCTGCGCCATCTCGCTGTCGGACAACCTCAAGCCCTGGCCGACCGTGCTGGCGCGGCTGCGCGCGGCGGCGAGCGCCGGGTTCGTGCTGGCGCTGTATAACCCGCAATCTCGGGCGCGGCCGTGGCAGCTTGCGGCCGCGCTGGACGCGCTCCGCACCGTGCTGCCCGCCAGCACGCCGGCCGCTTTCGCCACCGCGGTGACCCGGCCGGACGAACGGATTACCGTCACGACGCTGGCCGAAGCCGACCCGGCGCTGGCGGACATGCGCACGCTGGTGCTGATCGGCTCGCTTGCGACCCGGCTGGTGCCCCGGCCCGGCGGCCCGCCCTGGCTCTATACCCCGCGGAGCGCCACTTGAGCCTGCAGCCAAGCGAGCGCACCGGCGGCATCCTCCACCAGCGGCGGTGGTGGCGGGGATGGGCGGGCCACCATCACCACCTCGATCCCAAGCGACCGGGCCGCAACCAGCTTGCCCGCCACCGCCGTCCCGCCGGAGTTCTTGGTCACCAGCGTGTCGGCCCCGAACCCGGCCATCAGCGCCTGGTCGGCCTCAGCGGTGAACGGGCCGCGCGCCGCGATCACGATGGCACCCGTGGGAACCCGCGGCGGCGGGTCGACGCTGCGGATCAGGTAGTGGTGCGGCGGCCCGAACAGCGCCACGTCGGTCTGCCCCACGGTGAGGAACACCCGCCGTGCCGTGCGGCCGAGGGCGGCGGCCGCCGCTGGCATGTCGGCTACGAGCGTCCAGTCGTCGCCGGGCTCGGGCTGCCAGGCCGGCCGCAGCACGGCGACCCGGGGCAGGGCTGCGGTGGCAGCGCTGGCCTTGATGCGGCTGGCGAATGGGTGGGTGGCGTCGATCAGCGCCTCGATCCGCTCCGCTGCCAGGTAGTCGCGCAGCCCGGCGGCGCCGCCGAACCCGCCGATGCGACATGGGACCGGCGGCAGGGCCGGCGACCGGGTGCGCCCGGCCAGGGACAGGATCGGCTGGAAGCGCCCGTCGCCGGCCAGTGTCCGGGCGATGGTGGTGGCCTCGGTGGTTCCGCCCAGGATCAGCACACGCATGCGGCGATGCTGCCATGACGGCCCCCTGGCTGGCGATGGTCGGCATCAACGAGGACGGCTGGCTCTCGCCGCCCGCCCAGGCGCTGGTGCAGCGGGCAGAGCTGGTGGTAGGCGGTCGCCGCCACCTGGCGCTGGCGGAGCGCTGGCTCGGGGGGGAGCGGCTGGCTTGGCCCAGCCCGATCGAGGCGGCGTTCCCCGCCATTCTGGCCCGGCGGGGCCGGCCGGTGGCGGTGCTCGCTTCGGGCGACCCGTTCTGCTTCGGCATCGGCAGCACGCTGGCCGCCCAGGTGCCGATGGCGGAGATGCTGTGCCATCCCGCCCCCTCCGCCTTCGCGTTGGCGCGAGCGCGGTTGGGCTGGGCCGCGGCAGAGACCGTGGAGCTGTCGGTGTGCGGCCGCCCGGTCGAGGCGGTCACCGCGGCTCTGTTTGCGGGCGCGCGGCTGCTGGTGCTGTCCGCCGGGAGCGAGTCTCCCGGTTTGGTCGCTGCCTTGCTGACCCGGCACGGCTTTGGCCGCTCGGCGATGGTGGTGCTGGAAGCGATGGGCGGCCCGGCCGAACGGCTGCGCCATGCAACGGCCGTGGGCTTCGACCTCTCGGAGGTGGCGGCGCTCAATACGGTTGCTGTGACGGTCGCGGGTGACAGCGCGCGTCACCTCGCGACCGGGCTGCCAGATGCGGCGTTCGAGCATGACGGCCAGCTCACGCGACGAGAGATCCGCGCTGTCACGCTGTCCAGCCTGGCGCCGCGCCCGGGTGAGCTGCTGTGGGATGTGGGCGGCGGCGCCGGGTCGGTCGGCATCGAGTGGATGCTGCGCCATGCCTCGACCCGCGCGATTACCATTGAGTGCGATCTCGAGCGCGGCGCCCGGATCGGCCGCAACGCCGCTGCGATGGGGGTGCCAGGCCTGCGCGTGGTGGTGGGGGCGGCGCCGGCCGCGCTGGCGGGATTGCCGATGCCGGATGCGGTTTTCCTAGGTGGCGGTGCGCATCGCGGCGGCATGATCGAGACCGCCTGGGCGGCGCTCTCCCCCGGCGGCCGCTTGGTCGCCAATGCTGTGACGGTGGAGACCGAGGCGGCGCTGCTTGCGGCCCAGGCGCGCTACGGCGGCACGCTGCTGCGCCTGTCGCTGGAGCGGCTGGACGCCGTGGGCCACCTGCATGCCTTCCGCCCGGCGATGACGGTGACGCACTTCGTGGCGGTGAAGCCGTGAAGGTGGCGGGGATCGGCTGCCGTCGTGGCTGCCCGGCGGCCGACATCCTGGCAGTGCTGCGCCTGCTGGGAGAAGTGGACGCGCTGGCCGCGCCGGAGTGGAAGCGCGATGAGCCGGGGCTGCTGGAAGCGGCGCAGATGCTTGGCTTGCACTTGCGGTTTGTGAGCCGGTCGCGGCTGGAGGCGGTGCAGGCGCAGTGCCCGACACGCTCGGCGACTGTCTCGGCGGCAGTGGGCATCGCGTCCGTCGCGGAGGCCACCGCCCTGGCTGCAGGCGGCCGGCTGGTGCGGCCCCGGGTGGTGCTCGGGGCGGCGACGGGGGCGCTGGCCGAGACGCTGGCGGAGACTGGGCCATGACCGTGCATTTCATCGGGGCCGGACCCGGCGCGGCCGACCTGATCACCTTGCGTGGCGCCCGCTTGCTCGCCGCCTGCCCGGTGTGCCTCTACGCCGGGTCGCTGGTGCCGTCGGACCTGCTCGCCCATTGCGCCCCCACCGCCCGGCTGGTGGACACGGCGCCGCTCGACCTCGACGCCATCGAGGCCGAGTTCCTCACCGCCACCGCCGCCGGGCAGGACGTAGCCCGGCTGCACTCCGGCGACCTCTCGCTCTACAGCGCGGTGGCCGAGCAACTGCGCCGCTGCGAGCGCCACGGCATCCCGACCACGCTCACCCCCGGCGTGCCCGCCTTCGCCGCTGCCGCCGCCGCGCTCGGGCGCGAGCTGACGGTGCCCGGCGTGGCACAGACCGTGGTGCTCACGCGGCTGCCGGGCCGCGCCTCCGCCATGCCTCCGGGGGAGCGACTGGCTGCCTATGCCGCCACTGGGGCCACGCTCGCCATCCATCTTGCCGCTGCGTTGATCGAGCAGGCGGTCGCGACTCTGCTGCCCTGCTACGGCGCCGACTGCCCGTGCGCCCTGGTGGTGCGGGCGACGTGGCCGGACCAACGCCTGCTTCGTGCCACGCTGGGGACGCTGGACGCGGCCGGAGTGGATCGGACGGCCCTGCTGCTGGTGGGCCGAGCGCTCGAGCCGGGCGCGTTCGCCGACAGCGCGCTGTACAGCCCCGATTACCGGCGGCGCTACCGCTCGTGACGCGCCAGCACCGCCCCATCCCGACCGATCACCGCCAGTTCGAGCCGCACAGGGGAATCGTCCAGCGCTGCCCTTGCGGTCTGCCAGGCGCCGGCCGCGACCTTCGCCGCCAAATGCGGGGCGAGTGCGAAGGCTTCCGCCACCGTGGCCGAGTCCGCCACCTGCGGCACCCCGGCCAGCCGCGCCAGCGCCGCCATGTCCACCGAGCCGCGCTTGCTGTGCAGGTCGAGCCGGCCTTGTGCCAGCTTGCTCAGCTTCGCTACGCCGCCCGCGATGGTCAGCCGCGGCACGGGGTGGCGCCGGACGTAGCGCAGCAGCCCGCCGGCGAAGTCGCCCATCTCGATCAGCGCCATCTCCGGCAGGCCATGCAGCGCCGCCACGGCCAGTTCGCTGGTGCGCCCGGTGGACCCGGCGATGTGCGGCAAGCCGGCCGCCCGCGCCACGTCCACCCCGCGATGGATGGTGTCGATCCAGGCGGCGCAGGAGAACGGCACCACGATGCCGGTGGTGCCCAGGATGGACAGGCCGCCCATGATGCCGAGCCGACCGTTCAGCGTGCGTTCGGCCAGGCGTGCGCCATCGTCGACGCTGACCTCGACCTCCACCGCGGGGGGCGCGACTTCGTCCAGCGCGTCGCGGATCATCTGCCGCGGCACCGGGTTGATGGCGGGCTCGCCCGGCGGGAGCGGCAGGCCGGCGCGGGTGACGGTGCCGACGCCGGGGCCGGCCCGGAAGCGCACGCCGGGTTCGCCCGGGCGCACGGTGACGCGGATCAGGGCGCCATGGGTGACGTCCGGGTCGTCGCCGGCGTCCTTCACCACGGCCGCCTGCGCGGCGCCGGGCAGCAGCCGGGTCTCGGCAAGGGCGAAGCTGGTGCGGCCGCCGCGGGGCAGCGGGATGCTGACCGGGTCGGGGAAGGCGCCGCTGTGCAGGGCGGTGAAGGCGGCCTTGGCGGCGGCGGCGGCGCAGGCCCCGGTGGTCCAGCCGCGCCGCAGGTGGGTGCCGTCTGTCATCGGGCCAGGATAGCATGAACCCGCCGGTTTGGCTGGTGGCGGCGCCTCGCTCGGGCGCGGGGAAAACCACCATCACCTTGGGCCTCGCGGCCGCGCTGCGCCGCCGCGGGCTGGCGGTGCGCACGGCCAAGGCGGGGCCGGACTACATCGACCCGGGCTTCCTCGCCGCGGCGTCCGGCGCGCCCAGCGTGAACCTGGATAGCTGGGCGATGCCGCCCGCCTTGCTGGACGATCTGTTCGCCCGGACCTGTGAGGGGGCCGATATCGTGCTGATCGAGAGCGCGATGGGCCTGTTCGACGGCGTGGCCGGGCCGCCCGGCCGCACCGGCAGCGCCGCCGACCTCGCCCGGCGGTGGGGCCTGCCGGTGCTGCTGGTGCTGGACGTGTCCGGCCAGGCGCAGACCGCCGCTGCGGTGGCGCATGGAATGGCGACATTCGACCCGGCGGTACGCGTGGGCGGTGTGGTGCTGAACCGGGTGGGCAGCGAGAAGCACCGCCGGGCCGCGGAGGCGCTGATGCGGCAGCCCGTGTTGGGAGCGGTCTCGCGCGATGCCTCGCTGGCGCTGCCCGAACGGCATCTGGGGCTGGTGCAGGCGGGGGAGCATGCCGGGTTGGACGCGCAACTCGCCCGCTTGGCGGATCAGATCGAACGCAGCGTTGACCTGGACGCTTTTTCACCGTCATGGCCGGACTTGATCCGGCCATCCACGGCGTCCGAGCGCCACTGCCCCGGGGCGGCGGCGCTTAAACCCCCCGGCCAGTGCATCGCCCTGGCGCAGGACGCGGCGTTCACCTTCCTCTACCCGCATTTGCTCACGGCCTGGCGGGACGCGGGCGCCGAGATCCTGCCGTTCTCTCCCCTTGCCAACGAAGCGCCGGCGGAGGCCGCCGACTGCTGCTGGCTCCCCGGCGGCTACCCGGAACTCCACGCCCCGGCTCTCGCCGCCGCCGGGCGCTTCCTCACCGGGCTGCGCCAGTTCGCCGCCACCCGCCCGGTGCATGGCGAGTGCGGTGGCTACATGGTGCTCGGCCGCACCCTCACCGCGGCGGATGGCACCACCCACGCCATGGCCGGCCTGCTGGACCACGCCACCAGCTTCGCCCGCCGCGCGCTGCATCTCGGCTACCGCCGCGCCACCCTCTCCGATGGCGCCGTGCTGCGCGGGCACGAGTTCCACTATGCCACCATCACCGAAGCCGGCACCGACGCGCCCTATGCCGACGTAACCGACGCCGCCGGCGTGCCGCTCGGCCCGGCGGGAGGCCGGCGCGGGCAGGTCAGCGGCTCGTTCTTCCACGCCATCGCCGGCGAGGCCGAGTGACCCCGAGCGACCTGCGCACCCTGCTCGCCGCCCTGCCGCCCGGCGACGACGCTGCCGCCGTGGCCGTGATGGCGCGACAGCAGGAGCTGACCAAGCCGCCAGGCAGCCTGGGCCGGTTGGAGGAGCTGGTGGCTTGGCTGGCCCGCTGGCAGGGCCGCGCGCTCCCCCGCCTCGACCGGGTGGGCGTGCTGGTGTTCGCGGGCAACCATGGCGTGACGGCGCAGGGCGTCTCCCCCTATCCGGCGGCGGTGACCGCGCAGATGGTGGCCAACTTCGCCGCGGGGGGTGCGGCGATCAACCAGCTTGCCGCCGTGGCGGGCATCAGCCTGCAAGTGGTGCCGTTCGCGCTGGGAACGCCGACGGCCGACATCACCCAGGCCCCTGCGCTGAGCGAGCCCGAGTTTACGGCCGCTCTGCGGGCTGGGGCGGAGGCGGTGGCGCCGGGCACCGACCTGCTGTGCTTGGGCGAGATGGGCATCGGCAACACCACGGCGGCGGCGGCGCTCTGCACCGCGCTGTTCGGCGGCTCGGGTTGGGCCGGCAGGGGGACGGGGGTGGACGACGCCGGGCTCGCCCGCAAGCAGGCGGTGGTGGACCGAGCGGCCGCGCGCCATGCCGGGGCGGACCCGCTGGAGCTCGCACGTTGCTTGGGCGGGTGGGAGCTGGCGGCGATCCTGGGCGCTGTGGCCGCGGCGCGACGGCTGGGCGTGCCGGTGCTGCTGGACGGGTTCGTTTGCACTGCCGCGGCCGCGCCGCTGGCCCGGCTGATGCCAGGCTCGCTGGACCACTGCCAGGCCGCCCATGTCTCGGCCGAAGCCGGGCATCGGCGATTGCTCGCGGCATTGGGGATGGCCCCATTGTTGGACCTCGGGATGCGGCTGGGCGAGGGCTCCGGCGCGGCGCTGGCGGTGCCGCTGCTGCGGGCGGCGTTGGCGTGCCATGCGGGCATGGCAACCTTTGCCGAGGCCGCCGTGGCCACCGCCCGGTGATCCGCCGCTGGCATGAGTTCCTGGCCGCCCTCATGCTGCTGACCCGGCTGCCGGTGGGCCGCCTGCTCCCCACGTGTCCGGCAGCGGCCGAGTGCGTCTGGGCCTATCCGCTGGTGGGCTTGGTGGTCGGCGGGGTTGGTGCTGCGGTGTTGGAGCTGGCGCGCGCCGCCGGGCTGTCCCCCGCGCTGGCCGCGGTGCTGGCGCTGGCGGCCACGGCCTTGACCACGGGGGCGCTGCACGAGGATGGGCTGGCGGACACTGCGGACGGCTTCGGCGGCGGCCGGACGCGGGAGGCCAAGCTGGCGATTATGCGGGATAGCCGGATTGGCAGCTATGGGGCGCTGGCGCTGGGGGTGACGTTTGCGCTGCGTGCGATGCCCCTTGCAATGACGTGCCGGCCAGCATTGGCGCTGATTATGGCCTCGGTGCTCGGCCGGGCCGGAATGCTGGTGCCGCTGCTGCTGCTCTCCCCGGCGCGGCACGATGGTCTTGCTGCAGCCTTGGCGCAGCGGCGGAGCGGCGCGCTCCTGATCGGCGTGCTGCTTGCGCTGCCATCCGCAATGGTGCAGCCGATATCCACCTGTGCCGTGTCCATGGTCGCGGTGGTCTTCACGGCCGTAGCGAACCGGCAGGTCCGCGGCTACACGGGGGATGTTCTAGGCGCTGCCGAACAAATCTCGGAATGTGCCGCCTTTGCGTTCTCACATTAGGGAGACGCGAGCCTCCCTACGCTGCCTAGTTGTTGACAGCTTGAAAGCGATGGCTCGTCATACTGCCATCGGCTGCGAAGTCGACGATGAGATGCTTTGCATAGATCGCTTGTGACACGCGTATGCCGTTCCGCTGACCATGAACCAAAGTGTACCAGGCTAACCTCTTCGTTTCCCAGCCCGGCAGGATCGTGGTGATCGATTGTGGTGGCCCAAGTGCTGTAACGAAATCGGTGAGCATGGCATTCGGTTTATGGACCAGCCTTTCTACCAAATCGGCGGAGAAATCGTGCTGATCGGAAGGAAAGTCGCTGATGAACGCCAGGGAGCGAAGGACACCGTCCTGAAACTCAAATACGGCTTCCTTGGAGTCGCGGGCGAGCGCATCAACAAAATCGCTTCGGGCGGAATACTGGTAGGCAAGGCGGATTTGCACTACGGGCAAGCCGCGGCCCTGTAGCCTCATGTCCGACCGTGAGGTTGGGGGACCATAGAGCGCCAGCACCTCAGACGGCGAGGTCTGGCTGATGTGTATCGCGGGAGATGTATCCGGGCGTGCAAAGTCCCGCCCGGCCGAGCATCCGGCGAGGCTGACGCTCATAATGAGCGCTGACAACCAGCGGCGCGCCGCGCGCGGAATGTCCATGCCTCGATCCAACTTCCATTTGCGGGCCAATTTTGGCGAGGGCTTGCTCACGTGGTTGCACTCGATTATGGCACAAGCCATTATGATAAAGAAACTACCATGTTTGGCGCTGCTGGCACTGGGGTTATACCGGTCAGCTTAGAAACTGACTTGGTTGAGATAGGGGTAGCTAGTTAGGGATTGCAGTTGGGCTGCGGTCAGCTTTTGCCATGCGATGCAAAGCGCATCGACGATGGCGTCGTAGCTGTTGAGGAGCCTGTGGCTGAGATAGCGCTCGCGCAGGTAGAGCCAAACGCGTTCGACTGGGTTGAGCTCGGGGCTGTAGGGCGGCAGCAGGATCAGCGACACGTTGGCCGGCATGGTGAGGTCGTTGGTGACGTGCCAGCCGGCCTGATCCATGACCATGGCAGCGTGTTCGTCCTTGGCCAAGGTGGCGGCGAACTGGTCGACGAACAGCTGCATGGTGGCGGTGTTCAGCTCTGGCAGCACCAGGGCGAACGCGCTGCCAGTCTTCGGCTGCACGGCGGCGAACAGGTGCGTCCAGGTGTAACGCTGGTCGCACAAGCCGGGCGGGCGTTGGCCGCGGGTGAACCAGCGATGGCAGGTGCGGCCTTTCTGGCCGAACCGCGCCTCATCCTGAAACCACAGCGTCAGGCGGCGGCCCGGATGCGCCTGCGCGATGGTGTCCAGCTCGCTCTGCAGCCCCCTTTTGACCAGGTCTGTCGTGCTACCGGGTCGGCCTTGGGATGCGACGGCCGGGCCTTCTGCCGCGACAAGCCCAGTTTGCGCATCAGCTTGGACATGTGCGCCTCGTGGTAGTCGACCTTCCAGCGCCGCGCGATCTCGGCACACAGCTCGGCCAGCGTCCAGGCCGACACGCCCGTCTTCTCGATGTCCGGACCATCCAGCACCAGCTTGCGCAGCTCGGCCATACGGCTGTCGTCCAGCCGCGGCTTTGGTCCAGGCCGGGGCCGGTCGTGCAGGCCGTCCAAGCCCTCGGCGTTGTAGCGCATGACCGCATCGCGCAGCGCCTGGCGCTCCATGCCGGCCAGGCGCGCTGCCTCGGCCCGCGTCATGCCTTCCAGCGCGTTGGCGATTGCCATCATCCGCGCCGCCGCTGATCGGTCAGGTTCTACACGCGCCCGCTTGCGCAGTTCTGCCCCCGACAGCTTCTCGCTGATCACCAGCCGCTTGCCCTTCATCGCCCCTACCCCGCACAGCCCCAGCGAGGCCAGCAGGCTCCACCGAGCCGCTCAAAATCACAGGCGAGTCATCAACCGCGCTGGCCGGTATTATTCGCCTGCAGTGAAGGCCGCGACTTCCCGAGACCCGATCTCGATGCCGGATTGGTGCTGCGGAGCACGACGGAAAGCGACGTTATCGCCCGCTACGGACCACCGCTGCGCCGTAATGAAAGCGCAACAAGACCGCCTGAGCCGACCGATCCGCACTCTGACGACCAAGTGGACCTGATCTACAGCTACTCGGCCATGACGAAGATCGGGCCGGGTGGGCGCTCTAGCCGCATGGCAATGTTCGGTTTTCGAGATGGCACACTCCATACTGTGACGTTTGTGAGCACCTTCCCGTCCGACCAACGTCGTTTCGATCCAGCATCCCTCCAAACGCTCCTGTCGAGACCAAGCCTGACCAAGGCCGAGTTAATCACGCTTGTCGGGCCGCCTGACAGTCGAGTGGCCAGTGTTATTGGCCCCAATAGCGAGAGCGACAGTTGGTACGTGTTGGCGCATCACACAACGCAGACCGCCGCGGATAGCATTGTCGCCAGCGAGCGACTGACCGTGTCAGTCGCTTCGGATGGGCGCGTGACAGCCCACCAACTCGACATCAACAACGCTCTTTGAGGTTGCGCCAAATGCGCCCTAAGCTCTTGCTCCTCCCGCTCGGCCTGCTGTCGGCCGCTTGCACGATTTCCGAACCGCTCGGTCGCGATTTCCCGCGACCGGAAGCAGTGCCAAGCCTTGCAATCGGGCGCTCCACCGAAGCAGACATCATTGCCGTTTACGGGCAACCTATTCGGAGGTCGGAAAATGCGGTCACCTTGCCGGTTCTCTCACCACCCGCTGCAGGGTTTCAGCCGAGCAGCGACACCACCTTAACTTATCAAAGCGGCACACAGGTCGTGTTCGCCTACGCTGCGCCATACACCACTAAGTATCGCACATTGGCCTTCCGCTTGCACGACGGACGCCTCGCCGGATACGATTTCAACAGTGCTTTCGTGAGTGACGCGCCGGCACTGGATACGGACGCAGCTTCGGCTTTGCTGAAACGGCCTGATGTGACCATGGGCGATCTAATGACCGTCTTAGGGCCGCCGTGGTCGCGTCAAACATATCCCGGGCCGTCCACGTCGCAAACTGTGGGGGAGGTGGATCGCTGGCAGGGAGACGCTCGCGCCAGTTCCAGCCGGGTCGTCAGGACGCAAAGCGTTTTGGTCAGGTTTGGGCGCGACGGCCGGCTTTTGAGCAGTAGCATCAACGCCGCTGAACCGATCCAATAGCGCTGACCCGTCGGCCGCCTTCGCCCACTGCCAAGCCGAAGATAAGCCCCCTCGTGCTAAAGCTTGTTATATCAGCCGCCGTATGTTGATACCCTTCCGCGTGTGCATCGTCTTCGCGAGCAAAGCGGGGCGCTTCAGGGGCGAGCACCGTCTTGCGACCCTGTATGGCCGCGTCGCTCCCCTCCTCGCCATGATGAAACAGGTCAACGCGTCGGACGGCTGGTATTAGTTCGCCACCGGGTATGCCGACTCGCCGTGAATGAAAGCATGGCCAAGGCCCTCACCCCGACCCTCTCCAGCCAGGCGCGAGAGGGAGCTTTCTGTTTAGTCGATCATCCACCAGCCCATCTCGTCCCCCAAATCGCCATCGGCACTCCCACCGCCGTGTCCAACCCCAGCCGCACCTCCAACCACCCCAGCGTCGCCCCGAACGTGCGCTGATACAGGCTGCCCAGCTTCAAATCCTGCACCGGCAAGCTGGCGCTCACGCCCTTTTCCTTCGCCAGCCAGTCGCGCGCCGCCTGCTCGCCCCCGATCTCGTCCACTAAACCGAGCCCCAACGCCTGCCGCCCGTCATAGGCCCGCCCATCCGCCAACTCCCGCACCTTGGCCTCGTCCATGTGGCGGCCTTCGGCCACGATGGTGACGAACTGGCCGAACAGGTCGCCCACCAGCCCCTGCAGATACGCCCGCCCCGCCACCGACATCGGCGCCGTGTAGGACGGCTGGTCCTTCAACGGCCCCGAGATAATCGGGTCACTCTGCACGCCAAGCTTCTCCAGCAAGCCGCCGATATTGCCCGTCTCCAGGATCACCCCGATCGACCCGGTGAGCGTCGCGTTGCTGGCGAAGATGCGCGCGGCTGGCACGCTGATCATGTAGCCAGCCGAGGCCGCCGTGCCGCCCATCACCGTCACCAATGGCTTGGCGGCGGCCACCCGCACCAGCGCATCGTGCAGGCTCTCGCCGCCGGCCACGCTGCCGCCGGGGCTGTCCACCGACAGCATCACCGCCGCCACGCTGCTGTCCTTGGCCAGCGCAGTCACCGCCTCCAGCAGCTTGCGGTCCTCGGTGATGATACCGCTCACCGTCACCCGCTCGACATGGGAGCCACCGAGGCCGCCGGGGCGGGCGCCGCGTAGCGCGTAACCCGCAGCGCCCAGCACGACCAGCACCGCCACCAGGCGCCAAAATACCAGGCGGCGTTTGAGACGCCGCCGGTCGATCAGCAGGTCCGCTTCCAGACCCTCGGCCATGGGCGGTTACTCGCCGCTCTGCTGATTGCGGCGGCGGATTGCCGCCCCCAGGATGTCGCCCAGCGAGGCGCCGCTGTCAGACGTGCCGAACTCGGCCACTGCCTGCTTGTCCTCCTCGATCTCGCGACCCTTGATGGTGAGCGAGAGCTTGCGGGCGGCGCGGTCGATGGCGGTGATCTTGGCATCCACCTTTTCGCCCACGGCGAAGCGGTCAGGGCGCTGGTCCTGCTTATCGCGGGCCAGCTCGGCGCGGCGGATGAAGCCGGTTAGCACGTCGTCCACCTTCACCTCGATGCCATTGGCCTGCACCGCGGTCACCACGCAGGTGACGACTTCACCCTTCTTGACGCGGGAGAGAGTGTCGGCCGCCGGGTCGTCTTGGAGCTGCTTGATGCCGAGCGAGATGCGCTCCTTCTCCACGTCCACATCCAGCACCTTGGCGCGGATGGTTTGGCCCTTGTCGTATTTGGCCATGGCGAGCTCGCCCGGCTCGTCCCACGAGATGTCAGACATATGGACCATGCCATCGATGTCTGCACCGATGCCCACGAAGAGGCCGAACTCGGTAATGTTGCGCAGTTCGCCTTCCACTTCGGAGCCGACGGGATGGGTCTCGATGAACTCCTCCCATGGATTGCGCTGCACCTGCTTCAGGCCGAGCGAAATGCGGCGCTTGGAGCTGTCCACGTCCAGCACCATCACGTCCACTTCCTGGCTAGTGGCGACGATCTTGCCGGGGTGCACGTTCTTCTTGGTCCAGCTCATCTCGGAGACATGGACCAGGCCTTCGACGCCGGGCTCCAGCTCCACGAAGGCGCCATAGTCGGTGATGTTGGTGACGCGGCCGGTGAACTTGGCGCTTGCCGGGTATTTCGCCGCCACGCCCTCCCACGGGTCGGCCTCGAGTTGCTTCATGCCCAGGCTAATGCGCTGGGTGTCGGCATTGAAGCGGATCACCTGCACGCGGACCTGCTGCCCAATAGTGAGCGCCTCAGACGGGTGATTGATGCGGCGCCAGGCAATGTCGGTCACATGGAGCAGCCCGTCCACGCCGCCCAGGTCGACGAAGGCGCCGTAGTCGGTGATGTTCTTCACCACGCCGTCCAGGATCATGCCTTCCTTAAGGCCCTGGATCAGCTCGGAGCGCTGCTCGGCGCGGGTCTCTTCCAGCACGGCGCGGCGGCTGACCACGATGTTGCCGCGAGCGCGGTCCATCTTAAGGATTTGGAACGGCTGCGGCGTGCCCATCAGGGGGCCGACATCGCGGACCGGGCGGATATCCACTTGGCTGCCGGGCAGGAAGGCCACGGCGCCGCCGAGGTCTACGGTAAAGCCGCCTTTGACCCGGCCGTAGATGGTGCCGTTGACGCGCTGCTGCGCCTCAAATGCCTTTTCGAGGTTGGTCCAGGCCTCTTCGCGCCGGGCCTTCTCGCGCGAGAGCACGATGGAGCCGTCACGGTCCTCGTAGCGCTCGACGAACAGCTCGATCAGGTCGCCGGGCTTGACCTCGGGGGCGGCGCCGGGCGGGCCGAACTCCTTGAGCGCGACCCGGCCTTCGCTTTTCAGGCCGACATCGACGATGGCGAACTCATCGGTGAGGCGGAGCACCCGCCCGGTGACGACGGAGCCGTCGAAGCCGGAATCCCGGCCAAGGGTCTCGTCGAGCAGGGAGGCGAAGTCTTCGCCGCCCGGATTGTGAGATTGGGAATAGTCGTAGGCGACGGCGGTGGATGCCATGGGGGTCGGGGTTTCCTGTGGGGGGCGCGAAGCGCCGGGGGTTTGCGCATCCAGCTTGGGATACGGCTCGCCTGCAGCACGCAGGCTCCGGTTGTACGGTACTGGTGCGGAGAAACTACGAAGCGCAAGTTTGAGTCAAGCAGAACCGGTATGCGTTGGTGCTTGTTAAAGCCAACCGAATGATACTTTAATAGCTCTCGGGCTTATTAAAGGAACTGAAATGGCCGGGCCGAACCGCTTCGTCATGACGGCTGTCGGAGGCGAGCGCGTCTGGGCCTTCGTTCCTGCGCCGTTGCCCCCAGAACCGCCGCTGGAGCTGAGCGGCCTGCAGCTTGCGCTCGAGCGGGCGAACCAGGCAATTGGCCGGCTCGATGGCGCCGGGCTCATCCTGCCAACGCCCCAGTTGTTCATTTACATGTCCGTGCGCAAGGAGGCGCTGCTGTCCTCCCAGATCGAGGGCACGCAGTCTTCCCTGTCCGACCTGCTGTTGTTCGACGCGCATGAGGCCTTTACGTCGCCGGTCGAGGATGTGGAGGAGGTCTCCAACGACATCGCGGCGATGAATCACGGTTTGGAACGGCTGCGAGACAACTTCCCACTCTCATTGCGGCTGTTGCGGGAGATCCATGCCATCCTGCTGCGCGGCGGCCGCGGCCATGACAAGGAGCCGGGCGAGTTCCGCCGCAGCCAGAACTGGATCGGCGGCAGCCGCCCGGGCACTGCCGCGTTCGTGCCGCCGCCGCCGCAAGAGCTGATGGACTGCCTCGGCAAGCTGGAGCTTTTCATCCATGAGCCCCAGCCCAGCCTGCCGCTGCTGGTCCGTATCGCGCTGGTGCATGTCCAGTTCGAGACCATCCACCCCTTCCTGGACGGCAACGGACGATTGGGCCGCTTGCTGATCACCTTCATGCTTTGCCACGCCGGGGCGATGCACGAGCCGCTGCTGTATCCGAGCCTGTTCCTGAAGCAGAACCGGGCGCGCTATTACGCGTGCCTGCAGGCCGTGCGGGACGAGGGCGCTTGGTCCGCTTGGCTCGCATTCTTCCTGGAAGCGATGGCCGTCACCGCCGAGGCCGGGGCCGACACCATCCGGCGCATGCTGGCGCTGTTCAGCGCTACGCGGGAGCAAGCAGGCGGCTTAGGCCGCCACGCCGCCTTGGCCTTGCGCGTGCTGGGCGTGTTGGAACAGTCCCCGATTCTCTCGATCAGCACGCTTGCTGAGCGGTTGGGCGTATCCTTCCCGACCGCCTCGGCAGCGATCCAACGGCTGCAAGAGCTTGGGATTGTCCGCGAACTCTCAGGGCAACTTCGAGGGCGCACCTTCGCCTACGATGAATACCTGACGCTGCTGAGCGAGGGGACCGAACCGCTTTAGCAGTGTAGCCCGCATGTCGATGCGGGTGCCACCGGTGCAGCCCCGCATCAAGATGCGTTGGGGTGGACGGCCCCGCGGCATCATGTGCCAAGGTTCGTCAGTGAGAGCGAACGATGGAGCCGCCCGTGACCGAGTATAAACGTATCGCCGTTGACACGTCCAAGCACGTCTTCACACTTCATGGCATTGATGCGAAGAGCAACACGGTGCTGCGTCGCAACCTGCGCCGCGCCGCCTTCATCGAATTCTTCCGCAAGCTGCCACCGACGCAGATCGCGATTGCAGGCGCTCGGCCACCAAGTGGCACTGACCCCGCCGCAATACGTCAAGCCGTTCGTCAAGCGTGGCAAGAACGACCGCAACGATGCGGAGGCGATCTGCACCGCCGCCGGGCAGCCGGACATGGCGCAGGTGCCAGTCAAGTCGGCCCAGGCGCAGGCCGCCGCCATGCTGCTCAGCGTGCGCGAGTTGCTGACCCGGCAACACACCCAGCTGGTCAACGCCCTGCGCGGGCACGCCGCCGAGTTCGGCTTAATCGCCGCCAAGGGCGAGGCCGGGTTGCGCGAGGTGATCGCCAAAGCCGCCGATGCACAAGCCCTGCCCAAGCCGGCAGCCGAGGCACTGGCGCTGCTGGCGGCAGAAATCGACCGGGTGGAGGTGCGGCTGGCCGAGACCGACAGAACGCTGCTGGCTCAGCACAAGGCCTCTCCCATGAAGCCGGTTGCTGGCCGAGATCTCCGGCGTGGGGTGGCTCACCGCGCTGACCCTGTCACTGCGGGTCGACCCGGCGCAGTTCCGCTCGGGCCGCCATCTCGCCGCCTGGCTGGGGCTGGTGCCGCGCGAGCACTCCACCGGCGGCAAGCAGCGCCTCGGCGGCATCAGCCGCGCCGGTAACGAGCGCATCCGCAGCCTACTGGTGCTGGGAGCCACCGCCGTGATCCGCCATGCCAAGCCGGGCAAGACCGCGCCGTGGCTGCTGTGCTTGCTGGAGCGCAAGCCGCGCAAGCTCGCGGCGGTGGCTCTGGCCAACAAGATCGCCCGGGTTGCCTGGGCGGAGCTGGCCAAAGGTTCCGCCTGCGTAGCAGGTGGAAGGCCAGCGGAGGGCATGATGGCGAGCGGAGAGGCTTACCGGCAACCAGCCAAGGCCTGACCGTCCGCCAGCCGCAGGTGTAAGAGGGCAGACAGGAGAAGATGCTGATCGGTCGGACCGACGATCCACCAAGCCCGTGTAGCCCGTCGGCCAGCAAGGCCGCCAATGCGTTTGGGCGTGGATCGCGGAACCCATCTAGGCCAGCGGCCGTGAGCCGCACCCCAAAGGCCGGACACACGAGCGCAACCGCACCAGATCAGACAATCTTCACCCGAGCCCCTTGCATCCAAAGGGCCGTCCACACACGGGCTACGACCGCTACTCGCATTTCGACCACCCGCAATGCAGGCAGCTCAAGCAACCCGCCTCGCGCACCAACCCGGGCTGGCTGCATTTCGGGCAGAGTGGGCCAAGCTGCGTCGCCACCACCCCAGCCACCTTCGCCGATAGCGGCGCCGCCGGGGTGAGGAACCCAGTTCCCACCATATGCCGCTCGATAATATCCCCGATCGCCGCCACCAGCGAGGGCACATACCGCCCCGCCTGCCACTGCCCGCCACGCGGGTCGAACACCTGCTTCAGTTCCTCCGCCACGAACGCCACCTCACCGCCGCGGCGGAACACCGCGCTGATCATGCGGGTCAGCGCCACCACCCAGGCGTAATGCTCCAAGTTCTTGGAGTTCACGAAAATCTCGAACGGCCGCGCCACGCCGTCCTGCTCCACGTCGTTAATCGTGACATACATGGCATGTTCGCTGTCCGGCCAGCGCAGCTTGTAGGTGGCGCCGGAAAGCTTGTCGGACCGCACCATCAGCCCGTCCAGCGGCGCCTCGGGAGCGGGCGGCGCCTCCGGATGCACCGCCTCAGCCGGCTTCACCTCCAGCACCGACCCGGTGATCGCGTTCGGGCGATAGGTCGTGCAGCCTTTGCAGCCGCTGGCGTAGGCATCGAGATAGACCTGCTGGAACGCCTCGAAGCCGATATCCTCGGGCACGTTCACCGTCTTGGAGATCGCGCTGTCCACATGCCGCTGCACCGCCGCCTGCATGCGCACATGCTCGGCCGGCGACAGGTCCTGCGCGGTCACGAACGAGGGCGGCAGCGGCGCCTCGCCATGCAGGGCGCGGAAGCGGCGCAGCGCGTAGTCCGACACCTCCTCCTCCACCCGTGTGCCGTCCGGCTGCAGCACCCGGCGGGTGTAGGCCAGCGCGAACACCGGCTCCACGCCCGAAGAGACGTTGTCGGCCACCAGCGAAATCGTGCCCGTGGGCGCCACGGAGGTCAGCAGCGCATTGCGGATGCCGTGCTCGGCGATCAGCCCGCGCACCTCCGCGTCCAGCTCGCCGATGGTCTCGCCGGCGAGGTAGGCGTCACGGTCATACAGCGGGAAAGCACCCTTCTCCTGCGCCAGATGCGCGGAGGTGACATACGCGGCCCGGTTGATCTGCCGCGCCCACTCCCCGGCCCGCGCGGCCGCCGCGGGCGAGCCGTAGCGCAGCCCCACCATGGCCAGCGCGTCCGCCAGGCCGGTCATCCCCAACCCGACCCGCCGCTTGGCCAGCGCTTCCTGCCGCTGTTCCTCCAGCGGAAAACCGGAGACGTCGATGGTGTTGTCCATCATGCGGATGGCGACGGTCACTAGCTCCGCCAACTCCGCTTCGTCCAGGCGGGCGCCCGGGGTGAACGGGTTCTGCACCAGCCGCGCCAGGTTCACCGAGCCGAGCAAGCAGGCGCCATAGGGCGGCAGCGGCTGCTCGCCACAGGGATTGGTGGCGTGAATGGTCTCGCAATAGTGAAGATTGTTCCGCGCGTTGATCCGGTCGATGAAGATTACGCCGGGTTCGGCATAATCGTAGGTGGCGCGGGTAATGCTGTCGAACAGCGCCCGGGCTTGCAACACTTTATAGGTGCGCCCGGCAAACACCAGCGGCCACTCGGCATCGGCCGCCACCGCGGCCATGAATGGGTCGGTCGCCAACACCGAGAGGTTGAAGTTGCGCAGCCGGCCGGGCTCACGCTTGGCGGCGATGAACGCCTCGATGTCCGGATGGTCGCAGCGCATCACCGCCATCATGGCGCCGCGCCGGGCGCCTGCGGACATGATGGTGCGGCACATCGCGTCCCAAACGTCCATGAACGAGAGCGGGCCGGAGGCATCGGCGCCGACGCCCTGCACCGGCGCACCTTTCGGCCGCAACGTACTGAAATCGTAACCGATGCCGCCGCCCTGCTGCATCGTGAGCGCCGCCTCGCGCAGGTTGGCGAAGATGCTGCCGAGGTCGTCGCCGATCTCGCCCATCACAAAACAGTTGAACAGCGTCACCCGCCGCGCCGTGCCGGCGCCGGAGAGGATACGGCCGGCCGGGAGGAAGCGGAAATCCTCCAGCGCGCGATAGAACGCGGGCTCCCACCGCGCCGGCTCGGCCTCCGCCGCTGCCAGCGCCCGCGCGACTCGGCGCCAGCTCTCCTCGATGCTGCGGTCGATGGGCGTGCCGTCCGCCGCCTTCAGGCGGTATTTGGCGTCCCAAATCTGGCGCGAGATCGGGGCGATGCGGTCAAGCGCGGAGAGCGGCGAATCGATGTGCATGTCCATGGCGGCAGACTACCGCGGAGCCCGCGGGCGGTGGAAGCTGCTGTCGCAGGCGCCGCACCGGCTCAGCCGCTTGCGGCCTGGTCGAACAGCGTCCGCCGGCTCGCGACAGACGCCACCAGCGCGTCAATGAACACGCGGGCCTTGATGGAGAGGCCGCGATGACTGGGGTAAAGCGCAAACGCGTCGGACGTCGCCGGCCCAAGATCGCCGAGAATGCGCGTCAGTTCGCCCCGTCCGATCGCTTCGGCGGCCATGTAATCCGGCAACTGTCCAATGCCCGCGCCGCTGGCCAGGGCGCCCTGGATCAACGCCGGGTCCGGCAGCACGGAGCGGGCGTGGACAACCACGTCCTCCATCCGGCCGGCGGCGTTGCGAAACGACCATCTGACCTCGGGGCCGACCAGCCCGACGATGTCGTGTCCCGCAAGCCCGGCCAAGTCGGCAGGCGCGCCACGCGCGGCCAAGTAGCCAGGGCTGGCGCAGGTCCAGAGTTCCACCGTGGCGATGCGGCGCCCCACCATCGACGTGTCAGGCAGCGGCGAGATGCGGATGATGAGATCGGCGTTCCCCATTGATATCTCGGTCCAGCTCGCGTCGCGTTCCAACACCACGTCCACGTCTGGGTATTGCGCCAGGAAGCCGGGCAGCATGGGGGTGACGGCACCCAGCGCGAAGGCATAAGGCGCGCTGACCCGCAACGTGCCTCGCGGCGTGCCGGCAAAGCGGCCCAACGCAGCCTCAGCTTCGTCCACTTCACTCATGATCCGCACCGCATGGGGAAGCAAAAGCTGCCCGGCGTCGGTCAGACGCAGCCGGCGCGTCGAGCGTTCGACAAGCGCGCTGCCAACCGCTGCTTCCAGCCGCGCCAACTCACGGCTGATGGTGGACTTGGGAGCGCCGATCGCCCGCGCCGACGCCGAAATGCTGCGCAGTTCGGCCACCTGGACGAAGGCGCGGAGCTGGTTGAGGTCCATTGCCGCCGCAGCGTTCCAAATCTGCAACGGCGTGTCCAGCCTTGCGCTACTGATGCTGGGCCGGCCGAGCACGTATGTGCAGAGCAACAAAATCGGATCGGAGTTTAATTATGTTGCATTTTTTCCAGGCGCAGAGAGCCCCGATGGCTCATCGGCGCAGCCCCCTGTTGACGGCAATGGTCCTCGCTGCAGCGGTTGCGGTCAGTGGCTGCGCCGGGATGGACCGCCAGTCCGCCAGCAGCTTCAACGAGACCCCCTACCGTATCGCAGGCCCGATGGTGGCAAAGGCGCCACCCGCCCTCGACTGCAACGACGGTATCGCTGGCGTCGTCGATGCCTGCAACGGATACGCGTGGTCTGACCGGCGCTAGAGCCTGAGCGCTTCAGGTTGGCTCAACCTGAAGCGTGAAACAGCCTCTCTAACGCGATGCGGCGCCATCGTCGCGTCGCGTAGCGGCAGGGAGTTGGACCGTCACATGGCAGAATCCAAGTGGCGGCCTCCCCTGTGCCGGCCGCGGCCGCTCCTATCGCTCCGCCGGCAAGCCCATCTGCGGATAGAGTTTCTCGAGCTGCTCGACATAGGCGGCGTAGACGTCCGCCACCTCCTGGCTCTTGATCATCACAACGTTCTCCGCGTTGCGGGTGGCGTTGCTGGAAAAGTTGAAGCTGCCGGTGACGACCGTGTTGTCGCACACCGCCAGCTTGTCGTGCATGAAGTTGTGCGGCGTCTTGGCACCGTAGGGCTCGGACTGCTTGGCATGCAGCAGCGGCGCCACCGCGGCGAACAACTGCGCCTTGCCGGAATCGGCCGCTCCCCGCACCTGGCCCAGCGCCGCCCGGCTCCCGCTTTGCCGGCCGCGCGGCTTGCCCTCGGCGGGCTGGCCGGCCCGCGCCCAATCCCTCATCACGCCCGCCATCTGCGGCCCGTCGAACACGCCGCCGAACTCCGCCACCCGATGCGCCCGGTCCACCAGCGCGCCCAGCACCGCGCCGGAGGAGATCACCATGGACGCCACCAGCAACCGGTCCTGCGCGGTACCGATCGCCGAGGCGATATCGGTGTCGATCTGCCGCCCCTGCCCCGGGGAGAATGCCACCGCAACCGGAATGCCGTCGACGCTCACCGTGCCCGTGTCGTCGCGGCCGGAGTTGGCGATCGTGCCGCTGTCCCACATCTCGCCGAAGTCGTTGCTGTAGAAGCGGGCAAGCTCCGGCGCCTGCTCGAACGTGACAATGTTGTTGTCCTGCAGCGACCAGGCATCGTTGGTGAAATTGGTCGAGCCCATCAGCACCGCCGCACTCGGCAGGGTGCCGTCGCGCACGATGTATTTGCTGTGCATCAGGTGCGAGCCCGGGTCGATCGGCTCGTCCTGCACCGGCGGCTCGAGTTCAGCGGTATCCTGCAGGCCTTTGCGCAGCACCGCCGGGTCGATTGTCTTCATGAAGGCGTCGTTGCCGAGCGGCGCCGGGTCGTCGCCCAGGGCGGCGAACACCTCCGGGCTGCGCTCCTTGCGGGCGTGATTATAGGCGATCCGCACATCCACCCCGGCCTTGGCGCGCTCGTTGAGGGCGCCGACCATGGTCTCGGCGGCTTGGCCGGTCAGTCTGAAGTCGTAGATCGCGACATGGAGGCTGAAACTCGCCCGGCTGATGAAGTCGGCATAGATCGTCGCCACCGCGTTGGCCTGCGCCATCTGCGCGGCCGTGGCGTCATGGCCGGCGGAGACTTGGCCGACTTGGCTGAGCAAATGCGCGGTGATCCGCTTGTTCGGGCCAAACTGGTGTGTTTGCAGTCCCACAATCGTACTCCCTTGAATACGGCCGCGAGTTCAAACCGATCCGTTCGTCTGGGCTACCGAGCTTTCGTGAATTCTCCGAGGCACCAGCGCGCCTTGGTATCAGAACTACACCGCTTCCAGATCCTTTCGAACCTGCTCGATCAGGGTCCCCACCACAGACAGCTTGCCGGCGTCCAGCGATGCCAGCGCCTGCTCCAGGCGTTCGATACACGACTGCAGCAGACCGTCCGGCTCCGCATCGCGCAGCGAGATCAGCGCGATGTCCAGCCCGCGGCGGATATCCCCCGCGCTCAGGGTCCGCGCAGCCTGATGCGCCCGGTCGAGCTCCAATTGGGCCGTCTCGATCAACGCTCCGCGATGGTGGCCCTCGTCAGACATCCGCATCCCTCCCTTCGCCGGCGCATTGTCAACCCGCGCAGCTCGGCCTGCGCACTGTGATCGTGGCGCAGCCTACCGCGGTTCCCGTCGCGCCGTTAACCCTCGGCAAACCTCTGCCAGCCACATTGGCCGCATGCAAAACGCAGACTCGCAGGCAGGGGAGCCGGCTCGGCTGCTGGCCGACGCTTTGACGCATCAGCGCGGCGGGCGAGTGGCCATCGCGTCGCTCATCCTGGCGGCGCTGCGGCAGCGCTTCCCGCACTACCAGGAGGAGCTGCACGCCTTAGGCGCCGCGGCCTTCCAAGCCGGGGACACTGAGGGCGCCATCGTCGCCTTCGCCGGCCTGGTGGCGCTGCGGCCAGAGGCAGCGCTCACCCATCACAATCTCGGCACGGTCTGCGTCGCGGCGCAGAAACTCGAATGGGCCGAGACCTGTCTCGCCCGCGCGGCCGAGCTCGACCCGGCCAACGCCGCGACCGGCCATAACCTCGGCGCCGTGCGCCTGCGGTTGGGCAAGCCGGAAACGGCGGAGGCGCCCCTGCGCGCCGCTGCCCAGAGCGCGCCAGACGCGGCGGACATCGTGGCCTTGTTAGGCGTCACATTGCTCCGGCTCGGCCGCCGGGCGGAGGCGGCGGAGGCGCTGCGCCAGGCCAACGCCGCCGGGCCGCAGAGTGCCACCGCCCACAATGCCGTGGCCTTGCTGGCCGCCGAGCTGGGCGACGCGGAATCCGCCGAGCGGCACTACCGCGCCGCCCTCGCGCTTGACCCGGCGGACCCGGTGATCTGGACCAACCTCGCCAAGCTGCTGCGCGATGTTGGCCGCGCCGCCGAGGCGATTGCCGCCGCCGGCCAAGCCATCTGTCGCGCCCCAGGGCATGCCGACGGGCATTGCACCCGCGCTCACGCCCTCGCCGCCGCCGGGCAGGTGGCGGCGGCCGAAGCGAGTTACGACGCGGCGCTTGCCATCGACCCCGGCCATGCCGACGCGCGCTACCATCGCGGCCTGCTGCATCTGCTGGACGGCCGTTACCCCGAGGGCTGGGAGGGGTTCGCCTGGCGCTGGCGCCGCCGCGGCTATGCTCCGCCGCACAGCTTCGCCCAGCCGGAATGGGATGGCGCCGCCGTCGGCGGGGGTTCGCTGCTGCTGCATGCCGAGCAGGGCTGCGGCGACAGTATTCAAATGGCCCGCTTCATCCCCGGCATCGCCGCGGCCAGCCGGACGGTTCTGCTGGTCCCGCCCTCGCTGCGGCGCTTGCTGGCCCGCATGCCCGGCGTCACCGCCGTCTGCCAGGACCTCAGCGAGGTGCCGGATGTCGACTGCCACGCCTCGCTGATGAGCCTGCCCGGGCTGCTCGGCACCACCCTCGCCACCATCCCCGCCGCGCCCTACCTCACGCCCGATCCAACCGAGCTCGCCGGCTGGCGCGCAAGGCTGGCGAGCCTACCCGGCTTGCGGGTTGGGCTCGCCTGGGCCGGCAACCCCCACTTCCGCGCCGACGCGCGCCGGTCGATCCCGTCCGACCAAATTCCTGCTCTGCACGATATCCCGGGCGTCACCTTCGTGTCGCTGCAAAAGGAGGCAACGCCGCCCTTCGCCATGCACGACTGGACCGGGAAGCTGACCGACTTCGCCGCCACCGCCGCCCTGATCGCCGGGCTCGACCTGGTGGTGAGCGTGGACACCGCGGTGGCGCACTTGGCCGGCGCCCTGGGCAAGCCGATCTGGCTGCTCAACCGGCACGACCCGTGCTGGCGCTGGGGCCTCGGCCGGCATGACAGCCCCTGGTATCCCAGCCTGCGTCAATTCCGCCAGCCCGCGCCGGGCGATTGGGCCTCCGTGCTGGCGACCGTGCGGGCCGAATTAGCAGCGGCCCGGCCATGACGACCATCCGGCAAGCGCTCGCCATGGCGGTGGACCACCATAACGGGGGAAAGCTGAGCGACGCCGCAGGCATCTACCGGCTGATCCTCACGATTCAGCCAGACAATGCCATAGCACTCCACAACCTCGCGCTGCTCGCCGATGGGGAAGAGGCGATGGACCTGTTCCGCCGCGCGCTGGCGGCCGACCCGGCCAATCTCCACGCCGCCCTAACCTTGGGCCAGGCGCTGCAAGCCCGCGACCGGCTCGATGAGGCGATCGTCACCTATCGCCACGCGTTGGCGGCGATGCCAGGCGAGGCCGAGCTACATTTCGCGCTCGGCCATGCCCTGCAGCGGCAGCGCCTGGTGGACGACGCCACCCACCACTACCGGCAAGCGCTCGCCTTGCGGCCGGATTACCTGCCGGCGCTGTGCAATCTCGCCACGCTCCACACCGCGGCGGACCAGGTCGCCGAAGCGGCCGAACTCTATCGCCGGGCCTTGGCAATCCAGCCCGACATTTCCGTCGCCAATATCAACATGGTGGGCATCCTGGAAGGGGAGGGCCGCCTGGCGGAGGCGCAGGAGTTGCGGGCGAGGGTGCCCTGCCCACAGCAGCCGATCATGGATCGCGCGAGCGGCGGCCACCGCCGCACCGTGCTCGTGCTGGCGAGTTCCAAGGGCAACGTGCCGCTGGATGACTTGCTGCCGGCCGAGACGACGACGCGGATCACCTGGCATGTGGAATACGCGACCGACGCGCAGGCGGACGCCCTGCCACCCTACGACGTCGCCTTCAACGGCATCGGCAACGCCGACGTGATGCCGGCCTCGCAAGCGCGGCTGGCCCGTTTCCACGCCCGCCACCCGGTGCTGAACCCTCCGGACGCCGTGGCGCGCACCCGGCGGGACCTGCTCCCGCACTTGCTGGCCGGCATCCCGGACGTGGTGGTGCCGCCCGTCGTCCGGCTGACGCGCGAGCAGCTGCATGCGCCGGGGCTGGCTGCGCGGTTGTTCGAGCACGGGCTCACCTGCCCCGTCCTGCTGCGCCCGATCGTGGGGCATGGCGGCCAGGGCATGACCCTGGTGCAGACCGCCGACCAGCTCGAACAGCTCCCCCCCGACCCGGCGGACGCTTACTACGCGATCGCCTTCCGCCACTTCCAATCGATTGACGGGTATTGGCGCAAATACCGCACCATTTTTATCGACCGGCAGCCATTTGCCTACCATCTGGCGATTTCGGCCCATTGGCTGGTGCACTACGCGACCGCCGACATGCTGGCAGCGCCGTGGAAGCGCGAGGAGGAGCGCTGCTTCCTCGACCGTCCAACCGCGTCCCTTGGCGCCCGTGCCATGACGGCGCTGGAGGCGATCGGGCAGCGGCTCGATCTCGATTTCGCTGGCATCGACTACAGCTTGCTGCCGGACGGCCGGGTGCTGGTGTTCGAGGCCAATGCCACCATGCTGGTGCATCTGCGCGACGAGGCGTCGGAGTTCCCCGCCAAGCATCGCGCGGTGCCAAAGATCTTCGCCGCATTCGAGGCGATGCTGAACCGAGCCACGGAGTAGGGATGCACCGGCGCCACGCGCCTCAACCTGCGCACCCCGACCCCACCGTAGGGATTGCGAGCCGAAGACGCGGCAATCCAGCCCCGCAAACATCGTCCACCCCGCCGGGACCCCCACCACGTGCCGCTTGAAACTGTCCCCCGCCGCCATGCTAACTCCCCGCCCATGGACACCACGGCCGCCACCCCCGATCTTGAGACCGCCCTCGCCGAACTCACCACCCTCGGCTTGCGCGCCACGCGCGTGGTCACGCGCATGATGGAGATCGATCAGGCGATGGCCGACGTCGCCGCCGCCTGGCTGCCCGAACCCGGCACCACCCCCGCCTCGCTGGACGAGGCGGCCGCCATCGGCCACAGCCTCGACGCGGCCGAAGCCGTCATGGCGCACACCGTGCCGCGCACCGAAAGCCTCTCCCGCGCCCACGACCGCCTCTCCCGCGCGGTCCGCCGCACCGTCGCCCTGCGCCGCCGCCTGCAGACCGGCTGGCCCCGCCCCGGCAAAGCCGACGACCGCCCCGCGCTGGTGCGCCGCCAGGTCGCCCGCGGCGTCGCCGACAGAATCCGTCAAGAGTCCGACGGCGAGGCCGCCGAACGCCTGTTCGACGACCTGTACGAGCGGCTCGACGACCCCACCCTGGCCGAGGACATCCTAACCCTTCCGGTGGAAGAGGTCGTGCGCCGCATCTGCCGCGACCTGGGCCTCGCGATCGCTAAACTCCCCGCCCTGGCCGCCCAATCGCCGAAACCCAGCGACCCGCCCGCTCCCATTCGTCACCCGAGAGAATCGGGGTAAGTCATCGCGAGCCGGAGGCGCGGCGATCCCGGTCCCGAAACACCGCCGAAATCGCGTCGCTGCGCCCGCGAGGACGCGTGATTGTAGCCGCTAAAAGCACAAATCGTCACTGCCGCAGCACCAGCCGCGCTCCATCACGCGGCCTTCGACCGGGCCGCCTTGTCGCGCACGGCCCCAGGCTGCATGACTCCCGCCGAGGCGGTTGGTCAGGAGAGCGGCATGACAGAGGCAGCGCGGACCACAGCCAGCATGCGCACCCGGGACGGCACCCGGCTGGACGCCGACGTCTGGCGCCCGGCCGGGCAAGGCCCCTGGCCCGTCCTCCTAATGCGCCAACCCTACGGCCGCGCCATTGCCTCCACCGTGGTCTACGCGCACCCGGCCTGGTACGCGGCGCAGGGTTACCTGGTGGTGATCCAGGACGTGCGCGGGCGCGGCACATCGGAAGGCAGCTTTGCGCTCTGGCAGCACGAAGCCAGCGACGGAGCGGACGCGGTGGCCTGGGCGGCTGCCCTGCCGGGCTCATCGGGCATGGTTGGAATGTATGGCTTCTCCTACCAGGGCATGACGCAGCTCTTCGCCGCGTCCCGCCGCCCGCCCGCACTCAACGCAATCGCGCCCGCCATGGCCGCCTGGGACGTGCGCAACGATTTTGCCTATGAGGGCGACGCCTTCCGCCTGCAGCAAGGTTTCGGCTGGGGCTGCCAACTGGCGCTGGAAACCGTCCGCCGCACCGCCGACGTGGCCGCGCTGGAGGCGATCCATGCCGCCGCGCGCTCAGCCCCGTTCGCCACCGCAACGCCATGCCACCCGCCGGTCGCCGCTCTGCTGGGAGAGCACGGCCACTACCTGAGCTGGCTCACCGAACCCGCCGGCTCGGAATACTGGGCACGGATTTCACCGGCCGCCGTCGCCTGCGGCATCGACATCCCGGCGCTCCATATCGGCGGCTGGTACGATTCGCTGCTGACCGGCACGCTCCGCAGCTACACCGCGCTCAGCGAACGCGCCGTGGCGACCCAAGCGCTGGTGATCGGCCCCTGGGCGCACATCCCCTGGAGCCGCCACGTCGGCGAGCGGGATTTCGGCGCGGCGGCGGAAAGCGGCATCGACGTGCTGCAGATCCGCTGGTTTGACCACTGGCTGAAGGGCGCCCCCACCTGGCCCGGCGGCCAGCCCCCGGTCAGCCTGTTCGAACTCGGCGGCAGCTGGCGCAGTTTCGACCACTGGCCCGGCGGACCCGGCCAGACCTGGAGCCTGGCCAGCTCCGGCCGCGCCGGCACCACGCAGGCGGATGGCCGCCTGCAACCCGGCCACAGCAGCAGCGACCGGTGCGACATGATCGTCTACGACCCGTGGCGCCCGACCCCGTCGCTCGGCGGCCATAGCGGCCACCCCGCCGGCCCGCTCGACCGCACCCAGATCGACACCCGCAGCGACGTGTTGACCTTCACCACCGCGCCGCTCGAGCAGGACCTGCATCTCGCCGGCCCGGTCCGTGCCACGCTGCAGGCGGCGGCCGATGCGCCGAGTTTCGACCTCCACGCCGTGCTGAGCGAACTGCCCGCGGCGGGCGGTGCCTACGAACTCGCCAGCGGCTACCGCCGGGTCAGCCAGGCGGGCCCGGTGGAGCTGGACCTGCGCGCAATCTGCGCCTGCATCGCGGCCGGCAGCCGGCTGCGGCTGTCGCTGGCGGCAGGCGCGTTCCCGGCCTTCCCGGTGAACAGCGGCACCGGGCTGCTCCCCGCCGACGAGCGGCTCATCGACCAGCGCATCATCACCGTCACCCTGCGACATGCCGGGTCTTGCCTGCACCTCCCCGTGGCATGAAACCTGCGTCGCCGGCGCAGACCGCCAAGAGCACGCCATGACCGATTGGACCCGCTTCGCCGCCGAGTTGGGCGCCATCCCCACCATCGCCGACCCGGCGCTGGTGCGGCAGAAAAGCCGGGACTTCTTCTGGTACAGCCCGATCCTCAAGGAGCAGCTCAACCGCAAGTCGGCCGACCTCGTGGTCTGCCCGCGTAACGAGGCGGAGGTGGTGGCGGCCGCCGCACTCTGCGCCCGCTGGCGCGTACCGCTGACCGTGCGCGGCGGCGGCACCGGCAATTACGGCCAGGCGGTGCCGCTGCAGGGCGGCGTGGTGCTGGACATGACGGGGATGGACCGCATCCTCGGCCTGGAGGACGGCGCATTGGCCGTGGAACCAGGCCGCAAGCTGATCGACATCGATGCCGCCATCCGCCCGCAGGGTTGGGAACTACGGATGCATCCCTCGACCAAGCGCACCGCCACCATCGGCGGGTTCGTGGCCGGCGGCAGCGGCGGCGCCGGGTCGATCAGCTGGGGCGGTCTGCGCGACCGCGGCAACGTGCTGGCCGCCCGCGTGGTCTCCTGCGAGGAGCAGCCGCGGCTGGTGGAACTCACCGGCGATGCCGTCTCCGGCGTGAACCATGCCTACGGCACCACCGGGATCATCACCGCGCTGACCATCGGCATGGCGCCGGTGCAGCCCTGGATGGACCTGGTGGCGCTGTTCGACGACTTCGGGCAGGCGGCGCGGTTCGGCCTGGCGCTCGGCCACGCGGACGGCATCGCCAAAAAGCTGGCGACCGTGGTGGAGGCGCCGCTGCCGGCCATGTTCCGCGGGCTTGACCTGCCGGACAGCGCGCATGCGGTGCTTGCCATGGTGGCCCGGCATGGGCTGACCGGCTGGAGCGACCTGCTGCGCGAGCACGGCGGCCGCGAGGTGGTGCGCCGCCCCGCGGACGACACGGACAATACCCCGATCTACGAATACACCTGGAACCACACCACCCTGCACGCGCTGCGGCAGGACAAAGCATTCACCTATCTGCAATGCCTCTACCCGGCAGCCCGCGCGCTCGATCTGGTGGCCCAGATGCGCGCCGCCTTCAGAGACGAACTGATGATGCACCTCGAAGTGATCCGCGCCGGCGGCATGGTGACGTGCAGCGCCTTGCCGGTGGTGCGCTACACCACGGCGGCCCGAATGGCGGAGATCGTGGCCTATCACGAAGCCCATGGCATCCTGATCGCCAACCCGCACTTCTACACCTTGGAGGATGGCGCCGGGCACAAGCGGGTGGGCGACGGCCAGCCGGCGATGAAGGCGGCGATGGACCCGTTCGCGCTGCTGAACCCGGGCAAGATGCGCAGCTATCAACCCCAACAGCTCCTGGAGGCTTAGCCATGGACCTTCCTGTGTTCGACGCTGCCGCGCTGGACCGGGGCGATAACGCGGCGGCATTGCGCGCGGCTTGCGAGGGCATCGGCTTCTTCTATCTCAGCGGCGCGGCCGTGTCGGAACCACTGCTGGCCGCGGCAGTGGCCCAGATGCATGCCTTCTTCGCGCAGCCGCTGGAGCAGCGCCTTGCCGTCTCGCTGCAGCATTCGCGCTGCAACCGCGGCTACGAGCCGCTGCAGGCGCAACGCCTGGAGGCGGGCGCGCCGCCCGACCTGAAGGAAGGCTTCTACGTCGGCAACGACCTGGCGGAGGACCATCCGAACGTGCGTGCCGGGCTGTTCAACCAGGGGCCGAACCAATGGCCCGGCGGCCTGCCCGCGTTCCGCCCGGCAATGCAGGCCTACTTCACCGCCCTGACCACAGTGACGGTTCGGCTGATGCAAGCCATGGCCCGCTCGCTCGACCTGCCTGCGCACCATTTCGACGCGTTCTGCCGCGAGCCAATGGCCGTGCTGCGGCTGCTGCACTATCCGCCGCAGCCGCCCAATCCGCAGCCCGGCGAGAAGGGCTGCGGCGCACACACCGACTGGGGATGCCTGACCTTGCTATGGCAGGACGCAGCCGGCGGGCTGCAGGTTCAAGTGGGCGGCGAATGGCTGGACGCGCCGCCGGTCCCCGGCACCTTCGTGGTCAACATCGGCGACATGTTCGCGCGCTGGACCAATGACCGCTACCGCTCCACGCTGCACCGTGTGGTCAACCGCTCGGGGCGGGACCGCTACTCCATGCCGTTTTTCTTTGAGGGCAATCCGCAGCATACCGTCTCGGTGCTGCCGGGTTGCGTCGCCGCTGGCGAGGCACCGCGTTACGCGCCCACGACGGTCTCGGGGCATCTCCAGGCCATGTATCGCGCCACCTATGCCTAATCGCGTCGCCCTGGTCACGGGGGCGCAGCGCGGGATCGGCCGTGCCATCGCGGCAAAGGCCGCGGCCCTGGGCCTTGCGGTGGTGGTGAACTACATCGAGGAGCAAGCAGACGCGGACGCGCTGGCGGCGCAGATCGTGGCCGCTGGCGGCACGGCAATGACGATGCGGGCCGATATGGGCCAGGTGGCGGAGATCGAGGCCATGATGGCGGCGGTGCGTGCCGCCTACGGCCGGCTCGACGTGCTGGTGAACAATGCCGGGATTTTTCCACGGGTCGACTTCCTGCAGATGTGCGAGGCGGATTGGGACCCGGTGCTGGATGTGAACCTCAAAGGCACCTGTTTCGCCACGCTGGCTGCGGCCAAGCTGATGATTGCCGGCGGCGCGGGTGGTTCGGTGATCAACCTCGCCTCTTCCGCCATCCAGGGCACGCCGCGCGCGGTGCATTACGCTGCCAGCAAAGGCGGCATCGTCGCCATGACGCGGGCGATGGCAGTGGAGTTGGCGCCGCATCGCATCCGGGTCAATGCCATCGCACCGGGCCTGACCAACACGCGCCAGCCGCGCTTCGGCTTGTCCGAAGCCCAGATTGCCGAGCGCTCCGCAGCGATCCCGCTGGGGCGCATGGCAGAGCCGGAAGACATCGCGGACATGGCCGCGTTCCTGATGACGGATGCCTCCAGCATGATCACCGGGCAGACGCTGCACGTGAACGGCGGGGAGTACCGGCCTTAGCTTGCTTGCTCCTCCGTTTCACTGGCAGCGGGAGTTCTGCGGCCGAGACGCGCATGAGTTCGCTGAGCCACTCCCTGTCGTCCCATCGCTCGCCCGTGACCAGGAAGCATGGCTTTGCTCCCCGATACGGCGGGGCTTCCACCACGTCACCGAGATGGCTCCGGCCTGCAGCCGTCGGCTTGACGAAGAGCTGGTCATCGCAGATCAGCGCCGTCATCTTGCCGTCGCAGAACAGAGCATATTCGCCGAACATCTTCCGCAACGACACGGCTCCTGCGCCGGCTACCTGCTCGGCGATGAACTCGGCCGTGCTCGCACGCGTCGCCACGGCCGCAACTCAGTCCGCAGCTTCTGCCATGGCCGGAGTGGGATGGGCCTGATTGGCGGCTGCGATGCTGCGGGCCAGGGCGGTTGCCGCCAGGCCGGCCTGCGGAACGCCTCGCAGCATCGGCTCCGCCGCTCTAAATCGCCACGGCCGTATCAACGGCCAGGTTTTCAGCAAACTCACCTGGTGGCCGGGCCGCAACCGCAGCGGGATGTCCCCGGTATGGTCCGGCCGCACCCGCAGGCTGACGGTGGCAATCGCACGGTGCGGGATGGAAAGCGTTCCAGCCAGGGCCACACCATAGCGCAGCACGATGCGGTCGGTGGTGATGGTGTAGTGGATGCTGCGCCAGGTGGCGTGCGCGAGCGCCATAATGCAGAGCAGCGCAACCAGCATGGCCACCACCAGCGGCCATGTGGCACTGAGGGTGGCGGCGCGACTCATATGCTGGGCCTTCGCGCTGACGCCGTTGGCCACCAGGAGTAGGCCGAAATACAACACCACGGTGCGTAAATGGAACACATCCAGCACGATGCGGCGCCACGATGGCGTGGTCTGCCACACCAGGCCTTCGCCTGGCTGCAACCGCACCGCGGGCAAGCGCGACGGGCGGAACAGGGCTGCACCGATCATGACTTCATCGCCTTTCCAGTGGTCGCAGCATGGAACGCGCCGCCGGCGAAATAGGCGTTCACCTGGTCCTCCTCGCGGGCGGTAATCATGTCAGGGTTCGACAAGGCGGGGATTTCCTCGAATTGCCAGCTCCGCAGCGACACCACGCGGATGTCACGCGCCTTGAGCTTGATGTCGGCGCTGTAGATCGGCACCAGCACGCGGCGGGCGGAGCGCGCTTCGCCGCCGAGTTGGACTTCCAAGTAGCGCAGCAGCTTGGCCGAGCGATCTACCCAGAAATCGGCGACGGTTCCTACGGGGTGCCAGCGTGAGTCGAACACCGTCATGCCGCGCGGGTCGGTCTCCCCCTCGCGCACCGACCATTCCTCGTCGGCGCGGGCCGGAACAAGCTGCTGCTTGCCGCCGGCGAGCCTGAGCGGTTCGTCCACCCGCATCACCCATGCGGCCGGGCCGAGCGCTGAGAGCAGCGGGTTGCCGACCGGCTCGAGCGAGGCGCCGCCAAAGCGGTCGGTATAGCGCGCCTCGACCGGCGGCTGCTTGAAGTAGTGCGGCAGCTCGGTGGTGCCGCCCTCCATCAGGTAGAGCGTCTTCGGCGGTGGGGGCTCCGGAAAGCCAACCAGGCGGCCGCGATGCATCTGCGGGCCTGGTTCGTCGAGCGGGTAGCCTTCGCGCTTGTCTTCGCGGCGGATGTAGAACACCAGGCCGAGAAAGAATAGGAAGAAGATAACCAACGCGAGCTGGGCGACGTCGATCTGCTGGGTGATGGCGCCGGGTTGCATCAGCTTTCTCCCTTAAGACGGCGGGCGGGCGGCTGCCGGCGTGAGCGCGGGATAGGCATTGACCATGTTCACGCCATTCAGGGGGTTAGGCTCGCCATAATGGCAGGTGGCGCACAGAGCCAGGCCGTTGCCGTTCTGCAGCCCCCTTTCGCGAGCGGGCAGCACGGGCAGGCCGGTCTCGCCCACCAGCTGCCGTGTCAATGGCATTGCGTTGTCCGCCACCAGGATGAAGTTACGGTTGATGTCCTGGATCAAATTCAGCCCGGATTGACCGGCCCAGCGGAACGGTGAGCTCTGCGACCAGTCGGCGAGCGCGCGCGAGTTGTGGCAATAGCCGCAGTTGACGCCGATGCCATCGGAATACGTCATCATCATCTCGTAAATTCGCACCGCCTCGATGTACGAACTGACGCTATGGCTCGGCAGCGCAGTGGTGGATTGCACGTGGATCGGCTGGTTCTGCAGGAAGTATTCCTGATAGCCAGCGTCCGGGAAGAACTTCAGCACAGTGTCCGCCGCCTCGGTCCAGTTCTCCGGCTTGTCGACCATCGGACGGATCGGCGGCGACGTGCTCTTGTACCAAATCTCCGCCGGCTGCACCTGGCCGCGATGGCAGGTGTAGCAGGTCACCCCGGCCGGAGCCACGTGGCTTTTCCAATCGGCGTTCATGTGCCGCGTCATCTGCAGCATGATGGCGGCGACCTTCTTGGTCGGCTTGGCGTCGGAGGCATAGTCCTGCCCGGCATGGCAGAAGTCGCAACCCTGCTTAGGGGAAACCCAATCTGTCAGCGCCTGCTGCGTGCGCATGAACTCCGCCGCGCTGACATCGGTGAGCACATGGATGTTCTTGTACGCTTCGGTCGCGGAAGGCCCCCCGACGGCGGCCGGCGGCAGCGGCGGCGGCGCCTGGTTGTTGGCCGCCCGCTCCAGCCGCACGTCCTCGAACTGGATTGACGATGGATAGCCGATCTCATGGCCCCGGATCGGCTGCACCTGCCAGTCCGGGATGTACAGCAGGAACAAGGCGACGACCACGAAGCCCCCGATGAACAACGTGCGCAGAGACATCAGAGCGCTCCCACGATGGGGCCGTTGGGAGCAACGCCGGGCGGTAGTTGCGATGGGATTTGGTAAAGCCGCGGGTAAGTGGGCGCGATGCCATGCTTTACGCCCCACAGGTACCAATTATCCACCACGGTGCCGGTGAGCAGGATGCCGATCCCGCCGGTGAGCGTGGTGAGCACGGCAAACCAGTAGATCCAGCGATGAACCGACTGGAAGTTCGCGTTGAACCCCATCGTCCAGCGCCAGAACAGGCCCGCCCGCTCAGACGCGGTGCCGGGATTGACGATCTCGTGCGTCTCGCGGTCGCCGCCGAACTTGGTCACCGCGAGGATGGTGCCGCCATGCATGGTGAACAGCAGCACCGACCCGTAGAGGAACGTGATGGAGAGCATGTGAAACGGGTCATAGAACAAGTTGCCGTAGCGCATCGAGAACGTGGCCGTCCAGTTCAGGTGCGGCACGATCCCGAATGGCACCGCTTCGGACCAGCTTCCCATCAGAATGGGCCGGATGAAGCCCAGCACCAAATACAGCCAGATCGCGGACGCGAAGGCCCAGGGGATATGGGTGCCGATGCCCACGGCGCGGGCGCGGCGATACATCCGTGCCCACCACAGAAAGATCGAGGCGGTAAGAAAGAAGCCGGCCATCAGCCACCAGCCGCCATCGTCCAGCGGCGGGAACAGCGTCAGCCCCTGCTTGGCCGAAGGCGGATTCAGCGATAGGAACGGCAGCATCTTGGCGAAGCGGACGAGGTTCCAATCGCACTGGGCCCACATGTTGAGGCCAATGATCTCGAAGGCGATGAAGCCGCACACCACCGAGAGCAACCCGGTGACGCCGAGCGAAGTGGGCCCGAGTTGCGGCTCGCCAATTCGGCCGAACCAGGTGGAGGTGATCGTGCGGCCAGGCCGGTAACGGGCGCCAGGCGGCTCCGGCAAGCCGCGCTCGACCGGGCCGTCAAGGACAATGGCGGTGTAGAGCGTGTGGTAGCGCGCCATGATCAGAACCCCTTCGCCGACCAGATCGGGATGTTGAGGTACCAGTCGAACCAGTACGGCCAGCCGCGGGTCCAGAACGGCCCGGCAATGAGAATGCAGGCGGCACTCCAGAACCCGGCGTTGAGCGCCAGGAAGTAACCCAGCCGGTGGATGCCCAATTCGCCGATCGAGTAGGCGATGGTGTCACGGAAATAGACGCTCTCGTGCTCACCGTATTTCACCGTCTTGGTGCCGCCGGGCGCGTAGGCGGCCAGGATTTCGCCGCCATGCAGCGCCAGCGCCAGCGTTGTGGTGAAGAAGAACGTCACCGCCAGCATGTGAAATGGGTTATAGTGGAAGTGCAGATATTGGTAGCCGACGTTGGACACCCAATCGAGATGGCTCATGATGCCATAGGGAAATCCATAGCCCCACGCACCCATCAGCAGCGGCCGGATCACCACCAGCGACACGTAGGCGAAGATCGCCATCGCGAAGCCGAACGGCACATGCAGCCCCATGCCAAGCTTGCGTGCGATCTCCACTTGGCGCAGCGCCCAGGAGCAGAACGCGCCGATGGCACAGATGGTGATGAGCTGCCACAGCCCGCCCTCGCGCAGTGGCGCCCAATGCAATCCGTTGCTGACCAGCGGCGGATTGATGCTGATGGCGAATGGCTGCCAGGTGGGGCCAATCGCCGCGCCGTAGAGGATCAGCAGGGTGCCGACCAGCGAAAATACGATGGTGGTGACGCCGAAGAACCCGACGTAAAACGCGCCGATCCAGAAGTCGAACAATCGGCCGCCGACCAGTGTTCCGCCGGCGATCCGGTATTTGCGCTCATACGACAGCATCGACATCGGCAACCTCCCGCGCCAAAGCGGCGCCTCGCATCACATCGCCATGTTTCCCGAGGCCACTGCCCCAATACCTCTTGCCCCAATGTCAACTATGGCTGACGGTAAGATGTGTCAACTAAACAGGACAGACGAAAATGCCTCGCTGCATGATTTTTGGGCTGATAGCTGCCATCACGATGCTGACAGCGGCGCTGCCCGCGGCAGCCAGCCCTGGGGAGATCACCTGGACCACCTGGTTCCGCATCGGCCCCGGCCGGAACTACGCCGTACGTGACGAGATCCCGAACGACACCGTGGTGGAGGTGGTCGGCTGCAACGGCGGCTGGTGCCAGGTGGTGTATGGCAACCGCACCGGCTACGTGGAGAGCGACACCGTGGCCCAGCCGGTCCAGGCAGTAACGCCGCCTTCGCCGCCGCACGATTGCGTCGAGACCCGGCGCAGCGGATATGGCAAGGGCGATGAGCTCAACCTATGCCAACGATGAGCCGGCCGGCCCCGCATTCGCCCGATCGAGGCTGCGTTGGGGCGAACGGGCCGCCCTGTTGCTGGTGCTGCTGTTGCCCTGGTTCCTGTTGCATGCGCGGGCAATATCCGAGATCGCCATTGACCTGGTGGCGGCCGGCTTCCTGCTCCGCTGCGCCGTGCTGCGAGACTGGGGATGGTTGCGCCAAGGCTGGGTGAGGCTGGCGGCCGCCTGGTGGGGTTGGCTGATCCTGTGCACCGCCGTAAACGTCAACGCCGCGGGCGAGGGCGGCGGCGGGCTGGTGCAGGCGGCTGCGACGCTGCGCTTCCTGCTGTTCGTTGCGGCGATCGAGCGAACCGTGTTGCACGCAGCGGCGGCGCGGCAGTGGTTCTATCGCAGCCTCGGCCTGGCGACGTTGTATGTGGCGGCGCAAACGCTGCTGCAGTTTATCACCGGCCACAACCTGTTCGGCATGCCCCGCTCGGGCGATGGCGAGCTCACCGGCCCGTTCGACAAGCCGCGCGACGCCCCCACCTTCGTCCGCATGCTGTTCCCCGCGCTGCTGCCTCCGGCCGATACGCTGATGGCGCGCGGCGCTTGGCTTGCCGGGGGTGCGCTGCTGGTGGGGGCCATGCTGGTGATGGTGCTGATCGGCCAGCGCATGCCGCTGCTGCTCGCGGCCCTCGGCCTGCTGTTGTCAGCGTTGCTGCTGCAGCGATTGCGCGTCCCCACCGCGATGGCGCTGGTGGCGGCCGTGGCGCTGGTGTTCGCCTCCGCCGTCGTGTCGCCGCCCACCTTCTACCGGCTGGTGACCAAGTTCCGCGCCCAGACGAGCCATTTCGCCGAGAGCCCCTATGGCCTGATTGCCGAGCGCGCGGTGGCGATTGCCGAGCAGCACCCTTGGCTGGGCCGCGGCTATGACGGCTATCGCACCGGCTGCCCCGAGCCGCGCTACTTCCAGGCCTGGCACTGGCCCGGCCAGCCGGCCGCCCCCGACCCAAGCGCGGCCACGCTCTGCCTGACCCATCCCCACAACCTCTACCTGCAGGCCGCCACCGATGCTGGTTTGCCGGGGTTGGTGCTGTTCACCGCCCTTGCCGTGGCCTGGCTACGGCGCCTGGGCGAGGGGCTGCTGCGTCGGGCCGGGCCGCGGCAGATCGGCCTGTTCATCGCCGTCCTGCTGCAGCTTTGGCCGATCGCCTCCACCAGCCCGCTCAACTCGCTGCCGATCGGAGGCTGGTTCTTTCTCCTGCTGGGGGTGGGCTTGGCGGAGGCGCGGGACGCGGCTGTAGGCTTGCGGCAAGCGTAGCCAGCACGGTCTCCACGGCGAGACCGTCAACCGCCGGTGCCTGCAGCACGGCGGCCCACTCGCCCCGGGGTCCGCGGGGCGCCGCCTGCGCCGCCACCGTGGCGACGGAGAGCAGCACCACCGTGGGCGCCCCCATCGCGGCAGCAAGCTGCAACGGCCCGGTGTCGTTGCCCAGCGCCAGGCTGGCTCCCTCCGCTAGGGCCGCGATGTCGGGGATGCTGGTCTGGCCGGTGAGGTCCCGCGCGGCTGCGGTCCGAGCGGCGATGGCGGCGCCCATGGCGGCCTCCTGCTCCCCACCGATCACCACGGGGGTCAGCCCCCGCCCTGCCAGCCACTCGGCCGCGGCGGCGTAGCGCGCCACCGGCCAGCGCTTGACCGCGCCCACGCCGGCCCCACCGGGCATCAGCAATGCATAGGGCGGCGCCACCCCGTGGCGATGGCCCAGACCGCTTAGCCAGGCCCGTTCCGGCGCGGGCCAGTCGGTGATCCCGGCGGCTTGGAGCTGCTCGCGCTGGCGCTCCACCGTATGCATCTGGTCGCGCCCGGGATTGCCGTGCGGGTGCGAGCAGGACAGCACATGGCCGGACCAGGGTGGCCGGCCTGCCAGAGTGAAGTAGCGCGCCGTCCGCCGGGAGGTCTGCAGGTCGTAGACGAAGTCGTACTGCCGGAGGCGGCGCACCGTGCGCCAGACTTCCGGCAGGTTCCACCATGGCGCGCGCCCGTCCAGCACCACCTGGTCGAACCAGGGGCAGGCTTGCGCCAGCGCCTGGAACGGGCGGGTGGTGAGCAGGGTGATATGGCTGCCTGGGCGGGAGGCGCGAATGGCCGCGAAGCCGTGGAACGCATGCACGAAATCGCCCAGCGCACCGAGCTTGATCACCAGCAGGCGCTGCCTCGCCGGGCGGAAGGTGCCGGAGTAGCCTGAGCCCGTCATGCCTTCGCCATCCCAGGTCACCATCATCCTGCCACACCGCGAGCGGTTCGACCCGGCGTCGGCCGGTGCGGTCGCCATGGTAGTGCAGCGGCTGGCGTCGGGCCAGTCGCGCTACCCGGCCGTCGTGGTGGGCCCGCCGCATGGCGGGGCGGGCTTCCCCGGCATCGAGTTCCTGCCGGTGGCGCTTCCCCCCTGGCTGCCCGGCACGCCCACGCTGCGCTACGCCGCCCGGCTCGCGACCGTCTTGGCGGGGCGCCCACCGGGCCTGATCGAGGTGCACAACAAGCCGGACGTGGCGCTCTGGCTCGCTCGTCTGCTGCGCCGCCCCGTGACGCTGTTCCTGCACAACGACCCGCGCGACATGCGGGGGGCCCGGTCCGCCGCCGCCCGCTCCGGTCTGCTGCGGCGGCTGGCGCGGGTGGTGACCGTGTCGGACTACCTGCAGGGCTGCCTGCTTGAGGGCGTCGCCCCGCCGCCCCGCCGCCCGCCCGTCGTCATCCACAATGCGCTGGACCTCTCCAGGCTGCCGCCGCCCTGCCCGGCGGCCGAGCGGGAGCGTCTGATCCTGTTTGCCGGCCGTGTGGTGCCGGACAAGGCGCCGGACTTGTTCATCGCGGCCTGTGCCCAGGCGCTGCCCGCGTTGCCTGGCTGGCGGGCCGAACTGGTGGGTGCGGACGGCTTTGCTCCGGGCCAGCCCGACACCCGATTCATCGCCGGCCTGCGCCCGCTCGCGGCCACGGCGGGCGTCACGTTGCGGGGCCATTTGCCGCATCCGCAGGTGTTGGAGGCGATGGCGCGGGCGGCGATCGTGGTGGTGCCGAGCCGGTGGAACGAGCCGTTCGGGCTCACCGCGCTGGAGGCGATGGCCTGCGGTGCCGCGCTGATTACGTCCGGGCGCGGCGGCCTGGCTGAGATCGCCGGCGATGCGGCCTCGCTGGCCGAACCCGACCCGGCTTCGATCGCGGCCGCGCTGCTGCGCTTGGCCGCGGATGGCGCCCTGCGCGGCGGGCTGGCGGCCGCCGGGTTGGATCGCGCGCGAAGAGAATTTGGCCTTCCACAGGCGATCGCAAAACTTGATTGCCTGCGCGACAGCGTTCTGGCGCAGGAAAATGGCAGTTTTGCAACGCTCTAGCTTTTTTGCTGTGGCGGTGCGGTTTGGCCGGAGTTTCTGCCCCGGGTCTGCTAGGGAGGGCCATGAGCATGCGGCTACGCTGTGCGACCCTGGCCCTGTTGGGTGCGGGTTGTGTCCTTCTGCCCGGCCTCGCCCGTGCGCAGGCGTTCGACCAATATCTTTCTCCCACTGTTCCAGGCTACGACACGTTACGTGGCCTCGTCATCCCCTCACGGCCGCGCAACGAATATGATCCGTTGGGCATTCAGGTCGGCGAGTTCAACATCCGGCCGCAACTGGACACCGGCGTCGGTTACGACACCAACGTTCTCGGCACCCAGCCATCGACCGGCAGCTTTTACGTCAACAACGCGCCGCAGGTGTTCATCAATTCGAACTTCGGCACCAACTCACTGGCCGCCAATTTCGGCCTGAACGACTTTCGCTACACAGACCAGAAAGCGGAGAGCCATACAGACTGGAACGGCTCGGTCGGCGGCACCTACCAGATCGGCCAGGGCATCGTGACGGGCTCAGCCAGCGAAATCTACGCACACGAGAATCCGACCGACATCAACAGCGCCACCATCACGACCCCACTCGGTTTTAAGGTCACTGATCTGCGGCTCAACTACGTAAACCAGTTCAACTATTGGAATGTTCAGCCGAATTTCGATTACCAGGGCTACCGGTTCGACAACGTGATTTTCCAAGGCGGTACCGTATCGCAAAAAAGCCGTGATCGTGATGACTTCACCGGCGGCCTCACGGTGCGGTTTGGCCGTATTCCGGAGCGCAGTTTTGTATTCGTGATCCAGGCGACGAATTCGCACTACATCGCTAGCCAGTTCACGCCTTCCCCCACCCAGGCGCTCATTCCGCGGCCGGATTCGGTGAACTATGAGGCGCTCGGCGGCGTCCAGTATGCGTTCTCGGCCAACTTGCAGGTTTTGTTGCTAGTAGGGTATGATCTACAGGTCTTTAACAATCGCGCCTACTCGCAGATTACCTCGCCGGTGGCGCAAGGAGTGGTGATCTGGGCGCCAAGCGGACTGACCACGCTGACAGCCAAGATTACCCGCACCATCGAGGATTCGATCGGCACGACCACGTCCGGCGTGACGGTGACGCAAGGCGGCTTGACGGTGGATCATGAGTATCGCCGCAACATTCTGCTGCAGGGCCGGGTGAATGCGATCGACACCTCCTTCGTGAACGCGCAAAGCCAAACCATCTACGATTTCGGCGCCAGCCTTAGCTATTTGTTTAACCGAAACATGCGATTGACGGGAACATACGACTACTACTTGAGCACGGGCGGCAACTCGGTGAACGGATCGACCATCATTCAAGCGACCGGAGCGGGACCAACCTTTGGAGGCGGGTCAGCACTCGGAGGAGGGTCAGGATTCTCGACCGGCCAAACCTTCGTTTCGCTGACGAGTTATAATCGGCAGGTCTTCTTGCTGAGCCTGCGTTTCACACTTTGATGTGGCGCGCCGCACTGGTTGCAGCGATGGTCGCCCTGACGACAGGCGCGCACGCCGGACGCGTGCGCGCCTCACGGGTGTTGCCACAGATCGCTGCGGCATTGGCCTCGCCGCAAACCGCCTGCCAACAGGCAATCGCCGCAGCGGAAACGTCGCATGCCATCCCGGCGGGATTCCTGCTGGCCATCGGCAGAGTGGAGAGCGGCCGGCTGAACCCGCAGAATGGCAGCGTTCAGCCCTGGCCCTGGACCATCGACATCGATGCCAAGGGGACGTTCTTCCCGACGCGGTCGGATGCGGTCAGCTACGTCGAGACTGCGCAACTGGCCGGCATCCAGTCCATCGACGTCGGGTGCATGCAGGTGAACTTGCTGCAGCACCCCGACGCCTTTGCCACCTTGAATGACGCGTTTGACCCGGTGATCAACGCCAACTACGCCGCCCGATTCCTGGTGGCGCTCGAGCACGAGTCGGGCGACTGGGTCAGTGCCGCCGGGCTCTATCACTCGCGCACGGAGGCGTTGGCAGCCCCCTACCGGGAGGCGGTCGCGTTGCGCTTTGGCGGCCTGGCCAGCCTCCCAACCCGTCCGCCTGCGGTACGGCCGGTCGACCGATTGGCCCAAGCCTGGGCCGCCACACTGGCCAAACCCCCCGGCGAACTCGGCTTGCACTTGTGGCCAAAGCCCTCTCCCGGCCCGGCAATGGCCCGGACTGTGGCAAGTTTGCAACTCTCATCGCGCTGATGCAAGCGGACATGGCACCTGCTTGCATACTTGTGTAACTGGAATGAGCCTGTGAGCTCGGTGGAGAAACGGTGATTAGAAGCTTTGGTCTACCCGGCTGCTCCGGGTTCTCGCGCTGGCTGCCCGGTCTGCTGCTTTGCGCGGCTTTATCGGCCTGTGCGCCGGGCTCTGGCCTGCCGCCGCTACCGGCTGCAAGCGACACGGCCTACCACCTTGGCGCCGGCGACCAAGTCCGCGTCATCACCTTTGGCGAAGACACGCTGACGGGTGAATTCCGGCTGAGCGACAGCGGCAATATCGCCGTGCCGCTATTGGGCACCGTTCAGGCCGAAGGACTGACGACAGGCCAGCTTGCCAGTCGGATCGAGACCGACTTGAAGCAGCGCAACCTGTTCAAGAACCCGAGCGTCTCGGTCGAAATCCTGGCTTACCGGCCGTTCTTCGTCTTGGGCGAGGTGAATAAGCCCGGCCAGTACCCGTATCAGCCGGGCATGACTGTGTTGACGGCGGTGGCCGTGGCCGGCGGTTTCACCTATCGTGCGGTGGAGAGCTACGCTTCCATCGTGCGCGACGAGGGCAAGCACGCGATGGAAGGCAAGGTCGGCCGCTCCACGGTGGTCGAGCCCGGCGATACCATCACCATCTTCGAGCGGCGCTTCTAGACACGGCGTTCTCTCCCGCTTGCGAGAGGGTGAGGTTGACGGGCGTCGCGTCAGTGCCTGGACGCGACAAAGGACTTCCTGAGAAAGACACGAGACGTGCCCGGAGGTTGGCACTCGATCCTGCCAAACTCCTGCCAGCCCAGCCTTTTGTAAAATTCAGGAGCCTGGAAGCTGATTGTGAGCAAGAAGCCGCTTAGGCAGCCCCGCCGTATGGCCTCACGCTCGGCCGTCTCCATGATCGTTCTGCCGAGCCCGGCTGACCTGAGCGCCTGCGGCAGGTAGACCAGGTCGAAGAACGCCAGGCCGAGAGAGGTCCTGCCGAGAACTCCGCCGAGCAGTTCGTCGGTTTGCGAATGCCTCACCAACACGGCGAGCGGCGTTCCGTCCCAAAACCCGACCTTGCCCTTGTTGAAGGCGTCAAGCCCGTCCGAAATCACACGACGCGCGGCATCGCTCACGCTCGATTCGACCGAGATGACGCAGGCTGACGGAATTATCGCGCTGGGTGGAGAGGGCATACGATCCTTCCTGCCTCGGTTTCCCCCTAGCAGCATAGCCCGGCCCGGATCGCTCCAAGTAGCCCTTATTCGCTAGCGAATACGGGGAGGCGCAATCGCCGCCCCTCTACCATACCGAACTCCACGCCCGGCCCTCGCCCGGGATTCCTGAGACCAGGCGGACCGAGCCTGATCCTACCGTGACAGCAGCGTTGCATCTCCTGCCCCGCTGCCACAGAATGGCAGCCATGCGCCCATGCGGCGCGTGCGTGGTCTGTCTCAGGGGTCTTGCCGCATGTCCGAAACCACCTTCGACCCCCGGCTGCAGCCCGCCCGCGCTGCGCCAAAGCGGCGCATGCAGCTCAGTTGGGCCGACCCCACCTTCCGCAGCGTCGTGTCTCAGGCGGCCGTGGTCGCTCTGGTGGTCGCCATCGGCGTCTACCTGGTGCGCAACACGGCCCGCAACTTGGACGCGCGCCACATTGCCACCGGGTTCGGCTTCTTGGGCGGCATGGCGGGGATCCCGATCGGCGAAAGCCCGATCCCGTACAATCCGGCGGCTGACACCTACGGCTACGCCCTGCTGGTCGGCGTGCTCAACACGCTCAAAGTGGCAATCATCGGGATTGTGCTGGCGACCATCTGGGGCACGCTGATCGGGATCGCGCGGCTCTCCAAGAACTGGCTGTTGGCCCGGCTGGCCGCCCTCTATGTCGAAGTCATCCGCGACATCCCCGTGCTGCTGCAGTTGCTGTTCTGGTATGGCGTGCTGCAAGGCTTGCCGACCGTGCGCAACGCAGCGCATCCGCTGCCGGGCGTGTTCCTGTCCAATCGCGGGATCAAGGTGCCGCTGCTGGACTGGCAAGCGGCGCATAGTTGGGCGGTCCTTGCCTTCCTGCTTGCCATAGCGGGCACCGTCGCGTGGTCGCGCGTGGCGGCCAAGCGGCAGGCCGAGACGGGCGTGCGCCCGAAAGTTTGGCCGGTAGCAATCGCGCTATTGGTCGGCCTGCCTGTGCTGGTCTGGGCCGCTTTGGGGGCACCATTCACGCTGGACATGCCGGTCAAGGGCGGCTTCAATTTCCGTGGCGGCGGCACCATCAGCCCGGAATACACCGCCCTCACCCTGGGGCTGGTGATCTACACCGCCTCCTACATCGCCGAGATCGTCCGCTCCGGCATCCAGGCCGTGGCGCAGGGCCAATGGGAGGCCGCCGGGGCGCTGGGCCTGCGGCCTGGCGCCGTGCTGCGCCGCGTGGTGCTGCCGCAGGCGTTGCGGGTGGTGATACCGCCGATGACCAGCCAATACCTGAACCTCACCAAGAACAGCTCGCTGGCGATTGCGATCGGCTACCAAGACCTGATGTCGGTGGACCAAACCACGCTGAACCAGACCGGCCAAGCCATCGAGGCGATCGCGCTGGCCATGGCGGTCTACCTGGCCATCAGCCTGTCGATTAGCCTGTTTATGAACTGGTACAACACGCGCGTCGCGCTGGTGGAGCGTTGACGGTGAGCGATCTGGCATCTGCCGGGATCGACCCGGTCTCCTCGGTCGCCGGCCAAGCGGCAACGCCGGCTGCAACGCGGGAGCGTCCGCGCATCGCGTCCGGCAGCCCGTTGGCTTGGCTGCGCGCCAATCTGTTCCAATCGGTGCCATCCAGCATCGCCACGGTGCTGTTCGGCGCCCTGATGCTCTACTGGGCGGTGTCGCTGTTCAGTTGGGCCGTGTTGCATGCCGTCTGGTCGGTGCCGCAGGGAGCGACCGGGCCCAACACGACCGCCTGCCAGCAGGCCCAGGGCACGGGCGCATGCTGGGCGATTGTGCACGAGAAATACCGGCTGATCCTGTTCGGCCGCTATCCCTACGACCTGCAATGGCGCACGGCCTTGGTGGTGGTGCTGTTCGTCGGCCTGTATGCCGTCTCCGCCTGGCGCAGGATGTGGCGCCGCGAACTCATCCTCGTCTGGCTGGCGGTGCTCGCGACGATTGCCGTGCTGATGTGGGGCGGGGTGTTGGGCTTGGCCTATGTCTCGCAGGACCAATGGGGCGGCCTGCCGCTGACGCTGATCCTGGCGACCTTCGGCGTCGCCTTCGCCTTTCCGTTATCAGTCCTGGTGGCGCTGGGCCGGCGCTCCAAGCAGGTCCCGGTCGTCAAGGCGCTTTGCGTGATCTATGTCGAGTTGATCCGCGGCGTGCCGCTGATCTCGCTGCTGTTTATGGCCAGCGTGATGTTGCCGCTGTTTCTACCGGAGGGGCTGGACATCGATAAGCTGCTGCGTGCGCAGGTGGCGATCATCTTGTTCACCGGCGCCTACTTGGCCGAGGTGGTGCGGGGCGGGTTACAGGCGTTGCCCAAGGGCCAAGCGGAGGCTGCCGATGCGTTAGGCTTGTCCTACTGGAAGAAGACCGGCCTCATTATCCTTCCCCAAGCGCTGCGGCTGGTGATCCCGCCGCTGGTCAACACGTTTATCGGCTTCTTCAAGGACACCAGCCTGGTATTGATCATTGGCCTGTATGACTTGACCGCCGCAGGCAAGGTCGCCATGAGCGAGCCGATCTGGGCTGCCTACTCCACCGAAATCTACCTCGTTCTGGCCGCCATCTACTTCGTGTTCTGCTACACCATGGCGCGCTACAGCCGAGGCCTGGAGCGTGAGTTCGCCCGCGCCCGCAACCGCTAGCAAAGGACCCGACCATGAGCGCTGCGATGCAGATGTCGCCCTCGCCCCCGTCTCACCAAGCCTTGTCCAACCAGGCGCCCGCCATCATGCTGGACCGGGTCAACAAGTGGTACGGCGCCATGCACGTGCTGCGCGACGTCTCATTGACGGTGGGACAGAAAGAGCGGGTGGTCGTGTGCGGCCCCTCCGGGTCCGGCAAGTCCACCATGATCCGCTGCATCAACCGGCTGGAGACGCACCAGGAAGGCCGCATCGTAGTGGATGGCACGGAACTGACCGACGACCTGCGCGCGTTGGATACGATCCGCCGTGAGGTGGGCATGGTGTTCCAGTCGTTCAATCTGTTCCCCCACCTGACCATCCTGGAGAACTGCACCTTGGCGCCGATTTGGGTGCGCAAGATGCCGAAAGCGGAGGCGGAGGAGTTGGCGATGAGCTATTTGCGCCGGGTCAAGATCCCGGAGCAAGCCAAGAAATACCCCGGCCAGCTGTCCGGCGGCCAGCAGCAGCGCGTCGCCATCGCCCGCGCGCTGTGCATGAAGCCCAAGATCATGCTGTTCGACGAGCCGACCTCGGCCCTCGACCCGGAGATGATCAAGGAGGTGCTGGACACCATGATCGGCCTGGCGGAGGACGGCATGACCATGGTCTGCGTAACTCACGAAATGGGGTTCGCCAAGAAAGTGGCCGATCGGGTGGTGTTCATGGACCGCGGCGAAGTGGTGGAGGCCGGGCCGCCGGCGCAGATGTTCGACGCCCCGAAGACGGACCGGCTTAAGCTGTTCCTAAGCCAGATCCTCAAGGACCACTGACGGCGCATCGTCCTTCGCTGGCAGGACAGGGGGAACCGATGAAGCGCAGGACCTTGCTTGCCGGCACTCTGGCCGCCGCCGCGCTGCCGCGCCCTTCGCTGGCGCAGAACGCGCGGGTGCTGAAGTTCATCCCCGAAGGCAACCTCGCCAACCCCGACCCGATCTGGACCACCACCACCGTGGCGCGCAACCACGGCTACATGATCTACGACACGCTGTTCGGCGTGGACTCGCAACTCAATGCGAAGCCGCAGATGTGCCAGGGCTTCGATGTCTCCGATGACAAGCTGACCTGGAGCTTTCGGCTGCGCGATGGCCTCAAGTTCCACGACGGTGCCCCCGTGCGTGGCATCGATTGCGTCGCTTCAATCAAGCGCTGGATGGCGCGCGACGCCTTCGGCCAACGTGTTGCCACGCAGCTCGACAGCATGGCCGCGCCGGACGACCGGAGTTTTGCCATCAAGCTCACCAAGCCGTTCCCACTGCTGGCGACGGCGTTCGGCAAGGCGGCGGCCAACGTCTGCTTCATCATGCCGCAGCACGTGGCGCAGACCGACCCGTTCAGCCAGATCACCGACTTCACCGGCTCCGGCCCGTTCCGCTTCCTGCGCAGCGACTGGCAACCCGGCGTGCTCGCCGCCTACGCGCGCAACGAGGCCTATACGTCCCGGAACGAGCCGCCGGATTTCACCGCCGGCGGCAAGCCGGTGTATTTTGACCGGGTCGAATGGAACATCATCACCGACCCGGCCACCTGCGCCGGCGCGATCCAGACCGGGGAGGAGGATTGGTGGCAGGTGCCAGTCCCGGACTTGCTGCCGGTGCTGAAGCAGGCGGCGGGCGTCAAGATCGTGCCGATGACGCGGTTCGGCAGCATCGAGATCCTGCGCTTCAACGAGCTGTGGCCGCCGTTCGACAACGTTAAGATGCGCCAGGCCATCCTGCACGTGGTGGATCAGAAGGAGTATATGGAGGCAGCGTTCGGCGACGATGCCAGCCTCTACAAGTCGGGTGTCGGCGTGTTCACGCCGGGCTCGCCCGCTGCCAGCACCGTCGGCATGGCCGCCATCGACGGCCCGCGCGATTGGGAGCTCGCCAAGAAGCTGGTCCAGGAGTCGGGCTATAGCGGCGAGAAGGTCGTCATTCTCTCGCCCACCGATTACCCGTTCCTGCAGGCGTTCTGCCAGGTCACGCGTGACCTGCTGAGCAAGCTGGGCGTGTCGGTGGACTATGTGGCGACGGATTGGGGCACGGTGGTGCAGCGCCGTGCCAACAAGGCGGCGCCCGGCAAGGGCGGCTGGAACGTGTTCTGCACCGGTTGGGAAGGCCTCAATGTGGACGATCCGGCCGGGCACTACCCCATCCTGGGCAACGGCCAGAGCGCCTGGTTCGGCTGGCCCACCAGCCCGCGGATCGAGCAACTGCGGACCGATTGGTTTGACGCACCGGATGATGCCGCGCGCAAGCAGGCGACCGACGGGATCCAGGCCGCGGTCTGGCAGGAAGTGCCATACGTGCCGCTCGGTCAATTCTTTCAGCCAGCCGCGATGCGCACCACCATCACCGGCGTTGTGGACAGCCCATTCCCGATCTTCTGGAACGCGCGAAAAGGCTAAAGCCTGAACGCTTAAGGTTGCATCTCCGCCTAGCGCCTGGAGCATGGCAAGCTGCTACCTATTTATAGTCTAGGGCAATAAGCTGCTTGTTCATAATCAGGCGCGCGCAGAGGCTCCACCGAGATGAAACCAGGCAAATCAACGACGTTGCCGGTCGGCGTCATTGAGCGGCATCGGTTTGACGTCGGCATCGAGGAGCTGCAGACCTTCCTGGCCGTGGCCGAGTTGGGCAGCTTCAGCTTGGCGGCAGAGCACCTGAATCTTTCGCAGCCGTCCATCAGCAACCGGATCAGACGGCTTGAGACGAAACTCTTCGTCCGCCTGCTCGACCGGACAACGCGGCGGGCGGAGCTGACCGAGGCTGGCCAACGGCTCTATGATCAGGCAACCGAGACCCTGTTCGGCTTGCGCAGGCTGCTGCAGAACTTCAAGAAGGAAGCAGTGTCGCGAGACCGCGAAGTCCGAGTTGCGGCAACTCCAATGGTTGCGACCATCGGCCTGCCGCCGATCCTGGGTCTTTTTCGCAAAGCCCACACGTCCATAACCGTCCTTCTGCACGATCTAGCCCCCGCTGACGCGCTCAAACATGTGGCGGACGGAAGCTGCGACCTCGCCGTGATGGCACTCGCGGAGTCATGGCCGAACGTGAGCTTCGAGCCGCTGCTATCCGACACATGCGTGGTCATCACGTCGCTTCAGCACCCGCTGCTCAAGAACGCGTCGGCAACCCTCAGGGACGCGCTTCAATACCCGCTGCTCAGCCCAGACCGGCATGCCGGGCTGCGAGCGGCCATTGTCGCAGAAGCACGCAAACGCGATCTGACCGTGACGCTCTCCCCGGAGGCTCGCGGCGTGAGCAATGTCATGACGCTAGTTGCCATGGCTGCGGCGGGTTTGGGAGTATGCTTCCATCCACGCTTGTTCGTGCCGGCCGCACTCGAGCCCACGATTGGCATGTTGCCGCTCGCAGACTGCCAGATCGTGCGCAAATTCGGCATCGTGACGGCAGATAACCGGCCGCTTTCCGTATCGGCGCGGAAGTTTCGCGATTTTGTCCGTGCCTCCATAGCCAAAATCACCGCACCGGCCGAGGGCGGATGGCAACCGATCCGCTCTGTACCGAGTGATAATAGTTGATCGTGCATTGTAGGACGCTTGCCGGAATAGGCGCATGTCTCCTTGGCAACGACACTCAACTTGTGACTCCCTTGGGCTGCGGTCTAAATCGATGGCGCCATGGATGCAGTTAAACTCCAATGAGCAATGCGAAGCGTTGGCGACCGATCTGGCTAGCCTGCTGGGCGGCTTACCGCCGCCTCGCTGAGGCAGCCAGCGCCGCCACTACCTGCTCCGCCAGCGTCTGCGGGCTCTCTTCCTCGGTGCGCAGATGCAGGTCAGGCGCCAGCGGCGGCTCATACGGCGCGCTCACGCCGGTGAGGTTCTGCAACTGGCCGGCATCCGCCTTACGATACAGGCCTTTTGGGTCCCGCTCGCGGCATGCCGCCAGGCTGGCGTCCACGAACACTTCGATGAACTCGCCCTGGGGCAGGCGGGCCCGGGCGGCATCTCGTTCGGCACGATAGGGCGAGATGAACGCTACCAGTACAATCAAGCCGGCGTCGGCGAACAGCGCCGCTACCTCCGAGATGCGGCGCAGGTTCTCCACCCGGTCGGCCTCGGTGAAGCCGAGGTCGCGGTTCAAGCCATGGCGCACGTTGTCGCCATCCAGCAGGTAGGTGTGGCAACCCTCGGCATGCAGCCGGCGCTCGACCAGGTTGGCGATGGTGGACTTGCCGGCGCCGGGCAGGCCGGTGAACCACACCACCGTAGGCCGCTGCCCTTTCAGCCCGGCGCGCGCTGCACGGTCCACGTCGAGCGCTTGCCAGGCCAGGTTGCTGGCCCGGCGCAGCGCGTAGTCGATGGTGCCCGCGCCCACGGTGGCGAAGCTCTGCCGGTCGATCAGCAGGAACCCGCCCAGGCTGCGGCCCTCGGCGTAGGGCTCGAACGCGACCGGCGCATCCAGCGCCAGGTTCACCAGAGCAAGGTCGTTCAGCTCCAGCGCCTCCGCCGCTGCCTCGGCGCCGGTCTCGGGATCCATCCGGTGGCGGATACGGGTGACGCAACCCGGCACCGTGCGGGTGCCGACCCGGATCAGGTAGGACCGGCCGGGCACCAGCGCGTCCTCATGCAGCCAAAGCAACCGGGCCTGGAACTGGTCCGACACCGGCACCGGGTCGGCGGCGCTCGACAGCACCTCCCCGGCCGGTACGTCGGTCTCGGGGGCGAGCAGCAGCGTGACGGCGCGGCCAGCCGGGGCGGCCTGCAGCTCGCCCTCCGGGGCCAGGATGCGTGAGACGCTGGCGAGGCGGCCGCTACCGGCCACCCGAACCGCGTCGCCGAGGCGAACCGTCCCGGAAGCGACCGTGCCGGCATAGCCGCGGAACTCGTCATGCGGGCGGTTCACCCACTGCACCGCCATGCGGAACGGGCGTTCGGCCGCATCCGGAAGCACGACGGCGTCCATGTGCTCGAGCAAGGCCGGCCCGTCGTACCAGCCCATCGCCTCGGACCGGGTGACGACATTGTAGCCGCCCAGGGCACCGATCGGGATGGCTTGCACGGTGGTTTCGGGCGGAACGAGGGTTTGGAACGCAGCAGCGGCGACGTCGAACGGAGCCCGGTCAAACGCCACCAGGTCCATCTTGTTGACGGCCAACACGAAGCGCCGCACGCCCATCAGCAGGGCGATGGCGGCATGGCGCCGGGTCTGCCGCACCACGCCCTGGCGCACATCCAGCAGCATGATCGCGACATCGGCGGTGGAGGCGGCGGTGGCCATGTTGCGGGTGTACTGCTCATGGCCCGGCGCATCGGCGATCAGCAGGCGGCGCCGCGGCGTGGCGGCGTGGCAATAGGCGACGTCGATGGTGATGCCCTGCTCGGCCTCGGCCATCAGCCCGTCCACCAGCAACGCCGGGTCGGGGGCTTCGCCGGTGGTGCCGTGGCGCTGGCTGCGGCGGTGCCAGGCGGCGACGAGGTCCTCGGGCACCATGCCGCTGTCGTGGAGCAGGCGGCCGAGCAGGGTGGATTTACCGTCATCCACGCTGCCGCAGACCAGCACGCGCAGAAGCGCCTTGCTTGGTTCGCTCAGAAGTAGCCCTCCCGTTTCTTGCGCTCCATGGCGCCGGGCTGGTCGCGGTCGATCAGGCGGCCGCCGCGCTCGGATTGGTGCAAGGTGGGCAACTCGGCGACGATCTCGGCCACGGTTGCAGCCGTGGAGAGGGTGGCGCCGGTGAGCGGATAGCAGCCGAGGGTGCGGAACCGCGCGGTGCGGCGTTGCGGCCGCTCCCCGGGGCGCAGCCGCATCCGCTGGTCTTGCACCGAGATCAGCGTGCCGTCGCGCTGCACCAGCTCATGCTCGCGGGCGAAGTACAGGGACACGATGGGGATGTCCGCCGCGGCGATGTAGTCCCACACGTCGCGCTCGGTCCAGTTGGAGAGCGGGAACACTCGCGCCTGCTCGCCGGGGCGGGTGCGTAGGTTGTAGAGGTCCCAGAACTCGGGGCGTTGGCGCTGCGGGTCCCAAGCGTGGCTGGCGGAGCGGATGCTGACGATGCGCTCCTTGGCGCGGGAGGCGTCCTCGTCCCGCCGTGCGCCGCCGAATGCTGCGTCCCAGCCGCCGGCGGTGAGTGCCTGCTTGAGCGCGGCGGTTTTCATCACGTCGGTGTAGTGGCTGCCGTGGTCGAACGGATTGATGCCGGCCCGGCGCCCCTCCTCGTTGGTGTGGACCACCAGGTCGAGGCGGAGCCGGCGCGCGGTTGCGTCCCGAAACGCGATCATTTCCGGGAATTTCCAGCCGGTGTCGATATGCAGCAGCGGGAACGGCAGCTTGGCGGGGGCAAACGCCTTCAGCGCCAGGTCGAGTAGGACGGAGGAGTCTTTGCCGATGGAGTAGAGCAGCACCGGCGCGCGGCACTCGGCCAAGGCGGCGCGGAAGATGTGGATGCTCTCGTCCTGGAGGCGCTGCAGGGTCGGCGGAAGCGTCATGGGCGAGCGTTGTATAGAAGCTGCGCCCTCATGTCATGGTATGCCGGCGTGACGCCTCATTCACCCGGGCGCGCTCTCCCGCTTATGGGCGATCGTCGCCTCGCCAGGGACGCCGGGTCGCGCCCAGGTCGGGCAGCCCGGCGGCGGCGGCCTGCTCGATCTCCAGCACGCGCATGACCACGCGCGTGGCGCGCAGGCCGAGGGTGGCGAGTTCGGTGAGCGTGGCGTCAAGATCGAGGGCAACGGCGTCCATGGGTGGGTGATGGGCCAAAGCACGGGACAGTTTTAAGCAGGAATGGGCTTTGCGGCTGGATGGTGGGCGCGGGCCCTGAATTGCCGCGCCTTCAATGGAGCCAAGCAGCGGTGGTTTTTCACTAACCGTACAGTACGTTCATCGGCTAGGCTGGTTATATCCGGAGGACTTGGGGCGATGGAAGGGGTTAGTCAAATGGAAGCTGGTCGTTCAGAGCTGGCAGGACGCGCGTTTTCGTGGCGGCGCACTTCGGCTCTCAGCGAGCCGTCGCCGCAGCCGATGCCGTTGATCGTTGCGCTACACGGCGGGACCTACACGTCGGCCTACTTCGACGTAGCGGGGCACTCGCTGCTTGCGCGCGCGGCGGCACTCGGAGTGCGCGTGCTTGCGCTCGACCGGCCCGGCTACGGCGGCACGCCGGCGTTGGACCCGAGCGAACTCACGCATGAGGGAAGTGCCGCCGTACTCGACGCCGCGCTGGCTGCGCTTTGGTCCCGCGAGGGCGGGGGCTGGGCGGGGATCGTGCTGCTTGGGCACTCGATCGGGGCTGCAATCGCGTTCCGCATCGCCGCGCGGCGGCCGGGATGGCCGCTGTTGGGCATTGCTGCGTCTGGTGTGGGGCTAACGATTGCACCCGGCATGAGCGATGCTGCCTCGCAGTTCCCGCCAGTCGAAATGCTTGAGATGCCGCAGGTATTGAAGGACTTTCAGATGTTCGGTCCACCGGACACGTTCGAGAGTTCGGCCCGGGAGGCGAGCCGCTCGGCCGATGCCCCCACCCCGGTGGCAGAACTGCTCGACATCGTCGCGACTTGGCCGCGTGAGGCTGCGGCGGTTTTGCGGCGGGTCGCGGTGCCGGTGCACTATCGTCAGGGCCTGCATGACAATCTCTGGACCGTCGACCCGAACGAGGTGGAACGGTTTGCGCTGGCCTGTGCGGAGGCCCCGCGGGTGGACCGCAGCATCGTGCTGAACGCTGGGCACTGCATCGACTTTCATCATCCGGGCGCGGGCTTTCAGGTCGAGCAACTCGGGTTTGCACTCCGTTGCGCGGGGGAACTCAACCGGGCCGGTTGAGCCGAGCTGGTGTCCGGGTGCGTGGCATGGCGGCCGCGTTTCGTGGGCCTGGATCGCCCCGCCTCCGGCTCGCGATAACACTGGTTGCTTGTGCCGGGTCTGCATTGCCATGGCTGGCATCAAGGCGCCGGGTCGCGGATCGCGCGGATCACCGCCGAGAAGTCGAGTCCGGCATGGTGCTCGGCGAAACGCGCGTAAATCGCGCGCGCGTGCTCTCCCAGTTGGGTCTGCGCCCCGGCCGCCGCCGCGGCCTCCTGCGCCAGGGTCAGATCCTTCAGCATGAGCGCGGTGGCAAAGCCGGGGGCGTAATCCCGGTTGGCCGGCGAGGCGGGCACCGGGCCCGGCACGGGGCAGTAGCTGGTGAGCGACCAGCATTGGCCGGAGGCAGTGCTCGCCACGTCGAACAGCGCCCGGTGCGAGAGGCCGAGCCGCTCCGCCAGCACGAACGCCTCGGCCACCGCGATCATCGACACACCGAGGATCATGTTATTGCAAATCTTGGCGGCTTGCCCGGCGCCGGCCGCGCCGCAATGCACCACGCGCTGTCCCATCGCGCTCAGCAGCGGCTCCGCGCTGGCGAACGCCTCAGCCGCGCCGCCCACCATGAAGGTGAGCGTGCCGGCTTGCGCCCCGCCCACCCCGCCGGACACCGGCGCGTCCAGGCTTGCCATGCTCGCCTGCCCGGCGGCGGCATGGGCGGCCCGGGCTGCCGCCACATCAATCGTCGAGCAATCAATGAACAAGGTTCCGGGCGGCGCGGCGGGCAGCAATTCGGCGTAGCAGGCGGCCACGTGCTTGCCCGCCGGCAGCATGGTTACCGCCACGTCTGCGCCCTGCACCGTTTCGGCGGCCGAGGCGGCGATGTCCAGCCCGGCGGTCTGCGCAGCCTCGCAAGCTGCGGGCGAAAGATCGTAGCCGCGGAGGCGATGCCCGGCGCGCAGCAGGTTGGCGGCCATCGGCGCTCCCATGTTGCCGAGGCCGACAAAGGCGATCGTGCTCATGGCGGCGACGCTCCCACGCGGTGTTCATTACAACGTTAACTTAGGCGACTCGCGGAAAACGCCTTCGCGAGCGGCCAAACCGACTTCACTTACGTCCGTTCTACGTCACACCCGCGGGAGAGGTCATCGATGAAAGCGTTAACGTGGCACGGCAAGGGTGACATACGCTGCGACTCCGTCCCCGACCCGCAAATACAGCACCCGCGCGACGCCATCATCAAGGTGACCTCGTGCGCGATCTGCGGCTCGGACCTGCATCTGTTCGACGGCGTGATCCCCTCCATGAAGAGTGGCGACATCGTCGGACATGAGACGATGGGCGAAGTGGTGGAGGTTGGCCGTGAATGCGGGTCGCTGAAGGTCGGCGACCGGGTGGTGGTGCCGTTCACGATCTCCTGCGGCGAGTGCTTCTTCTGCAAGCGAGGCTACTTCTCCGGGTGCGAGCGGTCCAACCCCAACGCCAAGCTGGCTGCCGAGCTTTGGGGCCATTCGCCGGCCGGGTTGTTCGGCTATTCGCATCTGCTGGGTGGGTATCCAGGCGGCCAGGCGGAATACTTGCGCGTGCCATTCGCCGATGTGGGGCCGATCAAAGTGCCGCAGGGGCTCAGCGACGAGCAGGTGTTGTTTCTCTCCGACATTTTTCCGACCGGCTACATGGGTGCGGATTTTTGCGAGATTAAAGGCGGTGAGACCATCGTCGTGTTCGGTTGCGGCCCGGTGGCGCAGTTTTCCATTCGCAGCGCTTTCTTGCTGGGTGCGGAGCGGGTGATTGCGGTCGATACGGTGCCGGAACGGCTACGTATGGCCGAGGCGGGGGGCGCCATCACCATCGACTTCATGAAAGAGGATGTCTACGACCGCATCCAGGAACTCACCCACGGACGCGGCGCCGACGCCTGCATCGACGCCGTTGGTACGGAGCCGCACACCAGCGGCAGCTTCGACAGCATGCTCGACCGCGCCAAGACGGCGGTTGGCGTGGGGACCGACCGGCCGCATGTGCTGCGCCAAGCGATCCACAACACGCGCAACTTCGGCATCGTTTCGATCATCGGCGTGTATGGCGGCTTCGTGGACAAGGTGCCGATGGGCAGCGCGATCAATCGCGGCCTGACCTTCAAGATGGCCCAGACGCCGGTGCAGCATTACCTGCCCAAGCTGATGCAACACATCGAGAGGGGGGACATCGACCCGTCTTTCGTGATTACCCACAAGGTAAAGCTGGAGGACGGCCCGGACATGTATCCGGTGTTCCGCGACAAGCAGGATGGCTGCATCAAGGTGGTGCTACAGCCCTAATAAGGAGACAACCATGGCCGATACAGGTCGCCGCTTCGCCGTCGTCACCGGCGCTTCTGCCGGGATCGGGTATGAACTCGCCAAGCAATGCATCGCCGGCGGCTATGACGTGCTGATCTGCGCCGATGACGCGAAAATTCATGATTGCGTTGCCGGTCTTGGCCACGCAACCAAGGTGGAGGCGGTGCAGGCGGATCTCTCGGGCGAGGACGGCGTCAAGACGCTCTACCGGGCCATCGGCGAGCGCCGGGTGGACGCGTTGTTGGCCAATGCGGGCCGCGGCTTAGGGCATGGCTTTCTGGACCAGAACCCGGATGATTGGCGGCGCGTGGTGGATACCAACATTACCGGCACCCTGCTGTTGCTCTACCAAGTCGGCCGCAGCATGCGCGCCGCCGGGTCGGGCCGAATCTTGATCACTGGGTCGATCGCCGGGTTCATGCCGGGCACCTACCAGGCAGTGTACAATGGTACCAAGGCGTTCCTCGACAGCTTCGCATTCGCGCTCCGCCATGAATTGCTGGGGACGGGAGTGTCGGTCACCTGCCTAATGCCGGGCGCGACCGAGACCGATTTCTTCGACACGGCGAACATGCAGGATACGCAAGTCGGTTCGGCAAAGAAGGACGACCCGGCGATGGTGGCCGAAAAAGGGTTTCGCGCCATGATGAACGGCGAGGGCGATGTGGTCACTGGCTGGCATAACAAGCTGCAAGCCGCGATCGCCCACATCGTCCCGGCGGGGCTGACGGCCGAGTTGCACCGCAAGATGGCCGCACCGAAGAGCAGCGCGGCATAGCGCTACTCTGCCGGGAGGCCGAGCAGCGCGCGACGGAGCCCAGGCGAGGGCGGGTGGTCGCCGATGAAGCCCGACAGCAGCCGCTTGGCTAGATCTGGGTTGTTGACCTTGGCGATCTCCCGCCCGTTGGCCAGCACGTCCACGCCGCCATCGGCGAACACATACGTGGATGTGTCGCCGGGCGCGACAGGGGGTGCGGCGGCGACGAGGCGTTCGAAGTCCGGCTGGTCGGATGGCGAGCAGCCGCCGTCAGCGCAGTTCACCCGTTCGCCTTGGCGGTATTCCCGCTCCACGTCCTCTTTTGAGCCGCTGTGCAGGAAGTGCAGCAGGAGAATTTTTGGCTCCGGCGACTGCACGATTTGCCGCGCATCGTGGCTCGGCGCCGTAAGATAGAGGCCGGCCACGTAGATCCGCACGCTGAACACCGTGAGCGTGCGCAAGCCCATTCCGTTCAGCACCAAGGTGCGGCCGCCGTATTGCATGGTGTCCGGCATCGTTACGTCGTCCAGCGTGGCGGCTGCGGCACGGGCGGCGAGGAAAGTGGATAACAGGCAGGCAAAAAGCAGCTTGCACGGCGGCATGGTACACCCAGAATTGATGAGTCTCGAATCTCTATAGCGGCGGCAGACGCCGTGTAACAGATGGTTTGGAGTGCGTGGACAAAGCGCGGCTTCGCCCCGCATGGTGACGGCGATGTCGGACGAGACCATCGATCAGCGTGGGAGCTTGGACACCGCTCCGGCGGGCGGGACAGTGCGATGGTGGATGGCTGGGCTCTTACTGGCGCCGATCACCTTTGTGATGTCGCTGGACCGCACGGCGCTGGTGATCGCCGCGCCTACCCTCCAGGGAGAGTATCGTTTCACGCTGGTGCAGATGTCTTTGCTGCTGACCAGTTTCTCGTGGACTTATGCGTTGTTGCAGGTGCCGTCGGGCTGGCTGGCGGAGCGGTTTGGCCCGCGGCGGATGCTGTGTTGGGCCAACATGCTCTGGTCGCTGCTGACGGTGGCGACGCCGCTGGCATCGGGCTTCGCGTCGTTCGTGGCGGTGCGCCTGTTGCTGGGCGCCGGGCAGTCGGCGGATTGGCCGAGCTCGGTGCTCGCGCTGAAGCGCTGGTTCCCCAATGCCGAGCGGGCGCAGGCCAACTCGATCCTGCTGGGCGGGCTCTATCTCGGGCCGATTGCGGCAGCGCCGATCACCACGGCGATAATCCTGCATTTCGGCTGGCGTTGGGCGTTTTACGGCTTCGGGCTGCTCGGCGTGCTGATCGGGCTGGCTTGGTGGTTCGGCTTTCGTGACGACCCAGCGTCCCACCCGATGATGCGGGCGGCGGAGGCGCGCGCCATCGCCGCCGGGCGGCGCGACGAGCCGGCCGAGAGCTCGCGCGGTGGTTTCACGGCCAGGCTGCGCTCGTTGCAGTTTTGGGCGGTGGGGGTGCAGTATTTCTTCCTCACCCTGATCCAGAGCTTCTACACCACCTGGCTTCCCACCTACCTGGTGCGGGAGCGACACTTTACCCTGGCGTCGATGGGCATCTACGCGTCGCTGCCGTGGGTGAGCCTGTTCGGCATGGTGTTCGTCACCGGGGCCTTGTCGGACCGGATCCTGCAGCGGACCGGCTCGGTTTGGGCGGCGCGGGTGCCGGTTGCGGTGGCCGGGTTCGTCATCAGCGCCGCGGGCCTGATCGCGGCGTCGCGCGCGCCACAGGTTTGGTTGATGATGAGCTTGCTTTGCGTGTCGCTTGGAGCGGTGGGGCTCACGCAGGTGTCGATCTGGTCGGCCACGCAGGATTTGGGCCGCGCCTCCACCGGAGTGGTGTCCGGTTGGGCAAATGGCTGGGGCAATGCGGCCGGTGTGGCCGGCCCGGTGCTGACGGCCTATTTGGTGCAATGGACAGGGAACTGGTCCAGCGCATTGCTGGTGATTGCGCTCTGCGGCGTGGCGGGCGCGTTGCTCTGGCTGTTGGTGCATCCCGAACGGCCGTTGGAGGCGTGAGTGGGCAAATACGAGATCGGCGCCATGCCGCCGCAGATCAGCCGCGAAGTCGAGGCGCTGCTGGAGCAGGCGGAGACCGCCACCATCGGCCATTGGCGGCATTGGGGGTTTTGCGACCGCCGCATCCAACCCGCGCTGCGCGGGCGCCGGGTCGGCGGCACTGCAGTGACGCTCGCCATCCCGGGGGCGGATTCCACGCTGCTGCACCATGCGCTGGGTTTGCTGCGGCCAGGCGACATCCTGCTGGTGGACCGGCTAGGAGACGACCGGCATGCCTGCTGGGGCGGCGGCGTGACGGTGGCGGCGAAGGCGGCCGGAGCCAAGGCGGGCGTGGTGGACGGGCCTTGCACGGACCTGGAGGAGATCGAGGCGTCTGCGTTCCCGGTTTGGAGCCGCGGCTTCGCCCCGATCACGACCCGGCTTTATGACCTTGGCGGCCGACTGAACCATCCGGTGTCCATCGGCGGCGCGGTGGTGATGCCGGGCGACGCGGTGCTGTGCGACGACAGCGGCGTGCTGGTGTTGCCGCCGGGGGAGGCGGAGGGCGAAGCGCGGCGGGCGATTGAGCAGCAAGCCAACGGTCTGGCAAGCCAACGGCGCGTGGCGCAGGGCGCCAAGTTGGGTGAACTCAGCGGGGCCACGGCGAAGGTGCTGTCGAGCGGGACAGGTCAGCGCACCCCCGGATAGTCGGGGTCGAGGATGAACGGGTACGGCCCGGGATAGTCCTCCACCGTCACAGTATGCGACACGAAGCCGCCCGGCTGCGACCAGAGATGCAATTGGAACGCCGGCGGTTCCAGCACGAAGGCGGGGGGCGCCTCTGGGTTGAGGTCGAACTCCACCTGGTGCGCCACCGAGGGCGAAATGCTTGCCACCGCGTGCGCCACCTGCGCCACCACCGGGCGATGATGGTGGCCGCAGACGATGCGGCCCACCTGAGGGTGACGCCCGATCACCGCGGCGAAGGCGGCATGGTCCTGCAGGTTGATCCGGTCCAGATGCGCGATGCCGCACAGAAAGGGCGGGTGGTGCATGGCCACCAGGGTGGGCTCGCTCGGCGCGGCGGCCAGCGTGCGCTCCAGCCAGTCCAGCCGGCCGGCATCCTGACTGCCATGCCCGGCGCCGGGCACCAGCGTGTCCAGCATCACCAGGCGCACGGGGCCGGCCTGCACCGCGTAGTGGATGAAGCCGCCCTCCTGCCGCGCGCCCTGGGTATGCTCCAGCATCGGCTTGCGCCGGTCATGATTGCCCGGGATCGGGTAGACCGGCATTGGCAAATGCCGCTCCAGCATGGCCGCCAGCAGCTGGTATTCCGCGGCGAGCCCGCAATCCGCCAGGTCGCCGGTGATGATCACCACGTCCGGCTGCAAGCGCGCCGCCGCCCGCAGCGCGCGTTCGGTCAGCATGGTGCTCTCGCAGACACGATAGGCGGGCAGGCCTTTGGGCCGGACGTGCAGGTCGGTCAGTTGCAGGATTTTGAAGGAAGTCGATGGCATGTCGTCGTCCATGCTTTTCCGTGTCGGTATCGCAATGAGAACCGTGAGTGCAAGCAAAGGATTTCCGGTGGTGGACGCGTGGGCGGCGGAGCCGGTAGGGTCGGGCGGCCCGTCATTCCAACTCGAGGACGCCCGCATGCGCCGTATTGCCTTGGTGCTGACCCTGCTGCTGGCCGCGTCCACTGCCCGCGCAGAGGAGCACTACCTCAATTTCTACAATTGGACGGATTATATCGATCCGCATGCGATTGCTCAGTTCGAACAGCAGTTCAAAGCCAAAGTTCGTTCCGACACGTATGACAGCCTGGAGACGCTCGAAGGCAAGATGCTGGCCGGGCATTCGGGCTACGACGTGATCGTGCCGACGGCGGAGCCGACCTTTTCGCGGCTGATCAAGGCGGGGGCGCTGCAGCCGCTCGACCGCGGCAAAATCCCGAACCTCGCCAACGAGGACCCGAAGCTGATGGCGCAGGTGGCGGCCTCCGACCCCGGCAACGCGTATGGCGCCATCTATCTGTGGGGCACGATCGGGCTGGGGGAAATTCCGTCCAAAATCCAGGCGCTATATCCGAACGCCCCCGCCGATAGCTGGGATCTGCTGTTCAAGCCGGACAACGCGAAGAAGCTGGCGCCGTGCGGCATCACCATGCTGGACAGCGCCACGGACGTGATCCCGACCGTGCTGCGCTACCTGGGCCGCGACCCTTCCAGCACCAAGCCCGCGGACCTCGCCGACGTGGAGCACACGCTGATGGCGATTCGCCCTTACATCCGCACCTTCGCCAGCGGCGGCGCCATCGAAGCGATGGCGGCGGGGGAGACCTGCCTGGTGTTCGACTATTCCGGCGATGTGATCCAAGCCGCCAGCCGCGCGGCGGAGGCCAAGCGCGACAAGGTGGCTTATGTGGCGCCCAAGGAGTTCACGCAACTCTGGTTCGATATGATGGCGGTGCCGAAAGACGCGCCGCATCCGGAGCTGGCGATGCAGTTCATCAACTTCATCCTGCAGCCGCGGGTCATGGCGGGCATTACCAACGCTGTGCAATACCCGAATGCGGTTCCGGCCAGCCGCCCGATGGTGACGCCGGCGGTGCGTGATGACCGTAATGTGTATCCGGACGCCGCGGCGTTGGCCCGTTCCTTCACTGTCACTGCGGTGAGTGAGCAGGCGGTGCGGGCGCGCACGCGGATGTGGGCGCGGTTCAAGGCCGGGCAGTAAGGCTTGGCGCATGTGGACGTGGAGGCGCTGACCGTCCGCTACGGCCAGTGGACGGCGCTCGAATCGCTCGACCTGGCAATCGGCCGCGGCGAGCTGTTTGTGTTGCTGGGTGGCTCGGGCTCGGGCAAAACCACGCTGCTGCGCACGCTCGCGGGGTTCATCGCACCGGCTGGCGGACGGATTATGCTTGGCGGGCGGGACATTACGGCGCTGCCGCCGCATCGGCGGCCGGTGAATACCATGTTCCAGTCCTATGCGCTGTTCCCGCATATGAGCGTGGCGGCCAATATCGGCTTCGGCCTGCGCCGCCAAGGCCTGCGGCGCGCCGCCGTGGTGGCCCGCGTGGGCGAATTGCTAGCGCTGGTGCGGCTGGAGGAGTTTGCCGGGCGGCGGCCCGATGTGCTCTCGGGCGGGCAGCGGCAGCGTGTGGCGCTGGCCCGTAGCCTGGCGCCCCGGCCAGACCTGCTGCTGCTCGACGAGCCGCTTTCGGCGTTGGACCGTGGCTTGCGCGAATCCACTCGGGCCGAGCTGGTGCGGGTGCAGCGCGAGTTAGGCACCACCTTCGTGCTAGTGACGCACGACCAGGACGAAGCGCTGACCATGGCCACGCGGATCGGCCTGCTGGAGGGTGGGCGGCTGGCGCAGGTGGGCACGCCGACCGAGATTTACGAGCGCCCGCGCAGCCGCAGCGTGGCCGCCTTTATGGGGGCGGCCAACATCCTGCCGGCCCGGGTGCGCGAACCCGGTGTAGTGGAGTTGCCCAGCCTGGGAGTTTCGGTACACGCCGACACGGCCGGGGTGAGCGGTGCGTTGCATGTGGCGTTGCGTCCGGAGCGCTTGCAGCTCACCCGCGGGGCTGCGGCGGGCGCGCATGCCTTGGCGGGGTGTGTGATGGAGAGCGCTTATCGCGGCATCGTGGTGGACCACTGGGTCCGGGTCGGCGAGGTAATGCTGCTGGTGAGCCAAACGCTGACTGGGGGCGCCGCGACCGCCCTGCCGCCGGGCGAGGCAGTGAGCGTGTCGTGGCTGCCGGAGGCGTGCATCCTGCTGCCGGAGTGACGGTGCGGCGTTACACGTCCTTGGCACTGTCGCCCGCCGTGACCTGGAACTCAGCGCCTGTCACCATCGCGGCGCCGTCCGAGGCCAGGAACACTGCCGCCGGCGAGATGTCGTCCGGCTGCAGCCAGCCAACCTTGAGCGCCACCGTCGGAGCCCGATTGTCCCACGCCTGCTGCGGCGTCGGTTGGTCGGGCGGTTTGACGCCGGTCTCGGCCATGCTCTCCCGCAGCCGGGCCGTGTAGCGAGTGAGCGGCGTGTCGACTAAGCCGGGCAGCAGTGCATTCACCGTGATATCGTACTGCCCCAGTTCCAGGGCGGCTGATTTCATCAGGCCGATGATGCCCCATTTCGATGCGGAGTAGCTCGCCGCGTCCTTGGTGCCGTGCAGGCCCTGCATTGAAGACAGCACGATGATGCGGCCATATTTGCGCGGCACCATCAAGGGCGCGAACGCGCGGATGGTGTTGGCGGTGCCGTTCAGGTTGTTTTCGATCACGTCGTTCCAGTCGCTGTCCTGCATTTGCAACAGCGGCATCCAGCGCTGGATCGCTGCATTCGCGACCACGATGTCGATCTTGCCGAAACTGCGCTCCATCTCGTCCGCCGCCGCGCGCAGGGCCGCGATGTCGCGGATGTCCGCGCGGATCGGCAGCGCTTTGCGGCCATAGGCCTGGATCATCTGAACGGTCTGCGCCAGGTCGTCGGGGGTGGCCGGGGCTGCATTGGAGGCCGGGCTGACCGGTCCCGCGATATCGAGCACGGCCACATCGGCTCCGTTGGCCGCGAACTCGACCGCGATGGCGCGGCCTATCCCCCGCGCCGCGCCGGTGACGATTGCCGTCTTGCCAGTGAGGCTCGAACCGCGGCCCGCACGCACCGGCCCGGCGGAGACTTTGGGCGGCGGCTCCGGCATTGGCTGGCCGTTCAGCTCGGTGGGAGCGGCCTCGGTCTGCGTCACGCGAGCGGTCTGCGCCCGCGCCGCCCCGGCCAGCATCAGCCCCGCCGCGACGCCGCTGCCGGCGACCAGCCCGCGCCGCACCGAGTCGATCGAATTCATGGTGTCGCCCTCGGCTGCCATGCCCGCCTCCTTGATCTTACAAAGCAAACGCGGCCGGGACGGGCTGGTCCCCTACACGTCTTGGTAACCCCTGCGTGGCACAGTGTGGCGCAGCATTTGGGGTAGGGTGATTTGCCGGACGGTGATTGGCGGGATGCGGCGCAGCGGAGCATGCCGCTGGTGTATGGAACGGCGCAGCTGGCCAGCCTGCTCTATGCCGGCCGCAGCTTCGGCGATGTGCTGGACATGGTGGGGCCGGAGCCGGCGGAGCCGCAGGCGCGGTCGGCCTGGCTGATGGACCGTTCCTGGCTTTACGCGCTGAACTTCTCGCCTTACCAGGCCGCCCAGTTCCAGGCCGCCGCGCTGGAGCTATGCAGCAGCTTCCGCGTGCGTGGCCCGGCACACCCGGTCCGGCTGCTGGCGCTGTGCGCTCCGGGGGACCTGATGGTCAACGCGCCGCTGGATTTCATCGCGCCCGCTGCCGGCGCCACGCTGGAGCTTGCGTTCTTGCGGGAAGGCCGATTGCCCGCCCTGCTACCTGAGCACGATGTGGCGATGGTCGCGGTGAGCGAAAGCGCGCCGAGCGCACTGCGGGCCTTGCTGCCGCTTTATGCCGGCTGGCAGCGCCCCATTCTGAACGACCCAGCGCTAATCCTGCCGATGTCGCGGGATTGGCTGTTCCGCACGCTCTGCGGCCTGCCTGGCGTGCTCGCCGCCCCGACTTGGGCTGCCTCCCGCGCGGACCTGCGCGCGGGCATTCCCGGCGCGTACCCCGTGCTGGTGCGGCCGCAAGGCTCGCACGCCGGGCAAGGATTGCTGAAGGTGGATAGCCCGGCGGAGCTGGCGGCCTTCCTGGATCAGGCAGACGGGGAGTTGTTCTACGTGTCCCGCTTTGTCGATTACCGTGGCGCAGACGGCTGGTTCTCTAAATACCGGATCGCGTTTGTGGACGGCGCGCCGTTCCTCTGTCACATGGCCGCTTCCGAGCATTGGATGGTGCACTACCTGAACGCGGGAATGGACGGCGACCCGGCCAAACGGGCGGCCGAGCAACGCGCGATGGAGACGTTTGAGGCCGGGTTTGCCGCCCGCCACGGCATGGGCCTGGCTGCGGTCGCGGCCGCCATTGGGCTGGATTACTTTTCCATCGATTGTGCCGAGTCGCAGGACGGCCGCTTGCTCGTGTTCGAGGCGGATGTCGCCGCCATCATCCATTCGATGGACCCGCCGGATCTCTACCCCTACAAGCAAGCCGCGATGCAGCGCTGTTACAATGCGTTCGGCGCTATGCTTCGCCGCCGCTCGGCTCTTTGTTGAGATGTCGCTGCCCTGCAGGAGCTGATCGCGCTCGGCGTGGCCCCACCATTCGGGCCCGCTCCCCGCCAGCGGGCGGCGCTTACAACGAGGCTTGCAGCCCCGGTGCCCTAGCGGGGATAACAGGCCATGACCACGCTTCGCGACCTGCGATCAGCTAGCCCATTCCTGATGGTCGAGCACGCCTTATACGTAGCGCTTGGCATTGTGCTGTCCGTGACCGCCCTGGCGGCGCTGGTCGATCTGGTTCACACGCTCTGGACTGCCATCACCGACTGGAGCGGCCCCGGTGCCCTGCTCCTCACCATGGACCAGCTCCTGTTCGTGCTGATGCTGGCGGAAATCCTCCACACGGTTCGCGCATCGATGCAGTCGGGCGCGTTGACCTGCGAACCGTTCCTCATCGTCGGGCTGATCGCATGCATCCGGCGCGTGCTGGTGATCACACTCGAATCGTCGCAGGCGAAGGGTACGCCGGAGTCGGCCGGGGCGGCGGCGTTTCAAACCTCCATGATCGAGTTGGGCGTGCTGGGCGGCCTGATCCTCGTCATGGTGATCTCGATCTATCTCGTCCGCCGCGCCAGCCCGTCGGCCGCGCCCAGCGACATGGAGTAACGAGCGGGCTCGACTACGCTTCCCGGTAATCCAGCAAGATCAATCCGCAGAGCAGGAAACACACGGGCCAGACCCAGCCCGCGGCCCGGCCGCCGCGACCCGGCAGGCGCAACTCCAGCCAGCGGGCCCAGCCCGCCCCGATGCCAGCCAAGGCCAGCGGCGTATGGGTGAGTTCGATCAGCAACTGGTCCTTCACGTTGGCAATCTGGTGGCTATGGGTGAGCAGTAGTGCGCCGCCCGCTGCCGTTAGCAGCGGGAACACGAGCGCCGCGCGCGGCGAGCGCAGCCGGCCGGTGCGAACGGCCCATTCGAACACCGCGAACACGATGATCAGCAGCACAAATATCCGGTGCTGCAGCACCTCCACGTCGCGCAGCGATTCCCACAGGCCGACATAGCCCATCGGCCAGACCTCCGGATCCGACCGGATCAGCAGGAAGCCGGCCAGGCCCAGCATGGCGAGCGGCCAGTGCCGCGCCCAACGCACGCCCGCCTGGTTGATCAGCGCCAGGGCCCCGATCAGCAGCACGAACAAGCCGCTCCAGTGATGGTTGTATTCGCTCCAGGCGATGTCGGCGGCATTGCGCGGCGGCAGTTCGCCGGAGCCGGGCACCGATGCCGGGGGCGGCTTTGCCGCCTTCGCCGCGGCTTCGGCATCGAGCTGCGCCTGCAGCGCCGGCAGCGCCAGCGTGTCGTGATCCGGTGAGGTGAAGCGTGGCCAAACCGGCGTGTTACGCTCCATCACCTCCGCCCAGCTCACCCGGTCCTGGGTTAGGTCGATGCCGGGCGGCACGGAGGTCAGCGACGCGGCGGCGAAGAAGATGGAGATGCCGATGCCCAGCTCCACCTCGGCAAACCGCTTCATGCGCAGCACCGAGGTGGCGGGATTGCTGCGCAGTCGCTCGACGGTGAGGAAGTTGCCCAGGCCCAACAGCAGCAAGGTGGCGAACATGGCGATCTTGGCCATCACCATCACGCCATAGGCGGTGCCGTAGACCGCGTTCCAGGAGCCGATGTAGAACAGGCTCATCACGCTGCCGGAGAGCAGGATGCAGCCCACCCCCGCCATGGACATGCGGGAGAACCGCGCCCCCACCCTGCGCCAGGCCGCCCCGTCATGCACTTGGCTCAGCGCCAGGATAAAGCTCGGGATGCCGCCCACCCAGATGGCGGCGCCCAGTTGATGCAGCGCCTCCACCCCCAGCAGCAAACCGCTGTTCTGCAGCCGTGCCGCCGCGTGGGTGGAGAGCGTCGCGGCCGCAAGCTCCACCCCGCCCAAGGCCAGCAACAGGGCGGCCGGGGTGCCGCGCCACAGCAGCAGGCACAGCGCCAGCAACCCGGCGGCGGCACACTTCACCAGTCCGGCCACTGCGAAATCCGCTCCGAGTACGTTGGCGAGCGACAGGTCGACCGTGTTCATCAGCACACTGGCTTGCAGCGCGATGGTCATTCCTTCGCAGAGCACTAGCGCGACCGCGGCCCAGCCGGCGATGGCCGCCGTGCGGCGGGCGATTATGCCGCCGCCGGGCAGTTGCCGCGCCAGAGGGCGGGCGAGCAGCAGGAAGAACAGCGTGCCGCCAAGCGCCATCGACTGGCTGAGGATCACGAGGCCATGGAGGATTATCTCCAAATAGCCGAACAGATCGACGAGCAGGCTCAATGGAAAACTAAGGTGCGGCGACTTTGAACGGCACGTCGCCCCGGGTAATGTGCCCGTCCACCGCCAACACCTGCCAGCGCAACGTGTAGTTGCCGCTCTGCAGGTCGGTGGCGGCCGTCATCACGTCGGGCGGCCCGTCTTCGCCGATGGCGATGCGGCTCTGGCTGCGGTCGGGCGCGATCAGCGTCAGCCGCGAACGCTCGCGGTCGATGCGCGAGTTGAACCGCAGCGTGATGGCTTCGTGCCCTGGGCCGACCGTGCCGTTGGCGGCGGGCGTGCTATCCACCAGGATGGCGTGGGCTAGGCTTGGCTGTGGCAGCAGCGCGAGGAGCAGCAGCCAGGTCGCGGACGGTTTCATCGCGTCGGGGTCTAGCGCGCAGGCGGCGCGCTGTCCATGATCGCGCCCGATTACGGAGGAGCGGGGACCGATGCAAACCGGACTGACCGGCAAGACCGCGCTGGTTTGCGGCGCGAGCAAGGGGCTGGGCCGCGCCTGCGCCACTGCACTGGCGATGGAGGGGGTGACGGTGACCATAACGGCCCGCAACGCCGAGCCGCTCGAGGCCGCAGCGGCCGACATCCGCGCCCGCACGGGTGGCACGATTGCCACGGCGGCCGGCGACATCACCACGGCCGGGGGACGCGCCGCAGCGCTCGCCGCCTGCCCCGATCCGGACATCTTGGTGACCAACGCAGGCGGTCCGCCACCGGGAGACTTCCGGGACTGGGAGCGCGACGACTGGGTCCGCGCGCTCGACGCCAACATGATGACACCGATTGCGCTGATCAAAGCGGTGGTGGACGGCATGATCGCGCGCCGTTTCGGCCGGATCGTGAACATCACCTCGGCGGCGGTGAAGTCGCCGATTCCGCACCTGGGGCTGAGCAACGGCGCGCGGGCCGGGCTGACCGGCTTCGTGGCCGGCCTGTCGCGGCAGGTGGCGCGGCATAACGTCACCATAAACAACTTGCTGCCGGGCCCGTTCATGACCGACCGGCTGCGTACGACCGAAGCAGCGGCGGCCGAGAAGAGCGGCCGAACGGTGGAGGAGCAGATCGCCGCCCGCGCGGCCGCCAACCCCACCGGCCGCTTCGGCGACCCGGCGGAGTTCGGCGACGCCTGCTTGTTCTTGTGCAGCGCGCAGGCTGGCTACATCGTCGGGCAGAACCTGGTGCTCGACGGCGGTGCCTTCAACGCAACGATGGGATGACCTGCATGGACGTAGAGCCCGCCTTCGCCTCCGCCAGCCTGCTCGCCGCCGCCATCCGAGACCGCCAGATCGGGTGCCTCGAGCTGCTGGATTATTTCATCGAGCGAGTGGAGCGGCTGGACGGCGCCATCAACGCCGTGGTGGTGCGCGACTTCGAGCGGGCCCGGGCGCGGGCGCGGGGGCTCGATGGCGGCCTTCCGACTGGGCCGCTGCATGGCGTGCCGATGACGGTGAAGGAGAGCTTCAACGTCGCCGGGCTGCCGTCGTGCTGGGGCTTGCCGGAATACCGCGAGAACGTGGCGGCGGCCAACGCGGTGGCGGTGGACCGTCTGCTCGACGCCGGGGCGGTGATCTTCGGCAAGACCAACGTGCCGGTGATGCTCGGCGAGTGGGAGAGCTTTAACGACGTCTACGGCCGCACCAACAACCCATGGAACCATGCCCTGTCACCCGGCGGCTCCTCCGGCGGCAGCGCGGCGGCGCTGGCGGCTGGGCTGACGGCGCTCGACATGGGCAGCGACATCGGCGGCTCGATCCGGCAGCCGGCGCATGCCTGCGGCATCTTTGGCCACAAGCCGACCCATGGCCTGCTGCCGATGTACGGCCATACGCTGAGCGAGAATGCCGCCGGCACCGACATTTCCGTCATTGGGCCACTGGCACGCTCGGTCACGGACCTGCATCTGGCGATGAGCGTGCTGGCCGGGCCAGACGAAGCGGAAACCGCCCTGCGCTTCACGCCTCCGCCGCCGCGCACCGCCGGGCTTGCCGGCCTGCGCGTGGCGGTTTGGGCGGAGCAGCCGGGCCAAGTCACGGACGGGGCAATCACGACCGCGCTCCTGGGCCTGGCGGACACGCTCGAGCGGGAGGGTGCCGTGGTGAGCCGGTCAGCCCGCCCAGAGTTCGATCCGCTGGCGGCGTATCAGATTTACCTCAAATTGGTGGCCGCGGCACTCGGCGGCCGCGCCGATGAGGCGGACCGGCAACGCACCCGCGACCGGCTGGCGCAACTCGGTCCGGACGACCGTTCTGCCAACGCGGTCATGTTCGGCGTGGTCGATCTGCCTCACAGTGCTTGGCTCGGGCTGAACGAACGTCGTGCGCGGTTCCGCCGGGCTTGGACGGCGTTCTTTCAACACTGGGACGTGCTGCTCTGTCCGGTGATCGGCGCCCCGGCTTGGCCCCATGGCACGGGGGAGATTTGGACCCGCACGCTGCAGGTGGCGGGGCAGACGGTGGACTATAACGACCTGCTGTTTTGGCCCGGCATCATCGGCGGCTACCACCTGCCGGCTAGCGCGGCACCGCTGGGGCTGGCAGAGGGGAACGCGCCGTTTGGGGTGCAGGTGGTGGGCCCGCTGTATGGCGATGCCACGACGCTGGTTGTTGCCGGCATGCTGGAGCAGCGCTGGCGCGGATTTGTCGCGCCGAGTGGCCAATAGGCAAAAACGACGTTAGGCGGGTGAGGGCATGTCCTCAGGCTATGGGGCGACCGCGGCCGGGTCATCCATTGAGGGCCGGCCGGTGCGAAAACGCCAGTGATGCCATAGCAACCGCGCCGCAAGCGCGCGGTATGGCGCCCATTGCACGGCGATGGCGCGCAATGCCAGCGGCGTCGGCCGGCTGGGCAAGCCTTTGAGGTCGGCGGTGGCGGCGGCGAGGGCGAGGTCCCCGGCGGGAAAGACGTCCTCGCGCTGTAAGGCGAACAGGAGGTAGATTTCCGCGGTCCACCGCCCCACGCCGCGAACCGCCGAGAGGGCAGCAATGGCGTCCTCGTCCGCCATCGCTGCAAGCGCCGGCGCGCTCAAGCGGCCCTCGGCGAAGGCGGTGGCCAAGGTGCGGGCATGTGCGACCTTTGGGCGCGACAGACCGGCGCCGCGCAGCGTCTCGTCGGGCAGGGCAAGCAGGCCGGCCGGTTCCAACGCGCCGGGTAGGGCGACCAGCCGGCGCCAGATCGCCGCCGCGGCGCCATTGCTGATCTGCTGGCCCACGATGGCCTGCAGCAACCCCGCAAACCCGGCCGTGCGGGTCCGCCAAGGCAGTAGGCCGGCCGCCGGTTCGATGGCGGCCAGATCAGGGTCAAGCCGGTGCAACTGGTCGATGGCCGCGCGCGCGGTAAGCGGGATGGTTCCGGTCAACAGAACCGGACTTGGCGCAAGCAAGCGGCGAACTAGCCGGGCGTAGGCAGCGGCAGGGGGTTAGGAGACAGGGTGCGCAAGTAATCGATCACGTCCGCCCGCTCCTTGTCGTCGTTGATGCCGGCGAAGCCCATCTTGGTGCCGGGCGCATAGGCGGAAGGCTTCTTCAGCCACTCGTTCAACTCGTCGAAGGTCCACGGTCCGGTCTTGCTCTTGATCGCGCTGGAATAGCTGTAGCCCTCCATATGAGCGTGCGGGCCGCCGACGACGCCGTAGAGGTTTGGCCCGACGATCGCTTTACCGCCCTCGTTGAAGCTGTGACAGATCGAGCAGAGCTTCTTCACGTCCGCCTCGCCGGCGGCGGGGTCGGCCTTGACCAAGAGCGGCGCGATCGGGGGCAGCGGAGCGGCGGCCGGGGCGGCCGCGCTGGGGGGCGGGGCCTCGGCGCTCTCGATCTTGATGGCTGGCTGCTTAAGACGGGCCGGGTGCACCAATTGGTCGCTAATCACACCGCTCACCATGAAGGCAATACCCGCGACCAGGATGGCCGACGCGACTTTGTTGATCTCCATGCTGTCCATTGGACACCCAACTCCTGCTCTGCACGCCCACTGTGCCGAGACGCTATAATGGACTGGCCTCGGTTTCAGCAACCGTCGGCCGCGCTACCGCTCCGCCGCGGGCCGCGGCGCCGGCTGTATTGATGGTGGCGTCGACATATTCCTTGGCCAGGATCAGCTCGAACAGCAGCAAGGAGCGGCCGGTGACGATGTAGTCGTCACCGAACTCATAGCGGGCATCGTCCGGTTGGCCGGTTTGGTTGGTGTCGATGGAGCACTTCCAGGCCAGCCCGCCCGGCACCTTGGGCAGCACGAAGGTGACGGCGTCGTGGTAGGAGTTGAGGATGACGAAGACCGTGGCGTCCGAACCGCGGCGGCGGATGCCGCTCACCTGGGCGCGGCCGTCCAGCAGGATGCCGATGGAGCGCGCCTCGGTGTCGTCCCAGGCGGCTTGGTCCATCTCCTCGCCATCGGCCTTGAGCCAGGTGACGTCGCGCACGCCCAAATCCTCGTTCCACTCGGCGGTGAGGAAGCGCGAGCGATGCAGGATGGGCAGTTGCCGGCGCAACGCGGTGAGGCGCTGGACGAACTGGACCAGGTGCTGACCCTTCTCGTGCAGGTCCCAGTCCAGCCAACTGATCTCGTTGTCCTGGCAGTAGGCGTTGTTGTTACCGCCTTGGGTGCGGCCGAACTCGTCGCCGGCCAGCAACATCGGCGTGCCGCGGGAGAGCAGGAGAGTGGCCAACATGTTTTTGATCTGGCGCTCGCGCAGGCCGGCGACCACCGGGTCGTCGGTCGGACCCTCGACGCCGCAGTTCCAGCTTTCGTTGTTGCTGTTGCCGTCGTTGTTGTCCTCGCCGTTGGCCTCGTTGTGCTTCTCGTTGTAGGACGCCCAGTCGTTCAGCGTGAAGCCGTCATGGGCGGTGAGGAAATTGACCGAGGACCAGGCGGGGCGGCCGCGATGATTGAAGAAGTCGGCGCTGCCGGTGAAGCGGGTGGCCATGCCGGTGAGCTTGTCACTGTCGCCCTTCCAGAACGCGCGGGTGGTGTCGCGGTAGCGGTCGTTCCATTCGGCCCAGCCCGGCGGGAAGCCGCCGACCTGGTAGCCGCCGGGCCCGCAATCCCACGGCTCGGTGATCATCTTGACGTGGCTGAGCACCGGATCCTGGCTGACGGCGCGCAAGAAGCCGCTTTCCTGGTCGAAGCCGTAGGTCTCGCGCGCCAGGATGGTGCCGAGGTCGAAGCGGAAGCCATCGACATGCATCTCCGTCACCCAGTAGCGCAGGCTGTCCATCACCATCTGGATGACCCGGGCGTTGGACAGGTTGACTGTGTTGCCGGTGCCGGTGTCGTTGATGTAGTAACGCGGCTGATCGGGCAGCAAGCGGTAGTAGCTGGCGTTGTCGATGCCCTTGAACGAGAGTGTCGGTCCGTTTTCGTTACCCTCGCAGGTGTGGTTGTAGACCACGTCCAAGATGACTTCGAGGCCGGCGTCATGGAAGCGGGAGACCATTTCCTTGAATTCGGAAAAGGCAAAGTCCGGCACGCTGGCGTAGCGGCGGCTGGGGGCGAAGAACATCAGGGTGGAATAGCCCCAATAGTTCACCAGGCCCTTGTCCACCAAGTAACTGTCGTCGGCAAACATGTGGATAGGCAGCAGTTCAACGCTGGTGACACCGAGAGACTTGATGTAGTGGACCACCTCGCGCGTGGCCATGCCGCGGAAGGTGCCGCGCAATGGCTCCGGCACGGCGGGATGCAGCTTGGTGAACCCCTTGACGTGGGCCTCGTAGAGCACGGTTTGGTCCCAGGGAATCCGCGGGGAGCGGTCCTCGCCCCAGGTAAAGGCCGGGTCGATGACGCGGCCCTTGGGCATGAAGCGGGCGCTGTCGCGCTCGTCAAAGGTGGTGTCTTCCTCGCCCATGACGTAGCCGAACAGTTCCGGCGCCCAAGTGATCTGGCCGATCACTCCCTTGGCATAGGGGTCGAGCACCAACTTGTTGGGATTGAAGCGGTGCCCGGCTTCCGGCGCGTAAGGCCCATGGACACGATAGCCGTAGATCGTGCCGGGGCGGGCATCGGGGAGGAAGCCGTGCCAGATCTCGTTGGTGTATTCCGGCAAGGCGACGCGGGCGACTTCGCTCTCGCCGGCGTCGTCGAAGATGCAGAGCTCAACCTTGGTCGCGTTGGCGGAAAACAGAGCGAAGTTTACCCCGAGTCCGGTCCACGTCGCGCCCAGCGGGTTGGGGCGACCTTCCTCGATGCGAAGGCTGCTGGCTTGGCTCATTCTCTTGTCCTAGTGCTTCGACGCATTCAATAGGTTCAGCCTGTGTCGAAGCACTCGCTTGATTTGATGGCCCGATTCAGCCGACGCGCTGAAATGCGCGTCAGCATCGGACCATTAGGTTGGGCGATAGACCTGCCTGGTGCCAAGCGCGTGAGCCGGGCGCAGGTTTCGCCCTAACAGCAATGATCGTCGCTCAGGAAAAGCCCTGGACATGGGGCCTCAAAGGCCGTAGACCGCGCCCCTCATTTGGAACGTGGGAGGCCTGCTGGCGCTGGTTTGCGCCTACGGCCGTTTGCACCACGGTCCTTGGCGGGAAGGAGCCAGGGGATGGCGAAGAAGATCGTTGGCTACATCAAGCTGCAAATTCCGGCCGGCAAGGCGAACCCGTCGCCGCCGGTGGGCCCCGCGCTTGGGCAGCGCGGCCTGAACATCATGCAGTTCTGTAAGGAATTCAACGCTCTGACCCAGCAGATGGAGCCGGGCATGCCGGTTCCCGTGGTGATCACCGCATTTGGCGACCGCACTTTCAGCTTCATCACCAAAACGCCGCCCAACACCTACTTCCTGAAGAAGGCGGCCGGCATCACCAAAGGCACCACCACCCCAGGCAAGGGTGCCACAGTCGGCCGAGTCACGATCAGCCAATTGCGCGAGATTGCCGAGACCAAAATGAAGGATATGAACGCCAACGACGTGGACGCGGCGGTGCGCATGCTCACCGGCTCGGCCCGCTCGATGGGACTCTCGGTGGTGGAGGGCTAGGGCGGTGGCACACGACAAGCGCCTGGCGGCGGCCAAAGCGGCGGTGGATCGGAGCAGGCTCTATCCATTGCCTGAGGCAGTGGCAATCATCAAGGCCAATGCCCGCGCCAAGTTCGACGAGACGGTCGAGTTCTCCATGAATCTCGGCATTGATCCGCGGCATGCCGACCAGATGGTGCGCGGGCTGATCTCGCTGCCCAACGGCACGGGCAAGACGCTGCGGGTGGGCGTGTTCGCGCGCAACGTGAAGGCGGCTGAGGCCACCGAGGCGGGGGCGGATGTGGTGGGCGCCGAGGACTTGGCGGAGAGGGTGCAGGCGGGCGAAATCCAGTTCGACCGCTGCATCGCCACGCCGGACATGATGGCGCTGGTCGGGCGGCTGGGTAAGATCCTCGGGCCGCGCGGGCTGATGCCAAACCCAAAGCTCGGCACGGTGACGATGAACGTGAAGGATGCGGTGGCGGCGGCCAAGTCGGGCCAGGTGGAGTTCCGCGCCGAGAAGGCAGGCATCATCCATGCCGGCGTGGGCAAGGCTAGCTTCGAGGACGACAAGCTGGTGCAGAACATCCGCGCGCTGGTCGATGCGGTGCAGAAGGCCAAGCCGACCGGCGCCAAGGGCACCTATTTGCAGCGGGCGGCACTGTCTTCCACCATGGGGCCGGGGATCCGGCTGGATGTGTCGAGCCTGGCTGGCTGAACGAGATACGGCGCCGATCCTTCGGGGGCGGCGGCGGGCAGGCGGGGCCACCAACCCCGCCGACACCCTGTCCGAGACGGCACGTACCCGGTTTGGGTGTAATGGGCTCTGGCCCGCGCGCAGGAGACGGGAATGCCAGCAGATCAGCGATGATGTGCGGCGGTTCCGGCGACATGGACAGGCGAACCGGGGTGGGCTGCGGCCTGCCCCTGAGGGAAACCGGCCCGGCGCGGTCCACACGCGCTTGGCCCTAGTCTGGAGAGCGGTTTTGGACCGTACGGAGAAGCGGGAGTTCGTCGCCACGCTCGCCGATGTGTTCGCAGCGACGTCCATGGTGGTTGTCACCCAGAACAAGGGGTTGACGGTGGCCGAGGTGACGCAGTTGCGGGCGCGGATGCGTGCGGCGGGGGCGACCTTCAAGGTTGCAAAGAACCGTTTGGCCACGCTTGCCTTGGACGGGACCCGATTCGACGGCATTACGCCCATGCTGACAGGCCCGACCGCGCTCGCGTGGTCGCATGACCCGGTGGCAGTGGCGAAGGTGGCCGTGGAGTTCGCCAGAACTAACGAGAGACTTGTCTTGATCGGCGGTGCTTTGGGCATCCAGACGCTGAACGCGGATGGGGTCCGGGCACTGGCCGAATTGCCGAGCCTGGATGCGCTGCGCGGGAAGATCCTGGGGCTGCTTGCCGCCCCGGCGACCCGGATCGCGGGCGTGTTGCAGGCGCCGGGCGGACAGCTTGCGCGGGTTCTCGGGGCCTACTCTGCCAAGGATGGGGCCACGAAGGATGCGGCGTCTGCGGACGCGCCATCTGAGGCAGCGGCGGCCTGATCTACACCAAAGAGTGAATAAGCCGCGGGGAACCCGGCTTGCATGGAACCGACGGAACATCATTTAAGGAAGTCGCAGAATGGCCGATCTATCGAAAATCGTCGACGAACTCTCCAGCCTGACCGTGCTGGAGGCTGCCGAGCTGAGCAAGCTCTTGGAAGAGAAATGGGGCGTGTCTGCCGCGGCACCGGTCGCGGCGGCAGCTCCGGCCGCCGCTGGCGGCGGAGCGGTGGCGGCTCCGGTGGAGGAGCAGACGGAGTTCACCGTCATCCTGGCCAAGGCGGGTGAAAAGAAGATCAACGTGATTAAAGAAGTTCGCGCGATCACGGCGCTGGGGCTGAAGGAAGCCAAGGACCTGGTCGAGGGTGCGCCCAAGATGGTCAAGGAAGGCGTGAACAAGGACGAGGCTGCCAAGCTGAAGAAGCAGCTCGAGGATCAGGGGGCGAGCGTCGAGATCAAGTAACGTCGCTCCCCTCTCCCTGCCTTACGGGATGAGGCGCTGACATGAAATGGGGCGGGAACCGGTGTCGGCTCCCGCCTGTCTGCCGTTTGCGGCCACGGTTCGGCCGCAAAGATGCCCCGCCGGGTTTGCCCGGCTTGTAGACGCCCCGCCGGGCTTGCCCGGCTTGTAGACGCCCCGCCGGGCTTGCCCGGCTTGTAGACGCAAGGATTGGCATGAACGCGATAACAAAGTCCTTCACCGGGTCCAAGCGCATTCGCAAGAACTTCGGCCGTATCCCCGAAGTGGCGCCCATGCCGAACCTGATCGACGTGCAGCGTTCGTCCTATGAGGCGTTTCTGCAAATGGTGGTGCCGCCAGACAGCCGCACCCAGACCGGTCTGCAGGAAGTGTTCAAGTCGGTGTTCCCGATCGACGATTTCGCTGGCCGCGGCCGGCTTGAGTTCGTCGACTACGAGTTGGAGGAGCCGAAATACGACGTCGAGGAGTGCATCCAGCGCGGGATGACGTTTGCCGCGCCGCTCAAAGTGACGCTGCGGCTGATTGTGTGGGACGTGGACGAAGACACCGGCGCCCGCTCCATCCGCGATATCAAGGAACAGCCCGTCTACATGGGCGACATGCCGCTGATGACAGATAACGGCACGTTCATCATCAACGGCACCGAGCGCGTGATCGTCAGCCAGATGCACCGCTCGCCCGGTGTGTTCTTCGATCACGACAAGGGCAAGACGCATTCCTCGGGCAAGTTCCTGTTCACTGCGCGAGTGATTCCGTATCGCGGCAGCTGGCTCGATTTCGAGTTCGACAGCAAGGACCTCGTCTACGTCCGTATCGACCGCAAGCGGAAGCTGCCGGTGACGACGCTGCTCTACGCGCTGGACAGCGCGGCCACGGCGGAGCTGCGCGCGGCGCGGCTGGCCAAGAGCGAGCCGTTGGAAATTCATGAGATTCGCGGCATGGACGCCGAGGAAATCCTTGGCATGTTCTACGGCCAAGTGCCGTTCACGCGCACGTCCAAGGGCTGGGCGCGCCCGTTCGATCCGGAGGCGTACCGCGGCATCACGCTGGCCGAGTCGCTGACCGACGCGGACAGCGGTGAGGTGGTGGCGGAGGCTGGCGCCAAGCTCACCACGCGGACCGCCCGCAAGATCGCCGAGAAGACCAAGACCGTGCTGGTGGGCCGGGCCGACCTGCTCGGGCGCTATGTCGCGGTGGATTTAGTGAACGAAGCGACTGGCGAGATCTACGCGGATGCCGGCGAGGAACTGGCCGAGGCGAGGCTAGCGGCGATTGAAGAAGCCGGGATCACCACCCTGCCGACGCTGGCAGTGGACCAGTCGAACGGGCCTTGGATCCGCAACACGCTGGCGGTGGACAAGAACAACGGCCGCGAGGATGCGCTGGTCGACATTTACCGGGTGATCCGGCCCGGCGAGCCGCCGACGCCGGAAACCGCCGAGACGCTGTTCCGCGGGCTGTTCTTTGACGAGAGCCGCTACGACCTTTCGGCGGTCGGGCGGGTAAAGATGAACATGCGGCTGGGCGAGGAGGTTGCCGACTCGATGCGCACGCTGCGCAAGGAGGACATCCTGCGCACGGTGAAGATCATGTGCGAGCTGAAGGACGGCCGCGGTACGATCGACGACATTGACAACCTGGGCAACCGCCGGGTGCGCTCGGTGGGCGAGCTGATGGAGAACCAGTATCGCGTCGGCCTCTTGCGCATGGAGCGGGCGATCCGTGAGCGCATGGGCTCGGTGGACATCGATACCGTGATGCCGCACGACCTGATCAACGCCAAACCGGCGGCCGCGGCGGTGCGTGAGTTCTTCGGCTCGTCGCAATTGAGCCAGTTCATGGACCAGACCAATCCGCTCAGCGAAGTGACGCATAAGCGGCGCCTGTCTGCGCTTGGACCGGGTGGGCTGACGCGGGAGCGCGCCGGGTTCGAGGTGCGCGACGTGCACCCGACGCATTACGGCCGCATCTGCCCGATCGAGACGCCGGAAGGGCCGAATATTGGACTGATCAACTCGCTGGCGACCTACGCCAAGGTGAATAAATACGGCTTCATCGAGACGCCGTATCGCCTGGTGAAGGACGGCACAGTGCAGGAGGGCTGGAAATACCTCTCGGCCATGGAGGAGGAGCGGCTGGTGGTGGCGCAGGCCGACGCGCCCACCGATGGCGTCGGGCATTTCAGCCAGGAACTGGTCTCCGTGCGCAACCGCGGTGACTTCCGGCTGGTAAAGCCGGAGGATGTGACGGCGGTGGACGTGTCGCCGCGCCAATTGGTGTCGGTGGCGGCAGCACTGATCCCGTTCCTGGAGAACGACGACGCCAACCGCGCGCTGATGGGCTCCAACATGCAGCGCCAGGCGGTGCCGCTGATCCGCGCCGACGCGCCGCTGGTGGGCACGGGCATGGAAGCGGCGGTGGCGCGGGACTCGGGCGCCACCATCGTGGCCAAGCGCGCCGGCGTGGTGGACCAGATCGACGGTGCGCGCATCGTGGTGCGGGCGTCCGGCGAGGACGGCGCCACGGCGGGTGTCGATATCTACCGGCTGCGCAAGTATATGCGGTCTAACCAGTCCACCTGCATCAACCAGCGGCCGCTGGTGCGCGTGGGCGACCGGGTGAGGTTGGGCGACATCATTGCCGACGGGCCTTCCACTGAACTCGGGGAGTTGGCACTGGGGCGCAACGTGCTGTGCGCGTTTATGCCCTGGAACGGCTACAACTTTGAGGACTCCATCCTCATCAGCGAGCGCATTGCGCGCGACGACGTGTTCACCTCGATCCATATCGAGGAATTCGAGGTGATGGCGCGGGACACCAAGCTGGGCCAGGAGGAGATCACCCGCGACATCCCGAACGTCGGCGAGGAGTCGCTGAAAAACCTAGACGAGGCGGGCATTGTCTATGTCGGCGCCGAGGTGAACCCGGGCGACATCCTGGTGGGCAAGGTGACGCCGAAGGGCGAGAGCCCGATGACGCCGGAAGAGAAGCTGCTACGTGCCATCTTTGGCGAAAAGGCGTCCGACGTGCGGGATACGTCGCTCAAGCTGCCCCCCGGTGTGACGGGCACGATTGTGGACGTGCGCGTGTTCAGCCGCCGTGGGGTGGACAAGGACGAGCGTGCGATGGCCATCGAGCGGTCGGAAATCGAGCGCTTGGCCAAGGACCGCGACGACGAGCGGGCGATCCAGGAGCGTTCGTTCTACAACCGTCTGCAGGAGAAGCTGCTCGGCCGGCGCGCGGCTGGCGGGTTCAAGGGCGTGAAGGCGGGCACGGAGATCACCAGCGACGTCCTGGCCGAGTACAGCCGCGGCAATTGGCGCAATATCGGCGTGCAAGATGACGCGGTGATGGCCGAGATCGAGACGCTGAAGCGCGAGTTTGACGTGGCGGTAGGCAAGATCACCGCTCAGTTCGATAGCAAGGTGGAGAAGCTGCAGCGCGGCGATGAACTGCCGCCCGGCGTGATGAAGATGGTCAAGGTGTTCGTCGCGGTGAAGCGCAAGCTGCAGCCCGGCGACAAGATGGCCGGGCGCCACGGCAACAAGGGCGTGGTGTCTCGCGTGACGCCGCTGGAGGACATGCCGTTCCTGGAAGATGGCACGCCGGTGGACCTGGTGCTCAACCCGCTTGGCGTGCCGAGCCGGATGAACGTCGGGCAGATCCTGGAGACGCACTTAGGCTGGGCCTGCGCCAATCTCGGCCGCCAGGTGGGCGAATTGGTGGAGGAATACCGTCGTACGGGCGAGAAGCGTCAGGAACTGCTCGATCGTTTGCGCGACATCTACGGCGAGCAGGAGTTCGTCGAGCAGATCCTGCCGATGAGCAACGATCAGTTGATGGAGCTGTCGGACAACCTGAAGAAGGGCATTCCGATCGCAACGCCGGTGTTCGATGGCGCGCGCATGTCCGATATCGAGACGATGCTGACCAAAGCGGGGCTTGCCACGTCGGGGCAGGTGTCGCTGACGGACGGGCGCACTGGCGAAATCTTCGAGCGCCGCGTGACGGTGGGCTATATCTACATGCTCAAGCTGCACCATTTGGTGGACGACAAGATCCACGCGCGTTCGATCGGACCGTATTCGCTGGTGACGCAGCAGCCGCTGGGGGGCAAGGCGCAGTTCGGCGGCCAGCGCTTCGGCGAGATGGAGGTATGGGCGCTGGAGGCTTATGGCGCCGCTTACACGCTGCAGGAAATGTTGACGGTGAAGTCCGATGACGTGTCGGGCCGCACCAAGGTTTACGAGGCGATTGTGCGCGAGCAGGACAACTTCGAGGCCGGCATACCGGAAAGCTTCAACGTGCTGGTGAAAGAACTGAAGAGCCTGGGCCTGAACGTGGACCTAGACACGATTGGTTAATCACCGGCTCCCTGTCGTCTTGGCCGGGCTTGACCCGGCCATCCACGGCGCGTCGCACGCACCGGCGGCGCTCGGCTGGCCAAGCGAATCCCAGCCGCAGCCCGTGGAGGCCCGGGTCAAGCCCGGGCATGGCGTTACAAAGGCAGATTGCGACACGGTGAGCGAAAACAGGAGCTCCCTATGAACGAATTAATGAAGATCCTGGGCCAGGCCGGCACCGCTGCGACCTTCGACCAGATCAAAATCCAAATGGCGTCCCCGGAGCAAATCCGCTCCTGGTCTTATGGCGAGATCAAGAAGCCCGAGACTATCAATTACCGTACCTTCAAGCCGGAACGCGATGGCCTGTTCTGCGCTCGCATTTTTGGTCCGATCAAGGACTATGAGTGCCTGTGCGGCAAGTACAAGCGGATGAAGTTCCGCGGCATTATCTGCGAGAAGTGCGGCGTGGAAGTGACGCTGCAGAAGGTGCGGCGCGAGCGGATGGGTCATATCGAGCTAGCCAGCCCGGTGGCGCATATCTGGTTTCTCAAGAGCCTGCCGAGCCGCATCGGCCTGATGGTCGACCTGACGCTGAAAGAGCTTGAGAAGATCCTGTATTTCGAGAGCTATGTCGTGCTCGACCCGGGCACTACCGACCTCAAGATGCACCAGCTTCTTACCGAAGACATGCTAGAGGCCAAGCAAGACGAGTTCGGCGAGGAGTTCCGCTACGGCATCGGGGCCGAGGCGATCAAGCAGATCCTGATCGGCATCGACATCGGCGCCGATAGGGTGCGCCTAAGGGCCGAGCTGAAGGAGACCACCTCCGAGGCCAAGCGTAAGAAGCTTGTCAAGCGCCTCAAGCTAATCGAGGCGTTCGGCGAGAGCGGCGCGTTGCCGGCCTGGATGATCCTGGACGTGATCCCGGTGATCCCGCCCGAGCTGCGTCCGCTGGTGCCGCTTGACGGGGGCCGGTTTGCGACGTCGGACCTGAACGACCTGTATCGCCGTGTGATTAACCGCAACAACCGCTTGAAGCGTCTCATTGAGCTGCGCGCGCCGGACATCATCGTGCGCAACGAGAAGCGCATGCTGCAGGAGTCGGTCGACGCGCTGTTCGATAACGGCCGCCGCGGCCGCGCCATCACGGGGGCGAACAAGCGCCCGCTGAAGTCGCTGTCCGACATGCTGAAGGGCAAGCAGGGCCGCTTCCGGCAGAACTTGCTCGGCAAGCGGGTGGACTATTCAGGCCGCTCGGTGATCGTGGTCGGGCCGGAGCTGAAGCTGCACCAGTGCGGCTTGCCGAAGAAGATGGCGCTCGAGTTGTTCAAGCCGTTTATTTACAGCAAGCTCGAAAAGTATGGCCACGCCACCACCATCAAGGCCGCCAAGCGGATGGTGGAGAAGGAACGCCCCGAAGTGTGGGATATCCTTGAAGAGGTGATCCGCGAGCATCCGGTGATGCTGAACCGAGCGCCGACGCTGCACCGCTTGGGCATCCAGGCGTTCGAGCCGGTGCTGATCGAAGGCAAGGCAATCCAGCTTCATCCATTGGTGTGCACCGCCTTCAACGCGGATTTCGACGGTGACCAGATGGCGGTGCATGTGCCGCTGAGCCTGGAGGCGCAGCTTGAGGCGCGGGTGCTGATGATGAGCACCAACAACATTCTCAGTCCAGCCAATGGCAAACCGATCATTGTCCCGAGCCAGGACATCGTGCTCGGGCTGTATTACATGAGCCTGGAGACGGCAGCGTTCCGCGAGGCTGACGAGCAAAAGGCCTCAGCGTTCGGCACCATTGGTGAGATCGAGTTCGCGCTGTCCGCCGGTGCGGTCCATCTGCACGATAAAATCCGCGCCCGCTACGAGACGGTAGACACCGACGGCAACCGGGCGCGCTCGATTGTGGTGACGACGCCGGGCCGCATGCTGATCGCGCAAATCTTGCCGAAGCACCCGAACGTGCCGTTCAGCCTGATCAACCGTCAGCTCACCAAGAAGAACGTGTCGGACGTGATTGACGCGGTCTACCGCCATTGCGGGCAGAAGGAATGCGTGATCTTCGCCGACCGGCTGATGGGGCTTGGCTTCGGCCAGGCGGCCAAGGCCGGGCTGTCGTTCGGTAAGGACGACCTGATCATCCCGGACAACAAGTGGGAGCTGATCGGCAAGACCAAGGATGAGGTGAAGGAGTTCGAACAGCAGTATCAGGACGGGCTGATCACCGCGGGCGAACGCTACAACAAGGTGGTTGACTCCTGGTCGCGCTGCACCGACGAGGTGGCGGGTGCGATGATGAAGGAGATCAGCAAGCAAGAAGTGGGCAAGCCCACCAACAGCGTGTGGATGATGAGCCACTCCGGCGCGCGCGGCTCGCCGGCGCAGATGCGGCAACTGGCGGGGATGCGCGGGCTGATGGCCAAGCCCTCGGGCGAGATCATCGAGCAACCGATCATCGCCAACTTCAAGGAAGGCCTTACCGTGCTGGAGTATTTCAACTCCACCCACGGCGCGCGCAAAGGCCTGGCCGATACGGCGCTGAAAACCGCCAACTCCGGCTACTTGACCCGGCGGCTGGTGGACGTGGCGCAGGACTGCATCATCCATGAGGACGACTGTGGCACTGAGCGCGGCCTGACGGTCAAGCCGGTGATGGATGGCGGCGAAGTGGTGGCCAGCCTGTCCGAGCGCACGCTGGGCCGCACCACGGCGGAGGACGTGCTCGACCCGGCGACCGGGACAGTGCTGGTGGCGAGCAACACACTGATCGAGGAGACGCAAGCCGAGCAAATCGAGCGGGCGGGGGTGGAGTCGGTGAAAATCCGCTCCGTGCTCACCTGCGAAGCAGCGACTGGGGTTTGTGCACATTGTTACGGCCGCGATCTTGCGCGCGGCACGCCGGTGAACATCGGCGAGGCGGTGGGCGTGATCGCGGCGCAGTCCATCGGCGAGCCGGGCACGCAGCTCACGATGCGCACGTTCCACATCGGCGGAGCGGCGCAGCGTGGCGCGGAAGTGTCCAATGTGGAGGCCAGCCACGACGGCACGATCGTGGTGAGGAACCGCATGGTGGTGCAGAATAGCCAGAACATCCAGGTGGTGATGTCGCGCAACTGCGAGATTGTGCTGGCCGATGACAAGGGCCGGGAGCGCGCCCGTTTTCGCGTGCCGTATGGAGCAAGGCTGCTGTCGGACGATGGGCAGGCGGTCACGCGCGGGCAGAAACTGGCCGAGTGGGACCCGTACACCCTGCCGATCATCACCGAGCGTGCCGGCACCGTCGAGTTCCTTGATCTGCTGGATGGCGTGACCCTGATCGAGAAGGTGGATGAAGTCACCGGGCTCACCTCCCGCGTGGTGGTGGACTACAAGCAGATGAGCAAGGGCGTGGATTTGCGCCCCCGTTTGCAACTGAAGGACGAGCGAGGCGAGGTGTTGCGGCTGCCGAACGGAGCGGAGGCAAGGTACTTCCTAAATCCTGACTCGATCCTGTCGGTGGATAACGGTGCGGTGGTGCATGCCGGCGACGTGCTGGCCCGCATCCCGCGGGAGGGCAGTAAGACGCGTGACATCACCGGCGGTCTGCCACGGGTGGCCGAGCTGTTCGAGGCCCGGCGGCCTAAGGACCATGCGGTGATCGCGGAAACCGATGGCCGGGTGGAGTTCGGCAAGGACTACAAGGCCAAGCGCCGCATTATCGTGAAGAACGACGAGACTGGTGAGGAGACCGAGTATCTCATCACCAAGGGCAAGCACGTCTCGGTGCAGGAGGGCGACTTCGTGCGCCGGGGCGACCCGTTGGTCGACGGGCCGCGCGTGCCGCACGACATCCTGAAGGTGATGGGGGTGGAGGCCTTGAGTGACTACCTGGTCAACGAAATCCAGGACGTCTACCGGTTACAGGGCGTGAAGATCAACGACAAGCACATCGAGGTAATCGTGCGCCAGATGCTGCAGAAGGTTGAGATCACCGAGCCGGGCGACACGACGTTCCTGACCGGGGAACAGGTGGACCGCATTGAGTTCGACGCGGAGAACGCCAAACTGGACAAGGACGACCGGCTGGCAACAGCCACGCCGGTGTTGCAGGGCATCACCAAGGCGAGCCTGCAGACGCATAGCTTCATCAGCGCCGCCTCCTTCCAGGAGACCACGCGGGTGCTGACCGAGGCGGCAACGGCGGGCAAGAAGGACACGCTGCAGGGGTTGAAGGAGAACGTGATTGTTGGGCGGCTGATCCCGGCGGGCACCGGCTCGGTAATGAACCGGCTGCGGCAGGTTGCCGCGGGGCGGGATGCGGCGCGGGGCGTGCCGGGTCCGGCCGCGCCGACGCCGCAGATTACTGGGCGGCAAGCGGCTGAGTAAGGCAGGGCGCCTGACGGTCTGACGGATGAAGGGGCTGCTCATGAAATTGGGCGGCCCTTTCGTTGGCCTCGACCAATTGCCGTTTTCATTAGCCGCGACTTGACGGCGCCCGTGGCAGACTGTGCCCCTATCGGTGGGAACTGTGTGTCGATTTGCTGATTCGGCTCACGCGCTGCCGTAAGGCGATTTGCTGTCGGAAACGGATTAAGTATAGGACCGTCGTCAGGCACCTTCCAACGACAAGACCGATCCACAAGCCTAGCGCTGGTGTGAGCGTCATCCACGCGAGCAGGATGGCGAGGGGCATTCCGACCGCCCAAGACCCGGTGAGTGCTATAAGCAGCGGCGCCTTGGCATCCTGCATCCCGCTCAACGCGCCACCGGCCGCGGACTGCACGCCTTCCAAGAACAGCAGACAGGCGGCGGCCGGTAGCAGTGCGGCTGCTTCGGCAACGCTGACAGGATCGTCATTGCCCAACATCAACCTCGCTATCGATGCCGGCTTGGCCAGCAGGGCGGCAACCAGCAAGGCGCTGACCGCCATGGCAAGCTGGATTGCAATCCACCCGGACTGTTTGGCGCGGGGTGGCGTGCCCGCGCCCAGAGCGTAGCTGACACGCATGTTCGCAGCGTCGCTGAAGCCAAACGAGAAAACACCAGCCAAGCCAACGACCTGGGCTGCCATCGCGTGCGCGGCGACGGCTGCGGCACCGTATGGCGCAAGCGCGAAGGCTGCGGCGGGCAACACGCCTTCTTGCAACACGATCCGGCACGCGAATGGAAGTCCGAGCCGAATGATGTCGCGGTAGCGTTCGCCATCCCATATGAAAGGGCGCCGAAACACGCTGCTGAACGCATCGACTGGCGAGAACCGCACGATGCCCGCGAGTAGCACCCAGGCACCGAAGGCCGTTAGGGAGTAAGCGATGCCAGCCCCCAGCGCACCGAGTGGCGGCAAGCCGAAGCCACCAAAGACCAGCCACCAAGTCAGCCCAGCGTGGATTGGGACCGAGGCCAGCATGATGACTGTCGTGACCCTGACCCGGCCTGTTGCAATGGCGAGGCTGCGGACAGCGACATAGCAGACCCAGGCCGGCAATCCCCACGCGGCACCAAGGAGGTAGTCGGATGCGCTATCCGCCTCCGGCCCGTTGCCGAAAGCGAGCTTGATGCTGCTACCGAGGCCAATCAGAAGGACGCCACCTGGGATCGAAAAGGTTAGTCCGACCCAAAGACCTTGCTGCCCGCTTCGTTTCACCCGGTCTGCGTCGCCGCGGCCGTGGGCGTGTGCCACGATTGGGCTGATTGCGGTAACAACACCCAGAGCGAACAGGAACACGACCAGGTAAACGCCGAGGGCTAGAGTGACCCCCGCCAAGACGTGAACGTCCAGGCGCGCCATGGTCAAAGTCTCCACGGCCGAAATGGCGAGCTGGGCGGACATGGTGATTGTGATGGAAAGGGAGATGCCGGCCAAGGTGCGAGCTTCCGCCACCCAAGCCCTCTGGATTTGACGCATTGTGTGCTCATGAACTTGGCTCACCGCGCTGGGCGGAGAGCCTACCGACCGCTGTCGTCAATCGCAGGCGGCGTGCGCCACCCGCGAGGCGTCAGTCAGGGCAGGTCCGAGAGCTTAGGACGCGATGCGCGTCAGATGGATCGGAGAACCCGCCCTGCGACGTGCTGCCGCAGGGCTTGCCAGGGGGCACGCGGATGATGCTTGCGATACATGCTCATGCACCCTCCCGTATGCTGTTAGGGTAATATGATCGTAAAAGGCTCCTTGGTCGTCGGCAAGCGTTCTTAGCTGGCTGGGTCGCAGGGATCGCATGTGTGCTAACACGCATGCATGTCAATCAACCCGGCGAGGAGCTTGGCGCCGGGCACTATTTACCGGTTCGGAGCATATGGGGCAGAGCTGGGTGTTCTGGGTGGCGCGATTGCCGGTGGCGATCATTGCCGGATATTGGTGTGATGCTCTATACTATAACATGTCAGGTGGAGAGAGACCCGGCGATGGCATCTCCCAGGATCTCGCAGCAAATCGCCAAGTCCTCCTCCTTGGTATCCTCAGCCCAATGATGGCTGATGCCGCCGATACTGGGGGTGAACAGCATCGCGCTTGGCATCACCGTCGCCATCACTTGGGCGTCGTGACCGGCGCCGCTGGGCATGCGCTGCCAGGCTCGTGGGGCGTGGCGTTCGGCGGCGACTTCGAGTGCCGACATCAGCGCCGGGTCGCAAATGGCGGGAACGGAGCGGCGGATCGCCTCCACCTGCGTCGTGCAACGCTCGCGGCGGTTGCTTTCGGCCACCAGACCGCCGAGGCAGGCCTCCAAGCGCTCCAGCACAGCCCGGTCCACATCGCGGAACTGGAAGAGCACCTCCGCCCGGCCTGGAATGATGGAGGGGGCGCCGGGGTCGAGCTTGATCTGCCCGGTCGTCCATGTGGTTCGCTCGCCGCAGACCATGGGGAAGGCGGCGTCGATGGCAGCCAGCAGACGCACCGCGGCTAAACCGGCGTCGCGCCGCTCGGCCATGGTGGTTCCACCGGCGTGGTCCTGTTGACCTTCCACCAGGATGCGGAACTGCCAAATCGCGACGATGCCGGTGACGATGGCGGCGCGATGGTCAGCCCGCTCCAGGTGGGTGCCCTGCTCGATATGCAGTTCCAGGTAACCGCGATGGCGGCCGCGTTCCACCTGCAAGCGGGGCAGCCCGGCCAACCCGGCGGCGGCTAGCGCGTCGCGCAGCGGGGAGCCATCGTTGCGGCTGCGGGCGTGGTCGATCTCGGCCTCGGTCAGTTCGCCGACGAAGGAGCGGCTGCCGAGGAAGCCGCCTTCGAAATGGCCCTCTTCGTCGGCGAAGGCGATCACGTCCACCGGCAGGCCGGCACGGGCGAGGGCGACCCCGGCCATCACGCCCAAGGCGCCGTCCAGCCAGCCGGCGTGGTTCTGGGTCTCGATGTGGCTGCCGACCAGCATGTGCGGGCCGGGGCCTGGATGGCGGCCATAGACGTTGCCGATACCATCCATAGTAGGTTCCAGCCCGGTTTCGGCCAGCCGGCCCATCAGCCAGCGGCGCGAGTCCATGTCCTGCGGCGAGTAGGTCGGGCGATGCACGCCGGTCTTATAGGCGCCGATTTGGCGCAGGTCGTGGAGGTCACGCAGGAAGCGGGCGGTGTCGATGGCGGCCATATGGTGTCTCCTTGGCCAAGCACCCGATGGCCGCCCGGGGGCTGATCAGCTTGCTTCGGACGCCAGTCTCAATTGCTTTTGCGCCTTCAGCAAGCCTGTATAATCATCAGCCAAAATGAGCAAACGAGATCGCCGCGGCTCCACCGAATCCAGCCGCAAGGGCCGCCCACTCCTTGCCCGTGACGGCCATCGTGGCCAACGCTGCTAGAGCGCCGGCGAGACTCGGCCATCCTCTTTCGAGACAGCCGGCGGCCGCGAAAGCGACGAAGAGATTGCCAGAAGGTCTGAACGGCTCGTGTCAAGGGATCTGGCCCGCACTGCAACGCAGTTCCTCGGTGGCCGGGTATGCCTGGACTTTGCCAACACCGTGAACCGGCGCACGTCTGCCGAGCCGCAGGAAGTGTTGCCGGATTACGCCGCCTTGCTGTCCTGGAGCGAACGGCGGAACACCCTGCCGAAGACCGCGGTCGTGGAGCTGCGGGCGCGCGCGTTTGAGCAAGGGGCGGAGTTGGACGCTGTCATGCTCGACACCCGCACGCTGCGTGTTGAGATTTGGACGGCGTCCGATGCCTTGCGAGAGGGGAGGCCTGCTAACCTGGCCGTCGTCAACAGCCTGCTTGCCCTCTTGCCCTCGCAGCCTGGGCTGACCCCGCACAACGGCGGTTGCATGTATGACTTGGCCGGTGACGACCTCCGGCAGCCTTTGTGGCCTGTCCTGTGGTCCTGGACGGCGTTGTTGGCGTCGGAGGATGCGGCCCGCATCGGCTGTTGCGAGGCTGAAGGATGCGGCTGGTTTTTCGTTGACGAGAGCCCCAACCACTCGCGGCTGTGGTGTTCAAGCGAGGTCTGCGGCAACCGCGAGCGAGCCCGCCGCGCCTATGCGAAACGTCGCGTAACGGGCTAGCAGCGTCTGGGAGAGTGTATCACACTATCAAGTTGGTTTCTTGAATACTGCACGGGCGCAACGCTTACATCGCGCCTGCCAGCATGAAGCAGGCGAGAGCGCTATTGATCGTAACTACTGCACAACCCAGCAGAATTGTTCTGGTGACCGGGTTTGAAGCAAATGACCCGCGATCCAGTAATGCCTCCGCCGTGCTGGTGGAAGCGCTTAAGGCAGGTCTGCCCGAGCTACATCAGGCTACAGGTGGTGCCGAGGTTCGCACCAAGCTTATGCCTGGTAACACCACGGCGCTTGCAACGTCACTTGACGCAGCGATAAGCGAGCAGCCTCGGCCCACACACCTATTGCTGCTGGGACAAGCGCCGGGGCGGAACAGGGTCACCTTGGAACGGCTCGCAACCAACTTGCGTGATTTCGTTACACCGGACCGGCACGGCAACCTGCCCCGCGGGGTTCCAATTATGGAGGGAGCGCCAGCCGCGTTCCGTTCGACTTGGCCCGACCAGGAACGGCTCGTTGCAAGGCTCAACACGGTAGGCATCCCCGCGGCAATCTCAAACGACGCCGGCAACCACTTATGCAACCAGCTTCTTTACCTGGCGCTGCACGCCGCAGCCGGTCGCGGCCACGCTTGTGCCGTCACCTTCATGCATGTTCCCGTGCTGCCGCAGCAGATCATCGCGGAGGAGCCTGCGGTGACAAGGCACCCAAACTGCCCACACATGACCCTGCCCATGCAAGTCGAGGCCGTCGCAATATTGCTGCGGGCGACCTTCTCGCCCGTCTACGCCGACCTTGAGCCAAATCCGCCCGCCGAGCCCGCCCTCAACCAAGCGCCGCCACGCAATCGGTGAACGATTGGGACCAGTGTGCCTTTGCCCAATGGCTCACCCGGACCGACTTGCGAAGGCCGGCTTTCCAGAACGGATCATCTTGGTACAAGGTCTCCACGGCCGCTTTGCTCTCGGCGTTTATGATCCAGATGCCTCCCGTCGGTACGCCATCGTTGAATGGCCGAAGCGCCCCGGCGGCGATGACCTGGTCGCCAGAACTGGCCAAGAACGCCAGGTGGTCCGCCATATGTTCTGCGCGTTCGGGCAAGCGCTCTGGCTGGCTTGCGTAAACGTCTTCGAACTGGACTATGAACAACATCGGCGGCTCCCTTCGCTGGAATGACCCAGGCAGGTTCGACGGGTATGATCTCAGCCCACGGATCGCGGGTACCCCGGCAGACGGTCCAAGCGTCCCCTACAAGCCGCTGTTCGTCAAGCTGAGCGGACCAGAGCAACCTGCGACGAATGCCATAATCGGCGCGCATCGATAACTCCCCGCAATGGTTGCAGGCGATCAGCGAGTATCACGCGTTTTCTACCACCTAAAACGACAAGTCACCGAGATACCTTATCGCACGCTCGATTTAGCCGAACTGCGCCGGCGCGCTGGCCGAGCGGCCAGCAAAGGCGCCAAAAACCGCCCCGTATAGCTCTCCGCACTCGCAGCAATCGCCTCCGGCGGTCCCTCCGCCACCACTCGCCCGCCGCCTTCGCCACCCTCCGGCCCCAAATCGAGCACCCAGTCGGCCGTCTTGATCACTTCGAGGTTGTGCTCGATCACCACCACCGAGTTGCCCTGGTCCACCAGCGCGTGCAGCACTTCCAGCAGCTTGCGCACGTCCTCGAAGTGCAGCCCGGTGGTGGGTTCGTCCAGGATGTAGAGCGTGCGCCCGGTCGCGCGCCGGGCGAGTTCCTTGGACAGCTTGATGCGCTGCGCCTCGCCACCGGACAGCGTCGTCGCCTGCTGGCCGAGCTTCACGTAGCCCAACCCGACCCGCTGCAGGATGCTCAAACGATCGCGGATGCGGGGCTGGGCGGAGAAATACGCCACCGCGTCATCCACCGTCATGTCAAGCACTTCGGAGATCGACTTGCCGCGGAACTTGATGTCCAGCGTTTCGCGGTTATAGCGGGCGCCTTTGCAGGTGTCGCAGGTGACGAACACGTCGGGCAGGAAGTGCATCTCCACCTTCAGCACGCCGTCGCCCTGACAGGCCTCGCAGCGGCCGCCCTTTACGTTGAAGCTGAAACGGCCGCTCTTGTAGCCACGGGCGCGGCTCTCCGGCAGTTCGGCGAACCAGTCGCGGATGGGCGCGAACAGGTCGGTGTAGGTCGCCGGGTTGCTGCGCGGGGTGCGGCCGATCGGGGACTGGTCGATGTCGATGATCTTGTCCAGTTGGTCCAACCCGTCGATGCGGTCGTGCGGCGCAGGGACTTGGCCGCTGCCCATCAACCGGCGGCTGGCCGCCTTCCACAACGTGTCGATGACCAGGGTGGACTTGCCGCCGCCGGACACGCCGGTGATGCAGCAGAACGTTCCGAGCGGGAACCCGGCGGTGACATTTTTGAGGTTGTTCCCCCGCGCACCCACCACGCGGATGACACGGCTCTTGTTCATCGCGCGCCGCTGCGGCGGCACCTCGATGCGGCGGCGGCCTGAGAGATAGTCGCCGGTGAGCGAGGCCGGGTCGGCGGCCACTTCGTCCGGCGTGCCATGCGCGATCACGTGGCCGCCGAGCGACCCGGCGGCCGGGCCCATGTCGATCAGGTAGTCGGCAGCGCGGATGGCGTCCTCGTCGTGCTCCACCACCAGCACGGTGTTGCCCAGGCCCTTGAGCCGGCGCAGCGTGCCGAGCAGGCGGTCGTTGTCGCGCTGGTGCAGGCCGATGGATGGTTCGTCCAGCACGTAGAGCACGCCGGTGAGGCCGGAGCCGATCTGGCTGGCCAGGCGGATGCGCTGGCTTTCGCCGCCAGATAACGAGGTGGAGCCGCGGGAAAGGGTGAGGTACTCCAGCCCCACATCGTTCAGGAAATGCAACCGGTCGATGATCTCGCGCAGGATGCGCCCGGCGATGGCGGCGCGTTGCGGCGTGAGGGTGGCCTCCACGCCAGCGAACCATTCGAGTGCCCGGCGGATCGAGAGGTCGGAGGCGGCGGCGATGGTCTCGCCGCCGACGCGCACCGCCAGGGCTTCGGGGCGGAGCCGGGCGCCGTGGCACACCTCGCAAGGTTTTTCCGCCCGGTAGCGGCTCATCTCTTCGCGCACCCAGGCGCTGTCGGTCTCGCCATAGCGGCGCCTGAGGTTGTTGATCACCCCCTCGAACGGCTTGGTGACGCTGTAGGAGCGCACGCCATCCTTGTAGGTGAACTCGATCGGAGTCTTGCCGCCAAACAGGATCAGTTCGCGTACTGCTTCCGGCAGCTCGTCCCAGGGCTTGCGGGTGGTGACCTTGAACTGGCGAGCGATGGAGGCGAGGGTCTGGTCGTAATACTCGCTCTTGGCGCCAGCCCAGGGTGCCACGGCGCCCTCGGCCAATGAGGCGCGTTCGTCCGGGATCACCAACGACGGGTCGAAGAAGGTTTCCACGCCCAGGCCGTCGCAGGCAGGGCAGGCGCCGTGCGGCGAGTTGAACGAGAACAGCCGCGGTTCGATCTCCTCGATGGTAAAGCCGCTCACCGGGCAGGCGAAGCGGGAGGAGAACACGGTCCGCTCGGCGGGGTCGTCGCCGTCCTTCGGCGCGGTCTCGGCGTAGACGATGCCGTCCGACATGCCCAGAGCGGTCTCGAAACTGTCGGCCAGACGGCTCTCGATGCCGGGGCGGACCACCACCCGGTCCACCACGGCCTCGATATCGTGCTTGAGCTTGCGGTTGAGCGCGGGGACGTCGGAAATTTCGTAGAGCGTGCCGTCCACCTTGGCGCGGGTGAAGCCGCGGCGCTGCAGGTCGGCCAGTTCCTTGCGATACTCGCCCTTGCGGTCCCGCACCACGGGGGCGAGCAGCAGCAGCCGGGTGTTTTCGGGCATGGCGAGCACGCGGTCCACCATTTGGCTCACCGTTTGCGCCTCGATCGGCAGCCCGGTGGCGGGAGAGTACGGCACCCCGGCACGGGCCCAGAGCAGGCGCATGTAGTCGTGGATCTCCGTCACCGTGCCCACGGTGGAGCGCGGGTTACGGCTGGTGGTCTTCTGCTCGATCGAGATCGCGGGGGAGAGGCCCTCGATGCTATCGACATCGGGCTTGCCCATCAGTTCCAAGAACTGCCGGGCATAGGCCGACAGCGACTCGACGTAGCGGCGCTGCCCCTCGGCATAGATGGTGTCGAACGCGAGCGAGGACTTGCCGCTGCCAGACAAGCCGGTGATGACGGTGAGCTGATCGCGCGGGATGCGGACGTCGATATTCTTCAGGTTGTGCTCGCGCGCGCCGCGAACCACGATCGCGCCGCGATCGACGGGCTTGATGGGACTCGTTGCGGTATCATCGAGCGAAAGCGGTCCGTCCATTCGTCCTCCTCAGGCGTGCGGCATCGCTGCGTCGCATGCATACGCAACTTGCGTTCATGTCTTGTTCCGGTTATATGGACTGTCGCGAGCGCGCGGGAAGCCAGTTCCGCTGCCTCTGACCTTCGCTTTTTCCGGTCCGGCCGCTCGCTCCCTCCCCCATACAGGTGTTTGGCATGAAGCGAGCCTCCCGTCCAAAGCTGACTTATGTCCCCGCGCCCGCAACACTAGGGGGGGCGCTGCGCGCGATGCTAGGGGACGCGCTGCGCGCGATGCCAGGGGACGCGCTGCGCGCGATGCCAGGCCGGGCGATGTGCATTCTGCTTCTGGCGGTGCTGCCGTGGGGAGCGAGGGCGCAATCGCCGGTATCGTCGTCTTACGCCACCAAGGATGGGCGGGCTTCGACGGTGATCCTCGGCTGCACCTCCACCAACAGCACCTATTTCGCCCAATACTGCGGCGTGGCCGGGTATCCGCTGCACGTAACGGTGGATAGCGGCACGGTGACAGTAAACGGCTCGTCCGGCGGCGGCGGGTCGGTGCCGACCACCACGCCGGGCACGGCGCCGACGCAGGTGGTGGGCGTGCAGGGGGGCGGGCCCAGCGCGCTACCGGTGGCGATGAGTGCGGCCAGCCTGCCGCTGCCGTCGGGCGCGGCGACATCGGCGTTGCAGCCGCAGCTCGACTCGCACGATTCGGGCGCCTGGGCGCATGTCACGAACTTTCCCGCCAGCCTGACCTCGGGGATATTCGCGGTGTCCAGCCTGCCAGCACTGCCGACCGGCAGCAACGCGATCGGCTCCGTGAGCATCAGCAACCTGCCGGGCACGCAGCCGGTTTCGGGCACGGTGGGGGTGTCCAGCCTCCCGGCCCTGCCCACGGGCTCGAACGCAATCGGGTCGGTCAGCGTGAGCAACTTGCCGGCGACGCAAGCCGTCAGTGCCGCGTCGCTGCCGCTGCCGGCGGGGGCGGCGACTTCGGCGCTGCAGCCTGCGATTAACGCGGATGGCGGGGCACAGGTGCATATCATGAACCCGTCCTCGACCGCAGTGTCGGGCGCGGTTTCGGTCACCAACTTTCCGAGCACGCAGCCGGTGTCGGGCAGCGTCGCGGTGTCGAGCTTGCCAGCGCTGCCGGCCGGGAGCAATGTAATTGGCTCGGTGACCATCGGCAACTTCCCGTCGAGCCAGCCGGTCTCGGGCACCGTGGGGGTCTCCAGCCTGCCCGCGCTGCCGGCGGGCAGCAATGCGATCGGCACGGTGAGCGTCGGCAATTTCCCCTCGACCCAGGCCGTGTCCGGCACGGTGGGGGTGTCCAGCCTGCCGGCACTGGCCACGGGGACGAACGCGATCGGGTCGGTGAGCGTGAGCAACCTGCCCAGCACGCAGGCGGTGAGCGCCGCTTCGCTGCCGCTGCCGTCGGGCGCGGCCACCGCGTCCAACCAGTCGAGCGAGATTGCCTCGCTGGGCACGATCGCGACCAACACCAACGGTGCAGCAACGGCCGCCAAGCAACCCGGTCTCAACGGCGATGGCGGCGCCTTGGCGCATATCACCAATTTGCCGGCTACCCAGCCGATCTCCGCGAGCGCGCTGCCGCTGCCCAGCGGCGCCGCCACGTCGGCGCTGCAGCCGGCGCTGAACGCGGATGGCGGCGCGCTGGCCCATATCTCGAATTTTCCAGCTACGCAGGCCGTGTCCGGCAGCATCGCCGTCTCGAGCCTGCCGGCGCTGCCGTCGGGCAGCAACGCGATCGGCGCGGTGAGCGTGAGCAATTTGCCGGCGACGCAAACCGTATCGGGCGCGGTCTCGGTCTCGTCGCTGCCGGCCTTGCCGTCGGGCGGCAACGCAATCGGTTCGGTCAGCGTCAGCAACCTGCCGGCGATCCAGCCGGTGAGCGCCTCCGCGCTGCCGCTGCCGAGCGGCGCGGCCACGGCGGCATTGCAGGCGGCCGTGAACGCGGATGGCGGCTCGCAGGTGCATGTGCAGAATTTCCCGGTGCTGCAGCAGGTCAGCCTGGCCAGCGTGGCACAGGCGGCGCGCTCCGGTGCTTGGACGGACGCGAGTGTTACGGCGACCGCCACGCCAACTACGCCGAGCGCCTTGGCCGCGGTGGGGGCGCGAACCGGGCTGCATGTCTGGAACGTGGGCGGCTCGACGGTTTGCATGAACTACAGCAGCACTGCAGTTGCAAGCGGCACCGGCTGCGCCGCCGGGTCGGTGCCGATCCCGGCGGGGTCGGCCTACCTGGAGGACCAGCCCGGCAACGTCTCGCCGGAAGCCATCAGCCTGGTTTGCACCACCTCGTCCTGCCCGCTGACCATCAAGGTGCGGTGATGCGCCGCACGATTGCTGCGCCACTGCGGCGACGCACGCTGCTCGCGGGAGTGGCGACGCTTCCGCTTGCGGCACGAGCCGCCAGCGTGGTGCCGCCAGCCGTACCGGCCTTGCGCCAGATCAGCGGCCGGCCGCTTTGGCAGCCGGTCACCAACCGCAATAGCACCAACGGCACCCAGGGTACGCCCTCGACAGCCTTTCCCGACACGCTGACGCGCGTCACCAAGACCGCGATGATCGGGTGCTCTTCCCTCCGCACTGTGTTGATGGCGTTCCAGATGAACCCCTACGAGCAGCCGGTGGTGGGCAATTTCAGTGGTGTCACCGGCGCCTATGCCTGCGCCGGGGCGAGTGTGAGCGCGGCCGGCAGCGGCTATACGGTGGGCGACGTTCTGCTGTTCGGCAAGGGCGCTGCGGACATGACGGCGCTGGTGCTGATCATCACCCGCGTGTCCTCTGGCGCGGTGGCCGAGGTCAAGGTGGCCGACCCCGGCGCCTATGCCGCCCCGCTGGCTGATGCGACCGCACCTGCCAGCGCTACCAAGCGGGGCGGCGCCGCGTCCGCCGGCACGGGCGCGCTGTTCAACTTCACGTGGCAGGAATACGGGCTTGCCGCCCAGCTCGGGGTGGAGCCGGCGGGCACGCAAACCGGGAGCAATGCCAGCGCGGTGATCCCGGCCGGCATCGGGCTGCGCTACGACGGCCTGTCGCCGAACACCACCTTGCTGATCCCGGACGGCGGCTTCGTCATTACCGACCCGATCCGGCTCGCCTTGCCCAAGGGGGCGCCTTACGCGGAGCGGATCGCCACCATCGGCGCCCCGCCCGGCGTGCAGCGAACCACGATGGGGGTGGACTACTTCACCAGCGCCAGCACCTTCCGGGCGGGCGCGCTCACCTCCACCACGCTGGTGCCGGGCACGGGCACGGCGGGAATGGACACGATCACGCTGGGCCTACCCGCGCAGCCGGCGCCCTGGGTCTGTATCGTGGGGGATAGCATCGACTACGGGATCACGGGAGGCGCCGGCACCACGGTGGACAGCGGCGACAGCCTGCAGAATAGCGGCTGGGTGGAGCGCGGGCTGCAGCTGGCCGGCGGTTTCGGCTTGCTGTCGATCACGCGCACCGGCGACAGCCTGGGCAACTGGTATCTCACGCAGAACCGCCGCTTCATGCGCCTCGGCATGCTGGGCCAATTGGCGCCGGTGGTGAATTTCGGCGCCTGCGTGTTCGTGGTGAGCCTGTGCATCAACGACGTGACCGCGAGCACTACTTCGGCCAACATCATCACCATGATCCAGTGGCTGTGCCAGGACCTGCTGGCGTTCAACCCTGCCGGCCTGTTCTACAGCACCTGCATGCCGGGCGGGGTGAACAGCACCGACTCCTATGCCACGGTCGCCAACCAGGCGGTCAGCAGCGTGTACGACACGAACCGCAAGGCCGTGAACGCCTGGCTGCGCTCGGGCGGCGGCGGATTGTTTACAGGGCTGACCGGGCGGACGCTCACCGGCATTATCGACCGCGCGGCGGCCGTCGAGGTGCAGAACGGCAGTTCGGGCGTGTGGCGGCCCGGTTACACCAACGACGGCACGCACCCGACGCAGACCACGCATGCAAACGTGCTGGCGCCCTTGATTCAGGCGGTTTTCAACGGATTCACGCTGCCAAGTTGACCCGTTCACGCCCAGGCCAGTAACAGCGGTTCCACCGGGTGGGGAACCGCTCTATTGTGCCGGTGGATTCTGGGGGCGGAGCGATGGCTGGCAGTGTGAACAAGGTAATACTGGTCGGCAATGTCGGCAAGGACCCGGAAATCCGCAGCATGCAGAGCGGTGGCAAGATCGCCAACCTCACGCTGGCCACCAGCGAAAGCTGGAACGATAAGGCGTCGGGCGAGCGCAAGGAAAAAACCGAGTGGCACCGCGTAGTGGTGTTCAACGACCGGCTGGTGGATGTGGTCGAGCGCTTCGTGAAGAAGGGCCGCAAGCTCTACGTTGAGGGCGCGCTACAGACCCGCAAGTGGACCGACCAGTCCGGCCAGGAGAAGTACAGCACCGAGGTGGTGATCGACCGCTTCCGCGGCGACATCACCCTGCTGGACAGCAGCCGGGGCGGGGAGATGGGTGGGAGCGAGGATGGGGGCGACTACGGCCGCCAGCCCGCACGTCCGGCCGCCCGTGGCGGCGGCCCGGCCTGGGAGCCAAGTAAGGCGAGCGACCTGGACGACGATATCCCGTTCTGATTGTTTTGATAGCAGCTTACGACCAGGTGCGAGACCCTCCCTTATGGTCGTCGTCGGGCTGGTGGTGCGGTTTCGCCGAGAAAGTCGTCCAACTCTCGGCTGACGGAGTAATGATTCCGCCGGGCAGCGACATACGCAACCAGAATGGTGTGGACCCGGCCAGCCTCGGCTAGCGTTACCAGCGACGCATCTCCGGAAATGGCGCGTAAATGCGACCCGGCGCCCTCGTCGCCGCGAAGCACCGCCGCGATCAGACCGTCGCTGATCAGATCGATGCCAGCGTTTTCGGCCGCATTGCGCAGCGTCAGCATGCCAGGCTTGCGCCGCATTACCGGTCCTCGCCCGCTTGTCCGTCGACTTCAGCCACTGCCTGCAACAGACGGTCCCGCATGCCCATTGCGTAGCGCTGCCCCGTTTGCGTCGTCAGCAAGTCTCTGAATGGCCAAACATGATGACCGGCTGCATTCAGTGCAACGCGGCAACTGTCGGCGTCCTTGCTGATCCGGTGGTCAAACCTGAGCATCAGCACGGTCCCGCCGCCACGCCGATAGTCCAGCTTGCCGTAGCCGCTCGCCTCCAGGCTAGCGACGACGCGAAACGCCGGCTCGATGAGTTTGCGCCACGTGGTCCGGTCGGCTGGACGAGACGCAGGTTTACTCACATCGCTTGCTCCGTCGTGCGTGGACCTGTCAGCCTGAATGGGCTACCACACGCTAGTCCCCGATTTCTCCCGCCGCTGCCCCTGGGCGCAACTCTGCGATAGGCTAAACCCTCACCCATGAGCGACCAATCGGCCCCGCCCGACGAGCCTGTGCTGCACCCGGTCACGCTCGAGGAGGAGATGCGGCGCTCCTATCTCGACTACGCCATGTCCGTCATCGTCAGCCGCGCGCTGCCCGATGTGCGCGACGGGCTCAAGCCGGTGCACCGCCGCATCCTCTACGCCATGCAGGAAAGCGGCTTCACCCACGACAAGCCGTACCGCAAATCCGCCCGCATCGTGGGCGAGGTAATGGGCAAATACCACCCGCATGGCGACTCCGCGATCTATGACGCCATGGTGCGGATGGCGCAGTCCTTCAGCCTGCGCGTGCCGCTGATCGACGGCCAGGGCAACTTCGGCTCCATCGACGGCGACCCCCCCGCGGCGATGCGCTACACCGAGTCGCGCCTATCCCGCGCGGCGATGCATATGCTGGCCGATATCGACCGCGACACGGTGGATTTCGGCCCGAACTACGACGAGGCCGACCTCGAACCGAAGGTGCTGCCGGCGGCGTTCCCCAATCTGTTGGTGAATGGCGGCAGCGGCATCGCGGTGGGCATGGCCACCAACATTCCCACCCACAACGCCGGCGAGATCATCGACGCGACGCTCGAGCTGATCGCCAATCCAGACATCGCGCTCGACGAGCTGATGAAGATCGTGCCGGGCCCGGATTTCCCCACCGGCGGCATCATTCTCGGCCGCTCCGGCATTCGCCAAGCCTATGAGACCGGGCGCGGCGGCATTCCGTTGCGGGCGAAGGCGGAGATCGAGGAGATCCGTAAAGACCGGACCGCCATCGTCGTCACTGAAATCCCGTATCAGGTAAATAAGAACAGCCTGATCGAACGCATCGCCGAGTTGGTCCGCGCCAAGCAGGTGGAGGGCATCAGCGACCTGCGCGACGAGAGCGACCGCGATGGCATGCGCATCGTGATCGAGCTGAAGCGCGACGCCACCGCCGAGGTGGTGCTGAACCAACTCTATCGCTTCACCCAGCTTCAGACCCAGTTCAGCGTCAACATGCTGGCGCTGGATGGCGGCCGCCCCCGGCTGATGGGGCTGAAGGACGCGCTGGAGTGCTTCATCGCCTTCCGCGAGGAGGTGATCCTCCGTCGCTCGCGCTTCGATCTGGGGAAGGCCCGCGAGCGCGCGCACCTGTTGGTCGGTTTGGCGATCGCGGTGGCCAATATCGACGAGGTGATCCGCGTGATCCGCGCCAGCCCGGATTCCGCCACCGCCCGCACCGAGCTCATGGCGCGGGATTGGCCAGCCGGGGACATCGGCGCCCTGCTGGCCCTGATCGACGACAACGGCAACCTCGTGGTGAACGACAGCGTTCGCCTCACCGACGCCCAGGCCCGCGGTATCCTTGAATTGCGGTTGGCCCGGCTGACCGGGCTCGAGCGCGAGAAAATCCAGGCCGAATTGGGCGAGGTCGCCGAGCGCATCACCGAGTTGCTGGACGTCATCGGCAGCCGCCCGCGCCGGTTGGAGGTGATGCGCGACGAGTTGGCCCAGGTGCGCAATGAGATCGCTAGTCCGCGCATGACCATGATTGTAGACGCGGTGGCCGACCAGGACGACGAAAGCCTGATCGAGCCCGGCCAGATGGTCGTCACCATGACCCGCGATGGCTTCATTAAGCGCACCGGTCTGGACGTGTTCCGCCAGCAGCATCGCGGCGGCCGCGGGCGCTCGGCGGCCGGCATGCGCGGAGACGACCTGGTCACCCGGTCGTTCAATGCCCATACCCATCAATGGGTTCTGTTCTTCTCCTCCGGCGGCAAGGCGTTCCGCGAAAAGGTGTGGCGCCTGCCCGAGACGCAGCCCGCCGCCAAGGGCCGGGCCTTGGTAAACCTGCTGCCGGAACTCGGCAGCGATACCGTCACCACCGTGCTGCCGCTGCCGCAGGACGAGGCGTTGTGGGAGAACCTGCACCTGATGTTCGCCACCGCCAGCGGCGGCGTGCGGCGCAACAAGCTGTCCGATTTCGGCCGCGTCCGGTCCTCCGGCCTGATCGCGATGAAGCTCGACGAGGGCGACCGGCTGATCGGCGTCGCCACCTGCCGCGACGGCGACGACGTGCTGCTCTCCACCCGGCGGGGCCGCTGCATCCGCTTCCAGGTCAGCGACGACGTGGTGCGGGTGTTCGCCGGGCGCGACAGCCCCGGGGTGCGCGGCATCCGGCTCGGCCGCGGCGACGAGGTCATCAGCCTATCCATCCTGCAGCATGTCGAGGCCACGGTGCATGAGCGCGCCGCCTTCCTGCGCGGCGCCGCTGCCCGCCGCCGCAGCCAGGGCGAGGAGGTGGACAGTTCGGTGGAGGCCGACGCCGACGCCGAGGACGCCACCACCGATGAAGCAGGCGACGTCGGCGAGGAGCGCTTGGCCGAGATGGGCGAGCGCGAGGAGTTGCTGCTCACCGTGACCAACGCCGGGTTCGGCAAGCGCTCGTCGGCCTATGACTACCGTGTGACTGGCCGCGGCGGGCAGGGGATCACCAACATCATCCTGGGCGGCCGCAAGGGCACCGAGGTGGTGGGCACCTTCCCGGTGCGCCCCGGTACCGATGTGATGCTGGTGACGGATGCCGGCCGGTTGATCCGCATCGGCAGCGACGCGGTGCGCATCACCGGGCGCCAAGCCTCGGGCGTCACGCTATTTAAGGTGAGCGACGGCGAGAACGTGACCGCCATCTTTCCGGTGGTCGAGAGCGTGGCGGGGGCCGACGACATTGTTGGGGAGGAGCCCGTCGCGCCGGAGAACAACCAAGATGGAGCCGGGGACGCCGACACCGATGACGACTCGCTTGCCTGAGCCGCGCCCGCCGCAACTGCGACGCCATACCGCGATCTATCCGGGCACCTTCGACCCGGTGACCAACGGCCATATGGACATCATCGGTCGCGCCGCCCGTATTTTGGATCGGCTGGTCGTGGGGGTTGCCGCCAACGCGGGCAAGGGGCCGATTTTCCCGATCGAGGAACGCATGGAATTGGTGCGGGTCGAAACCGATGCCATTGCCGCCCGGACCGGCACCAGCATCGAAGTGACCAGCTTCTCTGGCCTGCTGATCGAGTTCGCGCGCAGCAATGGCGCAAGCGTGATCATCCGCGGCCTGCGCGCAGTGTCCGACTTCGACTACGAGTTCCAAATGGCCGGCATGAACTACCGGCTAGACCCGGCGATCGAAACCGTGTTTCTCACCGCCAGCGAGACGCACCAGTTCATTTCCTCCCGCTTCGTCAAGGAAATCGCCCGTTTGGGCGGCGACATCTCCTCGTTTGTTCCGCCGCTCACGCTCGAACGCACTCTGGCGCGCGTCCGCGCCGCCGAATAATCACTCTGGAGCTTCCGAATGGACCGCCGTGCCTTCCTTCTCACGCTTGCGATCGGACCCTTGATGAGCGACCTGACCCCTACCGACGGCGATGCCCAGGCCACGCTGGACCCGCAGAACACTGTGTACATGGACGTGAAATATGGCCGTGTGGTGATCCGCCTGCGGCCGGATTTGGCGCCCAAGCATGTCGAGCGGGTGAAGCTGCTCTGTCATGAGCATTTCTATGACGGCATCGTGTTTCACCGCGTCATCGATGGCTTCATGGCGCAAAGCGGCGACCCGACCGGCACCGGCACCGGCGGCAGCAAATACCCGGACTTGCCGGCTGAATTCAGCAACACCGCCCATTTCTTGCGCGGCACGGTCGGCGCTGCGCGGACGCAGAATCCTAACAGTGCCAACAGCCAGTTCTTCATCTGCTTTGGGCCCGCGGCTAATTTGGATGGCCAATACACCATTTGGGGCCAGGTGATCTCGGGCATGGATTACGTCGACGAACTCAAGAAGGGCTCGGGCAGCAGCGGTTCAGTGAGCAATCCCGACAAGATCATCAAGATGCGGCTGGCGGCCGAGGAGAATAGCTGATCGCTGCCCGGGCGTGCCGCGAAGACACGGCGCAAAACAGCCGAGCAGGAATGCCCAGATAAGCGTCAAGTTTGCTGACGCTTATTTGGCATTCGGGTGTGGGAGCAGCGTTGACGGGCTGTGCTACGGCGCAGCTTGCAAAATGTCGCGCAATTCCGTCGATGATGTTTTGCAGGCTTGCCGACACGTTCTCTGTTGTGCTGCCATCACGAGATGTTTATGACTGGCGCGTCGACATTACAGACGTGTTAGGAGGAGACCCCGTGCGAACTCTCTATGCCCCGATTGCTCTTTGCCTCGTGCTTAGTGCCTGCAGCACATACGCCTCGCGTGGGACGTCGCCGACGGCATTCGACGGCACCTATAGCGGTACTGTGAACCAGACCCATGTGGCTGCCGCGAGTTGTCCGAGCACGGAGCCGAAGCCTGCCAAATTGGCGGTCGAGAACGGCATGGTGGTTTGGTCCGGCAGCCCGACCGGCACGCTCTACGCGCCCGTCGCAGCAAATGGATCGTTCGCCGCTTCGTCTGCGGTGCCGAACAGCAACAACGCGGTCTGGTTCACTGGCAAGATCACCAACCACGAGATGGTAGCACGGTCCAACACCGGTTCGTGCCACACGGTCTACGACCTGCAAAAGGATGCGGCCCCGCCGACCTGACCCGAACGCGTCCGACGATTTGACGACGCCGCTGCCGCCTTCTATGGCGATGCGGCGGCGGGCCTGTAGCTCAGTTGGTAGAGCACGAGACTTTTAATCTTGGGGTCGTGGGTTCGAACCCCACCGGGCCCACCACCGCTGCATCCGGTCTGCAATTCGGTTGGCCGATATAATATCAGTTGTGCGTCGTGCTGGCCGAGCGCCGGAACCGTGACAGTAATTGGCTGCCCAAGCCCGAGGATGACTTGTTCCTGCTCTCTTGGCTGATAAGCTGCGCGTGCAAGTCGGCGTTTTCCTGCTGCAAGCGCGAGGCCTGCTGCTGGAGGCCGGTGACCTGCTGGTTGAGGCCGCGCCAGGCCGCTTCCGCCCGAAGCGCCCGCTCGGCGGCAGCGTGTTCCGAGGCGCGGATGAAATTGTCGTAGACGTTGGCGGGCATGAGGAACTTCGGGCTGAGCCGATCCCAATGCTCCCCGGCGAGATAGAAGCGGTTGAGCCCGTCGGCATAGGCGAAGCGGTAGTTGGCTGCGAGCAGATGGTCTTCGCCGGGCTGATAGTAATTCACCAGCGGGTCCGGCCCATGGCTTTCGGTGAGGATGATCCAGGGCCGCCACAGCGCGAGGTCGAGCCCGCGCAGCACGTGGATTTCGCCGCCTTCGACGTCGATCTTGAGGAAGTGGATGTCCTGCCCCGGGGCGTGCTGCGCCAGGATGTCGGTGAGGGTACGGGTCTCGATGCGGTGTTCTTCCGAGCCGCGGCCAGCCTGCTTGTGGACCTGCACCATGCCGGGTTCGAGCGTGGCGAAGGCGTCGGAGCCGTCGATGGTGAAGAACGGGGCCGACCCGGTCGCGGACCAGGCGGCGATGTTGAGGTTCACGTCGCGCGGGCGGGCGGCGGCGAGCTGGTCATAGACGTCCTTGACCGGCTCGATGTTGATGCCGTGCCAGCCGAGATCGTAGAACAGCTTGGTGACGGATTCCGCGTCGGGAAGGTTGGCGCCGACATCGACATAGAACCCGGTTGGAACATCGCGCAGCGCCCGGTGCAGCATGATGTCCTCGTAGTTTTGGGCGTAGGAGATTGTCGGCATTATGGATCCCCCGCGTAGCTAATGTTTCAGCTGGACGCCAGGGCAACTCGCGTAGGGCAGGACGTAGTTGGAGTCAATTTGTGGCGTATAAGTGGCCGTTACGGTGTTAAGAAATGAGCGATGCCGTTCAAAGTTAAACGACCATCCTGCATTATGACGAGCGTGTGCAGCAAACGAGCAAGTTGGGAAGTTATCGCGGTCGAACAAGTCAATTGCTCACCAAAGCGGTGCCTGGGTGTTCGGGTTCTGGTCTGGTCTTGATGTTATGTCCTTTATGAACCATCAGCCGGACGATATTGGCCATACACTAAAGCCGGAAGAAATAGTAGCTGAGGTGTTAAGTGTCTGCGGAGCGCAGGCAGAGCTTACCATATCTGCGGCAACCGTGATCGCCTGGGATCGGGCGAAATCGGAAAACAAATGAACGGCCTGCGTGCTGTGGCTTAGATTTACAAGATAAATCAGTTAGATGCTTTTGCCGCAGCCATGTGAAGTTAGCACGGCCAATCGCTGTTGGAGTCACAACGTCCACGAGCAGTGGGCGATGTGCCAAGTACAATATCTCTAAATAGCCGTTGCCATGCATTGGCCATGCTTCTACATCGCTTGTTCAGAGCATTCGTTTTCTTTCTGCTGATCCGCGCTTGTGATCCCTCGCCAATAGGCATCTGACTCTCTCTGCTAAGTTCAGACCCTGCGTTTGCTGCCGAGGCAACGCGCGCATGCGGAGTAGAGATGCCGAACGTTCCCATTGCCAGCGTCGTGCCGTTTTCTTTGGCACCCCGCACCGCCACAATGCCGCGCCGCCGCCGGCCAAGCCGCGGCGACCCAGCCCAGCGCCGAAGTGGCTTGTCGCTGCTGTCCTGGCTCGTCCCCGTCGTTCTGATCGCAGCCTGGGAAGCCTCGGCGCGATGGGGCGGCCTGGCGCCGCAGGTGCTGCCCGCCCCGAGCAAAGTGGCGCTGAGCGCAGCCGCCCTGATCGCCAATGGCGAGTTGCTGACCGACATGGGCGTCAGCCTATTGCGCGCCATCGCCGGGTTCGTGGCCGGCGGGTTGGCCGGGTTCGCGTTGGGCATCGCCGTCGGGTTCTCGCCCGTGGCCGAAGCGCTGCTGGACCGCAGCGTGCAGATGCTGCGCGCGGTGCCGTTCCTGGCCGTGCTGCCGCTGGTCATCGTCTGGTTCGGCATCGGCGAGGTCGCCAAGGTGTTCCTGGTGTCGCTCGGCGTGCTGTTCCCGATCTACGTCAATACCGTGCTCGGCATCCGCCAGGTCGACCCCAAGCTGCTGGAGATGGGCCGGGTGCGCGGGCTGAGCCAGTGGCAGCTTGTCCGCCGGATCGTGCTGCCCGGCGCCCTGCCGTCGATCCTGACCGGCGTTCGCTACGCGCTGGCGACCGCGTGGCTCGCGCTGGTGGTGGCGGAGACCATCGCGGCCAACTCCGGCATCGGCTTTCTGGCGATGGACGCACGGGAGTTCTTGCGCACGGACGTAATCGTCATGACGATCATGATCTATGCCCTGATCGGCGTTGCCGCGGACTCGCTGGCACGGCTGCTGGAACGCAGGCTGCTCGCCTGGCACCCGAACTATGCGGCGCCCCGGTCATGACCGCGGTTGCGGTGCATGGCCTGCGCCGGGTCTATGGCGGCCGGGCGGTGATCGACGGGCTGGACCTGGTGATCCGGCGCGGGGAGTTCGTGGCGCTGCTGGGCGAAAGCGGGTGCGGCAAGACGACGCTGCTGCGGGCGCTCGCCGGGCTCGATCCAATCGATGGCGGCACCATCACCGGCTCCGTGCAACCTGCCGTGGTGTTCCAGGAGCACCGGCTGCTGCCATGGGACACGGTGTGGCGCAACGTGGCGCTCGGACTGTCGGGGCGGGGTGCTCGCGCCCAGGCCGAGGCCGCGCTGACCGAGGTCGGGCTGGCCGGGCGGATGGACGACTGGCCGCGCAACCTCTCGGGCGGGCAGGCGCAACGCGTGGCGCTGGCCCGCGCGCTGGTCCAGCAACCCGACTTGCTGCTGCTGGACGAGCCGTTTGCCGCGCTGGACGCGCTGACCCGCATCAAGATGCAGAGCCTGGTGCGCCAACTCGTGACCGCGCATCGGCCCGGCGTGCTGCTGGTGACGCACGATGTGGACGAGGCGATCACGCTGGCGGACCGGGCACTGGTGATGCGCGGCGGGGTGATTGCGGCCGAGTATGCCGTCGCCGGCCGCCCGCACGGTCACTTGCGCGACAGCCTGCTGGGCGAGCTGGGTGTGGCCGTGAGCGTCTAGGGATAGAGCGCCTCAGTCACCCAGCCGTCACCCTGTCGCGTATAGACCCGGCGGTCGTGCAGGCGGAACGGCATGTCTTGCCAGAACTCCAGCCGGGCCGGCTGGACGCGGAACCCCGTCCAGTGCGCGGGGCGGGGGATGTCCTCCCCAGGATACATCGCCTCCGCCTCCGCCAGCCGCCGCTCTAGTTCAGTGCGGCTGGGCAATGGGCGCGACTGGTCGGAGGCGATGGCGCCCAACCGGGACAGGCGGTGGCGGCTGTTGAAGTAGGCGTCCGCCTCCGTGGCCGAGACGGGGGCGATCCGGCCCTCGACGCGCACCTGGCGGCGCAGCGATTTCCAGTGGAACAGCAGGGCCGCCTGGCTGTTGGTGGCCAACTCGCCGCCCTTGCGGCTCTGGGCGTTGGTGTAGAACACGAAGCCACGCTCGTCGAAGCCCTTGAGCAGAACGATCCGGGCGGACGGGGCGCCCTCCGGCGTGGACGTCGCCAGGGTCATCGCGTTGGCATCGTTGGGTTCGCCGGCTTCCGCCTCCGCGAGCCAGGTGGCGAACAGGCCGAGCGGGTGTTCCGTTACCGGGACGGGGGTAGCAGCCGGAGCATGGGTGTCGGGCATGGGCGAGGTCTCCTCTGGCCGCAAGTGTGGGGCGATCGGCCCGCGACGCAAGCGGCCCTTCCCTTAGCGGGTTGGCTGTGTCACCACCGCCGACACCGTTCTGCAAAGAGGAATTTCCCACATGCCGGATGCGACCACGCTGCCCCAGCCGTTGGGTAGCACGCTGATGGCAGGCAAGCGCGGCCTGGTCATGGGCGTGGCCAATGACCGCTCCGTCGCTTGGGGCATCGCCGCCGCCTGCGCCGCCCACGGCGCGGAACTCGCGTTCACCTACCAGGGGGAGGGACTCGGCAAGCGCGTACGCCCGCTGGCGGAAAGCCTCGGCAGCTCCATGGTGCTGCCCTGCGACGTGTCCGACGACATCAGCCTCGACACCGCCTTTGCCGAATTGGGCGAGCGCTGGGGCCAGTTCGACTTTCTGGTTCATTCGATTGGCTGGGCCGACAAGGCGTTTCTGCGTGGCAAATACGTCGATACCCCGCGGCACGCGTTCCTGACCGCGCTGGATATCTCCTGCTTTTCCTTCACCGCCGTGTGCGGCCGCGCGTTGCCGATGCTGCGGCCGGGCGGCTCGCTGCTCACCATGAGCTATCTCGGCGCCGAGCGGGTGATGCCGCACTACAACATCATGGGGGTGGCGAAAGCGGCGCTGGAGGCCTCGGTGCGCTACTTGGCGGCGGATTTGGGCGGCGCGGGGATCCGGGTCAACGCGATCAGCGCCGGGCCGATCAAGACGCTGGCCGCCAGCGGGATCGGCGATTTCCGCTATATCCTGCGCTGGAACCAATATAATTCGCCCTTGGAGCGCAACACCACGATCGACGAGGTGGGCGGTGCTGCGGTTTACTTGCTCTCCGATCTCGCGTCCGGCACCACGGGGGAGGTGCTGCACGTGGATAGCGGCTACCACATTGTCGGTATGAAGAACCCGACGGCGCCCGACATCGCCGTCGCCCCGTCCGAATAGGAGGGCCGCCGTGTTCAATCACGTCACGATCGGCGCCAAGGACATGCAGCGGATGGGAACGTTCTACGACGCCTTCCTCGCTCCGCTGGGGATTGCCCGAGTCATGACCGGTGACGCCGGCGATGTGATCGGCTGGCAGCGGGCCGGCGAGGCGGGGCGGCTCTTTGTGGGAACGCCGTTCGATGGCCAGCCCGCCAGCGCCGGCAACGGCAGCATGGTTGCGCTTCGGGCTCCAAGCCAGCAGGCGGTGGTGCTGGCGCACCGGGCCGGCCTGGCGCATGGCGGCACCGATGAGGGCGCGCCCGGTCTGCGGCCGCAATACGGGCCTGGCTATTTCGGCGCCTATGTCCGCGACCCGGAGGGCAACAAACTGCACGCGGTCTATCGGGGCGAAACGGCGCCGGGCCGTGAGCCATAACAGCTTCGGCCATCTGTTCCGGGTGACCACCTGGGGCGAGAGCCATGGCCCGGCGATCGGCTGCGTGGTCGATGGTTGCCCGCCGCAGATCGCGCTCACAGAGGCCGACATCCAGCCTTACCTGAATCGCCGACGCCCAGGGCAATCCCGCTTCACCACGCAGCGCCAGGAGGCGGACGCGGTGCGCATCCTCTCCGGCACCTTCGAAGGCCGCACCACCGGCACTCCGATCGCGCTGCAAATCGACAACACCGACCAACGCTCCCGCGACTACGGCGAGATCGCCGACCGTTTCCGCCCCGGGCATGCCGACGTCACCTACCAGCTCAAATACGGCATCCGGGATTACCGCGGCGGCGGCCGTGCCTCAGCGCGCGAGACGGCGATGCGGGTGGCGGCGGGGGCCGTCGCCCGGCTGGTGCTGCCCGGCGTGCGGATCCGCGGCGCGTTGGTGCAGATGGGCACGGACCGGGTGGATCGGGCGGCGTGGGACTGGGCCGAGCTGGACAACAACCCGTTGTTCTGCCCGGACGCAGCGGCGGCGGCGCGCTGGGAGCGCGAATTGGCCGCCATCCGCAAGGCCGGCTCCTCGGTTGGGGCCGTGATCGAGCTGGTGGCGGAGGGCGCACCCGCCGGACTGGGCGCGCCGCTCTACGGCAAGCTGGACGCCGACCTTGCCGCGGCGCTGATGGGGATCAACGCCGTCAAGGGCGTGGAGATCGGGGACGGCTTTGCCGCCGCCGGGTTGCGGGGCGAGGACAACGCCGACGCGATGCGCATGCAGGCCGGCGACATAGTCTTCGGCAGCAACCATGCCGGCGGCATCCTGGGCGGCATTTCCACCGGGCAGCCGATCGTGGTGCGCTTCGCCGTGAAGCCAACCAGCTCCATTCTCAGCCCGGTGGCCTCGGTGGATCAGCATGGCAACGACGTTGAGGTCGCCACCAAGGGCCGGCACGATCCCTGCGTCGGCATACGCGCCGTGCCGGTGGGCGAGGCGATGGTGGCCTGTGTGCTGGCCGATCATCTGTTGCGGCATCGGGCACAAAACGGGGCGGTGAGCTTGAGCGGCCGGAACGAGCTATGAAAAGCTAAGACCGGTAGAAATCCGATCGCCTCACCGTGTTGTGAGTCGGTATTTCGGGTGCCAAATACTCACATGCCGGTCATGAGCGACACACTCCCTCCGATCGATCCCGCCGCTTTGGAAGCGTTTGTCGAAGGTTTCGGGGCGCGCGAGTGGAGCGAACGGCTTTGCTCGGTCGAGCGCGCTGCCGCCGAGCAAACCCGCTTTGGCCGCGCCGTGTTGCAGCGCCATGTGTTGGAACTCACGGTGGAGCGATGGCGGCGGGTGGGACGCAACCGGCCGCCGAGCGATGCCGAGCGCCGCATCGCAAGCCTGGCCGCTGACGCCAGCCGCTTGTTCGACGTGCTGCCGGGCCGGGCGCGGGACCGGTTCCGCGCGTCGATGCAGGCCACGATGGCAGGCTGCAGTGCGTTGATGCCGGTGTTCCACATGCTGCGCGCCGCCGCGTTGCAGAAGGGGCGGGGCTTCGAGGTCTGCTACCCAGGGCTTGAAGACGAGGCGAGCTTCGATCTCCTGCTGTACCGCGATGGGCAGGAGGCCGAAGTCGCGTGCGAACTGGTGTCGGCGGAGGACGGCCGCGGCGTGCACCGGGGCGCCTGGTGCCGGCTGTGCGACCGGGTTGACCCGGAATTACAGACTTGGCTGGCGGCGCATCCCGGCCGCTATCTGCTGAAGATGACGTTGCCGGGCGGGTTGAAGGACTTGCCGGAGGGCAATGCGCTCGGCGCTTTGCACGGGCGGATTAGCGCGATGCTGTCGTCGATGCGGCGGGCGGATTGCGATGAGGCGGCGGTGTTGCGGCTCGACCCTCTGTTGTTGGCGGGCGCGCAGGCCGACGAGTTGGGCCTGATACCGCGGTTGCGCAACGAGTTCGGGCCGGAAGCGCACTTGGCCGTCACTGTCGCCGAGCGGAGCATGTTTGTGATGGCCGCGCGTGCTGGGCAGGAGAACGAGGTGGCCGGCGCCGTGCGCCGCCGCATGGCCGCAGTTGCGCCCGCCCGGTTGACCGGCCGCCGTCCCGGTATCCTGGCTATGTTCCTTGAGGATACGGACAGGATTGAGTGGCGCCTGTTGCGCGAGCGTCTGGACTTGGAGGGTGAAGCACGTCAATTTCTGACTTGCCCCAGCGCGAAATCCGTCGTGGCGGTCACGTGTTCGACACGACTGGAGATGTTCGGCACCGAGGACGCGGCACCGGAAGGCGAATTGCGGTTCCGCAACCCGGCGCATCCTGCCGCAAAGGCCAGCGCGCTGGCGCCGGCGGTAACTTCGTCGAACTGAGGCTGTGCTGACGCGCGTGTGAAAAAATCGTCATGGTTTATGCTTGTTTGTCGATGAAAGACTCCATAGGTGCTGCAACGCAGCACGTGGCGGAGACACGATGAGCAACCAGGAATACGATAGTAAGCTAGTCGAACTCGACCGGCTGCTGAATGACCCGGACAGCAAGATGGAGCCAGCGAAGGTGTGGTCGTTGCTGGCTGAAATATCCCAACGCGCCGAGGCACCCGCGTGTGAGCAGCCGCATCGCTTTAGCGGCTAGGTCGGGTCGTTCTCCCAGAGGCCGGGCGTGGCAATCTCCAGCGAATGGCCGTCCGGGTCGCGAAAATACAGGCTCGACCCCCCCTTAGACCAGTCGAGCCGGCTCTCGATAGCGATGCCGGTATCCTTAAGATGTGTCGCCCATTGTTCCAGGTCCGCGTGGCTAATGGCAAAGCAAAGATGCTGCGTGCCCTGACCGTCATGCGGCGGGATGGCACCGAATGGCGTATGGCTTGGCCTGGTCGAGCCGCCGCGACGGAACAGCAGCAGCACCTGCCGTCCGGGTATGGCAAGTGCGCACATCCGCTCATCGCTTAGCAGAACGTCGAAGCCAAACAGGCGGCGGTAGAACGCTTCCGACCGATCGAGATCGGCCACGTAAAGCGAGGTCTCGAGAATACGATTGACGGTTGGCGGGGTCATCGTCGTCCAACGGCGCTGTGGCCCTATGAGTTTTTCTCCTCGCCCCAACGCGTGTTAGTGCTGGCGTGCGCGCAGCCAAGGAGGCCAGGCGCTGCCAGTGACCCCGGGGGTCCGATGCTCACCACCCAGCAGCAACTGTTTCGTAAGTTCTGGTATGCCATCATGCCGCTCCATGAGTTGGAGACCGGCCCCAAGCCGTTCCGGCTGATGAGCACCGACATTGTGCTGTTCCTGGACGAGGAGGGCCAACCGCGCGCGCTGCGGGACCGCTGCTGTCATCGCACCGCCAAACTCTCCAAAGGCTGGTGCGACGGCGGCCGCATCGTCTGCGGCTATCATGGCTGGACCTATGATGGCGCCGGCACGCTGGTGCGCATCCCGCAATACGAGGCGGACAAGCCGCTGCCGGCGCTCGGCGTGGAAGCGTTCTGGTGCACCGCCCGCTACGGCTACGCCTGGGTCTCGCTGGAGCAGCCGCTGGAGGACCTGTTCGACATCCCGGAGGACCGCGACCCGGCGTTCCGGCGCATCTTCCAGTTCTATGAAACCTGGCACACTGCGCCGCTGCGGATGATGGAGAACTCGTTCGACAACGCCCACTTTGCCTTCGTTCATCAGGCGACCTTTGGCAATGCGGCGCAGCCCAAGCCGCAGATGTACGAATTGGTGGAGACCGAGTACGGTTTCTACGCCACCACCATCGTCGATATCCTCAACCCGCCCGAGGCGCACCAGATCACCGGCGTCACGACATCGCAGACCATGCGCAAGATGCAGAACCACTGGTACCTACCGTTCTCCCGCCGGATGGACATGGAGTATCCCAGCGGCATCCGGCACATCATCATCAACTGTGCCGCCCCCGTGGACGACGGCACCATTCAGCTCACCCAACTGCTCTACCGCAACGACACCGAGGCCGACTGCCCCGCGGAGAAGTTGATCGCGTGGGATCTCAAGATTACCAACGAAGACAAGGCGGTGCTGGAGAGCACCGACCCGGACGCCGCCGTCGACATCGCGGCTCGCCGTGAAGCGCATATGCCGTCGGACCGGCCCGGGATGATCATGCGGAACCGGCTGCTCGACTTGCTGCGGCAGAACGGCGAGGAAGAAGTCTGCCGCGCGCCGCCGCCGCCGCCATCCTCGCGGCCTGGCGCGATGCTGCTGGGACCGGGGGCGCCGGGCACCATGGCGGTGATGGTGGACCGCGTGATCCGCGAGGCCGAGCGGGTGCTGGCGCTGGACCTGGTGGCGCCAGACGGCGGCGAACTGCCGCCTTGGCAGCCCGGCGCGCATATCGACGTCCATGTCGCAACCGGGATCGTGCGGCAGTACTCGCTCTGCGGCGACCCGGCGGACAGGCATCGCTACCGGATCGCGGTGCTGCTGGAGGCGGCGTCTCGTGGCGGGTCGGCGACCGTCCATGCCGCCTTTGCCGAGGGACGCCGGGTGCGCATTACCGCACCGCGCAACCACTTCGTGCTGGCGGAGGAGCGACCGTATACCGTTCTGATGGCGGGGGGTATCGGCATCACGCCGATGATCCCGATGGCGTTGACCCTGCACCGGGAGCGGCAGCCGTTCGAATTGCACTATGCCGCCCACAACCCTGCGACGGCGCCCTTCCTGGCCGAGCTGCAGGAGGCGCCGTTCGCCGGCCGGATGCGATTGCATCTCTCGGGCGGCGGGGAGGGCGCGCGGCTGGATGCCTTGGCCACGCTGATGGCGGTGCCCGCCGGCGCTCATGTGTATGTCTGCGGCCCGGCGCGCCTGCAGGGCGCGGTGACCGCAGCCGCCGAACAGCTTGGCTGGGCACCGGAGCGGCTGCACCGGGAGCGTTTCACCGCCGATGTGGACCGCAAGGGTGAGCCGTTCACCGTCGTCGCCCAACGCAGCGGCATCACCGGCGAGGTGGCATCCGAGCGCAGCATCGTGCAAGTGCTGGCCGAGTATGGCGTTTGCGTGCCAGTCTCCTGTGAGCAGGGCGTCTGCGGCACCTGCGTCACGCGCGTCGTGAGCGGCGAGGTGGATCATCGCGACCTTTACCTTTCGGAGGAGGAGCGGGCGTTGAACCAGCGCATCGCGGTGTGCTGCTCGCGCGGGCGCCCGGGCCGCACGCTGGTGCTGGATTTGTAGTGAGCCGGCAACTATCTTACGTTTGCGAGCAGGTTTGAAACTGATGTAAAAACAACGATAACCGTTTTCTGCCAACGGAGGGATCTGCCATGGCGATCCGCAAGCTGCTGCTCCCGCTGACTGGCACCGCCGCCGGCGAGGCTGCGATCGGCACCGCGTTGATGGTAGCGCGACAATGGAATGCGCATATCCTCGCGCTCCACGTCCGTGCTGACAGCCGAGACGTGGCTCCGCTGGCGGGAGAAGGGCTCTCGGGGGCGATGATCCAGGACATGATGCGCGCGACCGAGCGGGAGAGCGGCGAACGTTCCTCGGCGGTCCGACTGATGTTTGACCGCGCGATCGGGGCGTTCGACATCCACATGGAGCAGCCCACCTACCGGGCCGACCATCCCAGCGCCTCGTTCGCCGAGATCATCGGCCGCGAGGAAGACCTGGTGGCGCAACAAGCCCGGCTGGCAGACCTCACCGTGGTGCCGCACCCGGAATCGGGCGACGAAGTATCCTCCTCCGACGCCTTGCATGCCGTGCTGTTCGACAGCGGCCGGCCGGTGATGATCGCGCCGCAACGGCCGCCGGCGAGCTTGGGCACCCGGATCGCCGTGGCCTGGAATGGCACCGGCGAGGGCGCAGCTGCGGTGGCTGCGGCGATGCCATGGCTACAGCAGGCCAGCGCGGTGCGGGTGTTATGGGCGACCGAATACCACCGCAATGGACCGCCGGCGCGGGATTTGGCCGCCTATCTGGCGCTGCACGGCGTCCATCCGGAAATCGCCCAATTCCGTCCCGTGGACCGTGAGGTCGGTGCCGGCATGCTGGCGGCTGCGCGCGAGTTCGGCGCCGACCTTCTGACTATGGGCGCCTATTCGCACTCCCGCTTGCGGCAACTCATCCTCGGCGGCGTGACGCGGCACGTATTGGAGAATGCCGCGCTCCCAGTGCTCATGAACCGCTGAAAGGCGGCCGTTCAAGCAGCTGTTATCCAAACAGCTCGAGGTCAGCGGTATGGACCTGACGTGCCGGGTTGGCTCCGCCGATGGCATGAACGGTTTCGCCCGCCTCGGTGACTCGAAACCGGGTTGTCAGGCCGAAGAGCTGGTCGGTTTCGCGGGCAAGGGCGTGGCTGGCGGTCGTGCTCTCTTCCACGATGGCGGCATTTTGCTGTGTCACTTGGTCCATCAGCAGGACCTCGGCATGGATTTCCTGCAGACTGGCCGCCTGTTCTTGGTTCGATTGGGCGATTTCCCGCACCACGCTGTCCACGTCACCCACCTGAGCCATGATCCGCCGCAGCGCCGCTGCAGCGTCCGCAACGAGGGTAACCCCTTCGCCGACGCGTTCGTTGGAGGCGCAGATCAGCGCTTTGATCTGTTTGGCCGAGGTTGCGGAGCGCTGCGCCAGTGCACTCACCTCGTTGGCCACGACGGCGAAACCTCGCCCTGCTTCGCCGGCCCGGGATGCCTCGATACTGGCATTGAGCGCCAAAAGCTTGGTCTGGGACGCGATATCGTTCATCACGCCGACAATTTGCGTGATGCGCTGGGATGATTGCTCGATCGTGGTCATGGCCGAGGCGGCGCGGCCCATCACGGCTTCGGATTGCTCGGCGTCTGCCTTGGTTTGCGACACGATTTGGCTGGCGTGCATGGCGCCGTCGGCGGTCTGGGCCATGCGCGCCGCAATCTCGTCCATCGCCTTGGTGGTTTGCTGCAGGCTGGCCGCCTGCCGCTCGGTGCGCTGGCTGAGGTCGTCGGCGGCCCGCGCGATCTCGCTGGTTCCGGCGTTGAGGACGGCGGCATTGCTGGTGATGCCGCGGATCATCTGCTGCAACTGGTTGGCCGCGTCATTGAAATCGGTTTTGATCGGCTCGTATTCCGGCGCGAAATCTCGTGTGATCCGGAACGTCAGGTCTCCCATGGCGAGCCGTTGCAGGCCAGCCGCGAGCCCAGTTACGACGGCGGTTTGAGTTGCCTCCGCCTCAGCATGAAGCGACTGAATGCGTGCCAGTTGCTGCTTGATCGAGCTTTGCATGCGCGCCAGGGCGTGTAGCAAAACGGCGGTCTCGCTCCGGCTGCCAGCTTCGGTGGAGATCGGCTCGTCTAAACGACCATCGGCCATGGCCGAGGCGATCAAGGTGGCCCGGCGCAAGGCTTGAGCGATACCGCCGTTCAATCCCAAAGTGATGACGCCGGCGGCAAGCACAGCGGCTCCTAGAGCTACCCAAGTGGCGTGGAAAGCGAACCCGATCAACTCCTGCTCGTGGACGCGCAAGCTGGAGCCCTCGCGGGTCAATTGCTCGATGAGGGAGTTAAGCGGCGCTACTGTATCGTTGAGGCGCGCCAAGGTGCCAGGAACGTCGCTGGCCTGCTTGCTCATGCCGGCGAGCCGCTCGTGGAGCCTGAACGCCGTGTCCTGTGCGGGGCCGGGGGCGGTACGACTGGTGACCTGCGCAAGTTCGCCGGCAATATCGTGGAATGCCGCGGCGTTGGTAGCCGCCCCGTATGCTGAGGCATCCAACTCCGCTAGGGCGTAGCGGCCGCGCAGACGTTCGAGTTCGGTCGCCGCCTTGCGCACCGAGCTGATGGAAGTCAAAGTCTGGTCAAAGGCATTCAGGGCACTCTGCCCGATTTTCCGCTCCCAATGCAGCGCGAACATGCCGAGCCCCACGGCCAACGCCGTGCGCAGCAAGAATGCCGAGAGTATCCGGGTGCGGATCGTTTGCAGAGCGCGTCACCTTCTAAGTCGAGCCGGTCGCCTGATGGCGGCTGCCGTGCCCGGCTTAGCCGAGCAAGGACCACGGTAGGCGCATTTCGTTGACAGGCCATTAAGGCGGCAACGGGAGGGCGCCTGCGTTTGTGCCGATAAAGCTTTGCGGGTCGGAGGCGGGTTCGCCGTCCTGCGTCTCCAACTTGGCGACGCAGGCGCGCGAGTTGGCGATGACATCCTGCCAATTGCTTGGCCGCGCAGTGAGGCTTTGCAGCAGGCAGCCGTCGAAATAGGTCAGCTCCCGCCCGGCGCCGCAGCCGAAGGAAGGCCGGTCGGCGCGGGCGGCCGTTATCAGAACTCGGCTGGGACGGCTCATCGGCGGCTGCGCGAACCCGCCCGAATAGCAGGCCGAAACGATTGCCAGCGTCGGTGCGCCGCCGCAGCCTGCCCGCAATGCGCCATCCAGCTCGGCCGGGCTGAGGAACTCCTCCCGGGGCGACAAGTAGAGGCCGCGGCCATGCGCGCCATGCAAGGTGAGGAAGACGAAGCAGGCGCCGCCTTCGGCCGGATGCAGCGCTGCGATGGCGTCCAGCACGCGAGCGCGCGTGGCCAAGCGGGTGCCGGGGTGCCGCTCGGCGCTGAACCGCTGCAGCACGGTGGCCCCACCCGCTGCCAGGCGTTGAGCCATCTGGTTCACCGCGTTGTCGAACACCGGGAGCGAGTCGTCGCCGGCCACCAGCACAGCAACCCAGTTCGGCCGAGGCGCGGCGGCTGTTGGTGCCGCTTGGCTGCAGCCAGCCAGCAGCATAGCGGCGACGGCTGCGGCCCACCGCGTCATGCAGACAGCATGCAACGCAACGTCATGCGGACAGCATGCAACGCAACGTCATGCGGATAGCATGCGATGCAAAACGGTGCGGCGCAGAATGGTGTCCTCAAGCTCCCGCGTGGTCGCGACATCGTACGTCGCGAATGGCTGCAGGCCTTGCGGCAGGTAGGCGCGGCCAGGATCGGCAATCCACACGTCGGCGGTGCGTGCCAAGGCTTGCAGCCAGGGAAGGATGTGGCCGGTCATCGGCGCCTCGTAGCATATATCGCCGCAGAGGATGAGGTCCCAACGGCAGGCCTCGCCCACCAGGTCGGCGGCGGCAGCGTCCAAAGCCAGGCCGTTGGCTGCCGCATTGAGTCGGATGGCGGCGGCGGCCATCGGGTCGATTTCGGCGGCCTCCACGCGGCCCGCGCCGGCCATAAGGCAGGCGATGGCGGCCAATCCGCTGCCGGCGGCGAAATCCAGCACCTTGCGGCCCGCCACAAGCTGTGGATGGTCCAGCACGTAGCGGGCGAGCGCCTGGCTGCCGGGCCAGGCAAAGGCCCAGAACGGCGGCTCGATATTGGCTTGCTGCAGGAACAGCTCGGTCGCCTGCCAAATCGGCGTGATGGCGGTGGCGAGATAGAGCACCACCTCCGGCACCAGCGGCGGCCGGGCGAGCACCGTGTTTGCGGCCACGAAGGCGGCGGGGGTCACAGCCGGCCAAGCAGGATGGCGGCGGCCACTGCCAGCCCCACTTCGCGGTTGAGCCGGAACAGGCGCAGACAGCCCGCCGGGTCGTGGATGTCCAGCCGCCAGGCCTGCCAGGCGAGCAACGCGGCGGGCAGCGCGAGGGCGGCGAAGAACGCCGGCGATAGTGCCGCCCATGCGCCGGCCAGGACCAGCATCAGGACCGCCGCGGCGTAGCAGGCCAGCAGCAGCGGTCGGCTCCAGGCGCCCCAGAGCCGGGCGGTGGAGCGGATGCCGGCCAGCGCATCGTCCTCGCGGTCTTGATGGGCGTAGACGGTGTCGAATCCGAGGTCCCACAGGATGGCAGCGGCGTAGACTGCAGCCCAGGCGGCGCCCAGGTGTCCGGCGCCCGCAGCATAGCCCATGGGCGCGCCGAAGCCGAAGGTGAACCCCATTACCAGCTGCGGCCACCAGGTCACGCGCTTGGCGAGGGGGTAGAGCGCTACCAACACCAGGGAGGCCAGGCCCAGCGCCCAGCACAGCAGCGGCAATTGCAACAGCACGAGCAGGCCGGCGGCCAGCATCACCGCGAGCAGCCCCGCCGCATGGCGCATCCTGAGCGCGCCGGATGCCAGCGGGCGGGCGGCCGTGCGCGCGACTTTGCGGTCGAGTTCGCGATCCCACATGTCGTTGACGATGCATCCAGCGCCCCGCATGACCACGCTGCCCACCGCGAACAGCAGGAGCAGCCATGCCGTGCGACCCGGCGGCGCGCCCGACAGCAGCAGCCCCCAGGCGCCTGGCAAGAACAGCAGCCAAATGCCGATCGGCCGGTCCAGGCGGAGCAGCAGGGCGTATGGCCGCAAGCGCCAAGGCAGGCGGGAGACCCAGCCTTCGGCGGCGATGTCGGTATGGCTCACACCCATGCCCGTCCTCTCGCCCCAGCGCGGCCCCGGGTCAAGCTGGGTGCCCTCCGCTTGACGGCCTTGCCCGGCTATACCATGGCTCGCGACAGATAACCCGAAGGCGCCGCCGCCGCATGTCCAACCCCTCCGACACCGACAGCACGCCCATCGTTTCGGTGCAGCAGCTGGCCGATTACCTGGCGGCCGGGGGCAAGCCGCGCGAGGAGTGGCGCATCGGCACCGAGCATGAGAAGTTCGGGTTCCGCCATGCCGATTTGTTGCCGCCGCCCTACGAGCCGAGCGGCATCCGCGCGATCCTCGACCGATTTGCCGGGCCGGACTGGACGCCGATCCTGGATAACGGCGCCACCATCGGATTGAAGGGGTTGGGGCCGCACAAGGGTGCCTCCATTTCGCTCGAACCCGGCGGCCAGTTTGAGCTGTCCGGCGCGCCGTTGCAAACGCTGCACCAGACCCGAGCCGAACTGGCCGAGCATTGCGCGGCCGCAAATGCCCTGGCCGAGCCGCTGGGCATCGGGTTCGCCGGCCTCGGCTACCATCCCACGGTGACGCGCGAGCAGGCGCCATGGATGCCCAAAAGCCGCTACGCCATCATGCGCCGCTACATGGCGCAGACCGGCAGCATGGGGTTGGACATGATGCTGCGCACCTGCACCGTGCAGGTGAACCTCGACTACGCGGACGAGGCGGATATGCGTCGCAAGCTGCGAGTGTCGCTCGCGCTGCAGCCGCTGGCGACCGCCTTGTTCGCCAATTCCCCGTTCAAGGAGGGCAAGCCGAACGGGTTGCTGAGCAATCGTGCCCATGTCTGGACCGATGTCGATCCGGCGCGCACCGGGATGCCGCGGATGATGTTTGCCGAGGACTTCGGCTTCGAGCGCTTCGTCGAGTGGCTGCTCGACATGCCGATGTATTTCATCCAGCGGGACGGCCGTACCATCGATCTGGCAGGCCGTTCGTTCCGCGATTTCATGGCCGGGCGGCTAGCAGAGGCGGCAGGCGGGGTGGCGACGGTGGGGGATTTTGCCGACCACGTCACCACCGCGTTCACCGAGGTGCGGCTGAAGCGATTTCTCGAGATGCGCGGCGCCGATGCGGGCAGCCAGGCCATGATGGCGGCGCTTTCGGCATTTTGGGTGGGCTTGCTCTACCATCCGGCAGCGCTGGAGGCGGCGGATGCGCTGGTGCGGCGGTTCGGGGCGGAGGCGTTCATCGGGTTGCGGCCGCTGATCCCGCAACTGGCCATGGGAGCGCCGTGGCAGGGCGGAACATTGCGCGGTCTCGCAAGGCAAGTTCTTGAAATTGCACGATTTGGCCTGCAGGCCCGAGCCTTGAGCGAGGACGGGCAAGATGAGACGCATTTGTTGGATCCGCTCGATGCGATTGCCGCGGGCGGCCCGACGCAGGCCGAACAATGGCTTGATCGTCACGCTAGCGTATGGAACAATGAAATTGGGAGCATTTTTGCCGAGGCTCGCCTATAACGGTAACATACCATTATAGTCTTCCACGCGCGAAACGGCTGGCCAGAATGATTGAGACATGAGTGCACAAACCGAGGTTGATGCCCCACCCATAATCGTTTCCACCACTATCGCCATGCGGCTGCGGCTGATTGGCCAGATGGAAGCGTGGACCATCAACAGCGAGAGCGTGTTGCCGCTGGGGCGCAAGACGCGTGCCTTGCTCGCTATTCTCGCCCTGTCGGGGTCACGGCCGGTGATACGTGCCCGCCTGGCCGAGCTATTGTGGTCGCAGCGGCATGAGGACCAAGCCCGCGCCTCCTTGCGCCAGGAAATCCATCGTCTGCTGGAGGCGCTGCAGCCGACCGGGGCGGAGATCATCCGCGTCACCCGGGACCATCTTTCGCTGCGCACGGAGCTGGTCTGGGTCGATGTGGACGAGGTGCTGCGTGCCACCCCCTCCGATCCGTCGTCGCTCGGGCTGCTCGATGGCGAGTTGCTAGATGAGTTCGACGGCATCGACCCGGCGCTCGACCAATGGCTCGCCACCGAGCGCGAGCGGCTGCGGGATCGGGCGCGGGGCATCGCCGAAGCCTTGCTGAACGAGCAGGTATCGCCCGAAACCGTGATCCCGGTGGCGAAGCGGCTGCTGGACATCGATCGGGCGCATGAGGGCGCGTGGCGGGCGCTGATGCGGGCGCATGCCCAGCAAGGCGAACGGGGCATGGCGATCCAGGCCTACGAGCGCTGCCGCACCGCGATGACGGACCTGCTGGATGCGACGCCTTCGCCCGAGACCCAGCGGCTAGCGGCTGAAATCCGGGCTGGCGAAACGCCCGCGAGCGCGGCGGCCAAGCCGGCGGAGGCGCCACAAGCGGAGATGCGGCCGAACGGGGCCCGTGGCGGCGCCAAGGTCGGCGTGCTGCCGCTGCAACTGCTCGGCACCAGCGAGGAGGAAAGTCATCTCTCACTCGGCCTGGCCGAGGAAGTGACGGCGGCGCTCGCCCGCTTCCGCTGGATGTTCCTGGTCGCGTCCTCGTCGCTGGCCCAATTCGGCAGCCGCGACGAGACCCAGCTCCGCCGCACCTTCGGGCTCGACTTCCTGCTCGACGGCAGCGTGCAGCGCGTGGCCCGGCGCCTGCGCGTCACCATGCGGCTGCTCGACCTGCGGGACGGCAACCGCGTTGCCTGGGCCCGCCGGTTTGACCGCCAGATGAACGACTTGCTCAGCCTGCAGGACGAGATCGCCGCCGAAGTGGTGGCGCAGATCGACCCGGAGATCCTGCTTATTGAAGGCCATCGCGCAGCGCACCGGCCGCCGACCGATAGCAGCGCCTACGACTTGGTGCTGCGCGCCCTGCCGCTGATCGTGCGGCTGAAGCGGGACGAGTTCCGCGAGGCCGGCAACCTGCTCGCCCGCGCGCTGGAGCTGGAGCCGGAATATGCTGCGGCACACGCCTGGCGAGCCTATTGGGCGATGTTCTGCGTTGGCCAAGGCTGGGCCGAGCGCGACGAGCAGACCATGGCCGAGGCCGGCCGCCACGCCGAGCGCGCGATCACGCTGGATCCGCAGGACGCGCGCGGGTTGACCATTGCCGGGCACGTTCGCGCCTTCCTCAACCGCAAGCCGCGTGAGGCGCTGGAGCTGCATGGCCGCGCCTTGGCGCTGAACCCGAACCTGGCCATGGCCTGGGGGTTCTCTGCCATCACCTACACCTACCTGGGCGATCTGGACGAGGCGACCCGGCGGTTTGCCCGCTACAAGCGCCTGTCACCGATGGACCCCAACGCGTTCTTCTTCGACAGCGGCATGGTGATCCTGGAGCTGTGCAAGCGGGATTACGGCGCCGCAGTGCTGATTGGGCGGCGCGGCTGCGAGCTCAACCCGTTTTTCACTGCCGGGTTAAAGCACTACCTGGCCGCACTCGGCCATGCCGGGCTGCGCGAAGAGGCGGCTTCCGTGCGGGACCGGCTGTCGGCCATCGAACCAGGCTTCACCGTGGCCGAGGCGATCCGCCGCAGCACCTACGAGCAAGCCGCCGAGACCGAGCACTATGCTCAAGGTTTGCGGCAGGGCGGGTTGCCAGAGGATGGCGCTCCCGGCTGACCGGCCATAACGGGCCAGCCCGTGTTATACCGGTCAGCTTAGAAGCTGACTTGGTTGAGGTAGGGGTAGCTAGTTAGGGATTGCAGTTGGGCTGCGGTCAGCTTTTGCCATGCGATGCAAAGCGCATCGACGATGGCGTCGTAGCTGTTGAGGAGCCTGTGGCTGAGATAGCGCTCGCGCAGGTAGAGCCAAACGCGTTCGACTGGGTTGAGCTCGGGGCTGTAGGGCGGCAGCAGGATCAGCGACACGTTGGCCGGCATGGTGAGGTCGTTGGTGACGTGCCAGCCGGCCTGATCCATGACCATGGCAGCGTGTTCGTCCTTGGCCAAGGTGGCGGCGAACTGGTCGACGAACAGCTGCATGGTGGCGGTGTTCAGCTCTGGCAGCACCAGGGCGAACGCGCTGCCAGTCTTCGGCTGCACGGCGGCGAACAGGTGCGTCCAGGTGTAACGCTGGTCGCACAAGCCGGGCGGGCGTTGGCCGCGGGTGAACCAGCGATGGCAGGTGCGGCCTTTCTGGCCGAACCGCGCCTCATCCTGAAACCACAGCGTCAGGCGGCGGCCCGGATGCGCCTGCGCGATGGTGTCCAGCTCGCTCTGCAGCCCCCTTTTGACCAGGTCTGTCGTGCTACCGGGTCGGCCTTGGGATGCGACGGCCGGGCCTTCTGCCGCGACAAGCCCAGTTTGCGCATCAGCTTGGACATGTGCGCCTCGTGGTAGTCGACCTTCCAGCGCCGCGCGATCTCGGCACACAGCTCGGCCAGCGTCCAGGCCGACACGCCCGTCTTCTCGATGTCCGGACCATCCAGCACCAGCTTGCGCAGCTCGGCCATACGGCTGTCGTCCAGCCGCGGCTTTGGTCCAGGCCGGGGCCGGTCGTGCAGGCCGTCCAAGCCCTCGGCGTTGTAGCGCATGACCGCATCGCGCAGCGCCTGGCGCTCCATGCCGGCCAGGCGCGCTGCCTCGGCCCGCGTCATGCCTTCCAGCGCGTTGGCGATTGCCATCATCCGCGCCGCCGCTGATCGGTCAGGTTCTACACGCGCCCGCTTGCGCAGTTCTGCCCCCGACAGCTTCTCGCTGATCACCAGCCGCTTGCCCTTCATCGCCCCTACCCCGCACAGCCCCAGCGAGGCCAGCAGGCTCCACCGAGCCGCTCAAAATCACAGGCGAGTCATCAACCGCGCTGGCCGGTATTACTCGCCAGCGCTGGCGCTCGCGCCACCACAGGAGCGGGATCGATGGTACTCGGCCCGGCACTCCCCAGGTCGTAGGGTTGTTCGCGGCAGATCCTGACTGTCGAAGCCGTACGATAAATCGATCCGGCCAGGTCGATCGCCGCTGATTGGCTCCACGCGCAGCCAAGTAGCGGGGCTAGCAGCCTGCTAAGCCAGAGTCGGCCTTTAGCTCTGATGCATCAGCAATCCTCACATGCAACCATTCCGGACAAAGCGCGATAGCGCCGTGGTGAGATGAGGGAGACCGGGGATCCATGGCCAAGGACGCAGGCCCAAGCACTCTGACGCTGCTACTGCTGGCAGCCGCGGGATTGCTAGCCGGTGCCTATGGCCGAACTCCGGCGCTCAGTGCGGCGGGCCAGGCCCGGCCGCTTGCATCCCGGAACGGCGATCGGAGCGATATCCAGCCTGGGCGCGAGAAGGCCGCCATCCGTGGCAGCAAGGCCGGTCGCGAGGCTGACACTCCGTTCCAAATTCCCCGCCGTGGCTGGTGGACAGTGCTTAAGCGCACGGCGGTAGGGTTTTTAGACGATCGCTTGATGACCGAGGCGGCCGGCGTCACCTTCTATACGCTTCTAGCGTTGTTCCCCGCACTCGCCACGCTCGTCTCGCTGTTCGGCTTGGTCGCCGACCCAAATACCGTGAACGATCAGCTCCAGCAGCTAAACGGCGTGGTCCCCGGCGGGGGGCTCGACCTGATCACCCAGGAGGTCAAGTCGCTGACCTCCAATGGCAGTCAGACGCTTGGCCTGGGCGTGTTGATCGGGCTGGTTACGTCGCTGTGGACTGCCAACCAGGGCATTAAAGCGCTGTTTGACGCCTTGAACGTAGTCTATCACGAGAGGGAAAGGCGCGGCTATTTCCGGCTGACCCTAGTTTCGCTGTGCTTCACGCTCAGCGCCATCGTGTTCATACTGCTCGCAATGGCGGCCGTGATCGTGGTGCCGATCGTGCTGAACTTCCTCGGGTTCGGCAGTTGGACAGCGAACATCATTGCCGCCGCGCGCTGGCCCGGTCTGATGGTGTTGCTCGGGCTGTTCCTGGCCTGCGTGTTCCGTTACGGACCCAGTCGCGAGCAGGCCCGCTGGCAGTGGGTGAGTTGGGGCAGCGTGTTCTCCTCCATCACCTGGTTGCTGGCGAGCTTAGGCTTCTCCTACTACGTGGCCAATTTCGGCAGCTACAATAAAACCTATGGCTCGCTGGGAGCCATCATCGGGTTTATTACCTGGATTTGGATTTCGGTAATGATTGTCCTGCTCGGGGGGGAGTTGAATGCGGAATTGGAGCAGCAAACCGAGCGTGACACCACCACTGGCGCGCCGCTGCCGATCGGGCAGCGCGGGGCGGTAAAGGCTGACACTAAGCCCTAGAGCATGGTGGCTTCTGGTAGGCGTTCCTGCTCTAGGTGGTTGCCTGAGAGGCTGACTCACGCCTCAGGTCGGTGCAACCTGAAGCGATCAGGCTTTAGTCGAACGTGGATTGCGACGATGAGTCTGATCTTCGTCGAGGTTCGTCGTTCGGTTCGGAGGCGATCGGGAGCCTAGCAACTGTGCCCTTGGACGTCGTAGAAGTCGCGCAACGCCGTGCGCCCCACCCCCGCGCGCCCTCTGCGCCGCGCTGCGTCCGACCCCCACCAGATCCAAGGTTTGCCGATGCGAACAGCGCATATTTTGTGGATGTGGCCGCTCCTGTTCGGCCGGGCTTGGGCTGCCGGCATCATTCCTCCACCAGCTGTGCCGTTGAGCGGGGGCGCTTTGCCAGCACCATTCACACTATACTTCGGCACTTCCTCACTTTCACTCGGTTCGAGCGGTACGGTGCTTGGCATGCCGGGTGCGGCGGTGACCATCCAGGGCCCCAGCTTGGACGGAACCGCGATCCGCACTGCGCTCACGGGAGCGAACTACACCGTACCGAGCGGGGTGTCCTTGGTGCGCTTCACCCAAACCAGCACGATTTCCGCGCAAACCGTCCTGTTGCCGAGCGCCATCGGCGATACTCACCCGATCGAGTTCGACAACTACACCGGGGCCGTCAACGCCTATAGCTTCAGCCCAACCGTGCTCGGATGGATCAACGGATCCGCGCTTCCTTCGGGCGTCAGCGTACGGATTCGCTGGGACGCAACCGACAACACCTGGCATCGGATCGGATGACGATGAGATATTGCACGTGGCTGCTGCTCGGCTTGATTGTTTCCGCACCGGCCGCCGCCCAAGTTCCGATGGGAGGGTCCGGTGCTGCGCTGCCGACCACGCTGGCCACGCTGAGCGCGTCGGGCGGGTCGCAGCCGCTGGCCTTCGCTTCCGTCGGCAACGCTGCCTATGACATCACGCTGAACGGCAACACGAGCTTCACGCTCACCGGCGGCACGGCCGGGCAATATCAGACCATCACGGCGGTGCTCCGCCAGGGCGGCTCCGGCGGCTATACGCCGACGCTGCCCGCCAACGTGAAGTGGGCGTCCGGCAGCGCGCCGGTGATCACCACCACGGCGGGCACAGTCACCACCGTCATTTTCGGCACCTCCGATGGCGGACAGACCATCGTCGGGATTTCCGGCGGAGCGGCGATCGGCACGGTGGCGGGCACGGCGCGCGATGCGGCGGCGGCAATTGCCGCGGAGAACGCGGCAGCAGCCAATGCGGCAACCGCCAATTCGGCAGCTACATCGGAAGCCAATCGAGCCCAAGGGGCCGAGGCCGGCTTGCTGCCCAAGTCGGGCACAACGCTGGCCGGGCTATCGCTCGCCTCATCGCCCACAGCGAGCCAGCTTGCAGCGGCTTTGCCGGCATTCAGCAGCACCGCCGCAGGGCTGGTGCCGCCGCCGGGCAGCGGGCCGAACCAGGTGCTCGGGCAGAGCGGCTGGACGACGATGACAGGCGGCGGCAACGTCAGCACCGACAGCGGCGGTACCATCACGACCCAACTCGTACGCGCCACGGGCGGCCCGGTCAGCCGCACGCTAGGCGCGCGCGCGTCGGACATATTTAACGCGCGCGACTACGGCGCCAGCGGTACTGGCTCCGCGACGGCGATCGGCACCAGCTATGGCAGCACCCTCGCAGCCCTGGCGAGTTACACCGTGCCAGGCGGCGCCACCCCGTTCTCTTGGGCAACCAATCCGGTGTTCGGACTCACCTTCACCATGACCACCAGCGCCGCCCAGAGCGGCAGCGGCAGTACGCTGACCTTCCTGGAGCAATTGATCTCGCACCAGGGCCTGCCGTTCCAGGCCACCGTCGCTGCCTGGCAGGACCCGTCGAACGGCAATTTCCTGCTGCGGCCGGGCATGCTGGTGAGCGGCTCCTGCATCGGCGGGGGCACGACCGTGCAGGGCTGGGCGACCACTAACGTGCGCCAGGGCGAGTTGCTGCCCGGCGCCACGGATTGGGCTCCAGGCGCCAGTCACGCAGTGAACTCGGTTGTGTTCGCCAACGGCAATTTTTACATCGCAACCACCGGCGGCGCCTCCGGCAACGCGGGCGGCCCGGGCGGAACCGGCAGCAACATCGCCGATGGCGCCGCCGTATGGAAGTATTTCGCGCCCGGCGAGAGCACCCAATTGCCCACCGGCGCCGTCACGCTGTCACAGGCGACCACCAGCGCTTGTCCCGCCGGCTCGGCCATCACCTTCACCATCGCGCCCGCCCAGCTACAGGCGCTGACAACCGATTGGCTCGGCATCCAAACCGCGATGGCGCAAGCCTGGGCGCAGCCCACCGGCGCCAAGGTCTACATTCCGGCGGGCGTCTATCAGGTCAATCATCCGTTGCTGAACGCCGGGGGGATGACCAATACGGCGATCCAAAACCTCAACGTCGAGATCACCGGCGACGGCTTCGCACTGACGCAAATCAACTACTTTACCGACTCTGGCCAGGATGAGTGCGCCATCGCCGAGAGCAACCGCGGCTTGGCGTCAGGCAGCGAGGTGAGTTCGGAATCGGCTTATCGGGACTTTCGTTTGAGCGGCCCGGCGGCTGGCCCGATCGTCTATGGCGTGTCCCCGGCCAAGATGGATGGGCTGTGCGTCGGTGCGGACGCGCGGATTTACCGCCTAGAAGTGGGCGGCTTCCATGCTGGCGTCACCTTGGTCAAGGATCACCAGGAACTGCACGGCCTGGTCTCCAGCAATAACGGCTACGGGCTGTATTTCGCCCCTTACTCTGAGACGATGGGCAACCAACTGATCGAGGACGGCGGACTGGCAGGCAATTTCATCGCCAGCATCGGCATTAGCTCAACCGACCAGCTCGATTCTTCGACGCTCAAGAACGTCCATACCGGGTTCGGACCCTACGGCTTCTACGCCCTGCCCAGCACGCCCAATGTCGGGGTCACCAATGGCGGCATGGTGTCCAATTCGACCTTGTTCGACGTTTGGACCGAGGCGGTCGGCGAGGGCTGGATGTACGGCGCCGGCGGCAATGCGGCTGTGGGCGGCAACACGCTGATCAACACCGGTGGGATCGGCATCGGTTACACCGCGCAAATCGCCAATGGCAACGGCGGCGTAGTGCCGGCATTGGCGCTGATCAACGTGAACTCGTTCGACAGCAACATCATGATCGGCACCACGATGGGACCCTATAGCCGCGTGACGCAGGCCATCGTCATGGCCAGCGGCAATGGCGGTTGCACCAACAACGTCTGGATCAACGATCCGCAATTCGTGTTGAGCGCAAGTGCCACGCAGAGCAGCTCCGCTGTCACACCGCTGTATTGCCCTTATGGGGCCGGGGCAGGCGGCAACACATTCCAGCTTGGCAGCGGCAGCGGGGTATTCCGCTTGTCAGGCAATCCGTCCGGTCCGATGGCGGGCAACACGCCGGTGCAGGACGGGTTCTCGCCTTACGGTACTGGCACGCTGGCGTCTCCGTACACGGATGGCAACCCGTTCCTCGGCATCACCGCAGCTCCCTCCTATTACGGGAACTGGGTCGCGGTCTGGCAGGTCAATGAAGGCTTGTCCGGCCTGCCCATCGCCATGCCGTCGCAGACCATCCACCCAGGTCAGCCGGTTTTCGTCACCACCGGGGGGGTGGAAGGCGGAATGGACCAGACTGGCGCTATCGGAGTTTCCCTCAACGGCTGCCAGGGTAGCAACAGTGGGGGCTGTCTGTTCTCGCTCAACCCGGCCGCGCACGCGGGTGCCCATGGCGCCGCGACCGGGCTGACCGCGAGCGGCACCAATCAATCAAGCGCCTACCAAGTCACATCGAGCTTGTCGCAGTTTTCCACCGTTGGCGCCGGGGCGGGCGCGATCCTCGGGATCATCCCGGTGGGCGGGTCGGAGACGGTCTGCAACGATGGCGCCAACCCGCTGAGCGTCTATGCGCCGGTGGGCGACACGATTGGCACCGCCTCCACGACGGCTTCGACCGCGGTTGCGAGCGGGGTATGCCGCTCGTTCTGGCGCACCGGAGCCGCCACGTTCCACTAAGCGTAGGCGGGCGCATCGGCTGGTCTATCTCTGTGAACGCAACGCTCCTGCATGCGCCCAAGGATGAGCCGGGTCCCTCGCTCGGTGCTGTTCGGCCTGACGCACCGAGGCAACCATATCTGTGGCATTGCAGAGGCATCGCAGTCCACCGCCAACCGAACGTTGAACAGAACCGACATCCCGCTCACGAGGAGAACCACCGTCAGCAACGCTTCGCCAAGCAAAATTCCCTGCCGCCGCATGGCCGCGTCGACGTCGTCGATGTAAATACCTGACAGCGCAAATAAAGATCCGCTGGGCGTCAGAGCTTGCACAAGGGTTAACTTCGGCCCGAGTTTTGTCTCGCCCGGTTTCGCGTACATGTAGCGGAAAAATCCCGAGCCTTTGTCTCGGGCGATATCTCGAGCCGTGGCAATAATCGGCACCCCGTTGGGGTCCATCAAGCCGATTTTGTTGGTGCCAACCAGCTTCGGATTGGATGGCGAGGCGACGGCCACGCCAGCTTCGTACCGACGCGCCGGTTATCCAACCATTTCATGCGAGCTTCCCGCGCTAGGCGTTGCCATTATGCTGGCGAAGCACAAACATTTGGTAAAACGCTTCGCCGTGGGCGAGCCGGCTTCGGCGGTTGGACGCCGCTCTAACCCGCTGGCGGCGGCCTGGGGAGCTTGATAGACTTGGCGTGCTATGTAACCGATTGGCCGAGTGAGCGGCAGGCGAACCATCACCTGCGCCGGTCCCAGGTGGCCGATCGCATCAGGCAAAGTGGCGGAGAACAAACAATGACGCAGATTGGCCACTACATTCCCCCATCCAGGCGTCCAGACGCGTTGGGGGCGCATTCCATGGATAGCTTCTACATGGCTGTTCCGGACCTTAAGGAAGCGCAGCGCTTCTACACGAAATTCGGGCTTGACGTTCGCGAAGAACAGGGCGGCCTTGGGCTGTACACGTTTGACCATCCCCACCGCTGGGGATTGCTTGGAGAGGGAACCAAGAAAGCGCTGGGCCATCTCTCGTTTGGCATGTTCGAGGACGACGCCCCCCGCTTCAGGGCTCGGCTCGAGCAGGCTGGAGTGAGGCTGGTTGATCCGCCGCCTGGCCTCGAAAGCAACGGCATCTGGTTCAGGGACTGCAACGGCTTGCTGGTCGAACTGCGGGTGGCTGAAAAATCCTCCCCGAACGCGAAGTCCTCGGTCGAGCATCTGGTCGCCGGGCCGGGCCAGCGAGGCGCACCCATCCGGGGAACAACGCCGAGTGTCCGCCCCAGGCGCCTCGCGCACATCTTGATTTTTGTGCGAGACGTCGCCGAGTCGATCAATTTCTACAGCAAGGTGCTCGGCCTGCGGCTATCCGACGAGTCGGGCGGTGTCATTGCGTTCATGCATGGTGTGCACGGCAGCGACCACCATATGGTGGCGTTTGCAAAGTCCGAAGCGCCCGGTCTACATCATTGCAGCTGGGATGTGGCCGCGATCCAAGACATCGGCATTGGCGCCATGACAATGGCCGATAGCGGCTACTCAAAAGGCTGGGGCTTAGGGCGGCATGTTCTCGGGTCCAACTACTTTCACTACGTGCGGGACCCGTGGGGAAGCTACTCCGAGTATTCCTCCGATATTGACTACATCCCGGTCGATTTAGACTGGCAAGGGTCGTCTCACCCGGTCGAGAACAGCTTTTATCTCTGGGGCCCTGAACCACCAAAGGAGTTTGCCTTCAACCACGAGGCAGCAATCGGCCCCGAGCTTCCGGCCGCGGCGGGAATTTAGCGCGCCGGCTGGAGCGAATACCAACGTCTTTGCGGGCCTGGATCGCCGCGGCTTCGGTTCGCAGTGACTTTGGTTGGAGGCTAGTCCTTGTGCACCATGATCGGGATGGACTTGGCCGCCGGCGTCTTGCTGCCGCGGGCATAGTGCCACAGCGGCAGCAGCGTGTTGGCCTCCGGGTAATACGCACCGATGCATCCAACCGGAATGTCATAGGGCGTGACGCGAAAACCGCGCACCTCGCGTTTAATCCCGTCGTTGGACGCCGTCTCCAGCCGCACCTGCTCGCCCTCCCGCAGGCCAAGCCGGTTGATGTCGTCCCAATGCATCAGCACCACCATGCGCGTGCCTTCGATGCCGCGGAAGCGGTCGCTGTAGCCGTAGACAGTGGTGTTGAACTGGTCGTTGCTGCGCAGCGTGATCATGCGCAGGGTATCGTGTCCGACTTCCGGCATGTCCGGATCCTCGTCCAGCCCGTCCGGCGTCTTGAAGTTGGCTCTGCCGGTGCTGGTCTTCCAAACCCGGTGCCGCGCCGGCAAAGAGCGGTGGAACCCGCCCGGCTTCCACATGCGCTGGTCATAGTCATGGAACACCTCGGGGTAGGTTTCTGCGATGGACCGCCGTATCCGGCTGTAGTCGGCCTGCCATCCATCCCATGGCGTCAGCGAGTTCGGCTCCAGCGTCGCCTTTGCGAGCCGGCAGACGAACTCCACCTCGCTGACCAGGTGTTTGGACGCCGGCATGCGCACGCCCCGCGAGCCATGAATGCAGGATGTGCTGTCTTCCATCGAAAGCGCTTGCGGCCCGGCGGCTTGCCGGTCGATCTCGATGCGGCTGAGCACCGGCAAAACGTAGCTGATCTCGCCAGGAAGCAAGTGGCTGCGGTTGAGCTTGGTGGCGACGTTGACGGTCAGCCGCATCCGCCGCCAGGCGGGCTCCATCTGTGAATGGTCGGGGATAGCCTGGGCGAAGTTGCCGCCGAGCATGATGAAGGCTTGCACCTTGCCAGCCAGGATCGCCTCGCATGCTTCCACCGTGTTGTAGCCGGGCTCGCGCGGCGGCTCGAAGCCGTATTGACGGGCGAGCTGGTCCATCGGCACCAACTGCGGCTTTTCGGTGATGCCGACGGTACGTTGCCCCTGCACGTTGGAATGGCCGCGCACCGGGCAGATGCCGGCGCCGGGCTTGCCGAGATTGCCGCGCATCAGCAGCAGGTTCACCAGCATCTGCACGGTCTCCACACCGGCCTGGTGCTGCGTCAGGCCCATGCCATAGATGGCCATGACGGCTTTCGCATGCGCATAGGTGTGTGCGGTGGCCTCCAACGCCGCGCGATGCAGGCTGCTACGCCGTTCCAACTGGTCCCATTCCTGAGCGCGCAGCCAGTCGGCAAACGCCTCGAAGCCGTGCGTGTGTCCGGCGATGAACTCGTAGTCGAGCACCGGCTGGTTGCTCTGCCGGCGGGCTTGGTCGTCCAGGTCCAGCATCGCCTTGCAGATGCCGGTCAGTGCCGCAAGATCCCCGCCGGCTTTTACCTGGTGGTATTGCGAGCTGATCCGCGTCTGCTTGCCCGTTAGCATTTCAACCGGCGATTGCGGATTGGTGAACTTCTCCAGACCCCGCTCGCGCAGCGGATTGAAGGCGATGATGGGAACGCCGCGTTTGCTCGCCGCTTGCAGCGGGTGCAGCATGCGCGGGCTATTGCTGCCGGGGTTCTGCCCGAAGAACAAGATGCAGTCGGTATGCGCGAAATCGTCCAGCGTGGTGGTGCCGACCGGTACGCCGATGCTCTCCGGCAGGGCCACGGAGGTGGTCTCGTGGCACATGTTCGAGCTGTCAGGCAGGTTGTTATTGCCGTAGAGCCGGGCGAAAAGCCCGTAGAGGTAGCTCGCCTCGTTGGAACAGCGGCCGGAGCTGTAGAACACGGCGCCCTTGCGGTCCGCCAAACCGCGCAATTCGCGGCCGATTTCGGCGAACACGTCCTCCCAAGACACCGGCCGATAGGTGTCGGTGGCCGGGTCGTAGCGCATCGGGTGCGTCAGCCGGCCGGTCTGTTCCAGCGCATAGGCGTCCCAGTTACGCATCTCGCTCACCGTGTGGCGCGCCAGAAACTCGGGCGTGCAGCGATGCGCGGTGATGTCCCAGGCGGTCGCTTTGGCGCCGTTCTCGCAGAATTCGAATGGCAGCGGGTGCGCCGGCTTAGGCCAGGCGCAACTGACGCATTGAAACCCATCCACCTTGTTCTGCCGGGTGAGCGCCAGCACGCCGCTGGCCAGCACACCCTCGCGACGCAAGATGTTGCCTAGCGACCGCGCGGAACCCCAGCCGCCCGCTGGCGCGGTATACGGCTCAAACGAGACTTTCGGCTTCATGCGGCGCACTCCCGGGCTTGCGTGCCCAAAAGTCGGCTTCGGCAGCGCAGTTCCGCGCTCGGGAGCTAAGCCACACGATCCCGGGCGGTGACCGGCTCGCCCCGCTCCACCCGCTGGAAATTGTCATACATTTGCTGCACCGTGGGCGCGAAGGTGTCAGCGCATCCGGCGGCGATGTGCGGCGTGACGATGCAATTATCCAGTTGCAACAGCGGGTGGCCCGGTGGCGGCGGCTCTTCGGCGAACACGTCGGTGGCGGCGGCGTGGATGCTGCGGCTCCGCAGCGCATAGGCCAAGTCCGCCTCCACCACCACGCCCCCGCGCGCCACGTTGATCAGCACCGCCGTTTGCTTCATCTGCGACAGCGCCGCTGCGTCGATCAGCCCGCGTGTCTGCTCCGTCAGCGGACAATGCAAGCAGATCACGTCCGATCGCGCCAGTAGATCGTCGAAACTGACATAGGCGACATCCAAGGCGTCCGTCACCGCTGGGTCGAGCTGCCGCGGCTGATGGTATAGCAGAACGCAACCGAACCCGCGCAGCAGCCGTGCCAAGGTCTGGCCGATGGCGCCAAACCCCACAATGCCTACCGTTTTGCCCGAAAGTTGGAAGCTCGGGCCCGGCAGGCTCCCGCCGCGCCAATGGCCGCGCTGCAGCTCGCCATGCGCCCAGGCCAGGTGGCGCAGGGTGGCGAAGATCAGCCCCAGGGTGAACTCCGCCACCGGCACCGCATTGCTGCCGGTGGTGCGCGCCACGGGAATGCCGAGCGCGCGGGCGGCCGCAAGATCCAGGTTGTCGGTCCCCACGCCCCATTTGTGCAGCAGCTTCAACCGCTTCGCCGCGCCCAGGACGGCCGCGGAGACGCCGATCTGCCCGGAGATCGCGTAGTCGGCTTGGGCGACGATGGCCCGCAGATGCGCTTCGCTGCGCTCCGAGCCGTGCGAAAAGGTCCAGCCCGGCGGCAACAATGCGGCCATCTTCTGGGCCGTGGCATCGCCGATCGCGTCCAGCACCACGACGTGCCGGGTCATGCGGTGAACCGCACCCCGGGGCGCGCCAGGCCGCCTGCCACTGCGATGGGCGTGCCGTCCGCCCGCCAACATGCCGCTCCGGTCATGCGCCCATCCTCTTCAAACGCGATTGCACTCATGCCGCCCGCAACCCGGCGGACCCGGCGCACATCATGGCCCCTTGCGGCCAAGGCGACCACGGTTGCGTCCGGGATGGCGGGTTCCACTTCCAGTTCGCCGCCCTGAGTCCATACCCTTGGCGCCTCCACCGCCTGCTGCGGCGTCATGCCGTGGTCGAGCAGGTTGATGATGGCCTGCATGGCCGAGCCAAAGATGCGCAAGCCGCCGGGTAAGCCGAGCGCAAACGCCAGCCTGCCGTCGCGCAGCACCATAGTGGGCGCCATGGAGGTAAAGACCCGCTTGCCCGGCGCCACCGACAGCGCGCGGCCTGGCACCGGGTCGAAGTTCGACATGTAGTTGTTGGCGATCAGCCCCGTGCCGGGGATAGCGAAACGGCCACCCCAGAGCCCGTTGATGGTCTGCGTGGTTGCCACCACCATGCCCTGAGCGTCCGCCGCCGTCACGTGAGTGGTGTTGGGGCTTTCCACCGCGGCGAGCCCCGGCCCCCAGTGCTGCGCCCGTGCCGTGTCGATCGCCGCGCGCCGGTCTGCCGCGTAGGCCTTGGAGGTGAGCCGGGCGACGGGCACGTCGACGAACGCCGGGTCGGCCGTGGCGACCGCGCGGTCGGCAAAGGCGATTTTCAGCGTTTCGGCCAGCAGGTGCGTGGCATCGGGAGAGCCAAAGCCCATGGCGGCCAGGTCGTATCCCTCCAGGATGTTGAGCATCTGCGCGATATGCACCCCTGCCGACGATGGCGGCGGCGGTGCTGCAATCTGCCAGCCACGGTAAGCGCCATGGATCGGCTCGCGTAGCACGACGCGGGCGGCTTGTAGGTCGGCCATGGTGACCAGCCCGCCGGTGGCGCGCATGTGGCTCGCCAGCGCGGCACCGAGCGGGCCGTCATGCAGCGCGGCCGCACCGCCCTGGGCCAGGGTGCGAAGCGCGTGGGCGTAAATCGGCCGTCGCAGCCGGGCGCCCGCGGCCAAGGGCACGCTGCCCGGGAGCAGCAGGGCGGCGAGGTCCGCGTCCTGCAGCAGGTCCTCGGCGCCATCTACGATGGCGTTCGCCAAATAGGGCGTGACTGTAAAGCCCCGCTCGGCCAGGCGCACGGCGGGCGCCATCACGTCGGCCAGCGGCGCGGACCCATACCGCTCCAGCGCGCTGCACCAGGCGAGCAGCGCACCCGGAACGGCCATCGCGAGCGGTCCCACCAGGTTGGCGCGCGCCGCCAGTGCGTCTGCTCCGAACATGGCCGGGCGGGCCGCGGCGGGTGCCGTGCTCAGCCCGTCCAGCACCACATGGCGGCCGTCCGGCAGGCGGATATGCGCCAGTCCGCCGCCCAGCACCCCCACCATCATCGGTTCCACCACGGTAAGCGCGAACAGCGCCGCCACCGCAGCATCCACTGCATTGCCGCCTTCGAGCAACATATGCACGCCGGCTCCCGCGGCCAGCGGATGGTTCGCCACCACCATGCCACGCGACCCGGTGGCGGATTGTTTTTCGCAAGTGAACGGCACCGGCATGCCGGCGACGCTAAGCCGCTTCCGCAACGGCGCAAATCCCCTTAGCCTTGCCGCGTGACCGATCCCCATCCCGAGGGGCCGCCCTGGCAGTGGCCCGAACCCACCTGGCGTCGCATCACCGGCCGCGCGCGGGCGGGCCGCAGCCTGCATCCCGCCGCGTGGCCGGGGGGCGCTCGCTGCGCCGTGGCGCTGTCGTTCGACGCTGACCACGACACCATCCCACTGCGGGACGGCGATGAAAGCCCGATGCGGATCAGCCAGGGCCAATACGGCCATCGCCAGGGCGTGCCGCGCATTCGCGCCCTATTGTCGCGCGAAGCGGTGCCGGCAACGTTTTTCTATCCGGCCGTATCCGCGCTGCTCTATCCGGACGAGGTGCGCGCGGTAGCGGCCGACGGTCACGAGATCGGCATCCACTCTTGGATCCACGAGGCCAACACCACCCTGCCGCCCGGCGCTGAGCGGGACCTCACCTTTCGCGCCGCCGACGTGCTGGAGCACCTAGCCGGTCGGCGGCCGGTCGGCATCCGCACCGCCTCGTGGGACTTCAGCACCGTCACGCTGGACATCATCCGCGAGCTCGGCCTGCTCTATGACAGCAGCTTGATGGCGGACGATGACGCCTATGAGTTGGAAGACGCCGGGCAGCCGACCGGCGTCGTCGAGCTTCCACCCGAATGGATCCGCGATGACGCGGCCTACTTCAACTTCATGCGCTTCAGCGCGCTGCGCCCCTATACGCCGCCTGCCGCGGTGGCCGACATTTTCCTGGCCGAGCTCGACGGGGCCTTGAAAGAAGGCGGCCTTTTCCTGCTGACTATGCACCCGCATGTCAGCGGTCATCGCAGCCGGGTGGGGATCATCGAGCGGATCATCCAGCACGCCCGGGCCAAAGGCGGCTGCTGGTTTGCCACCCATGAGCAGGTGGCGCGATGGTGCGCCGAGCAGGCCGGTCTTAACGCCTCGTAAAGGCTTTTCGGGCCTACTTGGGCCGGGCCCACCCGGAGCATGCCATGGCGGCCGTATCCAGCGCGACGACCGGAGTGTTGTTGCCGTTCTATGGCCAGACGTCGTCGGCTGAGAGCACCGCTGCCGCATCGCCCACGCCCGAGCCGCAGGACATTGTGGACATCCAAGCCAGCATTGGCGGCAGCTTCACCGCGGATGCGGGCGACGCGTTCTCCTTGAGCAGCCTCTACTCGGCGAGTGGAGCCACCATCGCCGGCTACAAGGTGGCGCTCGGGGACAATTCTGGAGGCAACGGCCAATTGCTGCTCGACGGCAAGGATGTCACTGGCCAGACCAGCTTTACCGCCGACCAGTTTGCCGGCTTGCAATACGTTGCTGGCACCAACGGCAGCAGCGAGAGCATCGAGGTGGTGGCGCAAACCGGCACCGTGCTTGCGGACGGCTCGCTGTTCAATGAGATTGACAGCCCGGCGGTTCAGGTTACCGCCAACGTCACCGGCACGCGCTCGATCAACGCCGCCAGCGCGCTGCTTACCCGGCCGACCGGGGCGGACGCGGCCGAAATCGCGATTGCTCAGCAGGCCAGTATCTTCACCGGCTTTAACGGTGCTGCCCGCCCCAGCTTGACTACGGTCGGCAATTTCACGTCCAGCGCCGGGGACGCCTATTCCGTCAGCGACCTGTTCAGCGCCACTCCGCCGGCGGGCGGGGGAAATGTCGTCAGCTACAAGGTGGCGCTTGGGGACAGTTCCGGCGGTAACGGCAAACTGCTGCTGAACGGAAAGGACGTGACGGGCCAAACCAGCTTTACCGCCGACCAGTTCGCCGGCCTGCAGTATGTCGCCGGCGCATCGGGCAGCAGCGAAAGCCTGGAGGTGATTGCCCAGACCGGCACCGTCTTGCCAGACGGCTCGTTGTTCAACGAGATCGACAGCCCGGCAGTGCAAATCACCAACAGCGTCACCGGCGCGCGCTCGATCAACGCCGCCAACGCGCTGCTCACCCGAGCCACCGGCACGGACGCCGCCGCCATCGCCATCGCCCAGAGCGCCAACATCTTCACCGGCTTTAACGGCGCCGCCCGGCCGGCTCTGACCACGGTCGGTAACTTTACCGCCGACGCCGGGGATGCGTTCTCCGTCAGCAGCCTCTACACCGCGGCCCCTGCCAGCGGCGGCGGGGCCATCGTCAGCTACAAGGTGGCGCTCGGCGACAGCTCCGGCGACAACGGCCAATTGCTGCTGGACGGCAACGACGTCACCGGCCAGACGACGTTCACCGCCGACCAGTTCGCCAACCTGCACTACGTGGCCGGCGCCTCGGGCAGCAGCGAAAGCCTCGAAGTGGTGGCGCAAACCGGCACCGTGTTGCCGGACGGCTCGTTGTTTAACGAGGTCGACAGTCCGGCGGTGCAGGTCACCGCCAGCGTCACCGGCACTCGCTCGCTCAACGCTGCCAGCGCTCTGCTCACGCAACCGGCTGGGACGGACGCGGCTGCCATCGCGATTGCCCAGCAGGCCAACATCTTCACCGGCTTCAACGGCGCCGCCCGCCCCAGCCTGACCACGGTCGGCAACTTTACGTCGGACGCGAAGGACGCCTATTCCGTCAGCGACCTGTTCAGCGCCAGCCCGGCGGCGGGCGGCGGGACCATCGTCAGCTACAAGGTAGCGCTTGGCGACAGCTCCGGCGCCAACGGCCAATTGCTGCTGGACGGCAAGGACGTCACCAGCCAGACCAGCTTTACCGCCGACCAATTCGCCGGTCTGCAATACGTGGCCGGCGCCTCGGGCAGCAGCCAGAGCCTGGAGGTGATCGCCCAAACCGGCACGACCCTTGCCGATGGCTCGCTGTTCAACGAAATCGACAGCCCGGCGGTGCAAATCAACACCAGCGCAACCGGCACCCGCTCGATCAACGCCGCCAACGCGCTGCTGACCCAGCCCACTGGGACCGATGCCGCCTCCATCGCCGTGGCCCAGAGCGCCAACATCTTCACCGGCTTCAACGGCGCCGCCCGCCCGAGCCTGACCACCGTCGGCAACTTCACCGTGGATGCGAGCGACAAATACTCCCTCAGCGACCTCTATACTGCCAAGGCGGTCAGCGGCGGCGGGGCCGTCGTCGGCTACCGGGTGGCGCTTGGGGACAATTCCGGCACCAACGGCCAGTTGCTGCTGGACGGCAAGGATGTCACCGGCCAAGCCACGTTCACCGCCGACCAGTTCGCCAACCTGCAATACGTGGCCGGCGTATCGGGAAGCCAGACCCTTGAAGTGGCGGCGCAGACCGGCACCAGGCTGTCGGATGGCTCGCTGTTCAATGAGATCGACAGCCCAGCGGTGCAGATCACCGCGAGCGTCACCGGCACCCGCTCGCTCAACGCCGCCAACGCGCTGCTCACTCAGTCCAAGGGAGCGGATGCGGCGGCCATCGCGATTGCCCAGCAGGCCAGCATCTTCACCGGCTTCAACGGCGCCGCCCGCCCGACGCTGAACAGCGTGGGAAACCTGGCCTTCTCACCGAACTCGCTCGACGGGGCGAACCCTGTGGTTGGCGGGTTCCAATCGACCGTCCCAATTACCGCCTATTCTGCCAACCTCGATAAAGGCGGCAACGGTATCGGGGCGAGTACGCGCACCGGCCTTACCACCGCCGACCAAGCCGCGGCGCAAGCCTCGCTGTTGCTGGCGCTTGGCGGCAGCGAGGTCGGCGGCTCGCAAAGCTCTGCCGACAAGTCCATCCTTCAGCTCTACGCCTACGCCGCCTACGAAACCAGCGGCACACCGGCTACGTCCAGCACCTCAATCGCGGCCTGACGTCACAACCGCTGCACATGCATCGGCAAGCCCTCGGCGAGCGCCAGAACATGAGGGTGGTGCGTCAGGACGATTACTTGCACGTGCTGGCTGAGGTCCACCAAGGCGGCCAAGGCAGAGCGGGCGCGTGCGTCGTCGAACGTCTGCAAGATGTCGTCGGCTATGAACGGCAGCGCAGGGGCGGCAACGACGTGGTCTTCGATGGCGACAAGGCGAAGCGCCAGATAGAGCTGGTCGCGCGTGCCTTCGGAGAGCTGCGAGATAGTTTTCCACGCCCATTCCTCAGGAAACGCCGCCTCCACGGCCTGCAGCACCGTCTCGCCCGACTTTCCCGGCACGCCGGCGATTGTGTAGGCGTCACCGGTCAGCGTGGCGAACGCTTTGGATATCCGTCGTACTCCATCGCCGCCCGCGCTCTGCTCCACCTCCTTCAAGGCGCGAGCCAGCATGTCGCCGGCGACCGCGAACAGCAGATAGTCGTCGAGCAGCCGCGCCTGGTCGGTTGCCGCCGCCGACTGCGCCGCCACCGCATCGATGGCGTCCTCAGCCGCCGCGGCCTGGCTTAAGTCACGCTCGGCTTCATGCAGCGCCAGCCGGGCCGCTTCGCTTCGATCAAGCGCGTCGCGCTGGACGGTTTCGGCGGCGTCGCGCTCCTCCGCCATGCGCTCAGCGGGTAAGGCCGCGGCTTGGGCATTCAACTCGTCATGATTGAAGCCGTCGCCATAGGCGCTTAACGCGGCGACCGCACGCTCGCGCATCATCTCGTAGTGCAGCCGCTCGCGCGCGGCAGTAAGGCGCCGGTGCGCGTCCTCTGCATCCGAACCGCCGCATGCCGCCACGATGGCATCGAGATTTTGCCTGGCCTCCCGTTCCGCCGCCTCTGTGCGGCCGGCCGCCTCTTCCGCATTCGCCCGAGCCAGGTCTGCGGTGCCCCATGCAGCCTCCTGGGCCCGCGCGGCAGTGCGGCGCAGAGTCAGCCGGCGGGCCGTGGCGAAGGGATCTGGCTCGGCCGGTATGCCGAGGTTGCCCGCTAGCTCGGCGACCTCGTCGCTGAAGCGTCCGATCACCGCCTCCATGCCCACGATGCGCTTAGCGAACTCGGCCGCCTGATCGATTAAAGCACCCAGATCGGACAGCCGCTGCAACACGGGTTCGACCACCGCGGGCGGCTCGCCCGCGGGCCGCCCCAGCCGATCGAGCACCGCGCTCCATTCCGTCTGCCACTCCTGCAACTTGGCCACGGCGGCGAGCCGGTCTGCGTCGGCTTTGCGCTGGGCGTTGATCAGTTCGGCCCGGCGGGTTTGCCGCGCGACGCCAGCCAGTTCGGCCGCCCGGTCTGCCTCCAGGCGCAAATCCGCCGTGGCGAGCAGCGCCGGCAGTTCCTGGCCGGCTGACGCTGCCAACTCGGCGCGCAACCGGTCGGCCCAGGCGGCGTGGCGCTTTGCCAGGGCCGCCTGGTCGCCTAGCGCTAGCGTCAGGCGGCGGTCCGCCTCGATTGCGTCGCTACGGGCGGACAAAAGGCTGCGCAACTCGCCGATCGTGCTGCTCGCCGCCGCGCCGCACGACTGGCAGGCTGCAGCCCAACGCTCCTCGGCGCTCGACGCTTCCGCCGCAGCGGTGTGGGTCGCCATTTCGAGCGTCGCCCAGCTCTCCTCGGTGCGGGCCAGTTCGCGCGCCAACCGCCCCGCCTCGTTTACCCGCGGCAGTTCCAAGAGCCGACGATCCGCCAGCGCGTCCGCTTCGCGCAGGTGGCGCTGGAATCGCAGCGGCAAAGCTTCACCCTCGGCATAGGCTGCTTCGGCGGCCACGTCGGGCGGCTGGGCTGTGAAGGCACGGCGATAGATCAGCCGCCACCCCGTATCGCGGGCGGAACGGCTCTGCGCGATCGCCGCCTCGTCGGGTAACACCGTGGCCTGTAGTTCGGCAAGGCCGCTGCGCCAGCCGTCGCGCTCGGAACCGAGCTTTGCCCGTTCGCTCACGGCGCGTTGCGAGGCTGCGCGCGTGCGTGCGACCTCCTCGGCCAGGCGCTCCAGGGTTGCCTGGCTCGGGGGCGCCATGGCGCGCAGGTCGGCGGCGGTGCCGCGCCAGCCCGGTGTGTGGGCCAGGGCCGCCTCGGCCTCGGCGGCGGCGGCACGCACGGCGCTGGCGGCCGCGGCCGCGTTTCGCCCCGGGTTGCCCTCGTCGCGGATCTCCTTCAGCAATGCTCGCAACGATGCCCGCTCGCCAGGGCCGGCGCTGGCGGCCTCGGCCTCAACGGTCGCGAGGTCTGCTAGTGCCTGTCTTTGCTGCTTGGCGGCGCTGTCGAGCTCGGCTTGGATGGCCGCATGCCGCTTGATCAGCTCGCGGGTGGCCGTGACCAAGGCGAGCGGCGGCAACAGCGAGGCTGCGCTCGCGAGCGGGCTATCGGCCTCCAACTCGCGCAGGACCGCTGCCATGGCGCCTATCACACCAGCCTGCTCGCGTTTGACGCCCGGGCAATCAACAAAGGCTTGATAGGCGCCGCCGAATGCCTCGGCCAAGCGGCCCAACGCTTCGTCGTGTGCGCTGGCCACCGGGTCGCGCATCACCTCGGCGGCCGTCTGGCGCGACGTATCGCGATGCTGCTCCGCCTCGGCACGCCGGTCGGTCTGCCGCGCCAGCTCTCCCCGCGCGCGGGCCAGGTCCTCGGCCGTGGCTGCGGGCAGCAAGGGCGCATCGGGGTTGGCGGAGAGCCAAGCTTGCGCCGCCGCAAGCTCCTGCAGCGGAGCTCGCGTGCGCTCGATGCGGGCAAGCCGGCGCACCGTCTGTTGGGCCGCCAAGTGGGATTCGCGAGCCTGCGCGAGCGCCGCACGATGCGCCTCCTGCTGCTGCACTTGGGCGATACGCTGGCGGGGCTGGCGGACCGATTTGGTAAGCTGTTTGCGTGCCTGCTCGACGGCGCGGTTGGCCTTGTTCAACGGGGTCGCGGTCTTGCCTTCCATCCAAAGCCCATCGCGCTTGGCAGCCAGGCTGGTGCGGACCGCCTTGGCGAAGGTCAGCTCGCCTGTTCCGGCCAGCAGCGCCAAACCGAGCGTGTCGCCACCCGAGGCGAGCTCCTGGCCGCCCTGTCGCAGCCGCGCGGTGTCGATGGCGAACAGATGCTCAAGCTGCCGGGGGGTGATGCGCTTGACCATGCCGCTCAATCGGGCTTCGGCCGCGGCATCACCGCCAAGCAGCACGCGGCCCTCCTTGAGCCGGCTGCCGAACACAAGCTGCTCGCCATCGGCAAAACGAGCGTCGGCAACCAGGTTGGGCCGCTCCTTCAAGTAGCGAAAATGCGGCGACAGCTTGGCGTCGATGCCGAACAGCAGGTCATGAAAAGCCTGGCGCAGCACCGACTTGCCGGCGCCATTGGGTGCCTCGATGATGTTGATGCGTCCGGGTGCCGGGTCGAGCGCCAGTTCGCAGCACTCGAAGTTGCCATAGTGCTCCAGCCGCAGACTGCGCAGCCGCATCTCAGCTCCTGGCCAGCTCGGCGACCAGCAAGGCGCGGGCGCGGTCGAGCAACTCCTCCGGCAGGACGCCCGCGGCGATCGCGCGCGCCGCGTGGTCCAGCTCCAATCCAGCGCCGAACCGCTCCACCATGACGGCCACGCGTATCTGCAAATCCGTTGGCAAGTCCGCCGGCTGATTAATGGTTTCGAGCAGGGCGCCTACTGCACCGCCTTGGGCGCGCAACGCGGCCAAGTCGACGGCAGGGCGCGTCTGCACCCGCACGTCCTCCAGCCAGAGCTGTTCGGGGTCGGCAATCTCGATCATCGCCGCGCGCATGGCCTGGCGCGTGGCTTCGGGATCGGACGCGAGGGCGGCATGGGCCGGGCAGGCGCCGGTTAGGATCAATCGCACGGCGAGCAAGCGGTCTTCCACCGTTGCCATCGCGGCGGCGGCCAATCCCCGCACTCGCTGCTGCACTGACGCTGGGTCGGGCAGGCCGTCGCACGGGACCTCGATTTGCTGCCATCGCACCACATCGAGCGGGTGGTGCACCACCGACGCGACGCGGCCCCGTTCCACCCGCACCAGGGTGGCGCCCTTATCCCCTTCCTCCTTCACGTGGCGACCCTGCAGATTGCCGGGAAACACGATCCAAGGATCGCGCGATACGATCTGGCGCGTGTGGACGTGGCCAAGCGCCCAATAGTCGTATTCAAGCGCTGCGAGTTCGCTCGGGGTGCAAGGGGCGTAATTGTCGTGCTCGGCCGAGCCGCAAGCGGTGTGCAGCAAACCGATGTTGAAATGCTGGTCGAGCGGCTTTGGATAGGAGAGGGCCAATCTCTCCGTGACGGCCCGGGTGGCGAAGCTCTGGCCGTGTACGGCAACGCCGGGAATCGGGATCGCCGTGTCCGGTTTGCGGTGCGGCAGCATCGTCCCGGGGAATGGCAGCTCCCTGGTAAGCACTTGGTCGGCGTCGTGGTTGCCGCGGATCGCCACCACCCCAATTCCCGCCCGCTTCAGCCTGCCCAGTTGCTCGACCAGGAACTGACCGGTGCGCCAATCTTTCCAATCCCCGTCATACAGGTCGCCGGCAAGCAGCACGAAGGCCACACGTTCGCCCACGGCGAAGTCAACCAAGTTTGCCAAGGCCCGCCGGCTGGCGCCACGGATGCGGTCCACCGGGCCGTCATTGCCCAGTCCGCGCAGCGGCGAATCGAGATGGAGGTCGGCGGCGTGAAGAAACGAGAACTCCATGCCTCAGACCATATGGCGCGGGTCCACCACCCGGTCGAACGTGGCCGCGTCAATCGCGCCCGAGGCCAGCGCCGCCTCCCTCAGCGTGGTGCCCTGCACATGCGCGTCATGCGCGATGGCGGCGGCCTTGTCGTAGCCAACCGTGGGCGCCAGAGCCGTCACCAGCATGAGCGAACGGTCCAGCAGTTCGTCGATCCGGGTGCGGTTGAGCTCTGTGCCCTCGATCGTGTAGCGGCGGAACGTTCCGGCGCCGTCCGCCAGGATGCGGGCGCTGTGCAGCAGGTTATTGATCACGATCGGGCGCATGACGTTGAGTTGAAGCTGCCCTTGCGACCCGGCGAATGCGACCGCAGCGTCCTCCCCGAGCACCTGGGTGCAGATCATCACCATCGCCTCGCACTGCGTCGGGTTGACCTTGCCGGGCATGATCGAGCTGCCGGGTTCGTTCTCCGGCAGCACCAGCTCGCCCAGCCCGCAGCGCGGGCCCGAGCCGAGCCAACGCACGTCATTGGCCACCTTTAGCAGCACTACGGCCACGCCGCGCAGCGCCGCCATCGCGGCCACCGCGGCGTCTAGCCCGCCGAGCGCCATGAACTTGTTCGGCGCGGTGCGGAACGGATAGCCGGTCAGTTCGGCGAGCTTGGCCGCGATCGCCTCCGCAAAACCCGGCGGCGCGTTCAGCCCCGTGCCGACCGCGGTGCCGCCGGCGGCGAGTTCGTAGAGCGCGCCGCGCGAATGCTCGACCCCGGCGATCGCAAAGGCCAACTGTGCCGCCCAGCCGCCCCATTCCTGGCCGACGGTGAGCGGCACCGCATCCTGCAGATGGGTGCGGCCGATTTTCACGATGTCGGCCCATTGCGCGCTTTTGGCGGCGATGGCGGCGTGGAGCGCACGCAAGGACGGCAACAAGCGCTCCTCGAACTCGATCACCGCCGCAACATGCATGGCCGTCGGGAAGGTGTCGTTGGACGACTGCCCCATGTTCAAGTCGTCGTTCGGATGCACTCGGCCCTTGCCGCCGATCGGCAGCCCAAGCAGCTGCGTGGCGCGGTTGGCCATCACCTCGTTGGCGTTCATGTTGGACTGGGTGCCGCTGCCGGTCTGCCAGACATAGAGCGGGAACTCGGCATCCAGCTTGCCGGCGATCACCTCATCTGCCGCGGCGCAGATCGCTGCCGCCCGGTCCGCCGGCATGCGGCCAGCCGCCCGGTTCACCAATGCGGCCGCCTTCTTTACGTAGCCGTAGGCGCGCGGGATGCCGATCGGCATAATGTCGTTGCCGATGGAGAAATGCTGCAGGCTGCGCTGGGTCTGCGCGCCCCAATAGTGCTCGGCCGGCACCTCGATCTCACCCATGGAGTCGCGTTCGGTGCGCGTGCCGATTTGGCGAGTGCCGATCTCAGTCATGCCGGGGCAACTCCTGCTCCACCAACGCCGCCCACAGCGAGGCGCCGACCGGCAGGATGTCATCGTTGAAATCGTAAGTGACGGTGTGGACCGGCTGCGCCCCCTTCTCACCTTCCGCTTGGCCGATGCGCACGAAGCAACCTGGGACTTTTTGCGCCATGTAGGCAAAATCCTCCCCACCCATCCCGGGCAGGCGCTGCCGGATGACCTTCGCCTCGCCCAGCACCTTCGACCCCGCCAGCGCGACCCGCTCGACCGCCGCCGGATCGTTCACCACCGAGGGATAGCCGCGATTGAAGCTGAATTCCGCCTCCGCGCCATGGGCCTGCGCCGTGGCCAGCACCAGGTCGCGCATCATCCGCTCCATTGCCTCGCGGGTCTCGGGCTTGAGCGTGCGGACCGTGCCGGTCAGTTCGGCGACATCCGGGATGACGTTGCTGGCGGTGCCGGCGTGGAACATGCAGGTGGACAGCACCGCGCTGTCCAAGGGGTCGACCCGGCGGGCCACCAGCGTCTGCAAGCCGAGCACGAGCTGGGAACCGATTACAACGGGATCAATCGCGCGATGTGGCCGCGCCGCGTGGCCGCCGCGGCCCTTGATGCGGATGAGGAAATCGTCGGTGTTGGCGCAGACGGCGCCGGGCACGGCGGTCATTTGCCCGACGGGGATGGTGCTGTCGTTATGGGCGCCAAAGACCATGTCGCACGGGAAACGGTCGAACAGGCCTTCCTTCACCATCACTTCGCCGCCCCCCCCGGCCTCCTCGGCGGGCTGGAAGATGAAATGCACCGTGCCGTCGAAGTTGCGGGTTTCCGCCAAGTAGCGGGCGGCGCCGAGCAGCATCGTGGTATGCCCGTCATGCCCGCAGGCGTGCATCACCCCCTCGTGCTGCGAGCGGTGCTCGAACGTGTTGGCCTCGGGCATGGGCAACGCGTCCATATCGGCGCGTATGCCGATTGTGCGCGCAGAGGCGCCGTTTCGCAGCGTGCCCACCAGCCCCGTGCCCGCAATGCCGCGCGTGACCTCGATGCCCCAGGAGGCGAGCTTTGCCGCCACGACGTCACTGGTGCGGTGCTCGTGGAAGGCGAGTTCGGGGTAGGCGTGCAGGTCCCGCCGCCACTCCGTGAGGTCTTCGGCGAAAGCGGCGATCCGATTGTGCACTGGCACGGGCAGGTCCTCATCTGTCAAACAAACTGGACTGGAGCCTAAGCCGCTGGATGGCTGCCGACAAATCCCGCTTGCTGGACACGGCGGCCTGGGGCGGGTAGCGCAACCGCGAAAAACAGGCGGAGATGACGCTGATGTTTCGTTTGGACGGCAAGAACGCCCTGGTGACCGGCGCGTCCGGCGCGATCGGCACCGCAATCGCTCGGGGCTTACATGGGCAGGGCGCCAGGGTCGTCCTGTCCGGCACCCGGGTGGAGGCACTGTCCAGCCTTGCTGCCGAATTGGGGCAGGGGGCGCATGTCTGCCCCGCCGACTTGCGCGACCCGGCGGCTGCGGACGCGCTGATTGCGGCGGCCGAAGCAGCAGCCGGCCCGGTGGACATCCTGGTGAACAATGCTGGGCTGACTCGCGATATGCTCGCGCTACGAATGAAGGACGAAGCTTGGCAAGACGTGCTCGACGTTGATCTGACGGCGCCGTTCCGCCTGTCACGCGCGGCCATGAAGGGCATGCTGCGGCGGCGCAGCGGCCGCATCATCGGCATCGCCAGCGTCGTGGGCACGTCCGGCAATCCAGGGCAGGCCAATTATGCCGCCGCCAAGGCGGGCCTGGTGGGCATGACCAAGTCGATGGCGCAGGAGGTAGGCGGCCGGGGCATTACCGTCAACGTGGTCGCACCGGGCTATATCGGCAGCGCGATGACGGCGGCGCTGCCAGAGGAGCAAAAGACGCGCCTGCTGCAGATGATCCCGGTCGGCCGCATGGGCATGCCCGCCGACGTGGCGAGCGCAGTGGTTTACTTGGCATCGGACGAGGCGGCCTGGGTGACGGGCGCGACGCTCCACGTCAACGGCGGCATGCTGATGGTGTAAGCGGGCCGGACGACGCTAACCAGCGCACTCGCCACCCGTTCGGTCACGCTCGCCCAATCGCCCGGCCGCTCCTGCCGGAACAGCCGCATTCCCGCGTACCATGGCGAGTCCTCGCGGCCGATCATCCAGCGCCAATCCGGCGCAAAGGGCAACATGACCCAAGCAGGAATGCCGAGCGCACCGGCAAGGTGGGCGATGGCCGTGTCCACGGTAATGATCAAGTCAAGCCCGCTAATGGCGGCGGCCGTCTCACTCCAATCGGTCAGCCGGCCGGAGCAATCGCTGAGGCCGAATAGTTTGGCCACATCACGCGCGCGCGGTCCGGCCTGCAGGGTGACGATGCTGCGGCCGCCGGCGGCGATGATCGGGGCCAGCGCCGCCGCGGCCATGGAGCGGCGCTTGTCATTGGCATGCAGCGGACTGCCGGCCCAGGCAAGCCCGATGCGAAGCCCTTCCGGCAAGTGCCGGTCCCAAGCCGTTGCCCGAGCTGGGTCGGGCTTCAAGTAGCCGGCGGGGTAGGGAATGGTCTCAATCGTGGTTCCGAACAGCCGCGGCAAGCTCAATTGGTCCACCCACACGTCATGGTCCGGCCGTTCACCTTGCGACACCGCCGCGATGATGCCGGGCATGCTGGTCACCAGCGGCGCAAGCGAAGCCGAACACTTCATGACGACCTTGCGGGCGCGCTTGGCCAGCAGAGGCAGGTAGCGCATGAACTGAATTGTGTCGCCGTCGCCTTGCTCGGCGACCACAAGAATGGTTTTTCCGCTCAGAGATGCGCCGTCCCACTCGGGGCCGGGCTGAGCGACGAAGCTGCCGGGAAAGCGCCGCTTGCGCCATTCGAACTTACGCCAGCCCTCGGCGAAGTTGCCTGCGAGCAAGAGCGCCAATGCATGGTTCCATTGCGTCGCCGGAAAATTCGCGTCGAGGTCGATCGCGTGCTGGCTGATGGCGAGCGCCTCGTCCAGCCTGCCCTGGCTGGTGAGCAGATGGGCTAGGCTCGCATGTGCGGCCACCATCTGGGGCGCGAGCGCGACCGCTTGCCGAAGATGCTGTTCCGCGGCGTCCGGCTCATCGAGTTCGGCATGGGCGTTGCCGAGGTTGAGTTCCGACTCCGCATCGGCCGGATCGGCGGCAAGCGCGGTCACAAACGCTGTCACCGCTTCGGCCGGCCGCTTGAGCATGTTCAGTGCCGTGCCGCGCAGCGAATGCACCGGTGCGAGCTTGGTCTCGCCAGCGAGCGACTCGACTGTGTCGAGCGCTTCCTGCGGGCGCCCGGCAGCCAGGAGCGCGCGGGCGAGCGAGAGGCGGCTGTCACGGTGGGTGGGGCGGAGCGCTAGCCCGCGAGCGAGCAGTGCCGCCGCCTCGGCCGCGCGGCCGCCAAGGAGGGCGGACTGCCCAAGCAGATAGAGCGCGTGCGAGTCATCCGGCTCGTCGGCAAGGATGGCGTGCAGGATGGCTTCCGCTTCCCCATGCCGTCCGGCGCGGGAATGGGAAATAGCAAGCAAGAGCGACTCGATCTGGTCCGGCATGGCTGGATCATGGGTGCAGAGCCTTAACAGGTCGCAAAAATCATCGACCCGGCGGCAAATAATTGCTCGGCGAAGTAAGCATCCATTAACCTTTTGCGCCGACGATCGGATGGCATAGCGAAATCCGAGGTGGCGGTTTGAAGCGCGCATTCCTGCAGGTGTGGTCGATGCCATGGCTTGCGGCGGTAGGGTCGCGCCATTCCGCGGTGCGAGTTTTGGCGATGCTCGCCTGCATGGCGGTGTTCGGCATCACGGCTTGGCAGGTCGGGCTTGCGCGCCGGGTCGCGATTAAGGAAGCAACGATCGAAGCCGCTGACCTTGCCAGCTTTCGTGCGGTGAAAGGCTACAAACTGGCTGCTGTTGCGGCATCCGCCGAGGCCGATGTGCTCGCCGATTGGCGTGCCAACGCTTTTGATGCCTGGCTTGCGGCCAGCTTGCTGTCTGCCGGTTTCGGAGCCTCTGGCTGGCTGTTGGCGGGAGAGATCAAGCGGGCGGAAGCGCGTTTGCAGGCGGCCAACACGCATTTGCAACGGACGGCCATGCAGGATGCGCTGACCGGTATCGGCAATCGGCGCTTGTTCGACAGCGTGCTGCAAAAAGAACAGCGCCGGGCAGCGCGAACGGAGCAGCCGCTCGCTTTGCTAATGCTGGACGTGGACCATTTCAAGGCGTTCAACGATAGCTATGGGCATCAAGCAGGCGATGTTTGCCTGCAGAGGATCGCAGGCACGATCGCGCGCTTGGCGCAGCGGCCGGCCGACCTCGCCGCACGGCTCGGCGGGGAGGAGTTTGCCATCTTGCTTCCCGAGACCGACGTGGCCGGGGCCATTGCCATCGCCGAGCGCGCGCAGACCGCGATCCGTCAACTCCGCATGGCGCATTGTGGCGGGGTGGATGGCATCGTCACGGTCAGCATCGGCGTGGCCGTGACCTGGCCGCAGCCGCCCGATGGCACGGACACCGATCTGATCCAGCTTGCCGATGCCGCGCTTTACACGGCAAAGGCGCAGGGGCGCAATCGCGCCTGCCTATCGCCGGCGCGAACTCCTTCGGCCCAGCCGAATGCAGTCGCGGCATGGTTCACCCCGCCGGCCCGGCGTTGAGGCGCCAAAAGCTGACCCGTCCCGCGCCATGGTCCCGCTCGGCCAGCAATTCACCCAAACCTGGCGCCTCTGCACGGGCCGATTCAGCCACGAGCAGCGCGCCAGGTGCGAACCAACCAGCCAACATGAGCGCCGTCACTGCCGGAGACAGGAGGGCTTGGCCGTATGGCGGATCAAGGAACACCAGGTCGCACTCGCGCCCTGCCGGCGGCCGGAGCACATCGCCCGCAATGACCCGGGTGTGCGCACCGGGGCAGGCAGCAATGTTGGATCGCAGCGCCTCCAACGCGGCGCGGTCCCGTTCTATAAAGGTGGCGCAAGCTGCACCGCGAGACAGCGCCTCCAACCCCAGCGCCCCCGTTCCTGCAAATGCGTCCAGCACCGCTATGCCTTCGAGCCGACCGCTCCAGGCGGCATGGGCGAGCATGTCAAACACGGCCTGCCGAAGTCGCTCCGCTGTCGGACGGGTGGCTAAACCGGGAGGCGCGAGAAGCCGTTTGCCTCGCCATCTGCCCGCGACGATTCTCAGCTCGGCGCCGTCCCGCGAATGGCAGCTGCCGTAGGGTGTTTGGCATTGGCGGGCAGTTGCTCACGCAGGATTTTGCCGCTGATCTCGTCCACTTCGCCGCGGGCGAGGTTGCCGAGCTGGAACGGACCGTAAGCCACCCGGATCAGGCGCGTGACCTGCAAGCCAAGATGGGCCATCACGCGGCGGACCTCCCGGTTGCGGCCCTCCCGCAGGCTGACGCTGAGCCAGGTGTTGCTGAGGGCGCGGGAATCGACCGCGGCGTCGATCGATCCGTAACGCACGCCTTCCACCATCAGGCCATCGGCAAGGCCGGCCAATGCCCGGTCCAGCACCACGCCATGCACCCGCACCCGGTACCGGCGAAGCCAGCCGTTGGACGGCAGCTCCAGCCGTCGGGCCAACTCGCCGTCGTTGGTGAGCAACAGCAGCCCTTCGCTGTTCAAGTCGAGGCGGCCAACACTCACGACGCGCGGCAGATGGCTTGGCAGCTTGTCGAACACGGTGGCGCGGCCGGCGGGATCGCGATGCGTCGTCATCAGGCCTTCCGGCTTATGGTAGCGCCATAGCCGTGCCCGGTCTGGGGCGTCGACAACGCGGCCATTGACCTGAACGATGTCGCCGGGCGTGACGAAGGTAGCCGGATGGCTGACGAGCGCTCCATTGAGTGTGATCCGTGCCTCGCCCAACAGCTTTTCGGCATCCCGCCGGCTCGCCACGCCGGCGCGGGCCAGCCATTTGGCGATGCGTTCGCCGCGGCCGCCCTCCGCCTCACTCACGACGCGGCGCCGATAAAGGCCTGGAAAATCTTGGCGTCGCCGGGGTCGATCAAGAACTCCGGATGCCATTGCACGCCGAGGCAGAACCGGAAGCGCGCGTCTTCAATCCCCTCGATGATCCCGTCCGGTGCCACCGCGTTCACCGTCGCCTGTGGCCCGGGCGCGGCTACCGCCTGGTGATGCGACGAGTTCACCCGCATTGCCGGCCGGCCGACGATCTCGTGCAGCAAGGTGCCCGGCGTGATCGCAACGATGTGGCTAGGCTGGTCTCGCGGGTTGGACTGCTCGTGCGGGAGGGCTTGTGGCCACTGGTCGGGGATGTGCTGTGCCAGCGTGCCGCCGAGCACCACGGCGAGCAGTTGCTGGCCGCCGCAAATGCCGAGCACAGGCCGCCCCCGCGTGAGCGCGCCCCGGACCAGCGCCAGTTCGGCCGCAGTACGACCGGTTTTCAGGGTGACGCTGCCATGGATGTCGGTGGCGCCGTAGAGGGCCGGGTCGACATCGAACGCGCCCCCCGTGACCACCAGCCCGTCCAGCCGGTCGAGCAACGCCTCGGTGATTTCGGGGTCGTGGGGCAGGGCGACCGGCAAGCCGCCAGCGGCTGCCACGGCGCCAAGATAGTTGGCGCGCAGGGCATACCAGGGAAAGCGCGACCAGCCGCCAGCCGGTTCGGCATCCAAGGTCACGCCGATGAGGGGCTTAGGCATGGTTTTCCCTAGACCCCGAACTCCCCTACCGGCAAGACGCCTGGCATGGATACGATGGAGATCGCCTTGGACCAGGCCCGGCAGGCCGCCACGCGTGGCGAAGTGCCGGTGGGCGCAGTGGTGGTTTCAGCGCGCGGAGACCTGCTGGCATCGGCCAGCAATATGGTGGAGACGGCAAACGACGCCAGCGCACATGCCGAGTTGATTGCGATGCGATTGGCGGCGCAGCGGCTCGGATCGGCTCGGCTACCCGGCTGCACCCTGGTCGCTACACTCGAACCATGCCCGATGTGCGCGGCAGCGGCGGTGCATTTCCGGGTCGCCCGCGTGGTTTTCGGGGCTTACGACGCCAAAGGCGGCGGACTGGAGCATGGGCCCCGCGTGTTCGAGGCGCCGGGCTGCTTGCACCGTCCCGAAATTGTGGGAGGGGTGCGGCAGACCGAAGCGGCAGAGTTGCTGCGAACGTTCTTTGCAGCACGCCGCCCCGTCAAGTCAACGTAACCGTCCGTTCGGACCGTCAGTAACCGCCGGCCAAAGCACTAAAGGTGCTGCCAGACTGAGCATTGGCATAGTCTGGGCCGATGCCGGTGGATTGTGAGCTACAGGCCGCGGCGAGAGCCAGCGTCAAAGCGAAAACAGCGGCCGACAACAAGCGCGACCGGATCATGGTTCTAGTCATCTTCTTAACCCCTTACGGCGAAGGCGGCGGTATGGGGGCCGGCGATCGCTCCCATTCCAGGTCGTGCGGGGACGCCCAGGTTATCAGTCATGATCCTAGGATTAGACTTATGTCTGCAGCGCATGAACATCGGCTCGACACCCACGCTTGCATATCTGGCGCCGGGTAATACCATTGCCACTGCGGTCGTGACTTGGCCGGGTAATCGGGGCTCAGGCCACTCCGTACTGTTTGAGCCACGCCTGCATGCGGGACCAGCCATCGGTGGCGGCGTCGGCAACGTAGCTCGGCCGGTAATCGGCGTGAAAGCCATGCCCGGCGTCCGGGTATTCGACGATCTCGACAGTCCTGCCGGCCGCGCGCGCCTTGGACGCAGCCGCCTGCACGTCGGCGGGAGCAATGCCCGGATCTTTGGCGCCATAGAGGCCCAGCAAGGGGGCGTGCAACTCGGTTGCGACGTCGGCCGCGGTCTGCGGCTGAATCGTGGTGCGCTCGCCAGCGACCGGGCCGTAGAAAGCGACCGCGGCCTTGAGGCTCGGATTGTGGGCGTCATACAGCCAAACGGCGCGGCCGCCGCGGCAAAAGCCGATTACGCCAAGCCGGGCCGGGTCGCCGCCATGGGCGGACGCCCACTTCGCCGCCCCATCGAGGTCGGACATCACGGTGGCGTCGGGCGCCTTGCTGATCACGTCGCGGATGATCGTGCCGGCGTCGGTCATCTTCGACAGGTCGGCCTCGCGGGCGTAGAGTTCCGGCGCCACGGCCAAGTAGCCGAGCTTGGCCAGGCGGCGGCAAACGTCCGCGATATATTCATGGACGCCGAAGATTTCCTCGATCACCAGGATGGTGGGGAACAGCCCGGCACCCTCCGGCTTGGCGGAGTAAGCGGGCAGCATGCCGTCGGCGACCGGGATTTGCACGTCTCCGGCCACCAGACCGGTGGCGGGGGTGTGGATCGCCTGCGCGAGGACCCGCTCGGTGGCGAGGGTGAAGCCTGCGATCAGGCTGGTCATGGCGAAGCCGCGGCGCGTCAACGGCGGAGCGATCAAGCCTTGCAGGCCGTCCATGCGAGCGGCTCCTTGCGGCGGGTTCACTGCATCGTGGCTTGCAGGGTCTCGTCCAGCTTGGACAGGAAATCCTGCGTGTTGAGGTGCGCCTGCTGGCGGCCGACGAGCAGCGCCAAGTCCTTGGTCATGAACCCGGCCTCCACGGTCTGCACGCAAACCCGCTCCAGCGTCTCGGCGAAGCTGGTCACGTCCGGCGTGTCGTCGAACCGGCCGCGATAGGCCAAACCGCGGGTCCAGGCGAAGATGGAGGCAATCGGATTGGTGCTGGTCTCACGCCCCTTCTGGTGCTCGCGATAGTGGCGGGTGACGGTGCCGTGAGCCGCCTCGCTTTCCACCGTCTGCCCATCCGGGCTCATCAGCACGCTCGTCATTAATCCGAGGCTGCCGAAACCCTGGGCCACGATATCGCTCTGCACGTCGCCATCGTAGTTCTTGCAGGCCCAAACATAGCCGCCGTTCCACTTCAGCGCGGAGGCCACCATGTCGTCGATCAGCCGATGCTCGTAGGTGAGCTTGCGTTCGGCGAACTGGTCCTTGAATTCGCTGTCGAAGATGCGTTGGAAGATATCCTTGAATTCGCCGTCGTAGGCTTTGAGGATGGTGTTCTTGGTGGACAGATACACCGGGTAGTTGCGCGCCAGCCCGTAGTTGAAGGAGGCGCGGGCGAAGCCTTCGATTGAGGCGTTGGTGTTGTGCATGCCCATGGCGACGCCCGGGCCCTTGAAGTCGAACACGTCCATCTCGACCGGATCGCCGCCTGCCGGATGGTAGACCAGGGTCACTTTGCCGGGCCCGGGGATTTTGGTCTCGGTGGCGCGGTAGATGTCGCCATAGGCGTGGCGGCCGATCACGATCGGCTCCGACCAGTGCGGCACCAGCCGGGGCACGTTGGAGCAGATGATCGGCTCGCGGAAGATGGTGCCGTCCAGGATGTTGCGGATGGTCCCATTCGGGCTGCGCCACATCTTCTTTAGCCTGAACTCGCTCACGCGCGCCTCGTCCGGCGTGATGGTAGCGCATTTAACGCCGACGCCGAACTGCTTGGTGGCCAGAGCCGCGTCGATGGTCACTTGGTCGTCGGTTTGATCGCGGTATTCGATGCCAAGGTCATAGTAGCGCAGGTCGATGTCGAGGTAGGGCAGGATCAGCTTGTCCTTGATGAAGCCCCAGATGATCCGGGTCATCTCGTCCCCGTCCATCTCCACGACGGGGGTCTTCACCTTGATCTTCGCCATTCGGGTCCTCGGATCGATGTCAACGTGCTGCGGAGCGCTGCAGCGGCGGGACCATCGCACCGGGCTGGGGTGCGGGCAAGCCGCCGCGGGCGGGTTGCCGGGGCACCCGCTTCAAGCTTGATCCTGTTTCCAAGCGGTAGTCTGGCGTCAGCCGAACCATAATTGACAGGCTGGACCCCCCCAACTAGATCGCTTTCAGCGGCCTTCGAGAGTGGATGTTCACCGCGGCCCCTGGGAGGCGTCAATGATCCCGTTACTGCCCCTTCCGCGACTGCTCCTAGGCTCCGGCGCGCTCTCCGCCATCGTGGCCGAACTTACCTACGCCGGCACAGCACGGCCGCTGCTGATCAGCGATCGCGGCTTGGAACGCGCCGGCGCCGTCTCAGCCGTGTTGCAGTATCTCCCGACTGACACCCCGCGCTACTTGGACGTTCCGGAGAACCCGACCGCGGCCGGGGCGGACGCCGCCCTCGCCATCTATCGCGCGTCCGGCTGCGACGGCGTAGTTGCGCTTGGCGGCGGCTCGGTGATCGATACGGCAAAGATCGTCGCCGCTCTCGCGGGCAGCGCCATGCCCGCCGCCGGCCTGATCGGTCGGCCCGAACTCATCGGCGATACCATGGCGCCGCTGGTCGCCATTCCGACCACGGTGGGCACCGGGAGCGAGAGTTCGCCCGTGTCGGCGATGCACCTGGTGGCAGGCGGCCCAGCGATCGGAACTCGCGACTCCCGCCTGGTGCCCCGGGTTGCGATCTGCGACCCGGAGCTCGCGCGTACGCTGCCGCCGCGCCTGATTGCCGCGACGGGGATCGATGCCCTGTCGCATTGCCTCGAAGGGTTCTTCGCCGAGCCGGTCAACGCGATCGTCGATGCGCTCGCGCTGGACGGCCTTGCGCGCGCCTTCACCGATTTGCGGATTGCGGTGGAACCCGGCGCGGATGGCGCGAGGCTATCCCTCATGGCGGCCGCGTTCGCAGGCGGTGCAGCGATCCACAAAGGCCTCGGCCCGGCCCATGCCATTGCGCTGGCTTGCGGCGACCAGCATGTCCACCACGGCATCCTGATCGCGGCGGCGTTGCCGCTAACGGCGGAGCTGGTCGCCCGGCACGTTCCCGCCAAGGCCACTCGGGCTGCCGCCGCGATGGGCCTTGAGGACGGTTCAGCCCTTGGTGACGCCTTGCGGGGCCTCGTCGGCGCCCTCGGGCTTCCCGCCAGCTACCACCAGGCGGGTTATCGGCCCGGGCCGCTCGATGCGCTGGTGGACAGCATCGCTCGCAGCCCGTTCAACCGGACCAGCCCGTACGTTCCCAGCCGAGAGGAGTATGAGAGCATCGTTCAATCCCTCGTTTCGGAGTAAGCGCAGGCACCGGGCATTCCTCGGCCGTGACGATCGCGCAACCGCATCGTTCAAGGTTTCTGCGCATCTTGCCCGTTTGAGCGCAGGCGCGCATTCATTACTCTCGCGCTCAGGGCTTGCTGGCGCCTGGTAAAGCCGCAATGAAAAGCGGCGGCGGGGCGGAGGAAGGAACCAAAACCATGACGTATGACGCGAGCTTGGCGCGAACCTCGGCAACCGATGACAGCTGGGGCGTGGTTGCCGCCTGCACGCTCGGTCTGGTCTTCTCAGTCGGCACGCTGCTGCTTTACACGTTTGGCGTGTTCGCACGGCCGCTGACGGCTGAATTCGGCTGGAGCCGTACGCAGCTCTCGGGAGCGTTGGCGCTCAGCCAGTATACCCTCGCGCTATCCGCGCCGTTCTGGGGCGCTTTGATCGACCGTTTCGGCCCTCGCGCGGTGGTTGTACCCTCCACCGTGCTGATCTCCGCGCTGGTGGCGTCGCTTGCCTTGCTGACGCACAATCTGTGGCACTACTACCTCGTGTTCGGTCTGATTCCCGTCGTGGCCGGTGGCGCCACTCCCCTCGGCTACTCGGCCGTGCTCGTACGCAAATTCGAGCGTCGGCTGGGCCTGGCGCTCGGGCTTTGCCTCATGGGTGTCGGCATCGGTGCCGCCGTTTTGCCCTGGCTGGCGCAGACGCTCACCGGTGAATTCGGCTGGCGCGAGGCCTATGCCGCCTTGGGCGGGCTGACGTTGCTGTTCACTTTGCCCGCTGGATTGATCGCCACGCGCGGCAATCAAGCCGTCGGCCGGCCAAGCGCCGGCAAGAGTCGCGTGCCGGTGCGGCCCTATGTCATGACACGCGCATTCCTGCTCATGTGCGTAATTTTTCTACTGCTCGGGATCGTTTCCGTTGGAGCGCTGGTCAGCTTGGTCCCGATCATGATCAGCCGCGGCTTCAGTCCGGCTGAGGCGGCACAGATCACTGCGATTACCGGCCTTACGCTGATCGCCGGCCGTGGCGGCGTTGGCTGGCTGCTGGATCGGCTGCATCCGCCCTTGGTGGTATTCGGCATCGCGTTGCTGGCCATCGCCGCATTCCTGCTGATCGCCTACGGCACGGGCACGGTCTGCGCCTTCGCCATTGCCGCCCTGCTGGGAATGACGGTGGGGGCAGAAGTGGACTTCACCGCATTCTTCGTGCGGCGCTATTTCGGCAATCCCGCGTTCGGCCGATTGTACGGGCTGGTGTTCGGCATCTACATCGTTGGATCCGGAACCGGCCCATTGCTGGCGAGCGCGAGCTTCGACCACTTCGGCAGCTACACGCCCGGTGCGCTCGGTTTTGCGGCGGCAGCGGCCGTCGCCGCCGCTCTCACTTTCGCGCTGCCGCCGCTGCCTGTCAGAGCTGGAGCGGTGCCCGCCTGAGCCAGCATACGCGGTTACGCGTTGTTAACCTCCATGCTCGACACTGCGCCAGTCCGGCCGAGGTGCTGCTGTTGCGTTTCCTGCAAAACGTTTCGATCAGGCTGCGGCTCGTCCTATCTTGTGCGGTGATGCTGCTGCTGGTGGGTGGCCTCGTCTGGGTGGTGGTAACCAGCCTGGCGCGGCAGGATCGGCTTGCCGACCGCCATGACGCCGCGGTGCGGGCCAGAGCGGTCCTGAACGTGGCTGTTCTTGCCACTCAGCAAATGCAGTTGCAGGGTGACCGACTGCAGCTTCAGCAGAACCGCGAGGACGTTGCTGCGGCGCTGGCGCGTATCGGTCAGGAACAACAACGTGCTCACGATCTGATCTTGGGGTTGCTGGCGCACGCGGACTCGGAAGCGGCGCCGTGGCTGACGCAGGCGCTCACCGAACTCGATCGGTTTCAAGCAGCAGCGGTATCCGCGGCTTCCAAGAAGGAAGACATGATTGCGGTACGTGACGAGGGCTTCGGCACCGTTCAAGCCGGCTTTACCTTGCGTCTGCTCGACCTTGAACGCAGCCTGGAACAAACCGACGCCCAGCCTGGTGAAAGCAGCTTGCCGGCAATGGATGGGCAGAGCGCGAACGAAGCGGCGCGCAGCTTGCGTCTCTATGAAGCCACTATGCAAGAGATGCAGGTTGACGCCCTCCGCTTCCTGGCCGCGGGAGATTCGTCGATGCCGGCCGCGGCACAACGCGCGGAGGTGACCGCGTCGACGCTGCTCAGCAATCTATCGAGCATCGTGCCTGAGGGAGCGCCGCGGGAGAAGCTGGCTGCGTTGACAGACGCTGGGGGCGATTTGATCCGAGCGACCAATGCGCTGTTTGAAGCAGCTTCCGCCGCCGCTTCCGAGATTGCCTTCAATGTTGACCCGGCAAGTGACCGGCTCGCAGCAGCGATGCAGCAAAGCATCGATTTCTTCACATCCCGGGCCGATCAGGCCGGAACGGACGCAAGGCGTGATCGCCTGCGCGGCCGCCGCCAAACCCTTTCGCTCGGTGGGGCGCTCGTCGTGTTGCTCGTGCTTTCGAGCCTGCTCACCACGCGGGCGCTGGTTCGACCGCTTCGAGCGATGACTTTTGCCGTGCGCGCGATGGCGGATGGTGACACCGATTTCGTCGTGAACTTTGCCGTGAGGGGGGATGAGATCGGCCAAATGGCCGAAGCAGTAAGCCGGCTTCGTGAGGTCGTTCGTTACGCATTCTTGCAGGGCCAAATCATCGAGCAAGTTCCGATCGGTGTCATGACGGTCGGCACTGAGCCCAGTTTGCCAGTCACCTACGTCAATCCGGAGGCCTCTAAGCTCCTGTTACCAATCGGTAAGCACGATCCTCTGCCGCTGGGCTGTCTCCAAAGTATGGCAGATCGCCTGTTTTCCGATCCGGCCGCGACGCTTAGCACCCTCAGCAACCCGGCGCGGCTCCCCTATAGCACCCGCGTCGTACTTGGCAGCGAAACGTTGGAGGTGACCGCAACCGCACTGACCGACCGGCTTGGCGCCTTCGCTGGATCGATGTTGATGTGGCAGCGGGTCACGGAGCAGGTGGAGCTTGCCGCACAGTTCGAGGCCTCGGTGGGCGGGATTGCAACGACGCTAAGCGGATCGGTTGAGGCCATGAGGCACACCGCCTTGGCGATGGACGCGACCGCTGCGAGCAATGGCGACAGCGCGAATGCGGCCGCTCACGCAATTGAGGCAGCCACTTGCAACGTGCGGGCGGTTGCGGCAACCGCTGACCATCTCTCAATGTCCAGTCAAGCGATGAGCGGCCGGGTCAAGGAGGCTGCCGAGTCCGCCAGCCGGGTAGTGCGGGAAGCGGCACAAACCGATCATTGCGTTACTGGTTTGAACGCGATGGCAGACCGCATTGGAGGTATTGTCTCCCTCATCGCTGGCATCGCAGCCCAAACGAAGTTGCTGGCGCTCAACGCGACCATTGAGGCTGCCCGCGCGGGCGAGGCCGGCAAAGGGTTTGCGGTGGTGGCGCAAGAAGTGAAGGCGCTGGCCAGCCAAACGGTCAAGGCGACCGAGGCGATCTCGGCCCAGGTTGATTCGATGCAGCGTGAAACCGGCGCAGCAGTCTCGACATTGCGGTCGATAGGAGAAACCTTGAGCCACATCGACCAGGGTGCACAATTGATTGCCTCCGCCGTTGCCGAGCAAGGCAGTGCGATGCGCGAACTCGCTCAATCGGTGCAGCAAGCGGCGGCAGACACCGCCGTGGTCAGTTTGAACATCGCTGCCGTTACCCAGAGAGTTGGGCAGACGAGGGTGCAATCGCACGAGGTGTTGACGTCGGCTGAGGCGTCCCGTGGTCAGACCGCGAGGCTGAAGACGCAAGTCAATGACTTTCTTCTAGCCCTACGTGCGGTTTCTTAGCTGCCTTCACCGGCTCATCGCTATGAACCTGTGGAATGTCTTCCCACTGTATCAGCGTTCCTGCCGCGATCGTCCTGCTCAGGCCGAGGTCGCGTCAGACCAGGCCATAGCTGCAAACGTCGGACGGGTGGGGCGAGGACCTTGAGTGCTAAGCGGGCGATGCAATCCCGCCCTGCCTGACGTGTTTGGCGGCCTCGATCAACACTACTAAATGGCCGTCTGGATCCTGCACCAGTGCCGCGGTGCCACCGTCAGCCAATCCCGTCGCGCTCCGGGGCAGGGTTTGCACTTCGAAAACGGTCCGACTCGCTGCGATGTCCGCCGGATGAAGCGGGGGATGGGCGCGTCCTGCAGGATGATAGCCCAACAGCTCTAAGTGCGGCGTATCTTGCGTGGGTGTCAGGGCGGCCACGTCGACGTGCACGTTGTTCAGCCCGTCCAATGCGTCCTGCGCCAGGCCGGCGTTCACCTGTCGCGTTTGCAGGTTGAAGCCGAAGCGATCACTGTAGTAGGCGATGCTGCGGGCCACGTCAGCGACTGCGATGGCGGTGTGATCGATCCCGCCCGCACGCCGGTCGGCAAACTGGATTAGCTCGAGAGGGTGGCCGTCTGGGTCGCGGAACTTGAACGCCGTGGCTCCACCTGATTCTGGCGGCAGCAATTGTGGGCCGCCGTTGCTGATCGCCGCCGGGCCGAGGGCGCACAGTTGGGCATAGGCCGCGCCAATCTCCTGCGTGACGACAGCAAAATGCTGAAAGACCAGGTCGGCCGCCGTGCATCCAGCCGGGTAAGGCGCGCCCGGCGGATTTAGGCGCTGCAGCCGCACCACCTGGCTGCCGCGATGTACCTCGATCTCCTCGCCCCGCTCCACGCCCAGCAATTTTGCAGCGGCTGGCTCCAGCGGGTGGGCGCATCCGGCGCTAAATCCCAGCGCCTCCACATAGAACCGCGCTGCACGGGCGAGGTCTGCGACGGTCAAGTCGATCCGAGCCAGCCGCGCCACCCGCAACGTCATGGACGCTGCGCCCCGCGGACATTGGTGTAGATCCCCATCAGCCGGTGTGAGGCGCAGAGGAACAGCCGAGCGCAGTGGCGGCCGCCGAAGGTGAGATTGGCCACCGTGCACCCGGTCAGGATTTTGCCCAGCAACGTGCCGTCCGAGTGGATGCAGTGCACACCGTCGCCGGCGCTGCTCCAAAGCCGCCCGTCCGCGTCGCAACGCAATCCGTCCGCATAGCCCGGCGACACGGTGTGAAACACCCTCCCACGCCGCAACTTGCCACCTTCCACGTCAAAGGTGCGGATATGCTGGACGGGGTGCTCGGCGAACTGCAGCCCCGTCTCGGCCACGTACAGCGTTCGCTCGTCGGGTGAGAAACATAGGCCGTTCGGTCCGGCGAAATCGTCCGCGGCGATTGCCAGCGTTCCAGCTGGATCCAGCCGGTAGAGCGTCGCGGGTAAGTCCATCTCGTGCTTGCCGCCCTCGTAATCGGTGTTGCCGCCGTAATGCGGGTCGCTAAACCAAATTGCGCCGTCGCTTGCAACGACCACGTCGTTGGGCCCATTCAGCCGCTTGCCGTCAAACCGGTCCGCCAGCACCGTGATGCTCCCGTCCAACTCCGTGCGGGTAATGCAGCGCCCGTGGTGGGAGCAGCCGATCAGGCGCCCTTGCCGGTCGCGAGTGTGGCCGTTGGCAAAATCGGACGGCTGCCGGAACACCGAGACGCCGCTGTGCTCGGTCCAGCGCAGGATGCGGTTGTTCGGCAGATCACTCACCAGCAGGTGGCAGGCGTCGGCGAACCAAACTGGACCCTCCAGCCAGGCATATCCCTCGCCAAGCGTCAGCAGCGATGCATTCGGCAGTACGCAAGCCCGGAAGCGCGGATCGAGTTCAGCGATCCAGTCCGGCATCGATGGCTAACGGAAGTGGCCCGGCCGATGCACGGGCGGCACATGCAACTGCACCGTCATCAGCACCGCCGGTGCGTCGCCGATGGTGCCGGAGCGGTGGCCGCGCCGCCCTTGCGTGTCCGCCTGGCAGCCCTGATCCTCACCGAGCGAAAGCTCTCCCGGCCCCATCTCCACACGCGTGCCATCCATTGCCTCTACCCACCACCGGCCGGAGAGCGGCACAATCCATTGCGGCGCCGGGTTCTCGTGCCATTCCCCCACCCAGCCGACGGGCTGCACGGTGAACACGGTCGTGGCCTCGCTGCGCTCCTGCTTGTCGTTCCACTGCGGCGCCGCCCCGCCGACGCCTTGCAAGTTCCACTGCGTCAATTCGCACCGGCTTTGATGGCTCACGCCGGCCTCGTCCGTCCAAAGGTGCCAGTAGCCAATCTCGGGGGCTTGGTTCATCGGGGAGCCGTATACGGGTGCGAGGAGGCGAAGGGGTGAGTGACAAAGTCCTGCACGGAAGCGCTCCCCAAGCCAAAGGTGAGCAACAAGAACCCGCCGGCCAAAGAGAAGTTCTTGAGAAAATCCCAGAACAAGTCCCTGCCTCTGCTCTGCCCGGACCGCCAGAAGTCGCCCGGCGTCCAAAACCGCTTCCACAGCAGCGCCGTCACCCCGCAATACCCAGCCATGATGAAGGCAGCCAAGCGGTCTGCCGTGCCGGTGAGAATGGCCAGCGGCATTAGGATTTCCACTGCCAGTCCCGTGACGATCAATGCCGTGGCCGGGCCCTGAGCAGGGATGAGTTCCTGTGCCTGCCCGACAGCGCCCTTGAAGTTCAGCAGTTTATCGAGCGCGCTGAACGGAAGGAACAACACGACGAGAAGATAGCGGACCGCCAGCGCCACTACGAAACTCACGCGCCAAGCCGTTGCCGCAAGTGCTCGGCCACACGCAACGCATTGGCAATGATGGTAAGCGTCGGGTTCACCGAACCGATCGAAGGGAAGAAGCTCGCATCTGTCACATAGAGGTTATCGAGTTCATGCGCCTTGCACTGCAGGTCCAGCACGGAGGCGGCCGGATCGGTGCCGAAGCGGCAGGTGCCGGCCTGGTGCGCCGTGCCGCTGATCGGGATGCCCTTGCCTAGGTAGAGGCTGCGCTCCAGTAGCACCGGGTGGGACCCGGCCCGGCTCAGATGCTGCTCCAGCTTTTTCTTCAGCCGGTGATGCGCCTCCACATTGGTCTCCGTCAGGTCCAGCCGCACCCGGTCCCCCTCATAAAAAATGCGGTTCTCTGCGAGTGGTAGGTCCTCCGACGAAAGCCAAAAATCCATTGAATGCCGCGCCATCTCCTCGAACGGCATCTTCGGCACCCAATCCAGCCAAGCCGGAAGCGCCTCGCCGCGGATTTGGTCGGCATGCGAGGTGGCGCACATCTGGATCAAGCCGAGCGGATAGTCCCAGTCCGGCGCGCTGAAGTAATAGTCGCTGACAGCCAGGGTCTTCTGGAACACGGTCTCATTTGGCTGCCGCATCAGCGCCATCAACACCGACTGGTTGTGCCGCATGTAGTTGCGCCCGACTTGCCCCGACCCGTTCGCCAATCCCTCTGGATGCTGAGCATTGGCCGAACGCAGCAGCAGCAATGCCGATGAGAGCGCCCCGCACGCCACAACGACGATATCGGCGCTATAACGCTCTTCCGCCCCCGCTCGCGTGACCTGCACGGCGGTGACGCTGCGCCCGGAGGCATCTGTTTCCAGCCGTGAGGCATAGGCGCCGGTGAGCAGGGTGAGGTTCGGGTTGGCAGCAAGTGCGGGGTCGACGCACATCACTTGCGCGTCCGCCTTGCCGTTGAGCAAGCAAGGAAAGCCATCGAACGCGTCGCAGCGGATGCAAATGCTAGTGGGGGTGGGCTTCCCGTCCCGCTCCTCCAGCCGGATGCCGAGCGGTAAATGGAACGGGTGCAAGCCTTCCGCAGCGAAGCTATCCGCGAGTTGGGCGATGCGGGGTTCGTGCGACACCGGCGGGAACGGGTAGGGCTCCCCTGCCGGCGGCTCGTTGGGATCCTCCCCCCGCTGGCCGTGAACATCGTAGAGCCGCTCCGCCTCGGCGTAGAATGGCGCAAAGTCCGAATACTTGAGCGGCCATTCGGGCGAAATGCCGTCTTTGTGCTGGATCGCCGTGAAATCCCGCTCGCGTAACCGAAAGAGCGCCGCGCCATAAACTTTGGAGTTGCCGCCGACATAGTAATGCAGTCCGGGATGGAAGCTCTCGCCTTTGGCGCCATACCATGTCTCGCGGGCCTGGTATTGGCCATCAACGAACACGGTCTGTGAACTCCAGTTCTTTTGCGACCGCGGCAGGTAGTCGCCGCGTTCGAGCAACAGGATGCGCTTGCCCGTGGGCGCTAGGCGGTGCGCCAGGGAGGCGCCCCCCGGGCCGCTACCGATAACGATGAGGTCATAATGGTCCAAGCGATCGCCTCACAGCAACTTGTCGGTCGAGGGGTGCAAGCCTCTGCGCCTCGCTAAGTTCCAAGCAACTCGGCCGTTCAGGCCTGTTCGACCTCTTTCGCCAAAGCCAAGTCGCCGCAATCCTCAGCCGTGGCAACCCGCCGCCGCATCTCCTCCAAAGATGCCACCGCCGCCGCGTGGAGGCACTTGGCCATCCACGGCAGCCCGGCAGGACTGCTTTCCGCCAAATACTCGAACTGCCGCGATACTGCGGACAATCGTTCAAACCCGAACATTCCCGCGCTGCCGGCAAGCGCGTGCGCCGCAGCGACCAGCGTATCCTCGGACCCGCGGTCTACGATGGAGTTCGGACCAATCTCGGTCAGGCCCGCCAGCAATGCTTCGGTGCGGCGGATGAGGTTGCCGATATGCGAGGCGACCGTTCCGCGCGAAAGATAGCCGGACGTTTGAGCGAATACCGCCTCGTCGAGAATGGCCAGTTCGGCGCCAAAAGCCGCCGCCATGGGCGAAGCTTTACCGGCCGCGCGTTGCTCAGGCGCCGGATCAAGCACGCGCGCCAGTGCGGCCAGCAGCGCTGGTTGAGTGAACGGCTTTGCGAGGTGTTCGTCCATCCCGGCCTTTCGGCACTCTGCCACTTCGTCGGCGAACGCTTGTGCGGTCAGTGCCACGATGGGAACCTTGCCGCGGCGGCCGGCAAGCGCCCGGATCTGGCGGGTCGCTTCGCGGCCGTCGACCTCGGGCATGCGCACGTCCATGACGATGGCATCGAAATCCTCCAATGCCGCAAGCCTCACCGCCTGCTCCCCGCCGTCTGCGCAAATGGGGGTATGACCGGCCGCGGTGAGGAACGCGGCGGCGATATCGCGGTTCATGGCGACATCGTCCACCACCAGGACGCGCCATCTTGCGCCGTTCGCAGCATCGCCCGGCACTGAGTTGGCCTCGCCGGGCCGGGTGTCGGGTGCCGATGCTTCGGTGTCGCTGAGCGGCAGTTCCAACCAAAAGATGCTGCCGCCACCCGGATTGTCGGAGTAGCTAATTGCGCCACCCATTGCGGTCGCTAGCCGTTGCGAGAGGGCGAGCCCAAGCCCGGCACCCTCGGCACCCTGGCTCGCCTCGCGGCCGAGACGATCAAACTCTTGGAACAGGCGCCAGCGCTGGTCCGCGGCAACGCCAGGCCCGGTATCGGCAACCTCAATCCTGCCCCGCTGCCCGGCCCGGCTCAGGCGCATCGTGATGCTGCCATTGGCGGTGAACTTCACCGCGTTGCCGAGCAGGTTCACCATTATTTGCCGCAGCCGCGTAGCATCCGCCGTGACAACGAGCGGCAAGGCCGCCGCCCCCTCGCTTGCCGCCGGTTGGCAGACCATCGCCAGACCCTTGCGGTTGGCAAGCGGCCGCACCACGGCTAGGCACTCTGCCGCGATAGACCCGACATCGACGGCAGAGGCATGCAGGTCGAGGCGTCCGGTCTCGATCTCCGAAAGGTCCAACACGCCGGTGATCATGCTGAGCAGATGCTGGCCGGCGGTCCGCATGGCGTCCACCCGTGCGGTTTGCGCGTCGTTCAGTCCGCCTTCCATTTGGAGCAGCTCGGCATAGCCGAGAATGCCGTTCAGCGGCGTGCGCAACTCATGGCTGATGCTGGCCAAGAAGCGTGATTTCGCCTCGCTGGCCCGCTCGGCAGCCTCTTTCGCGCGGGCCAAATGGCGGGACAGCCGCTCGAGGTCCCGATTGGCGGCCAGCAGTCCGTCGGCGGCGGCCTTCCGGTCCGAGATGTCGCGAATGACGCACAGGATGGACGCCGGCTCGCTGGTCGCCGGGTCTCGCATCAAGGTGATCTTGGCCTCGACCCAGACGTAGTGGCCGGCTTTGTGCCTGATGCGATTGGTTAGCATGTCGCGGTCGACAGCGCCCGCCGCCAGGCGGCGAAACCGCTCCGTCATCGCCGGGGCATCGTCGGGATGGATGGTTTGCGGCGGCACCAGGCCCAACATCTCGTCCGGCTCGTATCCCAGCACGGCGAGGCTCGCGGGCGAAACGTAGGTGCGCCGCAGACGGAGGTCGAGCCGGGTGATCACGTCGCTTGCGCTCTCGGTCAACAGCCGGAAACGGGTCTCGCTGTCCGCCAAGCGCTCCTCGGTCAGCTTGCGCTCCGTGACATCGCGCCAAGCGGAGACGTAGCCGTCCGGGGCGCCGGTGAGCGGGTGCAGGATCGCGCGGGTTGCCGCGTCGACCCAACGCACCGTGCCGTCCGCGCGCCGCACGCGAAACTCGGAAGAGTGGCAATCAAGCTTTCCGGCCAGCAGCATCGCCCGGTGGGACTTCATTTCATCCCGATGCTCGGGAAGCACGAGGTCGAGCATGGCCGTGCCGAGCAATTCCTCCGGCGCCAAGCCAAGCAGGCGAGTGGAGGCTGGCGAGACGTAGCGGCGATTGCCGCTGGCATCGACGCGCGAGACGATGTCGCTGGCCGCATCGGACAGCAGCCGGTGTTGCGCCTCGCTGTCGCTGAGAGCGGCCTCCGCACGCTCGCGGCAGCGCAACTGGCGTCGCAACTCGGCCGCCAGCAGGGTGGCCATGAGCAGCAGGCAAGCGACGGCCGAACTAATGATCCAAGCCTCGTGCCGCCAGGCGCGATAGACGCCCTCGCTGGAGAGACCGACGACAACCGTGAGGCCTATGGTGTGAAGCCGGCTGCGCGCCCATAGCCGCGGAACGCCGTCCAGCGTCGAGGCACCTTCGGCGGTTCCGTCGACGGAGCCGCTCAATGCCTTTGCGACCGGCGTGCCGCTGAGGTCGAAGCCGAAGAAGCGGGCGCCAGTGCTGCGGCGGTAGATTACGTGCGCGTCCGACGTGTTGAGCAGGACATCGTCGTCCGGCTCGAGCTCGGTGGCTTCGAACAAAGCTTGGATCGTCGACAAGCGGATGGTCTCGCTGGCGACGCCACCGAATGAGCCATCAACGTGGTTGATGCGCCGGGTCAGCAGCAGGACAGGGCCGCCGCTGAGCCGTGCGTTGGAGAGCAGACTCAAGGTCAGCCCCTGCTCCGGATGGTCGCGATGCAAGGCAAAGTAGCTCCGGGTGCTCAGATCGATATCGGAGACTGCGCGATTTTCCGAATCGAAAATGACGTGGCCGGCCGAGTTCAGCACTGCGAGCGCTCCAAGCGCTCGGGTCGGCAAGGCGTCGTTGACGAGCGCGGAGTTGCGGATATCGTCCGAGAGTTGGTGGTGCTCGACGAGGCGCGAATCCGCGTCCACATTGCGCAACGACAAGTCGACAATCTGAACGTCTTTTTCGATGCCGCCCGCCAGCACCCGGGCGAGGCTTGCCGCTTTGTGGACTGCCTCCGAACGAGCGGCCTCGTGCGCCCGATACAGCATAAGGGCGCAGATCAATGCGAGACCGACCAGCCCGGCTTGAATGACGGTTGTGGTCAGGCGCAAACGCCAAGGGGCCGGGAGCGCGATAGGCATCGAAATCGTCCTTGAGGGTCTAAATTTTGGCGCCGGTTTCTATCAGGTTCACGATGTTTTGAATACAATGGTAAGCACACGCGGCATGGTTCGGGATGACGGCTGGCGACGAGCAAGGGGGCATTAGCGGGATCATGCCCGCCAGCCTATCGCGGTTGTGCTAATGAAACGTGGAGGGAGTGAGGCTAATCCTCGCCCTTGCGATAGGGCGAGAACTCGACGGCGAGTTCGTCCATGCTGGCCAACACCGCCGGGCGCTCACGGGCGAGGAAATCCGCCACCGCGCGTTGCAGCGCCGGGTTGCTGAGCCAGTGTGCCGAGTAGGTTGGCTTGGGCAGATAGCCGCGCTGAATCTTGTGCTGGCCTTGCGCGCCGGCTTCCACCCGCGCCAGACCATGCTCGATGGCGAAATCGATGGCCCGGTAGTAGCAGAGCTCGAAGTGAAGGAAGGGCCACTCGCCGCGACAGCCCCAATTGCGGCCGAACAGAGCGTCCCGTCCCATCAGATTGAGCGCACCCGCAACCGGTTCCCTGCCGGACTCGGCCAGCATCAAGACCACCCGGTCCCCCAGCCGCTCGCCCAACAGATGGAAAAACCGCTTCGTGAGGTAGGCGCTGCCCCATTTGCGGTCCACGGTGGACTGGTAGAAGCGATAGAACGCATCCCAGTCGCGCCGGGTGATCTCCGGGCCGCGCAGGGTGCGAAACACTAGCCCGGCGTCGTTGGCGTCCCGCCGTTCGCGCCGCAACACCTTGCGCTTGCGCGATGACAGCGCGCCCAGGAAGTCGTCGAACGTGGCGTAACCGGCATTGTCCCAGTGATATTGCTGGCCAAGCCGCTGCAACCATCCCGCTTCGCCTAGCGCAGTCCACTCGCTCTCGGTGCAGAAGCTGATATGCACGCCCGACAGGCGCAGTTCGGTGCAGGCCTGGACCAACGCGCCAGCCAGCGCGTCCGGCGGCACGCCCGCGCCGGGCCGGCAGAGCAGGCGCGGGCCGGGCACGGGGGAGAACGGCACAGCCACTTGCAGTTTGGGATAATAGCTGCCGCCTGCCTGCTCGTAGGCGTTGGCCCAGCCATGATCGAAGACGTATTCGCCATAGCTGTTGCTCTTGGCATACATCGGCGCGACAGCCAGCAAGGTGCCGGCCTCGTCACGCAAGGCCGCGTGCTGCGGCAACCAGCCGGTTCGCGGTCCGGCGGAGCCGCTATCCTCCACTGCCGACAGGAAAGCGTGGCTGACGAACGGATTGTCGCTCCCTGCGCAGGCATCCCACTCGGCCGGCGGAATGCCGCCGACCGACGGATGCAGGGTGAGGCTCAGCGTTGGCGCGCTGTCTGGCATGGCCCTAGTATGGCACTGCAGCAAAGATGCGCCAGGGCCGGCTGTCCGAAGACTCGGGGCGACGCTGCCCGGCACAGCCCGGCGAGCCGGCGTGCACTTCGGCCGATAGAGCAATCGCAGCGGAGCGAAGAACCGACGCAGCATTCATGCGCTATGTCCCTAATACGCCAATAGCGGCAAGGATTAAGCGCCATGTCCGACAATCCACTCGCACCCGATCCGGAACGCGACCAGCGCATACGCGAACGGGCCTACTATCTGTGGCAGGCTGACGGCTGCCCAGAGGGCAACGACCACGAATACTGGGAGCGTGCCCGCGAATTGGTCGGCATGAGCGATAGCGCGGGTGCCGCACAGCTCCCCGTGCCGGACCCGGACGACCCGGCGGTGATGGCGGGCCAACCGATCGAAGAAGCCTCCATTCAGCAAAACTTGGGTGAGTTCCCGGATCGCGTCGCCGACCAGGGTGAGCGCGCTCAAGTGCCGGATCCGAGCAATCGCGCCGCCTGAGACTGGACCTTGCACCCTGCCGTGAACTCGCGAGACGGGGTTCAGGCGGTTAGCAGGTGCATTGAGAACAAGGCCTGCTCGTCGGTCCAAACTTGGGCCGCATGCCAGCCCGCTTCCTGGGCCAGACGCTGGAATCCGACCCGGGTGTACTTATAGCTGTTCTCGGTGTGGATGGTCTCGGCGTGATTGAAGGCGACCCGAATGCCGGCAATCTGCGCCACCTGAGCCTCGCGGCTGCGCAGGTGCATCTCAATGCGGCCTTCCCGCTCGTTCCATACCGCCTCGTGGGCGAACCGGCCGGGGTCAAAATCGGCATCGAACGCGCTGTTGAGGTGAGACAGAATGTTGCGGTTGAATGCCGCCGTCACGCCTTGGGCGTCGTCGTAGGCCGGCAGCAGAGTGGCCAATGGCTTCTGCAAGTCCACCCCCACCAGCAGCGACGCTCCCCGCCCCAGCGCCTGGCGCACTTGTCGCAGGAAGCTCGCCGCGACCGCCGGAGTGAAATTACCGATCGTGGAGCCGGGAAAGAAGCCGAACGCGTCCCGTCCCGCCAGGGCAGATGGCAGCGGCACGGGGCGGAGAAAGTCGGCGGCGATGGGATACACCAGCAGGTGTGGCCATGAGCGAGCGAGACGTGCTTGAAGTGCCACCAGCGCTTCCGCGGCGACATCCACTGGAACGTAGGCGCCGGCCCCGACCGCCTCGAAGATCAGCGCTGCTTTTGCCTCGTCGCTGGCGCCATATTCCACGAGCGCGCAACCCGGTCGGTACGGCAGGTCGGGCCCGATCTGCCGCAGCAGTGCTTGTTCCGTTCGGGTTACATAATACTCTGGCAGGCGGGTGATTTCGCCAAACAACCGGCAACCCTCTGCATCGTAGAACAGCTTGGCAGGCAAGGATTTCTGCGGTTGGGTGAGCCCGGCCAGCACTTCCTGCAGGTCTGCCGCGTGCGCAGCATCCTTCCATGGCCCGGACGCCGGTTGCGTGCGGGGCTGGGCCAGTCCGTTCGAAAGTTCCATTAGTCGTCCATGGCAAGCCGGAGGCCGGAAAACTGCCAGCGCCGGTCGGGGTGAAAGAAGTTGCGGTAGGTCGGCCGGATGTGCCCGGGCGAGGTCGCCATGGAGCCGCCACGCAGCACCATCTGATTAATCATAAACTTGCCGTTATACTCGCCGATGGCGCCGGCGGGAGGGCGGAAGCCGGGGTAGGGCAGGTAGGCGCTGCCGGTCCACTGCCAGACATGGCTATCTTGCTCGGTGATGTCCGGGTGCTGGCTGGCGGCCTCCCACTCGAACTCGGTCGGCAATCGGGCGCCGGCCCAACGGGCAAAGGCGTCGGCTTCGTACCAACTGATGTGGCGCACCGGCTCTTCCGGGTCCACCACCGTCTCGCCACGGGGTGTGAACAGGTGCCACGCACCGTCGTGCAGCCGCCAATGCAGCGGCGCCTGCCAGCCGTTTTGCTGCACCTGCGCCCAGCCATCTGCCATCCAGAGCGTCGGTGTTCGGTAGCCGCCATCGGCCATGAAGCCGAGCCAGGCGCTGTTGCGCACGAGGCCGGCCGCAAAGCGGAACGGCTGCAGGAACGCGGTATGGGCCGGCCCTTCGTTGTCAAAAGCAAAGTCGGCCCGGTCATGGCCAAAGCGCAGCAGCCCGCCTCGAAATGAAACGAAGCGTTCGCCCGGGTCGGCCGCTGGCGGTTCTTGCCACGCCGGGTTCATGGCGGGGCGCAACGGGTTCTGGCTCAGCCCATGCAGCATGTCGGTCACGAGCAATTCCTGATGCTGCTGCTCGTGATGCAGGCCGAGCACAACCAGCTCGGCTACGCCGGGCACCGGGTCTTCGAGCAGGGTCTGCATCGCGCCATCGACATGGGCGCGATACGCGCTCACTTCGTTGGCACCGGGCCGCGTGATCATCCCCCGCGCAAAGCGGGGTTGACGCTCACCGACTGCCTCATAGTAGGAGTTGAACAGGTAGGCGAAATCCTCGCTAAACCGCCGATAGCGGGGCAGGTGGGGGATCAGGACGAACTGTTCGAAAAACCATGTCGTATGCGCGCGATGCCACTTGGCGGGACTTGCATCCGGCATCGACTGAATACACTGGTCCTCAGCGGTGAGATGCTTGCAGAGTGCCTCGGTATACTGCCGAACCGAGACAAAGGCGCGGGCCGCAGCGGCTTGCGTTACTTGCATGCACTACTCCTAAGCCGGTTGAACGGCATAGGGCATGTGGGGTTCCGGTCAGCTCTTCCACTGCAACGTTTGCGGCACTAGCGGATTACGGAACGGACGGCGTTCTACTTGGCTGGAGAGATATTCCCGTTTCAGCCGCATCAGCCATGCGATCTGTGTATCGGGGTCCCCGACGAACAGCATCGGTGGGGTGGCATCGCCCTTGGCCAAATAGGCCGCCATGGCGCGGTCCTGCCGCAAGAAGTCGTGCGCCATCCAGGCCGCGGCGGGGCGCAGCGGCCACAACCACGGCACCGTCCAGTATACGCAATAGTGCACATCGGTCTCGCTCGGGCCGATCGGGGTCACTGCCGCCAGCACCGCCGCGCAATGCCGGCTCCCCTCGATGGACTCGATGCGCAGACCCGGTAGCGAGATGCTGATATCCACCCGCACGTCGCGGCCAAGCAGGCGGTAGGGGTTGGCGCCGTGCTTGAGCCGGTGTTGCGCCATGCGGAAGCCCATCGGTGTCGGCTCGAAGGATTTCTGCTTCGGCCGCAGCTTGAGCGCGGATTTGGACTTCCACCAGCGCGAGGTGTGCACGAAGGCGGGGTGCGCCGGGTCGCAGAAGCCGAACGCAGCAATGTCGGCGTTGCTCGGGAAGCGCATGGTGGTGGAAATCTGCGGCGCCACGCCGTCGAACCCAGGTACGCGGGGCACCTCGGGCAGGGTCTCCGGCAGCTTGGGGCCGTCCGGCAGATAGACCCACAGATTGCCCTGCACCTCGCGGCAGGGGAACGAGCGTAGCCGCAGCCGGCCGATGTCGCGCCGGTCGGTGTCGGCTAGACCGGGGATTTCGGTGCAAACGCCATCGCCCGCGCTGAACGCCCAGCCATGGTAGCAGCAGCGCAGCCGGGCGCCGTCAAAGCTGCCATGCCGCATCGGCATGCCGCGATGCGGACAGCGGTCGGCGTAGGCGAACACCGCGCCAGACGCATCACGGCCGACGAGGATCGCCTCGCTTAGCATCGTCACTGCTTTGGTGGAGGATCGTGCGACCGCACGGGCGCTGCACGCGATGTACCAGAAGCCGCGCAGCATCGCACTGCCGTTCGTGTCAGCCATGCGGCCGCATAACATCTTACAACCGGTCGCGGAAGCGCGGCGGCAGCGGCCAGAGTTCGGGGCTGTTGAGATGCAGGTCGAGCTGCCCCGCCGCGCTCGCCTGCACCCGTGCCAGCCAGGGCTGCAGCGGGGTTTGCGCGGGGTCGAGTTCCGCGCCATGCAGTTGGGGCAGGGCGGCCATGCCGTCGAACAGCCGCAGCCATTCGGCGTCGGCGAGGCGTTGATGCGCGCCGAACCGGTCGTCCGCCCACGGCATCAGCCGGGTCTTGGCCAGCCGCTGCAGGCCCGTGCTGCGGTCGGCCCAGTGCAGGTGGACCAAGTAGAGCCGGTCGAAGCGCAACGGGCAGGATGCGGTGTGGAAGCCGGGCACCCAGGTGAGGGGTTGGCGCGTCAGCACCGGCTTGCACATCGCGCTACTGAACCGCACCCAACCGCGCTGCGGCCCGATCGGGCGGCCGGGATCGAGCGGCGGCTCCATCGCCGGCACGTGCTGCAGTTCGAGCCCGATGGCGGTGACGGAGGGGATCGCCGCCGCCTGGCAGTAGGCTTGCAGGTGCGGGAAGTGCGCCGGGTCGGCCAGTGCCAGTTCGTCCACGTCGGTGTGGATCGTCCAGTCGTAATAATGCAGCAGGGTGGCCGCGAATTGGCTGATGAACGCCGCCCGGCGCGCGTCATCATGGGCCGAGCGCGGCAGCCGCACCACATTTACGCCCGGTGGCAGCGCCAGGGTCTCGGTCGAGCCATGGTCGATCACGTAGCAATGGTCTGCCCCGACCTGGCGGGCGTAGTGCCGCGCCCAGACTGGCAGCAGCGCCGCTTCGTTATACGCCATGGTCACGGCGGCGACTTTGGGCGCAGTCATAGCACGGCCAAATGACACGTGCGGGCGCCCATGCGTTCGGCGACCCGGCAGCGATGGCAGATCGCAGGGTCGGCTTCGTAACACAGCAGGCAGCTTGGCTCGTCTGCCGCGAGCGCCGCCGCTTGGGCCAAAGCCAGCGTGGCTTCGGTAGTGGCGAGCCGCGCCTCCACGATCTGCCAGAACACCGGCCAGTCCCGCCGCCGATGCGCGGCCCGGCCCTCCGGTGGCGTGCCGAGCGCGCGCAGATGGGTATAGGCGAGGCCAGCCTCCGCCAAGCCGGCCGCCAATTGCCGCTTGGAGAAGCCGGGCCGGCGGGACAGCGGCAAGTCCCGCACGTCGATCACGCGCCGGATGCCGGCAGCCAGCAGCGCGTCCCGCACGCCGGCCCAGCTCGCCTTCTCATAGCCGATGGTCCAAAGCGCAACGCTCACGCCAGGCGAAACCGGCCGGACACGACGGGGTCGTCCTGCACGGTGGCACGGACGGCCGGGTCGTCATGCGCGACCGTCACGCGCGTGAACCAGGGCACGGCGCCGCGCACCCGGTCCAGGAACAGCCGGTCGAACTCGGCGGCGGCGGGGCCGCGGGCCAGGCAGCAGGCGCAGCCGGCCGGGTGGACGGCGGCGGCCGGCACCAGCACGGCGTCGTTCTCGCCGGGCGGCACGCCGAAGACCACGGGAATGCGGGCGTCGATGAACATTAGGTAGACATAAAGATATCTTTATGTAGGATCAAGTCATGGACCCTCTCTTGCTCGCCCTACGCGCCTGTGCCGAGCCCACCCGGCTGCGCTTGCTGGCGCTGGCCTGCCGCGGCGCCTTCTGCGTGGTCGAGTTCACCGAAATCCTTGGGCAGTCGCAGCCCCGCCTGTCCCGCCATCTCCGCCTGCTGGTGGAGGCCGGCCTGCTGGAGCGGGTGCGCGAGGGCGCCAACACCTGGTTCGCTGTGCCGGCTGGCCCCGGCTTGGCGCGCGACCTGGTCGCCCGGCTGCCCGGCGAGGACCCGGTGCTGGAGGCCGACCGCCGCCAAGCCGCCCGCGTGCTGGCAGAGCGGGCGCGCATCGCCTCCGAGAGCTTCCGCGGCCAAGGCGCCAACTGGGACGAGGCCAAGGCGCTGGCTTTGCCCGCCGAGGCCATCGCCGCCGCCCTCCGCCAGGCGCTGGGCCCGCAGCCCGGCAGGCTGCTCGATATCGGGACCGGAACCGGCCAGTTGCTTGCCCTCCTCGCCGACGTCGTAGAGTTCGGCCTCGGTGTCGATGCCAGCCGCGCCATGCTCGCCCTCGCCCGCTCCCGCTTGTCGCACCCCCGGTTTGCCCGCTGCGCCGTGCGACAGGCCGACATGTATCGCCTCCCCTTGGCCGGAGCGTCGTTCGACTCCGTCGTGTTGCAGATGGTGCTGCACCACGCCGAAGACCCGGCAGCCGTGCTGGCGGAAGCCCGCCGCGTGCTGCGCCCCGGCGGTGCCCTGGTGGTGGTGGACCTGCTGCACCATGACCGGGCCGACCTGCTTGGCCAACTCGCCCATCGCTGGCCCGGCTTTCACCGCGATACGCTCGCCACCATGTTGGCGGCGGCCGGGCTCACGGACGCCACCTCCGTCACCATCCCCGGCCCGCTGCCAGTACAACTATGGCGTGCGGCTGCTCCTGTCGCCATCGCCGCCCCACTGCCGGCAAAGGAATTGGCATGACCCGTCCCGCCTTGCTCGATGCCCTGCGTGACCGCGTGCTGCTGTGTGACGGCGGTATGGGCAGCCGTGTCCAAGCGCTCACCCTGGATGTCGAGCGCGACTACTGGAACCGGGAGAACTGCACCGAGGTGCTGAACCTGTCGCGCCCCGACCTGGTGCGCGACATCCATCGCGGCTACTTCGCCGCCGGCGCCGACATGGTGGAGACCAACAGCTTCGGCGGCAGCCCGATCACCCTGGCCGAGTTCGACCTGCAGGACCGCACCCACGAGATCAACCAGCGCGCCGGCGAACTGGCCCGCGAGGCCGCCGAGAGCTTTGCCGACGGCCGCGACCGCTGGGTGCTCGGCTCGATTGGGCCCGGCACCAAGCTCCCGAGCCTGGGCAACATCGCCTACGACCCGCTCGAGGCCGCGCTCACCGAGCAAGCCGCCGGGCTGATCGCGGGCGGGGTCGATGCCATTCTGATCGAGACCTGCCAAGATACGTTGCAGATCAAGGCCGCGGTGAACGGCGCCAAGATCGCCCGCGCCGCCAGGGGCACGGACACGCCGATCTTCGTGCAGGTGACGGTGGAGACTACGGGCACCCTGCTGGTCGGCCCCGACATCGCCGCCGCCGCCACCGTGGTACACGCGCTGGACGTACCGCTGATGGGGCTGAACTGCGCCACCGGGCCGCAAGAAATGGCCGAGCATGTGCGCTGGCTCGCCACCAACTGGCCCGGGTTGATCTCGGTGCAGCCCAATGCCGGGCTGCCGGAGCTGGTCAACGGCGTCACCCACTATCCGCTGGGTGCGGCCGAGATGGCGAGTTGGGTGGAACGCTTCGTGCGCCAAGACGGGCTGAACCTGGTCGGCGGCTGCTGCGGCACCAGCATCCCGCATATCGAGGCGCTCGACGCGATGCTGCGCCGCCTGGGCGAGCCGCGGCCGGCGCCGGTGGCGCGCAGCCACCATTGGGTGCCCGCGGTCGCGAGCCTGTATGGCCAGGTGCCGCTGCGGCAGGAGAACAGCTACTTCTCCATTGGCGAGCGCTGCAACGCCAACGGCTCCAAGAAGTGGCGCGAGCTGCAGGAGCGCGGCGATTGGGACGGCTGCGTTGCCGTCGGCCGCGAACAGGTGGGCGAAGGCTCCGACAGCCTGGACGTGTGCACCGCCTTCGTCGGCCGTGACGAGGTGGCGGAGATGACACAGGTGATCAACCGCTTTACCAGCAGCGTGAACGCCCCTTTGGTGATCGACAGCACCGAGACCAACGTGCTCGAGATCGCACTCAAGCTGCATGGCGGCAAGCCGATCATCAACTCGATCAATTTCGAGGACGGTGAGGCCGCGGCCAATGCCCGGCTGCTGCTGGCGCGCAAGTTCGGGGCAGCGCTGATCGCGCTCACCATCGACGAACGCGGCATGGCCAAGACGCCGGAGGACAAGCTCGCAGTCGCGCGCCGGCTGGTGGATTTCGCCTGCAACCGGCACGGCCTGCCGCAAAGCGATCTGCTGATCGATCCGCTCACCTTCACCGTGGCCACTGGCAACGAGGACGACCGCAAGCTCGCCGCCTGGACCTTGGACGGCATCGCCCGGATTCGGGCCGAGTTCCCGGACATCCAGATCATTTTAGGCCTGTCCAACGTCTCGTTCGGCCTCAACCCGGCGGCGCGCGCCGTGCTCAACAGCGTGTTTCTCGACCATGCGGTGCGTGCGGGCATGTCGGGCGCGATCGTGCATGTGAGCAAAATCCGCCCGTTGCATCAAATTGCTGCCGAAGAGGTGCAAGTCTGCGAGGACCTTATCTTCGACCGCCGCCGCGACGGCTACGATCCGCTGCAACGCCTGCTGGAACTGTTCGCCGACCGCAAGGCTGCCGACGCCACCAAGAAGCAGCGCGCCGCCACCGTCGAGGGCCGCTTGAAGGATCGGATCATCGATGGCGACCGCAAGGGCCTGGCCGAAGAGCTCGACGACGCGCTCAGAACGCTGCCGCCGCTGGCCATCATCAACGAGGTGCTGCTTGATGGCATGAAGGTAGTGGGCGAACTGTTCGGCGCCGGCAAGATGCAGCTCCCGTTCGTGCTGCAATCCGCCGAGACCATGAAGGCGGCTGTCGCCTATCTCGAGCCGCACATGGAACGGGCGGAGGGCCAGGAGAAGGGCACCGTGGTGCTCGCCACCGTGAAGGGCGACGTGCACGACATCGGCAAAAATTTGGTCGATATTATTCTCACCAATAACGGTTACCGCGTAGTCAATCTCGGCATCAAGGTTCCGCTTGCCGACATGGTGGCCGCCGCGCGTGAGCACCGGGCGCACGCCATCGGCATGTCCGGCCTACTGGTGAAGTCCACCGTGGTGATGCGCGAGAACCTGGAGGAGATGAGCCGGCAGGGGCTGGATATCCCGGTGATGCTCGGCGGCGCGGCGCTGACGCGGAACTATGTCGAAAGCGATTGCGTGCAGTCCTATGCGAGCGGCCGCGTCGCTTATGCGCGAGATGCGTTCGACGGGCTGCATCTGATGGACCGCATTACGGGTAATGGGTTCGATGACTTCCTCGCCGCGACCCAGGCCAAGCGCGTGGGCCGCGCCCGCAACACCAAGCGCACCTTGGGTGAGGCCGATCGTGCCGCGTTCCGCCCAGTGGATTTGGCGGTGGCGCGAGAGCGTAGGCGGCGCCTAACCGGCGGCCAGTTGCCGGTGCAACCGCCGTTTTGGGGAGCAAGGATGCTGCAGAGTTCGCCCAAGGCCGTGCTGCCGTTCCTGAACGAGCGCAGCCTGTATCAATTCCAATGGGGCTTCCGCAAACAAGGCCGCTCCCTGGAGGACTTCCTCGGCTGGGCCAAGCAGGAGTTGCGCCCGGTGATGAAGCGTATGTTTGCGATTTGCGATAACGAGGCGATCCTCGCGCCGCAAGCCAGCTACGGCTACTGGAAAGCCGCTGGGCAAGGCAATGACCTGCTGGTGTTTGCCGAAGATGGCAGCACGGAACTGGCCCGTTTCAGCCTGCCGCGCCAACCGCGCGACGATGGCGAGTGCATCGCGGACTTCTTCCGCGACGTGGACGACGCCGAACGCGACGTGATCGCGCTGCAGGTGGTCACGGTCGGGCAGAAAGCCAGCGACACCGCCCGGCTCTGGTTCGAGGACAACCGCTACCAGGATTACCTCTACTTGCACGGGTTAAGCGTGGAAATGGCGGAGGCGATGGCGGAGTACACCCATAAGCGTATCCGGGCCGAGTGTGGCTTTGCGGCTGAGGACGACCGCGACATGGACCGCATGCTGGGGCAAGCCTATCGCGGCAGCCGTTATAGTTTCGGCTATCCGGCTTGCCCGAAGCTGGAGGACCAGGTCCCCTTGCTGAAGCTGCTTGACGCTGAGCAAATGGGTGTTTCACTCAGCGACGAGTGGCAACTGCATCCGGAACAAAGCACCAGCGCCATCGTGGTGCTCAATCCGCGTGCGAAGTATTTTTCGGTTTAGGCGATTACCAGTTGCAACGGCAAGCCTTCGCCGCAAGCGCCGGGTTCGCCGAACGCCACCGCTGCCAACGCCTCTCGCATGCTGCGGAACAGCCCGATGTCGCGGCCGTCGTTGCAGCGCCACAGCAACACTTCGTTGCCGCGCCGCGCCGCGCCCCATCGCGCCCAAGGCAAGCCCGGTGCGTAGAGCAGGGCGACGTCGGCATCCTCCTCGCAGCCACCGGTGCCTTCGTGAATGGCGATGCGCGCCACGAAGGGCGAGCCGCCTTCGGCCTCCCAGCGGCAAATGTCGATCTTGTCGGAGGCGAGCAGCTTGAAACGAGCCGCGTGCATTCCGGCAAGGCGCCCAGCTTGGTTCGGGAACATCACTACGTTGCTATTCATCACACGGCTCCGCTTTTCGTGACTGTGCTAGCCGATGCAGAGGCGCGTTCGTTTGACCTAGATCACACTCAACGCACGCTAGATTGTCGCTACCGCGATAAAATCGTGATAGTGACCGAAAAGCGGCTAACACGCGGGTACTACGATGGACGCTGACGCACTCGGCAACGTGACTGAGCACGAACGGCTGCTTGCCCGCACACCCATGTTCCGCAACATTGGCCGGCCCGACCTGCGCGCCCTGGCCGCCCATACGCGCGACCGCCCGATGCGCACCGGCGAGGTGCTGTTTCGCCGTGGCGACAATGGCAGCAGCATGATGGTGATCTTGACCGGGCGGGTCCGGGTGGTGCTGCCGAGCCGCGAGGGCAAGGAGCAGGTGCTGCGCGTGCTGCAGTCCGGCGAAATGCTCGGCGAACTGGCCTTGCTCGACGGCCGCAGCCGTACCGCGGACGCGGTGGCGGAAACCAACGGCCGGCTATTGGTCATTGAACGGCGGGATTTGCTGGCGGTGCTGCGGGGGCACCCCGACTTGGCACTGGCGGTGCTCACCTTGTTGAGCGAACGGCTGCGCGCGACCAACTGGCTGCTCGAAGCCATGCTGTTCCACGATGCTGGGGGGCGGCTGGCGCTGACATTGCTCATGCTGGGCCATGCCCAGCCAGGCTACCGCGTCTACATAACGCAGGGCGCGCTCAGCGAGCGGATCGGCACCGCGCGGGAGACGGTGAATAAAAAGCTGCGGGAATGGCAAGCGGCGAGGATCGTCACGGTCGAGCCCGGGCGCGTGACCGTGCTTGACCCGGCTGCCTTGCGGTCGCAGGCGCCGCCGAGCGACCTGTTGGACACCGACATGCCACAAATTTGGTGACGCCTCGATCGTTAGAAGCGGTCCCTGCCGTGCCGCTATCTACCTGCCCATGGACGCCGCCACCACCTCCGATGCCGATACCACCCTCGCCGAACTAGCCGCCCTCGCCGGCGTCGCTGAGCGAGGCGGCCGCATATGGCCAAGGCATCGACGCCGCAGAGGCCGTCATGGCGCAAGCCGCGCGCATCGGGACGCTGGCCCGCCTGTCGCGCTCGGTGCGGCGTCAAGTGGCCCGCGGCGTCGCTGATAGGATCGGCGACGCGGCCAACGGCGAGGCCGCAGAACGCCTGTCCGACGAACTGGCCGAGCGGCTGGACGATCCCGTGCTGGCAGAGGACATCCAAACCCTCCCGGTGGAGGAGGTCGTGCGGCGGATGTGCCGAGGCCTGGGCCTCGTCGCAGCCGCGCTTCCACCGCTTGCCTCCCAATCGCCTCGTTCTTCCCCCGCTTCCGTCCATCACAGAGGCTCTGGGTGAGGCAACGCCGTCCGGTGGCGCTGCAACTTCTGCCCTGGACTGCTCCAACTCCGGCTTCCCGCACGGCTGTCCGGCTTCGAAAACCATTGTCCAACAATGGATTATCGTCATGCTCGGACTTGATCGGACTTGATCCGGCCATCCACGCGGTGCCAGCCGCATAATCGCGCAAGTCCTTGCACCACCTTGCCGAGCCGTGGGCTTCCCACTGCGTCCGAGACGTGCTGGTATGGCATCGAAATGCTGGTCCCACCCCGCCGCTGCGGCGTTGCCCTGCTCATCTCGATGCTGGCTGCTTGCACCGCCGGGCCGCCGGCGTCGATCGAGGCAGCGCAGGCTGCAAAGTTCGATCCGGCGCCCATGCCCTTCGCGCACTACCAGCGGCACCCCAGCACCGTCGGCTCGCTCGAAATCCCAATCCTGCCCAAGGCGCCGCCCGGAACCGGCGCGGTTCCGGTCAGCAACAGCCCATTCCGCGGCTCCATCGTCAGCGGCTTCAAACAGAGCTTTTAGCCGTCGTTGGGCGAGTGCAACCCGCCTCTTTCAGCGGGCTCAACTCCAACGCGCCGCCTGGGCTGACGATTGGTATAACTCCGAACTCATGCTATCGCGTTCAACATGACCGCGGACTGGCTCCCTCTCCAGCGCCATTACGAAGCCTGCCTGGAACGCGCCGGCGCCAGCCCGGCGGGCGTCGATTGGCCCAACGCCGCCGATCTGGCCACCCGGTTCGAGACCCAATTGGCCGTGCTGCCGGCTCGCCCGGTGGGAGCCGAGCCCCCCGAATTGCTCGATCTCGGCTGCGGCCCCGGGCTATTGCTCGACTACCTGGACGCAACCGGACGCCTCGACGCCATCCGCTACCGCGGAGTGGATCTTTCGCCCGCCATGGTGGCGGCCGCGCAAGCCCGCTGGCCGGGGGTCGCGTTCGAAGCCAGGGATATCTTGCGCGACCCAATGCCGCCGCAAAGCGTGGATGCGGTGATCATGAACGGCGTGCTCACCGAGCGGCAAGGTATTGCGCGCGCCCAAATGCTGGCCATGGCCGAAGCCCTTGTCGCCGCCGCCTTCGCCGCCGCTCGCCACGGCATCGCCTTCAACGCGATGAGCCGCCATGTCGATTGGGAGCGCGACGACCTGTTCCATTGGGGCTTCGACGAACTCGCCAAGTTTCTTACCGGCAGTGTCACCCGGCACATCGCCCTGTACGCCGATTACGGGCTCTACGAGTTCACCGCGTTTGCTTGGCGCTCGCCGCAGCGTGCCGCCGCCCCCGTGCCGGGCCAGTGGCAGCGCTGATGCCGGAGCTGGTGATGTTCGGCACCCGCCAGATCGCCGAGGTGATGGCGTATTACTTCGAGCACGAGTCGAGTTATCGCATCGCCGCCTTCACCGTGGATGGCGACTACTTGACCGAGACGCGCTTTCTCGGCCGCCCCGTGGTGCCGTTCGAGGAGGTGGCGGCGCATTACCCGCCCACGACTCACGCCATGTTCGTGGCGCTGAGCTACGCCAAGCTCAATGCCGTCCGTGCCGACAAGTTCGCCGCCGCGAGGGCCGCCGGCTATCGTCTGGCCAGCCATGTCAGCCCCCGCGCTTGCGTCTGGGACGGGCTGGACCTCGGCGACAACAGCTTCGTCATGGAAGGCAATGTGGTGCAGCCGTTCGCCCGCATCGGCGCCAACACCACGCTGTGGTCGGGCAACCATATCGGCCACCATGCCACCATCGGCGACCATTGCTTTCTCGCCTCGCACGTCGTGGTGTCCGGAGGCGTGTCGGTGGGGGAGCGCTGCTTCATCGGGGTCAACGCCACCTTGCGCGACGGCATTACCGTCGCTCCGCGCTGTGTGATCGGCGCTGGCGCGCTGATCCTGGGCGACACCGAGCCTGAACAGGTGTTCATGGGCAGCCGCACCGAGCCGTCCCGCGTGCCATCCTCCCGCATACGGATCTAGCGGCCATCATGGCGTGGCGGCGTTTGGGGCGGGTGTATGCCCCGGCGGGCGAGGCGCCCTGGCTGGCCAGCCATGCCTCGGTGCCCTTCGCCGAACCGCTGGACGGCGGGCTGCACCGGATTTGGTTCTCGCCGCGCGACGCCGCCAACCGATCCCATGTCGCCTGGCTGGTGCTGGACCTGGAGCGGCCGAGCCAGGTGCTGGCGATGGCGCCCGCCCCCGTGCTCGGCTGCGGCCCAGCCGGCGCGCATGACGACTGTGGCGCCATGATGTCCTGGCTGGCGGGATCACGGTTGTACTATATCGGTTGGACCACCCGCAGCACGGTGCCGTTCCACGTCAGCATCGGCGCTGCCGAAGGCGCGGACGAGTGGAGCCGGTTGGGCGGCCCGGTGATGGACCGCACGCTGGACGACCCATGGTTCTGCTCCAATCCCTGCGTGCTGGCGGAGGCGGCGGGCTGGCGCATGTGGTATCTGAGCGGACTCGGCTGGGAGGAAGTCGGCGCCCGCTGGTCGCCGTCCTACCACATTTGCCATGCCCATTCGGCCGATGGGCTGCAGTGGCAGGGACGGGGCCGCGTTGCCGTGGCGTTGCAGGGCGGCGAATACGCTCTGGCCCGCCCCAGCGTGTTGCGGACGGCGGAGGGTTGGCTGATGTGGTTCTGCGCCCGCACCCGCAAGCGGCCGTACCGGCTTGCCGCCGCGCGCTCCAGCGACGGGCTGCATTGGGAGCGTTCGCCTGAACTCGCGCTCTTGCCGCCGGCCGCCGATGGTTGGGACGCGGAGATGGTGGCGTATCCCCATGTGTTCGAGCACGCTGGCGCGCGCTGGATGCTGTATTGCGGCAATGGCTTCGGCCGCTCTGGCTTCGGTCTTGCGGTGTGGGACTGATGCCTCAATGCGTCACCCGCGTGTTGGCGTGGATTTCCGCCGCCACGGCGTCCGGCGCTTCTTGCAGCAGGCGGGCGAGAATGGAGGCGGGGTTGCCCTGATGCTCGGGCAGGAAGCGCAACTCCACCCCAGCCGCGGCAAAGCGCGCCGGATCGTACAAGGCGCGGCCGCCGGGCGGGTTGACGTAGCGCCGGGCGCCGACAGCGGCGGCGATGGCGAGAATACGCTCTTGCCCGGTGATGTGCGCCGGGATGGCCAGCGTGGAGGACCGAATGACGCGCCACGGCAGGCCGAGCAGGTGCGCGCTGCGCCGCAGCAAGCCTTCGATGTAGTCGACCGGGGCATCGTCGAGGCATCGCACCGCCTCCAGCAAGCCCGCAAGCGCTGCGGATGGGCGGGTGAGCAAGGGAAATCGGCTCATGTCGGCGGCCAACGCGGCCGGCGCGTCCGGACGGAATGCCAGGTTTTGGATGGCGGCGGTTTGCGGCGCCTTGACCAGCGGCAAGGTGAGCCATCGCAACTCCCCCTGCCGGTCGGGTAGCCGGTTGCGGTGAACCCAGCCCCGCCGTGGGAACTGCACGCAATCATACAGGACGAACAAGTCTGCCGCGAGCAGCAGCCGGAAGTAGCCGGCGTACGGCACGAAATACGGCTGCATGATGGCCACGCTCGCAGCCGAACGGCTCATCGCCTGGGTCTCGCCGGGTTCGCGCTGCGCTTGAAAGCATCCATCGCGCGATCATCGCCCGGCTTGGTTACCGCGGCGTAAAGGTGGCCACCAGCCAGCTTGCAGAAATGAGCGAGGGCAGACCATCCTCGCCCAGTTCGTGCTCGCGGCGGAAGCGAGCTGGGCAGCCGGTGAGGCCTGCACCCAAACCCATCGCGGCTTCGACTTCGCCGAGGAGTATGACCTTGAGCGCAAGTTCCGTGAAACGCGGCTGTATCAGGTAGCGCCGATCAGCACGAACCTTGTGCTGTCATACGTGGCCGAGCACGTGCTGGGGATGCCGCAAAGCTACTGATGGGCGCCCTCGACGGATCGCTTGTGCTCTCGTTGGAGCAGGCCGTGGCCGCGAGACCTGCATGGTGCGGAAGACCTGGCGAGCGAGGCGGCGAATGCGGCTGCATTCGGCTTGCAGGCAAAGGCGGCGATGCATCCCAACCAGGTCCGCACGATTAACGACGTCTTTACCCCGTCACGAGAGGACGTCGAGCATGCGCGTGCGGTCCTGGCGGCGCACGCAATGGGTGTCGGGATCGTCAATGACCGGATGATTGACGAAGCGGTCGCGCATGAGGCGCCTCGCGTCCTGGCCGCCGCCAAAGATCAGGCAGGACCGGTCAACGCTTCCACCACGGCCAAGACTGCTGTTGGCGTCCGGTGCCGCCGCGGGTAGCAAAGGTGCCATCCCTCAAACGAAGGAAGGTGGCTTTCGAACAGCGGCACGAGGCGACCGTCGGCAATCGACTTTGCCGCGAGCGGCTCCAAGACGTAGGCGATGCCGACCCCAGCGATGGCGGCGGCAATGGCGACATCGCAGTGCGAGACGGTGAGCGGGCCGGAGACTGCGACCGTTACGTCCCCACTGGCGGAGGTGAAGCGCCAGCGATGATTTTCGTGCGTGTCCGTCCGGCGCCATTGCACGCAGCGGTGACCGATCAACTCCGCAGGCTCCCGTGGCGTGCCTTGCAATGCCAGGTAGGCGGGCGATGCGACCACGACGTGGCGCAGGGTGCCGCCGAGCGGCACTGCGGTCAGGCTTGTGTCGATGCTCTCGCCACGCCGAACGACCAGGTCAAACCCGTCGGCAACAAAGTCGCTCGCCGCGTCATCGACGGTCAGGTCGAGCGTCACTTCGGGAAGTGTTTCGGCCAAACGGCCAAGCGCAGGCTCGACATGCCGCTGGTATGCGGCGCGCGGCAGGTGCAACCGAACCAGGCCGCGAGGTTTGAGACGCTGATCCCGCGTGTCCTGAACCGCAGCTTCGATCTCGGCCATCGCTGGGGCAAACCGGTCGAGCAGTTTCGCGCCCGCGCCAGTCAAGGAGACCCGGCGCGTTGTTCGGTTCAGGAGCGTGACGTCGAGCCGCTCTTCCAGTGCACGGACCGTCTGGCTCAGCGTGGACGGTGCCATGCCCAGGCGTTCGGCGGCGCGCGAAAAGCTGCCCTGACCGGCGACTTCGGCAAATGCCCGCAGCTCAGCGTAATCGGATCCGCGCATTATACCTCAAACAGCGAAAAGTGTGTTCCGATCATATACGATAGTCCTAAGGACAGTGCCAGTGTAGCTGACCTGCCAGCGGCGTTTTGACGTGTGAGCCCGGCGGCCGGAAGGGATGGGATGCTATGAGCAAGCTAACGTGCCCGGTGGTTTTCCTGCTCGGCGCTACAGGTGGGGCAATCGCGACCGGCGTCGTTCGATCAGCCAATCTGCGCGCCGTGCGTGGGGCGTTCCGGAAGTGGAGCGCTGGCGAGGCTTCGCTGTTCGATTTGATGACGGACGATGCGGAAATTGTAATCCCGGGTACTGCCCCACACTGCGGCACTTTCAGCAAGAGCGTGTTCGCAAGGGACGTGGCTGCGCCGTTCATGGCGCGCTTCAGCAGGCCGCCAGCCCCACATGCCACCAAGGTTTGGTCCGACGGGGACGACGTTGCCGTTCTCGCAAAGGCTGAAGGGATGAGACGTGACGGCAAGCCCTACGCGAACAGCTACGTCTTTGTCCTGAAAATGCGGGGCGGCCGCGTCGTGCGTGCGACGGAGTTCCTCGACATGGCTGCGTTCAACGATGTTTGGGACCATGTCGAGCCGAAACCGAACGCAGCCGCTGCGTCGGAGCAGCACCGATGAAGCGCTGGGTCATTGACCGTCACGGTCGCGACAGCCTCCGCACCGACGATGCGTCGGTGCCGAATGCCGCAGCAGGGGAGGTGCTTGTCCGGGTCTCCACAGTGGCACTCAATGCGCGCGACCCGATGATGATCGATCATGGCATGGGCTTGGATCTCGACTTCCCCTTTGTGCCTGCCTCCGACATGGCCGGCGTGGTCGAGGCGGTGGGCAACGGCGTCACCCGGTTCGCGAAGGGCGACCGCGTGATCTCGAACTTCCTGCCGGAGTGGACCGACGGCCGGCCGGGAGGCTCGGCGCGGGAGCCGTCATACCGCACGCTGGGCGGCCACTATCCGGGCGTGCTTTCGGAGTTCGTCTGCTTCCCTGAAGGCTGGTTCACAGCCGCGCCGATGTCGCTGGACGACGCAGAAGCCAGTACGCTGCCGGTCGCTGGCCTGACCGCCTGGTTCTCACTGGTCGAGCAGGGCGGCATCAAGGCGGGCGAGACCGTCCTTCTACCGGGCACCGGCGGCGTCGCGCTGTTCGCCCTGCAGATCGCCGTGGCGCATGGGGCCGAGGTGATCGTCACCTCGTCCAGCGACGAGAAGCTCGCCCGCGCCAAGGCGCTCGGCGCCGCGCATGGGATCAAGCGCGAGACGGCTGACGTGGCGGAAGCGGTGCTCGCGCTGACCGGCGGACGCGGTGCCGATCATGTGCTCGACCTCATCGGTGGCGACAACTTCGCGCGATCCGTGGCGGCTGTGTCGGTTGGCGGGCGGATCTCGGTCATCGGCCTGCTCGGCGGCCTGGAACTGAGCGCGCCCACGACGCCGATCCTGCTTAAGGCGCCAATCATTCAAGGTATTGTCACCGGCCACCGCCGCGCGCTGGAGGATTTGGTCCGCGCGGTCGACCGAATCGGGCTTAAACCCGTGATCGAGCGCCGCTACCCCTTCGCTGAGCTGCCGGCCGCGTTGGACCATCTCGACCGCGGCGCCTTCGGCAAAATCGTGATCGACATGCCGACGCCCAGGAGCTGACCGGCGATGTTCAACCTCGACAGGAGCACGACAGCGCTCGTGATCATCGATCTCCAGCAAGGCATCCTCGAGCCCGAGCCGATGCCGTTCGGCAGGGAGGATATGGTGACCCGGGCAGCTGCGCTCGGCGCCGCGTTCGCGGACATGGGGTCGCCAATCGTGCTGACCACCACCGACTTCGCGCCCGGCTACGCGGACGCGCCCAAAGGTGTTGCGGATGCGCCCTGGACGCTGCCCAAGGAGGGCCTACCCGCAGGCTTTGCGGCACTCATGCCGGAGATCAACGCGCTGCCCGCCATTGCCCGCATCACTAAGCGGCAGATGAGCGCCTTCTTCGGGGCCGAGCTCGACCTCCAGCTCCGTCGCCGCGGGTGCGAGACGGTCGTGATCTGCGGGGTCGCGACCAACATGGGCGTCGAGGCGACGGCGCGTGCTGCCTTTGACCTGAACTACAACGTGGTGATCGCGGCAGACGCGTGCGGCAGCGTCGCTCCGGGGCTGCATGAGTTTGCGGTCGAGCGATTTTTGCCGCGCATCGCGCGGGTTCGGCAGACGGCGGCGATCATCGAGGCGCTGCGGGGATGAATCGCGGCTGGCCGGCATAGACCCGCCAGCCCGAGCCACTTGCGGCATCGGTCCGGCACCGCCCACGCACACGGTCGAAATCGTCGCGATCGCGGCGCGCGTAAGAGAGGCTGAAGGGTGCGCCCACATTGTAAAAGCATAGCTCAAGTCGGCTTACCACGCTCGCACTCGACGTCACTGACGCAGCGGCGGTTCCGGTGGTCATCAAATAGGCCATGGGGGTCACGGGCCGGCTCGATGTCGTCGGCGCGCGCAGCGGGGCCATCATCCAGGCCGTGGAGGCTGACGAGCCTCCCCTTCATCTTGACGCGTTAATTGCCAACTTAATCCGTCACGCGACGGGCATCCGGATGCGACGGAGCCCAATCCTGGTGCGCTTTTGCTTGCCTGGCCTGAGTGGCCGGGCGACTGCCTCACCGCTCAATCGTCCGCGTTGATCCGCGAGCGGGCGCGGGTTTCGGCGTAACGCTCGCGGGGCTGGACGGTGTTGGCGTGCCTGGCCGGCTCCCCGCCCTCGCCAGCACGGGGATAGTCGACATACCCTCGTGCGCCGCCCGTGTAGAAGGTTTCGCGGGACGCCAAAGCGAGCGGCACCCCGGCGGCGAACCGCGCGACCAAGTCGGGGTTGGCGATGAAGGCGCGCCCAAAGGCAACAAGGTCGACGTCACCCCGCCGCAACGCTTCGTTCCCGCTGTCCCACGTGTAGTCCACGGCGCCGATCAGCGGCCCCCGGTACCGCTTGCGGAAATAGGCCGCAACAGAGGGATGGATCAGATGGGAGGGCAAGCCATCAAGATCATTGATCGGTTCCATCACGTGGAGATAGGCTAGAGGTTCCGCGTTGATCCGGGCGACCAGGTAATCGAACAGAGGCAGCGTCTCGTCGTCGAATGTGACCCCTGACAGGTTGTGCACGGCCGGGTTCAGGCGCAACCCGATGCGGTCCGCCGCAAACGCCTTGCTGACCTCGGCAACGACCTCAAACAGGAAGCGGGCGCGGTTCTCGATGGACCCCCCGTACGCGTCGGCTCGCTGGTTCATGCTGCGGGCGAAGAACTGGTGGAAAAGGTAGCCGTTGGCTCCGTGCAACTCGACTCCGTCGAACCCGGCATCGGCGGCGCGGGATGCAGCAAGCCCGAACTCACGGACCACCGCTTGTATCTCTCTCGTTTCGAGCGCCCGGGGCGTGACGGTCGGCTTGAAGCCGCCTGCGGTGAACGCGTTGGTCATCGGGTTGACCGCGGACGGGGCTACTGGCAGGCCTCCCCCCGGCTGAAGGTCGGGGTGGGAGATCGCGCCCACGTGCCACAACTGCGCGAAGATGCGGCCGCCCTCGGCATGGACTGCCTCCGTCACCGCCTTCCAGCCCTCGACCTGGATGTCCGAATACATCCCGGGCACGTTGATAAACCCGATCGCCTGTGTGCTGACGAACGTCCCCTCGGAGATGATCAGGCCCGCCGACGCGCGCTGCGCGTAGTAGCGCGCCACGAGCTCCGACGCCTTGTTTTCGGGGTTGTCCCCCCGGTTCCTGGTCATCGGCGCCATCACGACGCGGTTAGGAAGATCGAGGGAACCCAGGCGATAAGGGGTCAGAAGCGGGTCGGTCATTGAGACGGTCCTTCGCCGCAAAAACGTGTTGGCGGACTGGCCGTCCGCTCGGTCGTCGCACGCAAGGGCCACCGATGTTAGGGAGTGGCTATCACACAAGGTTGTCGCCCCTGCGTTCGGTCTCTTGCCGCATCACCGTCATTATACAGCCACCACTTCGTATTTGGAATGGCGTTTCTCCCTGAGAAAGACCATATCCAGATTTGGGCGATGCGGACGGCGCCATTGATCGCACTCACGGCAAGCAACCAGTCCACCCAAGATGAAGGCCGGAAGCTGCACTTGCTCCGTTTCTGTGGAGTGATGAGGGGCTTGGTTTACGACGGTTCTGCGATGGCGACCTCCGTGCGGCTTCGTAGGCGATGGGTGAACGGTAGCCCAGGGCGGAGTGCAGCCGGACGGGGTTGTACCAGTGTCAAACGACATCCGGAACTAGGCCGCTGGCGACATTCAAAACGAGGCCACCATCATGATACCGCGTGGATCGCTGCGGCTGCTGTTGTTGCCTTCAGAAGCCCTGACCGGCGCTTCTCCCGCAGCCGGTAACTGTCGCCGCGGATGGTCAGCACGTGGCTGTGGTGCAGCAGGCGGTCCAGGATGGCGGTGGCTACGACAGGATCGCCGAACACCGTGCCCCACTGGCCGACTGAGCGATTGGACGTCACCAGCATGCTGCCCTTCTCGTAGCGCCGGCTCACCAGTTGGAAGAACCGGTGCGCAGCGCTCGGTTTGAACGGCAGGTAGCCAAGTTCGTCGATCACCAGCAGCTTTGGCTTGGCGAAATGGGCGAGCTCCTCCAGCCTTCCTTCCGTATGCCCTCTTACCAACGCCGTGATCAGCGCGGTCGCCGGGATGAACAGCACGAAGTAGCCCAGCCGGATCGCCTCGCGGCCGAGCGCCACGGCCAGGTGGCTTTTGCCCACGCCGGGCGGCCCGAGTACCAAAAGCGCATCGCCGTCGGCCACCCCACGGCATGCCGCAACATCGCAGACACCTCGTCCGGCGTCCTCATCCGCTCCCTCAGCAGGATCATCTCCCGCGAAGAACCCTCAGTTGCCTCAACCAATCCATCTCTCCACCAAAACGAGGGTGGCCCAGCTTTACCTGCCGCCTCCGGCCTACTTCGCATGGCACCTGACAGCCCAGGTCCGGCGCGGACCGCGCCTTGCGGTCCTGACGCGTGGTGGTAATCCCGGCCCGGCGGCGACTTGCACCGACCAGGCCCGCCGCGCGCATCAATCGTGCAATGCGCTTGCAGCCGTGTTTCTCTCCTCCTGCCCGCAACTTGGCATGCAAGCGCGGCGCCCCGTATGTCTCACGCGAGCTGGCGTGGACGGTGCGCACGCGTTTCAACAGCGTCGTGTCAGCCTCTTGCTTCTTGCTCGGCGGCCGCTTGCGCCATGCGTGGTAGCCGGCTTCCGATACGCCGAGCACGCGGGCCATCGTGGCAATCGGGAAAGTGGCCTGGTTCGCGCTCACGAATTCGAAGACCCGGACGGCACGGCCCCCCGTTCTTGGCGCGAGGGTCTCGCGTGCGAACCAGGCCGCCGGTCGAGAGAGAATGTCGCGCTCCAAACGCAGCTGCTTGGTCTCCCGGCGCAGACGGCCGAGCTCGTCACGCTCGCCGGCCGACAAATTCTCAACTTTCGCCTCCTCCCGGCCGTCCTGCTTGCGCGCGGCCAACGCCACCCAGGCGCGGATCGACCCCGCGGACGGGACAAACTCCCGGGCCAAGTCCACGGGATCGCGGCCAGCTGGACCAAATCCACCATCTGACGACGAAATTCAGGCGAGTAATACCGGCCAGCGCGGTTGATGACCCGCCTGTGATTTCGAGCGGCTCGGCGGAGCCTGCTGGCCTCGCTGAAGCTGCGCGGGGTAGGGGCGATGAAGGGCAAGCGGCTGATGATCAGCGAGAAGCTGTCGGGGGCGGAACTGCGCAAGCGGGCGCGTGTAGACGCTGACCGGTCGGCGGCGGCGCGGGTGATGGCAATCGCCAACGCGCTGGAAGGCACGACGCGGGCTGAGGCGGCGCGTCTGGCCGGCATGGAGCGCCAGGCGCTGCGTGACGCAGTGATGCGCTACAACGCCGAGGGGCTTGGACGGCCTGCACGACCGGCCCCCGCCAGGACCAAAGCCGCGGCTGGACGACAGCCGTATGGCCGAGCTGCGCACCGAGATCGCGCGGCGCTGGAAGGTCGACTACCGCGAGGCGCACATGTCCAAGCTGATGCGCAAACTGGGCTTGTCGCGGCAGAAGGCCCGGCCGTCGCATCCCAAGGCCGACCCGCCAGCACGACAGACCTGGTCAAAAGGGGGCTGCAGAGCGAGCTGGACACCATCGCGCAGGCGCATCCGGGCCGCCGCCTGACGCTGTGGTTTCACATGCTATGGCGGCGGACACTGCCCTGGCTGACAGCTCAGAGTGGCAGGCATCCGCAATCAACCGGGGAGCCTGCAACCATGCCGTCCACCAACACCGTCCACGTCGCTATTGAACTCAGCTCTTCCACATGGCTCATCGCCGCCCTTCTACCTGGCACCGAAAAGTCGCGGCAGCACCGCGTCGAGGGTGGCGATGGCACGGCGCTGCTGGCCTTGCTTGCAGAACTGCGCCAGCAAGCTTCGACCAGGCTGGGCCATGCCGTCGGTGTGGCGTGCTGCTTCGAGGCTGGCTGCGACGGCTTCTGGCTGCACCGGCTGCTGAGCGCGCAGGGTATCGCGGCGCACGTGCTCGAGCCGACCAGCATCCCGGTGAACCGCGGCGCACATGGCGGGCCAAGACCGACCCGCTGGATGCGGAAGGCACGCTGCGCGTGCTAGCGGCTTGGCTGGGCGGCGAGCGGCAAGTTTGCAGCATGGTGCGCGTGCCCACGGTCGAGGACGAGGACGCCAAGCGACCGCACCGCGAGCGCGAGCATCTCGTGCAGGAGAAGCTGCGTATCGAGAACCGGATGGAGGCGCTGCTGTTCACGCAGGGCATCCCGGGGGAGACCGTCGTTGCGGTCGTGGGAGCGTGACATGGCCGAATTGCGCACGGGTGACGGAAGGGCTCTGCCGCCTTTGCTGCGGGCCGAGCTTGATCGGCTACGGCGCCAGCTCGTGCTGGCGTTGGAGCTGATCCGGGACCTGGAAGCTGATCGCGCGGCAGCCTTGGCGGCGGCGGCCGAGGCTGCAGCGCCCGACAATGCGATGGCTCTGAAGATCACGGCGCTCCAGTTCATCTGCGGCATCGGCGAGAACTTCTCTGCGGTGCCGGTGCGCGAAGTGCTCTACCGTTCGTTTGCAAACCGCCGTCGACTGCCGAGCTACGTCGGCATCGCGCCGATGCCCGATCAGAGCGGAGGCATCGACCGCGACCGGAGCATCAGCCAGGCGGGCAACCCGAGCGCCCGGACAACGCTGATCCAGCTCGCTGGGCTCTGGCTGCGCTATCAGCCCGGCAGTGCACTGGCCACATGGTTCCGCGAGCGTGCCGGCATGTTGCAGGGCCGTAAAAGACGGATCGCCATCGTGGCCATGGCGAGAAAGCTGCTGATTGCGCTGTGGCGCTATGTCGAGGCCGGCGTAGTGCCGGAGGGCATCGAGATCAGGCCGCAGGCTGCCGCGGCGGCCTGATCGAACAGCATTGCCACAGGCGGCATCACCGCCTACGGCGATACGGGGAGCGCGACCGTCTTCTTCATTGGTGACAACAACTCGCCGCGTTTCAGGTGGGTCGCGTCTCGCCGAGGCTGCGCCTCGTGCATGAGGCATTATGGTGCGGGACCACGCCGATGGACCCGACCGCATGTAAGAGTCTGACCAAAAAAGAGGTTGAGTGATTTCGGTAGGTTGTGATTCCGTAGGTTTGCGAGACACGACGGAGCCACGGATGCCCTGGACTGCAACTGCTCGCGCGCAGTATCGGCGGGCGAACCGGCGCTATGCAAGCGATCTGACCGACGCTGAATGGGCGCTGGTCGAGCCATTCATGCCCACGCCGTCGCGGCTTGGACGGCCGCGCAAGACCGATTTGCGGCAGGTCTTGGACGGCTTGCTTTATGTCGCCTCGACCGGGTGTCAGTGGCGGCAACTGCCACGAAACGTCCCGCCATACTCGACCGTGCAGAGCGACTTCTATCGCTGGGCCGAAGACGGCACGTTGCCTCGGATCAATCACGCGCTGGCTATGGCCACGCGCCAAGCAGCAGGCCGGCAGGCCAGCCCGACAGCGGGCGTGATCGACAGCCAATCGGTTAAAACCACTCAGTCCGGCGGTCTGCGGGGGTCCGACGCCGGAAGATCAAAGGACGCAAGCGGCTTATCGTCACGGACACGCTTGGCACCCTGATCCGCTGGCTGGTGCATTCGGCCGAGATCCAAGACCGCGACGGCGCGGCTAAAACGCTGGCAACGATCCAGACCCTTCATCCATGGCTGCGCCACATCTTCGCCGACGCAGGATATGCCGGCGACAAGCTGCGGGCCGAACTGGCCGGCATTGGCCGCTGGACGATCGAGATCATCAAGCGTTCCGACACGGCCAACGGTTTTGAGGTCTTGTCAAAGCGCTGGGTCGTTGAGCGCACCTTCGCCTGGCTTGGCCGCTGCCGCAGACTTGAAAACCACCGTGTCCAGCGCAACATCATGGCTCCTCGTGGCCCATATCCGGACCCCCACGCCACGCCTGGCAAGAGCCTGATGGGGAACGGTCAATTTTGAGTCAGACTTTCAAAGGCCGCATAGAGCTGGACATCAATGTGGTCAAGCGTGCGATCCGGCCGAATATCCTGACGAGAAAGAATGCGCGGTTCGCCAGGTTCAACGGCGGAGCTAAGCACTGGGCGTTGGCGACAACAATTATCCACACTGCCAAGCTGAACGGCATCAATCCGATGGCTTGGCTCCCCCGACGTGCTCGAGCGGATCGTCTCCGGCCGCAACAAGGGGCACGGCACGCACGCGATGCTGCCATAGAACTGGGCCGCCGCCAACATCAGCCCAGAGATTGACGCGCTCGCGGCCTTGAGCCAGACGGCGAAATCTGTCGGGCCCGGCGGTCGGCGCCTCCTGCGAATCGCAGTCAGCGACAGCGAATTGCAGGTGACTCAGATGATTGACATCTTCCCGAACAGACACCCAGACCAAGTAATTTTCGAGCAGACCGGCGTTAATGAGGGGAACCCAATTGCTGATAGCCTGCAATGGCTGCTGGAAGTTGCTCGCTTGATAGATCTGCGCTCAGGACCAGTTCGGCATCGTGGCGATCGCCGGACAACGTTAGTGCGGTGGCAAGATCATGGCGGACCCGCTTAGGCGCACTCGGGCTCGCTGCGAGCGGCCGGAGCATCTCGACTGCTGTTGTCGTATCTCCAGAGAGCGCAAGCGAAAGGCCAAGATTTACTCGTGCCGCGTTCAGCTCTGGCGCGATCCTCAGAGCGGCATTGTAGGCTTCCTGCGCTTGCGAGTGATGGTCCTGCATGTCGCGCGCAATTCCTAAATCAGTCATTGCGCGCGGGTCTTCAGGTGATACCGCAAGCACCGCGTTCAGCATGGTTTCGGCAGCTGAAGCATTACCTTGCATGAGCAGAACTCGCGCCAAACCAAACTTCGCGGCGACCGATTTCGGTTCAACGCGCGTCGCTCGCCGAAAACTACCCTCCGCCTGGGCCAGATCTCCAAGCTCTGTAAGGGATTGTCCCTCCATCAGGAGCGCTGACACATTGTTCCGGTCCTGGGCAAGCTGGCGTCTTGCAATCGAAAGGGCGGTTTCTGGAGCTCCACCCTCCAGGGCGGCCGCACCAACTTTGAGACCAGGTGGCTTCGTGCTGAGGCGGTCGGAAGGCGCCGCGCACCCAGCCACGACGAATATTAACAACAGAACCATAGAGCGCATTTTGGCGATCTCCTAATCGATTTAAGGATGAAGTGTAGCAATGACGCGTAACATAGCTGGACCGGCTACAACGACAAATACTGTGGGCAAAACAAATACAATCATTGGGACGGTCAAAAGCACCGGGAGGCGAGCGGCTCGTTGCTCAAAGCGTGTAAGCGTCTCATTGCGCATTTCGGCTGAGAGTGTCCGCAGAGCTTGGGACACTGGTGTTCCATACTGACTCGTCTGTATTAAAGTAGCCCCGAGGCGCTTTAAGCCCTCAAGACCGGTCCGTGTCCCCATGTTCTGCAACGCAAGCCGACGATCTGATATGATCCGCAGTTCGCTTGCCGTCTGGAACAACTCAGCAGCGACCGCGGGATGTGTGTGAGCGATCTCGACGGCCACGCGTGAGATTGACGGTTCAAGTCCAAGACCGGCTTCCGAGCAGATGACCATCATATCAAGAGAGTCAGGAAGACCGTTGCCAAGCCGCGCGAGATATCCAGCCCTTATCTTCTTGATGATGAAATCTGGAGCGATTAGCCCCAAAACGGCGCAGCCAAATGTGCCACCATTATGAAACGATGGAGACGTTTCCAGCTTCCCAAGGCCGAACCATGCAAGAAGTGGAAGTACAACAAATAGTAGGATTTTACTTCCAACGAAGAGCCCGAGACCATTGTGGCTTCGAAAACCTGCTACCACCAATGTTTGCTGCAACTCGGAGAGTGTCTTCTCCGACAAGGCTCCACTGCGAGCAATCGCCGTACCAACAGCTGAAACAAGCCGTAGGAGTAAGTTGGAGGAAGACCTTTGGCTCGGCTCGACCAAGCCAGTCATTCGCTGGATTGCGGCTACTCTTCGGTGCAGCCTGCTTTGCGCTTCGACCGCACGCGCTAAATACAATGATACGAGAGCACATAGTAGACTGAAAGCACCAGCCATCGCTAGTCCGGGGGTCATGCCAAAGACCTCCTTATCATCGCCCGCATGACTAACAGACCCAAGCCAAGCCAAGCGACGCCGCCGCCAAACAAGGTTTGTCCGGGTCCTTCCTCAAGCAGCGGAGTGACATAGGCCGGACTCATAACGACAAGCGCGGCTCCTGCGAAAACGGGGAGAGCCGCCAAGACAGCCGCGCTCGTTCGCGCTTCAGCGGCCAGCGCATAGCCGCGAGCCTTTAGCGCGACCCGCTTACGAACCACCTCTGCGAGGTTCTCAAGCGTTTCCGTTAGTCCACCACCTGTCTGACTTTGCAGCGCTAGCGCCGTCGCGAAGAACCGATACTCAGGAAGATGGTTGCGAGCCGCCATATCATGCAACGCGTCTTCGAGCGCGGCGCCAATGCCGATCTGATCGTAAAGACGCTCGAACTCAACCGATGTCGGTGCCTCAGCATCTTCGGCAACGGCCCTGATCGCTTCTGTCACCGGAATCCCCACCCGAACGGCTCGCACGATGGTGGCTAACGCGTCTGGGAACTGACGATAGAGTTTGGCGGCCCGCTTTGCGTCCAAGCCAGTATAGACGCTGCGCGTGGTGAACCAGGCAACAGCGGGAATTAGACACCAGGCGACACTTCCAAGCAGACCGTGTAACAGCCAACGCGCCACCCATCCAATCAACAGAGCGATGGGCACAACAATCACTGGCTGAAGAGGGTAGGGGTCACGGCGCTGGGCGTCCATACCCGCGAGCCGTTTTAGCCGACCTCTTAACGACACCTTGGACCTCGTTATCGAGAGACGAGCGATTTGCTGGTCTGTGATCTGGGCTGGCGTGTAAGGCCCGGCTATGCCCATACGGCGGCTGATCACTCGACGGCGGTATCGGTCAGCGCGAAGCACCATGAGGGAGGCGATTGCGAAGCCAGCAAGCAGAACAGTTGCTACAGCCAAGACTAGTAGAGAGTTCATTTATTCTGGCCCTCTTCTTGCGCTCGCATCATCGATCCGTTTCATCAAGCGTAGTGGACCAGACGCGTTCGAGGCCGAAATATACTAGGCGATCAAAGAAGGATGGCCTAGCCCGGCTTACCCGATAAATGCCTTGCAGGCGACCGTCTCGCCCCTCTCCGGTATGCTCAAAGGTAAATATGTCATTCGTCGTTACGATATCTCCCTCGAGTCCACAGACGTCAGTGACTTGGATGAGGCGCCGGCCCCCATCCCGCTGCCGTTCGATTTGGACGATGAGGTCCACAGCGCCGACAATTTGCTGTCGAATGGCTTTGGATGGAAGGCCGAAATTCCCCATCATAACCATGTTTTCGATTCGCGTAATCGCATCGCGGGATGTATTGGCGTGGATCGTCGACATGCTACCATCATGGCCAGTGTTCATCGCCTGAAGCATGTCAAACGCTTCACCGGCACGTACCTCACCGACAATAATTCGGTCTGGCCGCATTCGCAGCGCGTTCCTCACCAGGTCTCGTTGAGTGATCTCACCCTTTCCTTCGAGACTGGACGGCCGCGTCTCCAGCCGAACGACATGAGGCTGTTGCAACTGCAGTTCGGCGGCATCCTCAACAGTGACGATGCGTTCCGAGTTGTCGATGAGTTGGCTAATCGCGTTGAGTAACGTCGTTTTCCCGCTCCCAGTCCCCCCAGATATGATGACGTTAAGTCGGCAGCGGCCGGCAATCTCTAGAATGCGAGCGACTGGCGGGCTCATGGAACCAAACGACACTAATGTCTCGAAGTCGATCCGCTTTTTACTGAACTTCCGAATGGATATATACGGACCATCCAAAGCGAGCGGCGGAAACACGATGTTCACGCGACTCCCATCCTGGAGACGCGCGTCGACCATCGGAGCGCTCTCGTCGACCCGCCGGCCTACATCTGCTGCAATGCGCTGACAGATATTAGCAACATGTGCGGCATCCCGGAAGCGAACGTTCGACAGACTCACTCGGCCGGCGCGCTCCACAAACACTCGGTCTGGTCCATTGACCATAATGTCGGCAATTGTCGGGTCTTCCAGCAGAGGTTCGAGAGGGCCGAGACCGAGCATGTCATGAACGAGTTCGGCAGCTAACTGTCTCTGCTCGCGCCCATTTAGTTGGATCCGGCGCTCGGTGGCGATCTCCGACAGCAGGCGTTCGACCTCCGCGGTTAGGCGGTCATGCGCCATTCCGGCGATGGAACCCGGATCGAGTCTAGCTATGCAGAGTTGACGAAGTTCTGCAGCTGAAGCCGACCCGGCGTTCGGCCGAACGGGCACGATTACCTCTGGTGTTGTGACGGCCGGTGGCTGCTCGACGGCGCTCCGTCGCCCAAATCCGCTCAAGATCGGCTCCACAGCCAGCGGCTTCGCTTCGCTTCCTGCGCCTCCTGGCCGAATGTCACGTGTTTAACCAAGTCAATAATACCCGCTCTAAAACCGCCGCGTGCCTTTGCTGCCGGTTCCCCGAGGCTTTCGGCGGCAGCAAGTGACCGAGGCTGATCGGGTATGACAACATCGATTTTTGTACACAATGCGTCTTCTACTTGCCGCTTCGTTAGGGAGCCGGGCATGCCCACTCTATTGAGAACAATGATCGCACGCCGTGCTTGAGCCGCTCCGGCTGGGAGACCAACCAGACGCAGCGTGTCTCGGATGCCCGCCAGAGTTGGCGTTGTGACGAGGACTCTCTGGTGGGCGAGATTGAGGAGATCGCGAGACAGATTCGAGCCGGGAAACGGCACGTCCGCCACGATAAAGTTAAAGCGCCGCCTTAGCATTGTGATCAGGCGCTCTCCGGCGCCGCTAGCGTAGTCAAACCGGTCCGCGACGCTTTCTTCGCCAGCAAGCACGTGCAGCCGGTCGGCTAGAGGTATCGCTGTCCGCTCGATGAACAACTCGTCAACTCTGTCCGGTTGTTCCAAGGCAGACCGTAAGCCTGGTCCGGCTTGCGCCCCAAGCATCATTGCCGCTGTACCGGTTTGAAGGTCCGTATCGAGCAAAGCCGTGTGTCGTCTGGACGACTGGGACAGAAACCAAGCGAGATTGGTCGCCATGGTCGTGGCTCCCGATCCGCCGCGCGTACCGGTGATCGTGACCATACGGCCACCGAGAGTGCCGCTACTCGGCGGTTGATGAGTAATCTGCGCGCCGAAATGCCGGGCGACCATTTCAGCCACCAGCGGTTTGTAGAGATATTCTGCGGCTCCCAGCGTACGCGTCACTTGACGGTAGAAGGCGACGTCCTCGCGCTCTCCAACGATCATCACCTGGACATCCGGCTCGACGACGTGACTTAGGTCACTGAGTAGCGCAAGTGGATGGGATTCACCCGTGATATCAACAATAAGCGCACGCGGCGTCGATGTTTTTGCCAAGCTGGCAAGCGCGGTCCGGACGTTCCCGCGATGAACTTCAAAGCCGCTGGGCACCGCTTGAGATAGGCCTTCGCGCAACACCGCCTCGCTCTCGCCATCAGCGATAAAGGCGAGCAGGGGAACGCGATCTGTACGTTGCGACTCGCTGGTGCTGGCCGCAACGGCCGCCGATCTCGCCATCACTCGCTATCCGATGCTGCGAGCGGAGAGCCACCACCACTGAGCGTGATCGGCGAAATCTTGGAAGCAGAAGCGTCGCTTAGACTCTTGACCTTTCCTGCTCGGTAACGAGTGACGGCAGCCGCGACCACTTCACCGTCGGCCCGGCTATCGGCTGCCCCGGTAATCAAGTCGTCCGGGTCTGAAATCATCGCGTGTAAGTTGGCATCGTTCGCACCAGTCGGGCGCCAGACACCCTCTCGCGAGTAGGGATCCTCTGCAGCGCACGAACAAAGCAAAGTCAACGCTACGACCACCAGAGCGGAAGTTTTCATTGAATTATGAATCCTGCGTCGCCTGGAATGTTCGGGCGAGCTGCGGCCTGCGTCGCGCCCCGAGCTTTTTGCCGCAATAGCAAAATCCGCTCCAAGTCGTTTGGTGGCCGCCAGCCATCATCCGGAGCGGCTAAAGCCGCGGGATTACTGGCAGGTTGAACCAGATACGGTGTCACCATGATGACGAGCTCGGTCTCGTTCCGTTGAAAGCTGTCTGAGCGGAAAAGTGCGCCAAGAATAGGTATGTCGCCCAGAAACGGCGTGCCGTTCTGGGTAATGGTGGTGGTATCCTGTAGGAGTCCTGCGATGGCGAAGCTCTGTCCACTGCCGAGCTCGACCGTTGTATCCGCTCGCCGAACCTGCAAACCAGGGATGGCAATTGACGTTCCCGTCGCGGCACTATTCAACTGAAACGCCCCTTGATTGGTGATCTGGCTCACTTCCGGTCGAACATGGAGGCTGATCCGGCCGTTGCTCAATACCGTTGGAACAAAGGACAGACTGACGCCATATTGTTTGAAGTCAATGCTGACGGTGTTGCCAAATTGGGCGACTGGGATCGGGAATTCGCCGCCAACGAGGAAGCTTGCCGGCTCGCCACTCATCGTGGTGAGATTGGGCTCTGCTAGAATGTGGACCAGGCTATCCTGCGCGAGTGCGTCAATGACGCCGTTGATGTCGAGTGCCTTTCCTAGGGTATTGAAGTTGTAGCCACCGGCGAGTGCCGATGTTGCCGCCACAGCGAGTTGCGGTGCGGCCGCGTAAGCAAGGGTTCCATAGCGCCCCCCAACGTTTGCCAAAGCCTGCCAATTTACACCGAGTTCTCGGGTGAGATTGCGGCCCATCTCCACAATTCGGACGCGCAGATTGACTTGCACCGGACTTGTTACGCTGGTCCGGTTATCGAGCTTCTGTTTCTCCAACAGGTCGCCACGTGCGATACTCGCGGCGTTCTCAGCCTCGCTCGGGCTGTGAGCTTGGCCGTCAAGCACAAGGCCATTGGCCCTGACGCGGGCTGATAGCGCAGACGCCGGCAGGGTGCTCGCAATCTGGCTAGATGCCGCGGCCGCCGCGTAGCCGTTTGGCCCAACAGTAACGTCGAATTGGGCAATGGGCTGGCCGCTGGAGGACATCGCCGCAACCGTCGTGTGACCGGCTCCGACTCCAAACACGAACAAGCTCGTCGGGCTGGCGGGGCGAACCTCGACCACCTTGGGATCAGCCGCAAACACGCTTGCGGCCGGCGCGGTGAGAGTGATGACGCGGCCCGACCCGGCCTCAATCGCCAGAGATTGGCCATCGGACGCCGGCAGACGGGCCGCCGTACAAACCAGCAGAGCGCCCAGAGTAAGTAGAGAACGGAGGGACATCAAAACTTGAACTCCTTGCCTTCGGTGCCCTGAAAAACGCGCAAGGTGGTGACCGTGGCATCGGGCACGGAAGCGGGGCGACCGAGCGCCGGCGAAACATCACCGCCCCAGGTTGTTTGGACCGGCGATGGAGGACCATGGTCGGCTATGGATGGGCTGTCAGGCATATCGGCGGAGCGGACGGAGAGCGAAAGTCGACCCAGCCGGGTAGCAACCGCGACGCGCTCAGCTTGCGCTGGCGTGACTTCGAGCGTGACAGTCCGGCTTGAGTTGGCGCCCGCGTCCCCGCTTGGTGCGACGCCCCGCGCAAGCATCTGGTCGATCGCTATCACGCGCACGTTCGACAGGACCGTTTCGGCGGCGACGCGATGAGACGCTGGCAGGGCCGGCCCGTCGAGAGTTTGCGTCAGAATGAGGTCGACCCGGTCACCCGGCCATATCAGGCCGGCGCTGCCGCTGACGTTATCGACGCCAACGCTTGCAGCACGCATATTCGGCGCGAGAACGGCCGCGAGGAAGCCATGATCTCCCGGACGGATGACGTCGGTGAGCAGAACCGGTTCGTTCGAGAGTAAGCTGCGGCGCAGCATCGCCCCGGCCAAATCGGAGCGTCCGGCGGCCGTGTCATCTTGCGCGCCAGCCGGAGGCGATGTGATCTCGACTGCGGTCAAGTTGCCGGGCTTGAGAAGCGTGCCGCCGCGAAGTGGGCCGGCTGCTGCAAGGATGGTTCGCCTCGGCAGGGGCGGGCTGCTGGGTGTTTCGACGTGAGCGACCGACGGCGGCCTCGTTGCAATCCACACCACGGTTCCAAAGCCACCGAGTCCCAGGGCCATAAGGCCAAAGACGGCAAAGCGTAGCAGCATCGGTCAACCCCTCAGAAGGACGAAGCAGAGGCCGGCGGCGATGGCCGTCGCGTAAGGAAGCGGGCCACGCCGGGTCAATCGCCACTGCTCGGTACGCAGATAGCGGCGCACCCGATTGGTTGGGCGAGCAATACTCGGCGGCGGTACGACGTGTCCGAGACCAGCGTAGAGCACGGCGAGCACGCCACCCGCTAAGCACGACGCAAGCACAAACGTTGGCACCCCTGATGGCGGCGCAAGCAGGGCGCCTGCGGTGAACAGCTTGACATCTGCGCCGCCCAGCCAGCCGCGCTTCCAGCAGCAAGCGGCGATAACGAACACGATTGCAGCCGCAAGCAAAGCCGCGGCTGCGGTCCGATCCATAATGCGGCCCAAGAAGCCAGCGGCGGCAATCGCGGCGGGAACCTGGTTTGGAACAAGGCGCGCTGCCCAATCTTGCAGGCATGCCAGACCGAAAAGTGCCAATCCCACGAACGGAACGAAGCATTGCAGGGCTGGATAGATCGCTTCGTCCCTCATCCGTCACTCCCATCCTTTTGGATTAACGCCAACCCATAGCGCGGCCGTCCTGGCTTATGCAGGGGCTCAGTCGCTTCGTAGCTCAGAGCCCCTGGATGAGAACATGCGGCTGCGCGTGCGCGCCTATTCGGCCTAAAGACTACTTGCGGCGTTGTTGAATACGGCCCCTAGCTTCGTGCCGAGTGCAGTCACGCTTGAGACGATCGCCACCGCAATCAAAGCCGCGATCAAGCCATACTCCAGAGCGGTCACGGCCCGGCGGTCTGCTTTCAGTTCCAGCCAAATCTTGATGTATTCGATCATAACAAACCCCTTCTAAGCGCACCCCCTTCATGGAAGTGCTCGTTCAACTCATTGGCTTTGACCTTCTGTCGGCGTGGCCTGCCTCAATGCAGGCGGACTTGGCCCATTCAATCAGAAGAAGATGAGGAAAACGTTAAGAGTGGTATAAACCGGGGACAATCACCACCGGCCGGTGCGGCCCGAAGGAACGTGTCGTCGTGAAAGACCCGAAAGCCCCTTTTGTCGCGGTCGCAAACGCACCTGGAACGATGACCTGGACCAGCGAGGCGACCTGCGACATTGGCGGCTGCGCCATCGTTGCGCCACCGTGCCAAGAGACCATCACCTGTCGCAGATAAGGCAATCCGAGCGTTGGGTCGGCCGAGTGGTAGCTGGCAACCGCTCGTTCCCAACTCCCAACCGAGGCCCGGAGGCCACTGAGAATTCGCCCAGCCGCGCTCGCATTGCTGGAAGGATCGAAGGCGTCGGCCAAAGACGAGAACGCGTTTGGATGGTATTGCAAGTTTACCTGAAAGCACCCGACGTCGATGGACCGGACGCCCCGTGCCTGCAGAGTGTGAACAAGGTCGATGGCTTCGTTGGCCGAAGCAAGAAAGTGCCCTTCTCCGGCCGCGTTTACCGACCAGGGCCACGGCGCAACCCGCCCATCGCGGTCGCGCCGGCCGCTTTCGACCCGGCCAATCGCGAGCAGGAGATCAGCCGGGACGCTCAGCGCCTGCTCCGCTGCATGGGCTTCCGTCTCGCACGGGTTCGCGTGAGCCGGTACGACCGCCGCTAGAACGGAAAGCAACACGATCCACTTCATTCAGCGATGTTGCAGGCGAGACGTTTACATCGGGTTAGGGCACGACCGCGCTCGTGCAATTAATTCGAGAGAAAGCTTTTGCTGAGAGGATTGGCTGTCCTTGAGGGGTGCCGTTGGTGTCAGACGTCGTCGAGTTTTTCCGTCTACTGTCGGACCAGCAGCCCGAACTCGGCTCACTGCGCTGCCATCTCGCCCAGGCTCTGCTCGACCAGCAGGACTATGCGGGGGCGTTTGCTGCAGCTTGCGAGGCAATCGAGCGGGACGGCGGGCTCACCGATGCGTGGCTGATACGGGCGGCAGTCCACCAAAAGCGTGGCGACTGGTCCGATGCCGCGAGCGACTTCATGCAGGCTGCCCGGCTCGCGCCCAAGCGGTCAGGCATCCTCGTCAGTGCCGCCGGATGCTATGCCGAACTTGACTGCCTGGAAGAAGCGGAGCGCTGTCTGCGGCGCGCTGTCACGCTGGATCCCGGCAACAAGGAAGCGCAGGCGAACTTGGGGTCGGTGCTGGTTAAGCTAGAGCGGCTTGGTGACGCCGAAGCCCCCTGCCGCGCGGCATTGGCATTGGATGCAACCCTGCTTTCGGCGCATCAGAACCTATCGGCAGTTCTTGCGCAAGCCGACCCAGTCGCCGCTCGCCACCATCGGGATACAGCGTATCGAAGCAAGCAGGTCTTTATCGAGGCCGCGCGACAGGAGACCCACCGTATACTGGTGTTGGCCGCTGCGGACACTGGCAACGTCCCGTTGCGACATCTAATGCCACAAAGCTGCGTCACCTTGGTCCGCTGGTATGTTGAATATGCAACGCCGGGTCAGATAGCCGATCTGCCTCCCTACGACCTGGTGTTCAATGCCATTGGCGACGCTGATTTCATGCCCGAGATCGCCACGCACGTTTCCAGCTTCTTGAACAGCATGGCGCACCCGTCGCTTAATGCTTTCGAAGCGATTGCAAATACAGCCAGGGACAAGCTGCCTGCTCTGTTGGCGGACATGCCGCATGCCCTAGTCCCAGCCACCATCCGACACGAGCGGCCTGAGAGGGATTTGCCGAACGCAGTGGCAGCCGCACAGATCAAGCTGCCGGTGCTGCTCAGGCCTTTCGGTGCTCACGGCGGCCAAGGCGTCATCAAAGTCGATTGCGCCGAGCATTTGGCTGCCAGCTCCGAGCACGGTTGCTACGTGACGCAGTTCATTGATTTCCGGTCGCAGGATGGCTGGTATCGCAAATACCGGGTGATTTTCGTGGACGGCCAGGCGTTTGCATATCATTTGGCAATCTCACCCACGTGGCTGGTGCATTATTGGACCGCCGGCATGGAGACAGGCGAGGCAAGGCGTGCGGAGGAGCGGGCCTTTCTGGCAGACCCGGCAGCAGCTATTGGGCACCAGGCCTGGGCCGCCGTCGAACAGATCGGCCGGAAGCTTGCGTTGGACTACGGCGGCATCGATTTCGGGCTCCTGCCGGACGGCCGAGTGCTCGTGTTCGAGGCCAACGCGACGATGCTTGTGCATCCTGAGCGCGACCCGGTGTTTGCCTATCGTCAGCCAGCGGTCGCCGCGATTCAGCGCGCGTTCATGAGCATGATGGATGCACGCCGCTCGCCATGTGCTCAGCCTGGCGCAGAGAGCATGCTCTGCCAGGCTGGCGTGGCGGAGGCGGCCGCCGCTGGGAGGGAGGCGGCGCATTAAAGCCCGATCGCTTCAGGTTGGCTCAACCTGAAGCGTGAATCAGCCTCTTAAACAGACAGCTAGACCTCATGTCCGTCAGCGGGGTGGGTGAGCCGCCTTGCTGACGTATGCCGATATCGAGGGTTGCGCCGGATGGGCCGGTGCCGAGCCTGAGGCATATCGCAGACGGGTCATGGAAGAGGTTACCCCATTGATCGGGCTTGACGTGCACAAGGCGACGATTGCGGTTGCAATTGCCCGGGGCGGTTTGCGCGACGCGGCCGCGTTTGTTGGCACGATTGAGACGACACCGGCGGCGCTGGACAAGCGTCTGGCCAAGTTCGGGCGCAAGCACGAACGGCTGAGCTTCTGCTACGAGGCCGGGCCTTGCGGCGACGGCGTGCACCGGCACTTGATCCAGGCGGGCTATGCGTGCGCTGTTGTCGCAGCTTGGCTGATCCCGCGCCGGGCGGGCGACCGGGTCAAGACCGGCGGGACGCGGTGAGTTTGGCCCCGCTGCATTGTGCGGGCGACTTGCGGGCGATCTGGGTGCCGGACGCGGCGCATGAGGCGATGCGCGATCTGGTACGGGCGCGCATGGTTGCGGTGCAGGCGGTGCGCCGCGGCCGCCAGCAGCTGAGCGGGTTTCTGCTGCGGCATGGCCGTGCGTATGACGGCAAGAAGGCCTGGACGCGCAGCGTGCTTGGTCGATTGCCCGCCACGTGCAGCCGGCGCACGCGTAGCGGCCCAGCAAGCCAGCGGGCAGACGCGAAAGCAGGCAGACACCAGCAGCGACACACATCTAATACCATCGGCCCAAAAATTTGATTCCGTTTGGAATTCCCAAGTTCAGGCTGACGTGATTCGGTTGTGTGTGGATCGATTTCGCGAGGCGGACATGGTGGCGGTGGCTATCACACGGACAGATCTTGGCCCGGCCGAATGGCGTTTGGCAGCCAAGCGCTCGAAGAATGCCAAGCAGGCGTGGCGCATCCTGGCCATTGCCATGGTGCTGGATGGCTCCAGCCGGAAGGGGGCCGCTCAGGCCTGCGGCATGGACCGGCAAACCTTGCGTGACTGGGTGCATCGCTACAACGAAGCGGGGCTGGACGGTCTTCTCGATCAGGCCCGCAGCGGTCGGCCTGCCAGCCTGAGCTGGGTCGAGCAGGGCCGTGTGGTCCGCTGGTTGGAACAGGGTGCCAACCTGGCCGAGGACGGCGTCGTGCGGTTTCGTCGTGTGGACCTCAAGGCGCATATCGCGCGCGAGTTCAAGGTCGAGTTGCATGAGCGCAGCGTCGGCAAGCTGCTGCGCCGGCTGGGCTATCGCCGGATTTCAGTTCGGCCGGTGCATCCGCAAACCGATGCTGCGGCGCAGGCGACTTTTAAAAAAACTTCGCCAGCCTGGCGCGCGACGCGATCGGCGCCCAGCACGCCGGCAAGCCGGTCGAGATTTGGTTCCAAAGCCTGCCCTCGGGCTTGATCCGAGCGACGAAGCGCGCGGTGGACAGCAAGGCACGCTGACTCGCATCTGGGCCCGCCGCGGCACCCGCCCGCGTGCCTTGCGAGATCACAGGTTCAAATGGGTCTATCTGTTCGGCGCCGTCTGCCCGCTGCGCGGCGTCGGCAGTGCGCTGGTGCTGCCGATCGTCAACGTTGACGCCATGAACAAGCATTTGGCCGAGATCAGCACCTGCGTTACGCTCGGTGCCATTGCAGTGCTGGTCATCGACGGAGCGGGCTGGCACCGCTCACCCAAGCTGGACGTCCCCGACAACATTGTTCTGCTCACCCTGCCGCCCTACGCTCCCGAACTCTACCCGGTCGAGAATATTTGGGCCTATTTGCGAGCCAATAAATTCAGCCATCAGGTTTGGAATACCTATGGCGCAATCCTCGTCGCAACCTGCACTGCCTGGAATGCTTTAACCCGTGCCCCAGAAGTCATACGCTCAGTCGGAGAACGTGCATGGGCAGAGGTCAAAATCTCGGGCCTCTGGTATCAGGCCACGGTGATACCGACCTCGTTGACGATGGCACCCTCACCGGCGAAATCCGCTTCCACAACGGCGACGACATGCCATTCATCGCCCGGCGTTGGTGAGTTTCCGCAGCCTGC